>NZ_JBLWFT010000001.1:0-1089733 GCF_048323695.1 Aquisalimonas sp. APHAB1-3 | reverse complement strand
GCCACTGGAACTGCGGGTCGCCCTCGGCCAGCAGCGCCTCGTAGTCCAGATCGCTGAGCGGCTCGCCTTCCCCGTACTCCGGGTCGTCCACGTCGATCACCAGGATGTCGCGATCGACACGGCTCAGTGCCTCGTGGATCACCGGTGCGAACTCGCGGTCGGCGATCAGCACGCGGGCTTCGCCATGGCCGAGCATG
This sequence comes from Aquisalimonas sp. APHAB1-3, assembly GCF_048323695.1. Lineage (NCBI taxonomy): Bacteria > Pseudomonadati > Pseudomonadota > Gammaproteobacteria > Chromatiales > Ectothiorhodospiraceae > Aquisalimonas > Aquisalimonas sp. APHAB1-3. The sequence continues at coordinate 1,089,536 of NZ_JBLWFT010000001.1, read as the reverse complement.
AAGGCGATGGCGTCGGCATCCAGCCGCGTGTTGAGCGCATTCAGTACGGCACCGACCATGGGCACACCGAAATGGGCCTCCAGCATCTCCGGGATATTGGGCAGCATGGCGGCCACGGTGTCGCCCTTGCCGATGCCGCGGCGCTCCAGCGCGCTCGCGAGACGGCGGCAGCGAGCGTAGGTCTCGGCCCAGGTGCGGCGGATGCTGCCGTGAACCACCGCAGTGCGCTCGGGGTAGGTCGCAGCCGTGCGTTCGATAAAGGTCAGGGGCGACAGCGGGACGTAATTGGCCGGCGTCTGGTCGAGGTGGTGTTCGAAAATCGGTGCGGGCGATTGCATGACGTTCTCCTCCGGCTCGCGAATCGTTATCTCTAGTTACCACGGCCAGCGGCGCTGACGTAAGGGGACGGTTGCCCGCTGGCCACGTTTTGATCTGGGTCAATAGATCCGGTTACCCCCAATGGTGTCATGCGAGTACGGGAGAGGACAGGTTGTGGCCGCAGATCGGGTGGGCTGTGATGCGGATCACGCTTTCTGCAGCATTCTCTCCTATTCTTATAAAGTACAAGATATGTACAAGTAATATGCATTAACAACGCAGCTTTCATTGGGCGGGTAGGGACACCCTGGTTCGGGGACTGATTCCATGACCGAAGTACAAAGCAGGCTGGCCGAGACGTACCGCCGCGGCGACCGGCTCTCTCTGATTGTGATAGCTATCGCGTTGCTGCTCTCCGTTGGCATCATGCGCTGGTCCGGCACCTGGCATGCACCGGTGCTGGTGGGCGTGCCAACCTTGCTGCTGGCCGCGTTCGTCGCCTGGAAGCTGCCGGGAGCGCGGCTGACACGGGCGCTGATGGGGGTAGCCTACATGGTCATGGCTGGGTTGCTGATCCACCAGTCCCGGGGCTTGATCGAGTTCCACTTCGCCATCTTTGTGCTGCTGGCCTTTCTGCTGGTTTACCGGGACTGGCTGCCCGTGGTGGTCGGCGCCGCGACCACTGCCGTCCATCATGTGGTATTCCATCACCTGCAGCACACGGGGGCGCCCGTGTACATCATGGAGCGCGGTGACGCGTGGCTGGTGGCGGTGCACGCGGCATTCGTGGTGTTTGAGGCCATCGTGCTGGTTTACCTGGCACGGGTTTTCCATCGCGAAGGCGTGCAGGCGGCTGAGCTGGACGTGATTGCCGGTCACCTGCAGGAGCGGGACGGGCGTATCGACCTGGGGTTCCGGCTGCACGGGGCCTCCACGCCCCTTGCGCAGGGCATGAATACGTTCGTGGAGGGGGTGAACAGTGTCGTGGCCGAGGCGGTCAGGGTGCTGGACGAAGTGCGCGGGCTGGCTGATCGCAGTGAGACCGGAGCCGGTGAGGTGCACGACCGCGCCAGAGACCAGCAGAGCCGGCTGCAGTCCATCTCCTCCGCCATGACCGAGCTGACCGCCACCAGCGGTGAAGTGGCGCAGAACGCCGAGGCCTCCGCGTCGGCGGTGGAAGACGCCAACCGGCAGTCCGGCGAACTCCGGCAGGTCATGGAGGCTACGCTCGGGCAGGTGCAGGAACTGGAAAGGGCGCTGAACGCCGCCGCGGACGGCGCGGCGCAGCTCGAGGAACAGAGCCGCACCGTTGGTGAAGTTGTGGGCGTGATTCGTGACATCACCGGCCAGACCAACCTGCTGGCGCTGAACGCCTCCATCGAGGCCGCCCGTGCCGGCGATCAGGGGCGTGGGTTTGCCGTGGTCGCCGAGGAGGTGAGGGCGCTGGCAAGCCGGACACACCAGTCCACAGAGCAGATCGACGCGCAGATCGAGGCGCTGCAGTCGCATACTGCCGCCAGCGCGAGCATCATGCGCGACGGTGCCGATCAGGCCTCTGGCGGAGCACAGCAACTGGACACCGCCCGCAACCAGGTTGAGGGCGTCACTGGGCATATCGGCGGTATCGCCGACAACAGCCGACAGATCGCCAGCGCCGCGGAAGAACAGCGCCAGGTGGTGGAAGATCTCACGGCGCAGGTCGAGGAGATCAGCGCGAGCGCGGCGGAGACGGCGCGGGAGTCCAGCGACAATGTCTCCCGCAACCACCAGCTCCGGGATGTGATCGGAGAGCTGGAGGGGCGTCTCCGCCGTTTCAGTATCTGACGCCGGTCAGTCGTCGAAGACGATGACCTGCCGCACCGCCTCGCCACTGGCCAGGCGGTCGAAGCCATCGTTGATGGCGTCCAGCGTCAGGGTACGGCTAAGGAGCTGGTCGACGGGCAGCCGGCCTTGCCGGAACAGGCCCACGTAGCGGGCCACATCGCGCACCGGTACGCAGCTCCCCACGTAGCTGCCGCGCAGGGTCCGCTCCTCGGCCACCAGGCTGACCTGCTGAATCGAGACCTGGCGTTCCGGATGCGCGAGCCCACCGGTGACGGTGACTCCGCCGCGGCGGGTAATGCGGTAGGCGAACTCCAGCGCCTTCTCCGAGCCGGCCATCTCTATGGCGCTATGCACGCCACCCTCCGTGGCCTCGCGAATGCGATCCGCACTCCCGTCCTCGCTGCTGTTGAAGGTCAGCGTGGCACCAAGCTGCCGGGCCAGTGCGAGCTTGTTGTCGTCCACGTCGACGGCCACGACCTCGGATGCTCCGGCAACCAGGGCACCCATGACGCTGTTCAGCCCCACACCGCCAAGCCCGACGACCGCGACACTCTGGCCGGGGCGCACGTCCGCGGAGTTCACGGCCGCACCAACACCAGTCAGCACGGCGCAACCGAAGAGCGCGGCATGGGTCAACGGCAGTTCGGGGTCGATGCGGACCAACGAGTTGGTGGAGATTACGGCGTAGTCGGCGAAACCGGACACGCCCAGGTGGTGGTTGACGGTGGAGCCATCGGCCCGGCGCAGCCGGTGTCCGCCGCCAATCATCACGCCCTCGTTATTGGCCTTGCCGCCCGGTTCGCACAGGGCTGGCCGCCCCTCAGCGCACGGTCCGCAGTGGCCGCAGCTCGGGATGAAGACCGCCACCACATGGTCGCCCTCGCGCAGATCCCGAACACCGGGCCCCACCTGCTCGATCACGCCGGCGGCTTCGTGGCCCAGGGCCATGGGCACGGGTCTTGGCCGGTTGCCGTCCATCACGGAGAGATCCGAGTGGCAGAGGCCGGCGGCCTTGATGCGCACCAGCACTTCGCCTTCGCGGGGCGGGTCCAGGTCCAGTTCCTCGATCACCAGCGGCTGACTGTTCGAATAGGGGGCAGGGCGACCGATTTCCTGCAGCACGGCGGCACGGGTCTTCATGGGAGGGTTCTCCTTATCTTGTCTGACCGGGGATGCCCGAATACATTGCTGTCACCCTAGCAGAACTGCCGCGCGAGGGGACGTGTGGGCGCGTGCCGGTCCGGGCTGCTAAGCTGTCCGACGAGGACACAACAAGAAGAGGGTGACCCCATGTTGAAGCGTATCTCCATTCTGCTCGTCGCCGTGGCAGCGCTCGGTGGATTCACCACGGCCCAGGCCCTGGATGATGCCACCATCGATCAGTGGCTCGGCTCCATGAGCGAACTGCAGGAGTGGTCGGCGACCCACGATGATCTGGACGAAGATTTCGAATCTCCTGAGCACATCGACGACATGGATTTCGAAGCCATGCTGGCGGACACGGCCAGAGAGCATGACGAGATCCAGGGCATCATCCGTCGCCACGGCTATAGCGATGAGAACGAGTGGGCCGGTGTTGGCGACCGCATATTCCGCGCCATGATGGCTTCCGAGATGCGCATGAACCCGGAACGGGAACAGGAGATGGAGCGGGCGCTGCGGGAGATTGAAGAGCACCCGCAACTGTCGGACGAGCAGAAGGTCCGGATGCGCGAGCAGATCCAGCAGCAGATGGATGCGTTTTCCGGGATGTTCGAGGATGTGCCAGATGCGGATATCGAAGCGGTGCAGCGGCGTCGTGATGCGATCATGGATGTAATGGACGCTGACTGATCCAGCCGCGTGCCGCCCGTCGGGCGGCACGCAAGGCCGTCATTCAGAGATTCTGGCCGTTGTCGCGGATCTCCCGCAGGCGGTCGTTGATGCTGAACAGCACGATCCAGAACTCGCAGAACACGCGCAGGAACAGCCCGGCGAAGACGATGTAGAACAGCCCGCCGAGGAAACTGCCGAAAGTCATGCCGCTCTGCTGGTGCATGCCCGCACCTCCCATCATGCCGCCACTGAACATTATGGCCAGCCCCGACAGGACGATCACCACCAGACCCAGCCAGAACAGGATCTTGATCAGGATCGGGGCAATCATGCGGTCGAAGAAGAAAAAGTCCTTAACAGACATCTCGCGCTCCCATTGAATGAATTTTCGTTTTTGGAGCGTTCGATTCTATTGAGTACTCAACTGGTACTGAAAGGGCGCGGTGGCTGCACTGTGACGCGGGTCACGGGATGCCGGCCCGTGGTCGGCATCCCTCGGTGGTGCCCGCGTCAGGGGAGGGCGGGTGTGAGCTGGTCCGGTGTCTGTTCCAGCAGGACCCGCTCTCCGTGCAGCCCCTGGTTCAGCCGGTCGGCCAGTATCTCGACGATGCCCCCGTGCTCGCCGGCCAGGTGGGTCATGACGGTGCGCAGTCCGGGATTGCGTGCCTCCGCTTCGCGGCAGATGGTGGCCACGTCGCCCTCCGCGCCTGCGTGCCGGCCCGGCGAGAGGAACAGCATGGAGATGATGACCTCGCCATCCCGGAAGCCCGGTACATCGAGCAGGCGCTCCAGCAGCGGTTCGTTGAAGCGGTAGGCGTCACCGTCCCGGCGCTCCATGGAGCAGCCCACGACCCGCGATACCGTATCGCCAAGCAGCACACTCAGCTGCCCGGCCAGTCCATTACGCACCGCAGTGACTTCCGGGATCGGGCTGCCATGATCCACCAGCGCCACGGCTGGCCGTTCCATGCCGCCCTTCGCGCCCTCGACGCCGTCGCGGAGCAGATGCGCGAGCCGCAGATCGGTGGGGCCGAGCGGGTCCACCAGGCTGGGCGCCACGCGCACGCGGACATTCGGGAAATGCTCCTGGAGTGTACGGACCCGCTCCGGGATGTACTCGGTTAGCGCCCGACTGGGGCCGAAGAAGAACGGCAGAATGAGAAAATCGTCCACGCCTTCCCGGGCCCAGCGCGTGGCGGCGGGGCCGAACGTCTTCGCGGCCTCGCCGCCCAGGTCGGCGGCCGGCACCTTGTTGGAGTGGAGCAGCGATACCGGCTCCACCTCGGTGCCCGTGCGCTCCGTGAGCGCCGCGGCCACGCGCCGCAGGTTGAGCGTCGACGTGGCCCGTAGCGAACCGTTGTCGACCAGAAAGACCTTCTGCATCGGTGCTCTCCCGAGGGTTGTCAGTCAACAATGGCCTGATAGACCAGCGAGCGCAGCTCCCGCCGCATGGGCAGCAGACTCGACGGCATGAGCTGGGCCATCTGGATCACGATCAGGTCCTCTTCCGGATCGATCCAGAACTGGGTGTTGGCCATGCCGCTCCAGAAATACTCGCCGGGTGAGCCCATGGTCTCGGCCAGGGCCGGGTCCAGCACGACCGCAAAGCCGAGCCCGAAGCCAAGCCCGGCGCCCATGTGCGAGCTGTTGAAGCGCGGCTCGCCCATGTCCGCCATGGTACCGGGCAGATGGTTCATCTGCATGAACTCCACCGTCTTGCGGCCGAGTAGCCGGACGCCGTCCAGCTCACCGCCATTACGCAGCATCAGGCAGAAGCGCAGGTAGTCGCCGATGGTGGATGTGAGCCCGCCGCCCCCCGAGAACATGGTCACCGGTGCGTGGAACTGGCCGCCTGCGGGGTTATTGAACTCGGTGAGTCCGCCGGTCAGCTCCGGCGGCAGTTCCGTTGGCTGTGGCCCGATGCGCGGGGGTGGCATACGGGTGCTGGAGGTGTACATGGTGGCCAGGCGATCCTGCTGCCCGAGGGTCGCCCCGAAGCCGGTGTCGTGCATGGCCAGTGGTTCGAGGATCTCGTCGTGGAAGAAACGGTCCAGCGGCTTGCCGGAGATCACCTCCACCACCCGGCCGAGCACGTCGGTGGAGACGCCGTAGTTCCAGCGGGTGCCGGGGTGGAACAGCAGCGGCATCCCCGCCAGTCGCGAGACCATCTCGCCCAGTTCCGTGTCCGGTGCGTTGAAGCTGATGCCGTGGCGGTGGTAGAGCGTATCCACCGGTGATGCCATGAAGAAATGATAGGTGAGCCCGGCGGTGTGCGTGAGCAGGTTCCGCATGGTGATCAGCGTGTGCGCCGGCTCGCACTGCGGGTTGTCGGCATCGCCGCCGACCAGCACCTCCATGTTCTCGAACTCGGGCAGAAACCGGGCGATTGGGTCGTCGAGCTGGAATGCGCCTTGCTCGTAGAGCATCATCGCCGCGACACTGGTCACGGGCTTGGTCATGGAGTAGATGCGGAAAATGGAGTCCGCCGTCACCGGAGACCGCGCGTCCAGATCCAGGTAGCCGCAGGCGTCGAAATAGGCGGTCTCGCCGCCGCGATTGATCAGCAGGCTGGCCCCCGCCAGCCGCTCCCGCTCCACGTGCTCGCGCATCCACCGGCTGATCCGGCCGAGTCGTTCGCCGCTGAGTCCAACCGCCTGGGGACCTGTCGATTCCAACGCACCGCTCCTGTGATGACTGAGTGAGACATTCGTTCGAGCGTACTTGAATCCCGCATGTTGTGGTATGCATGGCATCGCAGAAAACCGGGAATAATAACGACGCGAGGAAAGCAGCATTATGAGCAATGCAGCGGAGAACGCCGCAACCAACGGGCCCATGGAACGCCAGCGGGCCATCTACAGCCGCGGGCTGGCGGCGAAGCCGCCGCGAGTGCCCACCGACTACGGGGAGCTGGAAGCCCGGGCCGAGCGCTGCATGAGTGCGCAGGCGTTCGCCTATATTGCGGGAGGCGCCGGCCGGGAGGATACCGTTGCCCGCAATCGGTCCGCCTTCGGGCAGTGGCAGATCGTGCCGCAGATGCTGCGCGACGTGGGCGAACGGGACACCGGGATCACCCTGTTCGGTCAGCGCCTGCCGTCACCCTTTCTGCTCTCGCCCGTGGGCGTGCTGGAAATGGCGCACCGGGATGCGGATGTGGCCGTCGCGCGGGCGGCCGCCCGGGCGCGGGTGCCGTATATCTTCTCCAACCAGGCAAGTCGGCCCATGGAGGCCTGTGCCGCCGCCATGGGGGATGCGCCGCGCTGGTTCCAGCTCTACTGGAGCAAGTCCGACACGCTGGTGAAGAGCCTGGTGCAGCGCGCCGAGCGCTGCGGATGCACAGCCATCGTGGTCACCCTGGATACCACGCTGCTGGGCTGGCGCAGCCGCGATCTGGACCTGGCCTATCTGCCGTTTCTGCGCGGCCGGGGGATTGCCCAGTACACCTCCGACCCGGTGTTTCTGGACTCGCTGGATGAACCGCTGCCGGCGGACGCCCGGAACGTGCGCCCGCCGGTGAATCTGCACACCCTGCGCGCCGTGCTGCAGGCGGCGCGGGCTTTTCCTGAAGGAACTCTGGCCAGCCTCCGCTCCGGGCGCGCACTGACGGCCGTCCGCCGGTTTATCGCCACGTATTCGCGACCCACCCTGACCTGGGACGATCTTGCCTTTCTGCGGGAGCACACCCGGCTGCCCATCGTGCTCAAGGGCATTCTCGACCCGGATGACGCCCGCCGGGCGGTGGACTACGGGGTGGACGGGCTGATCGTGTCCAATCACGGCGGGCGGCAGGTGGACGGTGCCGTGTCCACCATCGAGCAATTGCCGCGCATCCGCGATGCCGTGGACGGGCGGATGCCCCTGATCCTGGACAGCGGCGTGCGCGGCGGCGCTGACGCGTTCAAGGCGCTGGCGCTGGGGGCCACGGCGGTGGGCATCGGTCGCCCTTACTGCTACGGCCTGGCCATCGCCGGGGAGGCGGGGGTCGGAGAGGTGATTGCCAACCTGAAAGCGGATTTCGAGCTGACCATGGCGCTGGCGGGGTGTCGCTCCATCAGTGAAGTAACCGCGGAACGGCTGCGTGCCGGCGACGCCGTCAGCGCGTGAGGCGGCCCGAGTCCGGGTCCGGCGTCTCGGCTCGTGCTTCCTCCAGTGCCCAGACCAGCATGCAGCGGAGCTCTTCCCGGTCCGACAGGGCCGGCTGTGCCGCGCGCCAGGCCAGCAGCAGCGATGCCACGGCCGCCAGCCCCAGCCCGGACCACTGGGCGAGGGCGGTGAGGCCGTGCTCGGCCACGTAGGGGGCCGCGGCGAGCAGCCCGAACGCGGTCAGCAGCGCCAGCACGGCGGGGCCGGTGCTGGCCGCGGGGTAGCCGCGCCGCCGCATCTCCCGCTCGGCATCACAACATGTGAGGGCGCTCTCGAGGGTCGCGGGGGTGAACTGCGGGTGCTCCTGCAGCCGCTCGCGGAACAGTGCATACCGGGCGCCCAGCATGCCGCGGCGGTAGCGGCGCAGGAGCGCATTCTGCCGGTTTGAGCCTTCCCGTGCCTGGATCACCGCCATGGCGCGGTCCTCCAGCACCAGCCCGCCAAGCAGGCCGATGAGCAGCACCACCACGACCACCACGGCCGGCGTCCACCAGCCCTCGGTGATCAGCGGCGCCACGGCTAGTGCCGAGATGGCGAAGAGCACGCAGATCAACAGCGCCAGCCCCGAGAAGCTGACCACGTGCCGCGTGAGAAGCAGTGCCAGAATGCGCGCCCGGGAGCACTCGTCGTAGATCTGCTGGATGAGTAGCCATTCTCGCAAGGCGAGCGTCCTTCCTGCATGGGGCCAACGGGGATGCAGCGCGCCGGCGGCGCGGGTGCGGCCGCCAGCCGGACGTTACCTTACGCGTTCCGGTTGCCGTCGGGAAGGGAGAAACGGTCGATCGGCACGGGGCCGGGCGGCGCCGCAGCCGCCGGCCCGTGGGGGTGTCGTGCTACCAGGTCAGAACTGGAGGTCCAGGGCGACGTTGACCTGCACCGAGCGCGGCATCTCGTTGCCGTCGAACGATGCCGTCTCCAGCGCATAGGCGGCGTCGATGTGCAGGGCGCGGAAATAGGTCACCCCCGCCATCACGTAGCTCAGCTCCTCGCCGGCCAGGTTCTGCTTGTAGCCGAGTCGCGGGCTCGGGATCCAGAAGGTCTGCGGCACGTAACTGCCGTGGATGGCCGCCCATTGGTGCTCGTCGCCGGTGGTGTCGGCCACGCTGTTGGCGTCCAGCCGTGCCCCCGCCACCCAGCGGCGGTTCTGGGTGAACACCTGGCCTTCCAGGGTGATCTGCCGCTCCATGGTCCAGCTGCTGCCGTTGCGCTTGGCCTGGGGGTTGGCCTTGAAGAAGGCGCAGGACTGCGCGTCGGGGTCGTTTCCGCAGACATCCGGGTAGTCGAAGGAGGGCTCGTTGATGTTCTTCAGGGTGGCGCCGGCGGAGTAGCTGCCCGCCATCCAGTACAGCCCGGCGTCCAGCCCGAGGCCGTTGGACGTCTCCTGGTTGTCCCCGAACTCGTCCTCGGCCCGGTCCTCGGTGTCGTCACCCTCGTCCAGCAGGACGCCCGAGCGGGCCAGGGTGACCTGGTACATGTTCAGGGTGGCGCCGGCGTGCAGCGTTCCCAGGGCGTTGCTCATAACCTCCCGCGAGTAACCACCGCTAAGGCGGCCAACGATTCCGCCCTGGACCGCCAGGCCGGCATCTTCATTGGGTTCCAGAGTCGCCAGTGTTTTGTCGCCGTCCATGATGATCGGATATCCCGCGTCGTCTTCCCCGATACTGAGCTCTGTGATATCGATATCCGAATCGAGTTCGTCGTTGCTGTCCAGAAGCTGATCGAACCCGGTAGAGAACGCGTCACCAGACGATTCGACCGCGGCGCGACCTTCGATGTAGGCGCCGTAGTCCACTGTAATAACGCCTCCAAGGCGTTCCGACCGAATGCTAAGTGGCGCGGCCGGCCCCCCAAGGGAGCCGTTGAACTTCACGTAAGCTGCATCGGAGACTTCGCTCACGAATGTGTTGGCGTCGTCCTCGAAGACAGTGATGTCACCTATCAAAGACTCAAGATCGGCTTTTGCCTTTTCGATGTCTTCCTGCGAACTTATTGATTCAAGCGTGTTATCGAATTCGACTAGACGTTTGTCGAGTTTCTCGAAATCATCCCCGATCCGCTCCAGATCCTGATCGAAGTCGTCCGCCTCGCCGATCTCGATGCCGAGCCCGATGTTCGCCAGCCCGGCGCGCACGCGGCGCTCACCCAGGGAGGGGGCGGCCGGGTTGCCGGTGACGGCGATGGCCACCTCGTGGGGCGCGGAGCCGCCGTAGGTGAGCTGGGCTCCGGTCGGCTGGCCCATGGGATGGGCGTGCACACCCGTGAACGCCGTGGCGGCCGCCAGGCCGCCGGCAATGGTTGCTCGTCTGATCATCTGTTGTGCCCCTGCTAGGCGGTTGACCCGCTGAATTCTTTTCTGCCGGAGCCCTTCACGCTTGCACCACCCCGACACCTGTAAAGGCTATCGGTATCGCGACGGCGATGGTGTGACGCGCTGCACGGGATCCGGACGCGGTCGGGCCTCAGCGCAGGGTGAGGCGATGCTGCAGATGAGCGATATGATCCAGGAAGCCGGGCCGGGTGAATGCCTGGGGTGTCTGTGGGCGCGCGAGCAGGAAGCCCTGGAAGAGGTTGGTGCCGAGCTGGCTGACGGCCTGGAGCTGTGCCTCTGTCTCGACGCCTTCGATAACCACCTGCAGGCCAATGTCCTCGGCGAGTCGGACGATGGTGGTCAGTACCCGCAGGGCGCGGTCGCTGGAGGTCACCGGATCCACCAGGCTCTTGTCGATCTTGAGCACGTCCAGGGGGAGTTGTTGCAGATAGGCCAGGGAGGAGTAGCCAGTGCCGAAATCGTCCATGGCGATGATGGCGCCGGCGGCCTGGAGCCGCTTCAGCACGTTCGCGGCGTGGGCGGGGTCGTTGAGCACCGAGCGCTCGGTGACCTCAAGCTGGATCCGGTGCACAGGGGTGTCCAGATCGTGGATGAGTTCGAGCAGTTCGTCGGCCGCAGTCCGGCTGGCCAGCTGCTCCGGGGCGATGTTCAGGCTGAGCAGAAACCCGTCGCCGAAGCGCTCCGCCATGGCCGGGCAGTGCATGGCCTCGGCCGCAGCGGCAAATGCCTGCCGGGTCACCGCATCGATGGAACCGGTGCGCTGCGCGGCATCCAGATAGACGCCGGGCGGAAGTAGCCCGTGCTCCGGGTGGTGCAGCCGCATCAGGCCCTCGAAGGCGTGAACCCCGCCGGTGGCCATGTCCACCACCGGCTGCAGATGCGCCGTGATCCACTGCTGCCCGATCGCCTGGGCGAGCACGTTCTCGGCGTCCCGGTCGGCGAGCATCCGCTGCTGGAAACGGCGTGAGAAGACCCGGGTCACCGCACCCGCGGGCTGCTGGCGCACGGCGCGCATGGCCGTGCGGGCGCTCTCCAGCAGCATGGCCGGATCGCGGCTTTCCAGTGTGCTGGTATCGGCAATGCCGACCGCCGGACGCAGCCACAGGCGTTCGTTGCCGACCACGAGGGTGGTTTCCATGAGGCCTTCCAGGTTGGCGCTGATTAGCTCGGGTGCAGTTGCCGCGGGTGCGATGGCGGTGACTGTGTCGCCGGAGGTCAGCCCGATCCGCAGCGGCCCGTGGGGAATGAGGTCCGTCAACCGGTGGGCTACGTGCTGGTGGACGGCGCGCAGGCTCTCTTCGGGGCTGGACGTGGCCGAGCCGCCCAGAATGCGCATGCGGACCATCACGGCGATTGAGTCCTCGCTGTCCAGGTCCAGGTCACCCAGGTGCGCCAGCAGTGCGCGTTCGGTGAACAGCCCCGTTTCCGGGTCGTTCCAGAATCGCCGGGTGATGTCCGTCTGCGTACCGCCGAGCCGCAGGACGTGGCCCCGGTGATCCCGCAGTGTGGCGCCGCGCGCCAGCATCAGGCGCTCCTGGCCGAGCACGTCCTCGCGTAAACGGAACTCGACACGAAGGTGTTCGTCCTCACCGGTGAGCACACGGCGGATGGCGCGCCGGATCCGCGGGGCGTCGCGTCGGTGGACCAGCTCGATCCAGCGGGCGGTGGTCCAGTCGCGACTGCTTTCCGGGTGCCCGATCTGCTCCAGCCAGCGGTCGGAGACCAGGAGCTGATCCGTGTCCGGAAGCCATTCCCAGACGCCGTCGTTGGCGCCCGCGATCACCAGGTTCAGCCGTTCCGTGCGCTCCACAACGCGCTTTTCCAGCTCGGCGCGCGCCTCTTCCACTTCGCCGAGGTTGCGGCGGATCTGTTCCAGGACGAAATTCACCAGCATCGCCAGCTTCTGGACCTCCAGATCGTCGCTGTCCACGTCCACCCGCAGGTCGAAGCGGTTGTCGACGACGTCGCAGAGGGTATTGGCAATCTGCGCGATGGCCTCCCGCGTCGAGGAGGACGCGGAACGGCCGGGGCGATCGGTCATTGCGTGGCAGCCTTGCCGGTATCCTTGTGGAAGCTGATGCGGAACGTGCAGGCGTCATGTCCCTGATGCCGGCACTGGAGTTCCTCGACGCTGCCCGGTTCCTCATAGAGCCGCAATACCCGTTCAGCCAGGGCGCCGTAGAGCTGGCATAGCTGCAGGTGGGAGCGGTAACGCACAATGAGGTCGCCGCCGTCTTCGGTGATCTGGAACTTGTCCCGTACCTGTTCCCGCGCCTCCGGGTCGCGCAGCCCGGCGCCAAACGCGCAGTGGATGGTGGGTTGACGCAGGAGAAAGTCCCGGGCCGATGGGGCCAGTTCGAAGAACCGCGGAAAGATCTCCCGCGCCTCCGCCAGGAAGTGGTCCGCATACAGGCCCCAGAGCGTCCGCTCGTCGATGCCCATGTTCATGGCGGTGGCGGTGATCAATGCGGAGCACTGGGTGTCGGGGAAATCCTGGTGGATGGGGAAGTAGGTCTCCGGGGCCAGCCCGCAGTCGGTCAGGATGCGGCGTTTCAGCGGGGTGCCGCCTTCCTTCTCCAGCAGCACCAGCAAGGTGTGTTGTATCAGTCCGATCATGGCTTGCAGCCTGCGCTCTGCATTGAGGTACTCGTATCACGTTCCACGCTCGTGCCCAAGGCCGGGCACAGGCTGCGGTCTCATAACTTCCATGGGTTCCGGACGCCCGAAGCGATACCCTTGGGCCAGCAGTATCCCATGGTCCCGGACGGCCTGCTCCTGCGCGAGAGTCTCGATGCCTTCCGCCACCAGGGAGACTCCGAGGCCGTCGGCCATGGCCACCACGCTCTCCACGATGGCCCGCTGCAACGGGTGCTCGGCGCCGAGCTGCTGGACGAAGCGGCGGTCGATCTTGATGCGATGTATCGGCAGGTCGGCGATGACCGTGAGGGAGGAATAGCCGGTGCCGAAGTCATCCAGAGCAATGCGCACCCCGGCGCTGGACAGCGCCTCCAGCGCGGCAAGCGCGCGGCCAGGGTCGGTGACCACCCGTTCGGTGATCTCGAGGTAGAGCTGATGCGGACCGATTCCGGAGGCGTCGAGCAGTTCGCTCACGTACGCGGGAAAATCGGCGTGGTACAGGGTTGGTGCGGCGATATTCACGGACATGACCGTGTCCGAACCCGCCATGGCGGCGACAGTCTGCTTCAGGATGAGTCGGTCCAGATCGACGATCAACCCGTTGCGCTCCGCAACGGGAATGAACTGATCCGGAGTCAGGCGCCCCATGTCCGATGTGTCGAACCGGGAGAGCACTTCGAGTTCGCGGACGGCGCAGCCGTCGTCCAGGGCGACGATGGGCTGGCAGTGCAGCGCGATGGCACCGTCTTCGCCGTTGATCACCCGGCGCAGCCGCTGGTCGATGAGCAGGGTCTGGCGGGCGCTCTGGTTCTGGGGCGGCCTGTAAACCCGGGTCGGTTCCTGCGAGTGTTTGGCGCTGTACATGGCGGCGTCGGCGGCCTGCTGGAGGTCGTCCACCGTCTCACCGTGGTCGGGAAACACCGCGATGCCGACGCTGGTGCCGCACTGGATGGTCTCCCCGGCGAGGCTGAACGGGGCCAGCAGGGCGTCGTGGATCCGTGCTGCCATGGCCAGCGCACCGTCCGCGTTGGTCAGCGGCAGCAACAGGCCGAACTCGTCGCCGCCCAGGCGGGCGAGCAGGTCGCTGGTGCGACAGACACCGTTGATGCGCGCAGTGATCTGGTTGAGCAGTTCATCGCCAACACTGTGGCCGAAGGAATCGTTGACGTCCTTGAAGCGGTTCAGATCGATGAAAAGCAGCGCCATGGCGCGGTTCTCGCGACTGGCGAGGGCCATGTGGCGGTTTGCCTGGTCGACGAACGCCCGCCGGTTGGCGATGCCCGTCAGCGGGTCGGTGTAGGCGAGGGTTGCCGCTTCGCTCTGGCGCTGCTCCTGGGCGTGGATCAGCGCCAGCAGGTTGAGCACTGACGCGGCATAGGCCACGTCCTCCGCGGGAATGGGGTCGTCCGTGCTGTCGACCAGCGCGATGGCGAGCTGGAGCGTCTCCGTAACCGGGCAATTCAGCACGACATGGGAATTCAGCGTGCTCAACGGCAACCCGGTGGCGCTGCGCGCGGCATCCAGCGACCGGAACGAGTCCGCCCAGGACGCCGTGCCGGCCGGGTCATGCGGTGTGAGATCGGTGTCCAGCCGCAGTACGCCCCCGGTCGCCTCTTTCACCGTGGACGCCACCAGCAGCATGCCTTCGGCGGGGCCGTTCCAGGCGAATACCCCGACAATGCGGAGGTGTGTGGCGAGCTGCGATAGGGCGTCCCGGGTCAGGGCGCGCGCATCATTGATATCGGCAACCGCCCGGGTGGACAGCCGCACGAAGAGTTCCAGACGGGCGTTGCGTTCCCGGAGATGTTCCAGATCCGCGAGGTGGCGCGCCTGGGCGATCGGGTCAGCGCCCCGATCGCCGTCATGGGAGTGAGGCAATGTGGCGCCCTATTGATTCAGTGATGGCGAAGACAGCGTTATCGGCTTGTTCACCGATGGTAGCGTGTCACCCCGGGTGGAAGATACTGCGGTGGCCATGTTCCGGCCGGGCGGTCACGGGGCGAGGGTGTCAGCGCTGCTTCAGTTCCACACGGTGCTCGCGGATGTAGTCGCAGGCGGCGGCCATGAGGGCACGACGGAAGCCGGCAGCAAAGCGCATACCGGCGGGGGTGCCGTCGCCGCTCTCCGCCAGCCAGCGGTCTGCCTCGTGCATGGCGGCCTCGAACTCGCTGTGGCGTTCGTCCAGCACCCACTGGACCTGTTCCGGCGGCATGAAGTGGGCGAAGCACAGCAGTGCGAGAAACTCGGAGCGGGTCTTGTGCCGCCCCGGTGACTGCAGCAGAGAGGCCACGAACGCATCATGGCCGGCATCCGTGATGCGGTAGCGCTTCTTGTCCGGCCGCCCGCGCTGAGTGATCTCCTGACAGTCCACCAGCCCCTCCTGCAGCAGTGCGGCCAGCGCGGGGTAGATGGAGCCGAAACTCACGTCGAGAAAATGGCCGAACCGCTCCAGAAGGAGTTTGCGGATCTCGTAACCGGAGGCATCGCCTTCGGTGAGAGCGCCGAGACAAAGGGTGCGTGTGTCCAGCGGGTCCACCTCGGTGGTCGTAGGGAAAGAGCCTGAACCGTTATATAGCACACCGAAATAGTGCCGCTTAGATCGTTTTTGTCAGTGGCAATCGACTCTTAGATCAGGCGTGCTGCATTGCAGCATCACCCACGGGCAGGATGCTTGCTTGCTGGTGTTTGAGCTGGCTCCGTGCTGAATTGAAGTGCCGCCAGGTGCGCATATACGGGGCTGCTTGCGATCAGTTCCCGGTGGCTGCCCTGTGCCTCGATCCGCCCGTGCTGCATAACCACGATGCGGTCCGCCGACTGCACCGTGGCCAGACGATGGGCGATGACCAGGCTGGTTCGGTCACGCATGAGGTCGACCAGCGCTGCCTGTATCCGCGCTTCACTGTCCGCATCCAGGCTGCTGGTCGCCTCGTCCAGCAGCAATAGGGCGGGATTGCGCAGAATGGCCCGGGCGATGGCGATGCGCTGGCGCTGACCGCCGGAAAGCTGTACGCCACCGGGGCCCAGCTGGGTGTCGAAGCCGTCCGGGAGGCGATCCAGGAACTCCGTGCAGTGCGCCGCCGCGGCCGCCTCGCGGATGGCGCCCGCATCCGCGTCCTGGCGTCCGTAGCCGATATTGTCCCAGGCGTTGCCGGTGAACAGGGTCGGCTCCTGTGCCACCAGTCCGATCTGTGCGCGCAGTTCAGCAGGATCCAGGGCTCGCAGATCGTGGCCGTCGAACAGAATGCGGCCCGCCTGCGGGTCGTAGAACCGCAGCAGGAGCCCGAACAGCGTGCTCTTGCCGGCGCCGGACGGTCCCACCAGGGCGACCCGTTCCCCCGGTGCCACGGTGAGGTCGAAATCCTCGATGACGGGGTCGGCAGGGCGTGCCGGGTAGGCGAAGCGCACGCGCTCCAGGGTGACGGCGCCCTGGACGGGCCGGCGGAGGGGTTGTGGTTCGTCTGGTGCCGTAATGGCCGGGCGCGCGGCGAGCAGCTCCATTAGCCGTTCGGTGGCCCCGGCGGCGCGGAACAGCTCCCCCGACACCTCCGACACGGCGCCTGTCGCGCCCGCAGCCAGGACGGCGTAGAACACGAACGCGGAGAGTTCGCCGCCGGTCATACGCCCGGCCAGCACGTCGTGGCCACCCTGCCAGAGGATGATGCCCACGGCGGTGAACGCGAGCCCCATGGCCATGCCCACCAGCCAGGCGCGCTGGCGGATGCGGCGCATGGCGGTGGTGAACGCGGTATCCACGTGGCCTTCAAAGCGCGCCCGGTCGGCGGATTCATGACCGAACGCCTGTACCGTGCGGATGGCCTGCAGTGTCTCGCCGGCGTGGCTGCCGACGTCGGCGATGCGGTCCTGGCTGGAGCGGGACAGTCGCCGCACCCGACGGCCGAAGAACAGAATGGGGATGAGCACCACCGGCAGCCCGACCAGTACCAGCGCGGTCAGGCGCGGGCTGGTCACGAACAGCATGGCGATGGCGCCTACGAGCAGCAGCGCGTTACGCAGGGCAATGGAGAATGACGAGCCCAGGATTGTCTGTAGCACGCTGGTGTCGGTGGTCAGCCGTGACTGGATCTCGCCCACGCCGTTCAGTTCGAAAAACGCCGGCTCCTGGCGCATGACGTGGTTGAACACCGCCTTGCGCAGGTCCGCGGCCACACGTTCGCCGATCCACGAGACCAGATAGAAGCGCACGGCCGACGCCGCGGCCATGAGCAGGATGACACCCAGGGTCAGCGCCAGCAGCCTGTCCAGCTGCGCCGGGTCGTCGCCGAGGAACCCCTGGTCCACCACCAGCCGCAGGGCCTGCCCAACCGCCAGCACGCTACCGGCCGCCACCACCAGTGCGACTACGGCAGCGAGTACGCGCCCGCGGTAACGGCGGAGGAAGCCCGTCAGGTGGCGCAGCGGCTCCAGCCGGACGGCATGCGGGCGCTGGGTTGTGGTGTCGCCGTGCTGCATGGGATGGTCCGCTTGCCTGGTTGGGTCCGGGGCGGCACGGATGGTATAAACCCCCATCGCAACAACCCGCCCGGAATCCGCGATGAATCTGAAGTCCCTGGAAAAACGCCTGACCTACCTCACTGCCAATGCGATCCGTGATTACCGGATGGTGGAGGACGGCGACCATATTATGGTCTGCCTCTCCGGCGGCAAAGACTCCTACGCCATGCTGGAGATGTTCCGGCTGCTGCAGCAACGGGCGCCGGTGCGGTTCGACATCACCGCCGTCAATCTGGACCAGAAGCAGCCGGGCTGGCCGGAGCACATTCTGCCCGATTACCTCGACAGCGTCGGCGTGAATTACCGCATCCTGGAGCAGGATACCTACAGTGTGGTCAAGAGTGTCCTCCCGGAGGGCAAGACCATGTGCTCGTTGTGTTCCCGGTTGCGCCGCGGGGCGCTTTACACTGCGGCGGAAGAGATGGGCATGAACAAGATCGCCCTGGGGCATCACCGCGACGACCTGGTCGAGACGCTGTTCCTCAACCTCTTCTATGGCGGGCGTCTCGCCACCATGCCGCCCAAGCTGAGGAGCAACGATGGCAAGCACGTGGTGATCCGTCCGCTGGCGTACGTGCCGGAGCAGTATCTGGAAGAGTACGCCGGGCACAAGGCGTTCCCGATCATCCCCTGCAACCTGTGTGGCTCGCAGCCCAACCTCAAGCGCGCGGAGATCAAGCGCATGGTGCAGGCGTGGGAGCAGGAGGATCCGAACCGGCTCAATGTCATCCTGCGCAGCATGCAGAACGTGAGGCCGTCGCACCTGGCGGACACCGACCTTCACGATTTCGCCGGGTTACAGGGCAGCGTTGCACCGGGCATGCCGGATCCGGTGACCGGCGAGGAGGACGCGTTCGCCGGGCTGCAGGCGGACAGGGCGTAAGCATCGCGCGGGTCTCTCTCTCCTGCGGGTAAGGTGCGCGATCGTGGTTTATCCTTCCCTTGGACGGCCGGGAACCCTGGCCCTTCCCGCGCGTCAAAGGCGGGGATGAAAATCACCGGGCCGTTGGCCCGTCAACCGGAGGCGCTCATCAATGACGAACGAGAACGAACCACGCACCCTCGACGAGGCGGACGCTTACGATCGCAAGACCCGGCGCCAGCTCTGGATCGGGCTCGCCGCGGCGGCCACGGTGGTGATTGTTCTGATTCTTATTGTCATGGAGAGCCGTTATCGCGCCGCACTGGATGATCCCCAGCCCAGTGCCGCGCTGGATGAAGCGATGGCCGCGGTGGTGGCCGATCTTGCCCCTCTGCCGCTGGACGCCCGCGAAATTGTGGTCACGACCCGCGGTGAGCAGAACCCCCGCTACGAAGTGGTCATTCGCGACGCCGACGGCGACCATCTGTACGATATGACGCGCAGTGCCCGTTCCGCCGGCGTGATCGATCATGGCCGCCGGGCCGGGGAAGCCATCAACTTCCGTGTCGTGCTCTCGCTGTCCGAAGACGGAGAGCTGGACGGCGCCTACCGTCCGGATCGTGGCGTCTCCGTGGAGCGCTACCAGGAGGTGGCGGCCGCACTGGTCCGCGAATCCCTGATCGCCTGGCACACACACCAGAGCTATCCTGAGCCCGACACGCAGGAGCGCACCAGCGACGAGATTCGCGACGGCTGGCGTGCAGTCATGGACTGATTCTCCTCCGGCGGGGCCCCGGTGGCGAGCGGGGCCCGCTGGGCATTTTTCCCCGGTTTGTGGCAGACTACGCGCCCTGTGGCGCGGCCGCGAGTCTAACGGGTGGCACGCCCAACACCATGCCCCGGTGGCGGAACTGGTAGACGCGCTCGACTCAAAATCGAGTGGCCTTTGGCCGTGGGAGTTCGACTCTCCCCCGGGGCACCATATTCTTGTGCTGAACCCTCCCATGCGCCGACGTGATTTCCATTTCGATCTCCCGCAGGAGCTGATCGCCGAGCGGCCCCTCGAACGCCGGACCGACAGCCGTCTTCTGTGCCTCGATGGCACCACGGGTCAGGTGGCGGACCGCGCATTCGCCGACCTGGGGTCGTTACTGCGGCCGGGTGACCTGCTGGTGCTCAACGATACCCGCGTGATTCCGGCGCGCCTGTTCGGGCACAAGGCGTCGGGCGGTCGCGTTGAAGTATTGCTGGAACGGGTGCTCGGGGATCGGCGGGTGCTGGCGCACCTGCGGGTCAGTCGTGCCCCGGCAACCGGGACGTGGCTCCATCTGGATGGCGGCGTTGAGGCCGAGGTGGAAGGGCGCGACGGCGCCTGCTTCGTGTTGTCGATTCACGGCGTCGAGGACCTGTTCGCCTACCTGGACGCCCACGGCCACGTGCCGCTGCCGCCCTATATTCAGCGCGCCGACGAAGCCGCCGATCACGATCGCTATCAGACCGTGTTCGCCCGGGAGCCCGGCGCGGTGGCGGCACCCACGGCGGGGCTCCATTTCGATGCGGCGATGCTGGAACGGCTTGCCGGATCGGGTGTGGAGCAGGCCCAGGTGACGCTGCATGTCGGTGCCGGTACCTTTCAGCCGGTGCGTGCCGAGAACGTGGAAGAGCACCACATGCACAGCGAGCTGCTGCAGGTCCGGGAGCGGACCTGCGAGCAGGTGCGGGCCTGCCGTGAGCGCGGTGGCCGCGTAGTGGCCGTGGGCACGACGGTGGTGCGGGCGCTGGAGAGCGCCGCCCGCGACGGCGAGCTGTCACCGTTCCAGGGCGAGACCGACATCTTCATCTACCCGGGGTACCGGTTCCGGGTCGTCGACGCCCTGGTGACGAATTTCCACCTGCCGGAGTCGAGCCTGATCATGCTGGTCAGTGCCTTCGCCGGGCACCGGCATGTCATGGCCGCCTATGATCATGCGGTCGCCCGGCGCTACCGGTTCTTCAGTTACGGCGATGCCATGTTCATTCACCCCCCGTCGGCGGAGGCCCGGGCATGATGGAGTTTCAGCGTTTGTCCAGCGATGGCGCCGCGCGGCGCGGACGTCTGACGTTTCCGCGCGGGACTGTCGAGACGCCGACGTTCATGCCGGTGGGCACCTACGGCACGGTCAAGGCCATGACCCCGGGCGAGCTGAAGGACCTGGGTGCGGAGATCATCCTCGGCAATACCTTTCACCTGATGCTCCGGCCCGGAACCGAGATCATCCAGGCCCATGGCGACCTGCACGACTTCACCCAGTGGCAGGGCCCGATCCTGACCGATTCCGGCGGTTTCCAGGTGTTCAGTCTTGGCGCCCTGCGGAAGATCCGCGAGGAAGGGGTGACGTTCCAGTCGCCGGTGGATGGCAGCCGCGTGTTCATGGGGCCGGAGGAGTCCATGGCCGTGCAGCGGGCGCTGGGTTCGGACATGGTCATGATCTTCGACGAGTGCACCCCTCATCCGGCGACTGAAACCGAGGCCCGGCAGTCCATGGAGCTTTCCCTGCGCTGGGCGGAACGAAGTCGCAAGGCGCACGGGGACAATCCCAACGCCCTGTTCGGCATTGTCCAGGGCGGCATGTACGACCACCTGCGCAGTCGATCCATCCGGGGGCTGCGGTCCATCGGCTTCGACGGTTATGCCGTGGGCGGACTGGCGGTGGGTGAGACCGAAGAGGAGCGCAACAGGGTCCTGGAGCATCTGGAACCGGAACTCCCCGGCGGCTGTCCACGCTACCTGATGGGCGTTGGCCGGCCGCAGGATATCGTCGAAGCGGTGCGGCGCGGGATCGACATGTTCGACTGTGTCATGCCCACGCGCAACGCGCGCAACGGTTACCTGTTCACCCGCGGCGGCATGCTGCGCATTCGCAACAGCCGGTTCGCCCGGGATACTCGGCCGATCGAGCCCGGCTGTGAATGTCATGCCTGCCTGCATTACAGCCGCGCCTATCTCAAGCATCTTGACCGCTGCAACGAGATCCTTGGCAAGCGTCTGGCAACCATCCATAACCTGGCCTTTTACCAGCGGCTCATGCGCGAGCTGCGCGAGGCGATCGAGGCGGGGCGGCTGGATGCGTACGCCGAGGACTTCTACGCCCGGCAGTCCGCAGGGATCGATGCCCTGTAACGCGGGATTGCAGTGGTGCCGCGTACCGATGGCCGGCTTGCCGGTCATGGGGCGGCGGGCGTGTGCCTGTGGCATAATGCGCACCCGGTACCGTGGCCGTTTGCCCGGGTGCGCGCATAGTTGACGCCCGCGTGACCGCGGATGCATTGTTTGGCTCGTTTTTGCCATCGACAAGAGGTTGATCCATGGAATTCTTCATCTCCAGTGCCTTTGCCCAGCAGGGTGGAGAAGGTGCGGGCTGGACCGCCCTGCTGTTCCCGATCCTGCTGATCGCCATTTTCTACTTCCTGCTCATCCGGCCCCAGGCGAAGCGCCAGAAAGAGCACAAGAAGATGGTCTCCGAGCTGGCCAAGGGTGACGAGGTCATCACGCAGGGCGGACTTCTCGGGCGCATCACCGACGTTGACGAGACCTTCATCAGTGTGGAGATCAACGACAACAATCAGGTGAAGGTGCAGAAGAATGCGGTTGCCCAGGTGGTTCCCAAGGGGACGATCAAGGGCAAGGTGGAACCCGAAGAGGCCAAGAAGGCTGGTAAATAAGCGCAAGGCTGCCTGTTCACATGAATCGTTATCCGCTCTGGAAATACCTGATCCTCATCGTCGCCATCGTGGTGGGTGCGCTGTACGCGTTACCGAATCTCTTCGGCGAAGATCCATCCGTGCAGATCACCCCGGTGCGCGGCGCGGTGGAGACCACCGAGATCGAGAGGCAGGCCCTGGAGGTCCTCGATGAGGAAGGCAAGGACTACATCGCCACCGAGGTGGACGACGAGCGGGTACTGATTCGTTTCGGCAGCTCGGATGCGCAGGTGGATGCAGCGGACCTGCTGCGCGCACGTCTGGGCAACGATGTGACCGTGGCGCTCAATCTGGCGCCGGCGACGCCGGACTGGTTGCGGGCCATCAACGCTGCGCCCATGTACCTGGGCCTGGATCTGCGTGGCGGCGTCCATTTTCTGATGGATGTGGACATGGATGCCGCCGTATCCCAGAGCCTGGAGCGCTACCAGACCGATTTCCGCAATCAGCTGCGCCAGGAGCGCATCCGCTACGGCCGCATCGAGGTGGACGACGACAACCGCATCGTGACCCGCTTCAACGATGCGGCGGACCGTGAGCGCGCCTACGACAAGCTGCGCGGCGAGTATCGCGAGCTTGATCTGGCACAGGAAGAGCGTGACGGCCAGTACTGGCTGATCGCCACCGTGCCGGAAGAGGAACAGAGCGAGATCCAGCGTTTCGCCGTGCAGCAGAACATCACCACGCTGCGTAACCGGGTGAACGAACTGGGTGTCGCCGAGCCCGTGATCCAGCAGCAGGGCAGCAGCCGCATCGTGGTCCAGCTGCCCGGTGTGCAGGACACGGCCCGGGCGCGGGAGATCATTGGCACGACCGCCACGCTCGAGTTCCGGATGGTGGACGAAGACCACTACCCCTATCGCGGCGATGCAGATGATCCGGCTCCTCCCGGTACGGTGAAGTACCCGGCCCGCAACCCCCGCTATGGCGACTACGTGGTGATGGAGCGGGAGGTCATGCTGACCGGGGAGTACATCATCGACGCCTCGTCCGGCATCGACCAGGAGACCGGTGGGCCCGAGGTCAACATCCGGCTCAGCTCTGCCGGCGGTGACATGTTCAACCGGGCGACCCGCGAGAACGTGGGTAACAGCATGGCGGTGGTGTTCATCGAAACCCGGCAGGAGACGCGGGAGCAGAACGGCGAGACGGTGAGTGAGCGCGTGCGCACCGAAGAGGTGATCAACGTCGCCACCATCCAGGAACCGCTCTCGAACCGTTTCCGGATTACCGGTCTGGAAGACAGTACCGCCGCGCGTGACCTGGCGCTGCTCCTCCGTGCGGGCTCGCTGGCGGCACCCATCGACATCATCGAGGAGCGCACGGTCGGCCCGAGCATGGGGCAGGAGAACATCGACCGCGGTGTCATGGCCGTGGTGATCGGCTTTGTGCTGGTGGTGCTGTTCATGGCGTTCTACTACCGGGTGTTCGGTCTGATCGCCAACATGGCGCTGATGTTGAACCTGGTGTTCATCGTCGCCGTGCTCTCCATGCTGCAGGCGACCCTGACGCTGCCGGGCATTGCGGGTATCGTTCTTACGGTCGGCATGGCTGTCGATGCCAATGTGCTGATATTCCAGCGAATACGGGAGGAGATTGCGGCGGGGCTGTCGCCGCAGCAGGCGATCCACTCGGGTTACGCCAAGGCCCTGTCGACCATCGCCGACGCCAATATCACCACCCTGATTGCGGCCGTGGTGCTGTTCCTGTTCGGCTCCGGGCCGATCCAGGGCTTCGCCGTGACACTGTCCATCGGCATCGTGACGTCCATGTTCACGGCCATTCTGGGCACGCGCGCGGTGGTGAATCTGATCTACGGCCGGAAGCGTCGCCTGACGCGGCTGGCAATCTGAGCGGGCAAGGGACGCAAAACCATGTGGCTTTTCAATAAAACGCCCAATCTGGATTTCATGAGCCGGCGCCGCTGGGCGGGCCTGGCGTCCTTGATCATGCTCACTCTGGCCGTGGCGATCATTGCGATACGCGGGCTGAACTTCGGCATCGACTTCACTGGCGGCACGGTCGTGGAGGTGGGCTTCCAGGATGCCGTCGACCTCACCGAGGTCCGCCGCACCATGGACGAAGGCGGGTACGAGGAAGCGGTGGTGCAGCATTTCGGCACTGCCCGGGATGTCATGATCCGGCTCGGACCGCGGGATGAAGAGGACGCGGATGCACTGAGCAACCGTGTGCTCGACACTCTGGAAGAGCGGTTTCCCGAAGTGGAGCTTCGCAGGGTGGAGTTCGTGGGGCCGCAGGTGGGCGAGGAGCTGACCGAGCAGGGTGCGCTGGCGATGCTGGGCGCGCTCGGCTGTATTCTGCTCTACGTGGCGTTCCGTTTCGAGTACCGGTTTGCGGCGGGGTCAGTGGCTGCGCTGGTCCACGACATTACCCTCGTGGTGGGGATCCTGTCTCTGTTCCAGATCACGTTCGACCTTACGGTCCTTGCAGCGTTGCTTGCCGTCATCGGTTACTCCCTGAACGACACCATTGTCGTATTCGACCGAATACGCGAAAACTTCCTGCGCATGCGCAAGGGCGGCACCGAGGAAGTGATGAATGCGGCCATCAACCAGACCCTGTCCCGCACATTGGTGACATCGTTCACCACCCTGCTGGTGGTGCTTTCGCTTTACTTCGTCGGCGGCGAGGTGATCTCCGGCTTTGCCTTTACCCTGCTGCTTGGCGTCCTGGTCGGGACCTACTCCTCGATCTTCGTGGCAAGCGCATCGGCGCTCGCCATGGGCGTTACCAAGTATGACCTGCAGCCGCCGGCCAAGGAGGGCGAGGATCAGGAAGAGGAAGGCGAGGAGGGGGCGCGCCCCTGAGCGGCCTGCGCCCCCGGTGGCGGCCGGTTCAGAATGTCCAGCGTGCGCCGGCACTGATGGCCGAGAAGTCGATGTCGCTGGAGTCGATGTAGCGCATGTAGTCGATGTTCAGCGACGCGCCCGGCGACAGATTGAAATCCAGGCCAATGCCAAGGCTGACGCCGGACTCCCGGACGCTCACGCTGTTGTCGTCGGCATCCCGGCCGCTCATCTCTATGCCCGCCGCGCCCATGACGCCGTAGAGGGAGGTGTAACGGGTAATGCCGAGATCACCCCGGATCAGCCCGGCGTAGAGAAAATCCAGCTCACGGCGCTCACTGCCGGAGCGGTCCGTGCCGGTTCCGCCAAGGTGCGCCTCGAAGGAGAAGGTCGGATTCAGGCGAATGCCCAGGCGGCCCCGCACGCCGAGCGACGAGAAATCACGGCCCGCTTCTTCGTCGTATGACCAGTTCATGGCATCCATGCCGAGATAGAAACGATCCTGGCTCTCGGCAGGTGCCGCGACCGCGACCGCTGACAGGCCGAGCGCCATGGCCAGTGCGGGTGCGGGTGCGTGACGGGCAAGGGTCCGGGGGCGCATGATCTCTCCTTCGCGATTCGGGTGGGTGATGTCATCCGTCGTTTCCATGGAAGTATGCATCATTCGGCGTTGATAGGGAGTGGTGATGAAACAGGTGTGTGTTTACTGCGGTTCCAGCCCCGGGCGAGGCCAGCGCTATGTCGAGACTGCGCGCGCCATGGGGACCACCCTGGCCCGTCGCGGCCTGGGGCTCGTCTACGGCGGCGCGAGTATCGGCCTGATGGGCGAGGTTGCCGAGGCGACGTTGGCGGCGGACGGGCAGGTGACCGGGGTCATTCCGACAGTGGTGGAGGAGCAGGAGGTGGCCCATACCGGGCTCACGGAACTCATCCAGGTCGACACGATGCACGAGCGCAAGACCATCATGGCCGAGCGGGCCGATGCGTTCATCGCCATGCCGGGTGGACTGGGAACGCTGGAGGAGTTGTTCGAGATTCTCACCTGGAGTCAGCTGCGGATTCATGTGAAACCTGTCGGTCTTCTCAATGCTCATGGTTACTACGATCAGCTGCTGGCATTCCTGGATCATTGCGTCGACGAGGAGTTGATCCGACCCTGGCATCGGAACATGCTCAAGGTCGATACAACCCCGGATGCGCTGCTGGAGCGCATGATGCAGAGCTGACCAGCGGAGACCCATGGCACGACTCAAGGTTGATCTCCACGACATCTTCAACCGTGGCCGCCAGATCGACGCGGCTCTGACCGACGCCTTTGCGCAGGCGGTCGACAAGCGCCTGCCCATGGTGGAGATTATCCACGGGCGAGGTAAGGGACAGCTGAAGAAGCGTGTACTCAAGTTTCTCGAGCAGCCGCATATCCGCGAGCAGTACCACCGGGTCGAAAAGGACACGAAGAACCCGGGGCGGCTGTTCGTGCATTTCCGCCATTGACCCACCTGCCGACTCAGTCGCCACAGGGCGTTTCGTGACGCCGTTCGCATTCTCGTAGACAGCCCAGTATACTTGTAACAGTGTAATAACGAGAATGGGGCGCACCACAGCGCGCACCCGTCAATACCGTGCTCCGAGGAGACCAGGCCCATGACCTCGACCGATAACCGTGCCGGTTCGCGACGCGATCAGTTGCTGGAGACGGCGACAGACCTCTTCTACCGCAACGGCTGTCATACCACTGGCATCGACAAGGTGCTCGCCGAGGCAGGCGTTGCCAAGATGACGCTCTACAAGCACTTTGGCTCAAAGGATAATCTGGTGCTGGCCGCCTGCGAGCGTTTCCACGAGCGAGTGCGCAATCAGTTTGAAGAAGCGGTGAACGAGGATGGACTCACGGCCCGGGAGCGGCTGGAGGCTCTGTTCAGTTTCATGGACCGCTGGGCTCACCAGGAGGAGTTCTGGGGATGCCCGTCAATCAACCTGGCGGTGCAGTACCCCCAGCACGATCACCCCATCCATCAGGCCGCCGCCGAGCACAAGCAGTTCCGTATCGAGTATGTGGCCCGCCTCGCCGAGGAGGCGGGACTCCGGCACCCCACCGATGTCGCCCGCCAGCTCGTGCTGCTGATCGAAGGGGTGACGGTCATGGTGCAGGTCACGGGCGATCATTCGCTGGTCGAGGATGCTCGCGCCGCAGCCAACACCATCATCGCGAAGGCGGTCGGCGAGTCGGACTGAAACCACCATCGGTCTCCCTGTAGAAAGGCCCGCGTTGAGCAGCTGCTCAACGCGGGCCTTCTTCGTAAAGGATCCCGACTTACCCGCAGAGGCCATTTGTGCTCTAGGTGTAGACAGACCGGTCTGACTTTTGTAGAGTAAAGACAGATCGGTTCACATTAGTCAGTCCGCAACTCGGAGGTTGATCATGAAAACGAAGATTCTTGTAGGCGTCGCCGCACTGTTCGCATCGCAGGCCGCATTTGCCGGCAGCACGACGGTGGAGCAGCGGTTGATTGACTGGGGCTTCATGCCGGAGCCGGTGCAGTCCACCAACATCGTTCGGACCGAGCCCGCCGAGCCAGAAAGTCGCACGGAAGCTCTGCTGGTGGAGTGGGGCTTCAAGCGCCAGCCGGTGGAGCGCGTTCTGCAGACCGATCAGCGCGCGGTGGGGCAGCAGCGTTTCGACAATTCCACTGAAGAACGCTTGGTGGAGTGGGGGTTCCTGCCGGAGAAGGGGCGTAACGTCAGTACCCTGATCGGCGCAGACGATGCCCGGGGATCGGACTCGCGCTCCTGATCGCACCGCGCGTCGAGTCCTACTGACGGCCCGTTTCGGCGGGCCGTTCTCGTTGTGGTTACACCATGCTGATCAGCAGCAGCACGAACAGCACCACGAACAGCAGGGGAAACAGCAGGCCTCGCCAGTCCTTTGGCTGATCGGCATTCTCCTTGTTCCGCTTCATGCTCTCCCGGATACCGGGCATGAACCACATGGTGACGAGCACGGCGACGATTCCCGCCAGAATCATTTCCCAAGTGGCCACGCGTCCCAACTCCTCTGTGATTCGGTCAACAATTACCTGCGCGACGAATGTCTGGCATTCGAGCGCCGGTACGGATGGCGCCGATAATGCCCGCGCAGGCCCTGCGAAACAAGTGATTCACGGTTGCCTTAATCGTGCAGCAGTGGCGGCCGGCGCTGATCCCTGTGGCGACTGTCTTGACGGCTGCGCAAAGCTGGACCATTAATTCTTCATGGTTGCCGTGAAAGTCGCCTGTCGCCGGGCGGCGGAGAGGGCGTCGACGCGTCATGCCAGCGGTGGCGCCCAAGGTGTCCAGGGGAGCCCGGTTGCCAGGAGGAGGGCCGGGGATTGGCCGTGCGGGGCCGCCGGCCGAGCCCAACCCCATCGTGGGATGGGCAGTTCGGAGCATACAGCGTGCACAAGACAATCTATGTGGGCAATCTGCCGTTCAGTTCGACTGAGGACGATATCCGCTCTCTGTTCGAGGCGCACGGCACAGTGCAGTCCGTGAAGCTCATCGCCGATCGTGATTCCGGCAAACCGCGCGGGTTCGGGTTCGTGCAGATGGATGCAGAGGAAGCGGAGGCCGCCATCGAGGCACTGAACGGTTATGAACTCGGTGGCCGGGCACTGCGTATCAACGAGGCGCGTCAGCGAACGGGGCACCGGGTGCGCCGACCGTTCTGAAGTCTGCCTGGCGCTCTCCGTTTCGGCGAGGCCCCCCCGGCATGCCGCGGCCTCCGGCGTGGTCATGATCGTCGCATGCGGCCCGCATCTGTGGTGAAATTCGGCAGATGGTCCTCCATACATTGTTTTCTCTGGGAGAGCGTGTCGTGTGGCATCGGATTCTCGGGCTGTTCCTCGCGGTTGCCATGGTTACTGGCTGTGCCGTCAATCCGGTGACCGGTGAGCGGCAGTTCAGCCTGGTCAGTGAAGAGTGGGAGCTGGAGGTCGGCGAGGAGAACTATGCGCCGCTGCGGCAGATGGAAGGCGGTGATTACACGTTCGACCGGGAACTGCTGGAGTACGTACAGGAAGTGGGGCAGCGTGTCGCCGCGGAGGCGGATCGGGATCTGCCCTACGAGTTCACGGTGCTGAACAGCTCGATTCCCAATGCCTGGGCGCTGCCCGGCGGCAAGATTGCCATCAATCGTGGGCTGCTGACGGAGATGAATTCCGAAGCGGAGCTGGCGTCGGTGCTGGGGCATGAGGTGGTGCACTCGGCTGCACGCCATGGGGCGCAGCGCCAGTCCCAGCAGGTCCTGCTCCAGGGCGCGGTCATGGCGGGTGGTATTGCTGTCGGCGTCGCAACCGAGCGCCAGGAGTATGCCGCCGTTGCGCTGCTCGCCGGTGGCCTGGGTGCGCAGCTCATCAGCCAGCGGTACTCCCGGGATGCGGAGCGCGAGGCAGATGAATACGGCATGGTTTACATGCACCGTGCCGGCTACAACCCCGAGGCTGCCGTGGACCTGCAGGAGACGTTCGTCCGCCTGTCGGAAGGCCGTGGAGGTGGCGGGTTTGCACAGGGGCTGTTTGCCTCGCATCCGCCCAGCGAGGAGCGCGTGGAGAACAACCGCCGTACGCTGGAGCGCCTCGGGGCGGAAGGGGAGTGGGGCCGCGATCGTTACCAGGAGCGGATTGCAACCATCAATGAACTGAAACCCGCCTACGCCTCGCACGACGAGGGGCGACGAGCCCTCAGGGACGGCGACGCGGACACCGCCCTGGCCAAGGCCAGGGAAGCCCTGGAGATGGAGGATGGCGAGGCAACCTTCCACGCGCTTGCCGGTGATGCCATGGCGACCAAGGGCCGCATGGAGGACGCGGAAGCGGCTTACAGCCGGGCGCTGGAGCGCGACGACAGCTGGTTCTACCATCATCTGCGGCGTGGCATGGTCCGCGAGAACCGCGGGGCACTGGATGGTGCCAGGGACGACCTGCGCAGAAGCCTGGAGCTGCTTCCCACTGCGGATGCCCATTACCATCTCGGTAACGTGGAACGTGCCCAGGGGAATCGCGACCAGGCCATCCGGCATTACCGCACCGCCGCCCAGTCTGACGACGAGACCGGGCGGCGGGCGCGGCAGGCACTGGAGGATATGGGGGTCTGAGACGGCCCCCTGTCAGCGGATCAGTCGGGCAGAATGATCCACTGCTGGCTGAACCAGTAGAAGCGGCCCTGCTCGGGCGACGGCGCCGTGCAGTTGTAGCGGGTACGGCCCCGGTTCAATGTCTCGGGCGCTTCCACGGCGAACACCCGCTCGTCACGGTCCACCCATTCCACTTCGACGCTGCCCTGGCCGCCCACAAAGCAGGCGAGCTGGTTGAGTCGCGCATCGCTATCGGCCAGGGTCACTTCCATCCGCGGCGGGTTGTTGTCCTCGGCTGCAACCGGGTCCCAGGGGTCGATGGATTTCACCGGCAGGGATTTCGTGCCCGCTTTCTGCTTGAAGTCGTCCAGGTCCGTGAACGAATCCGCCATCGGGAAGCGCGGCAGTGCCATGGGGTGGCTGTGCGGTCCGATGGCGCCGCTGTGCTGTCCGATGCCGATGTAGCCCAGATCCTCGGCGACGTCGGCAACCGTCTGGTTGTACTCGCCGTAGGGGTAGGCGAACAGCATGGGGATGTCGTTATGCTCGCCCAGCTCCTCCTCGATGCGGTCCTGGGCGTTCCTGATGTCGTCTCGGATGCGTTCAGCGTACGCCTCGTCGGATTCGTCGTCGCCCTGGCGTACCAGATAGTCATGGGTGGTGGAGTGATTG
The DNA here is from genome assembly GCF_048323695.1 of Aquisalimonas sp. APHAB1-3. Classification (NCBI taxonomy): domain Bacteria; kingdom Pseudomonadati; phylum Pseudomonadota; class Gammaproteobacteria; order Chromatiales; family Ectothiorhodospiraceae; genus Aquisalimonas; species Aquisalimonas sp. APHAB1-3. The sequence goes on along the minus strand of NZ_JBLWFT010000001.1, from coordinate 1,058,766 downwards.
GCGAAGGTCGCGCCGTGCTCTTCCATTTCGCGCATCTGGTCCCAGGTCATATAGCCGGAGAGCCCGTCGTCCACCGGTTCCGTGGCGACGAACACGGTGTAGGGCAGATCGCGTTCCTTCAGGATCGGGAACGCGTTTTCGTAGACGGACCGGTAGGCGTCGTCGATGGTGATAGCCACGGTGCGGTCGGGCACGGATTCGCCATTCTCCAGATGCTCGACGATCCGCTCCATGGGCCAGATGGTGTATTCCTCTTCAAGGTGGTCCAGGTGGGCCTCGAAGGCATCAACGGAAATACTGGTGGAGGGGTAGTCGTCTTCGCCGAAGCGGTGATACATAAAGGCAACCGCATGCCAGCCACCCGCCTGGGCTGCACCGATCTCCGCACCGAACAGCAGACCCGCCAGGGCCAGTCCCCGAAGCATCATAGGTAGACTTCCTTCGCAATTGAGTGACCGAATGCGTTACAGCATAACCTTCGACACACGGGGGCGGAAAGGATCAGCCGTTGAGCAGCGCCGGCGTGCAGTGCGGGCGTACGTGCTGGAGAAGATTGTGGAACAGCTTGGGGCTGCCGGCGACGATATTGCCGTTGTCCATGTAGCGTTCGCTGCCGTTGAAGTCGCCGACCACACCGCCCGCCTCACGGACCAGCAGTGCACCGGCCGCCACGTCCCAGGGCTGCAGGCCGATTTCCCAGTAGCCGTCCAGACGCCCGGCGGCGACGTAGGCGAGGTCCAGGGCGGCCGAGCCCGCCCGGCGCAGGTCACCGGCGTGCTCCACTACGGCCCGGAACTGACCCATGTAGGCGTCCATGTGGTGTGGCTGCCGGAACGGAAAGCCGGTGCCGATCAGCCTGCCCTCGATGCTCTTGTGGCTGCGCACCCGGATCTTGTGATCGTCCAGAGTGGCGCCGTTGCCCCGGCTGGTGGTGAACAGCTCCTGGCGGATCGGGTCGTAGATCACGCCCGCTTCCAGCCGGCCCTTGACCCGGAGGGCGATGGAGACGGCGAAGTGGGGCAGACCGTGGATGAAGTTGGTGGTGCCGTCCAGCGGGTCGATGATCCAGACGTAGTCCGACTGCCCCTGGCTGCCGCCTTCCTCGCCGAGGAACTCGTGATCCGGGTAGGCGCGTTTCAGGGTGCCGACGATCTCCTGTTCGGCCGCCCGGTCCACGTCGCTCACGTAGTCGTTCAGCCCTTTCGACTCGATGCGGACGCGGTCGAGCCTGTCCATGGAGCGAACAATCAGGTTGCCGGCGCTGCGAGCCGCGCGCACGGCCATGTTGACCATCGGGTTCATAGAGGTGTCTGAGTCCGTCGACCTGGGAAGTGGAGCGGGAGAATAACAGGTCTGGACCGCCGGTTGAACTTGGCCTTACTTCTGGCGGCAACGGCGGTACACTGCCACTCCCGAAAACAAGCGATCCGAAGCACGCAAGCAGCAGGAGCCCTGATGCGCCCGGAACACGTCCGTATGGTACTGGTGGAGCCCTCGCTGGGGGCGAACGTCGGGGCGGCGGCCCGGGCCATCAAGACCATGGGTCTGGACGCCCTCCACCTGGTCACCCCCCGCCAGTTTCCGCACCCGGATGCCACCGCCATGGCATCGGGAGCCGATGACATCCTGGACCGCGCACAGGTGCACGAGACCCTGGACGACGCACTGGTGGGGACGACGCTGGTGGTGGGCCTGTCGGCGCGGCAACGGACATTGTCGTGTCCGGTGGAGACGCCGCGGGAGTCGGCTCCCCGGCTGATCGCGGAAGCAGAGCAGCGGCCCGTGGCGGTTCTGTTCGGGCGCGAGCGGGTGGGGCTGACCAACGAGGAGCTGGATCGCTGTCACCGCCTGGTCCAGATTCCCGCGAATCCCGACTACAGTTCGCTGAACATCGCTGCATCGGTGCAGGTCATGGCCTACGAGTTGAGAATGGCGGGGCTGGCCGATGTCGCGCCGGAACAGCCCACCTCGGAGTGGCCACCGGCGACCGCCGATGACATGGAGCGCTTCTATGCGCACCTGGAGCGGGTGCTGCAGCGGATCGATTTTCTCGATCCTGCCAACCCGAGGGCGCTTATGCGGCGGTTGCGGCTGTTCTTCGGGCGTGCGCGTCCCGACCACAACGAGATGCAGATTCTCAGAGGCGTTCTTGCCCACGTGGAGAAAGGGCTGGACGGTACTTTGCGTCGGCGGCGCGGTGAGTGAATCGGACGATTGTGCGTCTGGCGCCGAGTTCGCTAACATGAAGCCACCATGACCGGACACCCCCACAGGCTCTGTTGCCAACGCCACTGTTGCTGCTGTTGTCGCTGCTGCGACTGAGTATTGCCCGCAGCCTGCATCGAGCCTGAAGCCTGCCTTTCCGGACAAGGACACCCCAATGTTCAATCGTATTCGAGAGGATATCCGGTGCGTCAGGGACCGTGACCCAGCGGCCCGCAACGCGTTCGACGTGCTGACCTGCTACCCCGGGCTGCACGCCCTGCTGTGGCACCGCTTCTGCCACCGTCTGTGGAACTGGCGGCTGTACTGGCTGGCGCGGTTCATCTCCCTGTTCGCCCGCTGGACCACCGGCGTCGAGATTCACCCGGGGGCGCGGATAGGCCGGCGTTTCTTCATCGACCACGGCATGGGCGTGGTCATTGGTGAGACCGCCGAGATCGGCGATGACTGCACCCTTTATCATGGCGTTACCTTGGGTGGTACCAGCCTGGAACGGGGGAAACGGCATCCCACGCTGGAGAGCGACGTGGTGGTCGGGGCCGGGGCCAAGGTGCTGGGGCCCGTCACCGTGTCCACCGGGGCGCGGGTGGGGTCCAATGCCGTTGTCATCAAGGACGTGCCGGAGGGTGCCACCATGGTCGGGATTCCCGCCCGTGTCGCCGGACAGCGGGCCGAGAAAACGCCCCAGCGTGAGGCCACGGCGCGCAAGATCGGTTTCGACGCCTACGGCACCACGGACATGCCTGACCCGGTCAGCCAGGCGATCAACTCGATCCTGGACCACATCCACGTGACCGACGAGCGTCTGGTGGAGATGTGTCAGGCCGTCCGCGATCTGGGTGGGAGGCTCCCGGATGCGCGCATTCCCGATCTGGACTGCAGCCGGTTCGAGAACGGCAACGGCGGCCCGGACGTGTCGAAGGAGGAGGCCGCGGAGTCGGGGGGCGATGACGACAGTGCCCGGTGACGCCGAACTGCTCTATCTGGACTACGCCGCAACCACGCCGGTGGCGCCGGAGGTGGCGGCGCGTATGGCGGCTTGCCTGCAGATCGACGGGGTGTTCGGCAATCCGTCGTCCCGGCACCGCTGGGGCGTGGACGCCGCGCACCTGATCGACGCCGCCGCCGGCCAGGTGGGGGCGCTGATTGGGGCGCCGGCGGACGGGGTGGTCTGGACCTCCGGCGCCACCGAATCCGACAACCTGGCGGTTCTCGGCGTCGGCCGTTTCGCCCGGGAGCGCGGCCGGGGTAACCACGTGATTTCGGCGCGCACCGAGCATGCCGCGGTGCTGGGTGCGCTGGAGCAGCTCGAACGGGAAGGCATGGAGGTCACGCTGTTGCCACCGGGCCCCGATGGCGCCGTAACCGTGGAGCAGGTGGGGGAGGCGCTGCGGGACGACACCGTGCTGGTCTCCCTGATGCACGTGAACAACGAAACCGGTGCCGTGAACGACATTGCCGCCATCGGCGAACGCCTTCGGCAACACCCCGCCCGTTTCCATGTGGATGCAGCGCAGAGCGCCGGCCGATTGCCACTGTGCGCCGATGCCTGGGGCATCGATCTGCTCGCGCTGTCGGGCCACAAGATCTACGGCCCCAAAGGCGTGGGTGCGTTGTGGGTGCGGCGGCGACCGCGAGTGCGATTGTCGCCGCTGTTCCACGGCGGCGGACAGCAGGACGGAGTGCGGCCCGGCACCCTGGCGCCGCATCTGATCGCCGGCATGGGCGAGGCGTGCGCGCTGACCATGGCGGACATGGAGCACGAGCCGGCCCGGTTGCGCGGTCTGCGGGATCATCTGCGCGAGCAGCTGGTGGACCTGGGGGCGGTTCAGGTCAACGGTCAGGCGAACGGCAGCCCCCACGTACTCAACGTGAGCATTGGCTGCGTCAACGGCGATGCGCTGCAGGCGGATCTGGACGGGCTGGGCATCTCGGCGGGGTCCGCCTGCAGCTCTTCCGACCAGGCTGCCTCACACGTACTGCGCGCCATGGGGGTTCCCGACGCGCTCGCACACAGCACGCTGCGGTTCAGCCTGGGCCGCTGGAGCACCCGAGAATCGGTGGATGCCGCAGTGGCCCGCGTGGGGGCATCCATCCAGCGGCTCCGCGCCCTGTCGCCCGCGTGGCCGCGCTACCGCGACGGGCAGTCGCTGGACGCGCTGTATCGGCGGAACCCGCAGCCCGCTGGCGCGTCAAAGGAGAGCAGATGATGCCGTTGCCGGAACTGGCCCGGGCGCATTTCGAGGCGCCGCGTAACGCCGGGCGGCTGGATGCCGCGACCGGGCTGATCGGCAGGGGTTGCGCGGGTCATGTACAATCAGGAATTGAAGTGGAGTTCCAGATTGCCGCCACCTCGGATCTTCGGTTGGGTCCGGTGGCGTGGCTCTGCCTCGGGCCACCCGAGGCCATCGCGGCGGCCAGCTGGCTGTCGGAAGCCGTGTTCGGGAGCACACCCGGCAGCGCGGCAGGCTGGACGGCGCCGGGTATCTGCGAGGCGCTGGAACTTCCGGCCCAGGCCGTGTCCGATGTGCTCGTCGTGGAGGACGCTTTCCGGCGGGCGCTGGCGGATCTGGAACGGCAAACTTGATCTGGAGGTAGCACGCAATGGCGATCCAACTGACCGAAGCCGCTGCCCGGCATGTCAAAGCGCACGCCGCAAAGGAAGGCCATGACCACAGTGTGCGTCTTGGTGTTCGCACCAGCGGGTGCTCCGGGTTCATGTACACCGTCGACTATGCCGAAGGCGTCAACGACAACGACGTGACCTTCGAGCAGCACGGGATCCGCATCGTCATCAGCCGCAAGAGTCTGCCGTTCCTGGAAGGAACGGAGGTGGATTTTGTGCGTGAAGGGCTGAATCAGCGGTTCGATTTCCGCAACCCCAATGTCAAGGACATGTGCGGCTGCGGAGAGAGCTTCACGGTCTGAGCGCCTGATCGCCGCGGCAGCGGGGAAAGGCGTTACCGGATTGCCTGCAAATTGCCGCCTACCTGCGCAGGCGGTACACTAGCGCGCCTTGCGAATTCTCTCGGCGCCCCGGTCTGATCGGGGATGCCGGAGACGTTCCTGTTTATGATCCAGTCCACAGTTGTCCTCGGACAAATCAACTAAGTTACGGAGTAACCGGATGGCCGTTGAACGTACCCTTTCCATCATCAAGCCGGATGCCGTCGCCAAGAACGTCATCGGTGAGCTGTACACCCGGTTCGAGAAAGCCGGTCTGAAAATCGTTGCTGCCCGCATGGTTCACATGAGCCGGGAGCAGGCGGAGGGGTTCTATGCAGTACACAAGGACCGCCCGTTCTTCAACGATCTGGTCGGCTTCATGATTTCCGGGCCCGTGATGGTGCAGGTGCTCGAGGGCGAGGACGCCATCCGCAAGAATCGCGACATCATGGGGGCGACCAACCCCAAGGAAGCGTTGGCCGGCACCATCCGGCACGACTACGCCGAGAGCATTGACGCCAACGCGGCGCACGGTTCCGATGCACCGGAAACGGCGGCGCAGGAGATCGAGTATTTCTTCAAGGCCGATGAAATCTGTTCCCGTTAAGGTTGTCGCCGAGAACGGCGCGAAAACGGGCCAGGCCCCGGAGAAGCTGAATCTCCTGGGCCTCGACCGCAAGGGGCTCGAAGGGCTTTTCGCCGAGATGGGCGAGAAGCCCTTTCGCGCGTCCCAGATTCTCAAATGGGTCCACGCCCGCGGCGTGACCAACTTCGACGACATGACCGACCTCAGCAAGTCACTGCGTGCCAAGCTTGCGGAGATGGCCGAGGTGCGGGTGCCCGAGCCGGTCATGGACCAGGAGTCTACGGACGGTACCCGCAAGTGGCTTCTGCAGCTCGACGGCTCCAACGCCATCGAGGCGGTTCTGATCCCGGAGAAGAGCCGCGAGACCCTGTGCATTTCCTCCCAGGTTGGGTGCGCCCTGGAATGCACTTTCTGCTCCACTGGGTATCAGGGCTTCAATCGCAACCTCTCCACGGCCGAGATCATCGGCCAGCTGTGGTATGTCTGGCGCATGCTCGAGAAGGAGGGCACCGGGCGGCAGGTGACCAACGTGGTGTTCATGGGCATGGGCGAGCCTCTGCTCAACTTCAAGAACGTCGTGCCCGCCTCGGAGCTCATGAAGGACGACCACGCCTACGGTCTCTCCAAACGGCGCGTCACTCTGAGTACCTCCGGCGTCATACCGTATCTGGACAAGCTCACGGAAGTGAGTGACATCAGCCTGGCCGTGTCACTGCATGCGCCCAACGACGCGCTGCGCGACGAGCTGGTGCCGATCAACAAGAAGCACCCCATCGCGGATTTGCTGGCGGCCTGCCGCCGCTACATCGCCGACAAGCCGCATCGGAGCATCACCTGGGAGTACGTCATGCTCGACGGGGTGAACGACTCCGACGACCATGCGCGTCAGCTCGCCCGGCTGCTGAAAGGCATTCCGTCCAAGGTGAACCTGATTCCGTTCAATCCGTTTCCGGAGGCACCCTATGAGCGCTCCAGCGATGAGCGGATCCGGGCGTTCAGCAACATTCTGAGCAATGCCGGGCTCGTCTCCACTACCCGCAAGACCCGCGGTGACGACATCGACGGTGCCTGCGGCCAGTTGGTCGGCAAGGTGGCCGATCGCACGCGGCGACGGCAGAAACGGGCCGAGCGGGAGCAGGCGACCCAGCCATGATGCGATTCCTGCGTGTGAGTCTGGTGTTCGTGGTGTTGGTGGTCGTGGGCTGCGCCGGCGGGCAGCAGGGCCGGGAAGCGTCGAGCATCAATACGCAGCTCGGCATCAATTACATGCAGCAGGGCAACCTCAATCAGGCCAGTGAATCCCTGGAAAAGGCGCTGGAACAGGACCGGCGCAACCCGGAAGCCCATGCGGCGAAAGCGGTGCTCGCCGAACGCCTCGGCGACCATGATGATGCGGATCACCATTTCCGCCGCTCGCTGCGTCTGGACGACGAGCAGTCATCGGTGCGCAACAATTACGGCCGGTTCCTGTGCAGCCAGGGGCGCTACGACGAGGCTGGCCAGCAGTTCCAGTACGCCATTGACGACTCGCTCTACCAGCGGCGCCACGTGGCGCTGGCCAATGCCGGGCTATGTGCGATGCGCGACGACCGTCCGGACGAGGCGGAGGAGTATCTGCGGCGTGCCCTGCAGCACGAATCCCGTTTCGCGCCAGCCCTGCGGCACCTGGCCGAACTCCGGTATGAGAACGGTGACTACCTGTCTGCACGGGGTTACTACCAGCGTCTGATGGAGCAACGGAGCCAGAACGCGGCGACGCTCTGGCTGGGTGTGCGTATCGAGGATGCGCTTGATAACAACGATGAGGCAGCCAGCTACGCGCTGAGACTGCGCTCCGATTTTCCCGACTCGGATGAGGCGCAGGCACTGCGCCGGATGGATCGCCATGACTGATAATGATAACGAAGAACAGGAAGGCGTCGGCAGCGCCGTAACGGGGCCCGGGGTGGAACTGTGGGCCGCTCGCTCCGAAAAGGGCATGACAACGGGGGATGTGGCAACGGCGCTGCACCTCTCCGTGCAGACCATCGAGGATCTGGAAGCGGAGAACTGGGACAACCTGCCGCCCGGGCCGTTCGTGCGGGGATACATCCGGGCGTATGCGGGTCTGCTGGAGCTCGACAGTGAGGAGTTGATGCGCCGTGTCGACGTGTCCATGGGCGGCGGCGAGCCGACCCTCAAAGTCAGCTCTTCCGTGGACACCTCGCCGCAGATGCCCCGTCTGCTTGCTCTCACGGGTGTGGGGGTTGTGGTGTTTGCCGTAATCGCCGGTGCCGGCTGGTGGTTTCTCGACCGCACGGCGCCCTTCCTCTCGGAAGATCCGCCTGCCGAGATGGCCGGGCCGGACGCCGACCAGGTGCCTGAGGCCACTGCCGAGGATGACGTCGCCGACCCGGCCGACGACGACGGTCTCGCCGCGCTGGAGGATGACTCGGACCCGGTGGAGCTCCAGGACGAACCGGTGGTCGAGGCCACGCCGGATGAAGACGCAGCGGATGATGCCCCGGCCGCGATGCTCGACCCCGACACGCTGGCCGATGAGCTGGCCGCCGATGAGCCGCTCGCTCTGGGAACCGAAGAGCCGCCGGCGACGGTCGATGACGCGGACGACCCCCTGGCGGGCAGCGATGATGGCCTGACGCTGGGGAGCGACGAAGAGTCTCTCGACGAGGCCGTGGAGCCCGATCTGGCGTCGTCGGAGCCTGCGCCGGCAATCGACGCCGCGCCGGACGAGGAGGCCGGAGAAGCCGACGCGGAAACCGAGCTGCCACCGCTGACCGATCCGGAAGAGCTGGTGCTCGATTTTGCCGGGCCGGCATGGATGGAGGTGACGGACGCCCGCGGCGAGCGGCTGCTCTACGGGCTGGTCCAGGAAGAGGGCGAGCAGGTGCTTGAGGGTGAGGCACCGTTTTCCGTGCTGGTCGGCGACGTGACGCGGGTCAGCGTCTACTTCGGCGACGAAGAGATCGAACTCGGGCCCGAGCGGCCGGGCCGGGTCGTACGGGTCGAGGTGCCTTGAACCCGCCCGTAACGTGCTCCGACCCCGGAGCAGTGGAAACAACAGGGAGGCCCATTGGCTACGACAATCCAGTCCGTCAGGGGATTCGGCGATATCCTGCCGGAGCAAACGCCCGTGTGGCAGTTCGTGGAGGAGCGCCTGCGCGCGACCCTGGACGCCTACGGTTACGAAGAGATTCGCCTGCCGCTGCTGGAGAAGACGGAGCTTTTCTCCCGCTCCATCGGTGAAGTGACCGATATCGTCGAAAAGGAGATGTACACCTTCGACGACCGCAACGGCGACAGCCTCAGTCTGCGGCCGGAGGGCACTGCCGGCTGCGTTCGCGCCGGCATCCAGCACGGCCTTTTCCATAATCGCCAGCCGCGGCTGTGGTATTGCGGCAGCATGTTTCGGCACGAGCGGCCGCAGAAGGGGCGGTACCGCCAGTTCAATCAGGTGGGGGTGGAGGTGTTCGGGCTGCCCGGCCCGGATATCGATGCCGAAGTCATACTGTTGGCAGCGCGCATGTTGCGCGCCGTCGGTCTCGACGACATCCGCCTGGAGCTGAACACCCTGGGGACGCCCGAAGCCCGCGCGGCGTACCGGGACGCGCTGGTGGATTACCTGCGCGGCCATGAAGACGCCCTCGACGAGGACAGTCGCCGGCGGTTGTCCAGCAACCCGCTGCGCATCCTCGATACCAAGAACCCGGACACGCGGGCGATCCTGGAGGGGGCGCCTGCGCTCGCGGACTGGATCGACGCCGAGAGCCGGGAGCACTTCCGCGATCTCTGCGCCATCCTGGATCGAGCGGGCATTGCCTACACCGTGAACACGCAACTGGTTCGCGGCCTGGACTACTATGGCCGCACGGTTTTCGAGTGGGTGACCGACCAGCTCGGTGCACAGGGGACCGTCTGCGCCGGTGGCCGTTACGATGGCCTCGTGGAGCAGATCGGCGGTCGCGCCACGCCGGCAATCGGCTTCGCGCTGGGGGTTGAGCGCCTGGTGGCGCTGCTGGAGGATGGTGGCAAGGCCCCGGCTCCACCAGCGCCGGACGTCTATCTCGTGTTGTCCGGTGATGCCGCGGCACGGGAGGGGCTTGTGCTGGCCGAGGAACTCAGGGACGCCATTACCGGTCTGCGTCTTGTAACCCACTGCGGTGGCGGCAGCTTCAAGAGCCAGTTCAAACGGGCGGATCGCCTGGGTGCGCGGCTCGCTGTGGTCATGGGCGAGAACGAGGTCGCACGGGGCGAGGTGGCCGTCAAGGATCTGCACGGTGGCGGGGACCAGTTGACCGTGACCCGCACGGAGCTGCCCCGGGTATTGCGCGAGCGCCTGGACTAAAGGCGCGCAAGTCACGAAGGACGGGATCAACGCATGAGTGATGAAGAACAGGTCGAGAAGCTGCGTCAGTGGTGGCAGGAGCACGGTCGTGCCGTGATCGCCGGTATCATCATCGCCGTTGGCGGGGTGATCGGCTGGCAGCAGTGGGGTGCTTATCAGGACCGTCAGGCCGAGGCGGCGTCGGCCGCATACATGCATTTCGTCGAGGCACGGGACACCGGCGCCGATGCGGATACCGTCGTTCGCCGCGGCCAGCGCGTACTGGATGACTTCGGCTCCAGCACCTATGCTGCGATGGCCGGCATGCAGCTGGCCACCTATCAGGCGCAGCAGGACGCCGCGGACGCGGCGTCGGAGACGCTGCAGTGGGTGATCGACAACGCCTCGGACAAACCATTCCGGGATCTGGCCCGGCTGCGTCTTGCCCAGATTCACTACGGCCATGACCGCCTCGACGAGGCCCTTGCCGTTCTCGAGGATGCCGAGGATGGTCCGTACGAGGCCCGGTACCAGGAGCTGCGGGGTGATATCCACGCGGCCCGCGGCGACCGGGAGAAGGCCCGCACAGCGTATCAGCATGCGCTCGGCGTCGATTCCGTTTCCCAGATGCGCCGGACGCTGATCGAACTCAAGCTCAACGAGATCGGTGGGGAGGCGTCAGCGTGAGACATCGGGTCATGCTGCTGGTGCTGGCGGGGGTGGCTCTGGCCCTTGCCGGCTGCGGTACCACGTCCGAACGTGCGACGCCCTCGGACGATCTCCGCGATGGCCAGCCGGAAGTTCTCGCCGAGCGGGAGTGGCATCGGCGCGCAGGCTCCGGCGTCCAGACCGAGGGAGAGGCGCTTCCGCCGGTGCTGGTCGACGGCCAGCTATACGTCTCCGACCGCCGAGGACGTGTCAGCGCGTACAGCGCCGAGACCGGGCGGCTGAGCTGGCGGTTCAGTATCGGCTCCGGGATCTCCGGCGGACCTGCAATTGCCGAGGACATGGTCGTGGTCGGCACCCGCAAGGGGCGGGTCGTCGCACTTGAGCCGGAGACCGGCGAGCAGATCTGGGAGGCGCGGGTGAGCAGTGAGGTGCTCACTCTGCCGACGATTGACGACGATGTCGTGGTCGTGCGCAGTGCCGATGGCCGCGTGTACGGGTTCAGCCGTGACTCCGGTTCTCGTCGCTGGGTGCACGACGTGAGTGTGCCTTCGCTCTCCCTGCGCGGTTCCAGTCACCCGGTGCAGCTCAACGGCAATGTTGCGATCGGGTTCGAGAACGGTGTGCTGCAAGCTCTGCGTGCCAGCGACGGCGAGCCTGCGTGGCAGGTGACCGTCTCGGAGCCACGCGGCAGTGCCGACCTGGACCGGGTTCGCGACATCGATGCCACCCCCGTGCTGTTTGACGGCACGCTGTACGTGGTCGGTTATCGCGGGCGCCTGATGGCGGTGTCGCCTTCTGATGGTGATGTGTACTGGGACCGCGAGTTCTCCTCCCACTCCGGCATGGGCGTGGATGACGAGCGGGTTTACGTCACCGACGAGCGCGGCCGCGTCTGGGCCGTGGACCGGCGCACCGGTGCGTCGATCTGGCGTCAGAACGACACGGAAGGGCTCAACGCCACGGCACCGACGGCGCACGGCGCTTACGTGGTGTTCGGTGACCACACCGGACGGCTGACCGTGTTGTCCGCGCAGGATGGGCGGATTCTGGCGCGACGGCAGATCTCGGAAGACGATCGCATCTCGCAGGCGCCCGTCAGTGACGGTGATGGCGTGCTCGTACTGACCGACGACGGCTACCTGATGCGCTATCATCTGCGTGATCGCGACGCGGAGTAGCGCATGTGCCTGCTGGCCTTTGCGGTCGGGTGTCACCCCGACTATCCGCTGATCGTCGTCGGCAACCGGGACGAATACCACCACCGTCCCACGGAGCCGATGCACTGGTGGCAGGACCCGCGTCTGCTTGCCGGGCGCGACCTCACCGCCGGCGGAACCTGGCTAGGCGTCACGCCCTCCGGGCGCTTCGCCACGGTGACCAACTATCGCGACCCCGAGCTGCAGCGTAGCGATGCCATTTCCCGTGGGCAGCTGGTTGTGGATGCCCTTACCGCTGAGGACCTCGGTGCGTTCAGCACTGAGCTGGAGGCCTGTGGCAGCCGCTACAACGGGTTCAACCTGTTGTGGGGTGGCGTCGAGTGCCTGTACTACTACTCCAACCAGGAAGGCGGCGTGCGCACGGTGCCCGCCGGCATACATGGACTCAGTAACGGGCTGCTGAACACCCCGTGGCCCAAGCTGATCCGGGTGCGGGACCGGCTCGACACCATGGTCCGCGGTGGCGAGCAGCCCGATAGCGAGGCATTGCTGGACCTGCTGGCGGACCGGCGTCTCGCGGCGGACGGGTCGTTGCCGGATACCGGTATTCCAAAGGACTGGGAGCGGCTGCTTTCCAGCCCGTTCATTGTCAGTGAAGCTTACGGTACCCGGGCTTCCACGGTGGTCATGGTGAGCGCCGATGGCGCAGTGGCGGTACGCGAGCGGTCATTCGGGCCGAGTGGCGACTGCCTGGACGACCGCGCCTTCCGCTGGCAGGCGCCGGCGCCTTAATCACAGTCCCCGACACTGCGTGGCCGGCAATGGCGGCGGTCAGTCCAGGTCGCATTGCCCAGTCTTGCTTCCTCGAAAACCGTTCCCCGGGTCGAGGCGTTGCGGAGATCGGCCCGCTCCAGATTGGCGCCGGTGAAATCGGCGCCGTCCAGCGATGCCCTGTCCAGATTGGCGCCGCGCAGGTTGGCCCCGGTGAGGTCCGCTCCTTCCAGATTCACCTGTTCCAGGTTGGCGTCACTGAGGTCGGCTCCGCGGAGGCGTGCGCCCTCCAGGTTGGCACGCGTGAACCTGCTGTTGTTGGCTTGCGCATCGGTGAAATCCACGCCCTGAAGGCGGGCGTTGTAAAAGCTCGCACCGCTCAGGCGCGCTTCATTGAAGCGGCTGGCAGTCAGATCGGCGGAGTCGAACCGCACGTCCTCCAGGTCGGCGCCGACAAAACTTGCTTCCGGAAGACTGGAGGAGACAAAGCGGGCACCCTTGAGGTCGGCGCCGTCGAACTGCGCCCGAGCCAGCCTGGATGCACCGAAATCGGCACGCCTCAGTTGACCATTCCGGAGGTCCGCTTCATCCAGTGACGCATCCGTGACGACGGCCCCCTCGAGATTGACGCCCTGAAGCATGGCGCCGGTGAAGTCGATACGCCGAAGCAGGGCCCGGTTCAGAGTGGCCCCTTCCAGCTCCGCCCCCTGCTTGTCGCACCCCGCCCAGTTGATACCCTGGGCCGGCTCCGCGTTGCAGTCCGCATGGGCGGGTGATACGCTCAGCGCCGAAAAAATGAGCACGCCCAACGCCATGAGCCCTGTGGTCATGCGGGCAGAAAGGCCGCCGACGGTGGTCGCCACACTCCGATGGCTGGATGCCCGGAAGGCATGTTTCACCAGATTGATCAGTGCGTTGCCGGCCATGGCGTCAGGCCCCGTGGAAGCGCCATCCGCCTCCGGGTCTCCGGCGCCTCGCGTGCCGCCAGCAAGGGCCCGGGGCAGTGACAGCAGGCTCACCGTGCCGGGCGCCGTCGAGAGAACCGATTTTCTAGTATTGGAGTGAGGAGGCATTAGAGTCATGCGTATCATTCTATTGGGCCCGCCCGGCGCGGGCAAAGGCACGCAGGCCGGATTCATCTGCGAGCATTTCGGGATTCCCCAGATCTCCACCGGTGACATGCTGCGCGCCGCGGTCAAGGAAGGAACGCCGCTGGGCAAGGAAGCGGAGAAGATCATGAGCTCGGGTGGTCTGGTCTCCGACGATATCATTCTTGGCGTCGTCAAGGAGCGGATCGCCAAGGCGGATTGCGCCAACGGATTTCTGTTCGACGGGTTTCCGCGGACCATCGGTCAGGCGGAAGCGGTGAAGGACGAGCAGATCGCCCTGGATTACGTGGTGGAACTGCAGGTGGACGACGAAGAAATCGTCAGTCGCATGAGTGGCCGCCGGGTCCATCCCGCGTCAGGCCGGGTTTACCACGTGGAGCACAACCCGCCGAAAGTGGCCGGGAAAGACGACGAAACAGGGGAAGACCTGGTCCAGCGCGAGGACGACCAGGAGGGCACCGTGCGCAAGCGTCTGGAGGTGTACCACGAACAGACCCGCCCGCTGGTTGAGTACTATCAGAAGCTGGCTGACAGTGGCGAGCCCATTGCGCCGCGCTATGTCGCACTGCAGGGCACTGGTGACGTCAACGAGATCCGGCAACGTATCATCGCCGCCCTGACGGCGTGATCCACTTCTGACGGGACGGCACGCTGCCGTCCCGTTCCCCCTCTCCTCGTAGCGTTATTGCCGGACGTGCGGTATGTTGGACACCAGAGCGTCCGCGCCGTTGCGGGCTGCTGTAACTCACACCTCGAACCGGTTCCGGTGGCATGAAACGTCTTCTCGCGATGGTCCTTCTGGTCACGCTGGCACTCACGGCGGGTCGAGCCGATGAGGCTCCCGGTGGTTACGTGCTGGACATCCGCGGGGCCATTGGCCCGGCGACTCTCGACTACGTGAGCCGCGGCATTGATCGCGCCGCGGAGCGTGACGCAGAACTCGTCATTCTGCGCATGAACACGCCCGGCGGGCTGGACAGCTCCATGCGTGACATCATCGAGGCAATCGTCGAATCCCCCGTTCCCGTGGCGACGTACGTGTCGCCCAGCGGCTCGCGTGCGACCAGTGCCGGCACCTACATCATGTATGCCTCGCACGTTGCCGCCATGGCGCCCGGGACCACCATCGGCGCCGCAACGCCGGTGCAGATGGGAGGAGGGATGCCCGGCGGTGAGGGCGATGACGAGGGTGAGGCCGACGAGGAAGCGGACAACGGCAATGGCAACGGCAATGGCAACGGCGGGAACGGCGACGACGAGGCTGCGGACGAGGGCAATGGCAACGGCAACGGCGCGCCCCAGCCCTCCAGCGCCATGGAGCGCAAGATAATCAACGATGCCGTCTCCTACATCCGCTCCCTGGCGGAGATGCGGGGCCGGAATGCCGACTGGGCCGAGAAGGCGGTTCGGGAGGCCGCCAGCATCGGATCGACCGAGGCGCTGGAGTTGAATGTCATCGACCTCATCGCTGATGACATGGATGATCTGCTCGCGCAGATCGATGGCCGTGAAGTGCGCACCAGTACCGGCGACATCACGCTGGAGACGGAGGGGCTCACCCTGGAGATCATCGAGCCCGACTGGCGCAACGAATTGCTGTCGGTGATAACCAACCCGAACGTGGCCTACATTCTCATGCTGGTGGGGATCTACGGCATCATCTTCGAACTGGCCAATCCGGGCGCCATCGTGCCAGGCGTTCTGGGGAGCATCAGTCTGCTGCTAGCCCTGTTTGCCTTCCAGGCACTGCCGATCAATTACGCGGGGCTCGGTCTGATGCTTCTCGGCGCCGCCTTCATGGTCGGGGAGGCGTTCATGCCCAGCTTCGGAATACTGGGGATTGGTGGGCTGGCTGCGTTCGTGCTCGGGTCGCTGCTCCTGGTTGATACCGGCGTCGAGGCTTATGAGCTGTCGCTGGCTGTCGTCATTGGCGTGTCGGCGGTCAGCTTCGTGGTGATCTTCGGTATTGCCACCATGGCTGTTCGGTCGCATCGGCGGCGTGTTGCCTCAGGTGCCGAACAGATGGTGGAGGAGTCGGCCGAGGCCGCAGCGGATTTCCGTGATGGCCGCGGCAAGGTGAGGTTGCTTGGCGAGATCTGGAATGCGGTTCTTGAAGGCGACGGCGAGGTCCGCAAGGGTGATACCGTCCGGGTGAGCCGCGTGGACGGTCTCACGGTCCATGTGCGGGCCGTGGGCGTGAATCGAGAGGAGGCGGAATGACGTTGCGCGAACAGGCGATTGACCGGTTTCAGGAGTGGTTCAGTCAGGCGCAGGAGTGTGCCGCAATCGCCGATGCCACCGCCATGACGCTGGCCACCGTCAGTGAAGGCGGGCAGCCCGGGGCGCGGACGGTGCTGCTGAAAGGGGTGGATCACCGAGGGTTCGTCTTCTATACCAACACCCGCAGTCGTAAGGGGCGGCATCTGGCCGTACAGCCTCGGGCGGCCGTGTGCTTTTACTGGGCGCCCTTGAACCTTCAGGTTCTGGTGGAGGGGGAGGTTGGCCAGGTCAGTGATGAGGAGGCCGACGCGTATTTTGCCTCCCGGCCGCGGCTCAGCCAGATCGGTGCCTGGGCGTCCGAGCAGTCGCAGCCCCTGGACAGCTTGGAGACGCTGGCTGAACGAGTCAGCACATTGGAGCAGGACTATGCCGACCGGACGGTGCCGCGGCCACCACACTGGACCGGTTACCGGATCGACCCGGCATTCATGGAGTTCTGGGCGGCCGCGGATGGCCGCCTTCATCGCCGCGAGCGTTACGAGCGCGGCGACGATGGCACCTGGTCGCACTGCTTCGTCAATCCCTGACCTGTGCTCCGTCTATCCAGGTCAGGCGCCGGAGGGTGGGCAGGCAGGCTCCAATGGCGATGGCCGTGAGGAGCAGGGTCGGCAACAGCCCGACAGCCTCCGCAAGTAATGCACCAACCACCGGGCCGAGCAGCAGGCCAACGGCAAACGCCAGATTGAACAGCGCGTAGACGATCCCGTAGGACTGCCCATCGTGCTGGTCGATTCTTGCGGCCAGCCCCGGCAGCGCGGGTCCGAGTGCGAGGGCGCAGCACAGCCCCGTGGCGGCGAATAGAGGCGCTGTCCACCATGCGCCTGGTGCCAGGGCAAACAGCGGTAGCAGCAGAACGAGCGGGGCTGCGCCGCGACGGATGGTTGCAACCGGACCCCAGCGGTCGCCGCTGTACCCTGCCAATGGTGACCCCAACCCGAACGCGACGGCGATCAGCCCGAACAGCACGCCGATGGCGCCGGCGCTGCTGTTGAACCGGCTTTCCAGGAACAGCGGCAGGGTGGGCTCCAGCAGCCCCATGATGGCGGCCACTGCGGCGACAACAACGGCCAGGCCCAGAATCCCCGGGTCGGTCAGGATGCGTCCCAGCGGTCCGGCAGGCTGGCTGTGTTCTCCCTCCGGCAGACGCAGCAGAACGAACCCGGCGACACCCGTAAGAATCAGTGCCACCGCGGCCGGTGCCAGAAACGCCGCGGTGATGCCGAGCAAGTCGCTGACAAACCCGCCCAGAGGGGGGCCCGCCATCAGGCCAACCGCAAAACCGGTCATGACCATTCCCATGGTGCGACCCCGCTCGTGCGCCGGCCAGTGGTTGGCAATGACCGCAAGGCCCGCAGTCCATGTGGCGCCGGATGTGGCCCCCTGGAGCGTGCGGGCCACGATCATCGCTGTGAAACTGTCGGCGATTACGAACAGCAGGGTTACGGCGGCGAGGCCGGCGATGCCGCCGATCAGGGGTATACGATAGCCCCAGCGGCGGATGCCCAGGCCGATTAGTGGTGTCGCGACGCAGAGGCCGAAGGCGTAGCTGCCCAGGAGCACGCCAGCGCCAATCTGGCCGAAACCCAGCTCGCCTCCGAGCTGCGGGAGCATGGGAATCACTAGCCCGTACACCAGCGTATCCAGGCAGACGCCCGCCACGATGACGGCAAGAAGTGCCCGACGGACGCGTTCAGCCATACCGGACTCTCTCGCTCCCCTTTGGGTCAGTGTTTGGTGCCCATGGCTTCCGGCCAGGGAAGCAATTGATCGCCGCTGGCGTTGTGAAGAATGTCTCCCGGCTGCAGGAATTCGAGCTCAAGTCCGTACCGCTCGGCCGTGGTCTGCCACTGGGAGCGGATGTGGTGAATGCCTTCGGGGGCGAGCGGGTAGTGGTTGGCGTAATGGATGACCCGGTCGTCTCCTGATCGAACCAGCACCGTGTAGGCCACCGGGCCCAGGCCCGGGCGGCTGTGTTCCGTGAGGCTGATGCCGGCGACGTCGTTCCATTCGCCACGGTCGGTGACCACTTCGTTCACCTCCAGTGTCTCGGCGGGCATGGCGCCCATGCGTGCCGCCGACAATGCCTTGTCCATGCTCTCATCCCGCAGGTCAGCCGTGTCTTCCACGACCTGGACACTGAGACCATGAGCGGCAAGCCCTGCCGTGTACTGCCGTTGAATCTGCTGAAAGCGACCGTACTCCGTAGCCGGATCGGCGGCATCGGGATGTTCGGCGGCCCACTGACTGAATGTCAGGAATCGTGCGAACCCCTGGGCGCCATCGACCAGCAGGAGGTTGCCCTCCGGCAGCGCCACCCTTGCAGGCGGCTGGTTGGTGAACAGAGCGGCTTCAAGCAAGGTCCACAGTGGACCGAATTCCGCGTGCTCGAGCTGGATCTTCATCAGGGCGCAAAGATCATTGAATGTTGCGAAAGAAAGGTTGAGGGCCTTGATGCCGAAACTGTCCTGAATGAGCTGGCCTGTTTTCAATGAGGCCCGGCCCTTCTCGAGGAGTTGCTTCTCGAGTTTCGTGCCCAGGGTGTCCATGTTTTCCGGTTCCCCGAGAAAAAGAAACGGAATCGCCAGTAGAGGCCCGGAGCCCGGGCGACGGCGTGGAGCGATTTCAGCAATGGGGAACGCGTCACCTTCGGCGCCGATCGCCATGACCTGCGGTTGAAAGCGCGTGTCGGGAAGGCTGCGTCGATACAACTCCGAGAGGATCTCCACCATGGGCAGTCCGGGACGCAGAATCTCGGTGAGATCATACAGGCCGCCAAGGACGACGAAACCATATTCGTTCAGGGGGCCGAGGATACGCTGGAGATCGTCGGCAATTGCCCAGCAGAGCGCATCGGCAGCACTGGATGACAGGGGTTCGGGCGGCTGCTGGCCCTGAGCGACAACATCCAGATCAAGCTCGACCGTCAGCACGGCGGGCACGGAAGCGACCTGGTTCTGCATGGGGAGCCTCCAGCGATCAATTGAAAAGGGGCGTTACTATACCTGAACAGATGCTTTCCGTCCCGATGGCTGTCGGGATTTGGCAACGAATGAACAATCCTTGAGGAGTTGTTCAGTTTTTCCTTAACGAAAGGTTGGTTTTCCGTATTTCCTCATGCCCTTTAATTAGCCCGTTTTGAACAGGAGCGGTATTGCACTGCGTTTTCATTTCAACTATCTTTCTATCGTCAATCGCAGTGGGGTCGAGCCCGGAAAGGAGTGAGGATGGATCTTGCCAAGTATACGTCGCAGGAACTCAACCAGTTAAAGAAAGACATCGACAGGGAGCTTAGAAAGCGCCGTAAGCAGGATGTCAGAGAAGCCCAGAAAGAACTCAAACAGGTCGCTGAAAAGTATGGCCTGGCCGTGACCGATCTGGTCCCCGGTGGCGGCCCAAAAGCCGGCAAGACGAACGCGTCGGTACGTTTCCGTCACCCGGAGGATCCCTCCAAGGGATGGTCCGGTCGCGGCCGTAAGCCAGCCTGGATCAAGGACTGGGAAGCCCGGGGGAAATCCCTGGATGATCTGCGCGTCGACGACTGAGACGCGCGGCCCACGGGCAGTAACCGGAACCCGGGCGCACCGCCCGGGTTTTTTGTGCGCGCGACAGTATTACCCCCGCAACCCGACTCCCCGTTTCAGCAGCATCAGGCTGAGCGTTCCCAGCACCACAATGAATAGGCCGATGATCCCGTAGGCCACACGGATGTCAATGTCCGATGCGCCGAGAAAACCGTAGCGAAACGCATTGACCATGTAGAGAACCGGGTTCAGGAGCGATACGCCCTGCCAGACATCGGGCAGGAGCGAGATGGAGTAGAACACGCCACCGAGATAGGTCAGGGGGGTGAGTATGAATGTGGGGACGATGGAG
Source organism: Aquisalimonas sp. APHAB1-3 (assembly GCF_048323695.1). Classification (NCBI taxonomy): domain Bacteria; kingdom Pseudomonadati; phylum Pseudomonadota; class Gammaproteobacteria; order Chromatiales; family Ectothiorhodospiraceae; genus Aquisalimonas; species Aquisalimonas sp. APHAB1-3. Next base: position 1,038,828 of record NZ_JBLWFT010000001.1, on the reverse strand, counting down.
ATGTCGTCGAATTTCTTGGCGAATATGGCGTTGACGAAGCCGCCGAGGGAGAACAGCACCGACGTGAGAAACACCACCGAGATGAGTACGGCAATATTGTGAATCTGCAAGGTGGTGAAGAAGCTGGCGACGATGGTGACGATCAGGCCCGTGAGCAGCCCGCGTCCCACGCCGCCGGAGATATAGCCGGCGAGTATTATGATGTTCGGCGTCGGTGACACCATCAGTTCCTCGATGTGCTTCTGGAACTTGGCGCCGAAAAACGAGGACACCACATTCGAGTAGGAGTTCGTGATCACCGCAATCATGATGATCCCGGGCACGATGAAATCCATGTACGTGTAGCCATCCATCGGCCCGATTCGCGGGCCGATCAGATTGCCGAAGATCACGAAGTAGAGCGTCATGGTGATCGCCGGTGGCAGCAGCGTCTGCATCCAGATGCGCAGATACCGGTTGGCCTCCTTGTGGGCAATGGTCTGCAGGGCGATCAGGGACTGCTTCCAGTACATACGGTTCTCCGTTACGCGGCAATCAGGCGTTCTCGGCGGCGGAGGCTTCGGGCTGGCCACGCTCGTCCGCGTCACTGGTGCTGCCGTTGTCTTGAAGAAGGCGCAGGAAGAGCTCTTCCAGGCGGTTGGACTTGTTGCGCATGCTCATGACGGAAACGCCGCGGCTGCCCAGTGCGGCGAACAGGTCCGTGAGCGACTGATCCTCATGGACTTCCACCTCCAGTCGCGCCTCGTCCAGTTGCTGTACGGCGTATCCCGGTATCCGGGTCGCCTCCTGCAGTGGCCCTTTCACGTCCAGGATGAAGGCGTGCGTCTTGAGCCGGTTCAGCAGGGCCTGGGTGCTGGTGTGCTCGATGATGCGCCCTTCGTCGATAATGGCAATCCTGCGGCAGAGGGTCTCCGCCTCTTCGAGGTAGTGGGTGGTGAGGATAATGGTGGTCCCGCGTTCATTGATCTCGCGCAGGAACTCCCACATGGACCGCCGCAGTTCGATGTCCACCCCGGCCGTTGGTTCGTCGAGGATCAGCAGCGGCGGCTCATGAACCAGTGCCCGGGCGATCATGAGGCGGCGCTTCATGCCGCCGGACAGTGTGCGCGACGCATCGCCGCGTTTGTCCCACAGGCCCAGTTGCCGCAGATATTTTTCCGCGCGTGTGCGCGCCTCGGATCGCCGGATCCCGTAGTAACCTGCCTGATTGAGCACGATCTGCTCGACCGTCTCGAAGCCGTTGAAGTTGAACTCCTGCGGAACCAGTCCGAGCCGCGTTTTCGCTTCCCATGGCTGCCGGTTCAGGTCGAAGCCGAAGATCTCGACACTGCCCGAAGACATGGTGACCAGGGAGCTGATAATGCCGATCATGGTCGACTTGCCGGCGCCATTGGGGCCGAGCAGGCCAAAGAAGGCGCCCTGTTCCACGTCGAGGCTGACGTCGCTCAGCGCGGTCGTTCCGCCTTTATAGGTCTTGCTCAGGCCCTGAAGGGAGAGTGCTTTCATGGGTGTGTAACGTCCCCGGAGCGTATCGTTGATCCTGCGCCGGCGTGAGCGGGTGCCCAGGCAACGGACGTCGGGCTGGTGCGAGGCCATGGCCGGTGCAGACGGCTGGGTTGCGGAAGAGCAGTACAGTACCCGCGTGACGGTGAGCCGGGCAAGTCGGGGGCGGATTGCCGTCCCGTTTGTCTGAAATTCTGTAAATCTTACGGAACCTGTGCGTTTCCATGCCGTCAGAGCGGGCAAGTCGACACGTGGGGCGTGGTGTTGGTTTGACACGACACGTGAATCGGCTGCTAAGCTTTCACACTTGACGCAAAAACGGCCACATAGGCCGCTAACAGGAGAAGGCCTGACTATGCAAATGCAGATGATCGGTACTGGAGCGCTGCGGGCGCTTGTCGTGGCAGCAGCGATGTTGTTCGCTGGTAGCGCGGTGGCCCAGATGGAGCAGCAGCCTCAGGGCGAGGAAGGTGGCCCGCAGATGGAGCTTCAGCAGATCCAGCAGCGTCTTGCCGAGGTTCAGGAAGCGGCCCTCGAGAACAACCCGGGCCTGGAGCAGCAACGCGAGGAGCTTGAAGAACTGGTGATCCGCAAGATGGAAGAAGCGGGTTACGACCCGGATGCCAGCATGGAGACGCTTGAATCGGTGCAGGCCGGTATGCAGGACGAAAGCCTGTCCGACGAAGAGCGCCAGCAGATGCTGCAGGAAGCTCAGGAAGCTCAGCAGGACCTCCAGGAGGCGCAGCAGGTTGCCATGCAAGACGACGAAGTCGTCGAAGCACAGCAGGCCTTCCAGGATGACCTGATGGAAGCGATGCGTGCTGAGGACCCTGAAACGGATGACCTGATCGAAGAGTTCCAGCAGATCCAGCAGGAGATGCAGGGCGGCATGGGTGGTCAGGAGGGCGGCGGCCAGATGGCCCCGCAGTAACACCACCAGCTCTATGCACTGACGAACCCGGGTGGATGCGTCCACCCGGGTTTTTTTGTATCCGGGGAACGCGGCTCTTGAAAAAGTACGAAGCAGGACTATCCTATAAAGGACTTTATTGGCGTAACGCAACGATGGTGCTGGACACCGGGAGAGTGTGATGGGTGGTCGACTGATTGAAGGCGTCTGGTATACCCAGGGCTATGAGCCCGACAACAAGGGCCGGTTCGTCCGACAGGAGTCCGCGTTCCGCGACTGGATTGCAGACGAGCCCGGGGCCCGTTTCCGGCCCGAGGCGGGCCGGTATCATCTGTACGTGTCCTATGCGTGCCCGTGGGCGCACCGGACCCTCATCATGCGGCGGCTCAAGGGGCTGGATCAGGCGATTCCCGTATCGGTGGTACATCCGCTGATGCTCGACGACGGCTGGGAGTTCCGTGATTACCACGGGAGCACATCGGACCCCGTGCACGGGGCGCGCTTCCTGCGGGAGGTCTATCAGGCCGCGGATGCCCGGTTTACCGGGCGAGTGACCGTGCCGCTGCTGTGGGATACGCAGGAGCAGACCATCGTGAACAACGAGTCACGGGAACTGCTGCGCATGCTCGATCATCGCTGGCAGTCGGTCGCGGCCGACACGACCGACTATGCCCCGGCGGACCGGATTGCGACGGTGGATGAGACCATCGATGCCATTTACGAGCCGGTCAACAACGGTGTCTACAAGTGCGGTTTCGCCCAGTCACAGGATGCCTACGAGGAGGCGGCCGAGGCGCTTTACGGAGCACTGGATCACTGGGATGAGGTGCTTGGTGGTCAGCGGTTCCTGTGCGGGGACCGTATCACCGAGGCGGATATCGCGCTCTACACGACGCTGGTGCGGTTCGATCCGGTCTACAGTGTGCACTTCAAGTGTTCACAGCGGCGGATCATGGATTACTCCAATTTGCTCAATTACCTGCGCGATCTCTACCAGCGTCCGGCCTTCCGGGAGACCACGGACATGGACCACATACGGCAGCATTACTACCGCAGCCACGCGTTCATCAATCCAACAGGGATTGTCGCCCGGGCGCCGGAGGTGGATCTGGATGCACCCCACGGCCGGGAACGTCTGAGCTGACGGGAACGCGCCGCGCGGGGCGGGCGGCGTCAGCCGCCTTGCCCGCCGGCCTCGTTGTAGGACTCGTCTTCGCCGTCGACGAACAGCAGCGGATCCACGGCCTGACCGTTCAGGTAGACGGTCCAGTGCAGATGAGGGCCGGTGACGCGCCCGGTGGCGCCGACCGTCCCCATCGTGTCCCCCTTGGTGATCCGGTCGCCCGTCTGCACGTGGATCTCGTCCAGGTGGCAGTACATGGTGACGAACCCGTTGCCATGGTCCAGGAATACGGTCTTGCCATTGAAGAAGTAGTCCCCGGTTTCGATTACTTTGCCCTCGGCCGGGGCGGCAATTGGGGTGCCGGTGTCGTTGGCGATGTCCAGGCCACTGTGGGGGTTGCGGGGCTGATCGTTGAAGTAGCGGCGCAGGCCGAACGGGCTGGAAAACCGGCCTTCCACCGGCAGCACGAGGGACAGGGTTTCGGGCTCCCGTGCGCTGAACGTGTCCCGTGCGGCGTGGATTTCCTCATGTTCCCGTCGAATCCGCCGGAGCGTGTCTTCGCCGGGTGAAACCTGTTCGTCGTCATCCAGGGTGATACGCTGCTCGGCGTAGTCGCGATCGCTGATGGTAAAACCAAAGGTGTCGTCACCGGCCTCGACTCCGGCCTCGCCCGGGCTCGCATCCAGTCCGATTCCCACCACCGCTTTCCAGTGCCCGTCATGCTGTCTGACGAGCACGGAACGATCCCGGAAGGTGGCATCGGGGCGTGTTCCGTCCGCCTTCCCGAGGTCTACGACAGCCACGCCGCCCGGCACCGGGCGGTGATCTGGCAGCGCCGCCATGGCCAGCGTGCTGGCAAGCATGAGCGTCAGCGTCGTGGCGGTGCGTATCATGTGAAGCTCTCCTCGTCGTTCACCCGCTCCACGCGGCCATGGATTCGCCCGTGGGCCAGGCGGGCGGTGAATGGGTCGCCCGGGTGCAGATCCGCGGCATTGCGGATGACTGCACCGTCGTCAGGCCGTTGAACGATTGCGTAACCGCGGCTCACCGTTGCCAGCGGGCTGACCGTCTCCAGGGTTCGTGCCAGTGCGCCCAGGCGGTCTCTGGACCGCTCCAGGTGCTGGTGCTGCGCGGCGTGGAGGCGTCGCTCCAGGTTGCCGGTCCGTTCCCGCAACCGGGCCACGCCGCGGTCCGGGCTGGCCGCACTCAGCCGGCTGTGGGCCTGTTCCAGTGCGGTGGTGCGCAGGCGTTGCCCGGTGCGCCAGGCCTGACCGAGGCGCGCACGGAGTTCATCCAGGCGCCGCGCGTGGTCGCGCAGCCGTCGCCCGAGGTGCTGTTGCTGCAGGCGTTTGAGCAGGTTGTCCAGCCGCTGTGCTTCCTGCTGCTGACGGCGCTCCTGGACGAACTGCAGCCGTTCGGCCGCAGCCTCGAAACGGCGCAGCCAGGCCGCACCATCCGGGCTCAGCAACTCCGCCGCGGCGGACGGCGTGGGTGCGCGCTGGTCCGCAACCAGATCCGCGATGGTCACATCCACCTCGTGGCCCACGGCGCTGACGATGGGTAGCGGGCATTCGGCGATGGCGCGTGCCAAGGCTTCATCGTTGAACGGCCACAGATCCTCAAGGGAGCCGCCACCGCGGGTGAGCAGAAGGACGTCCACCTCGGCACGCTCGACGGCGTGGGTGAGCATGTTGCGGATCCCCAGGGCGGCGTCCTTTCCCTGAACGGGTACCGGGTAGATCAGCACCGGGATGGCAGGGAAGCGGCGTTGCAGCACCTGCAGCACGTCGCGGACTGCGGCGCCGCTGGGAGAGGTGATGACCCCGATCCGCCGGGGCAGGGCGGGCAGCGCACGCTTGCGGTCAGCCGCGAACAGCCCCTCGGCTTCGAGTTTCCGGCGCAGTTCCTCGAACTGCCGCCGCAGCGCGCCATCGCCGGCCTCCTCCATGCTTTCGACAATGAGCTGGTAGTCGCCGCGCGGCTCGTAGAGGCCGATGCGGCCACGCACGAGGACCTGCTGGCCGTTTTCGGGGCGGAAGCGCACCAGCTGGTTGCGGGAGCGGAACATGGCGCAGCGGATCTGCGCGCGGTCGTCCTTGAGGCTGAAGTACATGTGGCCGGACGCGGGGCGGGCGAGATTGGAGAGTTCGCCTTCGACCCAGACGGGCGGCATACCCTGTTCCAGCAGCTCCCGCACTTCCCTGTTGAGCCGGGAGACGGTAATGACGGCGCGGTCGGCGGTGCTGCTGGTGGAGGTGGATGCGTTCATGCTGCACAGTCTAACCGGCCGGTGGCGCCGGGTCATGGGTGCGTCGCACGGACATGCTGCTTTACGCTGCACCGCAGCGCTTCCTATAATACACGGCTATTCCGCGCAAGCTCCATCTCCGCGACAAGGTATCCGCCCATGCGAATTGCCCAGGAAGCCCTGACCTTCGACGATGTTCTTCTTCTCCCGGCGTACTCGGACGTCATGCCCCGGGATGCGGATCTCTCGTCGCAGCTGACCCGGGATATCCGGGTCAATATCCCCATCGTGTCCGCGGCCATGGATACCGTGACCGAGGCGGGTCTGGCGATCACGCTGGCGGAGCAGGGCGGCCTCGGCATCGTCCACAAGAACATGTCCGTGGAACAGCAGGCGGATCACGTGCGGAGGGTGAAGAAATTCGAAAGCGGGGTGATCAAGGAGCCCATCAGCGTCACGCCCGATACCTCCATTGCCGACGTGCTCGCACTGACCCGTCAACACACCATCTCCGGGGTGCCGGTAGTCGACAATAACGACCGTCTCAGCGGCATCGTGACCAGCCGCGACCTACGTTTCGAGACGCGCACCGATGCCCCCGTGAGCGAGATCATGACGGGCCGCGAGCGCCTGGTAACCGTGCGCGAGGGCGCCTCCCGGGAAGAGATTCTCGACCTCATGCATCGCCACCGCATCGAGAAAGTGCTGGTGGTGGATGACAATTTCCGGCTGCGGGGGCTGATTACCGTCAAGGACATCCAGAAGGCCAAGGATTACCCCAACGCCTGCAAGGACGAGCATGGGCGTCTGCGCGTGGGTGCCGCCGTTGGTACTGGTGGCGACACGGAGGAGCGGGTTGATGCCCTGTGCCGGGCCGGCGCGGACGTGATCGTGGTGGATACGGCCCACGGCCACTCCCGGGGCGTGCTGCAGCGGGTTAGCTGGGTCAAGAAGCACTACCCGCAGGTGCAGGTCATCGGCGGCAACATCGCTACCGGCGCTGCAGCGCGTGCGCTGGTGGAAGCCGGTGCCGATGCCGTGAAAGTGGGCATCGGCCCGGGGTCGATCTGCACCACGCGGGTGGTGGCCGGTGTCGGCGTGCCGCAGATCTCGGCGGTATCCAACGTGGCCGAGGCGCTGGAAGGGTCCGGTGTCCCGTTGATCGCCGACGGCGGCGTCCGCTTCTCCGGTGACCTTTCCAAGGCTATCGTTGCAGGTGCCCACGCCGTAATGGTGGGTGGCCTGTTCGCCGGCACCGAGGAGGCCCCCGGTGAGGTGGAGCTGTTCCAGGGGCGCTCGTACAAGTCCTACCGGGGCATGGGCTCACTGGGCGCCATGGCCCAGGGCTCCAGCGATCGTTACTTCCAGGACCCGTCCGAGGAGGTGGAGAAGCTCGTCCCCGAGGGGATCGAAGGGCGTGTGCCCTACAAGGGGTCGCTGGTTGCCATTGTTCATCAGCTCCTGGGTGGCCTGCGTGCCAGCATGGGGTATACCGGCTGCCACGACATCCAGGAGATGCGCACCAAGCCGGAGTTCGTGCGCATCACCAACGCCGGGGTGAGGGAATCCCACGTCCACGATGTGACCATCACCAAGGAAGCGCCGAACTACCGGACCGACTGAGCACGCCACACCCGCGCGTCGCCGCCCGAGGGCGGCGCTTTTGTTTGCATCACTGCCGTTGGAACCCGACATGGCCCAGGACATTCACGCCGAACGCATTCTGATCCTCGACTTCGGATCCCAGTACACCCAGCTCATTGCCCGCCGCGTCCGCGAGGCCGGCGTCTACTGCGAAATCTACGCCTGCGACTGCGACCCGGCGGCGATTACCGCCTTTGCCCCCAACGGCGTGATTCTCTCCGGTGGGCCCGAGTCGGTGACCTTCAGCGAGACACCGCGCATTCCCGACGAGGTGTTCACCCTGGGAGTCCCGCTGCTGGGCATCTGCTACGGCATGCAGGCGATGGCCGCGCAGCTTGGCGGCACCGTGGAGCCGTCCTCCCACAAGGAGTTTGGCTACGCCCGCGTACGTGCCCGGGGGCACTCACGGCTCCTGCGCGACATCGAGGACCACACCACGCCGGATGGCTACGGCATGCTGGATGTGTGGATGAGCCACGGTGACCGTGTCACCGAGCCCCCCGCAGGGTTCAAGCTCATCGCCAGCAACGACAACGCGCCGGTCGCCGGCATCGGCGACGACGAGCGCTGCTGGTACGGGGTGCAGTTCCATCCGGAAGTGACCCACACTCTCCAGGGGCAGCGCATTCTCACGCGCTTCGTGCGGGAGCTCTGTGGCTGCAGCGGGAGCTGGACGCCGGGCAACATCATTGACGACCACATCGCCCGCATTCGCGACAAGGTCGGCGACGGCAAGGTCCTGCTCGGGCTCTCCGGCGGCGTGGATTCCTCCGTGGTGGCGGCACTCCTGCATCGCGCCATCGGTGACCAGCTCACCTGCGTGTTCGTGGACAACGGCCTGCTGCGCCTCGGCGAGGCCGATCAGGTCATGGCGACATTCGCCCGGCACATGGGGGTGAATGTCATCCGCGTGGATGCAGAGAACCGTTTTCTGAAGGCGCTTGGCGGCGTTGCCGACCCGGAGCAGAAACGCAAGATCATCGGCAACATGTTCATTGACGTCTTCGATGACGAGGCCGAGAAACTCCAGAACGTGGAGTGGCTCGCCCAGGGCACGATCTACCCGGATGTGATCGAGTCCGCCGGAGCGGCCACCGGCAAGGCCCACGTGATCAAGTCCCACCACAATGTCGGCGGTCTGCCGGACCGCATGAACCTCAAGCTCATCGAGCCACTGCGGGAGCTGTTCAAGGACGAAGTGCGCAGGATCGGCATCGAGCTGGGGCTGCCCTCCGACATGGTGCACCGCCATCCCTTCCCGGGGCCGGGCCTCGGCGTGCGCATTCTCGGCGAAGTGCGCAAGGCGTACGCGGACAAGCTCCGCCGGGCCGACGCCATCTTCATCGAGGAGCTGTGGAAACACGAGCTCTATCACCAGACGAGCCAGGCCTTCGCCGTGTACATGCCGGTGAAATCGGTTGGCGTAACCGGCGACGGTCGCCGCTACGAACACGTGATCGCCCTGCGCGCCGTGGAGACCATCGATTTCATGACCGCCCGCTGGGCGCATCTGCCGTACGACTTTCTGGATCACGTGAGCCGGCGCATCATCAACGAAATCGAGGGCATCTCCCGGGTGGTCTACGACATCTCCGGCAAGCCGCCGGCGACCATTGAATGGGAATGACCGGCCACCTGGTGCGGGGCGAGGCATGAGCACAGTGCCCGGGGCGCCCTTCGGGGCGCACGACCCTGAAGACATTCGCTGGATGCAGGACGCGCTGGCGCTGGCGCGTCGGGCGGCGGCTGCGGGCGAAGTGCCCGTGGGCGCTGTGCTCGTGCGGGACGGCGTGTGCCTCGCCCGTGGCTGGAATCACCCCATCGCCGCGTCGGACCCGACCGTTCATGCCGAGATCCACGCGCTGCGCGCCGCCGCGGAGGCGGAGCAGAACTACCGGCTTTCGGGAACCACTCTCTACGTGACCCTGGAACCGTGCGTGATGTGTGTCGGGGCCATGGTGCACGCCCGCGTGGGGCGATTGGTCTACGGCGCGACGGAACCCCGTACCGGTGCCGTGGAGAGCTGCTTCGAATTGCTGCAGCCCGGGCTGCACAACCACAACGTCGCCTGCCTCGGCGGTGTGCTGGCGGAGGAGAGCGCGACCCTGCTACGGGACTTTTTCCGTTCCCGGCGGGGTTGACGGGGCTGCTCAGTACAGCATTTCAGCCATGCCCGGCAGCTCGAGTCTGCCGGCATCGCCACCCCGGAAGGCGCGCAGCTCCCGGGGATCGGCATCATCGTTCAGGCGGAACAGCGCCGGATCGGTGATGCGGGTCAGCATGGCGTAATAGCCTCTCACGCCCCGGACGTAGTGCACCGGTTCCCAGCCCCGGGCGTAGCCAAAGCGCGTGTGCTGATACCACTCCGGATCGGCCAGAAGCGGCAGGTGGGCACGGACGTCCGGCCAGCTGTTCGGGTCGCCCCCCTCGGATTCCGTGATATTGCGCGCATCGCGCAGATGGCCCAGGCCGACGTTGTAGGCCGCCAGGGCCATCCATGTGCGCGTCGGCTGTTCGATGTCGTCCGGCAACCTGTCCAGTAGCGAGCGGAAATACCGTGCGCCGCCCATGATGCTCTCCGTGGGATCCATGCGGTTGTCCACGCCCATTTGCCGCGCCGTTGGCTGGGTGAGCATCATCATGCCGCGAACGCCGGTGGCTGAGATCGCATCAGGCCGCCAGTGGGATTCCTGGTAGCTGATGGCCGCCAGCATGCGCCAGTCCAGGTCGTACTGCGCGGCAGCCTCTTCGAATGTGGGGCGATACTGGGGAAGACGCTCTGTGACCTCGCGGAGGAAGACCCGGGCGCCCACGTAGTCGAACCCGGTCAGGTAACCGTGGTAGCGCTCGCGGACGAAGGCAAGCTTCCCGGATTCCTCTGCCTCGCTGAAGAACGTCTGTGCTGCGTCGTAGAGGCTACGGTCATCGGTGCGCAGGAATGCCCAGGCCAGACTCTGGGGGTCGTCGAAGGTAAACGCAACGCGGAGCTCGGGGTAGTAGCTCTGGTTGAGGGCGAGTTCGTTGGAGTCGACGATGGTGAAGTCGATGTCCCGCCGCCAGACACCGTAGAGCAGGTCCTGTACGCCCATGTCCTGGGTTGCCGACCAATTGACTTCAATCCCGTTGCCGTTCAGTGCCCGGAGCCGCTCGGCCGACTGGCTGTGGGCCAGAACCTTGAATGCCGTATCCCGGAACTTGGCAAGCTCCTGCGGGCTCTCCGGGTGCGGCTCCTGGTTGCGGTAGATGAGATGTTGGTCCACTTCGGCGTACGAGGTGCTGAAGCGGAAGCGCTCCTGCCCGCCATCCGACACGCTGAGACCACCTGCCGCCACATGGGCCGTGCGGGAGGCCAGCGCCTGGTACATCTGCGTCTTGTTCCGGGCAATGATGAGCCGCAGCTCCACGCCAAGATGGTTCGCGAATGCCCGGGCGAGATCGTAATCCATGCCCTCGGACCCGTCGTTCGTCTTGTAGAGCGTCGAGGGTCCGAGCCGAGTGACCACCACCAGCTCACCCGCGTCCTGGACCTGCTCCAGGAGCGACTGTTGCTGGAGCTGACCCGTAATGGCCAGTCCGCCGAGGGCGAGCGCCATGGCGGCAATCAGGGCGCGGAGAACAGTGTGGGCCATAGACAACCGTTGGAGTCGCTGGGAGCTCTATTGTAGACTACGCGCCTCATGGCTCACGAGCGATGATTCGGAGAGGTGCCGGAGCGGCCGAACGGGGCGCACTCGAAATGCGTTGATCCTACGGGATCCGGGGGTTCGAATCCCTCCCTCTCCGCCATTCTCTCCTGAGCAGTGCCGCAGGTACTGCTCAGGAGAGAATCCAGCCGACTGATCACATCATCACGTACGCCACTGCCAGCGGCAGTGTCAGTGCGCTCATCAGTGTCCCCACAATGACGATGGACGCCACCTTCTCCGGCTCCTGCCTGAACTGCTCGGCGATGACATAGCTCATCACCGCCGGCGGCAGCACCGCGAAGATGAACAGGACGCCTTCCTGCATCGGATCAAGCGCGAACCAGGGTGCGATGGCGACCATCACCACGACACTGGTGGCCGGGCAGAGCACGCCCACCACCGCGCCGAGTCTCCAGTGATGCAACGACGTGCTCGCAAGCCGCGCGCCCAGAGACACCAGCAGCAGCGGGATCCCCACGGCGGCCGCCATTTCCAGCGTGGTCATTACCGGGCCGGGGAGGGAAACGTCGGTGGTTGCCAGCACCGCACCGAGCAGGGCGGCCTGCAGCATCGGCATCCGCAGCAGCTCCACCACACTCAGGCGGCCGCCGATCAGCAGAGGGCTGACCAGGAACTGACCCACCGTCTGCACCAGAAACAGCACCACTGCGGCCGGCAGAGCCTCCTCGCCAAAGGTAAGCACCATCAGCGGGATGGCCAGATTGCCGGCGTTGTTGAACATGGTGGGCGGCAGAACCGTGCGCCAGTCTTCCTTGAGAAACCGGCAGACGGGCAGCGCCAACAGTCCGGAGCCGGCGATGATGAGCGCCCCGGCGAATGCCAGCGGGAGCTGGCCGGAGAAGTCCTCGGCGCGGTCGAGGATCGCGTAGAGGATCAACGCCGGCAGGAACACGGTCATGTTGAGCTGATTGGTCTCGGCGAAATCCGGCCGGTAGTGTCGCGTGTAGGCATATCCGACGGCGACCAGTGCGAATACCGGAAGAATGACGCCGACGACCGTGGACAGGACGTCAGTGATCACGGCCAGTCGCTCCAGTCTCGTGCGAAAGGCCGCACTATACGCGCAAGCGCTCCGCCGTGTCGCGGCGCCCGCGGGAACCGGCCGTGGTGGATGTTGTCTTAATCGGGGCGTTGTTCGGCGAACGAGTGCGGGAGGGTAGGGAATGCGACGGAATGGCTTGCGGGCTCTGGGGGTGGCGGCGGCATTCTTGCCGGGCCTGGCAATCGCTTACCCGCCGTATGGCTACATCGGTGTCGACATGGCGGGTACTGCAATTGTCGAGGACGACGGGGCCTTCGGCGACGGGTTCGATGATGAAAGCGCGGGTGTGCGCTTGTTCGGCGGTTACCGCGCCAACGACTGGTTCGGCGTCGAGATCGGGTTCCACGATCTGGGCCGGTACCGGCAGGACGACTATCGCGTCAGTTATTCCGCAACGGTGCTATCCGGTGTCCTGTATCTCCCGGTCACCAGAACGTTCGACCTCTACGGCCGCCTGGGCGGCGGCATCGGACGCGTGAGCGAGAACGACAACCGCTCGGATGCGACCCGCAAGGTTATCGGCCAGGCTGGCGTGGGCGCCAAAGTGCACGTCACGCCCACCTTCGCCCTACGCGGCGGCGTCGACGTCTATTCCATGGAGCCGCAACTCCGGGGCCCCGATGGGGGCAGTACGCAGACGGTGAGTCAGGAGTTCGGGGCCGGTTACGTGGGGGTCAACCTGCTGTTCTGATTCACCGGCTGCGCTCCTCCAGTGCTACTGGGCTATGATGGTGTCTTGTGCGCCAGTGGCACGGAGGGGGTGGATTGCAGACAGTAACGACGTTTCCCTATCGGGTTCGCAGTATCGAGAACCTCTGGATTCCCATGCCGGATGGCACGCGCCTGGCAGCGCGGGCCTGGATTCCTGAAGGCGCGGATGACGATCCCGTGCCGGCCATCGTGGAATACATCCCGTACCGAAAGCGGGAGTTCACGCGCCTGCGGGACGACGTCACCCACGCGTGGTTTGCCGGCCATGGCTACGCCTGCCTGCGTGTGGATCTGCGCGGCAGCGGTGAGTCCGACGGATTGCTGGTGGACGAATACCTGCCCCGCGAGCTGGACGACGGCGAGCACATGCTGCGCTGGATCGGTGAGCAGGCGTGGTGCAACGGCCGTATCGGCATGATCGGCATCTCCTGGGGCGGCTTCAACGGCCTGCAGCTGGCCGCCCGCCGTCCGCCCGAGCTGGGCGCGGTGATCACCGTCTGCTCCACCGATGACCGCTATACCGACGACATCCATTACATGGGGGGGTGCCTGCTGGCGGATAATCTCTCCTGGGCGTCCACCATGTACAGCCACACTGCCTTGCCGCCGGATCCGGCTGTTGTGGGAGACCGCTGGCGCGCGATGTGGCATGCCCGCATGGAGGGCAGTGGCTACTGGCTGGAGGAGTGGCTGAATCACCAGCACCGTGACGACTACTGGCGGCACGGTTCCATCAACGAGCACTACGAACGGGTCCAGGCCCCGGTCATGGCCGTGTCCGGGTGGGCGGACGGCTACTCCAACGCCGTGTTCCGGCTGCTGGAGAACCTCAGTGGCCCGCGGATGGGCCTGATCGGTCCCTGGGGGCACAAGTATCCTCATCAGGGCCAGCCCGGGCCGGCCATCGACTTCCTCACCGAGGCGCTGCGGTGGTGGGACCGCTGGCTCAAGGATATCGAGACGGGCGTCGAGGCCGAGCCCATGCTGCGAGCCTGGATGCAGGAGAGCGTGCGCCCGGACACCAACCTGCACACGCGCCCGGGGCGCTGGGTCGGGGAGCAGTCCTGGCCCTCTTCCGGAGTGTCCACCTGGACGCGACCCTTGCAGAAAGGTCAGGTGGGCGGCCCCGGCAGCGCCGAGGAGAGCGGCCGGTTGTCCGTGCAGTCACCCCTATCCGTCGGGCTGTTTGCCGGGCGCTGGTGTTCGTTCACCGCAACGCCGGATCTGCCCCACGACCAACGCGAGGAGGACGGCGGCTCCATGGTGTTCGACAGCGATCCGCTGAACGAGCCGCTGGAGATTCTTGGCGCGCCTGTGGTGACCTTGCGTATCGCCGCGGACCGGCCGGTTGCCATGGTGGTGGTGCGGTTGTCAGACGTGGCGCGCAACGACGAGGCCACACGGGTCACCTACGGGCTGCTGAACCTCACGCACCGCGACGGCCACGACGATCCGCAGCCCCTCGAACCGGGCACGTTCTATGACGTGCGCGTGCAGCTCAACGACGTGGCCGAGCGGTTTCCCGCCGGTCACCGCCTGCGGGTGTCCGTGTCCACGTCCTACTGGCCCGTGGCGTGGCCATCACCGGAATCGCCGCGACTTACGGTGGATACCGGAGACAGCGCGCTGGAACTGCCGGTGCGGGCTCCCAGGGCCAGCGATGACGCTATCCGGGATCCGGGGCCGGCGCGCGGCGCCCCGGCGTCGCCGACCACCTTGATTCGCCCGCGGGATTACGGCTGGACCGTCACTCGCGACCTTGCCGCCAATCGCTCGACCCTGGAAGTGAAGAAGGACGAAGGCGAGTTCATCTTCGATCAACTGCAGCTGGGCATGCATATCCGTACAACCGAGTGGTACAGCCACACCGGCAACGACTACGACTCCGTGCGCGGCGAAACCGAGTCCGTGCGGGGGATGAGCCGTGGAGACTGGGCTGTTTCCGTGCGAACGCGCACGGTACTTACGTCGGATCGGGATTACTTTCACCTGCGTGCCGAGATGGATGGCTACGAGGGGGATCAGCGCGTGCACTCTCACAACGTGGTGTGTTCCATCCGCCGCAATCTCCTGTAATTGCCCTGGCAACGCGTAGACAACCGCGGGGCCAGACGCCACCATGACGAGGAGGCAGGGTCGCAGTGTCGCGACCGGCCCGCGATGGAGTAACCATGACCGACGAAACCGTCGAACGCACGGCGCAGCTGGAGCGACTGGCCCAACGGCTTGACGACGCCGTGGCTCGGCTCGCTCAGGCCAATACCTTCGCCAAGTTCACACAGAGTTCCGGCGTGCTACAGGCGGCACGCAAGCTGTTGGCCGTCACCGGCGGTGTGGAGGTTGTCTACGAACGCATCGGTGCGCTGGAGGCGGCAGGGATATTCACCGGCAGTGACTGGGAGGCCCCCGAGACGCTGCAGCCTTCCATGGCCGCCAATACGCTCAAACTCAGCCAGGATCACACGCTGGTGCTGGAATGCCTGAGTGAGCTGCGTCTCGTGGCCGTGGCGCGGGAGGAGCTCGCTGTTGCGGGCATGTCTCCGGAGGATGCCCGGCAGTTCCTGGCACGTGTGCTGGCCCTGAATCTGCGGCTCGTCTTCGGGCAACTCGACGAGTCCGAGCGCGTGCGGATGGGCCGCAATGCCGATCTGGTGCAGCGGCACCAGCGGTTTGTTGCGGAGAACGTGGGCTTCGGAGAGGTCATCGAGGAGTTGATCAGCGAGATCTGGCGCATCCTCGCCCAGCGTCCCATCGAGACCAGCCCAGTTCAGCAGATGATCAATAGCGTTGCCGCGTATCTGCACAGCGATGAGCAGGGCGTTCCGGCGGCCAAGGCCCGTGGAGCAGAGCGTCTTATCAGTGCGCTGTATGGCCCGACGCGTGGGTGCCAAGAGGATCCGGGGGTCGATGTCTACCGCGAGCGGCTGGCCGGGATGGATGAACAGGCGTTGCGCAACGAGGCGCTTGGATTCGGGCGGGCCATGCACGACACCGGTCTCGTGTCCCCGTATCACCCGGTGTTCCTGCGCCATGCGTTGAACGAGGCGCCGGATCTGCTTCCCTCGACGCTCGGTCTGAGCAGCACCGGCATCGACGCGCTGGCGTGTTACAGCGAACTGGTGCATGAGCTGATCCGCGAGGCGCTCTGGCCGGAAACGGCCCAGGCGGTCTACGGGTTGGCGGGGCTGCTGGAGCGCGGCGTACTCTACAGCGGCCCGATTCCACCGGCGCTGTGGCGGCAGATTCATCTGGAAGTATCCCCGGAGGCCAGGCAGTTGCTGGGGGTGTTCGACGTGGATTCACATCCGACCGCCCGCGTGCGGTTGCTGGCCGGGGTGATCAATATGCTGGGCTGCCCCCGGGGAATCGGTCAGGGCAACAATCCTACCTGCCAGTCGGCCCGCGCGCTGTCCATGTGGTCCAGCAATGACCCTGATTATCTGTTGCAGGTGGTGGCGTGGGCGGCCCGCGATAATGACGTCAGCGCGCACTTCGAGGGCAAGGCCTTGTCCTCGGCGGCACTCAACGCGGAACGACCGCTGGTGCCGTTGTTCGATGTAGACCCGGTGTCGGCCGTGACCGTTCCTCACCTGGATGCGCTCTATAACGAGATGGCGCGGCTGTGTGCGGCGCGCGGAGAGGATTTCCACAAGTGGGTGAATCCGGAGTTCCACGGCTGGTGGGTCGGGCGCGGGTTTGCCATCGTGGTGGATGTCGCCACGGGCATGCTGGTGAACTTTGATGGGTTCGTGCAGCGCTTCTACGCCTGCTATCACCCCTTGTGCAATGGCAACAACCCGGTGATTCACTCGCAGCCCGCCGGGGTTGCAGTCACGGATACCACGGGTCAGTTCGTGGGCTGGCATGCCATTGCCATCGAGCGCGTTGGTTTTGATCCGGAAGGCGAGATGCGGGTGTATTTCGTCAATCCGAACAACGACAGTACCCAGGACTGGGGGCAGGGGGTTGTCGTCTCAACGGAGGGGGCGGGGGAGCGCCACGGCGAATCGTCGCTGCTGTTCGAGCAGTTCGTCTCACGACTGTACATTTTCCACTACGATCCACGGGATGAAGCGGCCGACGCCGAACTGCCGGAGGGCGCACTGGATCGGATCGCCACCATGGCCCGGGACAGCTGGGCTGCGGGGCGATGCTGATCGTTATGGAGATGTCGCACGCATGACTCGAACGGGCTCCCCCATCGGGGAGCCCGCGCGATCAACAGATCAAACGTAGAAGTCCAGTTCTTCCTGGTGCTTGAGCAGGTCCCGCAGCTTGTGCGGGTTGTCCCCGAAGAAATACACCAGACCCCAGTGCGTTCCGAAGGCGGTGCGTTTGGTAACCGTCTCCTCCAGCGGCGGGGTGAGCTCGTGGTATTCGAAGTACTCGTGGTTCTCCGTCTCTTCCGGGATCTCCAGCTTCGAGACCACGCGCCGCCGCGGATACACGCCGAAGCACCCGGCGTGGCCCTTGGCGTCCACCACCTCCTTCGGGAAGAACGCCTCGATTTCGTCCTCGGTGGTCTTCGGGTCGAAGCACAGCACCATGCCCTGATAGGCGTTGAATCCGTAAGCGCGCTCCAGCAGCTCGAACACCTTGAACCCCGGCGGCCGGTACGCCACTTCACCGAAGTACATGGTGCCGTCGCTGGTGACGAAGTACTCCGGGTGAATGAAGCCGAACTCGATGTCGAACGTCTTGATCAGCTTCTCGATTTCCTTGGTGATCAGGTTGCGCCAGCTCTCCAGCTCCGGCGTGGCCGGCACGAACACGGAGTAGCCCAGGGTCACGTACTCGGAGATGTTCAGAAAGCGAATCTTGCCGTTCTGGATCCACGCCTCCACCGCAAACTCCCAGCCATCCAGGTGGCTCTCCATGAGCAGCGGGTACTCTTCGTCCGGGATGGTGTCGATCTCGTCCGGGTGCCGGATGACGCGGTGACCGAGGCAGCCGGCCTTGTCGAAGGCTTTCAGGTGGATGGGATCATCCGGGTCGCCGTCGAGTTTGAGCAGCGTCTGATTGACCCGCTTCAGGAACCGCACCACATCCTCCTTGTCGTGGGCTTCCTCGAAGATGCCGACGCGGATACCGCCGAGCTGTGCCCGGCGTTTCATCAGGGCCTTGTCTCGGAACAGCACCGCCTGGCCGTGCAGGCGCGGATTGCCCATGAGCACGGCGTTGACGGCACCGGCCCATTCCACGGTCTCCTCGAACAAGGGGATTGCCACGTCCACGCCTTCGTCCTTCAGGCGTTCGGCGATCTCCATGGATCGGTCGTTCAGCCGTTCAAAATCCCAGGGTATGAACGGGATGTTGTGCTCCTTGGCATAATCGGAAGCCCATTCCGGGGCGACAATGACGTAGCGGCGGTCAAAGCGCTCAAGGGCGTCGATGCAGTTGATGCTCCATCCGAGGATGGCGACGTAGCCCTTGTTGGGATCTTTTTCAGTCATGAACGGTCGCTCTCGCAGGGTGAGTGGTGCCACGGAGGCAAAAGCGCCCCCGGACCCCTAAGCGTAGCACGCAGGGGCGTAGGCGACCGGTTCCGGGCTGTGCCCGGCAGGGCTTCCTGTTAATCGGTGGGAGCGGGGACATCGATCACACCGATGGCTCCCTCTTCGAGACTGCCGAGATACAGCGTGCCGTTGACCTCCACGGCGCCCGTGACCGGATGAAAGCTGTCTTCGCCCGTGTCCTGCAGGTTGTGGGTGACCTCGCCGTCCAGCGACAGCCCGAGCACAAAAGCGTGGGCGGCGGGCTGGGGCTGGAGGACTTCGGGCAGGCGGAAGGCCATCCGGCGCAGAAAGGGGTATTCCGACATGGCGTCCAGAGCCGCATTGCGCGGTGCGAACAGCGCCAGCCAGTAGGTGTCGTCGCCGTTGCTGCTGAGGTTGTCGGGAATGCCGGGCAGGTTTTCGTAGAACAGTTCGTCCTCACCGGCACGATCGCCGTCCAGCCAATAGCGTACGATGGTGTAACGGCCTGTCTCCGCCACCAGCACGGACGCTTCATCCGGCGCCAGCGCAACACCGTTGGCGAACTGGAGACCGTCCATGAGCACCGTGGTGTCGCCGGTCTCCGGGTCGAAGGCGAGCAGACGGCCGTGGCCCCCGTGCTCGAAGACGTCATCCCGGGCCTTCATTGCCGGTCCGAACTTGCTGGAGGCGTCGCTGAAGTAGATAGTGCCGTCGGATGCGATGTCGAGGTTGTTGGTGAACTTGAACGGGACGCCGTCGGCCTCAGTCGTGAGTACCTCGATATCGCCATCCAGGGTGACGCGGAGCAATCCCTCGTAGCCGTCGGCCACGATCAGGTCGTCGTTCCCATCGAACGCCATGCCGAAGGGCCGCCCGCCCGTGTCGGCAATGACCTTGGGGTTGCCGCCGTCGGCGTCCAGCCGAACGATACGGCCGTCCTCGTAGCCGGTGTAGAGGCGCCCATCGTCATCGGTGATGACTTCCTCCGGGCCAACGCCCACCGTCTCGCCTATGCGCTCCACGCCCGCGAGCCGGTCGTTGGTGGCGTACGGCCCGGCGAGCTCCGGCGCCTCGGGGGCGTTCCATGCGACCGGGTCGATGGGAACCGGCCAGAACAGGAGGTAGGCGAGCACGGCGACAGAGGTGGCAAGCAGAATCCGTTTCATGAGGGCCCCGATTATTGTTGTGTGAGCAGCCGTGGAGTCTAGCAGGCCTTGGCCGCGGGCGAGACACGGCTGATCCCCGCGGGTTGCCGGAAGGGAGGGAGGTTCAGGGCGTGGGCCGGCCCGGGCCGGCGGCTGTCGGATGACCCGGACGCGTCAGGTCACCATCTGTTCGTCTTCCGTGATCGGGTTCACCGGCTGCATGATGCGGTTGTCGTCGATCATGTCGGCGACCAGCTCACGGGAGTGGTGATCCTGCTGATATCCGCCGTGGCCCTGTGCCAGCCGGGTGTTCATCTGCTGGAACAGCTTCTCCGGCTGGCCGCCCGTGGCCAGGCAGAACTCCTGTAATGTCAGCCGATTGAGCGTGGCGGACAGGGAAATGCCCACACGGATCCGGCTGAATGCGTTGATGCCATGTAGCCCTGCCAGCCC
The DNA here is from genome assembly GCF_048323695.1 of Aquisalimonas sp. APHAB1-3. NCBI lineage: Bacteria > Pseudomonadati > Pseudomonadota > Gammaproteobacteria > Chromatiales > Ectothiorhodospiraceae > Aquisalimonas > Aquisalimonas sp. APHAB1-3. The sequence continues at coordinate 1,018,865 of NZ_JBLWFT010000001.1, read as the reverse complement.
GCGCTCGAGTGCCGCCGGATCCAGACCCAGCTCCCGGATCAGTTCCCCGCGTTCCTTGTACAGGCTTTCCATGCGTTTTGCGCGTTGTGCCGCCTTGGTCTGCTCGCCCTGCAGTTTGGAGACTTCCGCCGTCAGCTCGCCCTGGCGACGGAGTGCCTCGGCATACTCGTCCTGCTTCTCACGCAGCTGCCTCTCGTAGTGCTGTTCACGGCCGAGACTCCAGACGAGGATCGCGATCAGGCTCACCAGCAACATGGCGGAGGTGGCGGCGAGAAACGTGGCGATAGGTGTCATGACGTTGTCCTGCTCGGCGGATAGAAGGGTTGACGAGCTGACGGCGGAGCGAGCCCCGGCCAATGGTCCCGCATGCCTCTATTGAAGAGGCGGTCTGGTGCATCGACGGTAAACAATCGGGTCGGGGGCTGCTGCGATGGGGTTCACGAAAGTATGATGGGACCGACCGTCCGGTCTTGCGGGATCAGCCCGTCCGCCGGAAACGGCCGCTGCGATGGAATCGCCCACAGGAGTCTGAACATGCGTGTTGTTGTGGTTGGTGCCGGCCTCGCCGGTTTGTCCTGCGCCCGTTTGCTGCACACGGCCGGGGTCGATGTGACGGTGCTGGAGAAGTCCCGCGGCCCGGGGGGGCGGCTTACGACACGCCGTCGCGATGACTGGCAAGGCGACCTCGGCGCCCAGTACTTCACGGCCCGTGATCCGGAATTCGTGGAATCGGTCGCCGAATGGCAGGAGGCCGGCGTGGCGGCGCCCTGGCATGGGCGGCTTGTCAGGCTCCACGGGGCCGACAACCGGGATGTGGCAGATGGTCAGCGCCGCTGGGTGGGCGTGCCGCGGATGAGCGCGATTACCCGCTGGCTGGCGAGCGATCTGGACGTTCGGCCGCAGACGCGCGTCACCGGGCTACGCAGAGGAGGAGCCGGTTGGCAGCTGGATACCGACGAGGGTGGTCGACTGGATGAAGTCGACCAGGTGGTCCTGGCGGTGCCCCCTCCCCAGGCCGAACCACTCCTGCGGCCGCATGTGCCGTCGCTGGCGGCTGCAGCCCGCAGCGCCCGTATGCAGAGCTGCTGGGCTGCGGTGTTCCGGGGGCTGGAGCCTGCCCCCGCGTTTGATGCGGCGTTCGTGATGGAGCATCCGCTGCGCTGGGTCGCGCGGGACGGGAGCAAGCCCGGGCGTGGCAACAGTGGCATCTGGGTCGCTCATGGCAGCGGGGGTTGGTCTGATGCGCGGATGGTCATGGAGCCGGATGACGTCGCTCCCGAGCTGGCCGCGGCGCTTGCCGATACCCTGGGGCTGAGCGCGTCTCCCGAGGTGCTCAGCGTACACCGCTGGCGTTACAGTCAGTGCGTGGAGCCGTTGACGGACGGCTATCTGCTGGACACGGAATCGGGGCTCGCAGCCTGTGGCGACTGGTGCAACGGCGACCGGGTCGAGGGAGCCTGTCTCAGTGGTCAGCGCCTCGCTCGGGCGCTGACCGCATCACATCAGTCCTGCTGAAGTTCGGCGTCGTCCAGACGGTAGAACAGCCCCATGTCGCTGTTTTCCATCAGCCGCATGCGGCCCGAGAGGAGAATGGGGTCGAAAGTGAATGCCAGAGGCTCCTCCAGTTCCACCTCCACAACGGTTTCAGGGCCGCCGGGCAGGCAGAAGAAACAGCTCGGCGGCGTCCGGCTCACCAGGAAGTGCCGCTGCCGCTCACTGTTGTCGAGCGGCATCATGAATCCCTGCAGTTTGACTTGTTCGCCGTCCAGAGCACGGATGTCATCGTCGAACAGCGGCTCCAGCATGCCGCTGGCGCCTTCCCGGGTTTCAACGCTGCTGATCAGATCCCAGGACACCGCGCCGTCCACCTCGGGCAGGTCCTGGGCACGCTCTTCCATGGGTTCGAGAGGATGGCCGTAGGATTCGTCGGCGACGTAGACCGACAGCTGCCGGCTGGCGCCGCCACCCGTGATGGTGAGCGTGTCCTGACCAGGCAGGGCCGGCCGCAGGCGGAGTTCGGCCTGGCCGTCGGCGTTGGTGAGCAGTGTGCTGTCGCTGAGTTCGTTGCCCACCAGCGAGCTGACTTCCAGGGTTTTGTCGGTCATCGGTGCGCCGTCGTCGTCATGCAGCGCAAGGGTGAGCTCCAGCACGTCGTCGCTGGATGTGGTCAGGCCGGCAACTTCACCGAATTCGTCCATGCCGGACATGTAGATGCGGATATTATCCTGCCCACCGCCTTCGCCGGATGCGACGGCAGGGGCCTCGCTGCCGGTGTCCACCTCCGGCTCGTCCGAGCCACAAGCGGCAAGGGCGAGGGCGACGCACGCAGCGAAGGCGGCAAGCAGGGGCAGACGCGCTGTCATGGTCAATCCTCTCACTTTGCGGCTACCGTCCACGGCCGAGGATTTCGGCGATATCCGTGCGATACGCCTGGATGGCCGGGATCAGTGCGGCCATTATGCCTACGCCGACCGCCAGTGCCACCAGCCACAGCTCCTGAACCAGGAACACGGTGCCCGTGATGTTGAGTTGCTGGGTCTGGCGGAACGTCTGACCGATGATCTCCGCCGCCACGTGGCCTAGGGCCAGCCCGAGCAGTGCACCCAGCAGTGCCAGCAGGGTCGCCTCGATCAGCACGTGGCTCACCAGTCTGCCTCGTGATGCCCCCAGTGCGCGCATCAGGGCCAGATCGTAGCGCCGGTACTTGAGGGCATTGTAAAGCCCGATGAAAACGCCAAGGCCGGCGGCAGCGACCAGAATCCAGCCGAATGCGCGCAGCGTATCCATGCCCACGCCCATGAGTTGCATGAGCCGTGCGGTCTGGTAAGCGGGCGCCGCGGCCTGGAGTTGCCCGCGATTGTTGACCGCACGGGGCAGCGTCACGGCGGCAAGGGGTGACTGGTACTGCACCAGAAGTGCGGTCAGCTCCCGATCTTCGTCGCCGTGGGCGTGATCGTGTTCCTGATCATGGCCGTGTTCGTCGGCTCCCTGGTCGTCCGCCGCGTCCCGGTCGTGTTCATGGCCCGTCTCGTGATCATGGTCATGAACCTGCCACACGCTGGGGACGCTGACGTGGATCAGACGGTCGGCGACGCTGCCGGTTGGTTCCAGTACGCCGGTGATGGTGTAGGGGTGATCGTCGTGGACCTCGCCGCCGACGGTGCCCTCCGCGGTGATGCCGTGAACGCCCACGAAAGTGTCACCGACGCCGAGCCCGGTGCGTTCGGCAACCCGAGCGCCCAGCACCGCCTCCATGTCGTCCTCCCAGAGGGCGCCGTCCGCCAGGGTGCCGCCGTAGTGGCCGATGTAGCTGTGTTCGCTGCCGACAATCCGGAAGCCACGGTAGCTGTCGCCGAGCGCGAGCGGGATGGTGTCGGCAACCAAAGGGTGCTCCTGCACCCAGCGCGCATCTTCCAGCGGGATGTTGCCGGTGGGCGCGTCGATGTGGAATACGCTGGAGAGGATCAGCTGCATCGGGCTCCCCTGGGCGCCGACAACCATGTCGATGCCGCTGGCGTCCCGGCTGAGGCGCTGCTCCATCTGGTGGCTGAACAGGAGCAGCACGGTAATGGTGGCAATGCCCAGCGCCAGCAGCAGCAGGTTCAGGACGGCCGACAGCGCGTTCCGGCGCAGGTAGGCGAGGCTCAGGCGAAACAGGTTCATCCGGTGGCCTCCAGTTCCAGGGTGTGGTCCATGTAGTCCCGGACGCGCGGGTCGTGTGTGGCCACGACCAGGGTGGCGCCGCATGCGCGAGCCTGGTTGCCGAGCAACCCCATGACCTGCCGGCAGTTGGCTTCATCCAGGGCTGACGTGGGCTCGTCTGCGAGAATCACGGAAGGCTCATTGATCACCGCCCTGGCGAGGGCAACCCGCTGGGCCTGGCCCTGGCTGAGCTGGTTGGGCGTCCGTCTTGCCAGGTCGCCGATTCCCAGGGCGTCCAGCACCCCGTCAACCTGGTCACGGTCCTGTGGTAGGCCGGCGAAGTAGCGGGCCAGAAGCAGATTGTTCCGCACATTCAGTGCGTCCACCAGGTGCAGCGTTTGGAAGACGATGCCGATGTGTCGGCCCCGGAAGCGGTCCAGAGCCCGTTCGTCCAGGGCGTTGAGTTGCTGGCCGTCAATGATGACCTGGCCGCTGGCGGGGCGCAGAAGGCCGCCGAGGATGTTCAGGAGCGTACTCTTGCCGCTGCCGGACGGGCCGAGCAGGGCCCAGTGGTCACCGGTCTCGGCGTGCCAGTCAGGCAGCGTGACAGTGGTACCGTCCCTGTAACGGTAGACAACATCCTGAATCCCGAGCATCCGGCCTCCGGACCGTGATCTGAAAAGTGTTATACTATATCGTTTTTGCGATGAGCAAAACCAGACATCGCCCGAACTGAATCAGGGGGTGCCTTTCCTATGGCGCGGCGCAGAGTATCCCATGTCCCGACCAACGTGATAACCGGTTTCCTCGGAGTGGGCAAGAGCACGGCCGTGCGCAGCCTGCTGGACCGTGCACCCGACGGTGAGCGCTGGGCCGTGCTCGTGAACGAGTTCGGGGAAGTCGCTGTGGACGGGGCCGCACTGGATTCAGGGAAAGGTGAAGCGGTCATCCGGGAGCTTCCCGGCGGTTGCATGTGTTGCACCATGGGCGCACCGCTCGAGGTGACGCTGGCGCGCCTGCTGCGGGAGGCGCGGCCGGACCGGCTGCTGATCGAGCCAACGGGCGTGGGCCACCCGGCGAGGGTGCTGGATACCCTGCGCGGCGACGGCCTTGGCGAGGCGCTGGATGTGCGCGCCACGGTCTGTTTGGTGGATCCGCGTCGGCTGGCCGAGGACAAGGTCATGGCCAGCGAGGTATTCCGTGATCAGGTGGAGCTGGCCGACGTGCTGGTGGCCAACAAGACCGATGTGTGCGCACGTGCCGACCTCGAGCGGTTCCAGGAATGGGCGCACGCGCTCTTCCCGCCCAAGGCGCGGGTCGAAGCGGTTCGGGACGGCCGAATCGATCCGGCCTGGCTGGATATCGGAGCCCACCCCGGGCGCAAGGCGCTGTTCCCGGAGGCGCACCATCACCACGATCATAGGGAAGAGGCCCCGGAGGCCGAGCCCGAGCCCGGCAGGCACGTTCGCCAGGAGAATCGTGGCCAGGGGCTCACGGCCTGCGGCTGGCGGTTTCACCCCGGAGACTGCTTCGACCAGGATCACGTGGCGGAAGTGCTGCGAACCTGCGCCCCCGGTGCCCGCGTCAAGGGCGTGTTCCACTGCGATAACGGCTGGTTTCTGTTCGATCGGGCCGATGGGGCACTATCCGTCCGCGCTTCGTCCTGGCGGACCGACAGCCGCGTGGAGTGCATCGCCGACGACGACACCCCACCGGACTGGGACGCGGTCGAAGCCGCCCTCAAGGGCGCCCGACTGATTCCCGTCAAGCGGTAGAAACGGGGTAGGGTGGACCTTCAGGTCCACCACCCATTGCTCGGGATACTGAATCAATCCCCGTGGAATCGCTCGCCGCCTGCGGCCATGCGCTCCAGGATCTCCGCCGGGGCGAAACGCTCCCCGTGCTGCTGCTGGAGCTCCTTGAGACGCTGCACGATCTCGGGAATGCCGCGCTCGTCCATGTAGCGGAACGGCCCGCCCCGGAACGGCGGGAAGCCGATGCCGTAGACTGCGCCGATGTCGCCGTCCCGCAGGCTGCGGATGACGCCCTCGTCGTAGCAGCGTGCGGCTTCGTTGAGCATCATCAGCAGTGTGCGATCGATGATGTCCGACTCCCGTGCCTTGTTGCTCGGGTCGATCTTGAGCAGGCTGTAGACGCTCTCGTCCACCGCCTTCTTGCCCTTCTTCTTCTTGCCGCCGTACTGGTAGAACCCTTTCTGGCTCTTCTTGCCGTAGCGCCCGTCCGCCAGCATGGCGTCGGCGGCGGCCACGGGTTTCATGCGATCGCCGAAGGCGTCGTGGAGAATCGGCGCGACCTTGGCGGTCACGTCCAGGCCAACCTCGTCGAGCAGGGCGAATGGCCCCACCGGGAAGCCGAAGTTGAGCATGGTCTCGTCGATGCGGTCGATGGCGACACCCTCGCTCAGCATGTGGCACGCCTCGTTGATGTAAGGCGCCAGGATGCGGTTCACGTAGAAGCCGGCGCCATCCTTGACCACGATGACCGTCTTGCCCTGTCTGCGCCCCACGTCCACCGTGGTGGCGATCACCTCCGGGTCGGTCTGGTCGGTGGCGATCACCTCCAGCAGCGGCATCTTCTCCACCGGCGAGAAGTAATGCATGCCGATGACGTTCTGTGGCCGCTCGGCGCCCTGGCCGATCCGGGTGATCGGAATGGACGACGTGTTGGTGGCAAAGATTGTGGTCTCGCTGGCGTTGATTTCGATGTCCTGCACCATGCGGTGCTTGAGGTCCAGGTCCTCGAACACCGCCTCGATCGCAATGTCGACGCCGCTGAAACCGCTGTAATCCAGGGTGGGCGTCACGCGATTGCGCTGCACGTCGGCCTCGAATGGCGTCATGCTGCGCCGACTGACCTTCTCCTGGAGCTGGTCGTTTAGGTGCTGCATGCCCTTGTTCAGCCCTTCCACGGCGATGTCCTTCAGCCGCACCGGCAGGCCCGCCTTGTTGGTGGTGACAAAGGCGATGCCCGCACCCATGAGCCCGGCGCCGAGAACAGCCGTCCGGTCGACCTGCCTCGGTGCCGCGGAGGTGTCGTCCGTGCCGGTATCCTTCTTCATCGCCGTGGTGGCGAAGTAGATGTTCATGAGCTGGCGCGCCTGCGGCGTCATCGCCAGCTCGCCGAAGCGCTTGGCCTCCAGTTCCAGCCCGCTCTTCATGCCGCGGTTGATGCCCGTCTCGATGCACTCGATGATCCGGGGCAGCGCGGGGTAATTGCCCCGGGTCTTGCTCTGAGCCTGCTTGCGGGCCTGATCAAAGACGATCCGCCGCCCGACGGGATTGCCCTCCAGAGCCGATTCCATCCAGGTTCGACGGCGCTTGCTGTTGCGCTTGCCGCCCTGGAGCTTCTGCACCATGCGAATGGCCGCGTCTTCCAGGATGGGTTCGGGCACTACGTCGTCCACCAGGCCCATGCGCTTCGCCTTGGCGGGGCGAATCTGCTTGCCGGTAAGCGCCATGTCCAGAGCCGCCTGGATGCCCACGAGGCGGGGCAGCCGCTGGGTGCCGCCGCTGCCCGGCAGCAGGCCGAGCATCACTTCCGGAACGCCCAGGGCGGTCTTGTCGGCGTCGGTGCACACGCGGCCGTGGCAGGCCAGTGCCAGCTCGAGGCCGCCGCCCAGGCACATGCCATTGATCGCCGCCACCACCGGGACGTTCAGATTGGCGATGCGGTCGAAAAAGGCCTGACCGGCGCGGGAGAGCTCCGTGACTTCCTCTGCGCTGCGGCACGCCTGCAACATCTCGATGTCGGCGCCGGCGATAAATGAGCCCGGCTTGCCACTGATGAAGACAATCCCCTTGACGGACTGGTCGTTCTCCAGTGCGTCCATGGAGGCCGTGGCCTCTTCCATGAGTGCCCGGCTGAGTACGTTCTGGCTCTCGCCCGGCAGATCAATGGTGACCACGGCGATGCCGTCGTCGCGCTGCTCGACATGAAAGATCGTCGTTTCGTTGCTCTGGTGTTCCTTCGCCGTAGCCATTACGCCACCTCCAGGATCATGGCCGCGCCTAGGCCGCCGGCGGCGCAGGCCGTGTTCAATGCCGTGCCGCCGCCGCGACGGCGCAGTTCGTGCAGGGTCTGAATGATCATCCGTCCGCCGGTGGCGGCGAACGGGTGGCCGTAGGCGATGGAGCCGCCGAGGACGTTGAAGCGGTCCCAGTCGATCTCGCCGATGGCCTCGTCGCGGCCCAGCACGTCCCGCGCGAACTGTTTCGACGGCCAGTTCTTTATATTCGCCAGGGTCTGGGAGGCGAACGCTTCATGCATGTCCACCAGTTCCAGATCCTTGAGTTTGAGACCTGCCCGATCCAGGGCGATGGGCGTCGCGTAGGAGGGACCCATGAGCGCGTCATTGAACGGGTTGGTGGCGGCAAAGGCCCAGGAGCGAATGTAGCCCAGCGGTTCATAGCCCAGTTCCCGGGCGCGGCTCTCTTTCATCAGTACCAGAGTCGAGGAGCCGTCAGTGAGCGGCGTGCTGTTGGCCGCGGTCACGGTGCCGTGGTTGCGGTCAAAGGCCGGTCGCAGCTTGCCGAGCTTGTCCATGCTCGAATCGCCGCGCACGTTGTTGTCCTGCTCCAGCGCCGCCCCCTTGTAGGGCGGCACGAACGCGGGCATGACCTCCTTGCTCAGCTTGCCGTCGGCCCACGCCCTGGCGGCGAGCTGGTGGGAGCGCAGTGCGAACTCGTCCTGCGCCTCGCGGGTGATGCCGTGGTTCTTTGCCATCTGCTCGGCGATGTCACCCATGCCGAGATTCGTGGAGTAATCCTTCACCGCCGGTGGGTTCGGTGCCAGGTCCTTCAGGCGGATGCCCCTGAACAGTTTCAGTTTCTCGCCGAGGGTCTTGGCCTTGGTGGTGCGGATGAATGCCCGCGAGAGTTTCTTGCTGAACTGGATCGGCAGGACCGACGTGGAGTCGGCCCCACCCGCCATGCCGATCTCGATGTCGCCGAGCTGAATCGCCTGTGCAATGTCTGCCGTGGACTGGAAGCTCGTGGCACAGGCCCGGGAGACGCTGTAGGCGTCGGTCGACGGGAGCATGCCCGAGGCCAGCATGACCTCCCGCGCGATATTCGGCGCTTCCGGCTGAATGCCCACCTGGCCATACACGATGCGGTCCACGAGCGCCGGATCCAGATCCATCCGCGCGAGCAGCTCCGTGGTGGTCATGGTGCCAAGCTGGATGGCGTTGAGATCGCTGAAGGCGGTGAGCTGGCGCGCGAAGGGCGTGCGCAGGCCGTCCACGACGGCGATGCGGTCACTGGGTTGAGTCGGTTGGGTCGTCTTTGCCACGTCGTCCTCCTGAGCCGAGGGGATCGGCGGATGCTCTGTTGTCGACAATTCTGCAAAGTAATGATTCCTTGTCAACAAGAATGCTTATTGGTTTATTATTGTTGACAATGTTGTGGGTCAATCCAGAGGTTGCCGGATGCCGGTGCGTTCCATTGCCGACCCCTCGCCGTCAGGCGGCGAGGGCAACCTGTCGGTCACCATTGCCGAATCCCTGGGCGAGCGCATCATCAGGGGTGAGCTGCCGCCGGGAAGTCGGTTGCTGGAGGTTCAGCTTGCCGGGGACATGGGGGTCAGCCGGGGGCCGTTGCGCGAGGCGCTGCGTGTCCTCGAGAAGCGGCGTCTGGTACGGATCCTGCCACGCCGCGGTGCGCTGGTCACCGACATGGGCCCGGAGGATGTCCGCTGCCTGTACGAGGCGGTGACGCCGCTCTACCAGACGCTCACCCGCGCCGTCGCCGAGCGGTGGACGCCGGATAATCTGCCAGCGCTCTACACGGTGGTGGAGCACATGGTGAATTGCGCGGAGCAGGGGGACGTTGAGGGCTATTACGAGCACAACTTCGCATTTGCCAGGGCGTGCGCTCCCATCGTCGGCAATCCGCTGCTGGATGAGCTGCTGATCGATCTGGAGCCAGGCCTGCGCCGGGTGTTGTACCATTCGCGGGACGAGCGGGCGGCTGCCGTCGGGCCGCACCTGGAGATCATGCGGCGCATGATGCGCTCCGTCATGGACCGCGACGGCACTGACGCCACCGGGGCGATCGGCGAGCTGGCGGCCCTGGAGCTGCGGCTGGCCATGGCCAGCTTCGGCGATGGAGATTGAGCAGGTCTATCGCCGCGATCATCACTGATGCGTTGGCGCCGCTGCGCTCGAATTTGTACCATTGGTAATCTTTATTCCGGTTTCTATGGAGGGGTCATGTCAGACCGAATCGTTCACGCCACCGACGGTACGTTCGACACCGAAGTGCTGAAAGCCAGCGGGCCGGTGCTCGTTGACTACTGGGCGGAGTGGTGCGGCCCGTGCAAGATGATCGCGCCGGTACTGGACCAGGTCGCGGAGGATTACGCCGACCGCTTGAAGGTGGTGAAGGTCGACATCGACGAGAATCAGGAGACCGCGCCGAAGTACGGTGTGCGCGGCATTCCGACCCTGATGCTGTTCAAGGACGGTGACGTGCAGGCCACCAAGGTCGGGGCGCTGTCCAAGAGCGAGCTGACTGCCTTCATCGATCAGAATCTCTGAATGGCCGGTGCGCCGGAGGCGTCTCGACGCCTCCGGCTGTCACCAGCCAGACGAATCAAGGCCGGCCCGTTGCCGGCCTTCTTTTTTTGGAGAGAACACGTGCGGCTCGATACCCGGCAGTCCAGTCTGATTCAGCTCCACATCGGTATTCTGCTTCTTGGCGGGACGGCGTTGTTCTCCAAGCTCATTGCGCTGCCGGCGCTGGACATCACTGTCTGGCGCAGCCTGTTCGCGGGGCTGGCGTTGCTGGGCCTGTTCCTGCTGACCCGGTTCGATTTCCGCCTGCACCGCTCCCGCGACTACGCGATCGTGCTGGGTCTGGGCGTCTTGTTCGCGGTGCACTGGCTGACCTACTTCCATGCCATGCAGGTCTCTACGGTAGCGGTCGGGATCGTGGCGCTGTTCACGTTCCCGGTGATCACGGTCTTTATCGAGCCGTTCTTCCACGGTGAGCCGCCGAGACTGGTCGATCTGGCCGGGGCGCTTGCGGTTGTTGCCGGGGTCTACCTCATGGTGCCGGAGTTCTCGCTGAACAATGCCACCACCCAGGGCGTGCTGTGGGGCTTGCTGTCGGCCTTCACCTACGCGCTGCGCAACGTGATCCAGCGCCACCGGTTCCGGCACTACCCGGGAAAGACGGCCATGTTCTATCAGGTCCTGGTGGTGCTGGCGCTGACGGCGCCGTTTCTCGGTGGCGGTTCGTTCGAACTCGGGCCGGGGCAGTGGGCACTGATCGTGTTGCTGGGAATCGTGTTCACGGCCCTGCCGCACACGCTCTTCGCCAATGCGCTGGTCCATCACAGCGCCGTTTCGGTGAGCCTGATCAACTGTCTGCAGGTGGTGTATGCGACGGTTCTGGCGGCGCTCGTCTTGTCGGAATTGCCCGGGTCCAGCACAATCGTCGGTGGAGCACTCATTGTCGGTGCCGCCGCTTTCGAGTCGGTACGCTCGGCGAAGGCACAGAGCCAGACAACCAGGGAACAAGAAGCGTCATCATGAATGATCTGGAGACCATTCCGGCAGACCTCCTCAGGATGCTGGTGAACGAATCCAACGATGGCATCGTGATTGCCGAGCAGGAAGGCGACGACAACGTTCTGATCTACGTCAATCCGGCTTTCGAGCGCCTCACGGGGTTCAGTGCGGACGAGATCCTGTACCAGGACTGCCGTTTCCTGCAGGCGGACGACCGAGATCAGGAGGCGCTGGACGAGATCCGCGCAGCACTCATGGATGGCCGCGCGACGCGGCAGGTGTTGCGGAACTATCGCAAGGACGGGTCCATGTTCTGGAACGAGCTCAGCATTACACCCGTGTACAACGAGCGCGACCAGCTCACCTATTACATCGGCATCCAGAAGGACGTGACCGCACAGAAAGAGCTGGAGCAGCGGGTGGCCGATCTTGAGAAGGCCGCGGGCGACAGCTGATTCCCAAGACCCGCGTGCGCAGGCGACGCATTTTGGCGAGGGTTCCCCCCGACACCGACACCATGCCGGGGGGAGACGGTCGGGTTACCAGCGCTTGTAGGGCAGGAACTTGCCGTTCAGCGTCAGTACGACGCGATCCCCTTTCGGGTCTTCGACCTTGTCCACATCCATGGTGAAGTCGATGGCGCTCATGATGCCGTCGCCGAACTTCTCCTGAATCACTTCCTTGAGTGTCTCGCCGTACACCATCACCACCTCGTTCAGGCGGTAGACCAGCGGGTCGGTGATCATTTCGGCGGCGCGCTGGCCCTTGTTCGGATACTCGGTGAGGGTTCTGGCGATGTCGTCGCCCAGGTCGAGCGCGCTGGCGAGCGCTTTCGCCTGTTCGCTCTCCACGCTGTTCTCGCCGAGGCAGGCGGAACAGATGAAGACCGGCGACATTCCCGTCGCCTTGCCCAGCGACTCCCAGCTCACGCCTTTCTGGTGCTTGGCCTCGAGGATCATCTCGCGCATCAGGTGCTTGTCCATCATGCTCTCCTTTGGTTTGTGCTCTGCAAAGTGGGTTCAGTTGCCGCCGGCGGCTGCCCGCACCGGCGTCGTAACTTCGGGTTCCTTGTCCCCGTCGTCCTGGACGTACTCACCCTGGAGTTCCTTGGAGCGGCGCACCAGGAAGTCCACCAGGTGGTTCCGGGTCTCGTAATAGCCGTCCTGACGCACCAGCGTCTCGCGCTTGCGCGGGCGGGCGATGGGAACGGTGACGGATTCAGCAACCTGCGCATGGGGTCCGTTGGTCATGAGCAGGATGCGGTCCGAGAGCAGAATGGCCTCGTCCACGTCATGGGTGATCATGAACACCGTCTGTTTCGTCTCGGTGCAGATCTTGAGCAGCTCGTCCTGAATGCTGCCGCGGGTCAACGCGTCCAGGGCCCCGAACGGTTCATCCATGAGCAGCATCTTCGGCTCGATGGCGAACGCGCGGGCGATGCCCACCCGCTGCTTCATCCCGCCCGAGAGCTGTGAGGGGCGTTTGTCCTCGGACCCCTTGAGGCCTACAAGTTCGATGTATTTCATGGCGTGGTCGCGGATCTTCTCCTTCGACCAGCCCGGCCATTTCGACTTCACGGCAAAGGTGACGTTGGCGAGCGCCGACTTCCACGGCAGCAGGCTGTGGTTCTGGAAGACGACGCCACGGTCGAGGCTGGTGCCCTGAACCTCTTTGCCGTCCATGAACACGTAGCCGTCGCTGGATTCGTCCAATCCAGCCATGACGTTGAGAATGGTCGACTTGCCGCAGCCCGAGTGGCCGATGACGCAGACGAACTCGCCCTTGTCGATGCCGAAGTTGACGTTCTCGAACACCGTGAGCGGCTCCTGGCCCCGGGGCCCGGGAAACGCCTTCTTGAGGTTTTCCACGTACAGGAATGGTTTGGTCATGCTGTCTGCCTCAGGTGTCGTACTGGACCATGCGTGTCGCCGCCGCGAGGATGCTGTCCAGGAACATCCCGACGATGCCGATCATCAGGATCGAGAAGATCACGCTGGTGATGTCCAGGTTGTTCCACTCGTTCCAGATGTAGTACCCGATGCCGCTGCCCCCCACGAGCATCTCCGCGGCCACGATCACCAGCCACGAGATGCCGATGGCGATCCGCATGCCGGTGAGAATCGTCGGCGCCGCGGCCGGGAGGATCACGGCGAAGGCCGTTTTCAGGGACGACAGCTCCAGCGTCCGGGCCACGTTGCGCAGATCCCGCGATACCCCGGCCACGCCGAAGGCGGTGTTCAGCAGCACCGGCCAGATGGAGCAGATGAAGATCACGAAGATCGACGACGCCCCGGAGTCCCGGATCAGGAACAGCGCCAGCGGCATCCACGCCAGCGGCGAGATGGGCCGCAGGATCTGGATATACGGGTTGAGGGCCTTGTACATGATCGGCGACATGCCGATGAGAAAGCCCAGCGGGATGGCGACCAGCAGTGCCAGGGAGTAGCCGGCGAACACGCGGCCGACGGAGTGGGCCAGTTGGATGCCGATGCCCATGTCATTGCTGCCGGCCACATAGAAGGGGTCACTCAGCTCGGTGATGGCGTGGCTGATCACCGCCGACGGCGCCGGGATCCTGGAGCCGCCGCTGCTGCCCCCCACGAGTTGCTCATACTCGCTCAGTTCCTGGTCGCCGATGGGCAGCACTGTCCCCTCGATGCTCCACTCCCAGGCCCCGAGCAGGACGATGAGCAGGGCGACGCTGAGGAGCGCCGCCTTGAGGTTTTCGGTGGTCAACATGGCTTACGACCTCCGGATTTCGAAGCTGTCCACATAGGCCTCCGGCTCTTCCGGGTCGAAGTCTTTGCCCATGATCGTGTGGGATTTGTAGGTCACGTCCGGGGCCTCGTAGCCCAGATCGCGCATGAGCCTGGCGCAGTCCGTGGCCAGGTAGACGTCCTCGGCGACGCCCTTGTAATCCACGTCACCGTCGATGTAGCCCCAGCGCTTCATCTGGGTGAGGATCCACACGCCCATGGAGTGCCAGGGGAAGGGGTCGAAGTCGATGCGGTTGGGCTCGTTCTTGACCTCGCCCAGGCCGTCGGCATAGCGACCGGTGAGTACCTGTTCCACCACCGAGGTGGGCTGGTTGAGATAGTTGCGCCCCGAGATCGCCTCTGCGATTTCCGCCCGGTTGTCGTGGTTCGACGAGTAGTGGGTGGCATCGACGATGGCCTTGAACAGGGCACCGAAGCTGTTGGGCGCTTCTTCGGCGAACTGCCGACTGGTGCTGAAAGCGCAGCACGGGTGGCCGTCCCAGATCTCCTTGGTGAGCATGTGAATGAAGCCCACCTCGTCCCAGACCGCGCGCTGGTTGAACGGGTCCGGCGCCAGGTAGCCATCCACGTTCCCGGCCTGGAGGTTGGCGACCATCTCCGGTGGCGGCAGCACGCGGATGGAGATGTCGTTGTCCGGGTCCAGGCCATGCTCGGCCACGTAGTACCGCAGCAGGAAGTTGTGCATGGAGTACTCGAAGGGCACGGCAAAGGTGAAGCCCTTCCAGTCCTTGGGGTCGCGCTTGTCCTTGTGGTCCATGCGCAAGGTGATCGCCTGGCCGTTGATGTTCTCCACCGCCGGCATCAGGAAGGGCATGGAGCTGGAACCGGCCCCCATGGTGATGGCGAGCGGCATGGGGGTGAGCATGTGTGCGGCGTCGTGCTCCATGTTCATGGAGTTGTCACGGACGACGGCCCAACCCGCTTCACGCCGGACGTCCACATTCAGTCCGTAGCGCTCGTAGAACCCCATGGGGTGCGCCATGATGATTGGCGTGGCGCAGGTGATCGGGATAAAGCCGATGCTCAGGTCGCGTTTCTCCGGCGTCCCCAGATCGTCCTTGAGCAGCGCCTTCGCCGCCTCGAGAGGGAACATGGACCCGAGGGCGGCGGCGAAGGTGCCGGCCCCCATCATCTGCAGAACCTGCCGACGGCTGGGGTCGTGGTGGCCGAACAGCGCCCGGACCACCGCACTCTCGATCAGGCGGTCCATGAGCGCCTCGCGATCTGCGGGGGCACCGCCTTGTTCGTGGGGCGACGCCAGCGCGTGCAGGTCGTCGCCGGCGGTGGCCTCATGGCCGTGATCATGACACGTGCTGCACGTGCATCCCGCGCTGTGGCGCAGGTCGCTGTTCGGGTCGAACGGGTCGCCGAGTGATTTGTTGGTCATCGCATCGCCCTCGTTGTCGCAACAAAAAAAGGCGCCCCACCGGGGTTGGTGGTAGGCGCCCTTGCCAGGTTCAGGTTGGCGAATCCGGCTGACGTCCCGCCGTTGGGAACCGCTGCTCGCGGTTGAGCCGGATTCGCGCGTGTCAGAGAAAGTAATGCATGACTCGTGCCATGTTAGTAAAAGTCTGAGTTAACGTCTTTTTTTTCGGTTTCCCGAGGGGGTGTGGCGGTGCCGGTGCACTGTTGTGGGGCGGTGTGCACCGGCACGGCGCGGTTGGTGGTCAGTCAGGCGCGTCCGTTGGCGCGCAGGAAGGCGCGGGCAATATCGCTGATGGGTCGGGCGCGCTCCATGGCCGTTCGCCGCAGCATATGGTAGGCGTCATTCTCGCTGATGCCGTCGCGTTCCATGAGAAAACACTTGGCCTGTTCCATCTGGCGCTGGTGCTCCAGTCGGGTGCGCGCGTCCACCAGTTCATGCCGCAGTTGCTCGTACTGATGGAACTGGTTGATGGCCACGTTGATGATGGAGCGCACGCCCTCCGCTGAGAGGCCTCCCACCACATAGGGGCTCACCCCCGCGGCAGTGGCCGCCTGCATCAGCTCCGGGTCGCTGTGTTCGGTGAACAGCACCACCGGTTTCGGGTAGGGCGAATTCCGTGTCCCCAAGCCTTCCAGAATGTCCCGCCGTCCCGAGCGGGCCTCAACAATGACCACATCGGGCTGGACATCCAGCACGCGCTGGTAGAGGTCTTCGTGAGCCTTTACGGTGCAGGCCACTTCATAGCCGGCATCGTTCAGGGCGTCCCCGAGCCAGACGGCCCGGTCCGGGTATTCGTCAACGAGCATGACTCGTGTTGCCATTGCTTACTCCTGAGGTTGTACCTCGGATTTCCGGGAACACGCCGGTAAACAGGAAGCAAGCACCGTGCCTTGACTGTGGCAGGGGAGAATCAGGGAGTTGCACGCAGGATAGGGCATGGGGCCGTGCCATGTTGGTGCACGCATGGCTCACATGCACCAACATGGCACTGGAATCGGGTCAGAACGTGTAGCGTGCGCCGAACAGGATCTCGTCGAAATCGCCGACGGCAAGTTCGCCACCCAGGGAGAGCTGTGGCGCCACCTCGTAGTAGCCGCTGCCGAAGACCTGCACGTTGCTGCTCGCATCGTTGAAGCGCCACAGCCGGATCCCGGCGGTGGTGTCCCAGCCCGGGTCGAGATAGGCCCGGGCACCGCCCTCGAGCCGGAATCCGGGGTCATCCTGATCGCCGAAATCGTAACCCAGGTCCAGTGCGCCGTAGATGTCGAGGTCGCGTTGCTGCGTGGGTACGCGGAATCCGACGCCGCCCCAGAGGACGTCGCGGCTGATGGTGGTGCTGGACGTCCCGGGCGGGGTGTCCACATCAAAGCGGTGACTCTGGAACTGACCCCGCGCGAAGATGGTGTCGTTCAGGTAACCCTGGCCACGGATCAGCAGGCCAAAGTCGCTATCCCCGAACCGGCTCGGCGGATCCGCCCAATTCAGTCCGCCCTCAATGTGGTTGTAGCTGAGGTTCGCTGCGCCGGCAGTGGCGGGCAACAGAATGGCTGCAGCCGTCAGCGCGGATAGCCTTTTCATCGGTTGACTCCCGTTGGAAGAATTCAACGGAAATGATGGCACGTTCCCCAAACGGCGTATTGCTGTCACCGTCTGGCGACGTCCCGTTGCGTCATGCGCTGGGCCAGGCTGTAGCCCACCCACGTCAGCAACAGGCACAGTGCGAGGGTGGTCGAGACGTTCAGTGCTGCTAGCCCCCAAGCACCGCTGGCCATCAGTGCGACGGACTCCAGGCTGAACACCGAGAAGGTGGTGAATCCGCCGCAGATACCGCCCATAAGAAATAACCTGACCCTGGCGTTCAGGGGGCGTGGTCCGTCCGGGGCGGTGAGAGCAGCCAGCCAGCCGATCAGCAGTGAGCCGATCACGTTGGCCATGAGTGTGTCCCAGGGAAAATCCAGGGCGCCGATCATGCCGTAGAGGTCGGAAACCCCATGACGGAGCACGGCGCCGATCGAACTGCCAACTGCGACGGCGAGACAGTCCCGCAGGGTCATGGCGCAGTTAACCCCCCGGCGGTCAGCGCGAGGCCGAGCGCTGCGGCCAGTAGGCAGGCCAGCAGTGACGAGATCACGTACGCCGCGCTCTTGAGCCCTTGCCGGTCCCGGACCAGACCGATGCTCTGAAGGCTGAATGACGACACGGTGGTGTAGCTGCCGCACAGGCCGATCATCAAGGCGGCCGCCCATGTCTCGCCTGGCCAGCCTAGGCGCAGAACGAGGCCTGCCAGCACGCCCAGCAGTAACGATCCGCTGACGTTCACGATCCAGGTTCCCCAGGGAAACGTGCTTCCCGTGCGACGGTCCACAGCGGTTCCGATCAGGTAGCGCAGTGCTCCACCTGCGGCGCCTCCTGCGGCGATGGCGGCGTAGGAGATTAGTGTGCCCATGAGTCTCAGTATCCCAGGGGAATCAGGCCGAAGCCCACCAGTATGGCAAGCAGCCAGAGGTACCAGGAGAAGATCCGCAGCTTCGCCTTGTACAGCAGTCTGACCACCAGGTAGAGGGCGCCGGTGCCCACAGCGGCCGCCACGATCAGCCCGATCACCATGTCCACCCACCCGAGCTGTGCCGTGCCGCCGGCGGTCTGGAGTTCCAGGGCCTGTACCAGGGTTGCCGCGAGGATCGTGGGGATGGCGAGAAAGAAACTGTACTCAGCCGCCCATCGCCGCTTCAGGCCGAACAGCAGCGATGCGGCAATGGTAATGCCACTGCGACTGATCCCCGGGATGAGTGCCAGGCCCTGGGCGGCGCCGATGCCGAGCGCCGTGCCCACCCGGATCTGCCGGAGGCCGCGGGGACGCGGCGGCAGGCGGTCGGTAATCCACAGCAGCAGCCCTGTTAGTGTAAGGGTGCCGGCGATCATCGCCGGGCGGGCGAACACTGCTTCGAAAAAGAGTTTGAAGGTGATGCCGATGATCCCGGTGGCCAGAACCGACAGAGCACACAGCAGGGCCAGGCGGATCGTCAGCGGCAACGGACGGTACTGATGGCGCATCCGTGCCAGACCGACAAGGCCATCACGAATCAGCCTAAAGAGACTGCGCCGGAAGACGATACAAATGGAGATGAGTGTGCCCACATGCACCACCAGATCGAACAGGATCATCTCGGCGCTGTCGGGGGCGGGGATGTCGGCACCCTGGGCGATCAGCCAGTGCTGTGTGAGAACCAGGTGTGCCGTGGAGCTGACCGGCAGAAACATGAACGCGCCCTGGACAATGCCGAGCAGCACGACGATGTAAAGGGCCATTGAGGCCATCCTCTGAATCGGTCGGGGGTGGTCCGGACGCCTGGCCGCCATTGCGGTGCCGCGACCCGGATACTGAGTACGGGTCGGAGCCTACCGGAGCCGGGAGAACGGGGGAAGTCCTGAAGGGCGGCGGTGCCGAACCGAGGGTGTCCCGGCGCGATTATGGCCCCAGGGGAACAACCTCGGCGATATCAAGGAAAAAACAGTAAAGTCATTGATTTATATTGTTGTGCAGCGTAGCATTTCGGCTTTGATCGACGCGGGTTTGCACGCCAATTCGCCAGACAGGACAGGAGGGGGCCATGACCGACAGAAAGCAGCTCATATACCGCCGTGGCCGCCTGCAGCTGCCCCGGGACATCGCCGACTGGGCAGCGTCCGAGCTGGCCGAATGGCTCACCATGCTGCCTGTGGATGAGCGCGTGCAGGCGTTCCGTGCGCTGCCATTCAACCGGGGAGCCATTGGTTATGTCACCATGGCGCCGGCGGAACGGGCGGCACTGCTCGGTGCATTGAACAGCGACAACCGCCGCCGTTTGGTCAGCCTCTCCGGTAACGAACTGCTGGTGGGCGCCCTCAAGCACGCCGACGCGGCCACCCGGGAACTGGTTCTTGGCGACCTGCCCGAGTCCCGTCGCGCGGCCGTTGACGGTGCGCTCAAAGCGCAGATGGCGCCAGCGGCCGCTGTTCCCGCGGGGGATTCCCGTCCCCGCTGGCGAGCGGTGTTGGCAAGGGCGATTGCCCGTCGGGGAGGGCGCCGGCGAGAGCCTGTCTCCTGAGCGGGACAGCTTGCCGCTGCGCAGCGAATCCGCCTACGGTAGCGCGAGCGCGTTCGGTTCAGCGATGGGCCGTCGGCGTTGCTGCACGAGTCGGGGGGCAGCATGGATCACACTGATGACGGGCTCCGGGAGTATCTGAACGGCCGCGTGTTCGACGGCCATCTGGAATCACGTCTCCGGCGGGAGGCTCCCGGCGGCGAACCGGTTCTCGATCCCAGCACCGGCACCATCCACTTCGAGAACCTGCGGTTCAGCCGCGTCTGCCTGGAGTATGCGCTTCGGGTGACCGGCCTCTACCGGCGTGGGCAGCGGAACGCCCGCCGCCTGCAGGTGCGGGAGCACGACCTGCCCGTGGCCGGTCTGACCGAAGCAATGCATGGCTATCGCCTGCTCCACCTCAGCGACCCCCATCTGGATGTCGATCCCCATTTTGCAGACGGTCTCGCTGATCAGTTGCGCGGCTTGCAGTGGGATGCGTGCGTGATCACCGGGGATTTCCGTTACCGCACCAACGGGAATGCCGAGCCGGCGCTCGCGGGCATCAAGACCGTGCGGGCGGCACTCGACGGCCCCGTCTATGCCGTTCTGGGCAATCATGACAGCATTCGCATGGTTCCGCGTTTGGAGGCACTGGGGATTCGCGTGCTGCTGAACGAAGGCCTCGTTCTGGGTCGTTCCGATGGCGCTGGCGTGTGGCTGGCCGGAGTGGACGATCCGCACTACTACCGCCAGCACGACATTGTGCGTGCCCTCAGGGGGCGCCCTGACCATATGCCCGCGGTGCTGCTCGCGCACTCACCGGAGGCTTACCGAGATGCTGCGGCGGCAGGGGTGGACGCGATGCTCTGCGGGCACACCCACGGCGGCCAGATCCGGTTGCCGGGCGGGTTCCCACTGACGACCAACGCCGACTGCCCCCGCCACCTTACCAGTGGTCCCTGGCAGTGGCGCGGATTGAAGGGCTACACGTCTGTAGGTGCCGGGGCGTCGGTGCTTGATGTGCGGTACAACTGCCCGCCGGAAGTCGTACTCCATACACTGACAGGGCACTAGTGAGGCTCTCGGCGAATGCCGGCGCGGTAGAGCACCCACGACGCGGGCGGCCCCAGCAATACGAACAGGGCCGCGGCAGTGATGCCGCTGGCGGGGCTGATCATTGGCAGGGGCACTAGTGCGAGCAGCGGCAGGAACGCCTCCGGCACCTGATCGAGGCCGATGAATCGGCTGCTGGGGACCAGGCCGAGGCGGCGTTTGGTGAAACTCGACGCGAGGTCTCCGGCCATGGCCAGTATGCCGGCGGCTGCCCCTGCGGCCAGCGGCAGGCCGAGCAGGACCGTCACAAGCGTTGTGGCAATCACCGCCGCCACCACCCCGCGCACCGTCTTCGATGGGCCGAACATGCGACGACCGTCGCGCCAATGACGTCCGCCGTCCACAGGTTGGCCGTTGCGCTTGCCCAACAGAAAGCTCAATACGACCGGCGCCGCGTTTGCCACCGTGATGATGATCAGTACTTGTACCGTTGCGATCATGGCAGGGTGGTCATAACAGGTGCTGGAGCTGGGGAGCGTGTGTGCGCAGCCACTCACGACCACCCTCATGTTCGCGCAGCAGGGTGAATCCGGCGAAGTCGAAGCCGGGGCCCACTGCGCAGGCGGTCAGCGTCCAGCGGCCGTTGGGGACAGCTGCCTGCCAGGCGCCCGCAGGGATGACGGCGACCGGTTCGGCGTGAGCCGCAGGGCCGAGGGTGATGCTGCGGCACTCGCCGTCCGTGCCCTGTTGCCATAACGTGAGCGGATCGCCATCCAGGTAGTGCCAGATCTCGTCGCCGTCGACACGGTGCCAGGCGCTATGAGCCCCGGCTGGCAGCAGATAATGAATCAAGGTCACTCCCGGCCGCTCACCGTCATCCGGCCGTCGCACCGTTACCGTGCCGGTGTGTATGCGCCGATACCAGCCGCCCTCCGGGTGCGGGGCCAGTCCCAGCGCTTCGATGCGTCGCGCTGCTTCCGAAGGCAGCGGCGGCTCGGGGTGGGTGTCGGTCATCGAAATGGCGGCCTCCGGGGGTGCGCGTGACCTCAACTCAGGCGGGGTCGGGGAAGCGCTGTTCCATCAGCCCATGCCCGGGGATTCTGGCGCCGAGCCTCTGTTGGCGAAGCCCGGCAATGACCGCCTCCGCGTTATCGTAGCGTGACAGCCGCTCCAGTGTATCCCGGGTCGGCGTCATCAGCTCAAGGGCGCCCCGGGCATCGGCTTCAAGACCGGCTTCCGGAGTCACCCAGCATTGATCAACGGTTTCCTGGCCACAGCAGGTGGCTTCCTGGCCTGTGGGCACCACCGCGAGAAAGAATCGGGTGTCAAACCGTTTCGGCACGTAAGCCGGTGTGACCCAGTGACTGACATACAGCAGTTCGTCCCCGAACAAGTGCAGTTGTTCCCGCTGACAGATGTCCGCCAGGGACATTTCCTGATGGCGCAGCGCGTCCCGGTATGCCTGGAACCGCTGCATCACTGCCGGAGTGTCCAGCCGCGGGGCCGTGCCGTCCGCCTGGCGGGCGAGCAGGATGCCCGCTTCCTCGAAACACTCGCGGATTGCGGCGATCCGGTATGCCAGCCCGCCGCGCCGGACACCGAGTTCCGCGCTGGCGGTGGCTTCGTCGACCGGGCAGGGAGGCACAGCCGGGCCGCTGTCCTCCTGGTCGACCGCGCCACCGGGGAACACGGATGCCCCGGGGCCGAAGCGGGTGCGGGCATTGCGTTTGAGGAGCAGGACTTCAAGCCCTGATTGCCCGTCACGGAGCACGATCACGGTGGAGGCCGGTTTTGGAGTGACGGGCATGTGCACACCTCAACGCTGTGACTGGCAGTGTCTTCAGAATACCTATTTTGTAGCGTCACGCCATGCATCAGTTGTCGCCCGCAGCAGACAGCCAGCAGTTGATTGTGCAGTGCGCTTGCATTGCGCCGCCCAGGAATGAATAGTGCAGCCCAAGGGGCCGGCTTTATCTGGCGTGGGTTGGAGCCGGCGACGCAGTGGACCGCGAAGGAAGGAGAAGTAGCGATGATGCAGCAACGAACCGGATTCCGGGCTTTGTCGGCGCTCTGGGCCGCCCTGTTCCTGGCCGTTTCGGTCTGGATTCCCGTTGCCCAGGCGAACATGATTGATACCTACGCCGTTGCCGGCGAGGCGGAGCTCGAGCAGACTCGCAGTGAGGTGCTGGATCTGCTGGCGGAGGACGAGGTTCGGGAGCAGCTGGTGGCCTGGGGTGTCGACCCTGATCAGGCGGAAAGCCGGGTCAATGCACTGACCGCCGCCGAGCTGGAGATGCTCAACGAACGGATGGCCGATGAGCCGGCAGGCG
This sequence comes from Aquisalimonas sp. APHAB1-3, assembly GCF_048323695.1. NCBI lineage: Bacteria > Pseudomonadati > Pseudomonadota > Gammaproteobacteria > Chromatiales > Ectothiorhodospiraceae > Aquisalimonas > Aquisalimonas sp. APHAB1-3. The sequence continues at coordinate 996,039 of NZ_JBLWFT010000001.1, read as the reverse complement.
CCGGAGTGGGGTCGGTGGTCAGCGCCGCGTTGATCGTCTTCCTGGTTCTGTTGATCACCGATATCCTTGGTTTCACGAATGTCTTCCCGTTCGTGCAGAAGACCGCTCAGTAGAAGGGCCCGGCCGTGCCGGCGCCCCGGCTTCAGGGCCAGGGGCGGGCACGGCGGCCTATACTGACAGCACAGGATGTCATTGATGCGGGGTTGGCCATGGAGTCCGCGCAGCTTTTCATCGGTTACGACTGGACCCTCTTCACCGGCCGCCTGGACACGGTGGAGGATCATCGCAATCCCGCGCACACTCTGATCATGGGCATCGACGGGCCGTTTCGCATGGGTGGGACGGACGGGGCGCTCGTGCGCAGCGCCTGGGTGTTTCCTGGCGCGACGGTACCCAGGCTGGATTATCGCGGCACACGCATCGGGCACCTCCTGCTTGGCCCCCATCATCCGGTCGCCCGGCGTGCCTGGCATCTGAGCAGCGAGCCGATCGTGACCGACGGCCTGCCTGCGGTGCTGACCGCCGAGTTGCCCGGCACGCTGGCGCGGGCGGCGACAGGGGATGTGGTTCCTGAGCGCGTGCTGCAGCGCCTGGATGACCAGCTTCCCGGGCCCCAGCCCCAGGCGCTGGATCCGCGGGTCCGGCGGGCCATCCACGCGCTGCTGGAAGACTCCCGTCCGCCGAACGACCAGGAACAGCTGGCGCTGCACGTTGGCTTGTCACCCAGTCGTCTCGGACACCTGTTCAGGGAGGAGATCGGCATGTCCATCGGCCGTTTTCGCCTTTGGACACGCATTCAACGCCTGGCCATGGCCATCGGCGTCAGTGGCAGCATCACGGAAGCAGCGCTCAATGCAGGCTTCCGGGACCCGTCTCAGCTCTCGCGGGATTTCCGCATGCTGTTCGGGCTCAAGCCGTCGGGCATTCTGCGCAATGCTCAGCCCGTGGCCATTCACCCGCTGTTTGACGGTGTTGATGCCTGAAGCGGCACCAGCGCCGGTATCAGCCGGGTGTAGAGAATCAGCCCGCCCACCTCGATCACGCTTTGCACCACGATCACGCCGGCCGCAAGGGCCGGCTCCGGCAAGGTCAGCGCAAACGGCATCACCACGAAAGAGTTCCGCGCGGCCAGGCTGAAGATCAATGTCCGCGTGGCGACCGGCGTCAGTTCCAGCCGGCTGCTGACGAGAAACCCCAGTGCCGGGACAGCCAGCAGGTACGCGACGTAGAGCAGGGCGACGCCGAGCAACACGCTGCCCGTGCCCGCCAGGTGGGGCAGGTGGCTTGCCGCCAGCACGAACAGAAGCAGCAGGAGAAAGGGCGTCATCGCCCGACGGCTGATTTGGGCGACATGGTGCAGTGGCTGCCATCGCCGCGTGCCCATTTCCAGGATCAGCGCGAGGCCCAGTGGCAACGCGATCAGCCCCGCAAAGACCACCAGAAACCGGTCAACGGCGATGACCTCGACGGCTGCCGGGCCGGCCAGAAGGATGAGCCACATCGGCAGCAGTACGAGCTGTCCGGCCAGTAGAACCGGGGTCGCCAGCGTTGCCTGCTGAGTACTGCCGCCTCCCAGGTGGGTGAACGTGACGAACCAGTCGGTGCAGGGGGCAAGCAACACCAGCAGGATGGCCAGTTTCAGGGTCGGAGAATCAGGGAGCGGCAGGGTCATGACCGCCACCATCAGCGGCACGAACACCGCCTGGCTGAGCGCCAGCGCCTTCAGGAACTGTTTGCCGTCGGCAGCGGGTCGCAGATCCTGCCAGCGGATCTGGCAGAAGGTGGCGTAGAGCAGCAGGGCAAGCACGGGCCATACTGCAGGCTCAAGTGCCTCGGCACGCGCCGGCACCAGGGCGGCGAACCCGCCCCCGAACACCAGCGCCGCAAGGGCAGCCGGGATCTGCCAGTGCTCCGGCTGGTTGCTATCCATGCCCGGGGGGTCGTGTCATTGTGCGTTGCTGTCCTCCACTGCGCCCTGCAGTGCCTCCAGCAGGTCGTGGTCGGGGTGGCCATCAGCCGTGCGGCCGGCCGCGGCCTGAAAGTCCCGAATCGCCGCGCGGGTTCGGGGGCCCGGCATGCCGTCGGGTTCACCGCTGTCGTGACCGAGGGCGTTCAGGTGGCGCTGGATCTCCTCGACCTCTTCGATGGCGAGCGGCTCCTCGTCCCAATCGGCACGGATCTGACCGAGCCCGGCGATGCGATCAGCCAGATAGCCGACGCTGATCGCGTAGGAGATGGACCGGTTCCAGCGCATGATGACACGGAAATTGTCGTAGACAAGGAACGCCGGGCCGTCGGCCCCCGACGGCACGATGATGCTGCCCTGCATGTCCGCGCTTGGCAGGGAGGCGCCTGAGGCCATGCGCACGCCCATGTCGGCCCAGGCGTCGACGCTGCGGCGGGTGTCCAGGCTGGCCTCACTGAAATCGAATCCGTCGGGCAGCGTGACTTCCCGCCCCCAGCGTTGACCGGCCTGCCAGCCCATGGCTTCCAGGTAACTGCCGGCCGAGCCGAATGCATCTTCCAGGCTGTTCCAGATATCGATGCGCCCTGAGTCATCATAGTCCACGGCGTAGGCGTTGAAGGTCGATGGCATGAACTGCATGTGACCCATGGCCCCTGCCCAGGAACCCTGCATGTCATCGGCGGCCATGTTGCCGTCATCGACGATGCGCAGTGCGTCCAGGAATTCGGCCGTGAAGAACTCGGAGCGGCGCTGATCACAGGCCAGCGTTGCCAGCGCATCCATCACCGGCACACGGCCGAAGTGGCGGCCAAAGTGCGTTTCCAGGCCCCAGAAGGCCACGATGTAGGCCGGGGGGACGCCAAAGTCCGACTGCACCCGCTGCAACAGTTCCCCGTGTTCATCAAAGAGGTCGCGTCCCCGTTCCACGTGGGCCGGTGTCACGCGTGCGTCCAGATACTGCTGAAAGGTCTGCACGAACTCGGGTTGGCTGCGGTCCAGCTCGATGATGCGCTCACGCTGCTCCACGGCCGCGATGGCGTCCATCGCCTCTGTGGACGTGATTCCCGCGGCCTCCGCCTCCTGTTTCAGGTGGTCCCGGCAGGCTTCGAAATCGGCGTGAACCAGCCCCGATGTGGTCAGCAGCAGTAACGGGGCGAGATGGCGTGCGCGGGTCATGGTTGGTTCTCCGTCAGGTCGGATGCGGGGCTCGTGCCCGGCTAATAATAGCTCAAGGAAATGCTGAGCAATGTAGTCTAGACTCCCGAAATCGCTCTGCGTTCCCGGTGGCGCCCACGTGGCATAGGCGGCCATTGCTGGCGTTCGGTGTGCCTCTGGTCCTGGACCCGCAGGGCAGATCAGGGTTCCGTGAAAAGTTCGGATTGCACTGGCCGCCCGGGCGAGAGCAACCTGGGCAGCGCGATGGGATCGCGGCATGAACGGGTTTTTTTTGCAGCGATTCAGCCCGGCCGTTATGATCCCCGGCTCAAGGGAGCTTCGGGGGTGGGCATGCGAGGCCTTTTACTGCTCGCGCGGGTGATCGATGCGCTCAACGGATTTGTCGGGCGGGCCATGGGTTGGGTGGCGCTGGCCATGGTCGCCATTGGCGTCATAAACGTCGTCGGGCGCTATCTTGGAGCGGCATTGGGGTTGCAGCTCAGCAGCAATGCACTGCTCGAGGCGCAGACGTATGCCTATTCGATGATCTTTCTGCTGGCTGCGGCGTACGTGCTGCGTCGCAATGGCCACATTCGCGTCGATGTCATTTATGCGGGCCGAAGCCAGCGGACCCAGGCCTGGATTGACGTGGCCGGCACGCTGCTTCTGCTCCTTCCATTCTGCATCTTTGCGCTGTACTTCAGCGTCGACTACGTGGCGCGCTCGTGGCGCCTCCTGGAGTCGAGCCCGAACCCGGGTGGACTGCCCCGTTACCCGATCAAGACGGTGATTCTCGTCGGCTTCTCCATGCTGTTTTTGCAGGGTATCAGCGAGGTGGTCAAGCGGGTCGCCTGGTTGCGCGGCGTGCCCGGCGTTCCCGGGCCGGGGGATGACGATATGCGCCGCAAGGCGGCAGAAGGAGAGGCGTAATGGAGTACCTCGCCTTCTGGATGTTTGCGGTGCTGCTGTTGCTGCTGATCACCGGTTATCCGGTGGCGTTCGCCCTTGGTGGTACGGCGGTGATCTTCACGCTGCTATTCAGCGACCTGCTGCCCGGCATGGGGTTCTCCTTTCCGTGGGATTCGGAGTTTGGCGTGAGGCGGTTGTTGATCCTGCCGCAGCGGATCTTCGGCTCGATCATGGACAACTACACGCTGGTGGCGGTGCCCTTTTTCGTGTTCATGGGGGTCATGCTGGAGCGCTCCGGGCTCGCGGAGGATCTGCTGCAGACCATGGGCCGGTTATTCGGGCGCATGCGTGGCGGTCTTGCCATCTCGGTCGTGGCCGTCGGCGCGCTTCTGGCCGCGTCAACGGGTGTGGTCGGCGCATCCGTGGTCACCATGACCGTGCTGGCGTTGCCTGTGATGCTCAAGTACGGCTACGACAAGGGGCTTGCCTCCGGCACCATAGCCGCCAGTGGCACGCTCGGGCAGATCATTCCGCCGAGCGTCGTACTGATTATCCTGGCGGACCAGATGTCCGGCGTGAACGTCGGTGACCTGTTCATGGGGGCGCTGCTGCCGGGGCTGGTGCTCGCCGGCCTGTACATGCTGTGGATTGCAGGTTACGCGTTCTTCAAGCGTGACCGGGCCCCGGCGATGCCCGCGGTGGCCGAGGAGTTCGCCATCAGCAACCTGTGGCTGGCGGTCATCCGCAGCCTGCTGCCGCCGTTGATTCTCGTGGGCGTGGTGCTGGGTACGATCTTCATGGGCGTTGCCACGCCCACTGAAGCAGGTGCCATGGGCGCCTTCGGCGCCACGATTCTGGCGCTGCTCAACGGGCGCCTGACCCTGACCAACATTCGCGCGGTCAACGAGCAGACCGTGCGGCTCACCAGCATGGTTTTCATCATCCTGGTGGGGGCGACCGCGTTCGCCATGGTGTTCAATGCGCTCGGTGGTCACTGGATGGTGGAAGGCTTCCTGGCGGATCTGCCCGGTGGCCAATGGGGCTTTCTGCTGTTCGTGATGGTCACGATCTTCATCCTCGGCTTCTTCCTGGACTTCATCGAGATCACGTTCATCGTGGTGCCACTGGTCACCCCGGTGGCGGTCATGTTCGGTTTTGATCCGGTCTGGTTTGGTGTGCTCATCGCCATGAATCTGCAGGCGTCCTTCCTGACGCCTCCTTTCGGATTCGCGCTGTTCTACCTGCGCGGGGCGGCGCCGCCCAGTGTACGCACGCGCGACATCTATCGGGGGATTGTGCCGTTTATCATCATTCAGCTGCTGATGCTGCTGGTGATCGTGATGTTCCCGGACCTCGTGCTTTGGCTGCCCGAGGCGTCGAGGCACTGACCGGAGCTGGCTGTAGTACGGGAGTGATGCCTGACGGGCGGCAGCGCCGCCCGTCAGGCGCCGCGATCAGCGGTTGAAGATGTAGTTCTGGTACTGGTAAGTGGTGCGCTCGTTCCAGCCGCGGACCTTCTTCATGAAGGCTTCCCACTCGCCGTGGATCTTGGCGTAGTCGGAGTCGTTCATGTCCTCCTCATGCACCTCGCGCGCACCTTCGCGGAATGCGTCCATGACCGACTCGGGGAAGTCCAGCACCTCGATGCCGTGCTCGTCCTGCAGCGTCTCAAGGGCGACCGGGTTGGTGCTCAGGTACTGTGCGGCCATCCACATGTTCGCTTCGTGGCTGCATGCCTTGATCTGGGCCTGGATGTCCGCCGGGAACTCGTTCCAGGTGTCCAGGTTGAAGTAGAACCCGAGCATGGCGCTGGGCTCGGCCCAGCTAGGCATGTAGTAGTACTGCGCGACTTCATGCATGGCGAGGGTCATGTCATCCGCCGGCCCGACCCACTCGGCCGCGTCCAGCGCCCCGCGGTCCATTGCCGTGTACACCTCGCCGCCGGGCAGCTGCTGGATGTTGACGCCGGCCTTTGCCATGACGCGCCCGCCGTGGCCGGGGAAGCGCATGCGCAGGCCGCGCAGGTCGTCCGGGGACTCGATGCGCTTGTTGAACCACCCACCGGTCTGGGCGCTGGTGTTGCCGCCGGGGAAGGCGATCATGTTGTCCTTGGCGTTGAGTTCATCCCAGAGTTCCTGGCCGCCTCCACCCATCATCCACGCATTCTGCTCGTCCAGGGTCATGCCGAACGGAATGGCGGTGAAAAACCCGTGGGCCGGAGACTCGCCGATGAAGTAGTAGGGGGCCGTGTGGCAGCACGGGAACGCGCCGCTCGCGACCGCACCGTAGACCTCCAGCGGGCCGATTTGGTCACCGCCGGGGTAGGTGCGTACCTCGACGTCGCCGTCGGTCATCTCGCCGATGCGCCGGGCGAAGTACTCCGCGGTCCCGTAAAGGTTCTCCAGCGCGGCCGGCCAGGAGGTTGGCATCTCCAGGCGGAAGCGACGGTTGGTGGCGATCACGTTGGGGGAATAGACGGTGCTTGCGGCCACCGCGGCAGCGCCGCTTGCCGTTAGAAAATGACGACGTTTCATGGGGCTTCTCCCTCGATTCTTTGTTGTTCACCTCGCCGGTACGCCCGTCGTCGACGGACCATCCGGTTGCCGCTCCAACAATACCGCGCGACGGGGCGTGATGCGAGCCTGAAGCGCTTTCCTGGTGCGGCAGCGAGCGGGTATCGTTGTGGTTTTCAGGTGAGCAGAGGAGAGCGGTGACATGTCCCGTCATTTCGACCAGGCCGAGGGGCTTTGTGAGCAGCCGGATACGCAGACGGACGCATTCGTGTTCAACCAGACCATGATGCGCATCAAGGAGCCGCGGCGCACGCTGGATTTCTACACGCGGGTGCTGGGCATGCGCCTGCTGCGCAAGCTCGAGTTCCCCGCCATGGAGTTCACGCTCTACTTTCTGGCAATGGTGCCCGAGCAGCGCGTCAGAGAAGTGCCGTCGGCTGACGCCGCGCGCACGGAGTACACCTTTGGTCGGGAGGCGGTCCTGGAACTGACCCACAACTGGGGTGACGAGGACGATCCGAGTGTCAGCTACCACAGTGGCAACGAGGAGCCGAAAGGGTTTGGCCATATCGGTTTCGGTGTACCCGACGTGGATGCCGCGTGCGCCCGTTTCGAGGAGCAGGGTGTCGAGTTCGTCAAGCGGCCCAATGACGGCAAGATGAAGGGAATTGCCTTCATCAAGGATCCGGATGGCTACTGGATCGAGATTTTCCAGGCGGATCGCATGGGGTCGCTCTAATACATTCCGGGGTAGTGGGAGGTTCAGGCGAAAACCCAGTTAGGCCGCGTCGGGCATGGCGTAGCGACTTCCGGATATGGTACTACTCGGAGTCGGGCATCGGATTCGCCCAAAAGTTCGGCCGGGATGAGGCCGGACAACCAACGGAGATAGCACTCCGCCAACGAGATAGGAGTTTACCAATGAAGAAGAAACTGTTTGCTGCAGCTCTGCTCGGCACCGTCTATGCCACCTCCGCGCACGCCGACAGCACGGGCTGTGGCCTGGGGACCATGGTGTGGGACGGCCAGCAGGGCATTGCGCCGCAGGTGCTGGCAGTGACCACCAACGGCACGTCGGGCAACCAGACCTTCGGTATCACCTCCGGTACGCTGGGATGCGAGCAGGATGGTGTAATCGACTCCGCCCAGAAGCTGGGCATGTACACCGGCTCGAACATGGACGCCCTGGCGCGTGACATGTCCGTAGGCGACGGCGAGTCCCTGCACGGGCTGGCGGAGGTCATGGGCGTGGACGCAGAGGACCGTGATCACTTCTTCACGGCCCTGCAGGACAACTACGGCTCCATCTTCTCCTCCAGCGACGTCACCGCTGACGATGTCATCACCGGCATCAACCAGACGGTGGAGAACGACGAGCGCCTGGCCGGCTACTCGGTCTAAGCGAACTGCGTCGAAAAAGGGGGCTGCCTCCGGGTGGAGGCGGCCCCTTTGCGTCCGGGACACGCATGATCGCGTGCCGGGCGTGCCCCGCTGACCGGTGATCCCTGCCTCCCGGGACGCCACTCTTAACTTGGTACGGCATCCATGGATGTGACGCGTTATCTGGCGCCGGTTGGTTTCGTCCTTGCCTCGAGCGCCGCGGTTGCCGCTCCGGGCGACTCCACGCCGGTTGCCGACCTGCAGGACGCAGCCCGTGAGCAAGGGCTTGCCCACGACCGGGAATGGCAGGACCTGCTCCATTACCGCGAGCGCCGGTTTCTGCCCGGGCGGCGCAGCGAGAGCCGGGACACCGGGTTCTTCAATGCCGACGACGGCTGGCGGGACCCGGAAGCGGAGCTGGACGCGACGATCGCCGCGTTGTTCCGCGATCCCGACACAGTGGACGGTGACGAACAACATCCCCAGTGCCGGTTTCCCGCGCGCCGTGCGTGGCTGAGAGAGCGTCTGGACCTCGAAGCGGACGTCTTCCCTGAGGTGGCGTGTCAGCGGTTCGAGGAGTGGTACGAGGGCATCGACCCGCACGAGATCACGCTGGTGTTCGCGGCGGCCTATCTGGGTAACCCCGCCTCCATGTACGGGCACACGCTGCTGCGGGTGGATCCGCCGGATCAGGATGAAGACACGCGGCTGCTGTCCTACGTGATCAACCACGCGGCGGCCACGGAGGAAAGCAGCGGGCTGGTCTTCGCCGTGCGTGGCCTCACCGGCGGCTATCCGGGGCTTTTCTCGATCATGCCGTACTACGACAAGGTGCGTGAGTACAACAGCCTTGAAAGCCGCGATCTCTGGGAATACCGCCTCAACCTGGAGCCCCATGAGGTGGAGCGATTGATGCAGCACACCTGGGAGCTGCGCGATACGCCGTTTCCCTACTATTTTCTCTATCAGAACTGCTCCTACCGCCTGCTGGAACTGCTGGATGTGGCCCGCCCGGGCATGAACCTCTCCGACCGCTTCAACTGGTGGGCAATCCCGACGGATACCGTGCGCGAGGTGCTGCGGGAAGAGGACATGCTGCGGGAGGTGGTCTTCCGGCCGGCCGAGCGGACGCGGCTTGATCATCAGATCGCGATCATGCCGCCGGAGCTGGTCGACGTCACCGTGGCCCTGGCGCGTGGCGAGCGCAGCCCCGACACCATGGACGGCATGGAGCGCCAGGAGCGCGGTCTGGTACTGGAGACGGCCTACGATTACCTGAATTTTCTCCGGCATTCGGGGGACATGGAGGGGGATCAGCGCGAGCGCATGCGTGAGCTTCTGATCGCCCGCAGCCAGCTCTCGGGCGTGCCCGGGGCGGAGCGTCCGCCGCAGCCCGACACGCGGCCCGATCAGGGGCATCGCACGCTGCGCCTGGGCATCGGTGGCGGCGAGCGCGGCGAGGCCACGTTCGGCAGCCTGCACTGGCGGCCGGCCTACCACGACATGCTGGACCCGCCCGACGGTTACATACCCGGCGCACACATCAGTTACGGTGATGTGGAAATCCGGTACGACGACGACCGGGATCGGGCCGAGCTCGAACGGCTGATGGTGATCGACATCGAGTCTCTGAACCCCCGCGACCAGCTCTTCCGGCCCTGGTCCTGGAACATTCGTGCCGGTGCGGAGCAGCGGTTGCGCCCCGGCGGCGGGCGGTCGCTAATGGGCGGCGTGGATGGCGGCGGTGGTTTCACCTGGCAGGCCGGCGACACGCCACTGTGGACCTATGCCGGGGTGCAGGCGGATGCCTGGGGCTCGGAACGCCTGGACGACGGTGTCCGTGCGGGCGCCGGCCCGCGGGTGGATGTGCTCTGGGCGGGTGCATCACTGCGCACGCGGTTGCAGGCCGAAGCCGCTTGGCAGACCGATACTAGCCGCCCCGCCTGGCGCGTGAGTGCAGAGCAGTCGCTCACGACCTTCCGCAACGTCTCGCTTCGGGTGGGCGCGGCGCGGGAATACGACTTCGGTGTTCATGACAATGCGGTGCAGGCGACCCTGTATGGTTATTTCTGACCGCCACCCGGGGCGCTACCTGTGGCTCGTGCTGCTGGTAGCGGCAGCGACACTGCTGGCCGGCTGCAGTCGCTTCTTCTTTCTGCCCGAGCCGGGGCACCGCTGGGATCCGGCGGCGGCCGGCATCGACTACGAGAACATCTGGTTCGATTCCCTGGATGGCACGCTGCTGCACGGGTGGTTCCTGCCTGCGGACGAGCCGCGCGGTACCATCCTCTTCCTCCACGGCAACGCCGAGAACATCAGCACCCACATCGGCGCCGTCTACTGGCTGCCGGAGCAGGGCTACAACGTCTTTCTCCTGGATTACCGTGGCTTCGGCCTGTCGGCGGGCACTCCCGATTTCGACGGCGTTCACATGGATGCCGCCGCCGCGCTGGCCCGCGTTGCCCGCCACCGTCGCGTTGACCCGGAGCGCATCGTCGTCTTTGGCCAGAGCCTCGGCGCGTCCGTTGCCATCACCACCGTCGCCAACCATGGCGCAGCGTACGGCGTGCGCGGGCTGATTGCCGACAGTCCGTTTGCAAGCTATCGCGGCATCGCCCGGGAGAAATTCGGCGAGCTGTGGCTGACATGGCCGTTCCAGTGGCCCCTGAGCCTGACCATCGACGATGCCTATGCACCCATTGATCACGTCAGTGCCGTGAGTCCGATTCCCTTGTTGCTCATTGCCGGCGATGACGATCGCGTCGTGCCCTCCCATCACGGCCAGGATCTCTATGCAGCCGCCCAGCCTCCCAAGGATGCCTGGCACTACCGTGGGGTTGATCATACCCAGGCCGTGGGCCGGGGCGACGTGCGCCGCCGCCTTGTGGCCTGGCTGGATGACGTGCTCGGGCCGGTAGACGACGGCGCCCGGGAGCGCGGCGAATGAGCGCGCTGGGTCCCCGGGAGGTGGAACCCGATGCCTGGGGCGAGTGGGCGCGGGAGGCCGTGCGGCTTCTCCTGCACCGGCCTGCGCTGACGCTGGTGGTGCTGGCACTGGTGCTGGTGATGTTCTACGCCGTGCATCTGGTGGAATGGGGCCCGGTGCGCCTGTTTCTCATGCTGCTCTGTCTGCCGCTGGCGCTGATGGTGTTCATCCGCCTGGCCTGGTATGCCGATTACGCCCGCCGCCCGTGGCCCTCGCAGCTGTTGCCCGGTAACGGCGAACTGCTGCTTTCAGTCGGGTGTGCCGCCGCGGCAATGGCACTGCACGGCGGGCTTGCAATGGTCACCGCACCGCTGGCGGACGGTTTCGTGAGTGTGGTGCAGCAGCTCGGGCTCTGGAGCCCCGTTCGCGCGGATGGCCTGCCAGCGGAACCGCCGCTGCGGCATACGCTGCTCGGTCCTGTTCTGGTACCGGGTGGTTTGTTCGGCGCAGGTCTGGTGGGATTGCTGCTCATGCTGCTCGCCTTCGGGCAGTGGTTCCTGCTGCCCATGATGGCGTTGCACAACCCGCCGCTGCCGCCCGCCATGGCGGCCAGTGCGCGCGCCTATCCACTCAATCCGGCGCCCATGATGGGAGTCACCGGTCTGCTGATGCTGGCCGCGGCACTGCTGCTTGTCACCGTCGGGTGGGCTCTCATTGCGCTGTTGCCGTTCTTCGGTGCGCTGTTATACGTCGCTTACCGGGACGTGTTCCTGGGCAGTGAGTCGGACGCCCCGGAAGGCATTGCCGTCGACGACGAACTGGGCGAGGGATCGCACGGCTGACCCAGGATCGGGTAGCATACGCCGCCGATCCGACCCGCCCTGGAGGACTGCCCGTGACCGCAGCGGAACACCCCGTGCCGCCCGACCGTGAGACCCTTGCCCGCCGGCTCTGTGCCCGCTACGACGCCATCATTGATGACCCGGACGCGCTGGTCCGGTCTCTGCTGCGGCCTCTGCCGACGACCGTCTGGGCGAATCCGCGGCGGCTGTCCCGCGACGACCTCCTGGAGGTGCTGCGTGCCGATGGGATCGCCGCCACGCCCATGGCGTGGTCGAACCATGGTGTGCGGCTTGATCCGGAGGCGCGACCGGGGCGGCACTGGGGGTTCATGGCAGGGCTGTTCCAGGTGCAGGAAGAAGTCTCCATGCTGCCGGTGGCGTTGCTGGACCCGCAGCCCGGTGAGCGGGTGCTGGACCTGTGTGCCGCGCCGGGCAACAAGACCGCCCAGATTGCCATGGCCATGGCGAACCGGGGCACGGTCATGGCCAACGACCTGCGCAAGGGGCGGCTGGCCGCGCTGCGCCAGACCGTCAAGCGCTTCGGGCTCATGAACGTGGTCATCACGGCGCAGGACGGGCAGTCCATAGGCGCCCGCGCCGGCGCATTCGACCGGGTGTTGGTGGATGCCCCCTGCAGCTGTGAGGGGACATTCCGCAAGGTGCGCTTACCGACCATCAGCACGGCCGCTTTCCGCTCCCGCCTGGCCGCCGTCCAGGTGCGTTTGCTGGAACGGGCCATGCGGCTGACCCGGCCGGGTGGGCGGCTGGTCTACTCCACCTGCACTCTGGCACCGGAAGAGAACGAGGCGGTGATCGACACGCTGCTGGACCGATACCCGGGTGAACTGAGGGTTGTGCCGGCGCACGTGCCCGGACTGCAGGCCACCGCAGGCATCACCCAGTGGGAAGGGCGCCGGTATGATCCGGCTGTGGCCGACACCCTGAGAGTCTGGCCACATCACAACGACACCGGCGGTTTCTTCGTGGCGGTGCTCGAGCGCAGTGCCGACGCCAACAGCATCGCGGAGCCGCACTGGTTTACGCCACCGGAGGAGCCCCGTAGCTGGCTTGAGCCGCTCACCGAGCGCTTCGGCATCCCGTGGGCGGCATTCGACGGCGCGGTTCCGGTGAAGCGGGGCAACAAGCACCTGCACCTGGCGCCGGTGGACCACCGCTACCCGGAAGCGCCGGCACCCGAGATGCTCGGGCTGCCGGCGGTGCGGCGCCGCAGTCTCCCCGTGAAACCGACTACTGCGGCGGCCATGCTCTATGGGCCGGACGCCACCCGCAACGTAATCACGCTGGATACCGCCCAGACCCGGCGCTATCTGGAACGCCATCCGATTCAGGCGTTGTCCACGGAGCAGCTGGCCGCCTGCACGTCGGCCGGTTATGTGGTGCTGCGTTACCGGGGCTACACCCTGGGTCTCGGGCAGCTCATCTTCGATCGTGAAACCGGTGTGGCACACGTCGAAAGCCTCATGCCGAAAGCCTGGTCGCGGGACACAGCCATGCTCGTGACGCCGGAAGAGGGCTGAGGCCGCCGTTCACGAACTCCATGTGCCGACCCTGCGCATGGTGCCCCACTCGTGGCGCTTGCCTCGCAGCCATTGCCAAAGCCCCTGACAGCGCCAGAGGGTGTTGAGTTGGCGGTAGCCCAGGTTTTCGACCAGGGCCGCCAGAAAGAGTCGCAGCATGTCACTGCGACGGGTGTACACACGGAACGACAGGGCCTCCAGCAGCAGGGCACTGACTGAGAGCACCATGCCGAAGCCCACGGCGACGAGCAGGAAGGCCAGCAACGCCGCGCCGGAGACGACGCCCAGGGCGAATCCCAGCGCCATGAACAGATAGCCCGCCAGTTCGATCAGCGGACCCAGCCACTCGAACACGGCCATGAAGGGCCAGGCAACATGCCCCGGTGCGCCGCCGCGGCGGCTCGCAGGCAGGCGCCAGTTCGTGGTGAGACTCTCCGCCAGGCCCCGTTGCCAGCGGGTTCGCTGCCGGTGCAGCGTGCCCACGTCTTCAGGGACCTCGGTCCAGCAGATCGGGTCCGGCACGTAACGGATGCGATAGGGAATCCGCCGCTCGCGGTGATACTGATGCAGCCGGACGACCAGTTCCATGTCTTCTCCCACGCAGTCGGTCCGGTAACCTCCTGCCGCGATGACACGGTCACGGTCGAACAGGCCGAAGGCGCCGGAGATAATCAGGAGCGCGTTCAGTGGTGACCAGCCCAGCCGGCCGAACAGGAAGGCACGCAGGTACTCCACGATCTGCAGGCGCGCGAGCAGGCTCTTTGGCAGCCCGGAGCTGACCAGGAATCCGCCCTGGACGTCCGAGCCGTTGGCGACGCGCACGGTGCCTCCGGCCGCAATCGTGCGCTCGTCGTCCATGAAGGGCTGTACCACTCGCAGGAGACTGTCCCGCTGCAGAATGGAGTCCGCATCCACAGCACAGAACAAGGGCCTGGACGCGTAATTGAGGCCGGCGTTGAGCGCATCGGCCTTGCCGCCGTTGGCCTTGTCGACCACCTTCAGTTCCGGGTAGTGGGGCGAGCGGTAGACACCTCGCACCGGCGCACAGGGCACGACGCGCAGCGCCGGATCACGTTGCGGCTGAAGATCGAAGGCGCCTTTCAGCGCGTTCAGCGTGTCGTCGCCCGAGCCGTCATTGATCACGATGATCTCGAAGTCCGGATACTCAAGCTGGAGCATCGAGCGCACCGACGCAACGATCGTGGTCTCTTCGTTGTACGCCGGCACCAGGAGAGATGTGCCGGGTTCAACCCCCAGGTACGGCACGCCCTCTTCTCCGTTCGCCCGATAGCGCAGGCTCTGCCGAAGGGAGGCGAGGGCGAGAAGGTTCAGTGTGAGATAGCCCCCGTTCAGACCGATGAAATAGGCCAGGAAGACCAGCTGCGCCACAACAAGCGTGTCGCTGACTGTCATGGCCTCGCCTCCAGCGCCCGCTGCAGCGCCTCGCGGCCATAAGGATCCGGCAGATGGCGGCTCAGGTGTTCGATATCCTCCGGCGGCACGTGATGCAAGGCCACGATCCCATTTGCCGCGGCCTGACGGACGTGCCAGTTGGCGTCGGAAAGCAGTCGCTGCAGGCGTGCCAGATCCTCTTCGCCGGAACCGGTGTGCCCCAGCGCCTGGGCGGCAATGGCCCGCACTCTGGGTTGCGGATGCTCCAGCGATTCGCGCATGCGCGCGGTGTCGCGCGGGTTCCGGGCGACGGCCAGCAGGTCGAGCGCGGGCGCGGTCAGACTGTCGTCCGGGTGTTCATCGAGAAAATCCCGCAGCCCCCGCGCCCGCTCCCGGATGTGGGTGCACTCCAGTAGCGGCAGGAGTCGTTCGCGGGCTGCGAAGGTTCCGTGGCGGAACGCCGGAAGCAGCGTTGCCGTCGCGCTGTCCTGGCCCGCGGTGTTGATGATGTCGAGGCAGTGGGGCGTGGACCAGTCCGTGCGTTGCAAGAGAATCCGCAGGAGCTGCGGCATGTTGCGATCGGGATCAATCATCGCGAGGGTCCGGGCCGCCGCCACGGCGACGGGCCCCGGCGCCCGGCGCGCCATCAGAAGCAGCCGCCGGTTGGTGCCGGGCGGGGCCAGGTAGCGCGTGGTGGTGATGGCGACCATGCGAGCCTGTGGGGAGCCCGCCTCCAGGTACAGCCGGGTCCTGAGGTGCATGCCAGTGGCGTAGAGAAGCTGGTTGAGCGCCGTTCGGGCCGGGCCGCGGACCGATTGCTGGAACCGGTTCCAGAGCAGTAGGAAGCGCAGGTGATCCTGCCAGTGCACGTCCGGCAAGTCCTGTCGTAGATGCCCCAGCGTGGCCTCGGCCATGATCGGACGCCATGTGGCCTGGAACCTGGCCTGTCGTCTTTCCCTGGCGCGGGAGCGGATACCGAGCAGCAGGACCTGACCCATGATGGCGAGGGTCAGGGAGAACAGAACCAGGCCGGTCAGCACGGCGGCACGGACCACGGCGTCAGAATGAATGACGGAGTCCAAGTTGTATGCCCCAGCGCTCGTAAGTGTCCTTGATCTCGTGAAAGCCCCCTTCCCAGGAGATCGCCCAATCCTCTGCGAACCAGTGCCGTCCGTTGATGACCGCGCTCCGAACGGTGAATGGTTCGATGGCACCGGTTGCGGCTTCATACTCGTCTTCGGTGCCGGCGCTGATGGTGATGCCCATATGACTGCGCTGGTGGTAGTAGCGGGTCAACGAGACGGCATGGCCGATCTGGTTGCTGCCGCCCTGCAGGCGCGTCAGAAAAGCGCTGTAGGCCGTGCGCCAGCGTCCCATATAACGCTCTACCGTGACGCGACCGGAATCGACGTGAATATCAGGGTAAACACTGCGTCGCAGGCCGACGTCGACGCCGAAACCGTACGGCAGCGGCCGCCCGGCACTGATCCCCAGGCTCCGGTCCGGCAGGAACCCGTCGGCGGGGCTGACGGTTCCGTCCAGGCGTCCACTCCAGGACGAGCCGAGCGGCCGGCTTAACGCCAGCCCCAGCTCCTGATCGCTGTCGTTGAAGCGCCAGGCCTGTCGGGCATGGCCACTCCAGGTGAGGCCACCACGCCGGTACGACAACCAGTCACCGCGGATTTCCTGCCAGTCATCCGCGCCGCGGGTGAGGTGGTCATAGCGGACGGAACCTTCCACCTCCCAGCTCCGGCGTGGTGGCGCGGGCAACCACGCCGCATCGGGAAACCGCTCTCGCGCCTGATCCAGAAACCCGTCATCCGCCTCGTTGGCCGCGGCCCTTGCCTGAAACTCCGCGCGCCAGATGGCCTCGTAATCGGGAGCGATCGCCCTGGCGCGGATGAGGGGCGTCAGCGCCTCATCCGGCGCGCCCGACCAGAGCAGCGTCTGACCCACGCCGAGCAGGTAGTCCGGATTGTCCGGGGCATCGGCGAGGAGGTGTTCGTAGTCCGTGAGTGCGCCTTCGTAATCGCCAGCCCAGGCGCGTTGCCGCGCGCGGTCGAAGCGCAGTTCCTCGTCGCCCGGGGTGGATTCGAGTGCGGTATCCAGCTCCTCCAGTGGTTCTGTGGCCGCCACGCCGTTCACTGAGCAGGCCAGCATCAGACCTGTCAGCGCGGTGAACAGCCGCCGCACAGGGTGACCTCCGCTCCGGGTCATGCCGGGGCTCGTCGCAGGAACCGTTTGACCCGCGCCAGCAGTTCGTCCGGCTGGAACGGTTTGACGATGTAGTCGTCTGCGCCGGCGTCAAACGCGCGCACGATGTCCGTCTCGTTCGCCCTGGCAGTCAGCATGACCATAGGGAGATGCTCCCACCCGGGCTGCTCCCGGAATCGGCGCACCAGTTCCAGACCGTCGATGTAGGGCAGCATGACGTCGGACAGGATCAGATCGGGTACGCACCCCGGAAGGGCGTCCAGCGCGTCCCTGCCGTCGGTGCGTGGATCGACGGTGTAGCCCTGACGTTCCAGCATGAAGCGGATCAGGTAGATGATGTCGGCGTCGTCTTCTATGAGGAGTATGCGGGGGATGGCCCGCGGCCGCGCATGTTCAGACATTGATTGATCGGTTTTCTGCATGTCGAGGTACTTTACAGTACCAGCGCGGGCGGGGCGGTGCTAATCCACCGGGTCGCCGTTGTCTTCCGGCGGCCAGATGGCCTCGATCTCCAGTCGCTGGTCGGCCCGGGAGAACGTCTCCCAGATCAGCCCGTTGACGTCGTGATCCACCGAGAGCGTCTGCGCACAGGGGTCTTCCCACCCCAAATGGCGAACGGTGCCAGTCGCGCCCGGCACGCGGCGCACGGAAAAGTTCACCTGGCTGGTGCGCCACAGGGCGTACTCTCCGGGGATGAGCACCTCTGGTTCTGCCCCCAGGCGCCGGGTGTACTCGGGGATGCTCGCATGGACATCATCGACGGCGAGGGCGATATGGAACCGTTTCATGGCGGTCGCTCCTGCGCAGTGGCGGGCTCGCCCGCGTGCGTCTGCTTGCCGGTTGGACGCAACCGGTGCTAACGTCTTCTTCATGATAAACGTACTCGGTCAATTCCATTGGCGCTATTACTGGCGATTTACTTGCCCCGGTCTCGAAGACCGTTCCGGGGGCAGGGCGCCGTTGCGCTGATGGAGCCGAACTGACAGGTTACCGCCACGATGACGCCCCCGGATCCGAGATCGGGGGCGTTTTTGATGGTGCATCCGTGGCGGATGATCTGATCAGGAGGCAATGATGACCGACGACAGTACCCGACCGGATCCGGTCAGAGCGCTGATGGAGCGCCGTGACCTGACCGACCCCGCCCAGGGCGACCATCCCATGCAGCAGCTGATTGAACGGCTGCGCCTCTCGACCGGGGATGGTGCGCGCCGTACGCTGCGTACGCCGCCACTCGTGCCCGGCCCGGAGGGCTGGCGCGCTCGGCACGGCACCACCGAAACGGTGCTGACCCAGTTGCCCGATATTGTTGCCGACGGCGTGGACCGTGCGGTGATTCATTGCGCGGGGCTCGTGTGTGGCAGCCGTCGCACCGATGCAACCGCGCTGGTGGCGCACGAGCTGGATGTCTGGTTGCTGGGCGAGACGGAAGCAACAGCACTGGCCTCCCTCGTGCAAAGCGCAATGCGTGCGGCCGTTCCCAGGGCCACTTACCGCTTGATCCCGGCGCGGTCCGGCGCGCTGCCCGGGCGTGACTTCCGTCTTGACGTCATGGGGCAGGGCGATTGGCAGGACGTGGGCGGCTGCGGTGTACTGCGCCAGGAGGGGGTGGCCGTCGCGGTGGGTTTCAGCGTCACGCTGGAACCGCTGCTGGAGCTCAGCGACCTGGCCGGGGATCAGGTGGAGGGGGTGACGCACACGGTGACTTCCTCGCGGTCGTGATACAGCTGCTTGCAGCGCACGTCCATGGCGCGGCCGCTGCTCTGGAGTGCACTGCGAAGCTGCTCCAGGCCGTCGCGCACCGTGGCGTGGCGCTGTTTCATGGGCAGTTTGAGGTTGAACACCGCCTGTCGGCAGGCACCCTCGGTGAGCCAGCTGGTCATCAGCGGCAGTATGCGTGCCGGGCGCTCGACCATGTCGCACACCAGCCAGTCCACCGGGCGCCGCGGGCGGTAGCGAAAGCCGTCCTCGCGTCGGTGATCCACCAGCCCGGAGTCGAGTAGTGCGGTGTCCATGGGGCCATTGTCCACGGCGGTGACGTGCAATCCCCGGCGGACCAGCTGCCACGTCCACCCACCGGGCGCGGCGCCCAGGTCCACGGCCGTGCTGCCGGGGCGCAGCAGCGTCTCGCGCTCCGCCGGGTGCAGCAGTGTCAGCAGGGCCTCTTCCAGTTTCAGGGTCGATCGGCTGGGTGCGTCGCCGGGCATGCGCAGGCGGGGAATGCCCAGTGGCCAGGGCGAGCTGTTCTCGACCGGTGCGATACCGGGAAAGACCGTGGCCGAATCCGTGAACAGCAGATGCAGGCGCTGCCCGGCGTGCTCGTCCAGGGCGCCGCGTTGCCGCAGCGCCTGTTCCACGGCCCGGCCGAACCCTTTGCAGAAACGGGAGAGGCCCTTGCCGTCGTTGGTGTCCGGGTACTCCAGCCGCACGTCGGCGTAGGATTCACCGGAAGGCAGGCTCTTAAGCAGTGGTGTCAGGCGCTCGTGCTCGGGTAGCGGGGGGAGCCAGCCATGGCCGGCGACCCACTGGCGCACAAATACCAGCTCCGTGAACGGCAGCGAGCGAAGCAGGGGTGTGACGGGGGAGCCGTCATGGCTGTGGAATTCCACGAGCCCGCCATCGCGATGCGTGCGGCAGTACCCGTAGATTCCAGCCGCGGCGGCACGATCGGTCAGCTCGGCGGCGGTGTCGTTTTCCAGCCCGGCGCGGGTGTAGAGGAGCAGTGCGGCGCTGGTGGTCCAGGGTGCGGTCTCTGACATGGCGGCAGTGTAACCGCAACGAGCCGTTGCCGTCCGCGCCGGCTGTTCCGTGTCGGGCGCAAGAGACGCTATGCTGAACGCTGTGACCGACGGGATGTCGAAACGGTGGCGCGGGTCCCCCGGGCTGCTTTCTGAACTGCATACAACGGCAAGGAGAAGTCCATGGAAACGATTCTGCTCATTATCGGCGCGGCGCTGGTCGCCCTCGTGGCGTCGGCGATCCGCGTTCTGCGCGAGTACGAACGTGGTGTGATCTTCCAGCTCGGCCGCTTCTGGAGTGTCAAAGGGCCCGGGCTGATCCTGGTCATCCCCCTGATCCAGCAGATCGTTCGGGTCGATCTGCGTACGGTGGTGATGGACGTGCCCAGCCAGGACGTGATCTCGAAGGACAACGTCTCCGTGGGTGTCAACGCCGTCATCTACTTCCGGGTCGTGGATCCGCAGCGGGCCGTGATCAATGTCGAGGACTTCTACGCGGCCGTCAGCCAGTTGGCCCAGACCACACTGCGCTCGGTGCTGGGCAAGCACGATCTGGATGAAATGCTGCAGGAGCGGGATCGCCTCAACCAGGACATCCAGGAGATCCTCGACGAACACACGGACGCCTGGGGCGTGAAGGTCGCGAACGTCGAGATCAAGCATGTGGACGTGGACGAGAGCATGATCCGCGCCATCGCACAGCAGGCCGAGGCGGAGCGTAGCCGGCGTGCCAAGATTATCCACGCCGAAGGGGAGATGCAGGCCGCCCAGAAGCTGCAGGATGCCGCCAACATCCTGTCGCAGAACCCCCAGGCCATCCAGCTGCGGTATCTGCAGACCCTCACCGGGATCGCTCAGGACCAGAATTCGACCATCGTCTTCCCCATGCCCATGGATCTGATGGGTGCCTTCGAAGACCTCATCAAACGGAGCAAGGGCGGTGGCGGCACCAGCGCCGGCTGATGCTGCCGACGCCGGCAGTCTCGGGCGCATCGAGGCGTTCCTCGATGCGCTCTGGCTGGAGCGCGGCCTGAGCGAGCGGACCCTGGCGGCGTACCGCACCGATCTGCTGGGGTTCGCCCGCTGGCTGGGGCGGGCGAACGGGAGTCTGGAGCAGGCGGATCAGGGCGCCGTGCTCGGCTATCTCGCCGAGCGCGTGCAGTCGGGGGCGCGGCCGCGCAGCACGGCCCGGCTGCTGTCGACCCTGCGCCGTTTCTACCGCTGGCTGCTGCGCGAAGGCGTGGTGCAGCGTGACCCCACGGCCGAGGTGGACTCGCCTCGACTGGGGCAGCCACTGCCGGGCGCACTGACGGAATCCGAAGTGGAGGGCCTTCTGGCCGCTCCCGATACCGATGACCCCATCGGCCTGCGCGACCGCGCCATGATCGAGTGCCTCTACGCCAGCGGGCTGCGCGTCTCCGAACTGGTCGGGCTGCGTCTGGGGCAGGTGAACACCCGTCAGGGTGTGGTGCGCGTGATCGGTAAGGGTGACCGGGAGCGCTTGGTGCCACTGGGTGAGGCTGCGCTGGACTGGCTCGATCGCTACATGCGCAGCGCACGCACCGAGCTGTTGCACGGGCGCGTCTCCGATGCCGTGTTCGTCACCGCGCGCGGGGGCGGTATGACCCGGCAGGCGTTCTGGTATCGAATTCGCCACTACGCCGTTGTCGCAGGGATTCGCAAGCACCTCTCCCCGCATACCCTGCGGCATTCGTTCGCGACCCACCTGCTCAACCACGGCGCCGATCTGCGCGTGGTACAGTTGCTCCTGGGGCACAGCGATCTGTCTACCACCCAGATCTACACGCATGTGGCGCGTCAGCGTCTGCAGGAGCTGCACGCCGAGCACCACCCGCGCGGTTGATTACCGCCAGCCGAGGAGTACGTCATTCATGAAGGTTCTGATCTCCGCCCTGGCGGCCGGTCTGCTCACGCTTACCGCGACGTCCGCTTCCGCCGACGAGGTGACGGAGCGCATCACCGAGCGTCTGCAGTCGATGAGCCCGGACCTGGAGCCGGAGCGTGTCGAAGCCACGCCCCTGGAGGGCATCTACCTGATCGTGGTCCAGGGGCAGGTGGCCTACATCTCCGAGGACGGCCGTTACCTGATCCAGGGCGACATCATGGATCTGGACGCCCAGGAGTCGCTGTCCGACGCCCTGCAGGGCGAGTTGCGCCGCGACCGTATCGAGGAGCATGGCGAAGACAACATGATCGTCTACCGGCCGGACGGGGAGATCCGCCACACGGTGACCGTGTTCACCGATATCGATTGCCCCTACTGCCGCCAGATGCACGGCCGCATGGACGCGTATCTGGATGCGGGCATTGCCATCCGTTACCTGCAGATGCCGCGAGCGGGTGTTGGGACTGCGTCCTACGACAAGGCGGTGAGCGTGTGGTGCGCGGACGACCGCAACGCGGCCATGGACGCCGCCAAGGCCGGAGAGACGCCGGAGCACCGGGAGTGCAGCAACCCGGTGGAGGAGCAGCTCTATCTGGCGCAGTCGCTGGGTGTGAACGCGACTCCGACGATCATCAGCGAGAACGGTACCGTGCATCGCGGCATGGTGCCGCCGGATGAGTTGCTGCAGCGCCTGGATAGCGAATAGAGCCCGCCGCCGGCGGGCTCCCGGGCGGGGTGACGCTCAACGTTCCAGCAGTTCCAGCTTGTTGGGTTTGCCGTCCCATTCTGCGGCGTCTTCGGACGGGTCTTTCTGCTCGGTGATCACGGGCCACTGCTGGGCGAGCTCGGCGTTGAGCTCGAGGAAGTGGCTCATCTCCTCGGGCAGGTCATCCTCGGAGTAGATCGCCTCGGCGGGGCATTCCGGCTCGCACAGGGTGCAGTCAATGCACTCGTCCGGGTCGATGGCCAGGAAGTTAGGCCCCTCGTGGAAGCAGTCTACCGGGCAGACTTCCACGCAGTCGGTGTACTTGCACTTGATGCAGTTTTCCGTGACGACAAAGGTCATGGGTTGCTCCGTTGCGTTTGTTCGAGACGGCCGCCACCTGGCGGGCGATGCAGGGAGGGCGCCTGTATGCCTGGGGCGCGTCCGGCCGGTTCCGATGCGGGGAGGGCTGTCGTGTGGCCGACCCGTAGCCGGGTGCCGGTCAGGCCGCTCTCCGGGAGCGCGCAATCATACCCTGAGCACGCGAATCCGGCGACAGTCTAGCGCAGTTGTGCGGTGCTCACGAGTCCCCGCCGGCGAGCGTCTTGAGTTCGTAGAGAAGCTCCAGCGCCTGGCGGGGGGTGAGGTCGTCGGGGCTGACCGTATCCAGGCGCGCCTCCAGCGGGCCCGGTCCGAGCGGTGCTGCCGGTTCCGCGAACAGGGGCAGCTGGTCCACGGGCTCGTCGCGTCGACGGGTTTCGCGTTCCAGTTCCTCCAGCTTGTTGCGGGCGGCGTTGATCACGTCCCGGGGTACGCCGGCGAGCGTGGCCACCTGCAGGCCGTAGCTCTGGCTTGCCGGGCCTTCCCGCACCGCATGCAGGAACACGATGCGCTCGCCGTGCTCCACCGCGTCCAGATGGACGTTGGTGGCGGTGGGCTGGTGCTCGGGGAGCGACGTCATCTCGAAGTAGTGGGTGGCGAACAGCGTGAACGCACGCAGGTGCTCCGCCAGCCACACGGACGCGGCCCAGGCCAGTGACAGCCCGTCGAAGGTGCTGGTGCCGCGGCCGATTTCGTCCAGCAGCACCAGGCTGTTGGGGGTGGCGTTGTTCAGGATGTTGGCCGTCTCGGTCATCTCCACCATGAACGTGGAGCGGCCGCTGGCGAGATCGTCCGAGGCGCCGATGCGGGTGAAAATCCGGTCCACGGGGCCGAGCCGGGCCGTGTGCGCCGGCACGAAGCTGCCCACGTGGGCGAGCAGGGTGATCAGGGCCATCTGGCGCATGTAGGTGGATTTACCGCCCATGTTCGGGCCGGTGATGATGAGCATGCGGCGGTCGTCGGCGAAATGGACGTCATTGGGCACGAATGCGCCGTCGAGCACCGTCTCGACAATGGGGTGGCGGCCCTGTTCGATGGTGAGTCCCGGCTCTTCCAGGAGCTCCGGGCGCGTATAGCCCAGGGCGTCGGCCCGTTCCGCGAGACAGGCCAGGGTATCCAGCTCCGCCAGCGCGCCGGCGGCCGTCTGCAGGCCGCCCAGGGTTTCGTTGAGCTGCTCCAGCAACGTGTCGTAGAGCGCCTTCTCCCGTGCCAGGGCCTTTTCCCGGGCGCTCAGCACCTTCTCCTCGAAGCCCTTCAGTTCGGGCGTGATGTAGCGTTCCGTGCCCTTGAGCGTCTGCCGCCGTGTGTAGTGGTCCGGGATCTGGTCGGCGTTGGCGCGGGTCACCTCGATGTAGTAGCCGTGTACCCGGTTGTAGCTGACCTTGAGGTTGCTGATCCCCGTCTCCTCACGCTCGCGGGCCTCCAGGTCGATCAGGAACTGGTCGGCGTTGCGGCTCAGTCCGCGCAGCTCGTCGAGCTCGGCATCGTAACCGTCGGCGATCATGCCACCGTCGCGGGTCAGCACCGGCGGGTTGTCGACCAGTGCCCGACGCAGGAGTTCGCTGGTCTCCGGGTGTGGCGCCAGGCGCGTGGCGATGTCGGTGAGCAGCGTCGAGTCGGCCCCCGTCAGCCCCGCCTGGAGATCCGGCAGCCGGTCCAGGGCGTAGCGCAGGCCTTCCAGGTCGCGCGGGCGGGCCGACCGCAGGGCCACGCGGGCGAGAATGCGTTCCGCGTCGCTGGTCCCGCGCAGGATCTCGCGCAGGCCTTCGTAGCGGCGCCCGTCCACCAGTTGCTCAAGGGCGTCGTGACGGCCGCGGACGCATTGCTGGTCCCGCAGCGGGCGATGCAGCCAGCGGCGCAGCAGACGCCCGCCCATGGCGGTGACGGTGGTGTCCATCACCCAGGCCAGGGTGTTGTCTGTGCCGCCACCGAGGTTGTACTCGATCTCGAGGTTGCGGCGGCTTGCGGCGTCGATGATGATGCCTTCGTCGCGCTGCTCGACGGTGATGCCGGTGACGTGTGGCAGCGCGGAGCGCTGGGTGTCCGCGACGTACTGCAGCAGGGCGCCGGCGGCACGGATGGCCAGGGGCAGGTTCTCGCAGCCGAAACCGGCGAGATCCCGGGTGCCGAACTGGCGGGTCAGCAGCCGTCGGCAGGCGTCCTCCTCGAAATGCCAGGGCGGGCGCCGCGTGCGCCCCCGCCGGTTCGTGAGCGCCTCGGGCAGGGGCTGGTCCTCGTCGTGGAGCAGCTCCGCGGGATGCAGCCGTTCCAGCTCCGCCAGCAGGTCTTCCTCGGTGTCGATCTCCTGGGCCGAGAAGCGGCCGCTGGAGACCTCCAGCGCCGCCAGCCCGTAGCGGCCGCGGTGGTGGCTGATGGCGGCCAGCAGGTTGCTCTGGCGCTCCTCCAGCAGGGCATCCTCGGTGAGCGTGCCCGGCGTGACGATGCGCGTGACCTGGCGCTCCACGGGGCCTTTCGCCGCGGCCGGGTCGCCGATCTGTTCGCAGATCGCCACGGATTCACCGCGGCGCACCAGCCGGGCCAGGTAGTTCTCCACGGCGTGGACGGGCACACCCGCCATGGGGATCGACTCGCCGGCGGACTGACCGCGCGCGGTGAGCGTGATATCCAGCAGCTCCGCGGCGCGCCGGGCGTCGTCGTAGAAGAGCTCGTAGAAATCGCCCATGCGGTAGAACACCAGGATGTCCGGGTGATCCGCCTTGATCCGCAGGTACTGCCGCATCATGGGGGTGTGCTGACTGGTGGCGGCGTCCGTCATGGTTGGTCCATTCCTTGTCGGGTCGGCTGGTGCCGTGGTCGGTCCCGGAAAGCCGCTATGCTAGAGTTTGACCCATTCCCCTGCAACGCAACCGGAAGTGGATGCTTCATGGACTATACCGTGTCCGCAAATGCCCCCGCCGAGTCGAGGCTCGCCGTGCTGGCGGAGGCCGTCGGTGCGGCGCTGGCTGACAAGCGTCAGGTGTTGACCACGGCCGAATCCTGTACCGGCGGGTGGATCGCCAAGACGGTCACCGACGTGGCCGGCAGTTCCGGCTGGTTTCACCGCGGCGTGGTCACCTACTCCAATGACGCCAAGGCGGAACTGCTGGGTGTCTCCCCGGAGCAGCTTGCGCGGTTCGGTGCGGTCAGCGAAGAAGTGGTGCGCGCCATGGCGGAAGGGGCGCTCGCCCGCAGTGGCGCCGATGTGGCCGTGGCGGTGAGCGGCGTTGCCGGGCCGGATGGCGGCAGTGAGAGCAAGCCGGTCGGGCTGGTGTGGTTTGGCTGGGCGCTGGGCTCCGGATTCGTGATTTCGCGCCCGGAGCGTTTTCCGGGGGGGCGCGATGACGTGCGCCGCGCCAGCGTCGCCGTCGCCCTGGAAGGCGTGCTCCGGCAACTGCGGCGGGAGATTCCCTGAGGGGCCCGTGGCGCGGCTGTTCTTCGCCCTGTATCCACGCGCCGCCGAGCGAGCGGCACTGGCGGCAATGCTGCCGGCCGGCCGTGTGACAGGCCGGGTGATCCCCGTGGATAACCTCCACATGACGCTGGCCTTTCTGGGCGATGTCGGCGAGGCCGTTGTGGATACCCTGTGCGCAGTGGAGGATGCCGTGCCGGTGCCGCCGTTCGAGCTGTGTTTCGGTGAGTTGGTGTTCTGGGAAGGACCGCGCACGCGCGTGCTCGTGCCGGACACGCTCCCCGCTGAAGCAGTGAATCTGCATTGCGGGATTCAGAGGCTCCTGGGCGACCACGAGCTGCCGTTTGACCGCCGTCAGTGGTCTCCGCACATTACGCTGGAGCGGCGCGCGGTGCCGGAGCCGACGGGCCCCGTTTCACCGGTAACCGTCCGCTTCGACGAGTATGTGCTGATGGCGTCCGAAACACGGCAGGAAGGTGTCGTCTACACGCCGCTCGCGCGCTGGCGGCTGCCGTCGCCTGAAGCCGTTTGACGCCCGCCCGTCCCGTCGCCGGGGGTGGGAGGGTGTATGCAAGTTGTGGAATAATACTGCGCCTTGGGCGGCGGCACGGAGCCAGGCCGTCAACGGGTTTTCAGCGCGCGAACGCAAGCAGAGGTAAAAATGGACGACAATCGGAAAAAGGCGCTCGGCGCCGCTCTCGGGCAGATCGAGAAGCAGTTCGGAAAGGGCGCCGTCATGCGTATGGGCGACGCCGCGGCCGTCAGGGATGTTGCTGCCGTATCCACCGGTTCCCTCAGCCTTGATGTGGCGCTCGGCATCGGAGGCATGCCCTACGGGCGCGTTGCCGAGATCTACGGCCCGGAATCCTCGGGGAAAACGACGCTCACCCTGCAGATCATCGCGGAGGCGCAGCGCCAGGGCGGTACGGCGGCATTCGTGGATGCCGAACACGCCCTGGACCCGGATTACGCGCGCAAACTGGGCGTCGATGTGGACGAACTCCTGGTGTCGCAGCCGGATACCGGCGAGCAGGCGCTGGAGATCTCCGACATGCTTGTGCGCTCCGGCGCGGTGGACATCGTGGTGGTCGACTCCGTGGCCGCGCTGACCCCGAAGGCGGAGATCGAAGGCGAGATGGGCGACTCCCACGTGGGCCTGCAGGCGCGGCTCATGTCCCAGGCGCTGCGCAAGCTCACCGCCAACATCAAGCGCACCGGCACCCTGGTGATCTTCATCAACCAGATCCGCATGAAGATCGGCGTGATGTTCGGCAGCCCGGAGACCACCACCGGCGGCAATGCGCTGAAGTTCTACTCGTCCGTGCGCATGGACATCCGCCGCATCGGCGCCATCAAGAAGGGCGACGAAGTGGTTGGCAACGAAACGCGCGTGAAAGTTGTCAAAAACAAGGTAGC
Organism: Aquisalimonas sp. APHAB1-3; assembly: GCF_048323695.1. Classification (NCBI taxonomy): domain Bacteria; kingdom Pseudomonadati; phylum Pseudomonadota; class Gammaproteobacteria; order Chromatiales; family Ectothiorhodospiraceae; genus Aquisalimonas; species Aquisalimonas sp. APHAB1-3. Next base: position 968,651 of record NZ_JBLWFT010000001.1, on the reverse strand, counting down.
CCCGCCGTTCAAGCAGGCGGAGTTCGAGATCCTCTACGGCGAGGGTATCTCCCGGGAGGGCGAACTCATCGATCTGGGCGCCAAGCACGGCATCATCGACAAGGCCGGCGCCTGGTACAGCTACAACGGCGATCGCATCGGTCAGGGCAAGGACAACGTGCGGACCTTCCTCAAGGACAACCCCGAGGTGGCCAATGAGATCGACCGCAAGCTGCGGGAGATTCTCCTGCCCGACCGCGCCGACGACAGCAGCGGCGGTGGTCAGGCCGCGTCCGAGGAAGCCGAGGCCTGAAACAGGGAGTCGCGTGCGCCATGGACGACCCCGACGAAGAGGCGGTGGACGCGGGCTACGAGGCCGGCGTCCGTTTGCTGGCGCGGCGGGAACATTCCAGCCTGGAGCTGGCCCGCAAACTGGGCAGTCGCGGGCACGAGCAGCGCGTGATAGAGCTTGTTTTGGACCGCCTGGTCCGGCAAGGTTACCTGAGTGACGAACGCTTTACGGACATCTTCGTTCGTCAGCGCTGCGAGCAGGGCCAGGGCCCCGTGAAGATCATCTCCGACCTCGCGGAGCGGGGCATCGACGAACGCCTGGCTCGTTACTACCTTGATCAGCAGTCGGTTGACTGGATCGAGCAGGCGCGGGCGGTGCGGATCCGGCGTTTTGGCGAGGCGCTGCCGGACAACCGCCGCGAGTGGGCCAGGCAGGCGCGATTCCTGGCGAGTCGCGGATTCAGTGCGGAGCAGGTGTACAGCGTGCTGGATCGACGGGCACGCGACGACTAGGTGACAGCACCCGCGGTGGAGACCGCGGTTTTCATAAGGCAGGTCAAAGGGTTCATGACGATAACGAGTGCGGAACTGCGCAGCGCATTTCTCGAGTATTTCCGGAAGCATGGTCACGAAGTCGTGCCCAGCAGCCCGCTGGTGCCCGGCAACGATCCCACGCTGCTGTTCACCAACGCCGGCATGGTGCCGTTCAAGGACGTGTTCCTGGGGCGTGAGGACCGGGGCTATACCCGTGCCTGCTCGTCCCAGCGTTGCGTGCGCGCCGGCGGCAAGCATAACGACCTCGAGAACGTCGGCTATACCGCCCGGCACCACACCTTTTTCGAGATGCTGGGCAACTTCAGCTTCGGCGATTATTTCAAGCGCGAAGCCATTCAGTACGCCTGGGAGTTCCTTACCCGGGTGATCGAGCTGCCGCCCGAGAAGCTGTGGGTGACGGTGTTCGAGGAGGACGACGAGGCCGCCCGGATCTGGCTGGATGAGATCGGTGTCTCGCCGGAGCGCTTCTCCCGCATCGGTGCTCACGACAACTTCTGGTCCATGGGCGATACCGGCCCCTGCGGGCCGTGCTCGGAGATCTTCTATGATCACGGCCCCGACGTCCCCGGTGGTCCGCCCGGAACGCCGGAAGAGGACGGTGATCGCTTCGTCGAGGTCTGGAACCTGGTGTTCATGCAGTACAACCGGTCCGCCGACGGGTCCATGACCGATCTGCCCAAGCCCAGTATCGATACCGGCATGGGGCTGGAGCGTCTTGCTGCCGTCCTCCAGGGCGTGCACAGCAACTTCGAGATCGACCTGTTCCAGAACCTCATCCGGGCGGCGGCCAACGTCACCGGCGCGACGGAGGATCTGGACAACAGCTCCCTCAAGGTCATCGCCGACCACATCCGGGCCTGCGCCTTTCTCATTACCGATGGGGTATTCCCGTCCAACGAGGGGCGCGGTTACGTGCTGCGCCGGATCATCCGTCGTGCCGTGCGTCACGGTTACAAGCTCGGCCAGGAGGAGACCTTCTTCTACCGGCTTGTGCAGCCGCTGGTGGACGAGATGGGTGCGGCCTATCCGGAACTGGTCGAGCAGCAGGTCCAGGTGGAGAAGCTGCTCAAGCGCGAGGAGGAGCAGTTCCAGGAGACCCTGGAGCAGGGGCTCAAGCTGCTCGAGAACGATCTCCGGAGCTTGTCGGGCTCGGAGATTCCGGGGGCCACGGTCTTCAAGCTCTACGATACCTACGGCTTCCCCGTTGATCTCACCGCGGACATAGCCCGCGAACGGGAGCTGACGCTGGACATGGACGGCTTCGAAACCCACATGGAGGATCAGCGCAACCGCGCCCGTGCGGCGAGCCAGTTCCGCGCCGACCACGCCGGCGGTGCCGAGGTTTCTGCGAGCTCCAGTTTTACCGGCTACGAGCAGCTCGAAGACAGTGGCCAGGTGGTGGCACTGTTCGCCGACGGGCGCGCCGTGAACCAGCTCGATGCCGGGCAGACCGGCATGGTGGTGCTGGACCGGACGCCGTTCTATGCCGAGTCCGGTGGCCAGGTTGGCGACACCGGCCTCCTGATGGCGGATGGGGTCGAGTTCGAGGTCGAGGATACCGCGCGCCAGGGCGAGGCGATCGGCCACCTGGGGCGCGTGCGCACCGGGGTGCTGTCAGTGGATCAGACCCTGCAGGCGCAGGTTGACGCCGAGCGCCGCGCCGCCACGCAGCTCAACCATACGGCAACACACCTGCTGCACGCCGTGCTCAGGGAGCGGCTCGGCACGCACGTGCACCAGAAGGGGTCGCTCGTGGCGCCGGATCGGCTGCGTTTCGACATCTCGCACCCGGAGCCCATTGATGCCGATGAACTCCGGCGCATCGAGCAGATCGTCAATGCGCGCATCCGCGTGAACGAGCCGGCGGATATCCGCGTAATGCCCTACGACCGGGCCATCGAGACCGGGGCCATGGCTCTCTTCGGCGAGAAGTACGGCGACGAAGTCCGGGTGGTGCGCTTTGGCGAGTTAACCACGGAGCTCTGCGGTGGTACCCACGTGGGCCGGACCGGCGACATCGGGCTATTCCGCATCGTCGAGGAAACCGGTGTGGCCGCCGGCGTGCGCCGCATCGAGGCAATTACCGGGGCACGCGCCGTGGAGTGGGTGGAAGAGCAGGCGCAAACGCTCGACCGCGCCGCCGAGCTGCTGCGCGCGCGGCCGGAGACCCTGCAGGTGCGTCTGGAGCAGGTGCTCGAGAAGAGCCGCCAGACCGAAAAGGAACTGGAGCGACTGAAGCAGAAGCTCGCAAGCCAGGCCGGTGGTGACCTTGCCGACTCGGCCGTGGACGTGGATGGCGTTCGCGTGGTCGCGTCGACCCTGGAAAGCGGAGACGCCAAGTCCCTGCGCGATACGGTCGACCAGCTCAAGAACAAGCTCGGTTCCGCCGCCGTGGTGCTGGCCGCTGTCGATGGCGACAAGGTGCGCCTGGTTGCCGGTGTCACCAGCGACCTCACGGATCGCGTCAAGGCGGGCGACCTGGTCAACGCCGTGGCGGAGCAGGTCGGCGGCCGCGGCGGTGGCCGTGCCGACATGGCGCAGGCTGGCGGCAGCCAGCCCGATCGGCTGCCGGATGCCATGCAGTCGGTGCCCGAGTGGGTCCGACAGCAGTTGCACTGAACGGGCGGCCCGATGGCGGCTGGTGAATCCACATGCACGGTGTCTGCGGTGAAGGCCGTAGCACCCGGAAACAGGTATACGGACTGATGCCCCTGATCGTACAGAAATACGGCGGAACTTCCGTGGGCTCCATCGAGCGCATCGAGGATGTCGCCCGCAAGGTGATCAAGACCAAGGAAGCCGGTAATAACGTGGTCGTGGTTGTCTCCGCCATGAGCGGTGAGACCAACCGGCTGACGGAGCTTGCCCGGCAGATGAATCCCAACCCGCCGGCGCGGGAGCTGGACATGATGCTCTCCACCGGCGAGCAGGTCACTATCGCGTTGTTGACCATGGCGCTGGAGAAGCAGGGACACGCCGCGCGCTGTTACACGGGCGCTCAGGTGCGCATCCTGACCGACAGCGTGCACAGCAAGGCGCGGATTCAGGAGATCGACGCCAAGGTCGTCACCGAGGACCTCAAGGAAGGACGCATCGTCGTGGTGGCCGGCTTCCAAGGGATGGACTCCACCGGTGCCATCACGACCCTGGGGCGCGGCGGATCCGACACCACCGCCGTAGCCCTGGCCGCCGCCCTGGGTGCCGACGAGTGCGAGATCTATACCGACGTGGATGGTGTCTACACCACTGATCCGCGGGTCGCGTCCAAGGCACGCCGCCTCGATCGCATCACCTTCGAGGAGATGCTGGAGATGGCGAGCCTGGGCTCCAAGATTCTGCAGATCCGGGCCGTGGAGTTCGCGGGCAAGTACCACGTGCCGCTGCGCGTGCGGTCAACGTTCGATGACGGGCCGGGCACACTGATTACGTATGAGGACGAGAACATGGAAGAACCGCTGATCTCCGGAATCGCGTTCAACCGCGACGAAGCCAAACTGACCGTCCTGGGTGTTCCGGACCAGCCGGGTATCGCCGGGCGCATTCTCGGCCCCGTGTCCGAGGCGAACATCGAAGTGGACATGATTGTCCAGAACATCAGCCAGAGCGGCCTGACCGATTTTACCTTTACGGTGCACCGCAACGACTACGAGAAGACCCTGAAGATTCTCCAGGGCATCAACGACGAGCTGGGTGCCCGGGAGGTCTACGGCGACACAAAGATCGTCAAGCTCTCGCTGGTCGGGGTCGGCATGCGCTCCCATGCCGGCGTGGCGAGCACCATGTTCGAGGCCCTGGCGAAGGAGGGCATCAACATCCAGATGATCTCCACGTCCGAGATCAAGATCTCCGTGGTGATTGATGAGAAGTATCTCGAACTGGGCGTGCGCGCCCTGCACACCGCGTTCGAGCTGGACGACGAAGACGCGAGTGTGAGTATCGAAGGGAAATCGAACGACTGAACCGGCACCATGCGGCGTCGGTGGCGTTCGTGGGGTGGTTGACGTGACTACCCCGCAAGCAGGGCCCGGGAGGTGACAACCATCGGCTGACGATGGTCTCCGGGATGATTGATTCTTAGCTGAAGGTGACGGCTGCGCAGGATGCCGGTCGTTGAAACTCTCGAGAGGAACCGCGGGTCCACGTTCTACAGGGAAGCTCGGAGGCTGGTCCGGAGAAATGACCAAGCCCCGTGGCATGGGTGTGCATCGACGTGGAAGCGTCTGGTTGGGTAACCGGCGTAGCGGGGGCCAGTGGATTTAGGAGAGAGGCAAATGCTGATTCTGACCAGGCGAGTTGGTGAAACGCTGATGATCGGGGACGAAGTAACCGTGACCGTTCTCGGCGTGAAGGGCAACCAGGTGCGTATTGGCGTCAATGCGCCCCGGAACGTCTCCGTGCATCGTGAGGAGATCTATGAGCGGATCCAGCACGAGAACGAAGGAGAGGAGGGCGCCCCGGGGAACAACTGACCGGTGGTGTGACAGGGGTGATGGCCTCCCACGGGTTTACCTGAGAGGCCAAATCCCGTAGTCTACGGCGCTTCAACGATGGCGCGGGAAACCCGCCATCCGCGATCCCGGAGAGGTGGCCGAGTGGCTGAAGGCGCTCCCCTGCTAAGGGAGTATGGGTACTGCCCATCGAGGGTTCGAATCCCTCCCTCTCCGCCATTTTCATCTAAGCAGTGCCGCAGGTACTGCTTAGATGAAAATCATGAAGCGACGGGCTCGAACCCTTGATGTGGGCAATTGGGTTCGACCAACGTTGCATTGACGCAGAGCCGGCCCTTCGCCATAATCTGCGCCTCACAACACAGCGCCCGTAGCTCAGCTGGATAGAGCACCTGGCTACGAACCAGGCGGTCGGAGGTTCGAATCCTTCCGGGCGCGCCATATAACGAAAAGGGGTACCCGTCAGGGTGCCCCTTTTTCGTTGTGGAATCGGTACATCAATGGTGGATGTAAGGACCACCCTACGCCCGGACGAGTAGGGTGGACCTTCAGGTCCACCAGTCACGGTCGCTCGATAACCATCCTGGGGCAGGGCATGCCTAAGCGAATCCCGGCGGATTCCACTCGTCCATCATGCGACGGCGTGCGGCTTCCAGTCGCTCCGACATCAGCGCCGAGAACTTCTTGAGCACGGCATAGCCGAAGGCGGGCTCTTCTTCGCAGTGCGCGAGAATGGCGGCGCCGTCGAAGGCGAGGAGTTCCGTGTCTGCTTCGGCCCGCGCCTGGAACGTCCACTTGTAGGGCGGGATCAGCCACGACCAGCCGAGAATCTGGCCCTCGGTCAGCCGCTGGATCTCGAGCGCCGGGCCCGAGATGGCCGGGATCTCGATGAGAATCTCACCCTGGGTGACTAGATAGAACGCGTCCGAGACCTCGCCCTGCCGGAACAGGACGTCTCCCCGGGGCAGCGTGCGCGGCGTGGCGCAACGGCTCAGTTGCTGAATGACGTATTCATCCAGGTCGGCAAAAAACGGCTGCTGGCGCAGCTGGGCGGAGACATCGGCGGTTGTCATGGCGTTGCCCTCTGTTGGCGGCACACGGGTTCCACGGCGCGGAGGGGCAGGGCCGGTCACAGCCGGATGACACCACCACGCCACAGGGACAGTATGTCGCACGTGCGCGACATTGCATCCGTGGCGGACGGTCCGCCGCCGGCGGGGTCAGTCCATGGGGGGCAGGTGAGCGGCTTGTTCGGGGTCCAGGTCCACGTCGTGCACCACTAGAACGGGCTGCTTGGCATGGCGCACCAGCCACTCCGTGGCCGAACCGTGCAGGAACTGCTGCAGGCCGCTGCGCCCGCGGGTGCCCATGGCGATCAGATCGGCGCCCCACTGGTCGGCGTGGGCGCTGATCTTCTCGGCGGCACTGCCCACTTCCACGGCGACCTCTTCACCCTCGCGGACCCATTCGTTCAGTTTCTCGCGGGCGGCGGCTTCTGCTTTGCTGCGCTCGTCTCTGGCGTGCATGGGGTTGATTGACGGGTCGGCGGTGGCCTGGGCGATCTCGCTGGGGCCGACCACGTAAAGCAGGCGCAGGGTTGCGGTCTCGGGTCGGAAGTCGCGGGCCACGGCCACGGCACGCGCCGAAGCAGTCGAGAAGTTCACGGGCACCAGGATACGTTTCAGCATAGAGAGTCGGCCTGCCTCCGAGTTTTCAGGTGTTTGTTCCAGTCGACGCTCAGAGTAACCGATCGTGTTGCCCTGCAGACAGCGTTTGCTTCCGAAAAGATCAGCAATGCTGTTGTGCAGCATTCTTCTTGAGGAAAGAGCGCAATCCCCGTATCATCCTCCATATTCAGAGCCTGGCAACATGGTCGCCGCGGCCCTCTCCCTGAGGAGTCAGATGCTTGGCATCCCGCACTCCGTAACGCGGCTTATCAGCGTTTTCCAGTCAAGCCGTTCGAAAACTGTGCACCCTTCGCCGGTGCGAAATCCGAAATCTGATGAGAGCTCGCCGGCTGTGTGCCCGCGGGGAAAGGACCGTTAATGCTGTCTGATGTAATGAAGCGGGGCGCGGGTTCATTCCGCCGCACGTGGTTGTTCAATGTCCGCGGTGATCTGATCGCCGGAATCGTGGTCGCGCTCGCCCTTATCCCCGAAGCGATCGCGTTCTCCATCATCGCCGGCGTGGATCCGAAAGTCGGGCTCTACGCGTCGTTCTGCATTGCCGTGGTGATCGCGTTCACCGGCGGTAGACCCGGGATGATCTCGGCCGCAACCGGGGCGATGGCGCTGTTGATGATCACCATCGTGGCGGATCACGGTGTTGAGTACCTGTTTGCGGCGACCATACTGACGGGCGTCCTGCAGATCATCTTCGGCTGGCTCAAGCTTGCGCGCTACATGATGTTCATCCCGCGCACGGTGATGCTGGGCTTCGTGAATGCGCTGGCCATTCTGATCTTCATGGCGCAGATCCCGCATTTCGTCGGTCATGGAATACCCACGTACCTGATGGTGGCCGCCGGCCTGGCAATTCTCTACGGCTTCCCCTACATCAACCGGACCATTCCGCCCCCGCTCATCGCCATCGTGGTGCTGACCGGTGCGGCCATCTATTTCAACATGCCGCTGAATACCGTTGGCGACATGGGGGATCTGCCGGACGGGATGCCTTTCCTGAGCATTCCCATGGTCCCGCTCACCTTCGAGACCCTGCAGATCATTCTGCCGGTTGCCCTGACGCTGACGATTGTCGGGTTGCTCGAGTCGCTGCTCACCGCGTCCATCGTCGATGATCTCACCGACACACCCAGCAAGAAGAACGTGGAGTGCCGGGGGCAGGGTATTGCCAACATCACCTCCGGTTTCTTCGGCGGCATGGCGGGTTGCGCCATGATCGGCCAGTCCGTGATCAACGTGAAGTCCGGGGGGCTGGGGCGGTTGTCGACCCTGGCGGCCGGTGTGTACCTGCTGTTCTTCATCATGGTGCTCGGCGACCTGGTTTCCATGATTCCCATGCCGGCCCTGGTGGCAGTGATGATCATGGTCTCCATCGGTACCTTCGACTGGACCTCCATCGGCATGCTGCGGAAGATGCCGCGCACTGACGCCTTCGTACTGATCGTCACCGTGGTGACCGTGGTGGTGACTCACGATCTTGCCAAGGGCGTGTTCGCCGGCGTGCTGCTGAGCGCGATCTTCTTCGTGCGCAAACTGGCCCGCCAGATCCGCGTGACGCCGGAGGACAGCGACGATGGCCACCACCGGACGTATCGCGTGCGGGGTGTGCTGTTCTTCGTGGCCGTGGACAATTTCATGGCAGGTTTCGATTACGCTGCGGCGGTGCCGAGAGTGACCATCGACCTGACCGGTGCGACCCTCTGGGACAGCTCCGCCGTGGGTGCGGTGGACAAGGTCGTCGGCAAGCTGCGCCGTAACGGCGTTGAAGTCGATGTGGTGCACCCCGAAGGCCAGGGTGCCAAACTCATGGACGATCTCGCTGCTTATGATGACACTGGAGCGGGCGAGCCGGGCCACTGATTCCGGGTTGTGTTCAATATGGTATACAATGGCTCCATGACCCGGCGTGCCGGACGTCAGTCGCCGGCACGCCTGCCACGCTGAGCCAGAGGAGCCATGATGGTAGAGCGAAGCTACTACGCCCCGAAAGGCGGGCTGCCGCCGCAGACCCAGCTACTCTCCGATCGCGCGGTGTTCACCGAGGCGTATGCCGTCATTCCCAAGGGCGTGTTGCGCGACATCGTCGCCAGTTACCTGCCGTTCTGGGAGGAGACACGCTTGTGGGTGCTCTCCCGGCCGCTGTCGGGATTCGCCGAAACCTTCTCCCAGTACATCATGGAAGTGGGCCCCGGTGGCGGCAGCGACCGGCCCGAGCTGCAGGCCGGTGTCGAGGGCGTTTTGTTCGTGGTGGAAGGCGAACTCACCCTGACCCTGGAGGGGGTCACGCATGCGATGCGGCCCGGGGGGTATGCCTTCATTCCGCCGGGCAGCAACTGGTCGGTGCGCAATCACGGCTCGGAGCATGTCCGGTTTCACTGGATTCGCAAGGCATACGAGTACGTCGATGGCCTGGATGTGCCCGAGGGGTTCGTTACCAACGAGAACGACATCGAGCCCACCCCCATGCCGGACACGGACGGCCGCTGGGCGACCACCCGGTTCGTGGACCCGGCCGACCTGCGTCACGACATGCACGTCACCATCGTGACGTTCCAGCCGGGCGGGGTGATTCCCTTTGACGAGATGCACGTCATGGAACACGGGCTCTACGTGCTGGAAGGCAAGGGCGTCTACCACCTGAATCAGGACTGGGTGGAAGTGGAGGCCGGCGACTACATGTGGCTGCGCGCCTTCTGTCCCCAGGCCTGCTATGCGGGAGGGCCGGGGCCGTTCCGGTACCTGCTCTACAAGGACGTGAATCGCCACATGAGCCTGGGGCGTCCCGGGGGCTGATACTGGCGTGACGGGCGCCCGCTTGGCCGTTTCAGCATGCTGCCCCGGTCATGCAGGCTCTGTGCTTTCCATGTGATCCACCAGAAAATCCACGAACTGCCGCACCTTGGGCGAAAGGTGGCGGTGGCGTGGATAGACCACCCACACGGCGGTGTGGGTGCAGGCGTACTGATCAAGTACCGACAGCAGGCGCCCGTCCTCCAGGCCGGGGCGGACGTAGTAGTCCGGCAATTGTGCCAGACCCAGCCCCCGTTCGACGGCATCCAGCAGCGCCACGCCTGAATTCCCGCGCCAGTTGCCGTGCACACGCAGGTGCCGGTGCTGTCCGTCCATGTCGAACTGCCAGTGATCCGCGGAGCCAAGCAGGCAGTTGTGCCCGGCCAGCTCCTCCAGCGTGTGGGGCTGGGGATAGCGCTGGAAGTAGTCCGCCGAGCCGACCACGTACTCGCGGCGGCTGCACAGGCGGCGAGCGATCAGCGACGAGTCGGGCAGGGCGCCCGCACGGATGGCCACGTCGAACCCCTCATTGACGATATCCACACGCCGGTTGGTGAACTCCTGGTCCACCGTCAGTTGCGGGTGCTGCTGGAGGAAGGCGTTCACCAGCGGGGCGATGTAGCGTTCGCCGAAGGTGGCGGCGCAGGTGACGCGCAACACTCCGGTGGGGCGGCGCTGGTAATCGCCGATGGCCTGGAGCGCCTCCTGGAAACCGTCGAACAGGTGCGCGCAGTGATCGAAGTACACCTCGCCGGCGTCGGTGAGTTTGAGCTGCCGGGTGGTCCGGTACAGAAGCTGGGTACTGAGTTGGGTCTCCAGCCGCGCCACGAGACGGCTCACATGGGAGCTGGAGACTCCCAGGTGCCGGGCAGCCTCGGCGAACGAGCCGCGCCGGACCACCTCCACGAAGGCTTCAATGCGGTCCCAGTGCTGCATTGTTGCTCTCCAGCAATAATCTCTTGCCCAATGATGCCTTATTTACCGCGTGTGTGCCGCTAGACTAAGAATTGAACTCAAAAAAGCGGCGCATCGCGGCGCCGCAGGTGACGAGGAGAAGGGTTATGAAATCCCGTGCCGCCGTAGCGCTGGAGGCAGGCAAGCCGCTGGTGCTGGAAGAGATCGACGTGGATGGCCCCAAGGCGGGCGAAGTGCTGGTGCAGATCAAGGCAACCAGTGTCTGCCATACCGACGCCTACACGCTCTCGGGCGCCGACCCGGAAGGGTTGTTCCCCTCGGTGCTCGGGCACGAGGGGGCGGGTATCGTCCAGGAGGTCGGGGACGGTGTGAAAAGTGTCCAGCCGGGCGATCATGTCATCCCCCTCTACACAGCTGAATGTGGTGAGTGCAAATTCTGCCGTTCGGGAAAGACCAATCTCTGCGGGGCCGTGCGCGCAACCCAGGGCAAGGGCGTCATGCCTGACGGCACGTCCCGTTTCTCGCTCAACGGCAAGTCGCTGCACCACTACATGGGGTGCTCCACGTTCAGCGAGTACACAGTGTTGCCGGAAGTCTCCCTGGCGAAGGTCTCGAAAGAGGCCCCCATGGACAAGATCTGTCTGCTCGGCTGCGGGGTGACCACCGGCATCGGTGCAGTGCGGAATACGGCGAAAGTGGAGCCGGGCTCCACCGTTGCGGTGTTCGGCCTCGGCGCCATCGGCCTGGCCGTGATCCAGGGTGCGCAGATGGCGGGCGCCGAGCGAATCATCGCCATCGACGTGAATGCGGAGAAGTTCAAGCTGGCCGGGCAGTTCGGGGCCACGGAATTCGTCAACCCGAAGGACTACAGCGATCCCATCCAGCAAGTGATCGTCGACATGACCGACGGCGGTGTGGATTATTCGTTCGAGTGCATCGGCAACGTCAACGTCATGCGTTCGGCCCTGGAGTGCTGCCACAAGGGCTGGGGCGAGTCGGTGATCATCGGCGTTGCCGGCGCCGGCGAGGAGATCTCGACGCGGCCGTTCCAGCTGGTCACGGGGCGGGTCTGGAAGGGCTCGGCGTTCGGGGGCGTCAAGGGGCGCAGCGAGCTGCCCGGTTACGTGGACGACTACATGAACGGAAAGATCAGGATCGACGAGTTCATCACCCACGACATGCCGTTCGATCAGATCAACGAAGCGTTCGAACTGTTGCACGCAGGCAAGAGTATTCGCACCGTCCTGCACTATTGAGGAGCCGACCATGTCGGAAGCGCTGGAGCTGGTGTCGGCCACCAAGAGTTTTGGTGGCTGGCTGAAGCGGTATCGCCATCAGTCCCCCACACTGGGCTGCGAGATGATCTTCGCCATCTACCTGCCGCCACAGGCGCAGGATGGCAACGTCCCGCTGCTGTGGTGGCTATCGGGGCTCACCTGCACCGACGAGAATTTCATGCAGAAAGCCGGGGCGCACCGGGTGGCGGCAGAGCTGGGCATGGCCATCGTGTGTCCCGATACGAGCCCCCGGGGCACCGAGCTGCCGGGTGAAAACGACAGCTATGATTTCGGCTCCGGAGCCGGTTTCTACATCAACGCCACCCGCGAGCCCTGGAGTCGGCATTACCACATGTACGACTACGTCACCCGGGAGCTGCCGGAGCTGGTCCAGGCCAATTTCCCGCTGGACGGGAAGGAGGCGATCAGCGGGCATTCCATGGGCGGGCACGGCGCCTTCATCTGCGCCCTGAAGAACCCCGGGCGTTACGCGTCGGTATCGGCGTTCGCGCCCATCGCCAATCCGGTGAACTGCCCCTGGGGCGAAAAGGCGTTCAGTGGTTATCTGGGCGAGGATCGTGATCAGTGGAAGAACTGGGACACCGTGGAGCTTATCCTTGCGCACGGGTTCGACCAGGCGCTTCTGGTGGACCAGGGAGACGCGGACAACTTCCTGCAGGATGGCCAGCTTCGCCCGGAGGCCCTGGAAGAGGCGTGTGCGGCGGCCGGCGTCCCGCTCACCCTGCGGCTCCAGCCCGGCTACGATCATTCCTACTTCTTCATCGCCACCTTCATCGAGGAGCACCTGCGCTACCACGCCCGCCATCTGGGCGTGTAGAGTACGCCGCATGACGGCCTTCTCGATTCATCCACAGCTGCAGGCCGACTGCCACCTCCTGGGTGAATTCTCTGCCTGCAGCATTCTGCTCCATCGTAACGGTAGTCTGCCGTGGTATATCGTCGTGCCTGAGACCCAGGCGCTGGAGCTCGATGAGCTCTCCGATGCGGAACGCATCGCCGTTGACGGCGTAACCGATGCCCTGGCGCGTTTCATCAAGCGGTTTCACCAGTGTGAACGCACCAACCTGGCTGCCATTGGCAACCGGGTGCCACAACTGCATGTGCATGTGGTGGGCCGCTGGCAGGGTGATCCGTGCTGGCCGGACCCTGTATGGGGCAATCTGCCGGACGCGCCGGAGCGCAGCGAGGAGCAGCTCGCTGCCATCCGGGACGCACTCAACGACGCGCTATAGCACCACGACGTACGCCAGCGTCAGCACCAGCGTCACCGCGAGCATCAGCACACCCACCCAGGGGATGCCGGGCTCGGGAATCCGCTCCGGTGGCCGCAGCCAGTGGTCCGGCACCACGCGCCTGCGGAGCGTCGGCGCGCGCCTCGCGAGCAGCAGATACCCCCTTACCAGCCGCCAGTAAACGGCCTTGAGGGCCCGCTCCACCGGCACCACCAGGTCCCCTTCGGGCAGTGCCGGCCACCGTTTCAGGATCTCGGCCGCCAGGCCGGCAATGAGCAGTGCCACCAGCGGCGGCCATAGCGCATCCACGAGCGTCGTGAACTCCAGCGCGTAGGCTCGGGCCTGGCCTTTCGCCAGCATCCAGGGCAGGGTCTGCGCCGTGATCACGACCAGTAGCCAGACCAGAAACGCACCGGGCTGCAACGCCCGCGGTGTCGCATCCCTTCCCGGCCAGATCAGGCACATGAAACGCAGCAGCAGCAGCGCCGTGGTGATGGCCGTCAGTGTGAGCACCAGCACGAACGGCTCCGGCAGCGCGGCTTTCATGGCGGCCTTCGCCACCAGACCGGAAGTGACCGGAACGCCGACCAGAGCCAGGGCAGGCAGCGCCGTGATGACCGCCACCGCCTTGCGTCCGTGTTTGACGTGATCCATGGCCAGGAACAGCGCTCCCTTGGTGAGCGCATGATGCACGGCGAACAGGGCCATGGCCGGAATCAGCGGCGCGGCGTCGCCATGGCCGGCGATCAGCAGGCCGGTCGGTATTGCGAGCAGCCCCATCTGACTGATCGTGGAATAGGCCAGAACGGTCTTGGCCCGGTGCTGGAAACAGCCCATGAGGGCGGCGCCGAAGGCGCTGACCAGCCCCAGCGCCGCCAGTGTCACACCGGCCAGGGGAAGCGCCGGTTCGCCGGCGGGCAGGAACTGCAGCCAGCCGAGCAGCCCGCCCTTGACGATGATTCCGGAGAGCACGGCGCTGGCCGGCACCGGCGCGGCCGGGTGGGCAAGGGGCAGCCAGACGTGCAGCGGAATGACGCCCATCTTCACGGCGAAACCGGCCACGAGCAGGCCGCCAACCAGTTCCGGGCGTTGCAGTTCCCCGTACACGTCGGCAATGGTCGCCATGGTCGGGTTGCCGGCCTCCGCGGCGAGCATGAATACGCCGCTGAGCAGCAGCGCCTCCCCGGCGATGGAGAGAATCAGGTAGATGCGTCCGGCCCGGACCGCCTCGGTGCTCTCGTCGTGCACCACCAGCCCGTATGCCGCGAAGGTCATCACGGCAAACGAGAGGTAGAACGCTGCCAGATCCTGGGTGACGATCACCCCGAGGTTGCCCGCAAGGGTCAGCAGAAAGCACATGCCGAAGCGTGACCCGGCATCGCCATCGAACAACGTGCGCGCTGCGATCGCCGCCGCCGTCCACAGGATGGCGGCGGCACCCAGCAGCGCCTGACTGGTTGGGTCCAGCCCCAGAGTCGTGCCCAGGAGCAGCCAGTCCAGATGCAGCGGCTCCGCGCCGGTCACGGCCAGAGCCCCGGCGAGGGCGCCCACCCCGGTCACGCTCAGCGGCAGCCCGCGCCCGCCCAGGTGCCCGGACAACGCCCCGAGCGCCAGGATCGCGGGCAACGCCGGAAGCAGCGCCAGCAGTACGTTCATGGCAGGTACTCCCGTTCAACGATGAGGTCCACCCAGCCCAGCGGACTCCAGGAGAAAGCCGCGAAGAGGCCAGCGCCCACCGATGCGAAGCCAACGAACAGCGTCGGCAGTAGCAGGGAGGGAATGGCCTCATGCTGCCCGGTTGCCCCGTCCGGTGGTGGCCTGAACCAGGCGCGATGGAGCAGTGGCAGGAAGTAGATGGCGTTCAGGACGGTGCTCCCGATCAGTACCGGGATGACCCAGTAGTACTCCGCGTCCACGGCGCCGAGTCCCAGGTACCACTTGCTCACGAAACCGGCCAGCGGCGGCACGCCGATCATGCCGAAGGCGCCGAAGGTGAACATGGCCGTGGTCCACGGCATACGCCGGCCGATGCCGTCGAGCTCGTGGATGGAGTGGATGTGGTGGGTTTCCGCGTAGTTGCCGGCGCAGAAGAACAGCGTGATCTTCATCAGGCCCTGGTGCACCAGGTGCGCCAGGCCGCCAACAGTGGCGAGCGGGTTGCCCAGCCCGACGCCCAGGGCGATGTAGGACACCTGGCTGACGGTGGAGAAGGCCAGACGGCGCTTGAGATCAGTCTGCCAGATGGCGCGCAGGGAGCCGTAGATGATGGTGAAGGAGGCGGCGATGGCAAGCCCCACGCCCAGGGCCAGTTCCTGGGTCAGGGCGACGCCGTAGACGTCGTAGACCACGCGCACGATACCGAAGGCACCCGCCTTGACCACGGCCACCGCGTGCAGCAGCGCGCTCACCGGCGCCGGCGCCACCATGGCGGCGGGTAGCCAGCCGTGGAGGGGGACCATCGCCGCCTTGACGGCGATGCCGGCCATGAGCAGCAGAAAGATCACCGTCAGGGCGGCGGGGTGGGCGTCACCCAGATGCTGAAGCTCGCCACCGGCGACGAAGTCGCTGGGCCCGTCCAGCAGATAGAGCGCCACGATCCCCACCAGAAATACGGCGCTGCCGATCAGCGTGTACTGCAGGTAGGTGCGCCCGGCGGCCATGGCCTTGTCCGTGCCGCGGTGCACCACCAGCGGCCAGGTGGCAAGGGTCAGCAGCTCGTAGAAGATGAAGAACGTGAACAGGTTGCCGGCCATGGCGATGCCCATGGTGGCGGTCACGCACAGACTGAAGAAGCCGAAGAAGCGCGCCCGGTCCGGGGAGTCCTCCAGGTAACCAATGGCGTAGATGGTGGTGACCAGCCACAGGATCGCCGACAGCGTGGCGAACAGCATGCTGAGTGCATCGGCGTGCAGGACCAGATCCAGTTCCGCGAGCAGGGGCACCCGCACCACGAAGGTGTGGCCCTGGTCCACGCCCCAGAGCATGACCCCCACCAGCACCAGCTTGATGACGGCGCCGGACAGGTTGAGCGTGGTGCGCAGGCGTTGCCACTGCTCCCCGGTGGCGAACACCACCACGGCGGTCACCGCGGAGACAAACAGCACCCAGAGCGGCATCGCCTGGTAGAGGCCAGTCATGCCCCACCTCCCGGCAGGCCGCCCAGCAGCCCGAGCAGCGGAGCCGTGGTAAAGCCAAGCGCAATGGCCAGAAGGGCGAGGATCATCGCCGGCCAGGTGCGTAGGGCGCCGGGCGCCGGCCCCGGCTCGGCAATGGCCGGCCCGGGCGCCTGCAGGAACGCGAATCGCAGCACGCGGAAGATGTATACCGCAGCCAGCAGGCCGCCCACCATCAGCACCGCCACCCACCACCACTGGCCGGATTCAAGCGCGGCGCTGAGGAGCAGCCACTTGGCCATGAACCCGCCGCTGGGGGGCAGCCCCATGATGCTCACACCGGCCAGGGCGAAGGCGAACAGGCTTACGGACAGGGGCCGGTCCAGGCCGCGCAGCTCCCGTACCCGGTCGTGCCCCACGTAGGCGAGCACATTGCCGGCGGCGAGGAACAGTGCCGCTTTCGCCACCCCGTGCGCCACGCCATGGTAGACGGCGCCCTCCCAGGCCAGGGCGCTGGCCATGGGGAAGAACAGCAGCATGTAGCCAAGCTGGGCCACGGTGGAGTAGGCCACCACCAGTTTGAGCCGCTCCTGGCGGCAGGCCTGAAGGGATCCGTACAGGATTGCCGTGGCGCCGATGGCACCGAGCAGCTGTGCCGCATAGGCTCCAGTGATGCCGGCCAGCGGCTCCGTCCACAGGCGCAGCAACAGGTAGAGGCAGGCCTTGACCACCAGCGCGGACAGGACTGCGCTGACCACCGCCGGGGCGTTGCCGTGTGCGGCGGGAAGCCAGATGTGAAAGGGCACGATAGCGGCCTTGATCAGTACCCCGGTTACCAGGCAGGCGGCCGCCAGCGCACCGGCGAGCCCGCCGTCGGCGAGTGCATCCGCCACCAGGCGCAGGTCCAGACTGCCGGCGAGTCCGTAGGTGATGGCGACCCCGGCCAGATAGACCAGCGAACCGAACAGGGCGAAGTGCAGATAGCGCAGTGCGGCGCCCACGGTCTTGCCGGGCCCGGCCAGCAGCACCATGGGGATGGCGGCCAGGGACACCAGCTCCAGCGCCACGTAGAGGTTGAACAGGTCACCCGAGACGAACAGAACGTTCAGCGAGCCCCAGAGCAGCAGCCACAGCGCCCAGTAATGGGAGGCGTTGTCGTGGCTGCGATTGTAGATCGCAAAGGCGTACAGCGAGACCAGCGCACCGACTACGGCGGTGAGCAGCAGCATGATGGCGGCCAGGCCGTCCACCCGCACTTCGATCCCCAGCGGCGCATCCCAGCCGCCGAGTGCGTGGGAGATCTCGCCACCCTGTGCCACGGCGGCGACCACCCACAGGCTGCTTGCCACGGTCGCCGCCACCGCCAGCACCGGCCACCAGGGCACGACCCGCGGCCCGAACAGGAACTGCAGTACTCCGGCAAGGAACGGAACAAACACCGCGATGACCGGCAGGAACTCAGTCATGATCACCGTCCGTATCGCGGTTGGCGTCGCGGATCTGTCGCCGAACCAGGGCAAGCCCGAAGGCGGTGGCGCTCACGGCGATCACCAGTCCGGTGATCACCATGGCGTGGAGCACCGGGTCCGGACCGCCCGGGAGCCAGCGGGCGATGAGAATCATGCACAGGAACACGCCGTTGCCGAAAATGTTGATCGCCAGCAGCCGCCGCAGGGGATGCTGCTGGGTGATGAAGCCGTAGAACCCCACGGCAACGAGGGCGGCGGCGGCCAGGATGAACGGGTCCAGCGGCATCACGGATCGGCCCTCCGCAGCCCGGTGGTACCGGTGAATAGCAACAGCAGCGTCAGGGCGATGGAGATGGCCAGGCTGAACTCGATCAGCACCATCAGCGGTGTCACCAGCGCCTGCGGATACGCCATGAATGCGCCCTCGGCCGGCATCAGCAGCAGCCCGGCGGCGGTGAACACGGTGACGCCCAGAATCAGCAGCGTGCGCATGAGCAGGCCGAGCTGGGCTGCACTGTGCAGCCGACCGCCCAGCACGAGCATCACTCCGGCGCCGGCCATCACCGCACCGCCCTGGAACGCCCCGCCGGGCATGTACGCCCCGGCCCAGACCAGAAATGTGCCCATCAGGATCACCAGCGGCACGAATACCGTGACCAGCACCGGGATCAGTGGCGAATCCGTTCCGGCATCGTCATCGCCCGGGCGGTGAATCAGGGGCGAGCGCAGCAGAAGTGCCCCGATCAGGGCCATGAGCAGCACACCCATCTCCAGTAGCGTGTCGTAGGAGCGGAAATTGAGCAGCACCGCCGTCACCGGCTGATCCACGCCGGCGGCGCCCAGCCCCTCCAGGGCGAGGGTGCCGGCGCGGTCCGCGTCGATGGCCGTCTGCACCTGGTACAGCGCCACGGCAACCAGCACGCCGAGCAGCCCGCTGCCCGCGCCCGCCAGCCAGCGCACCCGTGTCGAGGCCCCCGGCCGGTCGGCCTGCTCCGGCCCCGCATGGATGAGAACACGCCAGGTGCTGAGCAGGAGAATGCCCAGCAGCCCCGCGCCGATGCCCGCTTCGGCCAGCGCCAGATCCGGTGCGTCCAGGCGCACCCATGCCAGTGCCAGCATCAGCCCGGTGACGATGAACAGGACGATGCTCCGGTAGAGGTCCGGGGCCGTGACGCAGCGCCATGCCAGCGCGGAGACGACCAGGGCGAGAAGGCCATCAAAGACGCTCATGGCGTGTCGTCCTCCCGCTCGTCGCGCAGGTGGTGCCGGGCCACCAGGTGGCAGGCAATGGAGGCGGCGGTAACGGCCAGGAACCAGATCAGGGCGATGAGGAGAATCGCTTGCCAGGTCCCAGAGAGCAGCGCCACCCCGGCGGCGAGCAGGCCCAGGCCGGTATTGTCCGCCTTGGTCAGGGCGTGCAGCCGCGTGTAGACATCCGGGAACCGCAACAGGCCGACGGTGCCCGCAAGAAAGAAAACCAGCCCTGACCCGATCAGGGCAGCTGCCAGCCAGTCGAGCATGGGTCAGTCCTCGCTCTGTGGATGGCGGATGAAAGCCACCGCGATCAGCGCGGCGAAAAGCACGAACAGCAGCGCCGCATGGAGCAGGGCGGTCATGTCCATCAGGGCGGAGAGCACGATCAGAATGGCCACGGTCGTGGTTCCTGAAAGCTGGACCGCGAGGATGCGATCCGCCCGGGTCGGGCCGATGTAGATCCGAACCAGCCCGAGCGCGAACAGGCCCAGCAGCACAACGGTGGTGGCGGTCAGAAACAGGGTCATGCGGCCGCCTCACGCAGCTCTTCGCCGAAGATCGCGGCAATGGCCCGCTCCACGCGCGGGATCCCGTCAGCCATGGCAGGGGTGAGCACGTGCGCGCGCATGACGCCGTTATGCATGTCGACGCAGAGCGTGCCCGGGGTGAGGCTGACGGTGATCAGCAGCAGCGACTGACCCGCTGGCGTCCGCAGCGACACGGGGTAGTCGTGCCAGTCCGCATTCAGGGGCATGGACGGGCGCATTGCGCGCCAGGCCACGTCGGCTCCGCCCACCAGCGACTGCTGAATGAACAGAGCCAGAAACCGGATGATGGCCAGCGGGCGGGGCTGGTGCAGCAGGCCCGGTGCCAGCCATGCACTGATGATACCCCCGGCGACGGCGGCCACTGCCGCGTAGCCCGGGCCACGGCCACCGCTCAGAAGGAGCCAGAACGCGAACAGGCCCACCGTGACTGCCAGTGCCCAGGAAGTACGGTTTGCCCGATCAGTCAACGGTGGTCACCCAGTGGTTGTATCGATGGAGTTCGATGCGCACGCAGTCGGGGTTGTAACAGCATTGCATGGGGGCGGGCAACCGCTGCTGCTCGGCCGGTGGCGTGATTCCGTCCGCTGCCCGGCCGCGTTATGATGCGGCGCACCCTTGCAACACCGGTGATCCGCCATGTCCGCACGCGATCAGTCCCTGACGACCGACCAGAAAGCCCTCACCATCAACCTCGACAAGTTCAAGTACGGCTCCATCGTCGAGATCGGCGCGGGGCAGGAAGTCGCGCGGCGGTTCTTCAATGTGGGTGCCGCCGCCGGCACTATTGCCAAGACCATGTCCGCCTACGATATGGCGGTGAGTGATGACATCTACGGCAACGTGGACCGCTACGTTAGCCGCGCGCGTCTGGAGCAGATGCTGGACAAGGAGTACCAGCAGGTGGTGAACCGACTCACCGGCGTGCGGCCGCGGAACACCGCGTTCTTCGCCTATGCCGCCACGGTCACCGCCCGCAGCTTCAAGCAGCAGAACGAGTGCCACGGGTGGATCGGGATTCGCGCCCAGCTCCACCCCGGGGCCGAGCCGAGCGACATCGTGCTGCACGTGCGCATGCTGGATCAGGACAATGCCCAGCAGGCCGAGGCCCTCGGCATTCTCGGCGTCAATCTCATCTACGGGGCGTACTTCTACCACAACCGCCCGGAGTGGATCGTGGAGAGCCTGAGTGACGAACTCGGGTCGGATCGGATCGAGGTGGATCTCATCCACTTCTCCGGCCCCTACTTCGAGGACGTGGACAACCGCCGCATGAACCTCCACCTGATCCGGAGCTGGCTCACCCGCGCGGTGGTGATCAACCCGGAAGGGCGGGTGCAGGTCCCCGGCGAACTGTTCTTCCGCCAGTCGGTGCTGGTGATCCGGGGGCTGTTCAAGCCGGTCACCCGCGTGAATGCGGACATGATGCAGTCCGGCCAGCAGCAGTTCCGCCAGCTGGAGGCCGTGGACGACAGCAGCATGGTCTCGCTGGCGGAGATCACCATGAGTTCACCCACCGGTGGCGAGATCACCGATGACGCCGACTTCCTGGATCGCGCCGATCTGCTGGCCTCGCTCGGATACACGGTGATGGTCTCCGACTACGTGCGGTTCTTCCGCCTGCGCGCCTACCTTCGCCGGTACACCCGCAAACCCATCGGGATCGTGCTCAGCGTGCGCGATTTCACCACGCTGTTCGACGAGAAGTACTACGACGGCGTCGAGGGGGGCATTCTGGAAGCGTTCGGCAAGCTGTTCCCCGACAACACTCAGGTCTACGTCTATCCGTCGCGGCGGCCGGGCGAGGCCGAGACCACGACGCTTCACAACGTACAGGTGCCCGACCATCTCCGGAATCTGCTGGCGCACCTGGTGGAGAACGGTAAGCTGCGCGCCATCGAGCCCTGCGACGACAGCCACCTGCACATCGACGCCGCCGACGTGCTCGCCGACCTGCGCGCCGACCGCGGTGACTGGGCCCGGGCCGTACCGGAGCCGGTGGCCGAGGTGATCCGGGAGCGGCGGCTGCTGGGCTATGACAGCGAATAGCCGCTGATTTTCAACGCCCTGGCACGGGAGCTGTTCTTCCGTCCGAACCGCTCCGGCCCTGACGCTGCGGGGCGCTGCATGGTAGTGTCTCCGCCATTGCGAGAGGCGCCACTAGCGCGCCGGACACAAGTTCAAAGGAGGCAAACAATGACTTGGACCGTGTATCTCTCCGGTGAAATCCATACCGACTGGCGCGAGCAGATCGAAACTGGCGCCCGCGAACTGGACCTGCCGGTGCGCTTCACCTCCGCGGTGACGGACCACGACGCCAGCGACGCCGCCGGTGACGTGCTGGGTGAGGAGAGCAGCGGATTCTGGCGCGATCACAAGTCCGCCAAGGTCAACGCCATCCGCACCCAGACCCTGATTCAGGACGCCGACCTGGTCGTGGTGCGTTTCGGCGACAGGTACAAGCAGTGGAATGCCGCGTTTGATGCCGGCTTCTGCGCCGCGCTGGGCAAGCCCTACATCACCCTGCATGGGGAAGAGATCATCCACCCGCTGAAGGAGGTAGACGCATCCGCCATGGCCTGGGCGCAGACGCCCGAGCAGATCGTCGAGATCCTGCGCTACGTGATCACCAAAAAGTAGTGGCATGGCGGCAGGCGCCTTGGATGGCGGACGATTCGCGGTAGCATGGGCGGGTCCGCCATTCACTCCGTCGAGAGGCGCTCGTGACCGAACACTGCCGCGTGGAGTACGACGCCGACGGTATTGCCTGGCTCACGCTGGATGTGGCCGGAGAGGCCACCAATACCGTTCCCATGGCCGTTCTGGCCGAGCTCTCCGAACTGCTGGATGACATCGCCGCCAGGCCCGACCTGCGCGGGATGGTGCTGCGTTCGGCCAAACCGTCCGGCTTCGTGGCCGGCGCCAGCAACGACGAACTGGCCGCCATGGGCGACCTGGATCGCGTGGCATCGCTGATCGATCTCGGGCAGACGGTGACCACCCGCCTGTATGGCCTCAAGGTGCCCACGGTCGCGGCCATCCACGGCCACTGCCTGGGGAGTGGGCTGGAGCTGGCGCTGGGCTGCCGGTATCGCGTTGCTGACGAGGGCGCCGCCACCAGCCTCGGGCTGCCGGACGTACGGCTCGGCCTGCATCCCTGTTACGGGGCAACGGCGCGCCTGCCCTCGGTGGTCGGCTCCTGGCGGGCGCTGGAGTTGATGACCTCCGGGCGCTCCGTGGATGCGGCCGCGGCAAAGCAGCTCGGCCTCATTGATGCCGCCGTGCCCGCAGAGTCGCTGGCGGATACGGCACGAGACTTCATTGCCCGCGATCCCGGGCGTCACCGGCCGCGCATCTGGTCGCAGATGGTGCGCTTCGGCCCGGCGCGGTGGATCACCTATCGCTATCTCGATGCCCAGTTGCAGCGTCAGGCGCGCCCGGAGAACTTCCCGGCGACCTACGCGATTCTGCGCCTGTGGCGGCGCGCGGCGGGCCGCCGCCTGCGCGAGCGCGTCCGGGCCGAGCGCGAGTCGCTGCTGGCGTTGATCCGCAAACCCAGCGCCCTGAATCTGGTCCGCACCTATCTGCTGCAGGACCGGCTCCGGCGCGAGGCCCGCCAGCTCGATGTGACGGTGCCGCAGGTGATCCACGTCATCGGTTGTGGCGCGATTGGCGCGGGGCTCGCCGCCGTTCTGGCAGCCCACGGACGGCAGGTGACCGTGCATGAAGAGAACGAGTCCGCGCTGGAAGGCCTGCATCAGCGCGCGGAGACGGTCTTCCAGCAACGGCTCGCCGATCCCGCACTTCTGGAGGAGGCGCGCGGGCGCCTCCAGGTTGCGTCCGGGGTGGACACCATGGCCGAAGCCGATATGGTCATCGAGGCCATCGACGAGGATGCCGAGGCCAAACGGGTGCTCTACGCGGCCCTGGAAGAGGTGCTGGCGCCGGATGCGGTGATTGCCACGACCACCACCACGCTGATGATCGACGATCTGGCGTCGGAGATGCGCCATCCCGAGCGCCTGACCGGGTTTCACTGCTTTCATCCCGTGGAGCGCATGACCATGGTCGAGGTGGTGAGCGGCTCCGGCACTGGAGAGTCCGCCCTGGCCCGCACACAGGCCCTGGCCGCCGCCCTGGACAAGCTGCCGCTGCGGGTGCGCAGCGCACCGGGTTTCATCGTCAACCGGTTGAAACTGCCGTATATGCTCAAGGCCGCCGGGATCTACGAGCGTGCCCGCCGGGAGGTCATAGACGGCGCCGCGCTGGATTTCGGCATGCCGATCGGCCCTCTGGAAATGGCCGACGCCATCGGGCTGGACGTCTGTATCGCCATGGCCGAGGCGCTGGGTCGCACGGTCCCGGACAAGCTGCGCGAGCTGGTGGACGCAGGCCACACGGGAATGGCGTCAGGCAAGGGGTTCCATGACTGGAAACACGGCCGCCGCGTCAGCGCAAGTGTTCCGCCCGGCGGTGAGCAGGACTTTCCGAGCCTGGCCCGCGAACTGATCAACCCCATCGTCGAGGAAGCGGTCCGCTGCAGCGAGGAGGGGCTGGTGGCCGACGACGACATGGTGGATGTCGCCGCCCTGTTCGGAGCCGGTTTTCCGGCCTATACTGGCGGCCCGCTGACGCTGCGGCGAGTGTGGGGCATGGACACGCCGCTGTACACGCCCCGCAAACGCCGCAATACGTTGTAGTCGCTTCGGCTTATAGCCGGAATTGGTGCGTGATCTGCCGCAGCTTCTCGGCCAGCTGCGACATGGACTCGCTGGCCTCGGTGGACTGCACCACGCTGCGGGCATTGTCGTCCGCCACCTGGGTGATGTTGTGGATATTCTCGTTGATCTCCTTGGCCGTGGCGCTCTGTTCCTCGGCGGCGCTGGCAATCTGCTGAATCATCTCGTTGATGTTCGCCACCGCCCCGGTGATGCGCCCCAGTGACTCGCCGGCGTGTTCGGCCTGACCCACGCTCTCCGTGGCGTACTCCCGGCTCTGCTGCATCGACTGCTCGGCCCGGCCCGCGCTGGCCTGGACCTGCTCGATGATGCTCTGGATCTCGTTGGTGGAGTCCTTGGTCCGAGTTGCCAGGGAGCGTACTTCGTCGGCCACCACGGCGAAGCCGCGGCCGTGATCACCGGCCCGCGCCGCCTCGATCGCGGCGTTGAGGGCCAGCAGGTTGGTCTGTTCAGCGACGTCCTCGATCACCTGCAGCACGGTGCCGACGTTATCGCTCTCCTGCTTCAGGGTGGCCATCATGTCGGCAGTCTCGCCGATCTGGCCCGACAGGGTGTTCATGGCCGTCATGGTCTTCGTGACCACCTCGTGGCCCTCGTGGGCCTCGCTGGAGGTATTGTTGGCACCGTCGGCGGCGGACTGGCTGTTCCTGGCCACTTCCTCCACCGTCGCGGTCATCTCGGTCATGGCCGTTGCCGCGCTGGAGAGCTGATCCCGCTGCTCCTGGATGCCCCTGTCCGTCTCCTGGTTCACCTGCGTCAGCTCGGTGGCCGCGGAGGCCACTTCGTCGGCGTAGTTGGACATCTCGCGGATCATCGTCCGCAGGTTCTCCTGCATGTTGGCGATGGACGCCAGCAGGCTGTCAGTATCGCCGGGCCGCAACTCGATGGGCGTCGCCATGTCGCCGTCGGCGACCCGGTGGACCGCCTGGGCTGCGTACCTGGGCTCGCCGCCCAGCGGGCGGGTGATGGAGCGGACGATGCCGAGGCTCGCCAGGATGGAGATGATGAGGATCACCGTGGCAATAGCCGAGAGAATCCAGAAGATCCGCCGGACTTCGGCGAGCGCCTCGGTCTCTGGAACCTCCATCACGAGCCCCCAGTCAAGCAGCGGAATGGGGCTGTAGCTGCCGGCGACCTGTTGCCCGGCGGCATTGGGGTAGACGCCGACACCGCTTTCGCCCGCGTCGAGCCCCCGTACCGCTTCGGTGTCGACCTGCGAGCCGACACCGTCGATGGAGGGCGCGTTGGTCACCGCTTCGCCGTTGCCGTCCACCAGATAGACCTCGAACGCGCGGTCGTCGGCCATGTCCTCCACCTGCTCGACGATGGTGTCGAGCTGGACGGCCCCGCGCATGACGCCGACCACCTGGCCGTTGTTGCGGATGGGAATAACCACGTTGCTGACACGGTTGCCGGTGGCCCGGGATACCAACGGCTCGGAGAAGACGTCGTCACCACCGATGGCGGCCTGGAACCAGGCCCGGTCCGCCACATGGAAGTCGTGGGCCTCGTCGGCGGAGAGGACCTCCGCCTGCCCGTCGTAGGCCACGCCGGAGATGCCGTGACCGTCCTCGCCCACCACGAAGATGGTGTCGTAGTGCCCCTGGCTTTCGGCGATCCGCTCCAGCAGATGGTTCAGGGCGTCCACGTCCAGCTCTTCGGCGGGGCTCAGGCTGGCGAGGTAACGCATCTCGTCCTGCCGCGCGGTGAGCCAGTCCATGAACGCCTGGGTGTTGGCATCACCCGTGCCGTAGAGATCGTTCAGAACCGCTTCGGTCTGCGAGTCGCGGTACTGCACGTAGACCAGGCTGGTAATCAGCACGATGGATACCAGCACCAGTGAGACGATCATGACCGTCAAACGCCCCGCAAACCCCAGCCTGGCGGCCAGCCCGCCCGACGTTACTTGCTTCATGATTGCACCCTCGATAGCGCCGCATTGGTACGAACGGCATTGTTTCTCATTGTGTGGATGAATTGTAACGACGTTACGAGCGGGAAGTTGACAGGCAGGTCACAAAAGAGAACTGAGATTTGTGAGGCACTTCACGAAGGCGGGGAAAGCGGCCCGCCCGAAAGGGCGGGCGGACCTATTCGCTTCACTTGACGGTGAGCACGCTCCCGTCGAACAGCTGCTGCACCTTGTGCGACACGCTTCCTAGCAGCAGGCCGCTGAGATTGCCTAGGCCGCGGGACCCCATGACGACCATGTCCGCGTTGTGGGCTTTGGCCGCCTCCAGCAGCACCCGCGCCGGGTCGCCTTCGTGGTAGGACGTCTCCACCTTCGTGGCACCGGCTGCGGTTGCGGCCGTCCTGGCTTTCTCCAGGAGTTTCTCGGCGATGTCTTCCAGTGCCGCCACCGGCACCTGGTAGTCCACCGACGCGCCGCCCATGGTCATCGGGGGCACCGACGGAATGGGTTCCGACGACAGTTCGGCGATGGCGGGGGGGATGTGGCCCCGGAGCAGCGCGTGAACGATGGCGAGATCCGCGTCGAAACGGCTTGCGAGCGTCGCTGCCATGGTGACGGCCTTGTCCGAGTGTTCGGAGCCGTCGATGGCAACGAGGATACGATTGATCATGGGCTGGTCCCTCCTGTTCAGGCTCGGGGCAGCATAGGGCCGCCCATTGATTTGGGTCAACCGTTCGGCACGGCTGCTCAGCCGGATACGGCGACGGCCAGGACGGCAAGCCAGAACAGCAGCGTCACGCTAACGACCGCCAGGGTAACGGGGACGTGGCCGGGCTTCTGGGTGAAGCGGAGCAGCAGCAGTTTGCGGGCGTCGTACGCCTTGATGCCGTTGTGCCCCTTCTTATACCGGGTCTCCAGTGCGTCCGGGGTGGCCTCGGGCATCTCGTCCATTACGGCTTGCAGCGCATCCATGGCAGTCGGGGAGAACGCCGGTGGTTGGAGGTGGAAAGTGCGTTCGCCATCCCCGTGCCGGGTCAGGAACAGCAGGCTGTCGCCCTCCCGGCGGGCGTGGAGCAGCTCCGCTGCAGCGTTGTGAGGCAGCTCGCCGTTGTCGAAGCGGCCGGTGATCCGCAGTGCGCCGCCGGTGGCCGGCTTCTCCACCCGGAACGAGCGCGGTGCGCCATAGCGACCCTTGATCCAGGCAACGCCCGTGAGCAGTGTGGCAATGGCCAGCAGCGTGACCCATCCGGGTAACCCCAGGTGCAGTATCCCGAATCCCGCCAGCAGTGTGACGCTGAAGCCGGCGGCCGTGGTGGCGATGTTGATGAGCGGGCGGTCGAGGGTTCCCTCGGCAACGAGCAGCGTGCGGCGCAACGTGGTCTCTCCTGTCTCCGGTCCGTGAGTCAGTCGGCGCCGTCGTCGCCATCGCGGCGGGCGGCCGGCCGACTGTAGTGCGGCCCATACTCCGGATCGGGCGGGCTGATCGCAAGCAGGTCAGCCACCGTGGCATCCGGGGCGGTGAGTGACGTCGCCAGCACGCGGAATATCTCGCCACAGACCAGCGCGTCGCCGCGGGCGTTGTGGCGGTCGGTGACCGTGACGCCGCAGGCCTCGGCGACATCGTCGAGAGAGAACACGCTGTGGCGTCCCGTCCACGCCTGGAACAGCACCATGGTGTTGAGGGCGGGGAAGGGCAGTTGGCAGTGGAGGTGACGGAGTGTGGCCCGGTTGAGAAAACGCAGGTCGAAGCCGATGTGGTGGCCGACCAGCAATGCGCCGTCCAGGAACGCCACGATGTCGTCGAGCACCCGCTCCAGGGATGGCGCGTCCACCACATCCGCGTCGCCGAGGCCGTGGATGGCGGTGGTCTCCGGCGGGATCGGGCGGCCCGGGTGAATCAGGGAGCAGAATTCGCGCCCGGTGGGCACCAGCCCGTGATATTCGATCAGTGCGATCTCCACCAGGCCGTCGCCGGCATAGGGCTGCATGCCGGTGGTCTCTGTATCCAGGACAACAATGCGTGCGTCATTGACGGGCGTGGCGAGCAACGCGTCCCGGTCGAAGCCCAGGCAGCAGTTCCTGGAAGCACGTCGCCGCGGCGACAGCGGGCGATGGAATGATCGCCGCAGACGGGCGCCAACGAGTTCCGACAACGCCTGGAGTTCCTGCTTGAGCTGCCGGAATGACATCAGTTCATGATTACGCCGAACGAGTACTGCAGTCTCTCCCGCATGCGCCGGGTGGCGCGCAGTGACACCCGCAGGCGCTCCCGGTCATGGCTGGAGAGGCGCTCCATGCGCAGCAGTGGATCGGGCGTCTCGCCGCGCTCGATCTGGTCGAGCTGATGGGTGAGCAGGAGATCCTGCAACTCTTCGAACGCGATGCGCATGCTCTCCGCGAAATCGGGGTCGAACACGCCGAGCCGTCGCAGGGAGGCGAGTCGTTCCAGGGTCTTGCAGCGGCTGATGGATTCCTTGAGTGCGAATACGCGCATGGCGTCAACGATGATGCGCAGCCCCGTGCGTTTGATGTCGATCACCTGGCTGCCGCGGTGGCTGGTGGTCACCAGCCGGTTGAAGAAACTCAGCGGCTGCGCGATCTTTGCATCGTCACTGACCATCATGCGGAACAGCATCTTGCCCCGGTCGTCCACCAGTTGCTCGTTGAGGTGGGTGCGCAGCCGCGAGGTGAGGCTGTCGTCGCCGTACAGCGTGGTGAAGTCGAGCATGATGTTGGCGAGGCGCGCCTCACGCCGGCCCGGATTGTCCACCAGGTTGGTGAGCTTGTCCTTCCAGTCGCTCAGGGTGCGCCGGTAGTCGGGGTTGCGGGCCATGACATCGCCGGGGCAGAGACGGTAGCCGATCTGGTCCAGGGCCGGATTGAGGCGCTCGGAGAATTCCCGGAACCAGTCCAGGCCCGAATCATCGACCCGGTCGTCGATGATCAGGCCGTTGTCCTGATCCGGCCGCAACAGCATCTCGCCGCGCCCGCCCGAGCCCATGACGATCACCGCAAAGCGCGCGGGCGGCCGGCCGTGCCCGTCCTGCACCATGTTGCCGATGGTGAGCTCCACCAGCCGGTGCTGCAGGGCCAGATGCATTTCCGTGAGCGCGCGCACGGCGGTGCCAGCACTGCGGTGCGCCGTGTGGACGGCCGCTGCGGCAACGTGGATCTTGCGGCGCAGGGTCACCAGTGTCTCGATGTCCGGCGCGGTCTTGATCTCGCTGTCCAGGGTGTACGGCGGCTTCGCCAGTGCCTGGATCAGCCCGGTCTCGGACATCAGTCCGACCGGGACATTGTCGTGATCCACCACCACCACGTCCCGCACCCGGTGCCGGCGCTGGATCTCCTCCACCTGCCACAGTGGCGTGTCGGGTGTGACCGAGAACGCCCCGTCCGCCTCGATGGCGTGGACGCTGTCGTCCGGTGACGCCTCGCCATTGACCATGGCCATGAGCAGCCGCGTGGGTGTGAGCATCCCGGTGAGTCGGCCAGCCTGATCCACGAGGCCGAGGCTGCCGATCTCACGGTCGGCGAGCGTGCGGGCGGCGTCGGCCACCGTATCCGTGCTGCCGCAGGTGGGGAGTCCGCTGCTCATGAACTGCCGCACGGGACGGGCGAGGGTGCCGCGTACGGTTTCCCGCACCTGCCGCGCCTTGCGCATGCGCGATGCCAGGGCGCGGTTGATGGCTTCGAAGAACGGCGTGGATTCCTGTTCGAGTCGCTGCACCGTGGCGCCTGGCAGGGCCAGCAGCCGGCAGTCGGAGACGGCGTGAGCGGTGGAGCGGTAATTGTCGCCGTCCAGATAGCTGGCCAGACCGATGACATCACCGGGCTCCGCGGTGCGCAGGTCGCCGCTGGCGGCCGTCTGTTCCAGTGTGCCTTCCAGGTGGATGTAGATGCACTTGCGGTAGGCGTCGCCGGAGCGGAACAGATAACGCCCTGCACCGAGATGCATCTCTTCCCCGGCCGACAGCATCGTCTCGATGGTCTCCGGCTCCAGGGCCTGCCACATACTGGCCGCGGCAATCCGTTGTTGGTCCGTCAGATCGGCTACTGGGGGTGTCATTCCGTGGTCCCGCTCACGCGTGCTGTTGATGGCGGGAAATTATCACAAAAAAAGCCCCGCGGGGCGGGGCTTTTTCGGTGCTTCAGGTGAGGCTTGTCAGGCGGTGCCTGGCCGGTAGTTCGGCGCCTCTCTTGCCATGGCGTAGAGGGTGCAACCCGCCATAGCCAAAAGTACGAAGGCAAACGGGAAGCCGAGTGTGATCGCGCCCGCCTGTAGCGCCGCAAGACCGCCGCTCAGCAGCAGTGCGATGGCGACGAGGCCCTCGAAAATGGCCCAGAAGGAGCGCTGCACCACAGGTGCGTCGGTTTTGCCGCCGGCGCTGATGGTGTCGATCACCAGCGACCCGGAGTCCGACGAGGTCACGAAGAAGATCATCACCAGGAAGATCGCCACCGACGACGTCAGGAACGTCAGCGGCAGACCTTCGAGCATGCCGAACAGCACCATGGTGTCGTCGTAGCTCTCGACCACATACTGGTAGACCCCCTCGAAGCCGTCCACCACGTACTGTTCGATGGCGTAGCCGCCCATGATGTTCATCCAAATCACCGTAGCGACCACCGGCACGATGAGCACGCAGGTGATGAACTCACGCACCGTGCGGCCGTAGGAGACCCGGGCGATGAACATGCCCACGAACGGCGCCCATGAGGTCCACCACGCCCAGTAGAACACCGTCCAGCCGTGCATGAAGCCTTCGTCCTCACGGCCGATGGGATTGCTGAGCGGGATCAGGTTGGTCAGGTAATGCCCGATACTGGTGACGCTGTTCGCCAGGATACTGACCGTGGAGCCCGCCACCAGAATGAACGCGCCGAGCAGAGCAAACAGGATCATGTTCAGGGCACTGAGGCGGCGCACACCGCCGTGAATCCCCAGCAGAATGGATACGAGCGCGATGGCAGTGATCACCAGGATCAGCATAACCACTGTGGCGTTACCTTCGGGGAAACCCCAAACATGAGACATGCCGGCCGCCGCTTGTTCGGCACCGTAGCCCAGAGACGTGGCCAGACCGAACATGGTTGCAAACACGGCCATGATGTCGATGAAGTGCCCGGGCCAGCCCCACACGCGATCACCCAAGATCGGGAAGAAGGCCGAGCGGATGGTCAGGGGCAGACCATAGTTGAAGCTGAAGAACGCCAGCGATACGGCCACGACAGCGTAAATCGCCCATGGGTGGAAACCCCAGTGGAAAATGGTTGCGGCCATGGCAAGTTCGCGGGCCCCTTCTTCGCCACCTTCAACGCCGAACGGCGGGTTGAAATAGTGGAAGAATGGTTCCAGCACACCAAAGAACATCAGGCCGATGCCCATACCTGCCGCAAAGAGCATTCCGAACCAGGCCAGCCGAGTAAACTCCGGCGTGGCTGATGCTCCGCCAAGTCGGATCCGGCCCATGGGCGTCACTAGGAGGATCAGGCAGAAGAGCACGAACAGATTGCCCGCCCCCATGTAGACCCAGTCGAACGTGCTTTCCAGATATGTGCGTACCCCGTGCAGCACCTCGTAGGTGGCGTCAGGGAAGACCATGGCTACGGCGACCGCCAGTGCGATACCCACCGCGGTAATGAAAAAAACCGGGTTGTGGAGTTCCAGCCCGAGCGGTCGGACGTTATCCTGACCGACCTCGTAGTCTGTTTCCACAGTCGGATTATAGTCGTCAGGATTCTGATTCGGATCAGTCACGACGTACTCCCCAGAGGTTATATTCGCGCTTCCGATGAGTCCGCGTGGCCGGCCCATGGGAAACGTGATTGATTGGTTGTACGAAACACTTGCATTATCTACACCCTTTTTTACTTTGATTCATCGTAGCGGTGTGGTCAAACCGGTCTGGTCTGGCAACAGGCGCTGACGCTAGGCCGAACACGCGTGCAACCGGTTGGGCCACTTCTGTACGTTAGTGTCCACATTGCGGACCGGACTGGAAGAGGCCGGCCTGCGTCTGGAGCGGCGGGCTCTGCGACTGCTTCCGGGCGACTGGGAACGATGCTCCACCGGCCGCCAGTGACGACCGCAACGGCCCGCCATCCCGTTCGCCGGGATGGCGGGGGCGTTGGTCAGTACTTGAACTTCGCCACCAGGTTCTGGAGCTGGTTGGCCAGGCGCGCCAGCTGATCGCCGGCGGTGGCGGTCTGCGTGGCGCCCTCGGCCGTCTGCTCCGAGATATCGTTGATGCTGACGATGTTGCGGTTGATCTCGTCGGCCACGGAACTCTGCTCCTCGGCGGCGGAGGCGATCTGGTCATTCATCTCGCTGATCCGGCTCACCGACTGGGTGATGGAGCCCAGGGACTCGGAGGCGTTGCCGGCCTCCTCCACGGTGCTGTGGGCCCGGCTGCGGCTGTTCTCCATGGCCTCGACCGCCTCGCGGGAACCGGACTGCAACCGCTCGATCATGGCCTGGATCTCCTGGGTGGAGTCCTGGGTTCGGCTGGCGAGGGTGCGAACCTCGTCGGCGACCACGGCGAAGCCGCGGCCGGCCTCGCCGGCCCGGGCAGCCTCGATGGCGGCGTTGAGGGCCAGCAGGTTGGTTTGATCGGCGACCTCGCGGATGACGTCGAGAACGGAGCCGATGTTATCTGTGTCGCTGCCGAGGCGGTTGATGGTCTCGGCGGCGCTCTCCACCTCCTGGGCCAGGTTGTTGATGCCGGTGATGGTGCGATCGACTACCTGGGAGCCCTGCTGGGCGCTGACGTCGGCCTCGCGGGCGGCCTCGGCGGCGCTCTCGGCGTTGCGGGCGACGTCCTGGACGGTGGCGGTCATCTCGTTCATGGCCGTGACCACCTGCTCGGTCTCCTCGCGCTGGCGCTGGGTGTTCTGGTTGGTCTCGGCGGTGATGGTGGACATCTCCTCCGCCGCCGAGGCGAGCTGCTCGGTGGAGCCGCCGACCTCGCTGACCGTCGCCTGGACCCTCTGGGCGAAGAGGTTGAAGGCGTGGGCGAGTGCGGCGATCTCGTCCTTGCCGCTCTCGTCCAGCCGCTTGGTGAGGTCGCCCTCGCCCTCGGCGATCTCGCACATGGCCTCGACGGTGTCGTTCACCGGGCGAACGATGGAGCGCCCGATGAACCAGGCGATGGCCAGGCCGGCGGCGATGGCGATGAGGCCGATGATCAGGACGCTGTTACGGGACGTGCTCATGGCTGTGGCATAGAAATCGCGGTCCATGGCGATCTCGACCACGGCGATGTGGTTGCCGTCGAAGTCCGGGATGGCACGGACCACAGTGGCGTAGCGTGTACCGTCGCGCTCGGCGCGGCGCATGACGCGCTCGCCGCCCAGCGCGGCGCGCACCGCCTCCGCATCGGTAAAGGTGTCCCCGGGGATATTGCTGGCCAGGGTGTTCATGTCGCGGTCCTCCAGGGTGTGGAGGGCCATGTTGGCACCGAACTCCTCGGTGAAGGTGTCGGCGAAGTCCTGCGCCAGGTTGAGGCCGAACTCCACTGAACCGATGTGCTCGTCTGCCGGGGAGTAGACCGGGCTCAGGCCGCGGATGCCGATGCCGAAGACGCCGCCGTCCAGCCCGCGAATCGGCTGCTGGCGCCGGTTGGTTTCGACGATGGTCGGCCGCCGGTCGGTGAGGTCGTCGCCGTAGTTGTCCAGCGCGTGCACGCGCAGGAAGGAGGTCGCCGTCGGGGTGTGGAACTGGAACTGGGCCACGCCGTGCTCCTCGCTCAGTCGCTCGAAGGCGGGGTGGAACTGGTCGACCAGGGTCTCGCGATCGCGCTCGGCGAAGGTGGCGCGGACCTCGGGCTGCTCGGCCACCAGGGCACTCATCGCTTCGGCGAAGCCGCTCTGGGTCTCGATCTGGGAGCGGACGGCGTCGTACATGCTGCGCAGTTCTCGGTCCTCGGCCTCGTCGATGATGGAGCCGATCTGGCCGAGGACCGTGGGTGTGATGATGGCGAGGGTCACCGCCAGGGTCACGGCGAAACCGATGAGGATGCGGGTTCCGATCTTCACGGAGCTGAGCATGGCGTTTGCCTTCTGGTCTGGCGAATAAATGAGCGTCGGTGGCCGCAGTTTGCGACGCGGCACGCCTGTTTATCGGACAGCGAAGCCGAACCTTGAAAAGGCGCAAATTCTGGACAGGAAGGGTTGGAAGGAATATGAACCGATTCCGACTTAATAGAATTTTGAAATACCGGGGTTGCGCGGGGTGGGCGGCGCGCTCAGGAACGACGCGCGAGCAGCACGTGGAGGGCGCCGCTCCCCCCTGGTTGCGGGGGGCGGGACTGTAGGCGAAAATCCGGGGTTGGTGGAGCAACCACTGACGGACCAGCGGGCGCAGTACCGGCGGGGCGCGAGGCGTCCGCCGCGCAGGCGGCGTATGACCGCGTGCTGGACACCGGGTTGCTGCACCGTTTCCGGCTCGTCAGTGATCCCGGGGTGACGTCGGCTCATGGGGTTTCCGCAATGACACCCTGATTTCGATGGAAAGTGACCCATGAACCGATTGTTCCGCTGGATATTGCCGGTCTTGATCCTTGCCGGTGCCTCGGGGATTGCCCTGCTGCTGGTACTGACCGGCCCGGACGTGCCCGCAGAGCCTGCCGAGGAACGAGCCTGGCCGGTTGCCACCGTGACCGCCACGGTGGCTGCCCATCGTCCCTTGGTGCGGATGCAGGGATTCCTGGAGTCGCCTCGCACTGCCGGGTTAACCGCCGCCGTGGAGGGCGACGTGGCGGAGCTGCAGGCCCGCGAGGGCGATCAGGTCGAAGAAGGCGGCGCCCTGGTGCGCCTGGACGATCGGGAGCTTCGGCTCACGCTGACGCAGCAGGAAGCCGACGTGGCCGACCTGGAAAGCCAGCGGCGAACGGAACAGCGGCGTATCGAAGGCGATCGCCAGGATCTCGCTTTGGAGCAGGAACTGGAAGCGTTGCTGGAACGGGAGGTTGAGCGGCTGCGCGACCTCTCCCGTGATCAGTACGCGTCGCCCTCGCAGCTTGAGCAGGCCGAGCAGCAGCTCAAACGTCAGCGGCTGGCGGTGGCCGAGCGCCAGTTCGCAGTGGACACCGCGCAGAACCGGCTGGACCGGCTGGATGCAGGGCTCGACCGTGCACGGGCGCTGCGCGACCGGGCCGCGCTGGATCTCAGCCGCGCCGAAGTGCGTGCGCCGTTCGCCGGTCGCGTGGCGGAGGTGGCGGTCTCTCCGGGTGACCGGGTCCGCCCGGGCGAGCCGCTGGTCACTCTCTATGACACCGAAGCACTGGAGGTGCGCGCTACTGTGCCGCGACAAGTGCTGGCGCCGCTGCGGCTCGCACTGGCCGGCTCCGGCGTGGACGCGCACGCCACCGTGGATGGCGAGACCGTGCCCGTGTCTCTGTCACGCTTCTCCGGGCGGGCCGAGCGGGGGCAAGGGGGCGTGGACGCCCTGTTCCGAGTCAACGGAGGTGGTGACGGACTCGTCCTTGGGCGGTTCGCGACACTGGAGATGACGTTGCCTCCCGAGCCCGACACGGTGCTGCTCCCATTCGAGGCCTTGTACGACGCCGGCAGGATCTACCGCGTGCGGGACGGGCGCATGGAAGCCGTGGATGTCACCCGTGTCGGTCAGGCACGCCACGACAGCGGCCGCCGTGGAGTGCTGGTGAGAGCGGCGGAGCTGGAAACCGGTGATGCCATCGTCGCCACCCAGATCCCGCAGGCAATGGATGGCCTGCGTGTGCAGGTCCTGGAGCAATAGCACGTCCATGAGCGACATACCGCGCGAATCGTGGATAGGCTGGATCGCCCGTCACCCGGTGGCGGCGAATCTGATCATGGTCCTGATGGTCGTCTCCGGGCTGTGGTCGCTGCAGCAGCTCAATACCCAGTTCTTCCCCACCTTCGAGCTGGATTTTGTCACCGTACAGGTGGAGTGGCGCGGCGCCACTGCCGAAGAGGTGGCCGACGCGGTGACGTCGCCCCTGGAGGAGGAGCTGCGTGACGTGGACGGCCTGCGCGAGCTCACCTCCACGTCGGCGGAGGGCGGCGCCACTGTGGTGCTGGAGTTCCGCGAGGGCACGGACATGGCGCAGGCGACGGAGTCGGTCAAGGACCGGGTCGCCGGTGTACGCAACCTGCCGGAGGCGGCGCGCGAGCCGACCATCAGTCGCGTGCTGCGCTATGACCCGGTTGCGCGTCTGCTGGTCAGCGGTGATCTCAACACCCGGGAGGTGCGGGAACTGAGTCGCCG
The DNA here is from genome assembly GCF_048323695.1 of Aquisalimonas sp. APHAB1-3. Taxonomy (NCBI): domain Bacteria; kingdom Pseudomonadati; phylum Pseudomonadota; class Gammaproteobacteria; order Chromatiales; family Ectothiorhodospiraceae; genus Aquisalimonas; species Aquisalimonas sp. APHAB1-3. The sequence continues at coordinate 932,177 of NZ_JBLWFT010000001.1, read as the reverse complement.
GCTCGAAGAAGAGCTGCTGGAGAGCGGCGTGACTCGCGTCGAGCTCACCGGCATGGCGGAGCAGGAGATCAGCATCGACATTCCCCAGGCGACACTCACCGACCTGGGGCTGTCGTTCAGTGAACTGGCCGCGCGGGTTGATGCCCAGAGCCGCGATATCCCCGCCGGGGATGCCGGCGAGCGCGATGTGGCGCGGCAGCTCCGCGGCGTGGATCAGGCCCGCAGCGTCCGGGCCTTCGAGGAACTGGCAGTGCCCGTTGAGGGCGGGCGTTCGGTGCCGCTCGGGCTGCTAGCTGATATCAACCAGCAGGCGCGGGACAACGAGATCCAGCTGCGTTTCAACGGCCGCGATGCGGTGGAGATCCTGGTCGAGCGTGCCGAGGACGAGGACGCACTCGCCGCGGCCCGCGTGCTGGATGATTTCCTGGCGGAGCGCACACCCGCGCTGCCCGCGACGGCTAGTGTCGAGGTGTTCGACGAGTTCTGGCAGTTCATCAGCGAACGCATCGCACTCATGCTGAAAAACGGGGTGGGCGGGCTGTTGCTGGTGATCGGCGTGCTGCTGGCATTCCTCTCCGGGCGCATGGCGTTCTGGGTCACGCTGGGTATTCCCACCTCATTCCTGGCAGCGCTGACCGTGCTCTTTTTCACCGGCGGCAGCATCAACATGATGAGCCTGTTTGCCTTCATCATGGCACTGGGCATCATCGTCGATAACGCGGTGGTGGTTGGGGAGAACGCTTACAGTCGCTTCCAGGCCGGGGAGTCGGCCGATGAAGCGGCGATTCATGGTGCTCGGCGCATGTTCGCGCCAGTGATGGCCGCCTCGCTCACCACCATCGCCGCCTTCCTGCCGTTGATGATCATCGGCGGCCCCATCGGCAACATCCTGTTCGACATTCCGCTGGTGATTATCTGTGTGATCATCGCCGCCGTGGTGCAGGCGTTCTTCATCCTGCCTGGCCACCTGCGGCGCTCCTTCGAGCGCAGCCAGCGTGTCTCGCCCAATCGCTACCGCCAGCGGCTGGACGCCGCCTTCAACCGTTTCCGCGACGGCGCGTTCAGGCGGGCCGTCACCGCCTCGGTGCACCATCGCTGGGCGACCATTGCCGCGCCCATTGCGCTGTTGATCGTCGCGTTCGCGCTGGTGCCCGGCGGACGGCTGGCTTTCACGTTCTTCCCGTCGGTGGAGGGCGAGACTCTGCAGGCGAACGTGAGCTTCGCGCCGGGCACCCCACGTTCGCGTGTGGAGGCGTATCTGGACGAGCTGGAGGCGTCGCTGAGGAAGACGGCAGAGGAGGCCGGTGGCGACGTGTTGCATACCTACGTGGGTCGGACCGGTAGCACCATTGCCAGTGATCCGCAGGACAGGCGTGTCGGTGAGCACTACGGCGGTGTCTTCGTGGAGTTGTCGCCGCCGGATCAGCGGGAGATCCGCAACCGTGCGTTCATTCGTGCCTGGGAAGACAATGCCCCTGGCGCGCCGGGGCTGGAGGACCTGGTGATCCGCGAGCGGGGGCAGGGCCCGCCCGGGGCGGACATCGACGTGCGCATCACCGGCGCGCCGGCGGAGCAACTCAAGGCCGCCTCCATGGCCGTGCAGAACGATCTGCGCCAGCGACCGGGGGTCTCCGGCATTGCCGATGATCTGCCCTATGGGCCGGAACAATGGATCTACCGGCTCAACGATCAGGGCCGGGCACTGGGGCTCAATGCGGCGGATCTGAGCGCCCAGCTGGGCGATGCGTACGCCGGCGTGCTCACGCAGCTGTTCCAGCAGGGGCGTGACGAAGTGGAAGTGTGGGTTCGGCTGCATCCGGAGGACCGGCACGACCTCGCCAGTCTGGAAGACCTGCGCGTGCAGACGCCGGACGGGAACACCGTGCCCCTTGTGAACGTGGCCGACCTGGAGACCCGGCGCGGCTTCTCATCGCTGCGCCACTTCGACGGCAGGCTGGCGGTGCGGCCCACGGCGGACGTGGACGCCCAGGTGGCCAACGCCAACCGTATTCGTGCCGACCTGGAAGAGAACCTGCTGCCGGAGCTGCGGGAGCGCTACGGCGTGCAGACCGCCTTCGAGGGGCAGGCGGCCGATCAGGAGGAGACCCTGGCGGACATGCGCGCCGGGTTGATTCTCGCCATGGCGCTGATCTACCTGGTGCTGGCGTTCGTGTTCGCGTCCTACGGTTGGCCGCTGCTGGTCATGGCGGTGATCCCGTTCGGCATCGTCGGTGCGTTCTTCGGTCACTGGCTGTTCGGCCTCGACCTCACGATTCTGTCGCTGTTCGGTCTGTTCGGCCTCTCTGGCATCGTCGTGAACAACAGCATCATCCTGGTCACGTTCTACCGCGAGATCCGCGACCGCAATCCCGCTGCGCCGGTGGAGGACGCATTGATCGAGGCGTCCCGGCTGCGGCTGCGTCCCGTGCTGGTGACCACGCTGACCACCATCGGCGGGCTGACGCCGCTGCTGTTCGAGACCTCCGTGCAGGCGCAGTTCCTGATCCCCATGGCGATCGCCATCGCCTTCGGCCTGGCCATCGCCTCGCTCATCGTGCTGTTCCTGGTGCCGGCCATGCTGGCGGTCTACGAGAATGCGGCGCGGCATGTGACACGTCGAATGAATAATCATTTTGGTTATAACGATAGAACTTGATGGTATAATGAGCCGTCACTGAGTTGTCATTGTTTCCGGAATCGAGGAGTCACCATGACGGTTGATTGGGCGGCATTCACACCGTGGTCGGCGCTGGCCGGCGGCGTGTTGATCGGGCTGGCCGCGGCGCTGTTCATTCTGTTGAACGGCCGTGTTGCCGGTATCAGCGGTATTGTTGGCGGGCTGCTTGCCCCGCAGCGGGGCGATGTGGGTTGGCGGCTGGCGTTCATCGCCGGCATGGTCGGCGCCCCGCTGGTCTGGCTGGCCACCACCAGCTTGCCGGAGATCCGGATCGAGGCGGGGTACCCAATGCTGATTCTGGCCGGGCTTGTGGTGGGTATCAGCACCCGCTACGGCGCCGGCTGCACCAGCGGTCACGGGGTCTGTGGTATCTCGCGTCTGTCACCGCGGTCGCTGCTGGCGACCGTCGCGTTCATGGCCACCGGCTTTGCGACGGTGTTCGTGATCCGCCACGTGATCGGAGGGTAACCGGGATGCGTACACTCTTATCTGCCTTTGTTGTTGGTCTGATCTTCGGCGTCGGTCTGCTGGTGTCCGGCATGGCCAACCCGCAGAAGGTTCTTGGGTTTCTTGATCTGGCTGGTGCGTGGGACCCGTCCCTGGCGCTGGTCATGGTTGGCGCCATCGGCGCTGCGTTCATCGCCTTCCGTGTCGCCGCGGGGCGCCGCGAATCCCTGCTTGGTGAGCCCATGCGCCTGCCTGCCCGGGCGGACATCGACGGTCGGCTGTTGTTCGGTGCGTTGGGCTTCGGGGTCGGCTGGGGCATGGCCGGTTTCTGCCCCGGCCCGGCGGTGGTGGCCCTGGGTGCTGGTGAAGCCAAAGCGCTGGTGTTCGTGGCCTCCATGGTCGCCGGCATGGGTGTGTTTGAACTGATCGAGCGGAAACGCCGCGCATGACCAAGCTGTTGCCGGGTTGGGTTCGCCGGTACCGGCGTGATCTGCTACCCGGCGACCTGCTGGCCGCCGTGGTGGTGACCATGCTGCTGGTGCCCCAGGGGCTTGCCTATGCTGCCCTGGCGGGCCTGCCCCCGCAGCTTGGTCTGTACGCCAGTGTCACGCCGCTGCTGGCCTACGCCGTGTTCGGCTCGTCCATGGTGTTGTCCGTGGGGCCGGTGGCGGTGGCGTCGCTGATGACCGCCTCGGCGCTGACGCCCCTGGCCGATCCCGGGAGCCCTGAGTACATCGCTGGCGCGGTGCTGCTGGCGTTCCTCTCCGGCATCATGTTGTTCGTTTTCGGCCTGCTGCGCCTGGGGAACCTGGCGCGGCTCATGAGCCATCCGGTGATCAGCGGCTTCATCTCCGGCGCGGCACTGCTCATTATCGTAGGGCAGCTGCGGCCACTGCTTGGTGTGGACGCCGACGGGCAGAGCGCACTGGCCCTGGTTGTCGGGCTGGTGCGCTCGATGCCGGACGTGGACCCGCTTACGGCGGCGATCGGGGTTGGTGTACTGAGTGCCCTGTTGGCCGCCCGTATCTACCTGCCCGGCCTGCTGCGTCGCCTGGGCGTGTCGCCACCAATGGCCGCCCTGGGTTCCAGGCTCGCCCCCATGGGGGCCGTTATCGGCGTCTCCGCACTGGTCGCGGTGGCCGGGCTGGAGCACCGGCTCGATGTGGTGGGCGCGCTGCCCGCCGGTCTGCCGCAACTGGTGTTGCCCGCCCTGGATCCGGCCCTGATCACGCCGCTGCTGCTGCCCGCCCTGATCATTGGCCTCATCGGTTTTGTCGAGAGCGTGGCCATCGCCCAGGCGTTCGCGCGGCAGCGCGGGCAGCGGATTGATCCCGATGCCGAGCTGCGCGGGCTAGGCGCGGCCAACGTGGTTAGCGCGCTGTCCGGCGCGTTCCCGGTGACCGGTGGTTTCTCGCGCACCGCCGTCAATGCCGAGGGCGGGGCGCGGACGCCACTGGCGGGGATTATTGCTGCGGCGCTGATTGCCCTGGTGCTGGTTTTCGCAACCGGGCTCTTTCGGGCGCTGCCCATGACGGTGCTGGCGGCGGTCATCATCATTGCGGCGGTCGGTCTGGTGGACGTCGCGGCCCTGCGGCGCGTCTGGCGGCATGACCGCATGGAGGGGCTTGCCTTCGCCGGCACGGCGCTGGGCGTGCTGGTGGTGGGGGTCGAGGCAGGTGTGCTGTTCGGTGTAACGCTGTCGCTGATCACCCTGATCTGGCGGGCCAGTCACCCCCATGTGGCCGTGGTCGGCCGGGTTCCCGGGACTGAACATTTTCGCAATGTCTGCCGCCACCGGGTTGAGACGGATGGGCGCGTACTGCTGGTGCGCATCGACGAGAACCTGTTTTTCGGTAATGCCGAAGTGGTGCAGCAACAGATCGAGACCCTCGTAGCACGCGACCCGCAGCCCGAGCACCTGGTGCTGGTGATGACGTCCGTCAGCCATGTGGACGCCACGGCGCTGGATATGCTCGAGGCGCTCGATGCCGGACTGGAACGGCAGGGCATCCGCCTGCACCTGGCCGAGGTCAAGGGGCCGGTAATGGACGGCCTGAGCGGCGGGCCGCTCATGGAACGGCTGCGGGGGGAGGTCTTTCTGTCGGTGAATGAGGCGTTCGAAACACTGGCCGAACCGGAGCGGAACCAGTAGGTTTGTGGCTGACCATAACAATGTGATTGAGGAGCCATCATGAGCAGCACATCCGGCCCGTTCAGTTTCGATACGCTGAGCCTGCACGCCGGCCAGCAACCGGATCCGGCCACGGGGGCGCGCGCGACGCCCATCTACCAGACCACGTCGTTCGTGTTCCAGGACAGCGATCAGGCCGCTTCGCTGTTCAACGGCGAGCGTGCCGGCCACGTCTATTCGCGCATTTCCAACCCCACCAACGCTGTCCTGGAAGAGCGTGTGGCCGCCCTGGAGGGCGGCGTTGGCGCCATTGCCACCGCCAGCGGCCAGGCCGCGGTCCATCTGGCCGTGGCCACGCTCATGGGCACGGGCGGGCATATCGTCGCCTCCCACTCCCTGTATGGTGGCACCCACAACCTGCTCACCTACACGCTGCCGCGCTTCGGCATCGAGACGACGTTCGTCGATCCGCGCGATCCGGAGGCGTTCCGCAACGCCATCCGCCCGGAGACACGCCTTGTTTTCGGCGAGGTGCTGGGCAACCCCGGGCTGGATATCCTTGATATCGAGGCGGTGGCGCAGGTGGCGCACGACAATGGCCTGCCGTTGTTGATCGATGCCACCTTCACTACGCCCTATCTGTGCCGCCCCTTCGACCACGGGGCCGATCTGGTCTATCACTCGGCCACCAAATTCCTCGGCGGCCACGGCGTTGCCGTGGGCGGGGTGCTGGTGGACAGCGGTCGTTTCGACTGGGACGCCTCCGGCCTGTTCCCGGAGCTGACAGAGCCCTATGCCGGGTTCCACAACATGGACTTCACCGAGGAGTACGGCCCGAGCGCCTTTCTCCTGCGCGCCCGCAAGGAGGGGCTGCGGGACTTCGGGGCGTGCATGAGCCCGACCACCGCCTTTCATCTGCTGCAGGGCCTGGAGACGCTGCCTTTGCGCATGCAGCGTCACGTGGACAACACGCGCAGGCTGGTGGCGTTTCTTGCCGAGCACGAGGCGGTGGAGCACGTGGGCTACCCGGAGCAGCCGGACCACCCGGACCACGGCCTAGCGGCTCGGATGCTGCCCAAGGGGTGCGGCGCCGTGTTCAGTTTCACCATCAAGGGCGGCCGTGAGGCGGGGCGGCGGTTCACCGAGAGCCTGAACCTGTTCTCCCATCTAGCCAACGTGGGCGATGCCAAGTCGCTGGTGATCCATCCGGCCAGCACGACTCACCACCGCATGAGCAGCGAAGCGCTGCGCGCGGCGGGCATCTCCGAGGGCATGATCCGCCTGTCCGTGGGACTGGAGGATCCCGACGATCTGATCAACGATCTCAAGCGCGCCCTGCGTGCCAGTCAGAAGGAGGCGCGCTGATGGAACTCACGGTCAATGGCAGCAAGACGTACATCTATACCGGCACCCACGCACTGGAGCCGGGGCGAACTACCTGGCTGTTCGTCCACGGCGCGGGCATGGACCACTCCGCCTGGATTCTCCAGAGCCGGTACTTCGCTTTCCACGGGCAGAACGTCATGGCCGTGGACCTCCCGGGTCATGGGCGCTCGGCGGGAGAGCCACTCGGCTCCATCGAAGCCCAGGCGGACTGGCTCGCCGCGCTGCTGGACGCCGCCAGTGTGGAGCAGGCCATGGTGGTGGGTCACAGCATGGGGTCGCTGGCGGCCGTGGATTTCGCCGCGCGCTATCGCGATCGGGTCAAGGGTCTGGCGCTGGTGGGAACCGGATTCCCCATGCCGGTGGCGGAGCCGTTGCTGGAGGCGACCCGCGCAAACGATCCCAGGGGAATCGGCATGATCATGAACTGGGGCATCAGCCCGCAGTCGCACCTGGGCGGTAACCAGGCCCCCGGGCTGTGGATCCACGGACAGGGCGTCCGACTGCTGGAGCAGGCCGCACCGGGCGTGCTGTTCACGGACATGAACGCCTGCAACGCCTACGAGGCGGGCGTCGCCCGTGCCGGGGAGATCGCCTGCCCGGTGCATTTCGTGATCGGCGACCGCGACATGATGACCCCGCCAAAGGCCACCGCGGCACTGGCGGACGCCGTTACCGCGCCCGTCAGCCGCACGGTGCTGCGCGGATGCGGGCACATGACGCCGCTGGAACGTCCGAACGAGCTTCTGGACGAGCTGATCGCCTTCGGGGCGCGTCTGGGCTGAGGAGGTTAGTCCTCGCCCAGCACGTCGAGTACGCCGCCGACGAACCACTCCCGGTCCCACGCCTCCCGGGGCCGGGAGAGGCCCAGGCGCACCACCACCAGGTCGGCCGAGGGCACGATCACCACTTCCTGCCCCTGGTAACCTGACGCCGCGTACGTATCCGCGGGCAGCTCCGGCCAGGGGCGTTCCCCGGTGTCCGGGTCCCCCCGGTTCAACCAGAAGTGGGCGCCGTAACCGCCCTTGTCGGCGTCCGGAGCGGGTTCCCGGGTGAACGCGACCCAGTCCTCCGGGAGCAGACGCTCGCCGTTCCACACGCCGTCGTGCAGGTAGAGCTGGCCAAACCTCGCCCAGTCCCGCGCCGTGGCCAGCATGAACGACGAGCCCACAAAGTTGCCGGACGCGTCCGGCTCCAGCACGGCGCTGTCCATGCCCAGGGGGCGGAACAGCGCCTCGCGCGGGAAGTCGGCCCAGGCCCTGTCATCGCCAACTGCATCGCGGAGCAGGGCCATGAGGAGATTGGTGGTACCGCTGGTGTAATCCCACTCCGAGCCCGGTTCGGCTTCCAGTGCCTTGCTGCGCACGAACGCGGCGGCGTCCGGTTCGTTGAACAGCATGCGAATGGGGTCGCCGAGCGGGTCGGCGTAGTCCTCGTCGAAGGCCAGTCCGGAGGTCATCTGCAGCAGGTGACGAACGCGGATGGATTCGCGGCCGTCGTTGGCGTCGCGCCACTGCGGCACGGCGGCGTCGAGACCGAGCTGGCCGTCCCGCACCAGTACGCCGGTGAGGGCGTTGGTGACGCTCTTGGCCATGGACCAGCCGGGCAACGGCATGTCGCGGTCGAAGCCTGGCGCATAGCGTTCCGCGACGATCTGCCCCCGGTGCACGACGACCAGGGCGCGCGTGCCGCGTTGTGCGTCGCGGGCCGGCTCGCTGAATGCCGCCTCCATCAGAGGGCCGAGCGCCAGGCGTCGGGGCGCGTCATCCGGGGCTTCCGGGAACGCTTCCGTGCCTGTGCCGGCGCGGTTGGCGTTCACCGGCATGGGTTCCAGTGCGGTGCCTCCGGCAGCCAGAGTGCAGCCCAGCCCTTCCCGGTAATGTGCGGTCCGCGACAGCGGCCCCAGGGAGGCGGTGACGGTGCCGGTGTCAGGATTAGCGTGTGCGCTGATCACGGCGGGGAGGTCGCCCAGATCCTCTTCCAGCACCGTGCGGGGATCGCGGCCCGAGACGAACACGCCCGAGCACAGTTGCTTGGCGCCGTAGCCGGTTCCGGCAGCGGCAAAGTCGCGCGCGATGGGCCCCCACCACACCATGGAAAGGGCGAGTAGCACCAGGAGAAACAGTGCCCCCGAAAGGAGCGGGGCGGGGCGGCTCAATGAGTTCCCCCGGCGTCGGCATCCTTCACGATGGCCGTGAGTCCCTGGTAGCGGACTACCAGCACGCTGTCGCCCTGCCGCAGTTCACGGCCGTCCTCATGTCGTGCCTGGAAGAACTCGCCGCGAACGATGACGCCCGCCTTGCCGTGGCGGATGGTCACCGCGGTGGGTGTGCCGGCTTCACCGGCGCCCCCCTCGGTGGCACTTCGGAACAGCCATATGACCCCGGGCATCGCCACCAGTCCCGCCACTCCGGCAGTAATCAGCTGCCCCATGATGCTGGCGTCGAGCAGGGCCGCCGCCATCGCCGCCAGTGCCATCAGTGCCCACGCCAGGAACAGTCCGCCGGCACCGCCCATTAGCACCAGTTCCAGTGCGAAAAGCCCCAGTGCCAGTAGCAGCCATATGCCCCATGGTTCAATTTCCAAGCCCGCCTCCGGGGAGTCTTCTTGTTGAAAGGTCAGTAACTGCAAGACTACATGCTACCGGTGTTTGCCGGAATCGGCAGCGCTTGATCCAGAACAAGGCCAGCCCGATCCGCACTGGTGGAGAGTGTGCGTGTCACTGGATTGAGGATGGTACCCGTCATGCGTCTCGTGCTCCCGCGGCCCGCCCATGTCCTGCGACCCGCGCAGATGCTGCCGGCCTCGTTACTGGAGGCAATTGTTGCGACTGTCAGTACGCGTGTGCTCCGGGACCGCATCGCCGACGGCGCGCTGGATCCCCTGGGCGGGCGCGTGATCCGTATTGTTGTCCGTGACCCCGACGTCAGCGTGCGCCTGACCCTGCGCGACGGTCGGATTGTGCCGGCGCCTCCGGGCCAGGACGCCGCCGCCACGGTGACAGCCTTCGCCGAGGACCTGGTGCAGGTCATGGCGCAGCGGGTTGACCCGGATACCCTGTTCTTTCATCGGCGTCTCGGTGTTCAGGGCGATACCGCCCTCGGGCTGGCGGTGAAGAATGTGCTCGACAGCGTTGATCCTGCCGAACTGCCGACGCCCGTAACGGAGCTCCTCAGGCAGGCAGCAGATCACGTGCCCGGGGCGACCTCCCGGGAGTCAGGGTAGCGGGATGCGGTCCATGCCGGCGGCACCGTGCCAGTACCCGCTGCAGTCATCGCCGTCCTGGGTCAGTGTCGTGGTGGTGTCATCGGCCATGGCCCGTGCCAGCGCGTCGGCCAGGTCGGGCGTCTCACCGATGCGAGGACTCAACCGCAGCAGGTCCGCCCCGGCCGCCGCCAGCTTCTGCCAGGCGGGCAGCAGGTTGTGGACGCGGCCGGACTGGGTCTGAATGCCGTTGATGGTCAGAAAGCGTTCGCCTTCGCGGGTGTTCACGGGGCGGCCGTCCGGGTCGTCGATGCAACGGAGCCCGCATTGATCCTTGGGCAGATCGTGGTGGCGTGCGGTGAAGCAGCGGGCCGACCAGGCCAGGGGAAGGCGTCCGTGGGCGAACACCTCGGTTTCCGGACGCTGCGGCCCGGCGGCGTCCAGCAGGGCGCGCAGGGTGGCGCCATCCAGCTCCAGGGGCATGACCCAACGCCTCATGCCGAGGTCCCTTAGCGCCAGCAGGGCGTGGCTGTTGTAGATGTTCAGGAACGGCCCGCCCGTGAAGGGCAGGCCCTGCTCCCGGAGAATCTGCACCGCCGCCATGTCGTTGGCCTCCACCAGGAACTCGCCGTTCAGGCACATGCGGCGCACCATGCCCATTTCCGAACGGGCCTCGACAAGAGTGAGCGTGGACAGCACCACCTCCTTGCCGGCGGCAGCCAGTTCCCGCCCCAGGGCGATCCAGTCGTCGGGGCGCAGTTCCCTGCGCTTGGCACAGACCGTCTCGCCGAGATAGACGGAATCCGCGGCGCTTGCGCCGATACGCTCGTAGAACGCCAGGGTGTGTGCCCGTGGCCAGAAGTACTGGCAGGGGCCGATCGCGATCCGCGGTTTCGTGGTGTCAGTCATGGTGGTCGTTCTCACTGCCAGGAGCGGCTGTAGGCGCCAAGGGTGGTCTGGCTGCCCTCGGAGAGCGCGGAGAGCCGTGCCTTCTCCCCGGGCTCCGGCGCATAGGCGTCCGGGGCGGTCAGGCAGCGGTCGATGGCCTGGCGCCACACCGCGGCCACCTGGCGTATGTAGCCTGGGCTGCGCTGCCGCCCCTCCAGTTTGATCGCGGTGATTCCGGCGCGGTGGAGTTCTGGCAGCAGATCCAGTGTATTCAGGCTCGTGGGGGCCTCCAGGGTGTGATCCGTGCGGTCAGCCACGGTGAAACGCCCCTTGCACAGGGTGGGGTACCCCGCCTTCTCGCCCGCGGCGAAGCGGTCGATGAGCACGCCGTTGAGGCGTGAGCTCAACGTGCCGTCCGCGGTTTCGTCCCAGCGGACATGGCCGGCTGGGGAGCAGGCCCCGGCAGTGTTGGGCGACTCTCCGGTCGCGTAGGAGGAGAGCAGGCATCGCCCCTCGGCCATGATGCACAGTGAGCCGAAGCCGAAGACCTCCAGTTCCACCGGCGCGTCGGCGGCGATCTGCTGGACCTGGGCGAGGGAGAGTACTCGCGGCAGGACGGCGCGGCGGATGCCGAAGTACTCGTGATAGAAACGCAGTGCTTCGACGCTGGTCGCCGACCCCTGCACCGACAGGTGCCGAGGCAGGTCCGGGTACGTCCGCGCGGCGTACTCGAGCAGGCCGATATCGGCCAGGATGATCCCGTCGACCCCCAGTGCCGCCGCCTGATCCACTGCCGAGCGCCAGTGGTCCCACCCCTGGGGCTGCGCATAGGTGTTTACCGCGAGCAGGACACGCACGCCGTGGCCATGGGCCTCGGTGATGCTCTGGGCGAGCTGGTCAGGGGAGAAGTTCAGGCCGGGGAAATGGCGGGCGTTCGTCGCGTCACTGAGCCCCGTATAAATGGTGTCGGCACCGCTCTCGATGGCGACGCGCAGGGCCGTTGCGTTCCCTGCCGGGCAGACCAGTTCCATGATGTGCTCCCGTCGGAGTTGACTCCCGGGAGCTTGTCGTCCGAGTGGGTTGGCCCGCCTTGATCCGGATCAAGAGCGTTTGGGTATGCCGGCGTTCTTCTCCAGCGCCGAGGCACTGCTGCCGATGACCGCCCTGAGCGCGTCCATGTCATTCAGCGAGATTTCCCGGCCGTCGGCGGTGATCCAGCCGTTGTCCACGAAGCGGCGGAACAGCCGGCTGGTGGTTTCCGGCGCCAGCCCGAGGTAGTTGCTCAGCTCGTGGCGTGACATGGGCAGGCGGAAGCGGGTCGACGACAGACCCCGCCGGGCGAACCGGTCCGAGAGGCTGGTCAGCAGAATCGCCAGCCGCTGCTCTGCGGTGCGCCGGGCCAGGGCGTGGAGCATCTCCTGTTCGTTGAAGATCTCTTTGCTCATGATCCGCAGCAGCTGCCGATTGAGGCCGGGGATGTCTTCTGAGAGCCGCTCCAGCTCCTCGAACGGGATTTCGCAGATGCTGGTGGTCTCCAGCGCCGACGCCGTGGACGGATGCTCGCCGAAACTGATGGCATCCAGACCCAGCAGCTCGCCGGGCAGGTGGAATGCGGTGATCTGCTCTTCGCCGTCCTCGGAGATGGTCAGACTCTTGAGAGCGCCTGTGCGCACGGCGTAAATGGCGCCGAACGGCCGGCCCGAACGATACAGAACATCACCCCGCGCCAGCGGCTTGCGTCGCTCGACGATGCGGTCCAGCGCGTCCACGTCCGCACCCTCCAGTGCCACTGGCAGGCAAAGGTCGCTGAGGCTGCAGGTCCGGCACGCTTCCCGGATCTGGCGGATGTTGGGTCGGTTCATCGTCTGCTCAGCCATCGGTAGGACTCCTTCAACGTCCGTGCAGCGTCCTGGTGTTCGACCTCGCGCGAGGGCTGTTCCCTGTTATAACTTTGTGGTTATCAGTGTAACCGTTCCCTGTATTTCCACACACGATTCGGGTGGCCAGCGTGGATGCTCATGAGCGCCAGCACAGTAGTTCACGATAACGCGCGAAGGCCCTCCGGGTCATGCACGATGATCTCCCGGTGCCGCACTTCCAGTACACCCCGGGCGTTCAGTTCGTGGAGAATCCGCGAGAGTGTCTCCGGCGTCATCGACAGGCGCGAGGCGATGACGTGCTTTGGGGCCGGAAGTTGAACCGGCTCGCCCGGTAGCGGGCTGGCGCTTGCCTGGGTGAGCAGGTAGCGGGCGACCCGCGGGCGGGACTGCTGCAGTGTGAGCTGATCGATGTCCTCGAGACGGCTGTGCAGCCGCATGCTGAGGTCGGCCAGCAACGCCATGCAGGCGCCGGTGTCGTTGTCGAGCAGGGCACGGTAGTCGTCGTTGGGAATACTCAGCACCCCTGCCGGCTCGAGAACCTGAGCCGTGACTGGGTACTTGCGGGCGTCCATGAACATGACCGCCTCGGCGAAGGTTTCCCCCGGCCGGACCAAGTGCACCACCTTCTCCAGTCCCTCGGCGTTGGTGCGCGCCAGTTTGATCAGGCCTTCTTGAAGCAGGAAGAAATGCTGCGCCGGATCGCCCTGGTGGAACAGGATGGCGCCGGTTTGGTGGCGCACCCGGCGTACACGGCCAACCAGGCCGTCCAGTTCGCTGTTGGGGAGGTGGCGGAAGAGCGGATTGCTAACCAGCGCCTCGTGAATGCCGTCCTGTTTCATCGAGCCCCCGCGATCTCCTGCAGGATGAAGCGTGCCACGCCGTCCGGGTCGTTCATGGACAGCCTTGGCAGCGCCGTGTCCAGCGGGTGGTTTGCCGTGGTGGCCACGGCGATGATGGCGTCATCATTGTGGAACAGTGGTGGTCGGTCCCGCCCCGTCTCGCGCAGCAGCTCGATCTTCGGGAAGCGTTCGCCGCGAAAGCCTTCCACCAGCAGCAGATCGACGCTGTCCTGATCGAGGCGCGCGATCTCCTCAGCGAGTATCGGGTCGCGCTCTTCCTCCCGCTCCCGCATCAGAGCCCAGCGGCTACCGGAGGTGACCAGCACCTGGTCGGCGCCGGCCTTGCGCAGCTGGTAACTGTCCTTGCCCGGGTGATCCACGTCGAAAGCGTGGTGGGCGTGTTTCACCAGCGCCAGCCGCAGCCCGGCCTCACGCAGGCGGGGGATCACCGCTTCCAGCAGGGTGGTCTTGCCGGTGCCGCTCCAGGCGGCGAAACCGATGATGGGCCGGCGGCAGGTCTGCGGCCAGAGTGATTGATACGGGTAGCGTGGCATGGTCGCGATGCTGGTCATGGTGCCCTGGTTGCCTCACACTGTACGGGATTTGACGTGGCCGCCGGGAGGGCGGTCATTATACCGTTCCCAGCGGACGCGACTGACGAGGACTGGAATCATGGCGAACGAACTCCCCTCAGGTGCCGGTGATGTCGCCGAAGACTATCCGGAAATCTGGGATGCCTACAGCCGGCTCGGCCGCGCGTGCGCAGAGGCAGGGCCGCTGGACGAGCGGGACCGCCGCCTGGTGAAACTGGCCATGGCGATCGCCCTTGGCAGTGAGGGTGCGACCCACTCCCACGTCCGGCGCGCCCTGGATGAAGGGTTTACCGGCGACGAAATCCGCCAGGTAGCCCTGCTCGGCGTGCCCACACTCGGTTTCCCATCGTCCGTCGCCGCCCTGACCTGGGTGGAGGATATCCTCGAAGAGGAAGACGACGAGGACGATGTGGAAGAGGATGCGGACGACTGACCGGTGCCTCAGCCGAGCAGCGGCACCACGTCCTTCGTGACCGCCACCAGCATGATGTAGGCGAATACCAGGATGGCCGCGATCCAGGCGGCGAGCCTGGTCTGTTTTGTGCGTCCACGCTTGAGCGCCACCATGCCCAGCGCGATGTAGACCACCAGCCCCACTACCTTGGCCGTCACCCAGTCGTGGACGAACGGATACTGGGCGATGATCCAGATCAGCAGCAGCGCGCTGGCGAGCAGCACCGTATCCACCGCGTGGGGCACGATGCGCACCCACTTGCGTTGGAGCATGCTTGAATCCGCCAGCATCCAGATGCCCCGCAGCAGGAACAGGGCGATGCTGATGATGGCGCTGAGTTGGTGAATGTGCTTGATGAGGACGTACTGTTCGGCCATTGCGTCGGTTCCCCGGTGTCTTATTTGAGTTCGTTCTGAACCGCCCACACCGCGGCTTCGACCCGCGATCGGAACGCCATTTTCTTGAGCAGGTTCTTCACGTGCACCTTGGTCGTGCCCTCGGTAATGCCGAGATTGCGGGCGATGGTCTTGTTGCTCTCGCCCCGGGCCAGATGGCGCAGGATCTCCCGCTCTCGCGCAGTGAGCCTGTCGATGCCCGGGGCGTTGCTCTCGCGCCCCTTGGTGAGCGCCCGGGCGAGGCTGGAGGTGAGCGCTTCGCTGATGACCACCTCACCGGCGGCGGCGCGACGGAGCTGGGTGAGCAGCGCCTCCGGTTCCATGTCTTTCAGCAGGTAGCCGTTGGCGCCGGCGCGCAGGGAGGCGGTCAGGTCGTCTTCGCTGTCGGAGACGGTGAGCATCACGATGCACGCTTCAACACCGTTCTCGCGCAGCGCCCTGAGTGTCTCGACGCCGGTCATACCCTGCATGTTCAGGTCCAGGAGGATAAGATCCGGCTCCAGTTCGGTCGCCATGTCCAGGGCTTCCTTGCCACTGCTGCTTTCCCCGGCACAGGTCATGTCGGCTTCCAGGTCCAGAAGCTGCGAGATGCCGCGTCGCAGCAGGGGGTGATCGTCGACGATCAACACGCGTGTGCTCATGCCTATGGCTCCATGTCGTCATTGGCCGTATCCCGATCCCGCGGAAAGGTCACCTCGATCCGGGTACCGTGCGGTTCGGCTGCGCCTATCGCCAGCTCGCCCCCCAGGCTGCGTGCCCGTTCCGTCATGATCTGAATACCGTAGTGGTGCGCTTTTTCAGGTTGATCGGGCATGCCGATGCCGTCGTCCTGCACCAGCAGTCGGATCCAGTCGTTGTCGTCCTTCATTAGCCTGACCACCGCCATCGTCGCCTGCGCATGGTGCCCCACGTTCGTCAGAGCTTCGCGGACGATCTGCAGGGCATGGACCTCGGCGTTGGAATCCAGCTCCGGGTCCGTGGCCTCCGTGTCCAGATGCAGCTCCAGTTGCGGGTAGCGCTGGCGGAATTCCCGTACTGTGGCTTCCAGCGCCGGGCGCAGACCTGCCTCGTTCACACGCAGGCGGAACGTGGTCAATAGCTCGCGGAGGTGACCATAGGCTGTATTGAGTCCTTCGCGCAACTCCGCCGCAATCGCCCGGGTGTCGACATGGTCGGTTTCGTCTCTTAGACCGGCCTGCATGCGGGCGACCTGGATCTTCAGGTAGGAAAGCGACTGCGCCAGTGAATCGTGCAGTTCCCGGGCGAGTACCGCGCGCTCCTCCATGAGCACAAGCCGCCGTTGTTTCTGCGCCTCCCGGGCAAGCGCGCGGGCGAGGGCGATCTGATCCGCTACCGCCTCCGCCAGCTGGTGCTTCCAGGGGGCAAGGGGGGTGGCGGCCGGGTGGCATAGCTGCATCTTGCCGTGGGTATGACCGCCGTGGCGCAGCGTGATGGTGGTGGCGGTGCCGCCGCCGTCATCGTCCACCGCGGTAGACTGAAACGTCTGAACCGCTTCGTCACTGTCCGGTTCAGTCAGGCTCACGCTGACCGGGCCGGCATCGACTATGTCGCGAAGCCGGTCGAGGATGGGTTGCATGGCCGTGTCCGTGAGGTGGTGCGGGGCGAGATCCCGCGCAGTGTCATAGAGCAGCTGCAGGGCCTGAATGCTGCGCTGCAGGTCCGCGGTCTTGTGTGCGACCTGCTGTTCCATGTCCGCGTAGAGGGAGTCCAGTTCTGCAGCCATGGTGTTGAAACGTTGGCCGAGTACGCCAAACTCGTCGTTGCGGGTGTGCGTTGCGCGAGCGGAGAAGTCGCCCTGGCCGAGGCGGCCCGCGGCGTCGATCAGGTCGCGCAGCGGAGTCATGATCCGGCGCTGAAGCAGCGCGATGGCGCCTGCGGCCAGCAGCAGCGTCAGGGCGATGGCGCCGGCCTGAATGCCGCGCAGCAGCTGGATGCGGCGCTCCGCTTGTTGCTGCAGATCCTGCACCATGGCGTCCACGGAATCGACGAAACCGCCGACCTCGTCGGTGTATGCCGTTGCGCCGGCGACATCTGCCAGGGCAGGCCGCAACACGTCACGCCACTCGTCACGAATCCCCTGGTAACGTTCCTGCAAAGATGGGTCACTGCTGGCGGCCGCGCGCAGCGCCCTGTCTTCCAGTTTCGTCTCGAAGGTCACGGCGGCGGATGCCACGGCGTCTGCATCCGCCGGCCCCCGCACGAGCGCGGCGATGCGGTACGCCTGCATGCGCAGGGAGCCCGCCTCGTTTATGGCCGCCGCATCACCCCGGGCGCTCTCCGTTATCACCATGGAGCCGCCCATGCTCAGCAGGGCGAGCGCCGTGATACCGGTGAGGATCAGCCCGAGCCGAACGCGTAGCGACCAGGGGTGCGCGCTGTGGGATTTCGGGATACTCAGGGTGGTACCTCCAATGATCCGTGTTTGTATTGCATTCAGTTTAATAAGATATTAGGGCTTTAATAAAAATAGTAAAAACAAATATTTGAAATATTTATTGAGATACCTAAGGAGGGATATATTCCGCTTCCCTTCCTCGTTGCCACCGATCCTGAGTTGATCCGGGTCAAGATTGCCCGGGTACGCCCTCACTAACGTCATCCCCAGAAAAACGCACTACCGATACAGGGGACGGCATGGCAACGCATCGCTTCAAGCAGTATTCGGTTCTCACCATGAACACCTTCGCATTCACGATGATGTTCATGGTCTGGACCATGTTCGGCGAGATCGGGGTGCCGATTCAGGAGGAGCTCAACCTCACCAATACCCAGTTTGGCATCCTGACCTCGCTGCCCATTCTCACCGGGTCGTTGGTCCGATTGCCACTGGGCGCGTGGACGGACAAGTACGGCGGTCGTCCGGTGTTCTTCATCCTGATGCTCTGCGTACTGCCCGCCGTGTGGCTCGTGCAGTTCGCCACGGAATACTGGCAGATGCTGGTCATCGGTGCCTTCGTCGGCCTGGCCGGTGGTTCGTTCTCTGTGGGCATCGCCTACACCGCCAAGTGGTTCGAGCGCGGTCAGCAGGGTCTGGCCATGGGCATCTTCGGCGCCGGTAACGCCGGCGCTGCAGTGACCAAGTACATCGCGCCCACCATCATCGTGGTGCTGAGCTGGCAGGCAGTTGCCAATATCTACGCGGCGATCGTGGCGATTACCGCACTGCTGTTCTGGTTCTTCACCTTCACCGAGCCGCAGCTCAAGGACCCGAACAAGAAAGCGCCGACGCTGCGCGAGCAGGTCAAGGTCCTCAACGACCCCAAGGTCTGGAAGTACTGCCAGTACTACTCGGTGGTTTTCGGCGGCTACGTGGGTGTGTCCCTCTATCTCACCCGCTATTACATGCTGGAGTACGGCGTGGGCATTCAGCTCGCCGCGCTCATTGCCACCATCTTCGTGCTGCCCTCGGGCGTGATCCGCGCTTTCGGCGGTTACCTCTCGGACAAGTTCGGCGCGCACACGGTCACCTGGGTGTGCATGTGGGCGAGCCTGATCAGCTTCTTCTTCATGTCCTATCCGCCCACGGAGTACACCATCCAGCAGATGGGCGGCGAGACCCTGAGCTTCACCCTGGCCATGCCGGTGTGGCTGTTCACCACGCTGCTGTTCATCGTCGGCATCGCCTGGGGGATCGGCAAGGCCTCGGTGTTCAAGTACCTCTCCGATGAATACGACCACAACCTCGGGCTGGTGTCCGGGATGGTCGGCCTGTTCGGCGGCCTTGGCGGCTTCCTGCTGCCGCCCATGTTCGGTGCGCTGATCGACTTCACCGGCGTGACCACCAGCATCTGGATGCTCTGCTTCGGCTTCACCCTGGTCTCGGTGATCTGGATGTGGTGGACCGAACGGCGCCAGCCGGTGCTCACCCGCGATCGCTACCACCAGCCCTCGGTGCGTGACGAGGCCGCGGCGGACACCTGACACGATCATCACCCTTGACGAGGTAAACGCGACAATGAGCGCAACCAACGCAACATCGCAGCCACTGGATCAGCGCGTGATCCACGGCTGGAACCCGGAGGACGCGGAGCAGTGGGAGCGGGAGGGCAAGCGCATTGCCAACCGCAACCTGTGGATCTCCATTCCCTGCCTGCTGCTGGCCTTCGCCGTGTGGATGGTCTGGAGCGTGGTGGTGGTGAATCTGCCGCGCGTGGGTTTCGACTACACCACCCAGCAGTTGTTCTGGCTGTCCTCGCTGCCGGGGCTGTCCGGCGCGACGCTGCGGATCTTCTACTCCTTCATGGTGCCGATCTTCGGCGGCAGGCGCTGGACGGCCATCAGCACCGCCTCTCTGCTGATCCCGGCCCTGGGCATCGGCTTTGCCGCCCAGAACCCTGATACCCCGTTCTGGATCATGGCGCTGCTGGCCATCCTCTGCGGCTTCGGCGGCGGCAACTTCGCCTCCAGCATGTCCAACATCGCCTTCTTCTATCCCAAGGCGGAGAAGGGCACTGCGCTGGGCCTGAATGCGGGCCTGGGTAACTTGGGCGTGAGCACCGTGCAGTTCGTGGTGCCGCTGGTGATCACCATGGGCGTGTTCGGCTTTCTGGGCGGTCAGCCGCTCACCACGGAGGACGGTGAACAGCTCTGGCTGCAGAACGCCGGCTTCGTCTGGGTACCGTTCCTGGTCATCGCCACCGTCGCCGCCTGGTTCGGGATGAACGACCTGGCCAATGCCCAGGCCTCGTTCAAGGAGCAGTCGGTGATCTTCCAGCGCAAGCACAACTGGGTCATGTGCTGGCTGTATCTGGGCACCTTTGGCTCGTTCATCGGCTACTCGGCCGGTTTTCCCATGCTCATCAACAGCCAGTTCGAGGGCGTGGACGGCACCCAGTTCGCCTTTCTCGGCCCGTTGGTGGGCGCACTGATCCGGCCCCTGGGTGGCTGGCTGTCCGACAAGCTCGGCGGAGCCATCGTCACCTTCTGGAACTTCATCATCATGGCGTTCGCCGTGTTCGGGGTGATCTGGTTCCTGCCCGCGGGGGTCGGCGACGGCAGCTTCTGGGGCTTTTTCGCCATGTTCATGCTGCTGTTCCTGACCACCGGCATCGGCAACGGCTCAACCTTCCGGATGATCCCGGTGATATTCATGACGGAGCACCAGCGCGCTGCCGCCGGCAAGGGTGAGGCCGCCGAGCAGCAGGCCGTCATCGACGCCAACAAGGAAGGTGCGGCGGTGCTTGGCTTCAGCTCGGCGCTTGCCGCCTACGGCGCCTTCTTCATTCCCCAGAGCTACGGCGTGTCCATCGCCCTGACGGGCGGTGTTCAGGGCGCGCTCTGGGCGTTCATCGTTTTCTACGTCACCTGCATTGCCATTACCTGGTGGTACTACGCCCGCCCGAATGCGGAAGTGCCCTGCTAAATCGCGAGGAGATCGCCATGAGTTTCTTTCTCGACAGACTGACCTTCTTCCAGCGCACCAAGGAAGAATTCTCGGATGGCCACGGCGTGGTCACCGACGAGCCTCGCCGCTGGGAGGACGCTTACCGCAGCCGCTGGCAGCACGACAAGATCGTGCGCTCCACGCACGGTGTGAACTGCACCGGCTCCTGCAGCTGGAAGATCTACGTGAAGAACGGTCTCGTTACCTGGGAGACCCAGCAGACGGACTACCCGCGCACGCGGCCGGATCTACCCAACCATGAGCCCCGCGGGTGCGCTCGTGGTGCCAGCTACTCCTGGTACATCTACAGTGCCAACCGGCTCAAGCACCCGATGGTGCGCGGCCATCTGCTGCGGCTGTGGCGCGAGGCGCGGCAGCAGCACGACGACCCGGTGGACGCCTGGGCCTCCATCGTCGAGGACCCGGCCAAGGCGCAGCAGTACAAGAGCCGGCGCGGCAAGGGTGGCCTGGTGCGCAGCGACTGGGAGGAGGTCAACGAGCTGGTGGCGTCTGCCAACGTCTACACCATCAAGCATTATGGCCCGGACCGGGTGATCGGCTTCTCGCCCATCCCCGCAATGTCCATGGTCAGCTACGCGGCAGGGTCGCGCTACATGTCGCTGCTCGGCGGCGTGTGCATGAGCTTCTACGACTGGTACTGCGACCTGCCGCCCAGCTCGCCGCAGACCTGGGGTGAGCAGACCGACGTGCCGGAATCGGCGGACTGGTACAACTCCGGCTTCATCATGATGTGGGGCTCCAACGTACCGCAGACGCGTACGCCCGACGCCCACTTCATGACGGAAGTCCGCTACAAGGGCACCGAGATCGTCACGGTGACGCCGGACTACTCCGAGGCGTCCAAGTTCGCCGACATGTGGCTGAACCCGAAGCAGGGCACCGACTCTGCGCTGGGGATGGCGCTCGGGCACGTGATGCTGAAAGAGTTCCACGTGGACAACCCCAGCCCGTACTTCCAGGACTACGCCCGCAAGTACACGGACTTCCCCTGCCTGGTGCGGCTGGACAAGACCGACAAGGGCTATCAGGCCGGCCGCTTCCTGCGCGCCTCGGACTTCGACAAGGGGCTCGCTCAGAAGAACAATTCCGAGTGGAAGACCGTCGCCTGGGACGAGACCAGCGACAGCGTCGTGGTGCCTCAGGGCTCAATCGGCTTCCGCTGGGGCGAGGACGGCCAGTGGAACCTGGAAGAGAAGCGCGCCGACGGCAAGGATACCAAGCTGCGCCTCAGCCACCTGGACGTGAAGGACGAGGTGGCCGAGGTGGGCTTCCCGTACTTCGGCGGCCTGGAGCACGAGCTCGGGCGGTTCACGCCCAACCCGCAGGATGACGTGATCTACCGCAAGGTGCCGGTGCGCAAGATCACTCTCGCCGACGGCGAAGAGGCGCTGGTGGCCTCGGTGTTCGACCTGATCACCGCCCACTACGGTGTGGATCGTGGCCTGGACTGCCCGAACACGGCCAAGAGCTACGACGAAAACCTGCCCTACACGCCGGCCTGGCAGGAGATGATCACCGGCGTCTCGCGCGACAAGGTGATCAAGGTCGCACGCCGGTTTGCGGACAACGCCAACAAGACCGAAGGCAAGTCCATGGTCATCCTCGGCGCCGGCCTGAACCACTGGTACCACATGGACATGTCGTACCGGGCCATCATCAACATGCTGGTGTTCTGCGGCTGCGTCGGCCAGAGCGGGGGCGGCTGGTCGCACTACGTGGGCCAGGAGAAGCTGCGCCCGCAGACCGGCTGGCAGCCGCTCGCCTTCGCCCTGGACTGGGCGCGGCCGCCGCGGCACATGAACTCCACCTCCTTTTTCTACGCGCACACCGACCAGTGGCGCTACGAGAAGCTGCAGGTGGCGGACATGCTCTCGCCGCTGGCCGACAAGTCGCAGTGGCAGGGCAGCATGATCGACTTCAACGTCCGCTCCGAGCGCATGGGGTGGCTGCCGTCCGCGCCACAGCTTGGTGCCAACCCCCTGCAGGTGGCGAAAGCTGCCGCCGCGGCCGGCAAGGACCCGAAGGACTACGTGGTGGAGCAGCTCAAGAGCGGTGAGCTGAGCATGGCGTGCCAGGATCCGGACGATCCGCAGAACTTCCCGCGCAACATGTTCATCTGGCGCTCCAACCTGCTGGGCTCCAGCGGCAAGGGCCACGAGTACTTTCTCAAGCACCTGCTGGGCACCGACCACGGCGTGCAGGGCAAGGACCTGGGTGAAGAGGGCGCGGACAAGCCCATGGAAGTGACCTGGCGCGACGAGGCCCCGCGCGGCAAGCTCGACCTGCTCACCACGCTGGACTTCCGCATGTCCACCACGTGCCTGTACTCGGACGTGGTGTTGCCCACGGCCACCTGGTACGAGAAGAACGACCTCAACACCTCGGACATGCACCCGTTCATCCACCCGCTGTGCGAGGCGGTGAACCCGTGCTGGGAGTCCCGCTCCGACTGGGACATCTACAAGGGGCTGGCCCGCGCCTTCTCACAGGTGGTGCAGGGGCATCTCGGCAAGGAGACGGACATCGTCACCCTGCCGCTGCTGCACGACAGCCCGGCCGAGCTGGGCCAGGCCTTCGACGTGCAGGACTGGCACAAGGGCGAGTGCGATCCGGTGCCGGGCAAGACCATGCCGCAACTGGTGCCGGTGGAGCGCGACTATCCCAACGTCTTCGCCCGGTTCACGGCGCTGGGGCCCCTCATGACCAACGTCGGCAACGGCGGCAAGGGCATCGCCTGGAACACCGAGCACGAGGTGGAGTTCCTGGGCAAGCTCAACGGTATCCATCTCAAGGAGGGAGCCACCAACAAGGGCATGCCGAAGATCGATTCGGCCATCGACGCCGCCGAGATCATTCTCAGCCTCGCGCCCGAGACCAACGGTGAAGTTGCGGTCAAGGCCTGGGAAGCGCTCTCCAAGCAGACCGGGCGGGATCACACCCACCTGGCGCTGAACAAGGAAGAGGAGAAGATCCGCTTCCGTGATCTGGTGGCCCAGCCGCGCAAGATCATCTCGTCGCCGACCTGGTCCGGGCTGGAGTCGGAGCATGTGTCCTACAACGCCGGCTACACCAACGTCCACGAGCTGATCCCGTGGCGCACGCTCACCGGGCGACAGCAGCTCTATCAGGATCACCCCTGGATGCGGGCGTTCGGCGAAGGGTTCGTGAGCTACAAGCCGCCGGTGAACATGCGCACCACCCAGACCATCCAGGGCGTGCGAGGCAACGGCAACGAGGAGATCGCGCTGAACTGGATTACCCCGCACCAGAAGTGGGGCATTCACAGCACCTACAGCGAGAACCTGCTGATGCTCACGCTCTCCCGTGGCGGGCCGTGTGTATGGATGAGCGAAGTGGACGCCAAGAAGGTCGGCATCGTCGACAACGACTGGATCGAGTGCTTCAACAGCAACGGCGCCCTGGTGGCCCGATCCGTGGTCAGCCAGCGCGTTCCCGAGGGCATGGTGATGATGTACCACGCCCAGGAGAAGCTGGTGAACACCCCCGGATCGGAGATCACCGGCGAGCGGGGCGGCATCCACAACTCCGTGACCCGCGCGGTGCTCAAGCCCACGCACATGATCGGCGGCTACGCCCAGCTCAGCTACGGCTTCAACTACTACGGCACTGTCGGCTCCAACCGCGATGAATTCGTGGTGGTGCGCAAGATGGATCGGGTCGAGTGGCTCGACGGTGACGACCAGAGCATTTACGAGGCGGAGGAACAGGCATGAAGGTCCGCGCGCAGATTGGAAAAGTCCTTAACCTGGACAAGTGCATCGGGTGCCATACCTGCTCGGTGACGTGCAAGAACGTCTGGACGTCTCGTGAAGGGATGGAGTACGCCTGGTTCAACAACGTCGAAACCAAGCCCGGTGTCGGCTATCCGAAAGACTGGGAAAACCAGGAGCGGTGGAACGGCGGTTGGTCGGTGAAGAGCGGCAAGCTCCAGCCCAAGGCCGGCAGCAAGTGGCGGATCCTGGCGAACATCTTCGCCAACCCGGATCTCCCAAGCATCGACGACTACTACGAGCCGTTCAACTACGACTACCAGCGGCTGCACAACGCCCCCGACTCCAAGCACCAGCCGGTGGCCAAGCCGTTCTCGGCGCTAACCGGCCAGCCCATGGACAAGATCGAGTGGGGCCCGAACTGGGAGGAGATCCTGGGCGGGGAGTTCGAGAAACGCTCCCAGGACTACAACTTCCAGAACATCCAGAAGGAGATCTACGGGCAGTTCGAGAACACCTTCATGATGTATCTGCCCCGGCTGTGCGAGCACTGCCTGAACCCCACCTGCGTGGCCTCGTGCCCCTCGGGCGCGATCTACAAGCGTGAGGAGGACGGCATCGTCCTGATCGACCAGGACAAGTGCCGCGGCTGGCGCATGTGCATCTCCGGGTGCCCGTACAAGAAGATCTACTACAACTGGCAGAGTGGCAAATCGGAGAAGTGCACCTTCTGCTTCCCGCGTATCGAAGTGGGCGAGCCCACCGTGTGCTCCGAGACCTGCGTGGGCCGCATCCGCTACCTCGGCGTGATCCTCTACGATGCCGACCGCATCCAGGAGGCCGCCTCGGCGCCCTCCGAGCAGGATCTCTACGAGCAGCAGATGCGCGTCTTCCTCGATCCGCACGATCCCGAGGTGATCGCCGCGGCGAAGAAGGAAGGCATTCCGCAGCAGTGGCTGGAGGCCGCCCAGCGATCGCCGGTGTACAAGATGGCCATGGACTGGAAGGTGGCCTTCCCGCTGCACCCGGAGTACCGGACGCTGCCCATGGTGTGGTACGTGCCGCCGCTGTCGCCGATCCAGTCGGCGGCCGACGCCGGCAACATCGACAGCGAAGGGCTGATCCCGGATGTGGCCTCCCTGCGCATCCCGGTGAAGTACCTGGCCAACATGCTCACCGCCGGTGACGAGCGGCCGGTCATCAAGGCACTGGAGCGGATGCTTGCCATGCGCAAGTTCAAGCGCAGCCAGACCGTCGAGGGCAAGCCGGATCACGCGGTGCTGGAGCAGGTGGGGCTGTCCGAGGAGATGGTGGAGGACATGTACCAGATCATGGCCATCGCCAACTACGAGGACCGCTTCGACATTCCCACGGCCAGCAAGGAGTTCTCGGCCGAGGATCCCTACGGCGAGCGGGCCGGCTGTGGCTTCAGCTTTGGTGATGGCTGCAACGTCTCCAGCAACGGCTCCACCAAGACCGACATCTTCGGTGGTCGGCGGGCCAGCCAGCGCGCGTTCCCGGCGCGGGTCGAGTTCAAGACCCGCGAGAAGGAGAAGGAGGGTTCGTCATGATGATCCTCAAGGCGATCGCCGTGCTCATGGACTACCCCGGCGAGGAGCTGCAGCAGCACGGCCACGAGCTGGCGACCGTGATCCAGGAGGCACCGGGGCTCGACGCGGACACGCGTCGGGGCCTGGTGGGCCTGGTCGAGCGGCTGCGCACCCATGACCTGCTGGACGTCCAGGCCGAGTACGTGGGCCTCTTCGACCGCAGCCGTTCGCTCTCCCTGCATCTCTTCGAGCATGTCCACGGCGAGTCCCGGGACCGCGGGCAGGCCATGGTGAATCTGCTCAACATCTACCGGGAGCACGGCCTGGAGGTCAGTGCCAACGAGCTGCCGGACTACGTGCCCCTGTTCCTGGAGTTCTGCTCGCGTCTGTCGGAGGAAGAGGTCCAGGGCTGGCTGGAGGAGATGGGGCATCTGCTCCAGCTCCTCCAAGGACGGCTCGAAGAGCGCGACAGCGACTACCAGTGGCTGTTCAAGGCCCTGCTGGAGCTTGGCGGAATGGAGACGGCCGGGGAGCAACTCCAGCGGCAACTCCGCGAGGAGGAGCGCGACGACACCCCCGAGGCCCTGGACGAAGTCTGGGCCGAGGAGCCGGTGACGTTTGGGCCCACCAGCGGCGGCTGCGGCGGGGCGAAAACCAACCAGGGCCAGGCCGTGCCTGTGGACTGGTCGGCACTCAAGCGCAACACCGCCTGAGACAGAGGGTTTAGGAGACACGAGCCATGTACGAATATTTCCATGATCTTGCCTTTGCGGTGTTCCCCTACATCGCCGGGACGGTGTTCCTGGTGGGTAGCCTGATCCGTTTCGAGAAAAGCCAGTACACCTGGAAGAGCAACACCACGCAGCTCATGTCCGGCGGGCAGCGCTTCCGGTGGGGCATCAACCTGTTCCACATCGGCATCATCGCCCTGTTCTTCGGCCACCTGTTCGGATTGCTGACGCCGACGGCGTTGTACACGTCACTGGGGCTCACGGCGGGAGCGAAGCAGCTTCTGGCCATTGTTGCCGGCGGCATCTTCGGTGCCATCACTCTGGTGGGCGTGGTGATTCTGCTGCACCGTCGCATGACGGATCCGCGGGTGCGCAAGACCAGCTATCCGATGGATTCCTTCATTCTCATCCTGCTGGCGGCGCAGCTGCTCACCGGCCTGCTGACCATTCCGGTGTCCACGGGCCACCTGGACGGTGAAGTGATGCAGCAGATCTCCGCCTGGGCTCAGGGTCTGGTGACGTTCCAGACCGGTGCGGCGGCCACCATCTACGACATTCACTGGATCTACAAGCTGCACATGTTCCTGGGGATGCTCATGTTCCTGGTGTTCCCGTTCACCCGTCTGGTGCACATCTGGAGCGTGCCTTACGGCTACATCTGGCGTGCCTGGCAGGTGGTGCGCGCCCGGGCGGTGTAATCGGGGCGGGGGCGGCGAAGGGTGGATCGGTGGACCTTCAGGCCCACCGGCAAAGGCACGAACCGCAGCACCCGTAGGGTGGACCTTCAGGTCCACCAGCAAAGGCACGGGCCGCAGCAATCGTAGGGTGGACCTTCAGGTCCACCAACAGCATCACGAACACCCGACCCGGAGGTCGCATGTCCATCCACGTCAATGGCAGGGAAATCACCAGCCGGGCCATCAACATCGAATCGGCCTACCATCAGGAGTCCGGCGCCGATCCGCGTTACGCCCAGCGCCGGGCCGCCGTGGCCCTGACCGTCCGCGAGCTACTCAGGCAACGCGCCGAGCAGCTCGACATGGCGGTGCCCGAGGACGACGACGACCTGGATCCGGTCATCGACGAACTCATCGCCACGGAAGTCCACATCCCCACGGCGGACGACACCACCTGCCGCCGCTGGTATGAGCAGAACCCGGAGCGCTTCCGCACGCCGGACATGGCCGAGGTGCGCCACATCCTGCTCGCCGGCCACCCGGAGGATCTGGAAGAGCGCAACCAGGCTCGCGCCACGGCCGAGCAGCTCATCGAAGAACTCCGGCGCGATCCGGACGCCTTCGCGGACATGGCGCGCAAACACTCCCGCTGCCCGTCGGCGAACGAGGGCGGCCATCTGGGCCAGGTGAGCAACGGCGAGACTGTGCCGGAATTCGAGGACGCAGTGCTGCGCCTGCCCGTGGGGCTGGCCGATCAGCCCATCAAGACCCGTTACGGCTTCCACGTGGTGGATGTGCTCCAGCACGTGGCCGGCGAGCAGCTGCCATTCGAGGCGGTGCACGAGCGCATCCGGGAGTACCTGGAGGCCGTGTCGCGGCAGCGTGCCATCAGCCAGTACATCAAGCTCCTGGCCGGCGATGCCGAGATCCGCGGCATCGACCTGGACCAGGCCGAATCCATGCTCATTCAGTAACGGGGCGACCCCACGATGCGTATCAGCAGTTTTGACGACCTCAAGAAAGCCGGCCTGGAACAGGACGAACCGCAGCGCCTGCTGCTCGTGCTCCTGAAGGCCGAGCCGGAATCCGGCGACGGCAACCCCGACAAGAACGACGTCATCCAGGGCAGCGGCTATCTGCGCCCCGTCATGGCCACGGACCGGGAACTCACCGAAGACCTGCGCCTGGATGTCCTGGCTGAGGAAGCCGACCAGTCGGGCATGGCCTGGGACCTGATCATGGTCTCCAGCCTGTCCGCCACCGGCGGCCGCCTGCCCACCTCGGAAGAAGCCGAGCCCTACCTTAAACAGATGGCCGAAGCCGTTGAAATGGGCGCCGACCTGTCCCGCTACGCCGTATTCGACCGAGCCGGAAGCCCCGTTCAACTTCAGACAAGGATGACCCAGTAGCAATGACCGACTGCACCCTCAGCCAGCAACACCTGCACGAGCCTGCCGAGGCACTACGCCACATGCTTGATGGCATCGCGCCGTCCAACCGGGAAGATGTGGTCCCCCTGTGTCAGACCATCGGTCGTGTGCTGGCGCGGGACGTGGTGGCCCGTGTGACCACGCCACCCCATGACAACGCCGCCATGGACGGCTACGTCTGCCGCGCGGCCGACGTGCACGAAGAGGGCGGCACGCTCCCAGTCGCCGGCACCGCCGCGGCGGGCGACCCACCCGCAACCCTGCCCGAGGGCAGCGCCATGCGCATCTACACCGGTGCCGCCATTCCGCAGGGCGCGGATACCGTGGTTATGCAGGAGCGCTGCACCCGCTCCGGTGACACCCTGGAGCTCGACTTCCGCCCGGAGCGTGGCAGCCACATCCGCTTGGCGGGTGAGGACGTGAACGCCGGTGACCCCATCATCGCCGGCGGCACGCGACTGCAGCCCCAGCACATGGCGCTGGCCGCCACCGGCGGCTACGGCGCGCTTCCCGTGCGCCCGCGCCTGCGCGTGGCCGTGCTCGTCACCGGCAACGAGCTGGCCGAGCCCGGCACGGATGCGCGACCGGGCCAGATCTACAATTCCAACGGCTACGCCCTGCTGGGGCTGCTTCAGTCTCTGGGTTGCGAGGTCCTGCACCCGCAGATCGTCCCTGACGATATGGAGACCACCGTCTCCATGCTCCAGCAGGCGGCCCGGGAGTCCGATTTCGTCATTACCAGCGGGGGCGTCTCCGTGGGCGATGCGGATTACGTGAAGGCGGCCGTGGAGCGGATCGGCCAGCTTGACCTGTGGCGGGTCGCCATCAAGCCGGGGAAGCCCATTGCCTTCGGCCGCATCGGACGAACCCCCTTTCTCGGCCTGCCGGGCAACCCGGTATCGCTGTTCGTCACCTTCTGCCTGTTCGGCCGGCCCATGATCCTCAAGCGCCAGGGCGCGGCGGACTTCACGCCGGGGACCATCAGCGCTGTGGCCGGTTTCTCTGTGCAGCAGGCGGACAAGCGGACCCGCTACCTCCGTGCCCGCCTGACCCAGGACGGCCGGGATCAGCGCGTGAGCCTGTTCCCGGACCAGGGCTCCGGCATCGTCAGCTCCACCACCTGGGCTAACGCCCTGGCGGAGATCCCGCCTCACACCACCATCACCACAGGCGAAACCGTCACAGTCTACCCCTATACGGAACTGCTCTAGTCGCTTGGCGCACCCCGAGACACGGTCGATTGCAGCACCGCCACCCTGACACATGGCGTGCCGGGCTGGCACGCCATGTGTGTTAGTACCCGCGTCACGCCCAAGCCATTGGAGATGGGCGCGCTACTGGGTGTCGCGGGTCGCCATGCGATCCGGGGGCGGCTGTGGGGTGCCGTCGGTTTCCGTGGATCGGTATGACAGCTTCTCGGGCACGAAACCCAGCTTTCGCAGTTCCGTCTCCGTTGCCGTGAGCCCGGTCTCCGGTGCCTGTCGGGTGAGAACGTAGGTTCTCACCACTTCAGTCCTGGAGGGCATGAAGCCCCAGTCGATGGCCCGTTGCTCCGAAGCGTTGCGGGCTTCCAGGGGGCGACTTTCCACCAGGGTGGAGGCGTTGATCGGGGGCGGCAGGAATCCCATCTTGATGAGTCGGTCCTGTGTGGTATCCGCCGCCAAGGGTGCAACCCACAGGCTTGCCACTGCCATGGTTGCGATCAGGTAACGAACGTTCATGGTTCACCTCGCGTCTGTAGAATCGATGTGCTGGCGCGGTCCGAGCCCGCGCTGATCCCCCTATGCTCCGGGCTGGGTTCCCGCGCTGGTGGCCGGAATATCTGCTCGGGGCAGCAGGTGATGCTCAGGCTAGTGGGCATGGCGTTCGCAAACCGTTTGTCGTGCTTCGATGCGGAGATTGACGGCGACCGAAAAGCAAACGATGCTTCAGAAAGTCCAATCCGGCGCTTCACGTCGTGGAGCAGGAGCTGGTCATGCTCACGATCAGGCTCCTGGGGGAGCAGCAGGTGATGGTCGACGGCGTGTCTGTCGAAGCTCTGCACGCACCCCGGACGCTTGGCCTGCTGGGCTATCTGGTCCTCCATGCGGGCATCCCACAGATGCGCCAGCATGTCGCGGGGCTCTTCTGGCCGGACTCCTCGGAGGGCCAGGCGCGGACCAACCTGCGTCGCGAACTCCACCATCTCCGGGCCAGCCTTCCCGAGCCGGATCGGTGTCTGGTGGTGGGTTCCAGCACCGTGTGCTGGCGAACCGACGCGCCGTGCACGATTGATCTCACCGTGTTTCAGGACGCCGCGACAGTAGCCTCTGCCGCGGCCAACCAGCGTGATGAAAGCGCGTTCCTGACCGCAGCACGACGGGCGGCGGATGCCTACGGCGGCGCCTTTTTACCCGCCTTGTACGACGACTGGGTTCTCGAGGCCAGGGATCACTTGCAGCGGCTGTGCATCAGCCTTGTTGACCGTCTTGCGGTGGTGCTGGCCACCCACGGTGATTGGCAGGCCGCTATCAGGCATGCGTATCGGCGTGTGGAGCTGGATCCGTTGGAGGAGTCGGGTTATCGGCTGTTGATGAGGCTTCAGGCCGATGCCGGAGATCGCGCAAGTGCACTGAGGACGTTTCACCGGTGTAGCTCCGTGCTCCGTGAGGAACTGGGAGTAGAACCGTCTGCGGAAACGCTTGGCGTCTACGCGAAGCTGTTCTCACGGCCTCCGGAGCCGGTCGCGGCAGCGCCGGATACGGCGCGACCCGTATCGCTGGTTGGCAGGAAGAACCAGCTGGATGCCCTGAACACTCTATGGGCCAAGGTCGCCACTGCACCCGCTTTCGGCGTGATCGCGGGCGAGGCGGGGGTCGGCAAGTCGCGCGTGATCGCGGAGTTTGCCGATGCGGTCCAGCGAGGTGGCGGGCTCGTGGCCCGTGCGCGGTGTTTTCCATCGCAGGCGCGGGTGGTTCTGGCGCCGGTCGCCGAGTGGATGCGCAGCACGGCGTTACGGCAAGGCCTAGCCAGGATGGACGAGGTGTGGCGGTCCCAGGTGAGCAGGCTCGTGCCGGAGCTCGGGGCGGGAGAGCGGGAAGACCGCCCGGATCCGTTGGCCAATGCCTGGCAACGCCGCCAGTTCTATGAGGGGCTGGTGCACGCGGTGCTCGCCTCCGGACGTCCGATACTGCTTGTTCTGGATGACCTTCAGTGGTGTGACAACGAGACCCTTGCGTGGCTTGAGTTCCTGTTTCACTTTGATGCGGCCGCGCCGGTGCTCGTCGTGGCGACGCTGCGTAGCGAGGAACTCTATGATCATCCGCAATTGGTTGCCTGTTGTCGCCGGCTCCGGGCGGAAGGCGTTCTGGAGGAACACGAGCTCGCTCCTTTGACTGCATCCGAGGTCGCTGAACTGGCGCAAGCTCTTGGCGGGGCGCCTCTTGATGATGTTGCAACGCAAACTCTGAAGGCGCAGACCGGTGGCTTCCCGCTGTTCGTGGTGGAGTCCATGCGCCACGGCTGGACTGGGTCGTCGCGTATGGATGCGGTCCTGTCCGACCGTCTGGCGCAACTCAGCCCTGCGGCAGAGGAACTGGCCGGGCTTGCCGCAGCGGTCGGGCGCGATTTTTCGCTGGAATTGCTGCTGGCGGTTGGCACATTCGATGATGAATCCCTGGTGAAAGGGGTCGACGAGTTGTGGCACCGCCGGCTGATACGACAGCACTCCGCCGTAACGTACGACTTCACCCACGACCTCCTGCGCGCGGCAGCCTACGATAGGCTCAGCCCGCTGTCTCGGCGGTTCCTGCATCGTCGCATCGCTGCGGCGTTGTGCCTGCAGCACGCTGATGACATGGCGGCGGTGGCCGCACAGGTTGCCGACCAGTACGAACGCGGTGATCAGCCGGCTCTTGCGATCGACTATCACGTCATGGCGGCGGAAACGGCCAAGGCGATTTTTGCGCACTCCGATGCTGTGCGCCACTTCGATCGGGCCATGGAATTGCTGGCCGGGTTGCAAAGTGATGCCGCACGGGATCAACGGGAGCTCAAGCTGCTACAGGCGATGTTTCCCTCGGTGACTGCTCTGCACGGATATGCAAGTGGTGAAGTAGGAGCGTTGGTGGAACGGACCTCCGAGCTCAGTTCTGCGCTCGGCGCACACGCCATTCACCTGCGGAGCCAGGGTGCCATGTGGGCGCATCTGTTCGTCCGGGGTCAGATCAAGGAATCCCTGGCCTTGTGTGAGCGGCTTGATCGGGAAGCGGCGGACCATCCGTCGCACGCCGGGTGGGTGCGCATGGTCGGTGCAGGGTCGTTGACCAGCCTTGGCCGTCCACTGGAGGCTTTGCCGCGGTTCCGGGCCGCCGAGGAGTGGGTCGACACGCGGGAGACGTTCCTCTACGGCTTTCGGGTCAAGGTCATGGCCCGCGCCTGGCGGGCCCACGCGTTCTGGCTTACCGGACAGGCGGAGGACGCCGCGGCGAGTGCGTTGGCGGCCCTTGAGCTGGCCGACGAGACCGAACAGCCCTTTGATCAGGCCATCGCCCGTGCGTACGGCGCAATTACCTACTATCTGCGTGGTGACAGTGAGCGTGCGGGCGCGCTCTCGGTATCGGTTCGTGACCTGTGCGACCGCTATGGTTTTGCCTACTACGGCGAGTGGGGCCGGCTCATCGAGGGGCGGCTGATAGGAGGTGCGGCGGCCGAGGCGCTCATGCGTGCCGGTCTTGATAAGTTGCGCCAACGCAGCGCCGAGACGCGTGTGCCGTTCTGGCATGCTCTGCTGGCCGAGGTGCTGTGGAGCGACGGGCGCGGCGGCGAGGCGCAAAGGGTTCTTGCTGAGGCCTGCACCTCCGCCGAGGCGCGGGGGGATCGTTGGTGGCTGGCCGAACTGTGGCGCCTGCGAGCAGCCATGCAGCCGGGCGCCAAGGGCGAAGCCATGCTGCAGCACGCCCTGATGATTGCCACCGAGCAGAAGGCCGTGGCGCTGGAGCTGCGTGCGGCCACCGACCTGGCCCGGAGGTGGTACGAATCCGGTTCTGGAGAGAGGGCGGCGGACCTGCTGCGATCGGTTCTCGGACGGGCGCAGGGGTGTAATGCCCATGAACTGGGCACCGCCGTTTTACTGCTGAACGAAGCTGCCCCCGTGTGTGGTGCCTCGCGAACGCTTTGCGAACGCCCCCCAGCTTACCGTGGTGCCGGTGCCGAGAGCACAGAGCACCGCGAGGAGGGGGAGAACATGAATGCCAATGAAGAACTGACGCAGACGGTCATGGACGCACTTGAAACACGACTCCGCGGGCGGGTGAGCCTGCCGGGGCAGAGTGGGTACGACAGTGACCGGTCCGTGTGGAACGGGATGATCGACCGGCGTCCGGGCGCCATCGCCCATTGCGCCGACGTTGCGGACGTCATGGCCGCGATCACGGTGGCCCGTGAGCATGGTGTGCCCGTAGCCGTTCGTGGTGGCGGACACAGCGCCGCCGGCATGGGCGTATGCCAAGGTGGGCTCGTCATTGATCTGTCCGCAATGCGGGGGGTGCGGGTCGACCCGGCGGCACGCACGGTGACCGTCGACGGCGGGTGCACGCTGGGGGACGTGGATCACGCCACACATGCCTTCGGCCTGGCCATGCCCGGAGGGATCATCTCCACCACCGGGATCGGCGGGCTGACCCTGGGCGGTGGCACTGGCTACCTGGCGCGTCGCCATGGCCTCACCATTGATAATCTGCTTTCGGCCGACGTGGTGCTGGCAGATGGTTCGTTTGTCACCGCAAGTGCCGAGGAGCATCCGGATTTGTTCTGGGCGCTTCGGGGCGGTGGCGGGAACTTCGGTATCGTGACGTCGTTCCGGTTCCGCTGCCATCCTCTGGCCACCGTGGTCGCCGGCCCCGTGTTCCACGATACGGCGGACACGGGCAGAGTCTTGCGCTGGTACCGGGAGTTCATGCCTTCCGCTCCTGAAGATCTCTACGGATTCTTCATGGTGGGCTGTGTCCCTCCGGGGCCTCCCTTCCCTGAGCACCTGCACGGACGGCCTGTGTGCGGCGCCCTCTGGGTCTATACCGGCGCGTCGGAGGGTGCGGATGAAGCCCTCGCCCCAGTGCGGGCGTTTGGCTCGCCGCTGCTGGATGGCATCCAGGAGATGCCGTTTCCTGCGCTGCAGGCTGCGTTCGATGCGCTCTATCCTCCGGGCCTCCAGTCGTACTGGCGTGGGGATTACTTCGTGGACATTCCGGACGAGGCCGTTGCAGTGCATGAAGCATTCGCTGAGGTGCCGACTCCGCTTTCCACCATGCATCTCTACCCTATCGACGGCGAAGCGCACCGCGTCGGTGCGGCGGACACGGCGTTTTACTATCGTCACGCCAAGTGGAGCGCCGTGATCCTCGGCATTGATCCGGATCCGGCCAATGCAGACCGGGTCCGTGACTGGGTGGTGCGCTACTGGGACGCGCTGCATCCCACGTCGGCCGGCGGTGGCTACGTCAACTTCATGATGGACGAAGGACAGGACCGCGTGCGCGCCACCTACGGCCCGAACTACGAGCGACTCGCTCGGATCAAGGGCATGTACGACCCGGACAACGTCTTCCGGTTCAATCAGAATATCGAGCCGATGCGGGATGTCGAGCCGGCGTCTGCGTGACGGGTGAGTCAGTAAACCTGAAATGATATCTCCCGGTGCGTGCGGCGATCCGTCGCCATGCACCGGGAGAGGGCTTGTGGGCAGCAACAGCCCTGCTTTTCGTTCAGATCACGCGCGAGATGATGAAGATCAGGAGCAGGATGATGCCGGGCACGCCCAGTAGCCACGCAATGAGGTATTTCATGAGAACCTCCGAGGTCCTGTGGGATGGCCGGTGGCTGCTGTGCTGCTACCGGTGCTCCATCTAGTTACGCCTGAGGCGGGTGGAACGTTCCATGTTCTGGGCGTTATGGGATGGTCGCGTGTCGTGCGTTCGCGGCCGACAGGGATTCACCACGCATAAGCCGGGCGCGCAGCTCCGTGAGCCGTGTCGGCTGAAACGACTCACCCGCGGCTGCATGGGCTTGCTCCAGGAGTTCGCGCTGTGTCCGGCGAAGGCCACCCCCCAGGACACTCGCCACGGTCAGCACCCACAGCACCAGGCTTTGCTCTTCCGGCGTCAGTTTCTCCAGCTCGCGGAGGCGCGCCGGCCAGTCGACCGTAATCCGGCTGTCGGAGGGGGCGAGCGTCTCCATAAGACGCGCGAGCAGGTAGACGTACGTGGGGTGGGCGTCCTGGTTGCGTACCAGCAGTTCCCCGACCCCTTCGACCATGACGCGACGGGCCGACTCCCCCAGGTGGTGCCGTGCGGCGGCAATCTCGGCCATGAGCGCCTCCACCGCACGCGGTGCGAACGCCTGTTCCCGGGCGCGTCGCAGAATGCGCCGGGTAATCCAGGCATTCCATATTGCGTAGAGGGGGCCGGCGAGCATGGGAATCAGCCCCCGCAACGCCGTTCGCACGAGCACGCGACGCAGAACGATGCGCAGCAGGAAGCTGCTGATGCCGACCTTTGCGCGGTAGAGCAGGTTCTGGGCCACGAATTTCCAGCGCGGGACCAGCGCGACAGGATCGATGCCGTACACGGGGGTGCGTGGATTGGGGAACTCCAGCGCCGTGCGCGCAAGCCCGCGAAGCGCAAGCATGCGGTAATTGCCTCCTTTCAGCGGCAATCCCGTCACGGCGCTGAGAGCAGCCATGGCCCGAAGCGCGTTCCAGTACAGGAACGCGATCTCTACCAGGCTGACCGCGGCCGCGAGGCTCAGCACCGCTGTCCAGTATGGCCACCGGTCGGCCCAGTCGAGTTCTTCCAGCCCATCGAACTGATTGCGGACGAACGTCAGCTCGATTCCGCCGAGAACGCTCCCGGAGATGACGCCGGCAAGCGCTGCCCAGAGCAAGGTCTGCCGCTCCATTCGGCGTATCTGTCGGTATTCGTCGGCAGTCAGCGCGCGCAGCCGGAAGGCATCGGCGCGGCTCTGGCTCTGCAGGTACAGCGCCGCCGTGCGCTCAAGGGCGTTCGGCTCGGCGACGTAAGCCTGGTGCGGCGACGGATCGGGCATGCTGGGCATTATAGTTGGGTCAGGAGACGGAATCCGCCAAAGCAATCGGGCCCGAGTGATGGTTGGTGACGCAACGAGCGTCGTAGTCTCAGGAGAGGCAGGGATACTCCCGGTGGAAAGGCAAACTGCCGGGAGCCGTGCTCCCGGCAGCGAAGACGTTGCGTGTAAGAATCTGAAGTGCGAGCAGAATGGAAGTCGTTTCAGTGACGAACGAGATCATTCGTGTTCGTCACCCTCTCCTCCATCTTCCCAATCGTCTTCCTCATCGTCCCAGTCGTCTTCCTCTCCGGTGTGGTCATCACCCTCCATGTCGCCTTCACCACCGGCTCCTTCCTCCATGCGGTCTTCCTCCTTATCCTCGTCATAGTCCGCAACTGCCGAACCCATTCCCAGGATCAGCGAAGACAACAACAGGGCGCTGATGGAAAGCCAGCTCATGAACTTTTTCATGGTTCACCTCGCTCGAGACGATCTATAGAAGGTGGGCAGCGATGTCTCGCGTCGCGTTGACCACCGGTCATTACCTTTGCAGGTAAAGAACATTTCCCGGGACGTTAACGCGGTGGTCGGGCTTGGTCTGTGCGACACCGTACTTGTGCGCGGTTTACTCGGCGGCGACACCGTCCTTTTCTGGTGTACAGTAACGGGAAAGGATGGTGTTCCGCCGGCCTGCGTGGCCGCTGCCGACAAGGAGTGTGTCCGTGACCACGCTGATTCCTTCCCTGAATTCCTGCCTGCCGCGCATGACCAGCGGCGAGAAGCGGTTTGCGCGGCGCCTTGAGCAGTACCTCGAAGACGACTACCTGGCTTGGTATGACGTCCCCGTCGGCGTCCTGACGCGCCACCCCGATTTCATCGTCCTCCACCCGCAGCGTGGCCTGCTCGTGCTCGAGGTCAAGGATTGGAAGCTGGAGACAATCCAGCAGATGGACCGCCAGCGGGCCACCATCATCACGAACCGCGGCGTGAAGGAAGTGCTCAATCCGCTTGAGCAGGCGCGACAGTACACCTACGGCGTCGTGAAGCCCCTGGAGAACGACCCCCAGCTGGTCCATCCGCCCGGTCATGCACTCCAGGGCAGGCTGATGCTGCCGTTCGGGCACGGTGTGGTGTTTCCGAACATTACGCGGCGCCAGTTCGATGCGCAGCAATTGTCCGACGTGATCCCCGCGAACCGTGTCATCTGCCGTGACGAGATGACGGACTCCCTGGATGCCGAGGCGTTTCAGGAGCGGCTGTGGGGCATGTTCACGGTGCAGTTCCGGCACCGGCTGTCGCTGCCGCAGATGGACCGGATTCGTGGCCACCTTTTTCCGGAGATTCGCATTCAGCAGGGCAGTCTGTTCGATGATGGCCCGGACGCGGACGCAGCCGGTGGCTCCGTCGCCGACGCCCTGCCGGACCTGATGCGGGTGATGGACCTGCAGCAGGAACAGCTCGCCCGCAGCCTGGGTAGTGGCCACAGGGTGGTGCACGGTGCGGCCGGTGCCGGGAAAACGCTGATTCTGGTGTACCGGTGCCTGCATCTGGCGCGCGCCCTGCGCAAGCCCATTCTCGTGCTCTGCTACAACCGCACACTGGCGGCCCGGCTGGAGCAAGTGCTGGCCGAAAAGGGCGTGGGGGATCAGGTCGTGGTCTACAAT
Organism: Aquisalimonas sp. APHAB1-3; assembly: GCF_048323695.1. NCBI lineage: Bacteria > Pseudomonadati > Pseudomonadota > Gammaproteobacteria > Chromatiales > Ectothiorhodospiraceae > Aquisalimonas > Aquisalimonas sp. APHAB1-3. Next base: position 894,020 of record NZ_JBLWFT010000001.1, on the reverse strand, counting down.
TTCCACCGCTGGTGCCATGCGCAGTTGCGGGCGTACCACGTCGAGCCGCCGCCGTCCGGCGGCGGTCAGCGGGCGTTCTTTGATGCCATGGTGCAGCGGGTAATCGGGGCCGTGGACGAAAGGCGCATTCCCGGTGGCCAGTATGGGGCCGTCATGATCGACGAAGGTCACGACTTCGAGCCCCACTGGTTTCGCGTGGCCACACAGATGGTGGACCCGGACACCAACTCGGTTCTTGTCCTCTACGACGACGCCCAGTCCATCTACGAGCGCAGCCAGCGGCGATTCAGCTTCTCCAGCGTCGGCGTTCAGGCACAGGGGCGCACGACAATCCTCAGAATCAACTACAGAAATACAAGACAGGTGCTGGATCTGGCGAGTCGATTTGCCAGGGAGTTGCTGGCCCCGGAGGAGGCCGAAGATGACGGCATCCCGTTGGTGGGGCCCGAGAGCGCAGGGCGCGACGGACCCGAACCCACCGTGATTGCGTTGCCGACGCTACCACGCGAGATCGACTACGTGGTTCGCCATCTGAAACGCTTGCACGCCCACGGACGGCAGTGGCGAGAGATGGCCATTCTCTACCGCCGCACGCGTGTCGCCGGCCGGATCGCCCAGAGCCTCAAGGAGGCCGGTATTCCCAGCGAGAACCTGGTCGCGCGCAGTCGTGGCCGCGGCGCCACCCCGACAGACGCGGACAGCGTGAAAGTCGTCACCATGCATTCAAGCAAAGGGCTGGAGTTTCCGGTGGTTGCCGTGACAGGCCTGGGCGAAATGGACCCGCAGGAAGACAGGCTGGCAGAAGAAACCCGCCTGCTCTATGTGGCCATGACACGAGCCATGGACGAGCTAATCGTCACCGGCGCACCGGATGCACCCTTCCTCCAGCGCATCCAGCAGGCCGGCAGCGCACACTGAACCGGATGCTCGGGGCCGCATTGACGCAATGCATGGAGGACGACACGCACACCGCTCCAACAAGTTTCCGCGCTGTACACCAGAGAAGGGTTTCAAACCGTGGCCCGTCTGGGGAAGAACGTGCTGTACCCGCAGATCGTCCCGGACGACCGGGAGGCCACCGACTCCATGCTCCAGGAGGCGGCCCGGGAAGCCGATTTCGTCATCACCACCTGGGCTAACGCCCTGGCGGAGATACCGCCCCACCGGGCAATCCAGGCGGGGGGATACGGTCACGGTCTATCCATACAGCGAACTGTTGACGTAAGCGCCGGAGCGTCCAGAACGACAGGACGGCGCCGTCAGTTTCTCTCACCGGGATTCCCCGTCGGCCCGCCAGACCTTGATCCACGTCAAGAACCCGCACGATGCCCCCGCTGATAATTCCCCCACCTGCCAGGACCACCGACAAGTGGACGGAATGCCATGCAGTCAACCACAACCTACAACAATACCGTGGTGCGTCAGTTCAGCATCATGACCATCGTCTGGGGCGTCGTGGGCATGGGCGTCGGCGTGCTCATAGCCGCCCAGCTGATCTGGCCCGCGCTCAATTTCGACGTTCCGTGGCTGAGCTATGGCCGCCTGCGGCCTCTGCACACCAACGCCGTGATCTTCGCCTTCGGTGGGTCGGCGCTCTTCGCCACCTCGTACTGGGTCGTCCAGCGCACCTGCCAGACGCCGCTGTTCGCGCCGAAACTCGCGAGCTTTACCTTCTGGGGCTGGCAGACCGTCATCGTCCTGGCGGCGATCACGCTGCCGCTGGGCATGACCCAGGGCAAGGAGTACGCAGAACTTGAGTGGCCCATCGCCCTGCTGATCGCGGTGGTCTGGGTGGCCTACGCGGTGGTGTTCTTCGGCACCATCGTGCAGCGCAAGGTCAAGCACATCTACGTGGCCAACTGGTTCTACGGCGCATTCATTCTCGCCGTGGCCATGCTCCACATCGTCAACAACCTGGCGATTCCGGTGTCGATGACCAAGTCGTACCCAGTGTACGCCGGTGCCGTGGATGCCATGGTGCAGTGGTGGTACGGCCACAACGCGGTGGGCTTCTTCCTGACCGCCGGCTTCCTGGGGATGATGTACTACTTCGTGCCCAAGCAGGCCAACCGACCCATCTACTCCTACCGGCTGTCCATCGTCCACTTCTGGGCGCTGATCTCCATCTACATGTGGGCCGGGCCGCACCACCTGCACTACACCGCGCTGCCCGAGTGGGCGCAGTCCCTGGGCATGGTGTTCTCGCTGGTGCTGCTGGCGCCCAGCTGGGGCGGGATGATCAACGGCATCATGACGCTCTCCGGGGCCTGGTACAAACTGCGGACCGACCCGATCCTCAAGTTCCTGATCGTGAGCCTGTCCTTCTACGGCATGGCCACCTTCGAGGGACCGATGATGTCCATCAAGACGGTCAACGCCCTGTCCCACTACACCGACTGGACCATTGGTCACGTCCATGCGGGGGCCATGGGCTGGGTCGCGTTCATCACCTTCGGCGCCATGTACTTCCTGATCCCGCGGCTGTTCGGGCGCGAGACCATGCACAGCGTCAAGGCCATCGAATGGCATTTCTGGATCGCCACTCTGGGTGTGGTGCTCTACATCTCGGCCATGTGGATTGCCGGCGTCATGCAGGGATTGATGTGGCGCGCGGTCAACGAGGACGGCACGCTCACCTACACCTTCACGGAGTCGCTGGTGGCGACCTACCCCTACTACATGGTGCGGCTGCTCGGCGGGATCCTGTTCTTCACCGGCATGCTGATCATGGCCTGGAACGTCTGGATGACCGCGCGCCCGGCCCGGGAAGCCGCACCCGTCCGTACTGCGACGCAGGAGGCGTAAATCATGAGCAAAGGTCATGAGGTAGTCGAGAAAAACGTCGGCCTGATGGCGGTGCTGATCATCGCCGTGCTCAGCGTCGCCGGCCTGGTGCAGATCGTCCCGCTGTTCTTCGCCGCGGAGACCACGGAACCGATGGAAGGGGTGGAGCCCTACGCACCGCTCGAGTTTGCGGGCCGGGACATCTACGTGCGTGAAGGCTGCTACAACTGCCACTCGCAGATGATCCGCCCGTTCCGCGCCGAGACGGAGCGCTACGGCCACTACTCCCTGGCCGGTGAGTTCGTCTACGACCGCCCGTTCCAGTGGGGCTCCAAGCGCACCGGGCCGGATCTGGCCCGCGTCGGCGGCCGCTACAGCGATCTCTGGCACGAGATCCACCTGCTGAACCCGCGGGACGTGTTGCCTGACTCCAACATGCCGGCCTATCCGTGGCTGGCGGAGCGGACCCTGGATGGCGATGCCGTCGCCGGGCGCATGCGGGCTCAGCAGCGCTGGCTGGGCGTGCCGTACACCGACGAACAGATCGAGGGTGCCGCCGACGAAGTGGACGGCAAGACCGAAATGGAGGCCATCATCGCCTACCTGCAGGGTCTCGGCACCGCCATCGAGCACACCAGGTAAGCGGGAGACCCATGGATATCAACACCGTTCGCGGGCTGCTCACACTGGTGCTTCTGATCGCGTTCATCGGGATCGTGGTTTGGGCCTACAGCAGCCGACGCAAGAAGGATTTCGAAGAGGCCGCCCGGCTGCCGCTGGAGGACGACGCGCCCAACGGGCCGGAGGACCGCGGAGAAGGCTGGCAGGACAAGCGCGAGGGCAGAGACCATGAGTAGTTTCTGGAACTGGTACATCGGCATCATCGCCGTGGCCAACATTCTGGCCTGCGTCTGGCTGATTCGCTGGACAGCCAAGAAGCGGCCGGACGAGAAGCCGGCCCACGAGACCACCGGCCACGAGTGGGACGGGCTCACCGAGCTGAACAATCCCATGCCGCGGTGGTGGCTGTGGCTGTTCTACGCCACCATCGTCTTTGGCCTCATCTATCTGGTGTTGTACCCGAGTTTCGGCAGCTACGCGGGCCTTCTGGGCTGGTCCCAGTACAGCCAGTGGGAGGAGGAGGTTGCCGAGACGGAGGAGCGGGTCGCGCCGCTGTTCGAGGAGTACGCCGGCATCCCCATCCCGGAACTCGCCGAGCACTCGGACGCCATGCAGACCGGACGGCGACTGTTCGAGAACAACTGTGCCGTGTGTCACGGCGTTGACGGCGGTGGTCGTGTCGGTTTCCCGAACATCGCCAATGACGACTGGCAGTGGGGAGGTGACCCGGAACAGATTCTGACCTCCATTCTGGACGGTCGCCAGGGCAACATGCCTGCGCTGGGGGGAGCCTTGGGCGAGGATGGTGTCGAAAAGGTCGCGGCTTACACGTTCAGCCTGAGTGGCCGGGATGCTCCCGAAGAGCTGGTCAGTGCCGGGGCAGAACTCTTTGAGCAGCGCTGCGCCGCCTGCCACGCCGCCGACGGCACCGGCCGTACGGCTCTTGGCGCCCCCAGTCTCGCCAATGACAACTGGATCTACGGTGGCAGCCTGGAGGCCATCAAGACCTCAATCCGCGACGGGCGCCAGGGCGTCATGCCGGCGCAGAAGGATCTGCTGGGCGAGGATCGCGTGCACCTGCTGGCGGCGTATGTCTACAGCCTGTCCATGGACGAGCGCAACGCCGAAGCCGAAGATGTGGCCGAAGGTGACGAGCGCGATGACTAAGGGGCGCTTGCTGCAGTGCCTGGGCAGCACGCTGTGGCCGTCGTTCCTGGCCGCGGCCGTGGCCTCGGTGGTGTTCTTCGCCGCGATCGATCCGGAAACCCTGCGGGTGCAGACCTTCCCGGGCCTGGAATTGAGCCGCATGGCCGGCTACACCATCGGGTTTTTCATGTTCTGGGCGGTGGGGTTGTTTGCAAGCGGTCTCACCTACGTATTGAGCGGGGGCGGCAACCGACGCCATGAGTAAGGGGGACGACAAAGTGGATCTCGACGTGGGCATGTACGCAGCCCGCGAAAAGATTCATCCGCGCGAGGTGGACGGCACGTTCCAGCGCCTGCGTCATCTGGCGGTGATCGTCCTGCTGGGCATCTACTACGGCCTGCCCTGGATCACCTGGGACGGCCGTCAGGCCGTGCTGTTCGACCTGCCCGCCCGGCAGTTCCACATTTTCGCGCTGACGTTCTGGCCCCAGGATTTCGTCTACCTGGCGGTGCTGCTCATTATCGCGGCGCTGTCGCTGTTCTTCTTCACCGCCCTGGCGGGGCGCATGTGGTGCGGTTACGCCTGCCCACAGACCGTGTGGACCGAGCTGTTCATGTGGATCGAGCGCTGGACGGAGGGCAAGCGCCAGCAGCGGCTGAAGCTCGACAAGGCCCCCTGGAGCATCAACAAGCTCCTGCGGCGGGGCAGCAAGCACGTGCTGTGGGTGGTTCTCGCGCTCTACACCGGCTTCACGTTCGTGGGCTACTTCACGCCCATCCGCGAGCTGTCGGTCAGCGTGGCCAGCTTCGGGCTCGGTCCCTGGGAGACGTTCTGGTTGCTGTTCTACGCCTTCGCCACCTGGGGCAATGCCGGCTTCCTGCGTGAGCAGGTCTGCATTTACATGTGCCCCTACGCGCGCTTCCAGAGCGCCATGTTCGACCCGAACTCACTGATCATCTCCTACGATGAGAAGCGCGGCGAGCCCCGGGGTGGGCGCTCCCGCAACATCGACCACCGCGCCCAGGGTTGGGGTGATTGCATTGACTGCAACCTGTGCGTCCAGGCGTGCCCCACCGGCATCGACATCCGCAAGGGGCTGCAGTACGAGTGCATCGCGTGTGCCGCCTGCATCGACGCCTGCAACGGCGTCATGGACAAGATGAACTACCCGCGGGGGCTGATCCGCTACACCACCGACAACGCCATGGAAGACAAACCGTCGCGGATTCTCCGCCCGCGCATCCTGGTCTACGGCGTTCTGCTGCTCGCGCTGATGTCCGGCACGGTCTACAGCCTGACCCAGCGCACGCCGTTGGCCATGGAAGTCCTGGCCGACCGCAATGTGCTCTACCGGGACGTGGACTTCGAGACGGTGGAGAACGTCTACACCGTGCGGATTCTCAACAAGGACCGCGAAGCGCGAGATTACGTGCTCACCGTGGACGGGCTGCCCGATGCCGAGGTGGTCACGCGGCCGGAGCACATCCGCGTGGATGCCGGCCGGACCAGCCAAGTGACCGCCAGCGTCCGCGTGCCCCGGGATGAGGCCCGGGGCACTGGCCACACCATCGAGTTCCGCCTCACTGCCACGGATGAGGCTGACATTGCGCGTACAAGCACTGCTCGGTTCCACGGGCCGAGGGAGGAGTAGTCATGGCACGGGAAAACGTCGCCCCCTGGTACCGTCAGTTCTGGTTCTGGTTCGTGTTCGCGCCCCCCATGGCCGCCATCGTCATCGGGCTGAGCCTGCTGGCCACCGCGGTGATCTACGGCGACAGCCTGGTGACGGACAACTACGAGACCGTGGGCCGGGCCATCCACAAGACCTACCAGCTCGAGCACGAGGCGGTAGCCCGGGGCGTGGACGGCAATATGGTGATCGACCGCGAAGCGGGGCGGGTGACCGTGCGCCTGGACGGCCCCGAGGATCGGCCGGAGACGCTGCGCCTGTACCTGTCTCATCCCACCCACGCCGACCGGGACGTGGCACTGGATCTGCAACGGGACAGCAGCGGCCTGTACCGCGGTGAAGCCCCACGCAGCCTGGACGGCCGGCATTACATGCGGCTGCAGCCCGCCGACGGCAGCTGGATGCTGGCCAAGGAGATCGCCGCGGATGAACGCGAACTGGCGCTGACGCCCACGCCGCGGGGAGGCTGACGGGGTGACCGCCGAGCAGGCCTGTTTCCACTGCGGCGAACCGGTGCCGCCGGACGTGGACCTCACCGTCACCGTGGACGGCGAGGCGCAGCCGCTGTGCTGCACGGGCTGCCACGCTGTGGCCACCACCATCCTCGGCTCCGGTCTGGATGCGTTCTACCGCTTCCGGCCGGGTCCGACCGGCCAGCCGGAGGATCTCTCTGCCGCCAATGCCAGTCGCTACGCCAGCTTCGACCGTGAGCGCGTGCAAAAGGATTTCGTCTACTGCGCCCCGGACGGCACCCGCGAGACATCCATGCTGGTGGAAGGGCTCTACTGCGCCGCCTGCGGCTGGCTGATCGAGAACAGCCTGGACGAGGCCGAGGGGGTCGAGGAAGTGCGCGTCAATCCGGCCACAGGTCGCGCGATCCTGCGCTGGGATCCGGAGCGTGTGCCACTGAGCCAGCTCATGGCCCACATGGGTCGGCTTGGATATCGGCCCCATCCGGTGATGCCGGAAGCCAACGACGCCCAGGCCGAGAAGGAGCGCCGCTACGCCCTGCGCCGCCTGGTAGTGGCGGGGCTTGGCATGATGCAGGCCATGATGTTCGCCGTGGCGCTTTACTCGGGCCAGTTCCACGGCATGGATACCATCTACGAGGATTTCCTGCGCACGGTGAGCATGCTGGTGGCGACACCGGTGGTGCTCTATGCCGGGTTGCCCATCTTCCTCGGCGCCATCCGGGACCTGCGCAACGGTCGGCCGGGGATGGATGTGCCCGTCGCCCTGGCCATCGGTGGGGCCTACTCCGCCAGCGTCTGGATTACCTTCGCCGGCGGTCCGGAAGTCTATTTCGACTCGGTGAGCATGTTCACCTTCTTCCTGCTCATCGCCCGCTACGTGGAGATGAGCGCCCGCCACCGCGCCAACGCCACCACCGACGCCCTGGGCCGGCTGGTGCCGGGAACGGCGGTGCGTCTCGGGCCGGGCGGCGAGGAAGAGATCCCGGTGCGCGATCTGGAGGTGGACGAACAGGTGCTGGTGCGCCCCGGGGCCACGGTGCCCGCCGACGGCCGTATCAGCCAGGGCGAGAGCAGTCTGGATGAGTCCATGCTCACCGGCGAATCCGAGCCTCAGGCGCGGACCATCGGCGATCCCGTGGTGGGCGGCAGCGTCAACCTGGGTGACAGCTTCCACATGCGGGTCGAGCGAGTCGGGCAGGACACCACCGTATCGCACATCGCCCGCCTGCTGCGCCGGGCCCAGTCGCAGCGGCCGCGCATCGCCCGCCTTGCCGACACCGCCGGCCGTTGGTTCGTCACCGCCGTGCTGATCGCCTCGGCCACGGTGTTCGCCGCCTGGTGGCAGGTGGATCCGTCGCTCGCGTTCCCCATTACCCTGGCCATGCTGGTGGCGACCTGCCCCTGCGCCCTGTCCCTGGCCACACCCACGGCCCTGGCCGCAGGCACCAACCGCCTCGCCGGCAGTGGTCTGTTGGTCACCCAGCCGGATGCGCTGGAGACCCTGGCGCGGGTCAATCATGTGGTTCTGGACAAGACCGGCACGCTCACCGAAGGGCGCCTGAGCATCAGCGAGGTGCGCAACAGCGGTCGCCTGGACGAACAGGCGGTCATGGAGCTCGCCTCGGCGCTGGAGCAGCACTCGGAGCATCCCATCGCTCGGGCCTTTCCGGCACCGCGCGCCATGCGGACCCAATCCGCCACGGTGACCCGCGGTGGCGGCGTCGAGGGTGAGGTGGACGGACGGCGGCTGCGCATCGGTCGGCCCGACTGGGTCGCCGCCCTGGCGGGCCAGCAGGCACCGGCCGCCGATGAGCGGGGGGCCTGGATTGCGCTGGGTGACGATCAGGGCGTGCTGGCGAGCTTCCGTCTGGCCGATCAGGTCCGTACTGATGCCCGGATGGCCGTGGAGCGCCTGCGCGAGCAGGGCATTGCCGTGGAAGTCGCCAGCGGGGACTCGCCCGGAGCCGTCGAGGCGGTCGCCAGCGAACTTGGCATTTCCACCTGGCAGGCGCGCATGAGCCCGGAGGACAAGCTCCAGCGCCTGCGTGCGCTCCAGGAACAGGGCGCCTCGGTGCTCATGGTGGGCGACGGCATCAACGACGCCCCGATACTCGCCGGCGCCAACGTCTCCGCCGCCATGAACGAGGGCACAGCCCTGGCCCAGACCACCGCCGGCATGATCCTGCTCGGTGGCCGACTGGAGCACCTGGCGGCGGGCATGGAAACGGCCCGTGCCACCCTGCGGACGGTGCGCCAGAACCTGATTCTGTCTGCCTGCTACAATGCCTCCATGTTGCCGCTCGCGGCGCTGGGCTTCATTCCGCCCTGGCTGGCGGCCATCGGCATGACGGCGAGCTCCCTAGTGGTGGTGCTCAACTCCCGGCGGCTCGCGGCGGCCCGCAAGCGGCAGTTGGAACCGCGCATTCCGGCCACGGCGGTCCGGGAGGGGCAGCCCGCATGAATATCATCTTTGTCTCCATTCCCATCAGTCTGATCCTGCTCGGCATCGGCGTGGCCATCTTCTTCTGGGCCGTTCGCAGCGGCCAGTTCGACGATCTCGACACCCCGGCTTATTCGATTCTGATGGACGAGGAGGACAAACCGCGCCAGGTCCGCCAGCGCACCACCGACGCGTCCGAGTCCGGAGGCGCGGACGACGCCAGCGACACCCGCGAAACCACGGATCGCCAGGAACACGATGGATCATGAACTGACGCTGGTCGCTGCGCTGCTCATCGGCCTGGCCGGCAGTACTCACTGCCTGGGCATGTGCGGCGGTGTTGCCGGCAGCCTGGGTGCCGGCATGCAGAGTGACAGCCCGCGTCGCCGCTGGTGGCTGGGTCTGTGCTACAACCTCGGGCGCATCGGCAGCTACAGCCTGATCGGCGCCATTGCGGCCACCCTGGTCGGCGTGGTGGGCGCCACCCTGAATCTTGCCGGGTGGGGCGTGTTCCTGCGTTTGCTCACGGCGGCGATCCTGATCGCCGTGGCCGCGCATCTGTTGTTCAACTGGAGCGGCCTGCGCCGCATCGAAGTCATCGGCGGGCGGCTCTGGCGCCATATCGGCCCCCGTGCCCGCGGCCTGTTCCCGGTGCAGACGCCGGGCCGTGCCCTGATGTTGGGCGCGCTCTGGGGCTGGCTGCCCTGTGGCCTCGTCTATACCGTGCTGATCGCCGCGGCGGTGACCGGGTCGCCACTGGCCGGCGCGGCGACCATGTTCGTGTTCGGGCTGGGCACGCTGCCGGCTATGACCGGCGTCACGGTCTTCGGCCAGGCGCTGAGGCGCTGGCAGGGGCACCGTAATGCCCGACTGGTCACCGGCACCATGCTCATGGTGTTCGGTGTCTGGACGGCGGTGACGCCAGTCACGCACCTGTTGCACGACCATGGCGATGGCCACGGCGAGCATGCGGCCGTCATCATCGGCCCCGAGCCGGCGCGGCTCGCCGGCCCGTGGTCCTGACACCATGGCAGGCCACTCCCGCACCGGCCAGGCCGCGCTGCTGCTACGTTTCCTCGGTTCCATGCGGCTCGCCATCATCCTGCTGGTGGCAGTGGGGGTGGCGTCGATCATCGGCACCATCATCCTCCAGGCGCGCCCCTTTGAGGAATATCTGGTGCAGTTCGGGCCGTTCTGGTTCGAAGCCTACCGGGCGCTGGGGCTTTTCCAGGTGTACACCTCCGGCTGGTATCTGGGGCTGCTGGTCTTCCTTGTGGGGTCCGTTGCCGTCTGTCTGTATCGCCAGACGCCGGGCATGCTGCGGGAGATGCGTCAGTTCCGGGAGAACCAGCGGGAAAGCTCCCTGCGGGCGATGCGCAACCACCGGGAACTCGCCGTCGACGCGGCGCCGGAGCAGGCGGAGGCTGCCACGCGGGCCGTTCTGCGGCAGCACGGCTACCGCGTGCGGACGAGTACCGAGGCGGACACACGGCTGCTCGCTGCCATGCGCGGGCGCAGCAACCGCCTTGGTTACGTGTTCACGCATCTGGCGGTGGTGGTGATCGGCGTGGGTGCGCTCATAGACGGCAACCTGCTGCTCCGGGTGCAGGAGTGGACCGGCCACGTGCGGGTCGCCACGGAGCAGCGGCCCGTGGCGGACATGGACAGCGCCAGCCGCCTGCCCGTGGACAGCGGAGCGTTCCGCGGGATTGTCACCATCCCCGAGGGGGAGCGGGCCAGCGTGGTCTACATGGCGCGGGGGGACGGCTTCCTGGTGCAGGAGCTGCCATTCATGCTCGAGGTGGAGGCGTTCCGTGTGGAGCACTACGCCAGCGGCGAGCCGCGCTCATTCGAAAGTGATGTGGTGCTGCATGCCCCGGAGCTGGGCGAGCCCTTGCGCGAGACCATCGCTGTGAACAAGCCGCTGCACTACGGCGACTATTCCATCTACCAGGCCAACTTCGGCGACGGTGGCTCGCAGCTGCGCCTGGACAAGTGGGACCTCGCCGGGGGCGGGGAGCCACGCGAGATCGAGGCCCGCATTCCCCGCGGCCAGCGCGTGGAGGCCGGGGGCCGCAACTACACGCTGGAGCCGGTGGACTTTGCCGTGCACAACGTGGAGTCCGTCCCCGGGCAGCGCGCGGACAACCGCAACCTGGGGCCGAGCTTCACCTACCGCCTGCGGGCGGAAACCGGCGAGTCCCGCGAGTTCGAGGTCTACATGCTGCCGGCGGACCTGGACGATGGCGCCTTCTTCGTTGCCGGCGTGCGCGACGGGCCGGCGGAATCCTTCCGGTACCTGCACATCCCGGCGGACGGCGAGCGCAGCCCCGGCACGTTCCTGCGCCTGCATGGCATGTTGCGCCAGCGCGAGCAGGTGCAGCACCTGGCCCGCGAGGCAGTGCCGCGGGTGCTGGCCGGCGCGGACCCGGCCCCGGACTCTGATAGCCCGGTGGCGCCGGCCCTGGCACGGTTGGGCGAGCTGCTGGTGGCGGATCTCCTGCGCGAAGGTCCCGGGGCCGCGCGGGCGGCCTTGGAAGAGCGCCTTGCCGCGGCGAATCTCCCCGAAGAACAGCAAGAATTATGGCGCGAACTGGCCTGGGACGTGCTCATGGAAACCGTCGAGCAGGGGTATCGCCGGGCAGTGGAGCAGGGCGGCGGGGATGCCCCGGAGTCCCTGTCGTCCGCGGAGCAGCGGTTCCTGGAGCACAGCCTGGAGACCCTGCCCGCGGTACACCGCTACGGGGCACCGGTGTACCTCCAGCCCACGGATTTCCAGCAACGGCAGGCCACCGGCCTGGAGGTGGCGCGAACGCCGGGTAAGCCCCTGGTCTATACCGGCTTCGCCCTGCTGACGGTGGGCCTGGTGCTGATGTTCTACGTCAGCCACCGCCGTGTGTGGTGCCGGATCCGTCCGGATGGCACCGGCAGCGCGGTGCTTATCGCGGCCAACAGTCCACGAGATCCTCTGGGGCTGCAGGTGTCCTTCACCGGCATGGTGCGCACGCTGGAGGCGCGGTTCGGGCAAGGCGGGCCATGCCGGAATGGGTAATACTTGGAACAACAGAAACAACGATAGAACAGGAGGAGAGTCATGGCGGGAACGGCAATGGCGAGACTGGACCTCGGTGGCGATCAGCCGGTCAACATCCATCAGGTCGGCATGGACCGGCCCTGGGCCTGGCTGCGGGCAGGCTGGCGGGATCTGACCCGCACTCCGGCAACCAGCCTGGGCTACGGGCTCATCTGGGTGCTCGTCAGCCTCGCCATCATCGGCGGCCTTTGGGCTGCAGGGCAAGGCTCGTGGCTTCTGCCGTTGGTGGCAGGTTTCATGCTCATGGGTCCCCTGGTGGCAGTCGGTACCTACGCCATGAGCCAGCAACTGGAGCAGGGCAGGCAGCCCGCACTGGTGCCCTCACTCCTTGCCTGGCGGCGGAACGCCACGCAGATTGCCCTGATGGGGGTGTTGCTGATGGTATTCCTGCTGGCGTGGATCCGGTTCGCCACGCTGCTGTTCGCGCTGTTCTTCGGCACGAGCATCCCCACCGTCGACGCGACAAAGGTCTACTCGGATCTTCTGCTGTCGGGCTCCGGTGTGGCACTGGTCGTGGTCGGCACCGCCATTGGTGCGGTGCTCGCGTTCACCGCCTTCGCGCTCAGCGTGGTCTCGATCCCGCGGCTGCTGGATCAGCCCGGCGCCAGCGTCCTCGAAGCGGTGATTACCAGCCTGGCGGTGGTGAAGCAGAACCTGCGCCCGATGCTCCTGTGGGGCGCCATTCTAACCGGTGTCACCGTCCTCGGGCTGGCGACCGGGCTGATCGGGCTTGCCCTGGCGCTGCCGGTGCTGGGGCATGCAAGCTGGCATGCTTACAAGGAACTGGTTTCGGAAGGCAACGCCTAACAGCCGGGAGGCCCAGTGTCATGCCGCAGTGGAAATGCAGTGTCGCCCCTTCAGCCATGCGTGATGCCCGCGCGTCCCTTGGACATCTGGCAGAGGACGTCTACCGGGTGGAGGCGGATACCGAACAGGAGGCGCTGGAGAAGGCCAAGGCGCAGATCATCGAGCGTCGCCCGATGATGGCCACTCTGCCGGCGGATCTGCTCGACGACTGGCTCGTAGCGGAACGCGACGAGGGGCGATAGCCGCGGGCTGGCCGGCGCACCCCTGGGTGCGTCGGCGTGGTGAGCGTGTCCTGGACGTGGCCCATGAACATTACATAACTGAAGCTGGCGGTCTTCAGTCGTGAATGGCGTCTCACGCCGCAGCATGCACTGCCGCGACGATGCGCTTGACCGCGGTTTGCAGGGGCGTGGAGCCACGCCAGTTCGCCGTGCCTTGTTCACGGGTGACCCGGCCGCTGGCGAGGCCGTCGTACATGCCAAGCAGGGCCGAGGCGACTTCCGGCGCTACCCCTTCGTCGGTGAGGATGCCGTGGCGCTGTTCCGGCGGGATCAACACCGGCTCCACCGGGTGCCCGAGAACGTTCGCGAAGGCGGTCGCCACGTCTCGTGCGCTCCAGTCCCGCGGGCCGCTGAGCTCGACGATGCGCTCGCCCTGCCACTCCTCGGTCAGGAGGCGGGCCGCGGCCACTCCGATGTCCATGGTGCTGACCATGGGGATTCTCTGGTCGACATCCAGGAACGAGGGCAGAACGCCCTCCGAGATGGCGGCCTCGGCCACTTCCGACCAGGTCTCCACGAAGTAGCCACAGCGCAGAAAGGCGATGGCGGGCGCGGTGCCTGCCAGCGCTTTCTCAAGCGTGTGCAGTGTAGCGATGACGCCCGTGCCGGCGTCGTGCTGAGCGCCCACGGACGACTGCACCACAACCCTGGCAAGCTCCGCCCGCCCGACCGCCTCGGCAAGGGCCTCGCCAAGCTGCGTAGCCTGCGAGAAGGGATCGCCGGCCAGAGGTGGCGGGCTCAGCAGAAACGCGGCCGTCGCCCCTTGCAGTGCTCGCGCGACCTGGTCGGTGTCGTACAGGTCCGCGACGGCGACATGGGCACCTTTCGCACGCCAGCGTTCGCCCTGTTCGGGACGACGGACCACCACCTTGACCGGGGCGCCACGCTCGATCAGTGCACGTGCGGTTTCGCCTCCGGCCCTGCCGTTTGCTCCAAAGACCACGTTCATCGCTCTGTCCTCCGATTGGTTGCGTGTTCGTTGTGTTGCAGGGAAAGCATGCAGCGCAGTATTCCATTCGGCCAATGCATGCGTAATATTGTGACTATGCATGAAGTGGAATTACGTGGAGTCGACCTGAATCTGCTGGTGGTGCTGGAGGCGCTGCTGGAGGAGCGGAGCGTGACGCGCGCCTCGGCCCGCCTCGGCATGAGTCAGCCCGCCGTGAGCCGTGCTCTGGGCCGTCTGCGCAAGCTCTTCGGTGACAGGCTGCTGGTGGAGACGCGGCAGGGCTACGTTCTCACGGCCCGCGCCGATGCGCTCCGGCCGAGCCTCCGGGGCGCGCTGATCCAGGTCGGCACGCTGCTGGAGGCAACCCCCTTTGACCCGGCGACAGCCACCGGCACGGTGCGCTTGTTGATGCTGGATCTCGAGACCGCCGTGCTTGCGCCGCCTCTGCTTGCCCGCCTTGCCGCGGAGGCGCCCAATCTCGACCTTGATGTGGCCCCCGTGGGCCCGGCGCCCCTGGACGCCCTGGAACGGGATGCCGTCGATGCAGTGGTCGGCGTGATCGAGGAGGCGCCGGCGGGAATCCACCGGCGCCGGCTGTACAACGACAGCCTGGTCACGCTGATGCGCTCCGAGCACCCGGCGGCGAACAGGGAACTCACTCTGGATCGCTATCTGGAACTGGGACATATCGTCGTGAGCGTGACCGGGGAGGGCGAGGCCCCCGTCGACGCGGCGCTCGCCCGAATGGGGCGCAAGCGGCGGGTGCACGTGCGCGTGCCGAGCTTCCTTGCGGCGGTGGAGATCGCGGCCCACTCGGATCAGGTGATGACGCTCCCGGCGAGCCTTGCGCGAACAGCCGCGGGGATGGGGCGATTTGTGGAGGTGCCACCGCCGCTGGACGTCGGCGGGTTCACCATGAGCCTGCTCTGGCACGCCCGGCACCAGACCGATCCGCGCCACGTCTGGTTACGGGAAGCGATCGTTGCAGCGGCCAGCACCGGCCTGCTGCCTGGCGTTATCGACTAGAGTTGTGTTGTGGCAGGAACGGGATGGAGCCATGTCGGGCGTGGAAGTCAGAGACCTGTCGACGGAGACGTGGGCCGATTTTCAGGCGCTCTTTGGAAAGCACAAGGGGGTACGGGGCGGGTGCTGGTGCACCTATTTCCGGTGTGCGTCCGCCGAGTTCGACAACATGACGAAGGAGTCGCGTCGGAGTTTCCACGAAGGCCTGGCGCGTGACGGGCGGGGGCACGGCATCCTGGTTTATGACGCAGGATGCCCCTTGGCATGGTGCCAGTTCGGGCCACCGCAGGCGTTTCCCCGAATTGACCGTGGCCGAGCCTACGGAAAGCTTGAGCTCCCGGCCTGGGAACGCCCGCAATGGCGCATTACTTGTTTGTTTGTGGACAAGCAACGGCGGCGGCAGGGGTTGTCGGTCGTGGCCCTGCGAGCAGCGCTAGCGCGCATCGAGGCGCGCGGAGGCGGCGTGGTAGAGGCGTTTCCGCTGGATATTGCTTACACTGGCCAGCCTCCGCACACGGGCTCGGTCGCGCTGTACGCCAGAGAAGGGTTTCAAGCCGTGACCCGTCTGGGAAAGAACGTGCTGCTGATGCGGCGCAGGGTTTGATTCGGGGCCCGGAAGGGCCGGAAGGAGGCAGTGGCGTGTTTGGCGCATTACACCCTGGGGTAACTGACGTCGGACGAGTTTGCGCTGATGGACGGATTGCTCCCGAGAATCCGTGCGTCGCCTGAGTTTTATCGTCAACCCGGCCGCCGGCGGAGGCCGCGAGGCCCGCAGGGGATATCCCCTGTTGCGGAAGATCCGCGCGCAGGCGCCCGGGGCCGAAGTGCTCATCACGCGTCAGCCTGGTGACGCCCGACGCTGGGCGGAGGAGCGCCGGAGTGACCGCGGGCGGATCGTGGTGGCGGTGGGCGGCGATGGCACGGTGAGTGAGATTGGCAGTGCCCTGGCGGGAGGCGAGGCAGCGCTTGGTGTGCTGCCGAGCGGCTCGGGCAACGATTTCGCGCGGATGCTCGAAACCCCGCAGGAGGTCGCGAAGGCGGTGGCATTCTTCAACACGGCAACCGCCGGCCTCTGTGATGTGGGTGAGGTGGTGGTCTTGCACGCCGATGGTGAGCGCTCGCGCCACCGTTTCCTTGTGGGGCTTGGTGTCGGCTACCCCGGTGTGGTGGCCGCGACCGCTTCCCATGCCGGCCTTCTCAAGGGTTTCTCCAGCTATCTGGTCGCTGCTTTGCGTGGCCTGTTCACGTATCACTCGCAGCACATGACTTTCACCAGCGATTCAGGCTGCATCAGCCAAAGGCTGTTCCTGGTGGTGGTGGGCAAGGGCCGTTGGTGCGGCGGCGGTTTCCAGCTGCTACCACAGGCCCGCATGGATGATGGCTGGCTGCATGTGTGTCTAGCCGATGCCATGCCGGTGCGGCGGATTTTGCGGATCCTGCTGTCGGCAGTGAAAGGCAGCCACGGCCGCCACCCCGAGGTGGCGCTGGAGCGAACCACCCACCTTTCCATCACGTGCGCGGAAGGCGCCATGGTGCACAGTGACGGCGAGTGGGTCGCCAGCCATGCTGTGCGTATCGAGGTGCGGCTGCTGCCCCGGTCGCTGGCAGTTCTGGGTGCTCCCTGCGCCGGTGGGGTGGGGGTGTCACCGCGTCATGATTGACGATGCCCCGGTTGCTGCCGGCTCGTCGGTCAGGCACTGCTCGATCGCTTCCCGGTCCAGGGTCTCCTGTTGTTCCAGATCCTGTACCAGACGGTCGAAGGCGGCCCGGTGCTTCGTGATGATGGCCTCGGCGCGCCCTTCCGCTTCCTTCAAGAGTGCGTGCACGGCCTCGTCCACCTGCCGTGCGGCATGCTCCGAGTGGTGGCGGTGCAGCGCCATCTCACGGCCGAGGAAGGGTTGGTCGTCGCTGTCCCGCAAATCCACCGGCCCCAGGTCGGGTGACATGCCCCAGCGCCCGACCATCGCGCGGGCCAGCGAGGTTGCCTGGCGAATGTCGTCATCCGCGCCGGAGCTCACGTTGCCAAGGACCACGCGCTCCGCCGCCCGGCCGCCCAGCAGAACCGCCAGGCGCCCGTGGAGGTAGTCTTCGGTGAGTGTCTGCCGTTCGTGTTCCGACAACTGCTGTGTGCCGCCGAGGGAGCGTCCGCGGGGAATGATGGAGACCTTGTAGAGGGGGTCCGCGTCCGGGGCGTGGTATGCAACCACCGTGTGCCCGCACTCGTGGACGGCCAGCCGGTGCCGCTCTTCCGGGTGAATGGCCAGGGTACGGGCGGTACCCAGCAGTAGGCGGTCACGGCACTCTTCGAAGTGTTTCATGGCCACCTGCTCGGCGTCTTCGCGCGCGGCGGCCATGGCAGCCTCGTTGACCAGGTTGCGCAGGTCCGCCCCCGAAAAGCCGGGTGTCCCCGCGCTGATCCTGGCTAGGTCGGCGTCGTCCGCGAGCGGGACCCTGCTGGTATGCACCGCAAGAATGGCTTCCCGCTCCTGGCGGTCGGGCAGGTCCAGCGTGACGTGCCGGTCGAAGCGGCCGGGGCGGAGCAGGGCCGGGTCCAGGACGTCCGGGCGGTTGGTGGCGGCCAGGACGATGACGGCATCGCTGGACTCGAAACCATCCATCTCCGCCAGGATCTGGTTCAGCGTCTGTTCGCGCTCGTCGTGGCCACCGCCCACGCCCGCGCCCCGGGTGCGGCCCACGCTGTCGAGCTCGTCGATGAAGATGATCGCCGGTGCTGCCTTCTTGGCTGCTTCGAACAGCCGCCGCACGCGCGAGGCGCCGACCCCCACGTACACCTCGATGAACTCCGAGGCCGAGATGGAGAAGAAGGGCACACCCGCCTCGCCGGCCAGTGCCCGGGCCAGCAGCGTCTTGCCTGTGCCCGGCGGCCCCATCAGCAGAACCCCGTGGGGCACGTCCGCCCCCAGCTTGCGATAGCGTTGCGGATCGCGCATGAACTCAACGAGCTCCGTGACTTCCCGCTTGGCGTTGGTGTGCCCTGCCACGTCGTCGAAGCGCACCTTCGGCACGTTCGCCTGCAGGTGAATCCCCTTGTTGAGAAAATCGCCCAGGCCGCCGGGGCCACTGCCCCCGGCACCTCCGGCGGTTCTGCGGAAGAGCAGGAAGAACAGCAGGATCAGGAACAGCCAGGGGACGAAGAACAGCAGTCGGGTCAGCCCCGCGCCGTCGGTGTCGGGCTTGACCTGCACGCTGACCCGCTGCTGCTCCAGCAGCGGGAGCAGGCCGTCATCGCCACTGGCGGGGATCCGGGTGGCAAATAGTTCGCCGCGCTCACCGTCCGGGCCGATGCTGCGCTGCTCGCTCAGTTGCCCCTCGACCTGATGGCCCCGCATGGTGACCTCAAGCACTACTCCGTCCCGGGTCAGGGTCTTGAATGTGCTGTACGGGATGTCGTGCCGCTGCTCTGTTGGCACGCCAGTGGAGAGCATCAGCAAGACGATCAGCAAGGCAAGCGCAAACAGCAGCCAGCCATACTGCTCGGGAATACGAGGCTTGGGCAGCTTGGGCATGGACGCAATTCCGACAGGGCACGGGTTCCTCTATACAGTGTAGGAGGATTCCTCGCCGAGCGAAGGCGGTCAGTCGCTGCCTGGTTTGATGTTCTGGTTCAGTTGAAACAGGTTTCCCGGGTCGTAGGCTGCCTTCAGCGCGGCCAGGCGCTGATAGTGGGTGGCGTCGTGGTTGGCCCGCGCCTGGGTAGCGGCCTCATCCGCAAGGCCGGCAAAGTTGAGGTAGGCACGGCCGCTCGAGTGCTGATTCATCTCGTCCCAGAAGTCTCGCGCCCAGTTGATATTGCGCTCATCGTCGGCTGCGTTCTCCCAGAGCATGTCGATGCTGAGCATCCAGTTCATGTCCCGGGCGCCGAACGCGGTGGCATCGGCGGGGATGCGTTTGACCGCACCGCCCAGGTCCCAGACGGAGCACAGTGAAGTGGGGGATGGCCGCTCCTGTGCCCGCGCGGTGATGGAATCGATGGCTGAGTCGTCGAGCTCATTCAGCAGCAGCGACTTGTAGTACGCGCGGTAGACGCCCCTGGGGGCCTGCGCGTCGAAGATCTGCTGTATCTCGCAGTAGGGCATGGGGCCGGACATGTCCGCCAGGGGAGCGGCCAGCGTGCGCAGGGGCTGCAGCCTGCGTTCGCCTTCGGCCGCGTCGTCCGCCCACACACCGCCCACAGCGATGACGGGTTGGCCCCACGTGGACTCCGGCAGGTCCGGGTCTTCACCCACGGTGGATATTTCCACCATGGAGCCCCGAAACGCGTCGGGGGCGGTCTGCACGAAATCCCGCCAGCCACGCATCACCCGGGCCGCATCCGAGGCCCGGTAGAGGGTCATGATCAGCATGACCGTGGGGCCGACCGGGTGGAGCTGGAACTCGAATGACGTGACCACGCCGAAGTTGCCGCCGCCGCCGCGCACGCCCCAGAACAGCTCCGGATTCTCGTGCTCGCTGGCGGTGCGCGGCACGCCGTCGGCGGTGACGATCTCCACCGACGCCAGGTTGTCCAGGGACAGCCCGTGCTTTCCCCGCAGCCAGCCCATGCCACCGGCCAGTGTCAGCCCGCCCACGCCCGTGTCCGAAATCAGGCCGCCGGGCGTCGCAAGCCCGTAGACCTGGGCCTCACGGTCGAAATCGCCCCAGGTGGCGCCACCCTGCACCCGGGCACGTCGCGCAAGCGGGTCAACGTGAACCGCCCGCATTGCGGACAGGTCGATCATGAGACCACCGTCGCAGGAGCCCGTGCCGGCGGAGTTGTGGCCGCCGCCGCGCACGGCCGTGACCATACCGCTATCGCGGGCGAAATTGACGGCCGCAATCACGTCCGCGGTGCCGGCGCAGTGCGCAATCAGGGCCGGCCGCTTGTCGTACATGCCGTTCCAGATCTGCCGCACGGTGTCGTAGTCTGCATCCCCGGGCTGCAGCAGCTGGCCGCGGAAGCTCGCCTGCAGGGTCTCGAACAGTGGGGCCATGGCTCCGTCGATGAGGTCCTGAGAGTCGATCCGTGCCGTGTTCATGTCGTGCCTCCTGGGCGTTGCCGCCCGACCGAAGAGGTTCTGCCACTGTGCTATAGATCCTAGGAAGCGAATCGGTCTGCCGTAAGAGGCAAAGCCACCACAAGCAGGGCAAAACAGACACTGGCGGGGTCATTCGATGCATGCGCCTGACCAGCCACCGCTTCACATCTCTCTTCTGGCGGCGCCGGAGACGTCGCCGTCGGTACTGTATGGCCTGGTTGACGTGCTTGGCACCGCCGGCGCCATTTACCCGGAGATCACCACCGGCAAGCCTGGTCGGCCACTGTTCGATGTGAACGTGGTTGCCGTGGCCGCGACGCCGTTTCGCTGCGGTCTGGGGATGATGATCGAACCCGACTGTGCGCTGGCCGACGTGGCGTCCACTGACTGCGTCGTGGTCTGCGACATGTATCAGCCAGTGCATGAGCCGCCCCATGGACGCTACGGCGCCGAGATCGAGTGGCTCAGACGCATCCATGCCGACGGTGCACTTCTCACGTCGGTGTGTTCCGGCTCGCTGATTCTCGCAGAAGCGGGTTTACTGGACGGCCGCGAGGCGGCCGGCCACTGGTGCTATCGGGAGCTGATCCGCCGTCATTATCCCCGCGTGAGGCTCCGCGATGATCTGGTGCTCTGTCTTTCCGAAGAAGGCGAGCGCATCGTTACAGCCGGCGCGGTCAGTGCCTGGCAGGAACTGGCCATGTACCTGATTGCACGGTTCGCGGGCCGTGAACAGGCGCTGCAGACAGCCAAGGTGTTTCTGTTCACCGAGCACGCGGAGGGACAGCTGCCCTATGCGGTGACCGTGGTGCAGCCGCAAACAGCTGATGCGGTGATCGCCGACAGCCAGGCATGGATCGCCGACAACCTGGACTGCGCAAACCCGGTGACCTGCATGAGCGAGCGCGCAGGGCTCAAACCGCGGACCTTCGCACGACGGTTTCGGGCGGCGACCGGTTATCGGCCCATGGCCTACGTTCACGCCCTGCGCATCGAGGACGCCAAGCGGCAACTGGAGGCCGCCACATTGCCCGTGGATGAGGTCGGGCATGCGGTGGGTTACGAAGACCCAACGTCCTTCCGCCGTCTTTTTCGGCGCAAGACCGGTATGACGCCCTCGGCGTATCGACGCAAGTTCAGCCGCCTTGCGGCGCCCGGAGGTGTCTGAAAAGACCCCATGACGCCGTTTACGCGGCGGGCGGAACCAGTACGGCGGCTCCCGTCAGGCGGCCCTCGCGGAGGTCGGCCAGGGCCTCGTTTGCGCGTTCCAGCGGGTACGTGGTGATCTCGGTGCGGATGGGGACCTCCGGCGCCAGCGCCAGGAACTCGGTGCCGTCCTGGCGGGTGAGGTTGGCGACCGAGTGGATGCTGCGCTCCTCCCAGAGCAGCCGGTACGGGAACGACGGGATGTCCGACATGTGAATGCCGCCACTCACGACCCGACCACCCGGTCGGACGTGCTCCAGGGCGCGCGGTACCAGGCTGCCGATGGGCGCGAAGAGGATGGCCGCATCCAGCCGCTCCGGCGGCTCGTCGTCCGAGCCGCCCGCCCAGGTCGCGCCCAGCCGGCGCGCGAATCCTTGCGCCTGCTCGTCACCGGGGCGGGTGAACGCATAGATCTGCTGGCCGCGCGACACCGCCAGTTGCGCCAGGATGTGTGCCGCCGCGCCAAAGCCATAGATACCAAGGCGCCGTGGCTCCGCGCCGCCGGCGATACGCCAGGAGCGGTAGCCGATGAGTCCGGCGCACAACAGTGGTGCGGCATCGGCGGGTGCGTAGCCGGAGACAGGGAAGCAGTAGCGGGCATCGGCCACCGTGTACTCGGCGTAACCGCCGTCCAGGGTGTAGCCGGTGAATCGCGCGTTGCCACAGAGGTTCTCCCGCCCCGCTGTACAGGCCTCGCACTTGCCGCAGGTCCAGCCCAGCCAGGGCACTCCGACCTGGTCGCCGGGGCTGAAGGCAGTGACCCCGTCGCCTGTGTCGGTCACTTCGCCGACGATCTCGTGGCCCGGGATGACGGGCAGGCGGGGATCAGGCAGTTCACCATCGACCACGTGAAGATCCGTGCGGCAGACGCCGCAGGCAAGGACGCGCAACTGCACCTGGCCTGGTCCTGGTTCAGGCACCGGGACGTGCTCCTGACGGAGCGGGTCTCCCGCCGAGTGGAGGCGCATGGCCTGCATGGTCTGATGGCGCGTCATGAACCGTATCCAGAGGTTCGCACAGCGTTTTCAGATTAGCAGAGATTCACGGGGCCGGCGCTGATGCCCGGACCGGTTCGGTGGTTGGGTCCAGCAGCGGCAGCAGTTGGCCGGCCCAGATCGAGTCGCGGTAGCGCTCTCGGGACCAGCCCAGATGGCCGACCTTGTCCTCGCCAATGTCCGACGGCCGGATCGCGACCATCCGCACCGGTGCGTTGGGGTAGAACGCGTGCATGGCCTGGATGCCCTTGCGCGACATCATTTCGTCGTCCGTGAACGTGAGCGCGGTGATTGGCACGCGCAGGCGGTCGAACTGGTCGGCCATCGCCTTGCCTTCGGCGCCGACGGCGTAATCGGGGTGCAGGCACCAGCGCCGCCACTGACGCATCACGCCGCCGGGCAGGTCCCCGACAATGCCGAGCCGGTTGCCGGGGAAGTAGCCCAGGGCGGCCAGGGTCACGGGTGCGATTCCATACCACAGCGCCAGCACGCGGCGGCGGGTCGGCGTGGCGTTCCAACGCCAGTAGCCGCTGCCGCAGGCAATGGTGACGGCCTGGTCCAGGCGGTTGGCGCTGGGGATCATGCCCAGGATCTGACCGCCCACGCTGTGGCCGAGCCATGTCAGCGGAGTGCCGGGATAGCGGGCGAGGGCGAACTGCACCGCAGCCTCGCAGTCCTCGGTGGCCCAGTCCGTGACCTGGACGTTGCAGTCGCGCAGGCGGCCGGTCAGGGAGGCGCCGATGCCGAAGTAGTCGAAGGTGATGGCGGTCAGGCCGTGCTCGCAGAGGAAGCGGGCGAAGCGCTCGTAGGCGCGTTGGCTCACACCCATGGCTCCGGCGATGATCACCACCGCGCGCGGTGTCTCCGCCTCGAACACCCGCAGCGCAACAGTGTGGCCGCGGGGCGTGCGGAGGGTGATCGTGGTGGGGCCGTCGGCATCCTGCGTTTCATCGCGGACGTGGTAGAGGGGCTGATCCATGATTCGGTCCGTTTGCTTGGCTACCGTGACCGACTATAGGCCGTCAGGAATTCGCCCGCAATAGATTGGGAAAGAAATCTTGTCATTTGTGTTGGTTTGACCCTCCCACCCCGGTTCGATACCGTCTACCGCTTCTGAGGTGCTTCGGCCGCCAGCCTGGTGGCCGGGGATAATCGGGAAGCCGGTGCGTCGCCATACAGGCGCGACAAGTCCGGCGCTGCTCCCGCAACGGTAAGCGGTTTCATGCCGTCCACCCGGCGCTTGCTCCCGGCAGGCGCCACCCACTGGGCTTCACGGGCCCGGGAAGGGCGTGGATGTGCTGGCAGGTTCTGCCGCCGCAAGCCCGGAGACCGGCCTCGGATGTGTACCGAACGCGCCACGGGAGTTGGGCGGTTCGGGTGAGGTCGTTCCGGCCCGTTCGCCGCGTCTGGAATTGCATTGCCCGACCACTTGCCTGTGGGCCATACGGCCTGTCCAGCCACGGCTGGGTCTCCCTGCGCTTACAACAAGATCGATTCCAACAAAGCCAGTGAGGGCCATGATGCGCGAGAAGAATTCACGACCGGCGTATGCCGGGTGGCCGGCCATGACCGGATTATCCAGTAATGAACTGCCGCGCCGCAGGCGGTCGACCGCCACCGTGAGCGGTGCCGTCGTGTCCGCCATGCTCGCCTGCGGCGTGACCGCGGCCGGCGCCGGGGAGATTCCCCTGGGCAGTGATGGCGACGCCGGCAGCCTGAGCTTCGGCGGGTTGCTGCAGCCGCGTCTGGAGTACGATCGGCGCGACGACGGTGATCATCGAGCGGAGACCTCGCTGCGTCGCGCGTGGCTGGATATCCGGGGCGAACTCCCCGGTTACGGCCTCACGTTCCGCATGCAGACGGACGTGGGCGGCAGCGCCTCCGTGCGCGACCTGTGGCTGCAGTATGCCCTCGGTGAGAGCTGGGGGCTGCGCATGGGGCAGTACACCGCGCCGTTTGCCCTGTCGCGGTCCGTTGGCGGGCCCAATCGCACCTTCACCGAGATCGGTGTGGCGGCCAACAACTTCCAGATTCCCCAAGGGCGGGACACCGGGGTGGGGCTGCTGGGCAGTGCCGCAGACGGACGCTGGGAGGCCAGCGTTAACGTCTTCGATGGTCGCGGTCGTCTGGACAGGCGTGGCGATGACCGACCCTCCACGGACGGCGGTCTCGTGACCACCCGGGCCGCGTTTGCGCCGGTGGGCGCCGTGCCGTCGCACACGTCCACCCTGGGCAATACCCGTCAGCCCGCGGCGCTGTCCTTCGGGGTGGGCGGCATGGCCGCCGCCGACAACCACCTGCGTGACTGGACGCTGGATAGTGACGTCGACACCGAGGATCAGCGCGCCGACTGGGCCACGGGCACCGTCGACGTCGCCGCCAGCCTCGGCCCGGTCACCGGGACGGCCGCCGCGTTCCAGCGCCGCGTCAGCCCGGACGAGGGCAACGGCTACGACGACCAGGGCTGGGAGGCGGAACTGGCGATGGCGCTGCCCGTCGTGGATCAGGAAATCGCGTTGCGCCGTTCGGTGCTGCGGCGGGACGTCAACGACGACCGGCCGGATGCGCCGGAGCGCGGCGGTCAGCGGGAATGGTCCGCCGGCTGGACGGCCTTCCACGATCGCCATGCCTGGAAGACGCAGGTGTTCGCGATCCGCACCCGGGGCGGCGACCAGCCCTCGGACTGGCAGGCCCACGTCCAGCACCAGGTGCATTTCTGACAGGGAGAGCCGACATGACAACAGCACAACGCACACCGCTGGTCCCGCGGCTCGCCGTATCGATTCTGTTCGCCGCCACGCCGGCGCTGCTGGCCGATGGGCACTCCGTGAGCGATCCGGAGGAAGTGGAGATCCGCATGCCCGGCCCCTGGGGGGATTACAGCGAGGCCATGGAGGACCCGGACGCCGTGGATGCCGATGCCGCCTACGTGGGCCACCGCCGCCACCGTATGCAGCTGCTCTCGGGCTACTACCGCTCCCTGGAGATGGCGCTGCGCTATGACGCCCCCGTGGATCCGGAGACCATCGCCAGGCTGGCCGAGGGCCTGGAGCGCCACGCTCAGGATATCCCCGCGCTGTTCGACCGGGAGACGCCCACCGGGGAGGACGAACCCGGCGCATTGGCGCGTATCTGGGAGGAGCAGGAGCAGTTCCAGGAGCACGTGGACAACTTCGCCGCACAGACGCGCGATCTGCAGCGGGCAATGCCCCAGTCCCCGGCCGATGAGAACGACGCCTGGGAGCCGCGTGCTACGGAAGTGCTGAACGGCGTGCGGCACCAGTGTCTTGCCTGCCATGACACCTTCCGCCGTCGCTGAAACATGCATGAGTTGAATGCGATTGAATAGAAACCATGCATTTGTCGTGGCGATGTCCGGCGCCTAGGCTGCTACCATCTCCCGTTGCGCGCAGCGACGCGCGCGACGCTCCGGTCGCACCATTCAGTGCCGGCAGCCCGTGGGCTCGTGCCGGAAAACCGCGTTAGAGGACTTATGAAGACAAAGATCACCGAACTGTTTGGCATTCAGCACCCGATCATCCAGGGCGGCATGCACCACGTCGGCTACGCGGAACTCGCCGCGGCGGTCTCCAACGCGGGCGGCCTGGGCATCATCACGGCGCTGACCCAGCCCAGCCCCGAGGCGCTGGCCGAGGAGATCCGCCGCTGCCGCGAGATGACCGACAAGCCCTTCGGTGTGAACGTGACGTTTCTGCCGTCCGTGAACACCCCGGATTATCCCGGCTACATCAAGGCCATCATCGATGGTGGCGTCAAAGTGGTGGAGACGGCGGGCAACAACCCGCAGCAGGTGCTGCCGGCGCTGCAGGAAGCCGGCGTTAAGGTCATTCACAAGTGCACCTCCGTGCGGCACGCCCTGAAGGCCGAGTCCATCGGCTGCGACGCGGCAAGCGTTGACGGCTTCGAGTGCGGCGGCCATCCGGGCGAAGACGATGTGCCGAACTTCATCCTGCTGCCGCGTGCGGCCGAGGAGCTCACGATCCCGTTCGTGGCCTCCGGCGGCATGGCCAATGGCCGGTCGCTGACGGCGGCGCTGGCCATGGGCGCCGAGGGCATGAACATGGGCACGCGCTTCATCGCCACCAAGGAAGCGCCGGTGCACGACAACGTCAAACAGGCCATCGTTGCCGCCAGCGAGCTGGACACGCGACTGGTCATGCGGCCGCTGCGCAACACCGAGCGTGTGCTCACCAACGACGCCGTAGAGCGGCTGCTGGAGAAGGAGAAACGCCTGGGTGCCGACCTCAAGTTCGAGGACATCATTGATGAGGTCGCCGGCGTCTATCCACGCATCATGAAAGAGGGCGAGATGGAAGCCGGCGCATGGTCCTGTGGCATGGTTGCCGGGCTGATTCATGACATCCCCACGGTGAAGGAGCTCATCGACCGCACCATGGCCGAGTCCGAGGACCTGATCCGCCAGCGTCTGGCGGGCATGCTCAGCGATTGAGGCCGTCCGCGCACTCAGTGTGCCGTCAAGCGGGATTGCTTCATTGCCTCCTCGGCGATGACCGACAGCATGAGCCAGCGGGAGATACTGCGTTCCAGGTTGATGCGACCGTGGGCGCGGATCTCGCCGCTCTCCATCGCGGGCAGCAGCGCGCGCTGCCCGATCCAGACACGCCCCATGACCCGCACGGTGCTGGCAATGTAGAGGTCTACTTCGAAGCCGGGGTCTGACTGGCACAGGTCCACATCGTCATCCTCGATCAACAGCCACCACCGGGACATCTCCCGGGGCGCATCGCTGTAATCGAACTGGAGCACGGTCCGGCCAGGTGGCAGGCTGGCGGTGTCGATGCGCCGCCGCATGTCCCACATCAACACGCCCGCGTCCCAGTCGGGCCCGTCCGGTGCGCTCTCCACCCACTGCCGCCCCCACAGCCCCATGGCGATGATGATCGGCGCCAGGGACTCGCCGCGCTCGGTGAGCCGGTAGGCCCCGCGACCATCGTGGACGATCACGCCGGCACGCATGAGCTCCCGCAGACGCTGAGCGAGGAGTGGGCGCGACATGAGCGGCACACCCCGGTGGATCTCGTTGAAGCCGGATGAGCCGCTGATGAACTCCCGCATGATCAGCGGCGTCCAGCGCGTGGCAAGAATCTCCGACGCCTTGGCGACGGGACAGAACTGCCCGTAACCCTGTTGCGTGGACATGGTCATCCCTCCTCTTTAGCAGTGCATGTTCAGTCTGCATGCGCGCCGGCATCGCCGTCCGGTTCAGTTTCTGAACTGGCGGGGCGCGGGCGGTTTCCTGATGCTGGCTCTGTGGCGCGCCCAAGCGTCCGGAGCATCGATCAAGGAGGTATGCCATGAACATAGCAGCACATCCCGAGACTGGCGCGATCCGCCCCCACAACGCCGGCCCGTCGGCGGTCTGGTCCAGTGGCGGCGCGGCATATGACGAGATCAGCCGCGGCATCCTCGATGCCATCGAACACACCATCAACCGCCTCCGTCCCGCAGCGGACATGCGCATCCTCGACGTGGCCTCGGGGACCGGCTGGGCGGCACGCCGGGAGCGGCTGCAGGCGTTGCTCGGCGACGCCTTCGACGTGCGTGTTGAAGAGGGCACGTCCTATTACCGCGAGCCCAGCGGCGCGGCCGCCTGGCACACCTTTGCCCAGGGCTACGGCCCGGTCCACGGCGTGCGCCGCTGACGCCACCTGACAGAGGAGGAACGGAGATGCGTTACCTTGAACCGAAGAAGAACGCCCGACGGCCGTGGGCCGTCGCCACAGCGCTGGGGTTGACCGCGCTGCTGACCGCCGGCATCGCACAGGCTGAACCGGAGCCCATCGCCGCGGAACCGCTCATGGAGCGAAACGCGTTCCGCAGTGACGTCTCCATCGAGATCACCCAGCAGCTGGACGGCCTGCCGGAGCAGCGTGTCACCCATGGCGATGCGTCCCACGTGACAGTGGTCCGCTTCACCATCCAGCCGGGAGCCGTGTTCCCCTGGCACACCCATCCCGGAACGGTGCTGGTGAACATCACGGAGGGTGAGTTCGTGTTCGTGTTCGCGGAGGACTGTGAACCCCGTGCGTACGGGCCCGGTGACGTGGTGGTGGATCCGGGGGATACCGTCCACACCTCGTACAACCCCAGCGACGATGAAGAGACCGTGGTCATGGCCGTGCTGATCGGCGCCCCCGCCGAGGGCCCGCTGACCATCCATGTGGACCATGACGAGGGTGTCGCTCTGGA
Organism: Aquisalimonas sp. APHAB1-3; assembly: GCF_048323695.1. Classification (NCBI taxonomy): domain Bacteria; kingdom Pseudomonadati; phylum Pseudomonadota; class Gammaproteobacteria; order Chromatiales; family Ectothiorhodospiraceae; genus Aquisalimonas; species Aquisalimonas sp. APHAB1-3. The sequence goes on along the minus strand of NZ_JBLWFT010000001.1, from coordinate 865,243 downwards.
CGAGGAGTGCGGCATTGAGCGCAACGGCATGTGAAGTGAAGCGGCCGGGTACGGTCTCGCTCTTGCCGTGCCCGGCCGTGGCTAGAGAAGCGGCATCAGCATTACGGCCAGGAACAGTGCAGTGATCATGAAGATCAGGCGCCCGACGACCGACCACTGCTGCATTTCGCGCTCGAGACTGGAGAGGCCAAGCACGGCAGGGGTTGTCCAGCTGGACGGGCTCAGACGCGCCATCAGGTCCGGGAGCGGGGGGCGGGGCTGCCGCGGTCGGTGCCCCTTCAGCACCAGGGCGGCGATGCCGAGGCCGAGCAGTATTGGCCACGTCGCACCGATGAGGCCCGGCACGGTCCAGGCGTCATGGGAAACGTCCTCACCACGGAACCACGACCACGGCAGTAGCGTGGCGGCGAGAACCAGTGTCAGCCACAGCAGCACCGGCGCCCATGGTTGGTCTTTGCCGTGCGCAGGCTCCGTGATCCGTGTACACCAGAGAAACCGAAGCATCAGCAGGGTCGTGGCGATGGCGGCGACGTAGAGCGATGGAGACAACCAGTGCGTCAGCGCGCTGAGTTCCGTTGCTGCATCCAGTGCTGCCTTGCTGAGTGCGCCGCTGGTCAGCGGTGCCCCGGCGAGTGCCAGAGCGGGTAGCCACAACCCGCCCCACACCAGTCGTCGCGCCTGTCCGCCGGCGGCGTCGAGAATGCCTGTGCCCAGGAACAGTGCGCCCTTGTTGAGCCCGTGGTGCATGACGAGGATCGCCATCGCCGTGTAGGCGGTTGGCGCCGCCTCTGCATGCGTCAGCGCGATGCCGGCCATGATCACCAACAGGCCCATCTGACTGACACTCGACCAGGCCAGCACCGTTTTCGCGCGCCGCGCCGCCGTTCCTCGCGCTGCACCGTACAGGGCCGTGACCAGGCCCAGCAGAACAAGCATCAGCCCGGGTTCCGGCAGCTGACCGGCCACGGGCTCGCTGATGCGCCACCAACCAAGCGCTCCCGCCTTGATCATGACCCCGCTGAGCACTGCGCTCGCCGCAACGGGTGCCACCGGGTGAGCCAGAGGCAGCCACGCGTGCAACCCGAATACGCCGAGCTTCATGGCGAAGCCGAAGGCCAGCAGCCCCGCTGCCAGCGGAATGACCGTCATCGGTGCCGAGAAGTCGGGGAGAACACCTCCGGGCGTGTGCGCCATGAGGATCGCGACGGCCATCATCATGGCCACCTCACCCAGCATCATCATCGCCAGATAGACCCGCCCCGCGGCGCGGGCCTGCTGCTGTCGGGAGTGGACGATCAGCCCGTAGGAGGCGAACGTCATGGCCGCCATGCCCACGTAGAACGTCAGCAGATCCTGCGCGTGGATCAGCGTCAGGTTGCCGGCAAGCGCGCCCAGCCATGCCAATGCGAACACCGGGTGACGGCCCGGCCTGTCACCCGTGTACACAGCGAACCAGCCCGCGACGCCCCAGAGCAAGGATGCCGCGACCAGGAACAGCCGGGTGACGGCGTCCATGCCGACGCTTGCGATCTGAACGGCGTCGGGGGTGAGCAAAGCGCTCAGCAGGGCAGGCACCGGGGCCAGGGGCAGCGCCCATGCCAGGGCGCGACGGTGCAGTGTTGCCAGCATGCAAAGCAAGGGGGCGGTGAGGCCGGCCACGAAGAGCGTCATGGCCGCAGTGTCGCCGGTGACACTGGCCATCACTGTGTCCGGAGACGTGAGCGCGAGCGGCCACGCAATACCGGCAGCCACCGCGCCCAGAGCGAGCAATAGCGCCGTGCAGGCCAGCGCCAGCGGAGGCTTCGCGGCCTCACGCTCGACAGCGCTACGGGGGCGAACCGCCACGTCGATCATGCGGAACAGGTAGGTGGCCGTGAGCAGGGTGCCTGCCAGGATCACCGCGATCCAGACCCAGGCCTGTTCGACGATGGCGGCCTGCAGCAACCAGAGTTTACCGGTGAACCCACCCGTTGGGGGCAGGCCGATCAGTGAGGCAGATGCCACGGCCATGGCAATCCATGCGATCCGCAGCCCCGACTGGGGCGTGCCGAGCCCTGCCATGGCATCGCTGCCGCGCGCCTTGATCACGCAGCCCGCACCAAGAAAAAGCGCCGCCTTGGCAAGACTGTGCGCGACCATGAGCAGCACGGCACCGTTCCACGCAAGGTCGCCGGAGGCCGTTGCCGCCAGCGGGAAGACCAGCATGCCGAATCCCACCTGCGACACCGTGGAGTAGGCAATGAGCATCTTGAGGCGACGCTGCAGAAGCGCCTGCGTACCACCCCAGATGACCGCGCCGGCACCAAGAATACCCAACAGCGAGGCCGCACCGGTTTCAAGAAAATCGGACAACGGCCCGAACCACAGACGAATCAGCAGGTAGTAGGACGCCGCAACGACCACGGCCGACAGGGCGGCGCTGACCACCGTGGGCGCGCGGCCGTGCGCTTTCGGCAACCAGAAGTGAAGCGGGAACACGGCGCTCTTGAGTAGCAGTCCTACGGTGACGAAGGCGACTGCGACGGCCGTCGCCGGCTCCACGGCGATCTGCGCGCCCAGGAGTTCCAGATCGAGCACGCCGTATTGCCCATAGAACAGGGCGACACCCATCAAGTAGATCGATGAGCCCAGCACCATGGCGAGCAGATAACGCCACGCTGCCCCCAGCGCATCCTCTCCGGCAAGGGCGATCAGCCCGACGGCGGCGAGCGTCAGGAATTCCAGCGCCACGAACAGGTTGAACAGGTCGGCTGACAGGAACAGTGCATTGATCCCCGCCAGCAGGAACAGCCATAACGGCCAGAACAAAGGTGCCCGTTCGTCTTCCACGCGACGGAAGACCGCGGCGATGGTGCCGATACCCGTGGACAGTAGCAGCATCAGCGCGGCCAGCCCGTCGACGACCCACACGATCCCAAGCGGCGCTCCCCATCCGGCGAGCTCGTGCTGCACGGTGCCGTCCACCATCACGCTGACGGCGAGCACCAGCGCCGCGAGCAGCGTGATGCAACCGCTGCCCACGCCCAGTGCCGCGCCGAAGCGCGGCGCAATGAACGCGCCAACGGCCGCGGCCAGGGGCAGACAGGCGAGTACCACCATGGCCCACTCGACGGTGGTCATTGATCACCCTCCGGGCGGCCGCGGGCGGTGTCCGAGCCGCCGGGCGAGAGGCGAATCAACAGGGCCAGGGCCACTGCCGTGGTGCTCACGGTAACCACGAGGCCGGTCAGCACAATGGCGTGAGGAACCGGGTCCACCGGATCTGTGAGGTCCGCGACGGTCACCAGCAGCAGAAACACCGCGGAGGTCAGGACGTTCAGCGACAGCAGTTTGCGCAGCATGTGCGTGGATGCAAACAGGCCGTGGAGCCCAAGGACGAACAGTGCGCAGGCGAGGATCGCATAGAACATGGTCAGTCCTCGGCCTCCCAGTGATCCGGCGGGCGACCACAGAGGTAGACCGCAAACATGAGCAGCGCGATGGACAGCGCTGCACTGATCTCGAGAGCGAGGATCAAGGGGGCGGCCAGTGCGGGCGGATAGGCGAAAAAGGTGCCAGCCAGGGCGGCCATGGCGACGGCCACCGCCAGCATGGCGACCAGGCCAAGTGAGAGCAGCCAGCGCCAGGGTCCCTGTTCTTCGCCGGTCAGCCAGGGTCGTGCGCCGGCGAGCACCATGAGTATGCCCCCCGCGCCCATGACGGCCCCGGCCTGGAACGCACCGCCGGGGGCGTGGCTGCCCCGCCAGAGCAGATAGGTGGCGGCGAGCACGAATACCGGAAACAGTGCACGCCCCAGGGCCGGGAGGGCCGGTGACGGCATCTTCGGGACGATGGGGCTGGGTGCCGGGCCAAGAGACCAGATTGCCACCACACCGACCAGCAGCACGCCGATCTCCAGCAACGTGTCGAACGAGCGGAAGTTCAGGAGTACCGCGGTCACCGGGTTGTCGACACCGGACTGCCCCAGTGTCCGTGCCACGTCCACTCCCAGGCCCGGAGCCGGGAGCTGCCAGGCCGTCAGGCCGAGCACCAGTGCCGTGACAGCAGCAAACGGCAGCCAGAACACGAGCTCGGCGGGATGGCGCCAGTGCAGCCGCCCTGCATCGGAACCATCCTTCAGGCGCGCCAGCGCTGACAGCAGCAGCGCACCCGTGGCGCCAGCGCCGATGGCCGCTTCTGCGAGGGCGATGTCCGGAGCCTCCAGGCGCACCCAGATCAGCGCCATGACCAGCCCGAACACCATGTAACTCACGACGGAACGGAACAGGCCCGGCGCATGCATGGCCTGCCACGCCAGCCAGAGCAGCGCCAGCCCCAGGAGCCCGTCGAAGGTGTGCGCCAGCCAGTCCATTACAGGCCGTGGGGTTTGACGCCGCGAGCGAGTGCCGTGCGCGCGATGAGCCCGGCCCCCGTGGCTGATGCGATCAGCATGAGAACCCAGATCATCAGCAGCTTCAGCGTGACCAGCACGCTGCCGGACTGCAGCCCGAGGCCGAGACAGACCAGCCCGAGGCCGACGTTGTCGCCCTTGGCCAGTGCGTGCAGGCGGCTGTAGGTGTCCGGTAGACGCAGCAGGCCGAGCGTGCCGAACAGAAAAAAGGGCACCCCGGCGACGACCAGCGCCGCCCCGATTACGCCAACCACGGTCATCGGTTCCCCCCGTCGTGGTCGTCCGTGTCGGTGGTGGGCTTCAGTGCCGACCAGGCCCGGCTGACGAAGGTCACCACCGCCAGTGCCGAGAGCAGGGCGAAGACCAGCGCCACGTCGACCAGTGGTGGCCGGTCGGTGGCAAAGGCCAGCAGCAGCATGATCACCACCGCGGAGGTGGAGAACATCTCCGCGGCCAGCATGCGGTCGGCGGGATGTGGCCCGCTGAGAATGCGGACAAGGCCGACCGTGGTGTTCAGCAGGAGCACTACGGCCAGGATCAGGAACAGCTCATTCATCGGCATCCACCTGTTGCTGCAGCATCCCCGCGATGACGCTCTCCAGCCGGCTGACGTTGGCGACGGCCAAGCGGGAGTCACCAATGGTGTGCATGGTCATGGCGTCGTCCGTAATGCGCACGCACAACGTGCCCGGCATGAGATTGATGATGTTCGCGAGGAAGATGCGGCCGCCGTTCGGCGGCAGGCGCCAGACGTAATCAACCAGTGCCGGAGTGAGCCGTTGGCGCGGATTCAGCGTGCGCCAGGCCGTGTCCAGTGCGCCCTGGACCGACAGCTGCAGAAACAGCCACGAGAACCGCAGCAATCCTGCGGGGCTGAGGCGCCACCGATGACTCGGTTCGAAGGGGTTGAACAGCGCCGCCACGGCAATGGCCGGCAAGCCCCAGAGCCAGGACCCGGGGTCACCCCGCGTCAGCAGCAACCAGATCAGAGCGTAGAAGGCCAGGCGCAATGCGAGGCCGGAACCGCGCTTCTGGGAACGGAGCCAGCCGTTCAGTCCTGCCCGTTGAATGACCGCCCCCGGTGTGTTTGCTGGTTGATCAAGCCCATGTGTCGGGGCAACCATACCGAATGCCGCACGGCGCGCAAAGGCCGTGCGCCGTCACACGTGAATGTGTTCCTTCGGCACCACAATGTGCGCGCGGTGTCCCAGCTCTTCTCGCAGGCGGCGTCTCATGGCGGCGAGGGCGTCCGGTTCGCCGTGAATCAGGTGGATCTGTCCAAGCCGGTCGAATCCGCCGATCCATCGGGTGATTTCTGCTGCGTCACCGTGGGCTGAGAGGCCGTTAATGGCGATGATCCGTGCCCGGAAGTGGACGTCGGCGCCGTGGAACGGAACCACCGGCTCGCCGTCGACGATGCGGCGTCCCTTGGTGCCAGGGACTTGGTAGCCGACAAACACCACGCTGTTGTCGGGGTTGCCGGCGTGGAAGCGGAAATGGTGGCCGATCCGTCCACCTTCACACATGCCCGCCCCCGCGATGATGATGGCGGGTTCGTCCAGCCTGTTCAGCGCCATGGATTCGTCGGGGGTCTGCAATAGTTGCAGCCCCGGGAACCGGAACGGCGCCTCTCGCGTCGCGAAGTGCGTGTTCACCTCGGGTTTCAGCTCGTTGTCGAACCGCGGGTACAGCGCCGTCAGCCGGATGCCCAGGGGGGTGTCCACGTATACTGGCACCTCCAGTGTGCCGCGCGCCTCCATCAGCGAGAGCAGGTAGATCAACTCCTGGGTCCGGCTGAGCGCGAAGGCCGGGGTCAGGGCGATGCCGCCGCGGTCGGTGGTCTCTCGGAGTGCCGATTCCAGGTCTGCGACGGCCTGCTCCAGTGGCGGGTTTTCCCTGTCGCCGTAGGTGGCTTCCACGAACACCGTGTCTGCGTCCCGAAGCGCCTCCGTGCCGGGGATCAGCGTCCGTTGCGGGCGGCCGATGTCGCCGGAGAACACCAGGCGTTTCGTCTGTGCCGATTCCTGGAACGTCAGCTCGACCATGGCGCTGCCGAGGATGTGGCCGGCGCGGTACAGCGTGACGCGCACGCCGGCCATAAGCTGCTCGGCGACGTGGTAGGGCAGCAGCCTGTTCGGCATGCGCAGCACGCGCGCAACGTCGTCGGCGTCATAGAGCGGCTCGGAAGCGGTGCCTTCCTTCTGTCGGCGGGCGCGGGCCTCTGCCTGAAGCACGTTGGCACTGTCTGCGAGCATCTCGCGTGCGATGGCGTAGGTGGCAGGCGTCGTGATCAGCGTGCCCGAGAAACCGTGTTTGTAGAGGAGAGGGACGCGGCCAATGTGATCCAGATGGGCATGGGTCAGGATCAGGACGTCGACACTCCTCGGGTCGAAGGGGAAGGGGTCATGGTTCCGGGCTTCCCCCTCGCCCTGGAACAGCCCACAGTCGATCAGAACCCGGAGGCCATTGATGTCGGCGAGGTGCATGGAACCGGTGACCTCGCCGGCGGCACCGAACGATGAGACGGTAGCCATGTCAGGTTTGCGATCGATCCTTCATCCAGGTGAGTACTCTCGGCCACAGGTCGCGGTGGGCGCTGGCGCCGACCATCATCCCCACGTGCTGCAGCGAGACCCCGGGTTCGTCCTCGTACCAGAACAGGGCGCGGTCGTCCGTGCCCAGTGCGTCGAGCACCGGAAGGACCGACGCCGGTGATGCGATTTCGCACTGGCGGTTCAGAACACAGCCGACCGGTGCGTGGATATCCCCGGGTGCCACCGATCGCCCGGCGATGCTCACGCGGCGGGTCATGAACCCGTCCTGCCGGTAGAGAATGGTGACCAGATCCGAGAACAGCTGCCGGGGCATGGCGCTCTCGCCCAGCGTCCAGCGCTCCACCAGCAGATGGCAGCGCAGTCGGTCGGGGTGCCCCAGGGAGGAGAGCAAGTCGGTGGCGCGCTGGTAGACGAATGTCTGCGGTGATGCGGTTACGCCGATCAGGTTCAGCATCGAGCCGGGGATGACGCTGCCGTCCGCAGCGTCCACCGGGGTGTCGGGATAGGAGGCCACCACCCGCGCCAGCGCGCCGGTCTCCGGTGCAAAGTGCAGCGGGGCGCCGAGCACCACGAGCCCCCGGATCACGTCCGGGTGGCCGGCGGCAAACAACGCCGCCAGCGTGCCGCCCAGGGAGTGGCCGCTGAGGAGGAGCCGGTCCTCGCCGGTGTCGCGTCGGACGGCGTCGACACACGCGCTCAGCATGCGGTCGGCGTAATCCTGCAGCCCCAGGGGGCCGTCTGCCTCCGTGGCATCGGGCCATTCCACCAGGTACACGCGAAAACCGGCGTCCAGGTGCTGCTGCACCACGCTTGCCGTCGGGCTGAGATCCCAGATATCGGGCGTCTTGATGGGTGCCGGCACCAGCAGAACCGCCGGTCCGTCGGCTGCGGCCCCCGCGTAGCGCCGCACCGATGCGCTGGATGCCGTCTCCAGGCGCTCGTGGGGCGCGGACTGCGGGCCGAGCCCGAGGGCATCGTAGATGCCGGCGAGCCAACGCCGCTGGTGGTCCACGGTGAGTAGTGCCGTGTGCAGTGGAGAAAACGTGCGTTGCGGGATATCTTCAGTCACGGCCATTGACCCTAAAGAGTGGCAACATTAGCTCCAAATGTAGCCCAGCAAACCGCGGGCGCCAGTACGTGGGCTCCTGGCACCTGGATCTCCGCGCGCCCCGCTATGGTGCGCCATCGGTTCTGGATGCACAGACCAGGTGCGATTTCAGGCTTCGTATGGGGTAACCGGAAGTGTCCGGGTCGGCTCTCATTCGGCTCCAGTCGCGGGTTTTCCGTCGAAGTGCGCGATCTGGCATGCCGTATGCTTGATGTCCGGTCGAGGCGGGTGAGCTGGAGGCACCCAGTGCTGTCGCAACGGCGCGGTGGCGAGAGGTGATCCATACGGAGCGCCCGCTCAGTTGCCCGAGCGCCGTCGGTCCTGGTGCCGGGTTGCGGTCATGGATGTGGTCGTGTTTGGGAAGTTGACAGGATTCATTCTCTGTGTATGACTAAATAGGACGCGCCTGCATCAGAGTCGATGCTGGCGCAGCAAGACAAATCGGGCACAGAAGCCCCCCATGCTGACACTGACGTGTTTGGCGTGGGGGGCTTTTTTTGTTGCAGCGAATTTTCCGGGAGCTGCCTGTGGCGCTGCCGGTCACAACGGGCTGGAGGGTAGTCCCATGAAGCGACGTGATTTGTTGAAGGGTGTGGCGTTTGGCGGTGTTGCCGGAGCGGTTTCGTTGAGCGGATTCCCCGGAATCTGGACGGGGCGCGGTACGGTGCTCGCGGCGAGCGGCGATATTCCGGTTGGCGTGCTGTTCTCGCAGACCGGGGCCGTCGCCGTGGTGGAGAGCACGCTGCACGACGCGTGCATGATGGCCATCGAGGAGATCAACGACAACGGCGGCATCAACGGCCGCATGATCACCCCCTACGTCGAGGATCCGGCCTCGGATCCGGCCACGTTCGCTGATCGGGCGAACCGCCTCGTCCGGCGCGACAACGTGATCTCGGTGTTTGGCTCCTACACCTCGGCCAGCCGCCAGGCGGTGCTGCCGGTGGTGGAGGGGCAGAACAACCTCTACTGGTACCCGACGCTGTACGAGGGGCGCGAGTGTTCCCGCAACGTGATGTACGGCGGCGCCGTGCCTAACCAGCAGCAGCAGGATTTCGTGCCGTGGCTGAAGGAGAACTTCGGCGGCCGTTTCTACCTGCTTGGCAACGACTACGTCTACCCACGTGAAGAGAACAACGTCTGCCGCATGATCCTCGATGAAATCGGCGGCGAGGTGGTGAACGAAGAGTACGTGCCCATGGGCCACGACAGCTTCAGTTCCATCGTCAGTCGCATCCGCCGCGACGAACCGGACGTCATTTTCTGCACGCTGGTGGGCGACTCCGATGTGGCGTTCCAGCGCGAATACCGCAGCGCGGGGCTCGATCCGGACCGCATGCCGGTGGCCAGTCTCACCCGGTCCGAGGTGGAAGTCGCCGCCATCGGGGGCGATGCCGCAGCCGGTCACTTCTCGTCCGCGCCGTACTTCATGGGTCACGAGTCCGCGGAGAACGAGCGGTTCGTGGAAGCCTATCTGCGCAAGTACGGCGACGATCAAGTGACTCACTTCGTCAATGAAGCGGCCTACTTCCAGGTGTACCAGTTCAAGGCGGCCGTGGAAGCGCTCAATGGCGAGGAGCTCACCCCGACGGCGATTCGTGACGCGGCCGTGGGCCTGCGCTTCCAGGCGCCCCAGGGCGAGGTGGAGATCGACGCCAATCTGCACACCCATCTGTGGCCGAAGATCGCTCAGTGGCAGTCAGACGGGCAGGCCGAGGTCGTGGTGGAGTCGGACGAGCGCATGGCGCCGGAGCCTTACTGGGCATACGAGGGCCAGGTCTGCACGGCCAACGGGCTGGAAAACGCCTGACCAGTCGGCTGCAACCGGGAACGTGAATCCGTCGGCCCCATGGATGGGGTCGGCGGCCCCTTCAGGCGGTGACGGTCGCTGGGAGTGAGTCATGGAAGCGTGGGTCAACGAGATATTCATCGGTATCAGCCTCGCCTCGATCCTGCTGATGGTGGCCATCGGGCTGGCGATCATTTACGGCACCATGGGCGTCATCAACCTCGCTCACGGGCAGTTCGTCATGCTCGGTGCCTACGGTGCGTGGCTGCTGCAGACGCAGTACGGGGTCAGCATCGTGGTTTCACTGCCAGTGGTATTCCTGGTGGTCGGCCTGGTGGGGTTTGTGGTCGAGCGCACCATCATCCAGCGTCTGTACCACCGGCCACTGGACACCATCCTCGCCACCTGGGGGATCGGTATTGTCCTGGAGCAGCTCGTTCGCAACGTGTTCGGCTCCAGTTCCAGGTATGTGGCGCGCCCGGAGTTCCTTGAGGGCGGGTACATCATCCTCGGTGCCCACGCGTCGTCCTACCGGTTGTTCATCATCTTTTTCTCTCTGGGGATGCTGGCGGCCACCTGGTACCTGCTGTTCCGCACCGAGTTCGGTACCAAGCTGCGCTCGGTGATCCAGAACACCGAGATTTCCGAGTGTTACGGCATCAGCGCCAAGCGCGTGTATGCGTTGACGTTCGCCTACGGGGCGGGGCTGGCAGGGATCGCGGGGGCATTGATTACGCCCCTGGTCAGCGTGACGCCGACGATGGGTACAAGCCTGGTGGTGGACGCCTTCCTGGTCGTCATCGTCGGTGGCGTCGGCAGTCTGGTTGGCACAGCCGCATCCGCGTTGATGATCGGCGAGGCCACCGCATGGCTGTCCTACGTTCTCAACGACACCACGGGCCGGATTCTGATCCTGTTGGGCGTGATCGTACTCATCCGTTTCCGGCCACAGGGCCTGTTCCCGGACACCGTTCGGCGCTGAGGGGGCACCGCGATGAACACGGGTTTCAAGATCGATTGTATCGGCTATGGGTTGTTCGCTGCCTTCGTGCTCCTGGTGATGCCATGGATGGTGGATTTCAGCGGCTACGAACTGAACAGTTACGCCCGCTACCTGGCCCTTGGCATGGTCGCCGCCGCACTGGCCCTTTCCTGGGGTACTGCCGGAATACTCAACCTCGGGCAGGCACTCACGTTCGGGGTTGGCGCATACATCATGGCCATGCATCTGAAGTTGCGTGCCAGTGAGTCGCTGCCCGGTGGCATGCCCGATTTCATGGGCTGGACCAACGTGGAAGCGCTGCCCTGGTTCTGGCAGCCGTTCCATTCGCTGCTGTTCACCCTGGGTGCCGGGGTGCTCATCCCCGTGGGGATTGCGTGTCTGCTGGGCGTGTTCATGTTCCGCGGCCGCATTACGGGTGTGTTCGTCGCCATCATTACACTCTCGCTCATGCTTGCGGTTCAGTTATGGATCATCAGCGAGCAGCGCTTCACGGGTGGCGAGAATGGAATCACCGGCCTGGCACCGCTGAACCTCTTCGGCTGGAGCGTGGATACCTACGAACTGTCCTTCTATTACCTGGTGGCGGGCTGCCTGCTGGCCGGGTTGGCAGTGGGGCTCGGTCTCGTGCGCAGCAAGGCCGGCCTGGTGCTGCGGGCCATCAAGGCGGACCCGGAGCGTGTCCGGTTCTTCGGCTACGACGTGGCCCGTTACGAAACACTGGCATTCGCCACTTCCGCCGGCATCGCCGGTGTGGCCGGCATGCTCTACGCGCTGGTGCTGGAGTTTGCCTCACCCACCTACATGGGACTGTCCATCAGTCTGGCCATCGTCATCTGGGCCGCCGTGGGCGGACGCGAGTCCATGGTTGCGGCGGCCCTCGGTGGTATCGGCGTGAACATGGCCGAGGGACGGCTTTCCGATCTCTTCTTTGATCAGTGGACGCTCATGCTCGGCGTCATTTTCATCGCCGTGGTGCTGTTTCTTCCCCGTGGCATCTACGGGTTGGTGGCCACCGCCCGCGATTACCTCGAAGCGCGTTACACAGAGCGGGTGGCTATGGCGTTGAACCGGGAGCAGGACGACGCCGCACGGCCCGTGGCGGACCGAGGGGAGGTGAAATAATGGCTGCGCTCACCCTGGATGCTCTGACCGTGAAGTTCGGCGGCCTCGTGGCTGTCGATCATCTCGACCTGCAGGTCCGCGACGGCGAGTTGCGCTGTCTGCTGGGGCCCAACGGTGCGGGCAAGTCCACCACGCTGGATCTGATCTGTGGCAAGACCCAGCCCACCTCCGGCCGGATCCTGCTCGGCAACCAGGACATTACCAATCTGCCCGAGTTCAAGCGCGCCCGCGCCGGCGTCGGCCGCAAGTTCCAGACACCGACAGTGTTCAAGGACCTCACCGTGATCGAGAACCTGGAGGTAGGGCGGTCGTCCGAACCCGGGATTCTGACGACGCTGCGGGTGTTCCGGTCGCCGGTGCGCGGACGCATGAAGGAGGTCCTCGGCCTGGTTGGCCTGGAGAACGAGATCCGCACCCGTGCGGAGAACCTCTCCCATGGCCAGATGCAGTGGCTGGAGATCGCCATGCTGCTGATGCAGGACTGCCGCGTCATTCTCATGGACGAGCCGACGGCCGGCATGACGGTGCAGGAGACCAGCCAGACCGCCTCGTTGCTCCGGGAGCTGCGCGGCGACCACACCATGATCGTGGTCGAGCACGACATGACCTTCGTCCGGGAGATCGCCGAGACGGTCACGGTCATGGACCAGGGGGCGCTGCTCTCCGAGGGCAGCATCGAGGCCGTTGAAGCCGACCCGGCGGTCCGGGAAGCCTACCTCGCCGATACCGGAGATGAAGCCCATGCTTGAGGCCCAGGCACTGTACTCGTACTACGGCAAGAGCCCGATCCTCCAGGATGTGGATTTCAGCGTGGAGGAGGGTGGCTTTCTCGGGATTGTCGGCCGTAACGGTGTCGGCAAGACCACCCTGCTGCGCACCATCATGGGGCTGACCGACCGTGCCGCCGGCAGCCTGCTTTTTCAGGGAGAGAATCTCCTGGGCATGCGCACCCCCCAGCGCGCCGGGGCCGGTATCGCGTACATCCCCCAGGGGCGGGAGGTCATCCCGCGCTTTACCGTGCGGGAGAACCTGCTCATGGGCACGTTTCCGCGCAAGGACGGCGCCCGGACCATACCCGAGCACATCTTCGAGCTGTTTCCGATTCTCGCCGATTTCATCGATCGCCGTGGTGGCGATCTCTCCGGCGGGCAGCAGCAACAGCTCGCCATTGGCCGGGCGCTGGCCATGGATCCCAAGGTCCTGCTCCTGGACGAGCCCACCGAGGGGATTCAGCCGAACATCGTGCAACAGCTCGAGGACGTCATGCGCCGGCTCAACAAGGAGATGGGGCTGACCATCGTGCTCGTGGAACAGAACACCCGATTCGTACGCCAGACCGCCGACCACTTCGTCCTGCTGGACAAGGGGCGGGTGGCGATGCGTGGCCGCGGCGAGGAGCTGACCAACGAGGTCGTTGATCGTTACCTCGCTCTCTAGTGGAAGCAGTCCTTTGCGCTCCAAGCAGGAGGAGTATCGACATGCGTCATGGTGACATTTCCAGCAGTAACGATACCGTCGGTGTGGCGGTGGTGAACTACAAGATGCCGCGGCTTCACACCAAGGCCGAGGTCCTGGACAACGCCCAGAACATTGCCGACATGATCGTGGGCATGAAAAAGGGCTTGCCGGGCATGGATCTGGTGATCTTTCCGGAGTACAGCACCCACGGAATCATGTACGACCCGGACGAAATGATGGCCACGGCATCCACCATCCCGGGTGACGAGACGGAGATCTTCGCCAAGGCGTGCCGTCAGGCCAACACCTGGGGTGTGTTTTCGCTCACCGGTGAGCGCCACGAGGATCATCCGAGGAAGAACCCCTACAACACCCTGATATTGATGGATAACCACGGGAAGATCGTGCAGAAGTACCGCAAGGTGATCCCGTGGTGCCCGATCGAGGGGTGGTATCCGGGCGGTCAGACCTTCGTCAGCGAGGGGCCGAAAGGGATGAAGGTCAGCCTCATCATCTGTGACGACGGCAACTATCCGGAGATCTGGCGTGACTGCGCCATGAAGGGGGCCGAGTTGATCGTGCGCTGCCAGGGGTACATGTACCCGGCCAAGGATCAGCAGGTGATGATGGCCAAGACCATGGCGTGGGCCAACAACAGCTACGTGGCCGTGGCCAACGCGGCCGGCTTTGACGGGGTCTACAGCTACTTCGGTCACTCGGCGCTGATCGGCTTCGACGGCCGAACCCTGGGCGAATGCGGAGAGGAGGAAATGGGCATCCAGTACGGTCAGTTCTCGCTGTCCCAGATCCGCGACGCGCGCGAGAACGACCAGTCCCAGAACCACCTGTTCAAGCTGCTGCATCGTGGCTACACCGGCATGCATGCATCGGGGGACGGTGACAAGGGGCTGGCCGAGTGCCCGTTCGAGTTCTACAAGACCTGGGTGACGGAAGCGCAGAAGGCGCAGGAAAACGTGGAGGAAATCACCCGGTCGACGGCGGGGACGGCCCAGTGTCCGGTGGGCAGTGTGCCGTACAAGGCGGAGGAGACCGAAGCCGGTCGCTGACGCTGTACAGCCCGTGCATCTGCCTGCGGGTGGATGCACGGGCCCTATCCCGTCCCGAATGCGGGGCCCATGGACAGCGCAAGGAGGCTTGATGCCGTTCATCAATGACATGCTGGACTCGGTCGAACGACAGGGCGCTGACAAGGCTGCACTGGCCGCCGAGAATCAGACCACCACGCCCGCGGCTGATGGCGGCGCGGGCGCTGGCCTGCAGAGCCGTTTCCGGTTCGATATTGGCGCCGTCATGGCGACCGTGCGGCACGAAGTGCGGGGGCAGCCCCATGCACTGGATGCCATCGAGCGGATGCTCAAGGTGGTGCGCGCCGACATCGCCGACCCGCGCCGACCGCCCTTTACGGCCTTGTTCCTCGGCCCAACCGGCGTCGGCAAGACCGAGACAGTGCGGGCGCTTGCTCGGGGCCTTTACGGTGACGCCGATGCCATCTGCCGTGTGGACATGAATACGCTGTCCCAGGAGCACTACGCCGCCGCACTCACCGGCGCGCCGCCGGGATATGTGGGTGCAAAGGAAGGCAAGACCATACTTGACCAGGAGCTGCTCGAGGGGCATCGGGGCAAACCCGGTATCGTGCTTCTGGACGAGATCGAGAAAGCCAGCCCCGAGGTCACCCAGGCGCTGCTGAACGTATTCGACAACGGCCTGCTCACTGTTGCGTCCGGCGAGCGGACCTACAGCTTCCGTAATGCGCTGGTGTTCATGACCAGCAACTTGGGCGCGCGCGAGATAGAGGAACGGGGGCGTCGTGAGAGCAGCGGTTGGCGTCGGCTGCTGCCCCGGCGCCGCGAGGCGTTGCACGACATGCTTCTGGCCCGCCTGAATCGCCATTTCTCGCCGGAGTTCGTCAATCGCATTGATAACGTCAGCGTGTTCAACTGGATCGAGCGGGAACTGGTCGAGGAACTGGTGGACGTGGAGATCGAGCGGCTCAACCGGCGCCTGCAGAAGCACGGTTGCAAACTCCGCCTGACCCCGCCGGCGCGTCGTTTCCTGGCCGATGCCGGTTTCGACCGACAATACGGGGCCAGAGCCCTTCGCCGCACGCTACGCGCCGAGGTCGAGGTGCCTTTCGCGGAGTTTCTGCTTGAGAACGCCGGTGCAGTGCAGCCGGCGGGTGGCGAGTTGCTCCTTTATGAAGCCGATCTGGCGGGGGGGCGCGTGCGGTTCATGCCCGGATAGTGAAGGTGAGATGCAGCAGTCTCCTGCTAGGATCCGGGGAGCTGCCAGCCCTGCGTCGAGGGCGCCGGGAGCGTCGTCGTTGTCATTCATTCGGAGGCTCCATAACCCGCCATGAAGGGATACACAGATAAGCCCTGGTCCGTTGGCATCCTGTTTTCACAGACAGGTGTAACGGCCATTATTGAACAGTCTCAGCTCAACGGGGCGCTGCTCGCCATTGATGAGATAAACGAGGCCGGCGGCATTGAGGGGCGACCGATCGACCCGGTGATTCTCGATCCGCAGTCCGAGCCCGCTCGCTACCGTGAACTGGCGGAGCAGCTGCTTGCCGATCCGGACATCAACGTCATCTTCGGCTGTTACATGTCCTCCTCCCGGAAGGAGGTGCTGCCGGTCGTCGAGCGTCACAACGGCCTACTGTTCTACCCCACGCTCTACGAGGGGTTCGAGTACTCCCCGAACGTCATCTACGGAGGCGCTGCTCCGAACCAGAACAGCCTGCCCCTCGCCATGTACCTCATGGAGAACTGCGGTTCGCGCTTCTATTTCGTTGGCTCGGACTACATTTATCCGCGCGAATCGAACCGCGTGATGCGCAACATCGTGCGCCAGGGCGGTGGCGAGGTGGTTGCCGAAGAGTACGTGGATCTCAATGCAGGGCCCGAGGATTTTCAGGCTATTCTTGAAGATATCGCCCGGGTGGAACCCGACGTAATCTTCTCCACCGTCGTCGGCACCGGAACCGTCAATTTCTATCGCGCCTATCACGCCAGTGGTGGCGATGGGCGCAAACGACCCATCGCCAGCCTGACCACCAACGAGGCGGAGGTGGCGGCGATGGGGCCGGAGGCCGCGCTCGGGCACATCACCGCCGCGCCGTACTTCCGGAATCTGCCGGGAGAGGCGAACAGCGTGTTCCTGGAGCGCTACCGGGCGAAGTTCGGCGAAGTGCGAACGGTAACCAGTTGCTGCGAGGCAGCGTACTTCCAGGTGCACCTGTTCGCGAATGCGCTGCGGCTGACTGGCACGACCAGCGCGGATCCGCTTCGGCGCGTGTTGCGCGGGGCGGAGTATGAGGCGCCTCAGGGCCGAATCAAGATCGACCCAGACAATAATCACACGTATCTCCAGTCGCGAATTGCACGGGTAACCGTGGACGGAGAATACAGGCTGGAGCGGGAGGCAACCCGTCCGATCAAGCCTGACCCCTACCTCGCCGTACCGGCGCTGAACGACTGGGCCAACGCGCCCATACGGAAGGAGTGATGGACAACGAGGACATCATACAGCGGCTGCGTGGCCTGAACGTTCTGGTGCTGCACCCGAGAGACGGCGATGCCGAAGAGTTGCTGCAGCAGCTCATGCGGATCGGCTGTCGTGCGCAGGCGATCTGGCCACCGCCGAGGATGTCCACGGAGCAGGTCGACCTCGCCTTTGTCGAGGTGCGGGAGAAACCGTCCGAAGTCACTGCGGATTTTCTCAAGCGGCAGCAGGAGCGGCCCACGTTGATCGGGCTGGCCGGCTACGAGAGCCCGTCGGTGCTGCACAACCTCATTGACCTGGGGGTGGACGGGGTGTTGCCGAAGCCGGTGCGGCCATACGGGGTGCTGAGCAGCATCGTCAACGCCCGTCGTATCTGGCAGGAGGGCCGGAAGAAAGAAAAACTGATCACCAAGCTGAAGAGCAAGGTCGAGAACAGTCAGAAGCTCAATGAAGCCAAGCTTGTGCTCATGCGCATCCACGGCATCGAGGAAGAGCAGGCGTACCGCGCCATCCGTCATCAGGCCATGGAGTGCCGCAAGACAGTCACGGAGATCGCGCAGTCAATCATCGAATCCAATGCCTTGCTCCACAACCTCGTTGTGCGGCCCAAGGCGGGGGATGAGTCCGTTGATGAAAGTGGCCGTGATTAGCGGGTCCGGCAACGCCCGCTACGCGGTCACTCCGTCATCGGCGTGCGGAAGCGCTCGTCCAGCCGTTCCACTTCCGTGTCGATGTCCTCCTCCGGCTCCATGTCGCTGCTCTCCAGGCGGTGCCGCGCCGTGGGCAGCCGGATTTCGAACTCCACGCCGTTGATGTTGAGCGGCTCGATGCTGACCCGGTGCGCCTTGCGTTTGGGGGTGTAGTCCAGTCGCCAGTGCGGGCGCTCCGGGTGCGCAGAGTCGAAATGGCGCTGCTTGCCGCTGGCGGCGAAGTCGTCCAGACGCTGGGTGTCGTCGCTGTCCTCCGGGGTGATTTCCACGCTCTTCAGTGGTGAGCCGAACGTCCATTCACGGGCGCCGTCGGGCTCGCCGTCGTGCGCGGTGATGTCCAGCGTTTCGGTGATCACCTCGCCGTCGTCCAGCTCCAGCCGCACGGTGTAGCGCGCGGTCGGGGTTTCGATGTTGTGCACGTCGATGCGGCCTTCGTAGCCCTTCACGATCTCGCCCACGAAGTACAGCCCCAGCCCGCGGCCGTGGTGTTCCTTGGTGCGGCGCGTGGAGTAGCCGAGCTGGAAGAGGTTGTCGCGGTCGTCGTCGCGGATGTGCGGGCCGCGATTGTACACGCGCAGGCACGCGTGGCCGTGCTCCTCGGTGAGGGTGAGGGCCACGGGCGCGAACGCCTTTTTGAAGCCGCGCTTGTTGGCGAAGAACTGCGCGTTCTTGAGCAGATTCTCCAGCAGCAGCACCAGGTGGTTCTCGTTGCCCAGCAGCTCACCGGCCGGTTCCAGATGCACGGTCCACTTGCTGTCGTGCAGGGTGTAGCCGGTGTCGTCATCGGGGGCGGGCATCGTTTCGTTGCGCACCACGGCAAGCGCCCGCCACGCGGCGCGCTGAGGCAGATAGGCCGGCTCGTAGGGCAGGGCGGCGTGGTCGTCACCCTGGAGCTCCCGCTGCACGTAGTGCTCCTCGCATTCGCACAGCAGATTGCCGATGTGCAGGGCGAGGTTGTCGGCGGTGGAGAGATCGAGTAGATCCCAGAGATAGCGCATGGCGTCCAGGGCGGCTTCGTATTCCGCCTGCCGGGCGGCGGCGTCCGGATTGTCGGTGCCGGCTGCGTCGAGCGCCGCGCGGTTGGCGGCGGCCGCATGCTGCAGGGCCGTCTGCACCTTGTCGAAGCTGATCACGCCGTTGTGGCGCACTTCCGCGGCGATGCTCTTGAAGTGCAGAAACTTCTCGTCGTACTCGATGTACTCCAGCAGCTTGTCGCTGATGAACAGCTTCAGTTTGTCGGCGTGGCCGGAGTAGGTGTGCGCCTTCATCTGCAGCTGCTTCTTGCGCTCCCACAGCGCGTCGAGCTGGCGGTTCAGGTGCAGCAGATCGGCTTTCTGGCCGGCGTACTGGCGCCGGTAGCGGCGCAGGTCCAGAAGCAGCAGCAGGATGAACCCGCCCAGCGCTCCGTAGGCGGCGTCCAGCCGCAGCCATTCGCGCGGGATGTCGTAGTAGGTGGCGAGCCAGGGCTCGGTCACCGCCAGCAGGTAGGTGAGCGCGAGCAGGGCGCCCAGGGCGCTCAGCCACGGGAAAGTGACCTTGGTGATCCGCGTGGTCGGGCGGCTGATGTCGGCGTCGTCGGTGTCGGTCATGTCTCGGCTCCCTTGACCGGTCGCCAGCAATACGCGCCTTCGTCGCCGAAGGTAACGATGCCTTCGCCGCCGTCGCAGATGGCCTGGAAGCGGCCATCACCGCCCATGGCCTGGTCGAACGCGCGGCGCAGGGTGCGGATGTGCTGGCGGTAGCTGGCGTAGGAGAAGCGGTCCGTGTCGGTATCCAGGTGCTCGGCCATCTGCTCGGTGGTCACGGCGCGGGGCGAGGCCTCCACCAGGTAGCGCAGGATCTTGCGCGGCATGGGCGCCAGCGGGCGTTTCGCATTGGCCGGGTTCATGAGCTTGCTGCCGCGCCAGTACACCTCCCAGGTCACGGTATCCAGGGTGAGATCGCCGCTTTGCAGCACGTCGCCGGACTGCGCCGGGCCGGGCTGGCGCATGTCGCTCTGGCGGAGCGCCGCCTTGATCCGCCAGCACAGCACCTGCTCCACGTTGCGCTGATGTTTGGCGATGAAATCCCGGGCGCCCGAGGTCTCGAACGCCTGCTCCTCGATGCCGGTGCCGCTGTGCTCGGAGAGGTAGATGATGGGCAGGTCGGGCCACTTGCGCTGCAGCGCGCGGGATACGGAGAAGCCGGCGGCGTCGTTGCCGTTCATGTTCGCGTCCAGCAGGGCGAGATCCGGTGCGCCGTCGTCGCTCACCTGGCGGATGTGCTGGCAGGCGGCCTCCGCGAACTTGAACACCTGCACCTCGGTCGGCGCGGCGTCAAATGCCGTCTCCTCCAGCACCGGCCTGAATCGCTCGATCCAGTGCAGCTGGTCTTCCACCCACAGAATCACCGCCATGGCGCGCCCGTACTCCCCTGGCAACAGCCCCGCAACGTAGCACGCCGGCGACACCGCCAGACGTGACGGCCATCAACCCTCGCGCATCCGGCGGCCGGTGCGTCGTGTTCACGGATTTTTCACCAGCGCGCGGGAGACTCCACTCAACGCTGAAGACGGGCCCGCCCGTCAGGGGCGCCACCACAACAACCATACAGGCACAGGGTGATCATCATGTTGGCTGACATACTCTACATCTGGTCGGATTCGCCGGGGCTGTCGCTGGCCATCTGGCTCGTGATCGGCATAACCGTGTTGTACCTGGGGCGCCCCCACGCCCACCACGTGCTGCGTGGCACCGGGCGGGCCATCGACGGCGCCCTGCGACTGGCTGCCGCCAGCCTGCGCCAGCTCGAGAAACGGGTGGCGAAGCGCAACCGCGACGTGCTCCTGGCCGTGGGCCGGGAAGAGGCCGAGAAGGCCATCGAGCGGGAGTTCACCCGCGTGAACGCCATCGTCGAGCGCGAGCTCAGCCACTACCCGGCGCTGCACCGCAAGCTCGCCGAGACCATCGAGAAGATCGAGGCCGACTACCAGGCCTCCACCGATCAGGCACCGCTGCCGCCGGACTGGTCCGAGCTCACGTCCACCATCTCCTCGCTGCCCAGCTCCGGCGACCCGGCCGTGGGCAAGATCCTGGAGAACATCCGCGAGGCCGTGGAGAACTCCCACAAGGAGACGCTCAAGGCCTACCAGAAGAGCGTGAACGAGCGCCACAAGATCCTGCACGGCATGCAGGGCGACTGGCGCACGGTGAGCACCACCATGGACAAGGTGCAGACCACCATCACCGGCCTCGAAGAGCGCGCCGCGGCCATCGACCGCCACATGGCCAACTACGAGGCCATGCGCCGGGAAGACGACAAGGCCGTGCACGCGCTCACGGCGTCGTCGGTGACGCAGTTCTTCATCGCCTCCCTGGTGCTGGTGATCGCCGCCTTCGGCGGCCTCATCAACTTCCACCTGATCGCGCTGCCCATGTCCGAGATGGTGGGCGGGGCCGCCTACATCGGCTCCATGCGCGTGTCCGACATCGCCGCGCTGGTGATCATCATGGTGGAGATCTCCATGGGGATATTCCTGCTCGAGGCGCTGCAGATCACCAAGCTGTTTCCCATGATCGGCCGCATGGAAGACCGCATGCGCAAGCGCATGGCCATCGCCGCGTTCACCATCCTGTTCATCTTCGCCAGCATCGAGGCCTCGCTCGCCTACATGCGTGACCTGCTGGTGATGGATCAGCAGGCCCTGACCCAGTCCCTCGCGGGCGGTGCCGCGGCCGAGGCGCAGTTCCGCTGGATCCCGTCGGTGGCGCAGCTTCTGCTCGGGTTCATCCTGCCGTTCGCGCTGGCCTTCGTCGCCATCCCGCTGGAGGCGTTCATCAACTCCCTGCGTACGGTCCTCGGGCTGCTGGTGCTGGGCGTGGTGCGCGTGCTGCGGGTGGTGGTGCGGCTCGCCGGCGGCGTGGCCAGCCACCTGAGCAAGGTGCTGGTGAGCCTCTACGACCTGCTGATCATGCTGCCGCTCAGCATCGAGCGGATGATCGCCCACCGCCGCGAAACCGCCCATGCAGGGGACGAGGACGACACCGACGCGGACACCCCCGCGAAGCCGAAGACCAAACGCCGCCGCCGCGCCAGCAGCGATGCCGACACGGACGACACCCAGCTCACCGAACGGGAGGCCTGAGCCATGCTGACGAACACCAACCAGACGCAGACCGCATCCACCACCCGGCCCAGCGCCCGCCGCACGCGGCGGGGCCTGGCCCTGGCCTTCTGTGCCGCCGTCGCCACCGCGCTGAGCGGCTGCGGCGAGCCGACCAACAACAGCCGCGCCGCCTTCGTGCTGGTGGACATCTCCGAGAACTACGCCAGCGAGATGGAGAAGGCCCGCACGCTCACCAACCACCTGCTTGCGCAGATGGAGAGCGGCGACTCCCTGGCCATCGGCTTCATCGACAACAGCAGCTACTCCGAGCGCAACATCATCGCCAGCGCCGAGTTCGACCACCGGCCGAGCGTCGCCACACAGCAGAAGCGGGAAGTGCGTGCCGACCTGGACGCCTTCCTGGAGCGCTTCCGCGTGCCCAGCGCGCACAGCGACATCACCGGCGGCGTGTTCCTGGCGCGGGATTTCCTCAACGAGGCCAACGCCGGCGAGCGGCAGCTCTACATGGTCTCCGACCTGAACGAAGACCTGATGCCCGACCTCAAGCGCGACATCCCCCTCAACCTCAAGGGTGTCGACGTGGTGGCCGTGAACGTCACCCGCATGAGCGGCGACAACCACGACCCGCGCGCCTACGAGCGCCGCCTCGCCGACTGGCAGGAGCGCATCGAGTCCGGCGGCGGCCAGTGGCGCGTGGCCAACAACCTGGCACGGCTCGAAGTCGTGACCGCACAAAGGTAAGCAACAGTGGCGAGTTTATGAGCGCACGCAACTACCTCCTGATCCCAGGCGCCTGGACGGGCGCCTGGGTCTGGCATCACGTCGAACAGGCGCTGCGCGCACGGAGGCAGAACGCACGCTCCATGACACTCTCCGGCCTGGAAACGCTGGATGGCGACGTCTCCGCCATCCGGCTCAGCACCCATGTGCAGGAGGTGATGCAGTACATCCACGAGCGCGACCTGGACGACGTGATCCTCGTGGGCCACGGCTACGGCGGGCTCGTGATCGGCCAAGTGGCCGACCTCCAGCGCGAGCGCATCGCCCATACCGTGTACGTGGACGCCAGCCTCCCGCGAGACCGGCACTCCTTGGTCGACACCATCGACCTCGACCCCGCGCACGAAACCCAGCGCATCAGCGCCAACAACGGCCGCTGGCCCGCACCCGATGCGGCGGCCCTGCAGCAGGAAGCAGCCCTCTCCAGCGAGCACGCCCGGTTCCTCAGTGAGCGGCTCGTGGGCCACCCGGGCCACGCCGTCACCGACCCGGCCGTGCTCGACCGGCCCCTGCACCACCAGGCCGGCACGGTGATCACCAGCGGCAACGCCACCACGCCGGATCACCCCGACCACTGGCGCACCTACCACCTGGACGCCGGCCCTTGGCCCATGCTCTCAGCCCCGCTGGAGCTGACCTCCCTCCTCACGCACCGCATCGCCGGGCCGGAAGCCGCCTGCAAAGCAGGATGAACTACTCCCGCCAAGCCTTTCAGGCTATGGCGTGAGTTTCTCGCTTCAACGGGAGCGCCGGATCACCCAAAGGATGATTCGGTCTTACCTCCCTCCACGCCTCGGCCGGTTCCCGACCGGATAGCTGCTGCTTGGTCCACATCAACAAAACCCGTGCGGCGTTCTCGTCCCGCGAGCAGGACGCACCACAGGGACACGCATGGCGCCGCTGGCCGAGCGCCTTCTTCTCCTGCCGCCCGAAGCGGTCATGTTCTGGATGTTCAGATCTTCAAGGCCCAGGGCCGCGAACTGCCCCACAAGCCGCGCTGTCGTCTGGTGCAGGAAATCCAGGCGCTGGCTTGCCACCTTGCGATGCAGGCGGCGCAGGCGTTCGTATTCTCTGCGCAGCCGCTTGGAGACCGGGAAACGGCGCGTCTTGCCCGACGCCTTCTTGGCTTCCTCCTCCTTGCGCGAGATGGAACGCTGCACACGGCGGATCTCGCTTAGGGTGCGGCCCAGGTGGCGCGGGTTGTCGATGACCTCCGTGCCCTGCGGTGTGGCAATGGTCGCGAATGTCTCCACGCCCCAGTCCAGGCCGCCCAGTTTCTCGCCGTGCTCCCGGGCCGGCTCGCAGTCCAGGGTGATGCTCGCGTACCAGCGCCCATTGCGGCACAGGATTTCACAGGTCTTCGGCGTGCCGGGGGTACGGGGGTTGCCCCGGATGACGACCGGTCCGATACCGGACAGGCGCAGGCTCCCATGCTTCATGCGCTCGTTGGTCACCAGACGCCAGCCGTCGCCATGGGTTTTATAGCCCCAGCCTTTGAACCAGCGCAGCGGCTTGAAGCGGGGAAACCCCGGCTTCTCGCCACCTTTCATCCGCCGAAAGAAGTGCTGGAACGCCAAGTCCAGGCGCTTGAGGGTGACCTGTTCGGACTGGGCGTTAAGACCGCGAAGGAGTCTCGATTGGGTCCGCCACTCAGTGAGGCGCTTGCACTGAGCCGAAAAACCCAGCGACTCCTGCCGATCACCCCAGGTCCGGCGCCGTTCCGCCAGCGCCTCGTTCCACAACAGGCAATGAACCCAACGCTGGTGCTCCAGCGCACCACGCTGCTCTGCCGTGGGGTACAGGCGATATGTGACCTTGCGCTGAACCATGGACCCACTCTACTTCGAGCACCTGTGAGTGCAAATAATGGCGCTGCGCGCCAGGCGCCGCTTCACCACCCCCTAAGCCGCTGCGTGGCTATAGGCGGAGCACTGCGGCGCGGATTGGTAGAACCCATATTCGCGTCTTGCATGACATGTGTCACGTGACGCGCTACAATCTGCATATGATCAAGTCCTTCGCCGACAAACGAACTCAGGAGCTGTACTCCGAAGGCAAGTCAAAGAAGTTTCCCGCGGATGTTGCACCAAGAGCCGCCAGAAAACTTGAGTACGTGAATCTGGCCGAACAGCTGGAGGACTTGAAAGTGCCGCCCGGCAATCGCCTTCACGCACTTTCTGGAGGCAGGCAGGGGCAGCACGCGATTTCAATCAATGATCAGTGGCGTATCTGTTTTCGGTTTGAAGATGGCGATGCGTATGAAGTCGAAGTGTGCGACTACCACTGAGCGAGGTGATGACTATGGCTATCCCTAATATTGCTGGCATGCAGCGCAAGCCGACCCATCCGGGGGAGATGCTGAGAGAGGATTTCCTGCCGGATTATGAGCTGACCGTTGCGGGGCTGGCTCAGTCTCTAGGCGTTTCTCGCCAGTCAGTTAATGAACTGTTGCGCGAGCGCCGTGCTGTCAGTCCGGAAATGGCGCTTCGGCTCGCCCGTTTGTTTGGTAACTCTGCGGAGTTCTGGCTGAATGCGCAGCGGTCTATCGATCTGTGGGCAGCAGCGCAGTCGGCCGAGAAAGAGCTTGCTCGGATCAAGCCGTTAGATGCTGCTTGAGCCGACGTACCTCCGCCGCGCCCATACCGGCAAACTTCCGTGACCGGCGTGCCGGTGTCGTTCTGCTTGATCGCAAAGGCGATCCGCTCATCGGTAAACTTCGATTTCGTCATGGCGCGTTCCCCTCCAAGAACGGCTGCTCGCGCCGAATTTCTCTACCTCAGCGTGGGTCAGTTTTGCGGGGAAGGGTCACACACGGATAAGTTACTCGCTGCGCTCCTGATTTACCGGTGAGCCAAGCGTTATGATAGGCGTTCGTCTTGACGTACGTACCGGAAGGCGTACATTGGTGGGAAGCTGAACACGCAAGAGGTGTGTCATGACCGGAATCACCGCAACTGAGGCGCGCAGTAACCTCTATCGGTTGATCGACGAAACTGCCGAATCCCACCAGCCGATCTTTATCATGGGCAAGCGGAACAAGGCGGTATTGGTATCTGAAGAAGACTGGTCGGCCATTCAGGAAACACTGTACCTGCTGTCGGTGCCAGGCATGCGGGAGTCTATCCGAGAGGGGATGGAGACCCCGGTGGATGAATGCAATGAGGAGCTGGACTGGTGACATGGAAGTTGGTTTACACCAAACAAGCCCAGAAGGACGCTAAGAAGCTGGCCTCCAGCGGCCTCAAACCAAAAGCTCAGGAACTGTTGGCACTGATTGCGGAAGACCCGTACCGCAGGCCGCCGCCGTTTGAGAAGCTCGTTGGTGATCTTGCGGGGGCCTGTTCACGCCGCATCAATATTCAGCATCGTCTGGTGTACCAGGTGCTTGAGGAGGAGGGAGTCGTAAAGGTCCTCCGGCTCTGGAGTCACTACGAATAAAGGTGCCGCTGAGCTCCGTGATCCGTCGCCATCAATTCTGCCCCAGCCCCAACAACTTCGGCCGCTCCCCCTGCGTCTGCCAGCGCCACAGCCACTCCAGCGGGCCCTGCCGGAATACGGCCAGCCACAGGGCGCTGAACAGCAGTTGGGCGAGGATGTTGCCGGTGTAGCGGATGGCAAGGCCGGCGACTGCGGTTGCGAGCAGCGGCCAGCGGTACGCGCCGATGGAGTCCACCAGCTGCATCCGCGCCGCGGCCGCGCCCAGCAGGAACCACGCCATCACCTTCATCCCTCGCAGCGACTCCAGTCGTGCGAATCGGTGATACTGTGAGCCCTGACTAGCCGTTGGCTCGGCCAGCGGCGTTCGCACGGTGGGAGGGCGGCGGGATGTTCACGGGGCTGAGTGCGTTTCCATTGACGCCCATGGGCGAGCGGGGCGTGGACGAAGCCGCGTTCGTGCGCCTGATCGAGCGGCTCGCCGCCGCCGGGGTGGATTCCATTGGCGTGCTGGGCTCGACCGGCAGTTACGCCTACCTCACCCCCGGAGAGCGCGCGCGGGTGGTGCGGCTGGCGGTGGAGCACGCCGGCGGCATCCCGGTGATGGTTGGCATCGGTGCACTGCGCACCCGCGATGTGCTTGCCCTGGCCGACGATGCCCAGAGTGCCGGCGCGCGCGCAGTGCTGTTGCCGCCGGTGTCGTATCAGCCCCTTTCGGACGACGAAGTCTTCGGGCTGTTCGACACCGTGACGCGGGCGCTGTCCGTGCCGCTGTGCGTTTACGACAACCCCACGACGACCCATTTCGCGTTCAGCGATGCGCTGCACGGGCGGATCGCACAGTTGCCGAACGTGGCCTCCATCAAGATCCCCCCGGTGCCGTCCGGCATGGATGCCGCCAGGGCACGTGTTGAGGCGTTGCGGGCGAGTATGCCGGCACACGTCACGCTGGGCGTGAGCGGAGACCCGTCCGCCGCCCGGGGCCTGATCGCCGGCTGCGATGCCTGGTATTCCGCCATCGGCGGGGTGTTCCCGGTAGCGGCCCTTGCCATCACGCGCGCGGCGCAGGCGGGTGATGCGCAGGAGGCCGAGCGGCTGTCCGATGCGCTGGAGCCCCTCTGGCGGTTGTTTCGGGCGTATGGCGGCAGCCTGCGGGTCGCGGCGACTGCCGCGGAGGTCCTGGGGCTGGTCGAGTATCCGAGCCTGCCGTTACCGGTACAATCACTGCGTGGCGAAGCCCGGCAGCAGGTGGCCGCGGTGATCCGGGACCTGGAACTGGCGTAAGCACATGACCGGAGGTTTTCGTGGATACGAAGTCGCATTGGGAGTCCGTTTACCAGTCGAAGGCGCCGGAGACGGTGAGTTGGTATCAGCCGCACTCGGAGCGCTCGCTCGCGCTGGTCCGGCGCGTTGCGCCCGACCGCCAGGCAGCGATTCTTGATGTGGGCGGCGGCGCTTCCACGCTCGTGGACGATCTGCTGTCCGACGGCTACACGGAGCTGGCCGTGCTGGATCTCTCCGGCGCGGCGCTTGATGTGGCAAGGGAGCGGCTCGGGTCTGGCGCGGACGGCGTGCGCTGGCTGGAAGCCAATGTGCTGGATGTCGACCTGCCGCAGGCAGGCCTGGATGTCTGGCACGATCGCGCGGTGTTTCACTTTCTCACCGCCGCCGAGGATCAGCAGCGCTACGTCGAGCAGGTTCGCCACGCGCTCAAGCCGGGTGGCCACGTCGTGATCGCGGCCTTCGCCGAGGACGGCCCGACGCGGTGCAGTGGCCTGGACGTGCAGCGGTATTCGCCGGAGGACTTCCAGGCGGTGTTCGGGGAGCGGTTCCAGCTTGAGGACAGCAGTCGCGAGGTGCATGTGACCCCGGCCGGCGGCGAGCAGGCATTTACCTATTGCGTGTTCCGTTTGAACGCCGCCGTCGCCGCCGGTGGGTGATCAGCCTGCCTGCACGCGCTTTTCGTAGCGTGTCGCGTCCCGCGAGTACTGGCCGGAGAGTGCAAAGCCGGTGAGCCGGCCATTGGAGTGGTGCTCCATGACGGTTCCGTGCTCACCGGTCTCGACTTCGCGCCACTCCCCATGGGCCTCCGGTGGCCACACGGCCAGCGGCCAGCAGGGCGTCTTGATGACAATGGTGCCGGCCTCGGCCGTGTAGTCCGTGGTCTCACCGGCGATGTTGGCGGCGACCACGCGCGCCTGCTCCCGTAGCGGGCGCACGTAGGGCAGGAGCCTGCCGTCGTGTTCCGAGCAGTCGCCCAGGGCGTAGATGGCCGGGTCCGACGTCTGTAACTGGCCGTCGACCCGTATGCCGCTGCCCACTTCCAGCCCGGACTGCAGTGCCAGCTCCACGTTGGGCTTCAGCCCGAGGGCGCTCAGCGCCACGTCGGCTGTGGCCGTTTCGCCGTTGCCGAGGCGGGCGGTAAGGCGTCCGGTGCCGTTGTCGCGGTCGATGCGCTCCAGCGAGGTGCGCGGGATGAAGCGGATGCCACGTTGCCGGAGGGCGGCGTCCAGCTCGCCGCTGAGGCGTTCGGGCAACAGCCGGTGCAGGAGCCGGTCGGCCTGGTCCACCAGCGTGACGTTGTGCCCGGCTGCGGAGAGGTCGTCGGCGAACTCGCAGCCGATCAGGCCCGCCCCCAGGATCAGCACTCGGGAGGTGGCGCCGTCGCCATCAATTCGCTCGCGCAGGCGCTGGTAGCTTTTCAGGTCGTTCACCTGCAGCACATCGCCGCTGGCCGATCCGGCCAGCTGGGGCTGCGGTTGTGATGCACCCGGGGCGAGAATCAGGTGCGCGTACGGTACGCCGCCGCGGGGCGTGATCACGCGCTGGCGCGCGCGGTCGATCTCCAGCACACGCGTGCGTGCCATGAGCGCGACGTTCCACTTGGCGGCGGCGTCGTCACCGGACTGGATCACCAGCGCGTCGGGGCGCTGGCCTTTCGCCGCCGCCGCGGACAGCTGCGGCTTCGGGTAGACGTCCGCATTGCAGCGCGAGACCATCGCAATCGGCCGGCTGGAGCCCGCGGCCCGGAGGGCCTCCACCACGGCCCAGGCCGCCATGCCGCCGCCGATGATCACGATCTGGTCCGGGTGGCCGAAGTCGTGGTGGGCGGGTTGCCGGGCCGGGGCGGTGTCGGTCGCCTCGGCGCCGGTGTCATCAATGAGCTCGAAGTCGGCCTTGGTGACGCCGCAGTCCGGGCACTCCCAGTCGTCGGGGATGTCTTCGTAGCGGGTGCCGGGGGGCAGCCCGCCATCCGGGTCGCCTTCCGCCTCGTCGTAGATGAATCCACAAACCCGGCACAGGTAGCGTCGGTACGGAGTCGTCATGGCCTTTGGCTCTCCTGTTGATGGGTGTCAGTGGGCACCGAGTCGTTCCAGTTCCTTGCGCAGGTGCTTGATCGCCGGGGTGACGATCGCCACGAAGTAGGACTCCCGCAGCTTGCGTTGCCCGGGCGCGTTGGCCAGGTAGCCGCGGGCGCCGGCGTGCAGCATGGCGGCCTGGGATGCGCGCAGGGAAAGCTCGGATGCGGTGTGGCGCAGCTGCAGCACGTCGGCGAAGAGTTCATCGGACGGGTCACCGATCTCGCGGCCCAGGGCGCGCGTGGCGTTGCGCGCGTCGTCCAGCGCGTCGGTGAGTGCCGCGGGCTGATCGTCCAGGTAGCGGTTCACGTGGGCGTGCGTGGCGGCCATCTCCTGCATGATGTCGATGCAGCCCTGCACCACGCCGAGCCCCATGCCCATCTGCAGCAGAACGAACCCGGAGCGGATGCGGGGGATGAAGCCGCTGATGTCGTGGGTGATCACGTGGGCGTCCGGGATGAACGCATCGCGGAAGTGGCAGGCGTAGGTGCCGCTGCCTTCCAGGGCCGTGAACTCGGCGCACTGCTGCAGGCTGAAGCCAGGCTGGTCACAGAACGTCACGGCCATGACCTTCCGGTCGCTGTCTTCGACCTGGAAGATCGCCGCAAAGGCGTGTTCGGCCGCCAGGTTGGAGACCCAGGGCAGGGTGCCGTTGGCGATGTAGCCACCCTCCACGGGGCGGACGCGGATCTTCAGCGCCTCGATGTCGGCCAGGTGTTTCATGCCGTTGGAGAGGCCGGTGCCACCAAGCAGCTCGCCGCTGGCGATGCGGGGCAGCAGGGTCTGTTTCGCCTCGGGGTTGTCGGCGTTCTCCAGATACCAGGCCAGGGCGTCCTGGCACCAGACGCAGAAGCCCGTGGACATGCACTCGCGGGAGACGGTTTCCATGAGCTGGATCGCCATGGGGAAGTCGTGCCCGGCGTTGTCGCGCCGCGACGGGATGTGCTGGCTGTAGCCGCCCAGCGCACCGAGTTCGTGCATGAACCCCGATGGATAGACACCTTGCCGGTCGATCGCGACCGTTTGCGGTGCCAGTTGATCGCGGACGAGCCCGGCGACCCGGCTTTCAAGCGCGTGATCGGGTTCCAGGCCGGGCGCAAGCCCCGGCGTATGGGGGAGTGTTTGTGCAGTAGCCGCCATGGGAGCCTCCGGCGTGACTTAAGGGGTGTGGTGAGCGCGGCGAAGCGGTGTGCATCGCCGCGCCGGATTGCCGGCCTCAGGCCAGGCTCATCGTGGTCGGGACCGGGTTGCGCATGGTGTTCGCCACGGGCGACCACTTGTCGGCCCAGGCGACCAGCTCCTCGAGTTCTTCACGGGAGCAGTCGGCGTCGATGTCGAAGGTCGCGCGGATCTCCGTGAACCCCAGGCGTTTCTCGCTGGTGTCGCCGACGCCCCAGACGCTGGAGATGTTGATGTCGCCTTCCAGGTCGCACTCGAGCTTGTAGACCTTGATGCCCTTGTAGGTGGCGTTGGCGTGGATGCCAACCAGCAGGCACGAGGCGAGGGCGGCCAGGGCGGCCTCCGACGGATTCGGTGCGTTGTTCTCGCCGAGCAGGGTCGGCGGCTCATCGATCAGGTGGCCGTCCAGATCCCGGCAATAGGTCATCATGCGGAAGATGCCTTCGCACTCCGTGTGGGACTTCAGCGTGTTGACCTTGGTGGGGTCCATCTTCGCCTTCGCTCCCAGCGCCTTGAGGCCCTCCAGATCGATCGGGCGTATCGGCTGTTTCGTTTGTGCTGCTGCGTCGCTCATCGCGTCCTCCTGAGGTGTTTGCGTCATGAGAGTTCGCCAGGCTCTCTGCAGCAGACGTGCCAGGCGCGTCGATACGCGGTTTATGCCCAATAAAAAACCCTTAAAAACGGTTGATTACAGATTTTTGTTCAAGTTGTTTGGCGTCTCTACGGCGCTGTTCGGAAGGGGGGTGACAATGTGGTCAATGTCGACATTGTCGGCTTTGTCCGGCCGGGTGCGGTGGTGCTCGGCGCCACCGGAATGCGGCTCAGGCCCCGGTGTTCGTTGCAGTGCGGCAAACTGGCACAGCGCTTGCTCGGGTGGTTGGTGACAACCTGACCGTCCCGCCACCGCGAGGAAGTGACTGATGAAAAGCCTTGGTGACCCGTATAGCCCCCACTCAGACCTGCGCCACGGGGCCGGCTGCTCCTGCGAGAGCTGCACGCCCGCCGGCACGGCGCATTCGGACACCGCACAGGCGTCCACGCGTGAGGACATCGTGGACCGCGCCGTGGAAAACACCCTGGTGCGCGCACTGTTTGGAGGCAACGACATCAGTCGTCGCCGCTTTATGGCCGCAGTCGGCCGTGGCACCGCCATGGCGGCGCTGGCGTCGGCGTTTCCCATGGGCGCGCTGAAGTCTGCACTGGCGGACGACCTGGGCCCGCTGGAGCAAACGGAGATGACCATCCCGTTTCTGCCCATCACCTGTGCCACCCCCATCATCATGGGGGATGCCATGGGCTTCTATGAGCGCTACGGGCTGAACGTGACCCTGGAGCGCGTGGCCGGCTGGCCCGTGGTGCGGGATCGCATGGACGCAGGCGAGTTCAATGCCGCGCACATGTTGGCGCCGATGCCGCTGTCCATCCGTATGGGCGTTGGCGCAAGCCGGCTGCCAGTGACCATGCCCGCGGTGGAGAACATCAACGGCAATGCCATCACCCTGGCCAACAAGCACAAGGACAAGATGGACCCGAAGGACTGGAAGGGCTTCACCTTCGCCATTCCGTTCGATTTCTCCATGCACAACTTCCTGCTCCGGTATCTGCTGGCCGAGCACGGGCTGGATCCGGATCGCGACGTGAGCCTGCGGGTGATGCCGCCGCCGGAGATGGTTGCCAACCTGCAGGCCGAGAACATCGACGGCTACATCGTGGCCGAGCCCTTCAACCAGCGCGCTGTTTGGGAGGGGGCCGGCTTTATCCATACGCAGACCAAGGACATCTGGAGCGGTCACCCGTGTTGCGCCTTCGTGGTCCGGGAGGACTGGGTCGACGAGCACCCAAATACCTTTGGCGCGCTGTTCCGCGCCATCGTGGATGCAACCCAGTTCAGCTCGGAGGCCGACAACCGCAAGGAGATCGCCGAGGCCATTTCGCCGCGGCAGTATCTCAACCAGCCGGTGCCGGTAATGGAGCAGATTCTGGTCGGGCGGTATGCGGACGGACTCGGCGAGGTCAAGGACATGCCCGACCGGATCGACTTCGACCCGTTCCCCTGGCAGTCCATGGCGGTGTGGATGCTCACGCAGATGAAGCGCTGGGGGTATATTGATGGCGATGTGAACTACCACCAGATCGCGGAAGAGGTGTTCCAGGCCACGGAGTGCCGGAAGGTCATGGAAGAGCTCGGTTACAACGCCCCCGAAGAGAACTACCGCATCCACGAGATCATGGGCAAGGAGTTCGACCCGCACGATCCGGAGGGCTATCTGGAGAGCTTCGAGGTGCGCGCTTGACCGACCGCATGTGCACATGACGACCGATAGCGAACTCCCCGGCGAGTCGCTGGTGCTGGTGGAAACGGCCCAGTTGCTGGGCCGTTCCCTGCGCCCGGAGGCCACTATCCCGGCCGTGCTGCGCCTGCTCTCGGAGCTGGTCGGCCTGAACCGGGGCCGCGTGGTGCTGCCGGACGACGATGGGCAACGCCTGCGTATCCGTTACTCGTACGGTCTGCGCCCCGAGGAACGTGACCGGGGCGTGTACCGCCTGGGCGAGGGAATCACCGGCGATGTGATGCGCACCGGCCGGGTCTGTGTGGTTCAGGACGTGGACGCGGAGCCCCAGCACCTGTTCCGGGCGGTCGACCGGGCAACGCTGCCGGCCGAGACGGTGTCGTTCATCGCCGTGCCGATTCTGATGGACGACACGCCCATCGGCGTATTGGGGTGTCATCGACTGCGCGCGCGGTCGCGCGGGTTTCAGTCCGACATCCAGCTGCTGCGGATTGTTGCCGCGATGCTCGGGCAGACCCTGCGCATCCGGTCGTTGATGGATCAGCGCACGGCCTGGCTCGAGGATCAGAACGAGGCACTGCGCAAGGCGCTCGCGCGGCAACAGCAGCACCAGGGCATTCTGGGCGACAGCCCGCAGTTGCGTTCCACACTGGATGAAGCCGGCCGCGTGGCGTACAGCGATGCCACGGTCATGCTTCTCGGCGAGTCGGGCACGGGCAAGGAGCGGTTTGCCCGCTACATCCACGAGCAGGGCCCTCGGGCATCGGGGCCCTTCATCTGCATCAACTGCAGTGCGATTCCGGCGACCCTGCTGGAAGCCGAGATCTTCGGTCATGAACGCGGTGCGTTCACCGGGGCGGTGCGGAATCGGCCGGGCAAGGCCGAGCTGGCCGACGGCGGGACGCTGTTCCTGGACGAGATCGGTGACATGGATATCGAGCTGCAGGCCAAGCTGCTGCGCCTGATCCAGGAGCGCAAGGTGCAGCGGGTCGGGGGCGACCGCGACATTTCCGTGGATATCCGCATCATCACGGCCACCCATCGCAATCTTCAGGAAGCGGTGAATCTCGGACAGTTCCGCCTGGACCTGTTCTATCGCCTCAACGTGGTACCGATTCGCCTGCCGCCGTTGCGAGAGCGCGCCGGGGATGTGGTGCAGCTCGCTAGGCATTTCCTCGATTGCTTCAACGCCAGGCACCACCGCGAGGTTGCCCTCGGGGCGGGGGTGCTGGCACGGCTGCAGAGCTATCCGTGGCCCGGGAACATCCGGCAGCTCGAGAATCTCATGGAACGCGCCGTCATCACCGCTCGCGGGGATACTATCGATGCGGCGGATATCGAACACATCCTGAACGACGAGTCCGTGGTCAGTGGAGCGGTGCATGTTGTGCACGCGGAAGCGCCGGCTGATGAAGAGAGGGGCGTTACGGTGCATGCCGGCGAGTCCGAGCCCGCGATGTCGGGCCGACCGTACCAGCGGGTCGATCCCTCGGAGGCCGAACGACTCCGCTCCGCCCTCGCACAGAGCCGCGGCAACAAGACCCGGGCCGCGCAGATGCTGGGGCTGAGCGTACGGCAGTTCCGCTACCGCCTGACGAAACTGGGCCTGGACTGACCGGGCACCGCTTGGATGACTTCGAGCCTTCCGAGGGCGTGGAGCGATTCCGTAAACTGGGAGTGGGCGGGGAGTAACCCGAGTTGCCGCAGCCGCATATTTGGTCTACACCCTTGAGCCAGAGAACCCGAAATCACAGGGAGACGGAGACCATGGACCAACGGATGAGCGTGATCACGCTGGGAGTCAGTGATCTGGCGCGGGCCCAGGCGTTCTACGAGACCGGCGTCGGCTGGACGCTGGGAGCGGCGGAAGAGGATATCCGGTTCTTTCAGCTCAACGGCCTGATTCTCGCGCTTTACCCGCGCGAGGCGCTTGCTGCCGATGCCGGCGTGCCCGCGGAGGGCTCCGGGTTCTCCGGAGTCGCGCTGGCCTACAACGCCCGCAGCCGCGACGAGGTGGATCGGGTGCTTGCCCTGGCGGAAGGCGCCGGCGGCCGGCTGGTCAAGGCCGCGCAGGAGGTGTTCTGGGGCGGCTATTCAGGCTACATGGCCGACCCCGACGGCCACCTCTGGGAGGTGGCACACAATCCGTTCTGGTCCCTCGATGAACAGGGGAACGTGTCGCTGACGCCGCCAGCGAGTGAATCATGAGTAGTGTGCTTACCTGAGTTGAGCTGACGCTGCTACGTTGATGACCGTTTCCTGATCCAGGCCCGAGGCCAGAATCTCCAGCGCGGTGTCTGGCGCCTCGTCGTGGACGATGATCGTTCGCGTGTCGAAGCGACTGAGGTTGATCACCGCGCTGTACGCTCTGAAGTCCTCTCCATCAATGATTACGGCCTGCGTGGCCTCGGGAAACTGGAGGCGCTTGGTGTCCATGGCGAACTGCCACAATCTGCGCTCTGGCCCGTGTGCGGGCGGCGTGTCCTCGGCCGTGTTTTCGAACACGATATTGTAATAGTCCCGCATCGAGGCATCGGCTTGCTCGAAGGTTTCCGGGTCAATCTCGAGGTCGCCGGCCACGAGCCGGGTGATGCCCAGGCGTGCGTCGTCCTCGTAGGAGATTGCCAGCCCGTTGTAAGGCGCGGAGTGAACGCGCTTCCAATCGTTCGGCGGGGCCACGTGAAACTCTCCGATCACGAATTGATGTGTGCCATCAATCGCAGGAGCGTCGT
Organism: Aquisalimonas sp. APHAB1-3; assembly: GCF_048323695.1. Classification (NCBI taxonomy): domain Bacteria; kingdom Pseudomonadati; phylum Pseudomonadota; class Gammaproteobacteria; order Chromatiales; family Ectothiorhodospiraceae; genus Aquisalimonas; species Aquisalimonas sp. APHAB1-3. The sequence goes on along the minus strand of NZ_JBLWFT010000001.1, from coordinate 829,699 downwards.
GCGGGATCACATCGGCCGTAAAGGTGCAGGCAGGCGTGTTGCAGTCGGCTTCGGACGCGGTGGCGTCTGATGCCAGGAGCAGAACAACAAGCAGAACGGCAACAGCCGAGGCGTGTCGACTGGAAAGCATGGTAGTTCCCTCTACCGTCAATGATCTGGCGAAGGTTATCCAGTGGAGAGTGTGGTGTCAATTTAGTGGTGTGGCGGGGTGAGCGCCTGACTCACCATCATCCCCATCTCGTCGCCGACCTCGCGAATGAGGCTGGCGTCGCGGCCGCCACGCGCCATGATCAGCGCACCCTCAAGGCTCGCCACGATGGTCAGGGCCAGCCGCTCGGCCCGGCCATGCTCAACACCCGCCGCGACCATCGCGTTGCGGTACATGGCCGTCCATTCATCCAGGGCGGCCCGGCACGCGGATGCCAGCTCTGAATCCATGCCGGGCGCGTCGAGGATGATCGGGGCGACCGGGCAGCCGAAGGCGTACTCGGTGTTCGCCATCTCCTCGGCGGCCGCGTCGAAGAAGGCGCGGACACCGGCGGCCGGGTCGGTGGCCTCGGTCAGGCACGCCTCGAGAATCTCGGTGGCTTCGTTGATGCCGGCCTGCATGGCGGCCAGGACAACGCTCTCCTTGCCCCCGGGAAAATGAAAGTACAGTGATCCCCGCGGCGCACCGCTCTCGCTGAGGATCTCGCTCAGGCTCACCCCGTGCAGACCCCGTAACTGGATCAGCCGGGCGGTGGCCTCGATCATTCGCTCTTTCGTGCCCTTTGCCATGGGATTCTTCTACCATCGTTGACGAAATATGACGATCGGTCTATATAGTATGATGATCGGTCTAGCCGTCAATCGGCGATTGTTATCGCCTGGAGGTGATTATGCGGCACCAACACTCCACCAGGGGAGGGCACGCAATGGCAGTGAAGCCCCACCACGAGGGACCGGCACGGGTCTGGGGTCTGGCCGGGCGTGACTACGACAACATCAGCTTCGGTGTCGGCGATGCGCTGGGGCATGCGGTTCAGCGGCTGAATCCGGGTCCCGGGCAGGACGTACTGGATGTGGCTACCGGCACCGGCTGGACCGCCCGCAACGTCGCCCGCCTAGGGGCGCGCGTGACTGCGGTAGACATTGCGTCCGAGCTGCTTGACGCGGCCCGGGAGCTGTCCGGTCATGCGGAGCCGGCGATAACGTTCCGGCAGGCGGACGCCGAGGATCTGCCCTTTGCCGATGCCAGTTTCGACGGAATCATCTCGACCTTCGGGGTGATGTTTGCCGCCGACCAGAAGCAGGCGGCGCGGGAGCTGGGGCGGGTCTGTCACCCGGGTGGCCGGCTATCGCTCGTGGTCTGGGAGCCAGGAGGGTCCGTCCAGGACTTCTTCGGTGTGATCGGCGAGTTCGATGACGCCCCGCCACCGGATCCTTCGCCGCTCGCCTGGGGTGACCCGGCACATGTGCGCGATCTGCTCGGCGATGATTTCGATCTGTGGTTCGAGCCGGGGGTCAATCATCACTATTTCGACAGCGTCGACGATGCCTGGAGCTGGTACGCCCGCGGGTTCGGCCCGATCAAGCAGGTGATCAGTCAGCTCTCTCCCGACCGGCAGAGCGCGTTCAAGGACGCCATGGACCGGTATCACGCCAAGTTCGACACCGATGCAGGCCTGCATATTCGTCGGGAGTACCTGGTGATCGTCGGTCGGCGCAAGGAGCATTGAATACCGTGGCATCCGTGGTGTAGCGCATCACCTATACTGGCGGGCGAACGCTGACGCGCACCGGCGATTTCCCCACCGCGCAGCAGGTGAGGGCGTACCTGAACGCCTACGTCGACCACTTCGGGCTGCGACCATGCCTGCGACCGGCAACGGAGGTAGTCGCGGTCGCGCGGGAGGAAGCGGGCGAGGGCGATGGCAGGGGCGGCTTTCAGGTTGCCGTACGCCCGGTCCGCGAGCGGGCCTCCGTGGAGAGGCACTCGTTCGATTTCGTCGTTGTCTGCAACGGCGTGCTGTCGGAGCCGCATGTGCCGGCATTTGACGGTGCGGACCGCTTCGCGGAGGATATCATTCACTCGAGCCAGACGCCGGGGGCATCGGCGCTCGCCGGAAAACGCGTTGCGGTCATCTCACGAGACGCTGCGCCTGAGCACAGGGGAAGAGGTTGCCGCGGATGTGGTGATCTGCGGCACGGGGTGGCGCCAGCGGGTGGCGTTTCTCGATGATGATCTCAGGCGGGAGATCCTGCCGGACGGCCGCTTCCGGCTCTACCGCCACATCCTGCCACCGTGCCCACTACGTGGACTGGCTCATGAGTGACATGGGGCTGCCCACCCGGCGTGCCCCGGGCCTTGTTGCCGAATACCTGGGGCCGTTCTGGGCCGAGCGTTATCGCGACCTGTCCCGCAAGCGGATGTAGACGACGTTCCGGGGAGCGCTAGCGAACGCTGTCCAGAATCGTGCCCAGATACGGCTTGTGTCGGTCGATGTCGTCCCGGCTCAGGCCGTTCATCTCGTAGGGGAACACCAGCCAGTCTTCCGACTGGTGCTGGCAGTAGTCCGGCGTGATGCCGGTCTGGTTAGCGCTGGGGCGCTGGTACAGGGTGGCGACGCGCGTATCCGTGGGCATGTTGCGCTTGAGCTGGTTGTTCAGCCGTCGCAGCACGGCGGCCACGCTGTGGCCGGTGCCGAAGACGTCGTCCACGATCAGCAGGCGGTCGTCCCGGTTGAGGTTGTCCAGCAGATAATGGGTGCCGTGCACGCGGATCTTCGCATCCGGAGAGGCCACCATGGCGTCGTAGTCGTGCATACCCTGGTAGGAGGTGCGCAGGGCGATGTGGTCCGTCTCCACCCCGAGTGTCTGCAGGCACTCCTGCACGTAGATCCCCACCGCGCTGCCGCCGCGCCACAGGCCGACGATGAAGTTCGGTCGGAAGCCGCTTTCGTAGACCTGTACGCCAAGCCGGAAGGCATCCTGAATGAGATCCGCCTCCTGCAGGAAGCGCCGGGGGCGGGCGGTTTCTTCGGGTTTCGTGGTTCGCTGTGTCAATGGTTTGCCAGAGTGCGTCGTTTGGTGGGATTATGCCCGGCCTTCGTGACCATCAGTGGTGCCATGGCTGAGAAACACTACATCACCGCGCAGAGCCTGCTGGAGGACTCCTTCCGGCTCGGTGCGCAGATCCTGAACTCCGGTTTCCGGCCCACCTTCATGATTGCCGTGTGGCGCGGCGGCGCACCCATCGGTATCGCCGTTCAGGAGTTTCTGGATTACCACGGCGTGCACACGGATCACATCGCCGTCCGGACGTCATCCTATCACGGCATCGACCAGCAGAGCCGCAGCGTGCGGGTGCACGGGCTCAATTATCTGGTCAAGCACGTCACCCACGACGACGATCTGCTGATCGTCGACGACGTCTTCGATACCGGCCGCTCCGTGGTGGCCATCATCGAGGAGCTGCGTCAGCGGGCGCGGCTGAACACTCCCCACGATATCCGTGTGGCCGTGCCGTACTACAAACCGGCCCGCAACGAGGTGGGCTGGGCTCCCGAGTATTACCTGCATGAAACCGACGCCTGGCTGAAGTACCCGCACTCGCTGGAAGGGCTGACGCCGGAGGAGATCGCCAGCAACCGCCCGGAGCTGCACGCGATTCTGGCGCCGCACCTGAAATAGGTCGCCCCGCGTCAGTACCGCTCAGGGGCGGCGCGCCATCCAGTACGCGGACGTCCAGTAAGGAGCGTCCAGGCGGGAGAACGTGACGCCCTGGCTTGTGGAGGCGTGCAGGAACCGTCCTTTCTCCACGTAGATCCCCACATGGCGGGTCTTCTTGCCGGTGCGAAAGAACAGGAGATCGCCCGTCTCGATCTCCCCGAGGTTGACCGGAGTGCCGACGCTCGCCTGTGCCTGGGTGGTGCGCGGCAGCGACTGGTCAAGCACGGTTTCGAAGGTGGTCTGCACGAACCCGGAGCAGTCAATGCCCGAGCGGTCCTGGCCGCCCAGCCGATAGGGCGTGCCGGCCCAGGCGTCGTGCTGCGCGTGGAGAGCCTGTGCGAGCCCGGTGGGCGCAGCATCGTCGGCGCCGCTTTCCGGCTCCGGGTGCGGCGCGTGCTGCGACGGGGTTGTACACCCGGTGACTGTCAGTAGCACGGCCAGTGACAGCAGGCCAAGTAGCGGTTGCTTGCGGGTGTACTCCACCAATCGTCCCTCTCGCCTTATCCAGAAGCGGTTGTCTCATGGCGGAAGCCTGCGATGGCGGCGGGGTGTTGTCTACTGTCGTTGAACGGCGAAGGGAAAGCATCCGGCGCTTGCATGACCGGGCTTGGGGCGGTCACGCCCTGGGGGCGCCGTCGTGTGTGTGGTTCCCCTTGCATAACCGCGAGTAGCACTCTCCCTGACTCAGGTGCGGAACCGCTTGACCTGTTCGCGCAATTCTCCGGCGAGGCGGGCGATATCCTCGCTGGACTCCCGGTTGCTGCGAACGCTCTCGGTGTTCTGCTCAGCAACATAACGAATGGACTCCACGTTCTGGTTGATCTCCGTGGCAGTGGAACTCTGTTGCTCGGCTGCACTGGCGATCTGGTGATTCATGTCGCGGATCCGCGCAACAGCCCCGGCGATCCCCTCGATGTTGCTGGCCGCCTGCTGGGTCCGCTCCACGACGGTGGACGTGCGGTTACGGGTTTCATCGATCATCCCGGCGGTCTCCGTGGTCCCGCTCTGGACCCGTTCGACCATGTCCTGGATCTCCCTGGTGGCGCCCTGGGTCCGTTGCGCCAGGCTGCGCACTTCGTCCGCTACAACGGCGAAACCGCGCCCCTGATCGCCGGCACGGGCCGCCTCGATCGCCGCGTTCAGCGCGAGTAGGTTGGTCTGTTCCGCGATGGATTCGATCACCGAGAGCACGGTGCCAATGGATTCACTCTCCTGGTTCAGTGAACGCACAGCATTCACCGCCCCCTCCATTTCCGATTCCAGCGCATGGACGGCATTGGCGACACTCTCCACCGCCTCGCGACCGTCCCCGGACCGGGTGTCCGCGTCCTCCGCGGCGTGGGACGCGTCGGCGGAGTTTCGGGCGACTTCGTCCACGGTGGAGGCCATTTCGTTCATGGCCGATGCCAGGCTCTCCGTCTCCGACTTCTGATGCTCGGCCCGCTGGGCCGCCTCTTCGGAGGTGCTGGCCAGTTGCTGGGCGGAGTGGTCGAGCGTGTCCACCGCCTGGGCCGTGCCGCGGATCATGGTGCCAAGGCTGTCCTGGATGGTCCGCGCCGAGTGACCGATGCGCCCGATCTCGTCATCCCCGTAATCGGGAATGTCACTAGTGAAATCGCCCTCGGAAATGCGCTGCAGGGCATTCCTCATGGCGGTCGCCGGGTTGACGATCATGCGGTTCACCAGCAGCAGGAAGATGACGAACGCCACGGCGACAGCGAGGGCAATCAGCAACACTGTCATGGTGACGGCGTTGCCGGCCTGGGCACTGACAGACTCCGTCTCACCCTCCAGTTGCTGGGCCATGGTCTGCCGCAGATCGGTCAGGGCCGCCTGGGCCGCTTCGCCGCTGCCGGTGGCCCAGGCGTCTGCCGAGACGATGTCGCCGGCCGTTTCCTGGAAGATCGCATACGCGTCGCTGTACTCGGCTTTCATGGCCTCGTGCTCGCTGATGAACTCCTCCAGCCGCGCCGTGAGTGTGGTGTCCGAGACACGCCCGTGCAGATCCTGTGCCTGCGCGTGCACCCGTTCATGCTGATCGACGAAGGCGGCCCAGTAACGCTCCCGGCGCTCCTCGTCCTCGAAGCCGCGCAGCAACACGGTGCGCCATATTTCGATCTGCCGGTTGTAATCACTGGCGATGTTCTGGATGTCGCTCTCCTGTTGCTCCACCACCCCGAGTTCATCGTAGCCGGCCATGCTTGCCATCATTTGCCAGAGGCCGAAGGCGACGGCGGCGAGGACAACGGCGGTGCCACCACCGGTGATCAGAAGAAGCTTGTTTCGGATGTTTGCCAGCAGGAATCGCATGCTGCCTCCGGGAAATGTCTGGTGCGCCGATCGTGCGCGGGGCCAGGATGGGCTGCGCGGCCGTGGTCTCAGGACGCTGGTTCCGCCTCGATGAGGATGCGGGCCTCGCCCCAGTCGGGGAGTTCCAGGCGCGTGGTGTCGACGCCGGAGCTGTTGTGGTCGGTCGCGTGCGTCCACTGGCCGCGGAGGCGCTCCGTTATGTCGATTTCGCGCTTTGTGTCCGACTGATTGGTGACTACGATCTCGTAGCCGCCAGAGGCATGCTCCGAGTGATCGATGGTGACAGTCACGTCACCAAGAGTGCTGCGAGGAACCATCATCATGGAATCCTCGCCCGCTCGCTTGGCGTCCTCACCGAACATGTCGACGTCGTCGCCGACATCCCGGAACGCGCGCAGTCGGATCTCCATCTCGTCATCGTCTTCGGCCGTAAAGAAGCCGACGAAAAGCACATGCCGTTCAGAGTCCTCCGAGACCGGCTCTATCTCGAGGGAGAACTTGGCACGCTCTGAGGTGGGTGCGGCCACGCCCATGCGCTCAAGGGTGACCGCGTCGCTGCCAAACGCCGCAGATGCCGTAAGCATGAGGATGAGGCCGAGGAGGCTGCTGGTAGCGTTGCCCCGGCTGGTGCGTTGCATGTTCATCACGATCGCTCCTCGAAATGCTCGGGCTTTGTCACCGGGTGTGGGTCCTCGCCGCTGTGCGACGATGGCGCCGGTGTGTCGGCCCGTTTTCCGTTTTGTGGTTCTCTGCCCTTGGTGTCGACAGCCCGTCGCTGGCCCCTTATTCGGTCTCGACCAGGTCGCATTTGCTCTGTGATAGAGGCTTGAATGCCTCGTCGCCCGCGACCGTGTCGATGATCTCCGCGACGTCCCACTCGTGTTCGGAGTCTGTGGGCGCTTTCATCTGCACGAGCTGGATGTCCTGCACCAGACGGCCGTCAGCGCGGAGTTCACCGCCACTGACAACGGGGTCGTTCACCGGGCGTGCCCGCATGACGTCGGCGACGGTCGGGCCATCGACGTTACCCGTCGCTTCAACGGCCTCGAAGTAGTGGATCAGCCCGGAATAGACGCCTGCCTGGGGCTCACTTGGTTTGCGCCCGTGACGCTCGTAGAACCGCATGGAGAATTCGCGGCTTGCAGCGTCCTGGTCCCAGTAGAACGGCGTTGTCAGAATCATCCCCTGGGTGACGCCGAGCCCGGCCTCGCGGATGTTGGGAATGGTCGCGGCCACCGGTGTCACCAGCATGTCTCCGCGGCTCACGGAGTGGAGGTCGTAGGCTTGCTTGATCGCCGATTGCAGATCGTCGCCGGCGCTGGCAATGGCGAGCACGTCGGCTTCCGCCTGTTCCGCTTCAAGCATCTGGCGCAGCATGCGTCCGTCACCGAGTGCATGTGCAGAGGTCCCGATGATGCTTCCACCGTAGGCTTCCACAGAGCTACGGATTTGCGCCAGGAGGTCTTCTCCGTAGGCGTTGTCCATGTGCAGGACGTACCAGTCTCTGCGGTCACGGTCGGCGGCCAGTCGAGCCACTGCGCGGCTGAACATGTAGCTGTCGTACATCCAGTGAAAACTGGTGGGTGTGCATGCCTCGTTGGTGACTTCGTTGCTCACCACGGCGTTGAGGACCAGCACGGCCTCATGCTGCTGGTTGATTTCCTGCACGGCGAGGGCAGTCGATGAGCCGACAACCTCGGCGATCATGTCGACGCGGTCGTTCTCAAGCCAGTCACGGGCGATGTCTCTGGCGCGCTCCACGCTGTTGTCGTGATCGGCGTAAACCACTTCCACCGGGCGGCCGTCCACACTTCCGCCAACGTCCTCAATGGCCATGTCCGCCGCATGCAGTGAGCCCTCCCCGGCGATCAAGGCGTATGGGCCTTCCATGTCCAGCATCAGCCCCACCTTGATAGGCGCCACATCAGAAGTCGCGGCTGCGGTGGGCAGGCAGGCAAGACACAGGGCAGCAACGGCGTGGCGCATCATGATCGGTCACTCGTTGTTGTTGTTGTTTGTCGGGACGCCACCGTACACGGTGATCGTGCCGCTGAGGGCAGGGCCGGGACTGCCGCACGGGGCTGAGATTATCAGAAACATGACAGGTGAGTCATGGATTTTTTTCTGTCCTTCCAATAAGGTGCGGAGGCGATGCTGCAGCCAGGCGGCGATGGACTCGCGTAGACCGGTTGCGAACAAAACAATAATTCAAGGCATTCGTAACGCTGTTACGAGTGTCTGTGTGAAGGTGCACCATGCGAGTTCCGAAAGAAACCAGAACAACGAGCCGCCGCCGAGGCGCCAACCGCTTGCTGGCGTTTCTGGTGGGCATAGTGGTGGCCAGTCTCGGGCTCATGATGGTCTTCTGGCGTTATGAGGTGTTGCAGGTCGAGTTTCTCGACCTAAACTTCGACAGCGTTCACTCCACGCGAACGCTTCTTAAAACTGCCATCCTGATGACCGAAGTGGACACTGAGCTGCGGCAGCTCGAGGGAGATTTCAGCGGCGAAACTCTCAACGAGTCCCGCGCCATCGTAGACATGGCCGTGGCCTACGAGGCGAGTGGCCAGTACTACCAGCCCCAACAGCAGGAGGAGGTCCGCGAGCGCCTGCAAGGCCTGCAGGCGGATATGGCTGGCGTGCAGCGGGCATACGAACAGGAGGGGGCGAGACCCAGCCCGGAGCAGATGGAGGCGTTGCGCGGCGATGTCCGGCGGATTTCCCACCAACTCGAGAACATGGAGCGAAATCGCTGGGGCATGTTGTCGGCCATGAACCAGGAGCTGCGTGACCGCATGGAGCACAATGCCAGCCTGGCCGTGGCGGCCGCGGTGTTGTTACTTCTGATCCTGGCATCGTTGGTCTGGTCGGTGACCAACCAGATGCGCATGGAGCGGCTGCTGGTTCGGGAGAAGAAGACGCTGGAGCGGGAGGTGGAGCAGCGGCGCAATACCGAGGAGGCGTTGCGGGAGAGTAATGAGCGCTTTCGGGAACTCGCCGACCTGTCGTTTGACCAGAAGGAGCGCGCTCAGGTGACTCTGGCCTCCATCGTCGACGCCGTGATTACCACCGATGGTGACGGGATTGTGGACTACCTCAACCCGGCCGCCGAGTCCGTTATCGGATGGCAGCATGGCGGTGCGGCGGGGCGCCATGTGGGCAGCATTATGCAAACCACCGATGAGCGCACTGGCCGGATGCTGCCCGATCCGGTGACCGAGCTGCTGCACGGCAACAGTGGTGAGGACATCAGCACGGGTGTCCGGCTGCTGCATCTCGACTCCGGCGATACCATTGTCATCGAGTCGTCAGCGGCCGCAATCCGCAATCAGGCGGGTCGCGCCGTGGGTGCGGTTCTGGTGTTCCGGGATGTCAGCGAGGCGCGCAAGCTTGAACACGAGCTGACCCACCAGGCGACCCACGATTCCCTGACGGATCTAGTAAACCGCCGTGAGTTCGAACGGCGACTGCAGTTGGCGCTGGAGAGTGCGCGCACGAACCAGGCGACTCACACCTTGCTGTATCTGGACCTCGATCAGTTCAAGGTGGTGAACGACACCTTCGGCCATGTCGCCGGTGACGAGCTTCTGCGGCAACTCAGCAAGGTCCTGCAGCGCCCGCTGCGGGCCCGGGATACGCTGGCCCGATTGGGCGGTGACGAATTCGGCGTGTTGCTGGAAGGATGCGACTCGGAGCCCGGCCAACGCATCGCCGAGCGCCTGCGGGAGTCGGTGGCAGGCTTTGATTTCCACTGGGATGGTCGGCACTTGGGCGTTGGCGTCAGCATCGGCGTGGTCAGCTTCGATGGCCGCACCATGTCCCTGGCGGATCTGCTGGCGTACGCCGACGCCGGCTGTTACATCGCCAAGGACCGTGGGCGCAACGCCGTCCACGTCTATCATCCGGGTGATGCTGACATAGCGCGCCGCCACGGCGAGATGCAGTGGCTGCTGCACATTCAGCAGGCGCTCCAGGAGGAGCGTCTGTGCCTGTTCGCCCAGAATATCGTCGGCCTCAAGCCGGACACCCGGGATCACTCAATCGAACTGCTGGTGCGGATGGTTGATCGACGCGGGCAGGTGGTGCCCCCGGAGCACTTCATTCCTGCCGCGGAGCGCTACGACCTTATGCCCGCGATGGACCGTTGGGTCTTCCGCACGGCGCTATCGCGTCTGGCCGAGCTGCGCGAGCAGGATCCAGACATTGCGCTTACCTGCTGTATCAACGTCTCCGGCGGCTCTCTCGGGGATGAGTCCTTCCGTGGGTTCGTACAGCAGGAGATCGAGGCCTTCGGTGTGCCGTGGTGGATGATCTGCTTCGAGATCACCGAGACCGCGGCCATCGAGAACCTTGGCGAGGTGACGCGTTTCATTCGAGAGCAGCGCGAACGGGGTTGCCGTTTCGCCCTGGACGACTTCGGCAGCGGCATGTCGTCGTTTGCCTACCTCAAGCAGCTTCCCGTGGACTTCCTGAAGATCGACGGCAGCCTCGTGCGCGATATGGCCACCGAATCGGTGGACCACGCGATGGTTGAGGCGATCATCAGCATCGCTCGTGCCACCGGCATTCGGACCATCGCGGAGTTCGTGGAAGACGATGCCACGCGCGCTTGCCTGCAGCGCATCGGGGTGGATTACGTGCAAGGCTTCGGCGTCCACGAGCCGGAGTACTGGGCCGGCAGGGAGCCCGTCGTGCCCAGGTTCGCCATTGGAGGTGGCGAGCCGGGCTGACAGGGTCCCGCTGAGCGGTGGGCTCATGATCGCGGCCGTTCGTTGTCCGGGTCGTACAGGGCCCGGTAGCCCACCGCCTCGATACGGACCGGGTAGTGCTCGTGGAAATACTCCAGCAGCAGTTCACCACCTTCCTCCGCGTACTGCCGGGGCAGGTAGCCCAGGGCGATGGTTTTCCCCACCGAGGGGCCGTAGGCCACGCTAGTGGTGTAGGAGCGCCGGCCCAGATCATCCACCAGCACCCGGCCGGTTGCCGGGTCGAGAAGCGGGCAGTGGCCGACGGGGTAACGGGGGACGCCGGCGCTGTCGACGTTATCCACCAGCGTCAGCGTGCACAGATAGGCCGGCTGGGTCTCCCGCTCGCGTTGCCGCAGATAGGCGGACTTGCCGTGGAAGTCGACGGCTTTCACCTTGGGCCGTGCCAGCCCCGCTTCGTAGAGGTTGTACTCCGTGAGCAGATCGGCGTTCTGCAACCGCAGGCTCTTCTCCAGCCGCCGGCTGTTGGCGTAGGTCTCGATGCCTACGGGGGTGACGCCCTGGTCGTAGAGCAGGTCCCAGAGCGACAGGCCGTAGCTGAACGGCACGTGCAGTTCCCAGCCCTGTTCGCCCACGTAGGAGATACGGAATGCGTAGACCGGCATGCCCTTGATGGTGATCTGCTTTGCCGTCGCAAAGGGGAAGCGCTCGTCCGTGAGGCACTCCGGATGGTCGGCCACCGCCTGCAGGGTGGTGCGGGCGTTGGGGCCCCACAGCCCCAGGCATGCCAGGTGGTCGGTGCGGTCGTCGATGTAGGCATGCACGCCCATGCGTGCGGCCATGCGCTTCATCCAGACGTAGTCCCGGTGCCCGGTGTCGCCGCCGCACATGACCCGCCACCGGTCGGCGGCAAGGCGGATGATGGTGAGGTCCGCCTTGACGCCGCCCTGGTCGTCCAGGAAGTGGGTGTAGACGCCCTTGTCGATCGGCGTGTCGCCGCCGACCCGTGCCACGGACACGTATTCCATCAGTGCCTCGGCACCGGGGCCGGAGACGTCGAATACCGCGAAGTGGGACAGATTGATCATGCCTACGTTGTCGGACAGCGCCAGGTGCTCGGCGTTTGAGACCTCCCAGAAGTGGCGGCCGTCCCAGTCGTTCTGCCGCTCGGGGATGCGGTCGCGGTAATTCTCGATCAGTGCCGCGTTGGCGGCGTAACCGTGGGCCCGCTCCCAGCCGGCGGCTTCCATGAAGTGACCGCCAAGCTGCTCTTCGCGGGGCCAGAACGGGCTGCGGCGCAGGTTGCGCCCCAGGCTGTAGGGCTCACGGGGATGCACCGGCGGGTTGTAGATCTTGAATGCGGTTTCGTAGCAGCGGTCGTGGATGTAGCAGGGCGTGTTCTGCAGCGGATAGAAGCGCGCCACGTCGACGCCGTGGTGGTCGATCTCCGTGCGGCCGTCGGTCATCCAGTCCGCCAGCACCTTGCCGGCGCCGGGGCCATCCTTCACCCAGATGGCCTCACAGAACCACAGCCCTTCGGTCACCGCGGACTCGCCGATCAGCGAGCCGCCGTCGGCGGTGACGGAGAGCAGCCCGTTGAAGGAGCGCTTTTCGTCCAGGCCCAGCTCCCCGAGGATGGGCGTGAGCTCCATGGCCCGCTCCAGGGGCTCCATGATCTGCTCCACCTCCAGATCGTGCTGGGACGGGGACAGCCGCGCCTCTTCCTTCTCCAGGATGTTGCGCGGATGCACCAGACGCGGCGCCTTCTCCTCGTAATAGCCCCACTCGATGTAACCGCCTTCGCTGGTGGTGGGGTCGCCGGTGTCGCGCAGGTAGGCGGAGTTGCCCTGGTCGCGCAGCAGCGGATAGCCGATCTCGTGGCCCGTGCCGGCGAACTCTTCATAGGGTCCGAACCACAGCAGGGGATGTTCCACCGGCATCATGGGCAGGTCTTCCAGCGCCATCTCGGCGATGAGCCGCCCCCACAGGCCGCAGCACACCACGACGCGATCGGCCTTGATGTAGCCGCGCGGGGTCTCCACGCCGCAGATGCGGCCGTTCTGGATGTCGATATCGGTGGCGGGCGTGTTGGCGAAGGCCTGCAGCCGCCCGGAGGCCTTCGCCTCTTCAACCAGTTCCCCTGCCACCTGCTGGGAGCGGGGGATCACCAGCCCCGCGTCCGGATCCCACAGCGCGGCCTGTACCATCTCCTCATTGAGCAAAGGCATGCGCTCCTTTGCTTCGCTGGCGCTGATGAGGTGGGCGTTGGTGCCGAACGCCTTGGCCGACCCGACCTTGCGCTTGAGTTCCTCCAGCCGCTCGTCGTCGCCGACCCGGGCGACCTCCAGCCCGCCGATGCGCATGTAATGCCCGCGCTTCTCGTAGAAGTCGGCGCTGTACATGGTGGTGTAGCACGTCATATGGTCATGCGACGTCATGTAGCAGAAGTCGGAGGCGTGGGACGTGGAGCCGATGTCGGTGGGGATCATGGACTTGTCGATACCGACAATGTTCTCCCAGCCGCGCTCGATGAGGTGGTGGGCCACGGAGGCCCCGACGATGCCGCCCTGACCGATGATCACGACGTCTGCGCTCTTGGGGAAGTTCGCCATTGCCTCTGCCTCGCCCGTTATCAGCTTGCCTGAATGGGATTGTTGCCAGTGGCGACGGGGTCGACTGTTCTGGAAGCGCAGGCGACTTTTCAATCGCTGACACGGCCTCGATGGTCGTTCACCTGGAGGGACTCGTTTCATGCAATTCGGCGCGCACGTCTCCGCCGCTGGCGGCCCGCAGAACGCCCCGGAGCGCGGGCGGGAGATCGGCTGTGACTGCATCCAGATCTTCACCCGCAACCAGCGGCAGTGGCAGGTCAAACCGATCTCGGACGAGGAAGCGGCAGCGTTCCGCGCCAACCGCAACGAGCAGGGCATCGGTGCGGTCATGAGCCACGCCTCCTACCTGATCAACCTGGGCACCACCGACGGCGACAAGTTCGCCCGCTCGTACGCCGCCTTTGAACAGGAGCTGATCCGCTGCCACACGCTGGGTGTGGAACTGCTGAATTTTCATCCCGGTGCGCATGTGGGCGAAGGGGAGGCCGTGGGCATCCGCCAGATCGCCCACGCCCTGAATGCCGTGGTGCGGGCCCATCCCGACAAGGCCGACGTGCTGCTGGTGCTGGAGAACGTGGCCGGGCAGGGCACGACTCTGGGGCGGTCGTTCGAGCAGCTCGCCGCGATCATGGACCAGCTGGAGCAGCCGGAGCGTTTCGGCGTCTGCATCGACACGGCGCACGCCTTCGCCGCGGGGTACGCCATTCACACACAGGAGGGCTGGGACGCCACCTGGGAGGCCTTCGACGCCGCGCTCGGCCTGGACCGGCTCGCGGGCATCCACCTCAACGACTCCAAGGTGCCGTTCGACTCCCGCAAGGACCGGCACGCCCTGCTCGGCCGCGGGGAGATCGGCCGGGGCGCATTCGAGCGCATGGTGACCGATCCGCGCACGCGCGACGTACCCATGTTCCTGGAGACGCCGGCCGGCCCCGCCGGCTGGGCGCAGGAGATCCAGTGGCTGCGCGCCGTGGCCGCGGGTGAGGATGCGCCGCTGCCCGAGATCGAGGACGCCGGCATCAATCTGTGAATGCCCGGGCCGTCATGCCGTGCATCCCCCTGTCCCGGTGCGCGAATTTCGGTATCGTTCGGGGTTTGAGGCCCGTCAACGGAGGAGTCAGGCCATGAACAGTCCTTCGGTCCCGGAAACAATGGCGGCAATGGTGCTCACCGGGCACGGGGGCATCGACCGGCTGGAGTACCGGCAGGACTGGCCGGTGCCGAAACCCGCGGCGGGCGAGGTGCTGGTCAAGGTCACCGCCACCGCCAAGAACAACACCGACCGCAAGGCGCGGGAGGGGCTGTATCCGGTCAAGGACAAGGGCGATACCGTCTCGTTCCAGGTGGGCGGTGCGCCCACGTTCACCTTTCCGCGCATCCAGGGCGCCGACGTGGCCGGCCGCGTGGTCGCGGTAGGCGAGGGCGTGGATGCCGGCCGCATCGCGGAGCGCGGCCTGCTGGACTTCAACCTGTACGCCGACCAGCGCCGGGACATCAACCTCACCCCCGACTACTACGGCCACGGCGCCGATGGTGGGTTTGCCGAGTACATTACCGTGCCGTCGGATCAGTTTCACGCCGTGGCGAACCCGGAGCTCGCGGATGCCGAGCTGGCCGCCATGGGGATGTGCTCGTACCAGACCGGGCTGCACATGCTGAACGCGGCCGGTGTGACGGCCGGGGAGCGGGTGCTGATCACCGGCGCCTCCGGTGGCGTGGGCACGGCCATGATCCAGCTCTGCCGCATCATGGGCGCGATTCCCTATGCCCTGAGCCAGCCGGACAAGGCCGATGCGTTGCTGGCTCTGGGGGCCGAGGCCGTGCTCGATCGCTCCGAGATGGCCGACTTCGAGCAGCGGGTGCGCGCGGTCACCGGAGGCCGGCCCATCGACGCCGTGATGGATCTGGCCGGCGGCGACATGACCGACCGCTTCATCGACACCATGATCTTCGACATGGGCGCCCGCAGTACCTACCCCCGGCTCAGCATCGCCGGGGCGAGCGCCGGCAACGTCAGCGAGATCATGTGGACACGGATCTACCTGTATCAGGTGCAGATCTTCGGTGTCTCCCACGGCACGCGGGACGAGGCCGAGCAGCTGGTGGCGTGGATCTGCTCCGGACAGCTGCGGCCGGTGCTGCACGCGGCCTTTCCGCTGTCGCAGCTGCACGAGGCCGAGACCTATTTCACCCGCCGTGGCAGCAACTACCTGGGCAAGATCGTGATCGTGCCCGATTCCGAGTGGCAGGAGCACGGCGCGCCCTACGCGCTGAAGGGGACCGAATGACCGACGAACTGACCATCCAGCTCATGGACACCCACGCCGGCGGCGATGTCAGCCGCATCGTCACCGGCGGCATCGAGCCGTTGCCGGGCGCCACGGTGCGCGAGCAGATGGAGTACCTGTGCGATGACGCCGACGGCCTGCGCCGCCTGTTGCTGGAGGAGCCCTACGGCATCCCGGAAATGTCGGTGGATCTCATCGTGCCGGCCACGGACCCCCGGGCCAGTGCCGGCTACATCATCATGGAAGTCATGGGCTATCCCATTTACTCCGGCTCGAACACGATCTGCACAGCGACCGCGCTGCTGGAAAGCGGCGTCGTACCTAAACAGGAGGGGCACCAGCAGTTCACGCTGGAGGCCCCCGCCGGGCTGGTGAAGGTCGACGCCCGGGTGGAGAACGGCGTGGTCGAGGCCATCACCTGCGAAGGGCTGCCGAGCTATATCGACACCTACCGCGACACCATTGACGTGCCCGGACTCGGTGACGTCACCTACAGCGTGGCGTACAGCGGTGGCTTCTACGCGCTGGTGGATGCCACTGAACTGGGTTTCGACCTGACCCTGGACGAAGAGTCGCGTCTGTCCGCCTGCGCCCATGCGATCGTGGAAGCCATCCAGGCGCAGCGCGGGTTCCATCACTACACCCTGGGTGATGTGGGTCCGCTGCCGTTCCTGCACTTCATGGGGCCCGTGGAGGCGGTGACCGGTGGGTTCTACCGCTCCCGGTCGGCCACCTACGTACATCCCGGCGTGATCTGCCGCAGCACCACCGGTACCGGCACCTCGGCGCGGCTGGCCCTGATGCACCACGAAGGCCGCATCCGGCCCGGCGACCGGCTGGAGACGGTGTCGCTGCGCGAGACAGGCTTCATCGGCGAGTTCACGGGCACCCGCCAGGAGGGGGAGCAGTCGGTGGTGGAGAACCGGATCACCGGCAAGGGTTACGTGCTGACCCGCTCGGACGTGGTGGTGAACTGCGCTGACCCCATGGTGGATTGCGCCAGCCTCCGGCACATTCTCAGCAGCGCCCGTTGAACATGCCGGCCCGGCGTCGGCCCAGCGCTGCTTTCCATGGCCGGCCCTGTCCGGCGATACTGGCGGGATGATCCCCTGACTGGCGAACCCACATTGAAGACGAAGCGCTGGCGTTGGCGTCGATTCTGGCTCTACCTGCTCGTGCCGGTGGTGGTCGTTGCGCTGATCGTCACTGCCTGGACCTGGTGGGCGGAGGAAAACCCCCAGAAGGAGCGCGAGCTGCGGGTGCAGTTGCACGAGGAGCTCCAGCAGCGATTCCCGGAGCACATGACGCTGCCCGAGAGCCGGCGCGGGTTCGTTCCGCGTACGGGGGACAGGGATGCGGACCGTCCGCCGGACGTGATTCTGATTCACGGGCTCGATGAACCGGGCGATATCTGGGACGACCTGGTGCCGGTGCTGGATGCCGCCGGCATCCATGCCTGGGAATTCCGTTACCCCAACGATCAGGCGGTGGACCGCAGCACTGATCTGCTTGCGGATTACTGGCGGGAGTTGCCGGCCGACCATGATGTGGTGCTGATTGGCCACAGCATGGGCGGGCTGGTCATTCGCGACTTCGTCTCGCGCTGGCGCCATCCCGCGGATGGCGATCCCGCCGTGGACGGTGCCCGCGTCCACGGCACGGTGCTGGTGGGAACACCGAACCACGGCTCCGAGTGGGCGCGGCTGAGGGTCTGGCTGGGGCTGCGGGAGTTTTTTGCCTCCATCCCTGATGACGACTTCTCGCTCTTTGCCAGCCTGCAGGAAGGCACGGGCGCTGCGAAAATCGATCTCCGGCCGGGCAGTGAATTCCTCACCGATCTCAATGCGCGCCCGTGGCCGGAGGAGGTGCCGGTGCGCATCATCGGCGGCGTCCTTGGCGGGCCGGATCCCGATGTCATCGGCGGCATCAGCAGCATTGCCGCGGAGCTGGATGCCGAGGATTGGCCACGGGATTTCGAGTCATGGTGGTTCGGCCTGGGCGAAGAGCTTGGCGACGGCGTCGTGCCCGTGGATTCCCTGTCGCTGGCGGGCGCGCCGCCGCCGGCCATGGTGTCCGCCTCGCACCGTGGCCTGCTCTCGCGCACCCTGATCTCCGATGAGGAGCCGCCCGCGATCCCCCTGATCATGGACCTGCTGGCCGAATGGCAGGTGGTGGAGGAGGAGGCGGACGGGTAACCGGTTGCGTCGACCTTACGGAGCCTCGCGGCCGAGCGAGTAGAACTCCGGGTTCGGCCGCATGGAGGCCATGTTGGCCAGTCGGTTGCTCATGGCGAAGAAGGCCGCCACTGCGCCGATATCCCAGATGTCGTCCTGGCTGAAGCCGTGCTCTTCCAGGCGCGCCCGGTCGCTGTCGTCGATTTCGCCGGAGCGCAGCGCAACCTTCATGGCGTAGTCGAGCATGGCGCGCTGGCGGGGAGAGATGTCCGCCTTGCGGTAGTTGATGGCCACCTGATCCGCCAGCAGTGGGTCCTTCGCCCGGATGCGGAGGATTGCGCCGTGAGCCACAACGCAGTATTGGCAGCTGTTGGCGCCGGAGGTGGCCACGACGATCATTTCGCGCTCCGCCTTGCTCAGACCGCTGTCCGACTCCATGAGCGCGTCGTGATAGGCGAAGAACGCCCGGAACTCGTCGGGCCGGTGTGCCAGGGCGAGAAACACGTTCGGCACGAACCCCGATTTCTCCTGGACCGCGAGTATGCGCTCGCGGATGTCCTCGGGCAGAGTGTTGATATCCGGTACCGGAAAACGGCTGACGGGCTGTTCGCTCATGTTGGGCTCCTGGTTGTCGATGGACCGCGGACGACCCATCATAGAACAACCATCTCATCAGCGCCGCCCTGGTGGCGGCATCAGCAAGCAGGAGCGGCTCATGCACGATGCGAACAGGGTGCTGGATTACTGGTTCGGCAATGAACCGGACGACGGGCGGCTTGCCGACCAGCGCGCGCCACTGTGGTGGTCCAAGAACGTGGACACGGATGCGGAGATCCGCGATCGGTTCGAGCCGCTGGTGCTTGCGGCGGAGCGTGGCGAGCTGGCCGACTGGGAAGCCACTCCGGAGGGTCGGCTGGCGTTGGTCATTCTCACCGACCAGTTCCCGCGCAACATCTACCGCGACACGGCGGACGCATTCCGCTTTGACAGTCTCGCCCGCCAGCACTGCCTCGACGGCATGCGCCTTGGGCAGGACCGGGGGCTGCGCCCGGTACAGCGGGTGTTCTGGTACATGCCGCTGGAGCACTCCGAGGCGCTGGACCACCAGGAGCAGAGCGTGGCGCTGTTCCGGGAACTGGCGCAGGAGGTGGATGCTCCGCTCACGTCGACTTTCGAGTATTTCCTGGATTTCGCCATCCGTCACCAGGAGATCATCCAGCGGTTCGGGCGCTTTCCCCACCGCAACTCTATCCTCGGACGACCCTCCACCGACGACGAACTGGCGTTTCTGCAACAGCCAGGATCGTCTTTCTGAACACGTCGTGTTTCATCCGTGCGACACATCGCGCCGACCCGGCTGCGGGGCTGCCCATCCGCGTCAGCCGGGTGACGCGCCGTGTCTGCTGCGAGCGTGTGAAAGTGGGTTCTGGCGGTGGTGTCCCGCGCCTGAAGCCGCGGTGTGATGCGGTTTTCCGGTGTGAATGCGAGTCTGGCGCAAGTCTTGCTGTAGCAAACAGGACGGCAGCAGGTGCCTGGCGACGGAGGTGCGGTCCATGAAGCGCAATCCCATGGACAGGTATGGCGACCCCGGTGGGTGGGGCGGCGGTGCAACGCCGGTGACCCCCGAGACGATTGTCCAGGACCGGTTTCGCTATCGTGAGACGGGCGGCGAGAGTTCCGTTTGCGCGCGGGAGGGGTTCGTGCCGGCGTTCCGGGACGAGGAAACCGGGGCAGTCTACCGCGCGTGTTTCCGCGACGGCCGGCCGGCGCCCATGCACCTGCTCGACGGGCTGCCCGACGATGTGGTTCTGAGCCGTGATGACCAGGGGCGGGCCATCGCGGTCAAGCCGTCGCTCACGTCCGGTTTTCTGCTGAGCGGCTGCTTCTACAGTCGCGCAGAGGCAGCCGCGGCCGTCATCACCTAGTTGGATGCCGTGAGCCTTAGATGCCGAGTTCCTTCTTGGCCTCTTCGAGCTTTTCCATGGCGCGATCGTGATCGCCTTCCTCGTGGTACTGCTCGCCTTCATCACGGAGCGCCTGCGCGCGTTCCAGAACGTCGGCCTCAATGTGGCTGTCCACGTCGTCCCCCTTCAGCACTTCGTCGACCTCCTCGATGAGGCCGGGGCAACCGTGGGCCATGACTGTGCCTGAGAACAGCGCGGCGAATGCTGCGGCAAGGGTGGCACGAAACATGGGCGTCTCCTCATCATGTCGTTGTCACGTCCTTTCAAGCTAGCATGTAACAGCGGTTTTGAAACCCTGGCACAGGCGCTGGAACGAACTGTCACGGAAATCGGGAGCCGTGATGCGCTAGCGTGGCAGGATGTTGGCCCGCTGGTGAGACAGGAGCGCCGGATCATGCCCATCGAGAACGAAATGCAGCATCTGCACCGTTGCGTTGAACTGGCCGCCGAGGCCCTGGATGCGGGGGATGAGCCGTTCGGCTCTGTGCTCGTGGACGCCGACGGTCGGGTGTTGATGGAGGATCGCAACCGCATCGCCGGTGGTGACAGCACCCGACACCCCGAGTTTGCCCTGGCGCGGTGGGCGGCCGAGAACCTGTCACCGGAGGAACGGGCGGCCGCCACGGTGTTCACTTCCGGCGAACACTGCCCAATGTGTGCCGCGGCGCACGCCTGGGTCGGGCTCGGGCGGATCGTCTACGTGAGCTCCTCCGCGCAATTGATGGAGTGGCTGTCCGAGCTGGGGGTGCCGGCGCCGCCGGTGCGGCCGTTGCCCGTCCAGTCGGTGGCGCCGGAGGTGATCGTCGAAGGGCCTGTCGCCGGATTGGCGGATGCGGTGCGGGACCTGCAGCGCCGCTATCACGGTGCGCATCAGACGTGAATCTGCCCCCTGCCGGACAGCCGGGATTTCCGGTAAACTGATGACCTTGAAATCAATTCAGCGACGATCATGATCACCGCGACCCGCAAACTTCTCTGCCATAACGCCTGTCTGTGGCATTACCAGTACCCCGAAGACATCAAGCCCATCCCCGGGCTTTAGGTTCCCGCACGCCTGAGTTTTTATCCGTCGATTCAGCGGCGCGCCTTCATGGCTGCGCCCCCTGTTGATGTGCGTGTGGAGGACACATGTGGACCCTGTATCGCGTCGAGCGGCGTCTGCTCGGCTGTTCCATGGCGGCGAGCTTCGGCCTCGCCGTGCTCGGTTTCGTCATTGCGGGCCTGTCCGGTTCGCAGGCGGTCTTTTTCGATGCCCTGTATTCCATTGCCGGCCTGGTGACCACCTGGGTGGGTCTGCTTGTTGTCGGGCGTGTTGGTCGCCACTCCGCGGCCTATCCCTTCGGGCAGTACGGTTTCGAGCCCCTGTATAACGTGGTCCAGGGACTGGTGCTGGCTGCCGTTTGCGCCATCGCCGCCTGGCAGGGGGTGGTGGCCCTGCTGTCGGGTGGTCGTGACGTGGAGCTTGGCCTGGCTCTCGTCTATTCCCTGGTCGCCATGGTGCTGGCGGTGTGGCTTGGCCGACTGCTTGCCCGTGCAAGCCGGCGGATCAACTCGCCCGTCATCCAGCTGGAAGCGGTGGCGTTCCGGCTCGACGCCTGGATGAGCGGCACGGTTGCGGTCGGTTTGCTGGGCGGCGTAGCGCTCAAGGCGGCAGGATATGAATCGCTTGCCGGTTACGTGGATCCGCTGCTGGTGCTGATCATCATGCTACTGGTGGTGTGGACGCCATTGCGGCTGGTGTACGACAACCTCCAGGAACTGCTCTCCCGGGCGCCGGAGCACGCGGTGGTGGAGGCGGTACAGCACCGTGTGGCCACGGCTGTCGGTTACGGCCCGTGGCGCCTGTCCGATACGCGGGTGACCAAGTACGGCCGTACCCTGTTCGTGACCGTCAGCGTCACGGTCCCGCGCAGTGTCGACGCGGTCTCGGTATCAGGCCTGGCGGAGCTGCGCCGGCGGATCCACCGCGGCGTGCGCGCCTACTGGCCCGGGGCGGAAGTGGAGATCGATCTGGGGGTGAGTTGAGTTCAGCCGTTGTCGTCCAGACGCTCCAGCATGTCATCCACGGCCCGGTCGAGCTGACGGTCACGGTCGGTGACCTCGTCGTCCGGGGTCTGCTGGACGACGATATCGGGCATGGCGCCGTTGTGCTCCATGTCCGTGCCGTCGGGCAGGTACCAGCCACGGTAGGGGCGGCGCACCGTGGCGCCGTCGATCAGCGCATGACGGCCCGTCGAGATGACGCCGCCGTAGGTCTGCTGGCCCACCAGAGTGCCCCGGTCCAGGGTTGAGAAAGCGTGGGCCAGGATTTCCGCGTTGGAGTAGCTTTTCTCGTTCGCCAGCATATTCACGGGCAGGGTATAGCGTGGCGCGTCCAGGCGGTCCTGGGGGTAGTGGCCCGTGGCCTGGTTGTCGGCGCCGGCCGGGACGGTGTAGGCATGCTCCTGGGTCATGATCGACGTGAGAATGCGGTCCGTGGTATGGCCGCCGCCGTTGTTGCGGACGTCGATGATCAGCCCTTCGCGGTCGTAGGCGGCGGCGTAGAGGTCGCCCTGAAACTCCTCCAGGGAGGTCTGGTTCATGGACTGGATGTGGATGTATCCCAGCCGCCCGTCGGACCGCTCTTCGACCCGCTCACGGCTGCGCTCGCGGAATGCGTCGTAGCGCAGAGTGGCCAGGTCGCTGTAGTCCACCGGCGTGACGAGCGTGCGGGCCGGGGAAGGGCGACGGCCGGAGGCCCGCTCGAAGGTGACGATCACTTCCTCGTCGATCCGGCCCCGTAGCCGGTAGAGCATGGTGTCGCGCCCGTGAAACGGCTCCAGGTCGATCTCGGTGATGATGTCACCCGGCTCCATGCGGACCGGGCCGCGGTCCGCCGGGCCCTCGGGGATGATGGAGAGCACGCGGTACCCGCGGCGTCCGTCGTCCAGCTCCACGGGCTCGTAGTCGATCCCCAGGCGCCCGGAAGGCTGTCGGCGGGCCGCGCCGGGGCCCGGGTTCGACAGCCCCATGTGGGATGCGGCCAGTTCGCCGAGCATGCGGTTGGTAATGTCGCTGAACTCGCTGGCGGTGCGTGTGCTGCGGATGAGCTGCTCGTAGTCGTCGACCACGGCGTCCCAGTCCAGACCCTTCATGTCCTGACGGTAGAAGTGTTCACCGATGACACGCGCGGTCTCGCGGAACTTCTGCAGTGCTTGCGCGCGCAGATCCACCCGGATGCGTGCGGAAATGTCGGGGCGGGTCACGGAGCCTCCGGTTACTGGTACGACGCCCACGCGGCCATCCGCGATATAGATGACCCGGTCGCCCGTGACGTTGAGGTGCTGCACATCGGCGCGGGGAGCGAGGCGCTTGCGGTCGCTGCCGTCCCAGTTCATGGATACCAGGCCTTGGCCGCTCTGATTGAACACGAAGCGGTCGCCGCCCGGCGTCATCTCGTTGTCGAACTGATGCCGGGGCAGGTCGGCCACCCGTTCGATGCGCCGCCACGCGCGGTCGAGATCCAGCGTGACCGGATCGACCTCGTCGGCCTCGTCGCGCTGGACCGGCAGAGGGCGGAGTTTGGCGGCCTCGCTGCGGGCGTCGCGGTAGTAGGTTGCCTGCTCGCGCCGGGTCTGGTTCTCCAGGGCCTGATCCAGATAGACCCGGTACAGGTTGTAGTGCTCGCCGGAGCGGTTGGAGATGAAACTGAGCTTGCGCCCGTCGGCGGACCACCGCGGGTTGCGGTCGTTGCGCGGATGCCGGGTGATGTTGACCGGCGCTTCCGACCCGTCTCGCGGCACGATGAAGATGTTGGCGCTGAAGTCGAGGTTGTTCTGGGAGTAGGCGATATGCCGACTGTCCGGTGACCAGCGCCAGTGGATGTTGCTGTCCCAGCCTTCCACCAGGCGGTTCGCCTTGCCGGTATCCAGATCCAGTACCATCAGACCGCCTCGTCCGCGCCGGAAGGCAAGCGCATCTCCATCCGGTGACGGGGACGCTTCCCGGTCGTTGTGTTCCGTCTGGATCACCGGACGAATGTAGAACTGCACTCCATCGTGCCAACGGGAGGGGTCCCGGTGGCGGGGGAGGTCGTCGGTGTCCTCGTCCGTGTCCAGTTCCGTCTCCGGAATGGCGTCGGAGTCTTCCGGGGCGGTATCTTCCGGCGGTTCAGGGAGCACTGCCGGGTCCGGTGGGTCGGTGGGTTCCGGCGGCAGACCGGGGTCCGCGGGCGCGAACGGGTCTTCCGGCTTCTCTGCGCGCTGCTCCTGGTCTGCGTCGTCATCGTCGCCCGGCCGGGCAGCGACCGCCATAATGCCGTTGTCCGGAGGCGTCGGTTCGGGATCGGCGTCCGGCGCATGTTCATCGGGCGTGTCCTCTGCCACCACGTCGGATGGCTGCGACAGGCCGCTGCGGATCTCCTCCCGGGTGAGTGCGACCCGCGCCTGGTAGATGGACTCCGTGCCGTCACTATCGTTGGTGAAGTACAGTCGAAGACCGTCGGGCGACCAGCTCAGATCCTTGTGGCGCGCATGGGTGCCGCGGGTTACGGGCCGTGTGGGGCTGTGCTCGTCGATGTGCCGGACGTAGACGCGCCCGTAGGCGATATAGGCCATGGTCCGACCGTCGGGGCTCAGCGCGGCTTCCGTGATCTCGCGGTCAATGCGCTTGAGTTCAAAGCGGTCGTGGCCGTCTTCGCCCGCGCGCAGCTCGATCGGGCTGGGCCGTGCGTCGTCTGCTGCAAGGTCGAGCGTATAGAGCGTATCCCAGACCTGCAGAACGGCGGTGGATCCGTCGCGGGAGACGTCGAAGTGCTGGACGTCCTGCCCGTTGAAGTGAGTCAGACGTTCGATGCTGTCGTCATCCAGGCGGAGGCGGTAGAGGTTGACCGTGTCATCGTCGCGGTCGGACATGAATACCAGGGTGCGATCGTCCGCCCAGCGCGCGTTGCCGTCGTCACCGTCGCGCTCGGTGAGCGGGCGGAAACTACCGTCGTCGTGGTCATGCAGCCACAGGTCCATCGCTTCCGGGCCGCGGTAGTGACGCCGGTTCCAGCCGTGATAGATCCCGCCGCGGGTGAATGCCGTGCGACGACCGTCCGGTGACAGGCGGGGTTCCGAGCCGAAGGCGTCGTGGAGTCGACGGTGATCGCCCCCTTCCGGTGACACCAGGTAGGGGCGTTCATCACGGTAGACATCCGCTTCCAGCAGCCCGGAGAACGTAATCACGGGGTTGCCATCGGCATCGCGGCCATAGCCCGGGTTGCGGAGGTGGCGATCACTGTGGGTGAGTTGCGATACCCGTGTTCCGTCACGGTGAACCCGCCAGAGATTCAGGTATCCGTCCCGAACCGATGTGAACGTGAGCCACTGGCCGTCCGGACCCCAGCTGGAGTGAAGGTCGTCCTGTTCGTGGCGTGTCAGGCGCCGGGCTTCACCCCCCGAAGCCGGTGCGCGCCACAGATCACCGCCCCAGGAGAAGGCGATGTGTCGTCCATCCGGGCTGATGGACGGAAACCGCGGAAGGTTCACGCCATCGTCCCCCGCCATGGTCGCGGGCGGCAGCAGCAGGCAACAGCTCAGCGTGGCAAACGCTAGATGGCGGAGGAAACGGTTCACGCAAGGCACCCGGATTGTTTATGCGTAACAACATAACAACCGCAAATTCAAAGACTCAACGACCGGCATCACAGTTTCGATATTCGGGGCCGGGACGGGGGACGACGACACTACCTTGTTGTATGTAACGTGTACTTAAGTTATACAGAGTGCTTGGCTGTGCTCCTCATCAATCGTCGATGCGAGACCAACAATGCCTGCTTTCCGCTCATTTGCCACCCTGCTTGCAGCCGCAACCCTCCTGTTGGGCTGTCAGTCGCGCCCGCCCATGGAAACTGTGGAGTACGTCGACCTGGAGCGGTACATGGGCGATTGGTACGTGATCGCGAACATTCCGACATTCCTCGAGCGCGGGGCGCACAACGCGGTGGAGCGCTATACCCTGAACGAGGATGGCACCATCGACACTGTGTTCACCTTCCGCGACGGCGGATTCGATGGCGACGAGAAGCGCTACAACCCGACCGGTTTTGTGCGCAGCGACGACAACGCCGAGTGGGGGATGCAGTTCATCTGGCCGATCAAGGCCGAGTTCCTGGTCATCTACCTGGACGACGACTACCAGCACACGGTGATCGGGCGGACGCGGCGTGACTACGTCTGGATCATGTCCCGCGAGCCGGAGATGCCGGAGGACGATCTCCAGCGCATCATCGCGTTCCTTGGTGAGCGCGGCTACGACACCGACGACATCCAGCGGGTCCCGCAGCGGTGGGGCGAGCCGTCGGAGGGATAACGGCGCGTGGCCTGAAAGCCGTTATAATTGGGGCAGTTCAGGACGATTCAGGTGAGCTGCCATGGCAGTCGGTTGGGCGAAAGACGGCGCGGTACAGGAGCAGATCGACAGCACCGTGGAAGAGTCGGTGGGGCGTGCGCGGCGGCAGCTCCCCACTGGCGAAAGCCTCTCGCACTGCGAAGCGTGCGATGCGGAAATCCCCCAGGGGAGGCGGGACGCCATTCCGGGCGTGCGACTGTGTGTTGCATGTCAGGAGGAGCGCGACCGGGAACAGACGGGGCAGGGCCACTACAACCGGCGCGGTAGCAAGGACAGCCAGCTGCGCTGACCCATCGGACTCAATCCCCGTCTTCATCGTTGTCATCGTCGTGGCCGCTCAGGGCCTGCTCCAGATCGACCTGCACGTCCAGGTCCGTGAGAGGGCCGTGGAGCTGTAGCGGGATGGTGACGCCCCGAAGTACTTCCAGCAGTTCCTCGCTCTCGGTCTCGAAAGCATCGATGATGGTGAGGTCGATGCGGTAATCCAGCTCCAGCTGCGCCAGGTCCAGGTCCCCCGACCCTCCGACGCTGAAGTAATCCGAACCGGCGCGTGCATCGGGGTTGGTTAGCACTCCGTCCGCCACGGCCAGCTCACCGGAGATGCGGTCGAACGGCGTTGTGGCGTCCCGTGTGAACGGTGCCTGATCGATGCCGCCCAGGGCGACGGGGACCGCGTCCTCGATCAGTCGTGTGAGGCTGAATCGGTTGATGCGCCCTTCGCGCAGCGCCAGTGTGCCTTCGGCGTCCAGGGAGTCGCGGATGTCCGGCCAGTGCATGCCGGTGAATGACCCGCTCCAGTACGTGTCCGTCTCCGCCTCAATGACGGCCCAGTCGAACAGGGCGTTCAGGGGAGGCGCCAGGGCCATGCCCTCGATACGCTGATCGAACCACACGGAATAGGGCTGTCCGTTCAGTGGTACGCTGAACGTGCCGTGATAGCTGCCCCCGTAGAGCGACGCTTCCAGTGGCTGGACGATCAGCTCGTCTCCTCGGGAGCGGACCACGCCCTCGATGGCGTCGAATTCGAGCCCGTTCGCCTTCAGGGTGTCCACCGTAACCGTTCCGTCCAGCCCCACCCCGGTGACCGCGTCGAGGATGAAGCGGCTGACGGCGCGTACCGTGTCCGGGTCGAAGCCTCTCGGCGTGTAGCGCTCGACATCGATGGTATCCAGGCCGGCTTCGAACTCCCAGAACGGCTCCGTACCGAGCCGCGCGTCCACAGTGGCGTCCAGTATGGAGTCATCGAGCTCCACGCGAAGGGCGTCCAGATTCAGGCGCTGCCGCTGCCACTGGAAGGCGCCCTCGGCGCTCAGTCGCTGCAGGGCACTGGGGTCCTCGGCGTCGGGGTCGTCGCCGATCAGCGTGTGCAGCCGGTCCCGAAGGGCTACGTCTAGAATGGTGAATGTCCCGAATGCCGTGAACCCGGCATCGCCCCAGGCGCCATCCATCCGTAACCCGGCCTCGAGGGCATCGGCGGTCAGCGTCAGGTCGGCAAGGGAGACGGCGTGGTCGTCAGGCGAGAACTCGATGTGGGCGGAGAGGTCGGCCGCCAGCGAGTCCGGACGCTCGGGGTCGGGCGTCCAGTCGAGCCGGAGGCCGGTGATCTCGACGGTCCGCGGGATGAGCGCATCGTCCAGGACCAGTCGCATGGCCAGGTCGCCGTCGATACGGTTGAATGGCGTCCCCTCGGCCTGCCATGTGGCATTGACGGACGTCTCGCTGCCGGCACCGAGCCGATCCACGTCGGTGTCGTGGAGGGTGAGCCGTTGCCGGATGTCTCCCTGATGGTCGGCATAGTCCACCGTCACCGTACCGATCCGGGTGTCACCGATACCGTCGAAGGCCAGCGGCGGATCCTCGTCCTGTTCGACCATGGCCTCGATGATCGGTGGCCAGTTCGCTTCGCCTTCGGGGTTGCGCTCCGGCCGAACCGTGATGCCATCGACGTGGATGACGCTCAGTGCGAGGTCACCGGCCAGGAGGGGTAACGGCCGGATGGCCGCGTGCAGCCCTGAGGCTTCGGCGAAGGGGGCGTCGGCGTATCCCTCCACGTTCGCGATGACGACGGAATCGACGGTGATGGTCGGGAGCGGTAGCAAGTCCACACGGATATTGCCTTGCAAGGCCACCGGGTGGCCGAGCGCTTCACTGGCGTGCCGGCTGATGGCGTCGCGGTGGTCGTTCGGGTCGACGAACCACCACGCAGCAATGATGACAAGGCCCACCAGAACCAGGAACGTCAGCAGAGACAGGGCGATTCTGCGCAGCATGGCGGGCATGATCGGGGTACCAGACCGGAGCGGGCGATCATGGTACCCGCTTTCGGGGATGGCGACGAACCCGCCTACAGGGCGGGTCGGTGGGGCATCTTCTGCCGGTACATGGCACGATCCGCCGTGTGGATGAGATCGTCGGCGCTGCTGGCGTCGCGGGGGTAGTAGGCAATACCAATGGAGGCCGTGACCGACAGGGTGAGGCCGCCGATCCGGACCGGCCTGGACACCACGCGCTGGACGTCCCGCTTCATGCGCATCGTGTCCCGCTCGTCCTCGATCCCTTCAAGGACGACCACGAACTCGTCGCCCCCGAGGCGGCCCACCGTCTCGTAATGACGAACGCAGCTTGCAATGCGCCGGGCGATGACCGCCAGAAGCTCGTCGCCGACCCGGTGACCGTGGCCGTCGTTCACGTTCTTGAAGTGGTTGAGGTCGATGAACAGCGCGGCGACCTTCTGCTGCTCCGGCGCGGCCCGGCGGATGGCCGCATCAAGGTGGTCGGCGAGCGCCGTGCGGTTCGGGAGGCCGGTCAGGGCGTCACGCTCGCGAACAACGGCAGGAGCATGCCGCTCCGGCGCCGGGGAGAGGAACAGCATGGCAGCCTGATTGCCTCTGGCGAAGGTACAACCACCGGAGATGACCGTCCGGTAGCGCTGGCCCTCATGATCAAGGATGTGGGTCTCGAAGTCCGCGACCTGTTGGTCAATAACCAGGTTTTCCAGAAGGCGGTCGGGGTCGCCGGGGCGTTCAAAGAAGGGGGCCAGGCTCTGACCCTCAAGACGACCGTCGGGCACGCCAAATAATGCGGCCGCGGCAGTGTTGCCGTAAAGACATCTCCAGTCGGCCACGCGGACCACCACAACCGGCATGGGGACCACGTCCACCATCCGTTGGTTGACCGCATCCTCGTGCATGTCCCGGGGCTCCGGCACTTGCTGCACCTTGACCGCAATGCCCGGGGAATTGCCTTCCAGTGCGGTGGGCATGAACTGGCAGGCGTAGGTGAGGGTGCGGCTTGCACCGACCATGTCCCGAATCAGAACGCGCACGATCTTCCCCGTGGTCAGAACCTGCTGGATACAACTCTCCATCTGCGGGGCCAGTGATGCGGGCAGACCGTGGGTGCTCCATGTCTCGCCGCCCAGTTTGGTGAGCCTCTGTCCCTCCAACTCCCTGGCGGGTGTGCCGCGAAGGCAGGTTCCCTCGCTGTCACAAATGTAGAGGTGTGCCTGCGGTTCGGGGCCACTGGTCGTCGGGGTGACGGCGTTCGTCAAAGTCATCAAGCGCGTTCTCCAGGCCCGGCCGGCACCTCGCTTGCCTTTGGGCAAGACCTGTCCTTGCGGCGGACGGACGTTGTTTTGTCACACGCCTCCCTGTGTGCTGTTGCCGGCGTTAATCCGGCTTTTGTCTCGATAAGTACGCCCCTCGTGGACAATCAGTTCCAAAATTCACCGAAACGCATCGAAACGCGGGTATTTCGTTTTTCCGGGGAACTGATTTGCTCGTCAGGGCGTAATTGCAGGTGAAAGGACGCAGGTGAGGATCAGCTGCGTTCTTGCCGTCGCGACGTCAGGGATGCCGTCGAGGGAGAACGCAATGGATCTGCCCACTCTGTGTTTTCGTCTTGAAGGTAAAGGAGAGCCCTGATGAAACCAGCAAAAGCAGTCGCCTTGAGTGCAGTCGTCAGTTCCGTAATGGTGCTGGGGCTGGGTGGTGTTGTCGCCGATGACGGTGGACCGGCCAATGGCTTCGACACCCACCTGTCCGAGAAGCCGGCTGACGGCTATCATGCCAACGACCTGATCGGGAATGCCGTGATGAGCACCACCGAGGACGAGGAGATCGGATCCATCAGCGATCTCATCATTGACCAGGATGGCAGCATCGTGGCCGTGGTCGTCGGTGTCGGCGGCTTCCTTGGCATTGGTGAGAAGGATGTCGCCCTGTCCTGGGACAGTGTGGAACTGGCACGGGATGCCGATGACGATGAGACGGTTTTCCGCGTTGACGCGGATGAGGACACTCTGGACAACGCCCCCGAGTACGAAGACGCGGGCACGTTCTGAGCATCACCGGGTAACGGCGTCGACGGATAAACGCCGCTGGTGAGAGATGGACCTCGGGCAGCGGGGGCGTACACGCCTCCGCTGTTTTCCGCTTATTTCTTGATGAGAAGCAGCAGCCCGCCGACGGAAGCCGCAGCGCCGCCGACGAGGTACCACATGGTGCTGTCCGTGAACCGCCCCGTGAACGTCTCGTGGACCTGTTCTCCAAGGGACTCGCTGGCCTGCCATCCGGTGAACAGCAGAATCACGCCTGCAACCAGCAGTACGACCCCGAGAATCTGGTTCGTTTTCATTATCTTGCTCTCCATTGCCGAATTCGTGGTGATGCGCGTATCCGCCCGTCATGGAACTCATAGCCGACGCGGGGCGTAATTTCTACTTTACTGGGTGTATCGGGAACGCCGATACGGGCTCTTGTTTCGTGAGCGCCGTTTCATCGTTTTCTGCGGGAAGCAGGAGGAAGAACCATCATGAAACGCTACATTATCGTTGCAGATGCTGCGCGCGCGCGGGTGCTCGTGCGGGATGGTCTGGATCCGGTTCGCGAAGTGGAGGAGCTGCGCCATCCCGAAGGCCGCATGCACCCCGGCGCCCTGGAAGACCGCGGCAAGGGCTAGACCCACGATCGGCCGCAAGCTGGCGATGTAGTGACGGCCCGGGGGAGAGCCCGGGATAAATCACGGACTGACCAAGGCTGCGGAATGCTCTGGGTTCTTGTGTTGCACATCGTTGCGCTGCTGTTCTGGTCAGCCGCGCTGCTCTATCTGCCTGCGCTGGTTGCCGCGGTGGACACCGGACATGCCGAAATCAGCGAATCGCCGCCGGACCACGCCTCGCTGGCGCGGTTCGTTCACACCCACGTGGCGACGCCGGCCGCACTCGTGGCGATCATGTCCGGGACACTGGTCTTCCTGCTCGATCAGACGGTGGAGGTCTGGCTCATGGCCAAGCTGACGCTGGTGACGGGCATGGTGATCTGTCACGCCTTTACCGGGTTGCTCATCCTCCGCGCCGAGCGGGGTGCAGTCGCGCGCACCGGCCTGTGGGCGTGGCTTCTGGCAGTCACGTTGTGTCTGCTGATGGCGGGAATCGTGTGGCTGGTGCTGGCGAAGCCCACGCTGGAGGGCACTCCTTGGGCGCTGTGAGAAGCCAGGCCGGGAGAGGAGCGTCAGGCCCTGGCCTGCGCGTGCTTCTCTGCCGCTTCGTCCACGTCGACGCCAACCGCGTACTCGTACACGAGTTGTCCGCCAAGAAATCCGGCCGCACTGACCAGCGCGGCCGTGAGCAGGGACAGGTACGCCCCCCACGGCAGGATGTACGCGGCCGGGTCGCCGAAACGAAGCAGCCAGTTGAGCGACGCCAGCGAGAGCAGCATCACGGCGATCACGGCGTGAGACCAGGCCGTGATCAAGCGGCGTATGCGCGCCACGGTGACCAGATCCACCAGGCCGGCCAACCCGGAAATCCAGCCCCCCAGCGCGCCGACTCCGGCCAGCCACAGGCCCGCTCGCGCCCAGAAGAAGTCGCCTGTCAGAAAGTAGGCGAAGTCGGTGCCCACCAGCATGAGCAGCGCGGCCACCGGGAAGTGAATCAGCACCGGATGCAGGGGGTGCCCACGGAAAGACATGCGACTGATGATCGGTCCCTGGCTCATCAATTCACTCCGGCACGGTCGGCGAGCGCGGTGGATGGGCGCGTACTGGCAGGAAGGGTAGCCCTATTTGGCCTGATGTTCATCCCCATGCTGCTTTCCGGATGCGGCGGACCGCTGTCCACGCTGGATCCGGCCGGCCCGGCCGCTGCGTCTGCCGCCTGGCTGTGGTGGGCGATGTTCGCCTTCGCGACCGTGGTGCTGATCGTTGTCGTGGCGCTGTGGCTCTATGCCATGCGCCGGGATCCGGGTGATGTGACCGACGAGAGCGCGCAGCGGGTGCAGAACCGCTGGATCGTCGGCGGAGGCTTCGTGCTGCCGTTGGTGAGTATCACCGCGCTGCTCGCGTTCGGCATCCCGGCGGGTCACAACATGATGCCCCTGGCCTCGGACGAGGACGTGCTCCGTATCGACGTCACCGCACACCGCTGGTGGTGGGAAGTCAGCTATCCCGAGGAGGGCATCGCGCTCAACAATGAGTTGCACATTCCGGTCGGCGTTCCGGTGCACGTCCACGTCACCAGCGAGGACGTGATCCACTCGTTCTGGGTGCCGCGGCTTGCCGGCAAGCTCGACGCGATCCCCGGGCGCACCAACGTGCTCCGTCTCCAGGCTGATGAGACGGGCATCTTCCAGGGCAAGTGCGCGGAGTTCTGTGGTGCCGGACACGCCCACATGGATTTCACCGTGGAAGCCCATCCGCAGGACGACTTCGACGACTGGCTGGAGGAGGCATTGCAGAGCAATGACTGAGGCCGGCACGGAGGAACGGCAGGCACTGCATCAGCGCCTTGAACGGGTCTGGGCGAACCCCCCGGGCTGGCGTTCCCTGGCGGCGGTCAACCACACCACCATCGGTCTGCGATTCATGGCGACTGGTGTTGTCTTCTTTCTCATTGCTGGCGTCATGGCGATGCTGGTGCGCACCCAGCTCGCCCTGCCGGCGCAGGACATCATCAGCCCGGACGTGTACAACCAGCTGTTCACCATGCACGGCACGGTGATGATGTTCCTGTTCGCCATTCCCGTGCTCGAGGGCATGGCGCTGTACATGATCCCCAAGCTCATCGGCGCCAGGGACCTCGTGTTCCCGCGCATCAGCTCGCTGGGCTATTACTGCTACCTGTTCGGCGGGTTGATCATCCTCTCCAGCATGGTGCTGGGCATGGCGCCGGATTCCGGGTGGTTCATGTACACGCCACTGAGCAGCGCCGAGTACGCCCCCGGTCCGGGCTCGGATTTCTGGCTGCTGGGCATCACCTTTGTCGAGATCTCCGCCATGGCCGCAGGTATCGAGCTGACGGTCTCCATTCTGCGCAGCCGCGCCAACGGGATGTCGCTGCGCCGCATGCCGATCTTCTGCTGGTACATCCTCGCCATGGCGCTGATGATCGTGTTCGGGTTCCCGCCGCTGATTCTTGCCAGCGTGCTGCTGGAGCTGGAGCGTGCCGTCGGCATGCCGTTCTTCGAGGTCGCCGGGGGCGGAGACCCGATCCTGTGGCAGCATCTGTTCTGGCTCTTCGGTCACCCGGAGGTCTACATCATCTTTCTGCCTGCCGCGGGCATCGTCTCCACGCTGATCCCGGTTTTCGCGCAGCGACCGATCGTCGGGTACCGATGGCTTGTGCTCGCCATCATTCTCACCGGTTTCATCAGCTTCGGGCTGTGGGTGCATCACATGTTCACCATCGGCATCCCGAAGCTGGCGCAGGCGTTCTTCTCCGTGGCGAGCATGCTCGTGGCCGTGCCCACGGCGATCCAGGTGTTCGCCTGGCTGGCCACGTTGTGGACGGGACGGGTGGTGTACAGCCTGCCCATGCTCTGGATCATCGGCTTTCTGGTGGTGTTCGTGTGCGGCGGGCTGACCGGCGTCATGCTGGCGCTCGTGCCGTTCAACTGGCAGGTGCACGACACCCACTTCGTGGTCGCCCATCTGCACTACGTGCTCGTGGGCGGCATGCTGTTCCCGCTGATTGCCGGGTTCTACTACTGGCTGCCGCACCTCTCCGGGCGCATGCCGACGCGGGTGCTTGGCAACTGGGGGTTCTGGCTCACGTTCATCGGCTTCAACGTCACCTTCCTGCTCATGCACCTCACCGGCCTGCTCGGCATGCCACGGCGGGTGTACACCTACGAGCCCGGTCTGGGCTGGGACTGGCTCAACCTGCTGTCGTCCGTGGGCGGGTTCATCATGGCGGCGGGGATCGCCATGATCATTCTGGACATCGCCCTGCATTTCCGTTTCGGGCGCCCGGCGCCCCGGAACCCGTGGGGCGCAGATACGCTGGAGTGGGCGACGGGGACGCCGCCAGTGTCGTACAACTTCGCAAGCCTCCCGGATCTGCGCACCCGGCATCCGCTATGGGAATCGCCGGAACTGCCCGACACCATTGCGTCCGGGGAGCACGGGCTCACTGACGTTTCGCACGGCAGGCGTGAGATCTACGGCTCCGACGCCATTACCGGCAAGGTCAGGCACGTGATACACCTGCCTGGGAACTCCTGGTGGCCGCTTTTCGCTGCCATGGGCCTGGCCCTGGTGTGCGTCAGTCTGCTGGTCCGC
Organism: Aquisalimonas sp. APHAB1-3; assembly: GCF_048323695.1. Classification (NCBI taxonomy): domain Bacteria; kingdom Pseudomonadati; phylum Pseudomonadota; class Gammaproteobacteria; order Chromatiales; family Ectothiorhodospiraceae; genus Aquisalimonas; species Aquisalimonas sp. APHAB1-3. Next base: position 795,006 of record NZ_JBLWFT010000001.1, on the reverse strand, counting down.
GTGTACCCGCTGGCACTGGTGGGTGTTGTCTCGGCGCTGGTCTTTCTGCTGCGCTGGAGCTGGGAGAACGGTGCCCACCCCAGCGCCGCCCTGCTGGTTCATGGCGAGTCTCACGACCCGCCCCTACACTCGCGCACTACCGATGGCCCCGGGTTGTGGGGGATGGTGGTGACGCTGATGGCCAACGGCACGTTCTACCTGTCCCTGATCTTCGGCTGGCTGTATCTCTGGACGGCCTCGCCAGGATGGTCGGTCCCCGAGGGCGAACAGATCGCGCTGTGGCTGGTGATTGCCAGTGGGCTGGCGCTTACGGCCGCCTGGATGGATTTCGAGGGTGCTGTCAGAGCGCTGCGGCGTGGTGTCGATCAGGGCCTGCAGCGCCGGTTCTGGCGGGCGGGCCTTCTGGGGGGCGGGCATGTGGCGCTGCTGTTGTGGGCGCTCCGGGATGCGTCGCTGGCGCCCACGGCGCTGGCCCATGACGCCGTGCTTCTGGTCATGCTGGTCTACGTGCTCGGTCACGGTGGTCTTGCCGCATTGTTGACGGTGTTGCAGGCGGTCCGGGTCGGCAAAGGCTACGTGGGGCGCCATGTCCCGTACGAGCCCGTGGTGGTGCGGCCGTTCTGGGTCTACACCGTCGGGATATTCTGGCTCAGCGTGGCGGTGTTTCTGCTACTGCCCATGGCGTGGGGGACTCCGGCATGATCCCCGGCTGGACGCATCCCGTGCATCTGTTCGCTGGCCTGGTGATCTGGAGCCTCTGGTTCGTTGCCCTTTACGGCGGTTTGTCGGTGGGCTGTGCCGTGGCTCCGCCGGCGGCCGAGCAGGGCGCACTGACGTGGCTCAATGGCGGGCTCCTGATGCTGACGCTCGTGGTGACGGCGCTGCTCGCTTACGCGGCATGGCGTTGCTGGCGACTCGCCCCGGCGGGTGATGCGCAGCGTTTCGTGCTACGGGTTGCCGTGGGCGTCTATTTGGTTTCTGCGGGCTCGACCCTGGCCGTGGGCCTGCCGGTCATCGTCTATCCGCCATGCGTGTAGCCTCTGTCGGTATCGGTTGTGGCTTGCTGTTATGGAGTGCCGGCGTGCTGGCACACAATCCGGTAACAAGCACCGGTCATGAGCAGATGGCGGGGTTGCTTGGCGTCGCACTGTTGGCGCTCTTCTGGGGGGCTTACCTGTTCGGTTCGCTGCGGCGCCGGCCGGGAGGTGTTCACGGCGCTCTGTTTCACGCCACCGCGCTTGTCTGCGCACTGGCCCTGTTCGGGCCGCTGGACGACTGGGCGAAGACGAGCACGGCCGCGCACATGGTCCAGCACATGCTGTTGATGGTGGTCGTTGCACCGCTATGGGTCCTGAGCCGGCCGCTGCAGCAGCTTGCAGCGGGGGCGGGCAGGCTGTTCACGGTTCCATGGAACATCACGCTCCCCCTGGTGCAGCGGCCCATGACGGCGGCCTACCTTCACGCCGCCGCGATCTGGTTCTGGCATACCCCGCACTTCTACATGGTGGCGGTGGAGAACCCGTGGTGGCATGCGCTGGAACATGCGTGCTTTCTGGTGACTGCGGGGCTGTTCTGGTGGGCAGTGCTCAAGAGCAGCGCGGTGCGGGCGCCATTGGCGTTGCTGGCGGTGTTGTTCACGCTGATGCATACCGGCTTCCTGGGGGCCATCCTCACCTTTGCCGATGCCCCCATGTACGGCGAGGCCCGGGGAATGGCCGATCAACAGCTGGCGGGGCTGATCATGTGGGTGCTGGGCGGCGTGCCGTATCTCCTTGCTTCGGGCTGGATCGCGCATCGCTGGTATCGTCAGCTGCAGCGCCGGATGGACCTGCAAGGGTAGTGGCCAGCGCGGCGATCAGTTTGACGATGGCGTCCAGCTTGCCAAGCTCGTTCGTCAGGCGCCCCAACGGCTCGGTGATTCTGGGTAGTGCACGCAGTGCAGGCATTCCCCGGGCGACGAGCATGCCGCCGAGAAAGGCGGGGATCAGGACGGCCGGGTGGCGTAGCGCAGCGTGAGCCCGCGCCTTATGGGTGCGGATGGCCGGCGCCCGTGCCATGACGGCGTCCCGTTGCTCTGCGACCCTGTGCTCCAGCGAGGACACGGCGCTACTCCTGTTGACCCATGGTGCGGGAGGCGTCGTCAAGCAGGGTGCGCACCGCAAGCCGCGTCTCCGGAAATGCCAGCCGGCGGGCCAGCCGTTTCAGCACCAGGAGCAGTGCTCCGGCGCACAGGAGGTTGATCAGCGATGCGGCGGCAACGCTCAGCGTCACCCCGAGGCGGGTGTATTCGTAAAGGCCTGCGGCAACAACAAGCGTCACCGAAAGCCACACACCCACCAGCACCAGCGCGAGCACGACCCCGAGCACGACCATCATCACGACGGTCTTGACCACCAGGCGCGTTTCCAGGCCGAGTAGCCGGGCGGTGTCCCGAACGGAGGCGCCGATCAGGGCAAACAGGGTCGCCATGTCGGCGAAGCCGCCACTCTCCGTGCCTGGATCGCTGAAGGACTGTTCCGGTTCGCCCTCCTGCCGGTTGCTCCGGGTCGCGTCACCCGTTTCGGCGTCCTGCATGCCGCGCGTTACCGGCGACGCGTCAGCGACGAGTACAGGGCGCCCGCCACAAAGGCGATGCCGATGGACATCAACGGGTTCTCGCGAACGTAGGTATTCACGCGGTCGAGCACATCATCGGCGCGCTGCCGGCCGTGTGCCGCGGCCTCACGAACCCGCTCATCGGCGTGCGATGCGTGCTCCCGGGCGTATTCTTCCGCCCTGGCTGCAGACTCGGCGGCCTTGTCCACCGCTTCATGGGCCTTGCCTGCCACTTGATCGGTCGTCTGGTGTCCGCTCTCTTTCGTCGCCATGGTCGTCTCCTCCGTGTCACTTCAGGGACGGGTTTCGGATCCCGTCAGGTGTGATGGCGCTCGTCGCCAATGGTTTCGCTGAGTATCTCCCGGTCGACATCGTCGGGTCGTATGGTGGTGTAGAGCCTGCTCTTGACGTGTTTGCCGAGGGTAACGAGAAATGCGGTCAGCGGGACAGCGAGAATCATGCCGACCACGCCGCCCAGGGCGGTTCCCCAGAACAGGATCGAGATCACCACCAGCGCGGGGTGCAGGCCCGAGCGGTCGGCCATGATCTTGGGCGTGAGCAGGATACTCTCCACCAGCTGGGTGAACGCGATGACCGCCAGCACCAGCATGACGAGCTGGGCTCCGCCGTCCGGCTGGAAATAGGCGACGGGCAGCACCGTCACTACACCGACGATGAAACCCAGGTAAGGCACGATGTTCAGCAGGCCCAGCGCGAGGCCGAAGTAGATCGCTGCCTCCAGGCCCACGAACGTGAAGCCGATCGCCATCATTACGCCCATGATCAGCGCGATGGTGAGCTGTCCGCGGAAGAAGGCGGTGATGTAGTCGATGAACAGCTGCCCCAGGTAGAGCACCTCGTTCTGGGTCTTCTGCGTGAACAGGAACAGCATGCTCTTGGCGTAATCCTTGATGCGACTGCCGGAGAGCAGCGCAAAGAACAGATACAGGGGGACGAAACCGAGCCCCACCAGGAAGCCGATGTACGCCATGGTGCGATCTGCGGCTTCTTCCGCATTCGGCAGAATCGACTGGATCTCCATCTCGGTGATGGCGTCCTCCAGCATCGGCAGCGCCTTCGGGAACCGAGCCGACAGGCTGTCATGGCCGCGCTCGGCCATCTCCGGCACTGACTGGAAGAACTGGCTGCCCTGATTCACGGCGGCCGGCAGAACCAGAACCATCACCGTGATAAACAGCCCGAACAGAAGCAGGAACAGCGAGACGACCGCACTCAGGCGGTTCATGCGAAACAGGCGCTCGAACAGCTCCACGATCGGGAAAAGGACCAGTGCGAGCACGCCGGCGATCGCGAGGGGGAAAACCAGCGCATGCAGGGCGCCGATGATCTGGCCGAGCACCCAGATGACGAACACGATCGTGCAGATCAGGGTGACGGCGCTCAGGGCGACGATGGTATAGCGGAGTAGCCGTTGCTCCCCGGGTGCGAAGTCGATGTACGTGCTCTTCTCCGAGCTCATGGGATTCCCTTTACCCTTGCCATGCATGACATACGCTCGCCGCGGCACTTCTGATCCATCGGAAGTTCATTCATTCGAGGATCGCGGGGGACGCGGGCCTCCGGGATCGGACGGCTCGGTTCCGTCGCGCGCCGCCGTCGTCAGAAAGTGTACATGGTGGCGCAGGGTTTCGCTCATCAGGGCAGGTTTCCGGCGAACCACTCCAGCGCCCAGAGGCTGGCCATGCCGATACCGAGGGTTGCCAGCACGCTGCGGGTGCTCCAGGCGACCGCCGCGGCGATCAGTCCGGCTAGCAATCGGGTGTTGTCCAGGCTGAACCCGGGTGCCGGGCCGCCGTGGACGATGGCAGGTACGACAATGGCGGCGATGACCGCAGCGGGCACGTAGCGCAACGTGCGTGCCAGCCAGTCAGGCATGCTGCCCTGGCCCAGGAGCTGCAGGCCGGAGAAACGGAGCAGGAACGTGCCCAGGCCGATGATGACGATCATGCTCCAGATGGCGAAGGCGCTCATGGCGAACTCCTGCGTCGGTGGAGCGCGAGTTCGGCGCTGACCCCCGTGGCGACACCGGCAATGGCCCCGATGGTCAGGCCGAGATGGTAGGGCGCGTCGTGGGCCGCAAGGGCGACGCCACCGCCCGTGAGCGCCGCTGCGGCGCTGGGGCGGTCACGGATGACCGGCACCAGTAGCACCAGGAAGACCAGGGGCAGCGCGAACCCGATCTGCCACCCTGGCGGCACGGCAGCCCCGAGCCAGATCCCGGCCGCCGTTGCCAGCAGCCACAGTACCCACAGCGGAAATGCCGTGCCCATGTAGAACCACTGGCGATGCTGACCCACGCCTGCGTGCATGAAGTGGGTAATGGATACGGCATAGGCCTGGTCTGTGAGCAGATAGGCTATGGCCGCCTTCCAGCGCGTGGACAGATGGCCGAGATACGGGGCGAGCGATGCGCTGTACATGACCATGCGCAGATTGATAATCAGGCCCGTGAGCACGATGATCAGCGGCAGCGCACCATCGCCGATCAGTTGCGCGATCACGAGCTGGGCCGCGCCGGCGAAGATGATGAGCGACATGCCCATGCTCATGAGGGGGGCCAGGCCCGCCTCGGTCGCGGCGATCCCGGTGGTCATGCCGAACGGCACCACGCCCGGGAGCATCGGCGCGATCGCTCTCAGACCATTCTTGAATACCTGCTGCGCCGCCTGCTCGTTTGCCATGACTTGCCGGGATGTTGATTTATCGTGATTGGTAGCGAAGCGCGGGAGTATAACAATCGTCGGTACACCGTGCCCGTGGACGCGGCACGCGGGATGTGAACGGGTTGGAAGGAAGCCCGCCATGGGGGTGGTAGCCTACTCAGCTGACTGTTGACCCCCATCCCCTGGAGCACCGACCGTTGCACACCGTTATAGGCACTGCGCGCCTGCTGTCCGTCCCGTTGATGATTCTCATCGGCGCGCATGTGGCCCTGCCTCATGCTCAGGAGGCGCCCGAGGCCTTCCGGCTGTTGCTGCATCTCCTCCCCTATGCCGCCTGTGCGATCGCCGCCGGGCTTGGTGTCATGTTCGGTCAGGGCCGGGTTGTGGGCATGGCGTTATTGCTGGCGGTGGCGTACTGGAGTGTCACGGAGGTCAACGCGCTGTTGCCTGACAACCGGTTTGAAGCCGGAGTCCTGTTCACCGCGGCCACTACGCTTGTGCCCCTGAATCTGCTGCTCTTCACGCTGTTGCCCGAGCGAGGCGTGTTCACCCGCCATGCTTTGCTCCGGTTCCTGATCGTCGGGGTTCAGGCCGGATTCGTGATCTGGGTGATTGCCGCCGAGCGCAATGACGTGCTGCAGGCGCTGGCTTTCAATGCCCTGAATGCGGCCGTGCCCTGGTTGCATCTGTCGGATACCGCCGTGGCAGCGTTGGTCATTGGTGTCGCTGCAGTGCTGTGGGTGACGCATCGGCGGGGAACCCCCCTGGAGGCCGGCGCGGTGGTGATGATCGGCGCGCTTGCGTTGCTGTTCGGCCGGGCGGGGGTGACCGACGCACCGGAGGCGTATGCGGCGGCGGCGGCGGTGATTCTCCTGGCCAGTCTGGTGTTCAACACGCACTACATCGCCTACCGGGATGATCTCACCGGATTGCCCGCGCGCCGGGCCCTGAATCAGCGGTTGGCGGCCCTCGGGCGGAACTACGCCATCGCCATGCTCGATGTGGATCACTTCAAGAAGTTCAACGACACCCATGGCCACGACGTGGGCGATCAGGTGCTGAAGCTGGTGGCGGCCCGGATTCGTGCAGTCGGGGGCAGGGGCAAGGCGTATCGCTATGGCGGCGAAGAGTTCACCATCGTTTTTCCCGGCAAGACCGCAAAACAGGCCAAACCCTATCTGGAAGAGGTGCGTGAGACAATCGCCGCCTACAGGATGGTGCTGCGTGGGAGCGACCGACCTGATCAGAAGTCGGGCGAAAAGAAACGGGGCAGCGGCGGTTCGGCCCGCAAGGCCGTGCACGTGACTATCAGCATCGGCGTCGCCGAGCGCACCCGGGACACGCCCTCGGCCGAAGACGTGATCAAGGCGGCCGACGAGGCGCTCTACCGGGCGAAGAAAAAGGGCCGCAACCGGGTGGCCGCGTAACCACGGCGTCAGGCTCCGGCGAACCACATGATGCCGACGAGGATCACGGCTGCGGTCCCCAGTACGCCGTAGACGAGGCGCCGGGCGCTGCTGCGCCGGCCGCCCAGTGTGTAGCGGAACCGCTCGGCGATGACCTGGCTGGCCGGAACGCCGAAATCCGACAGCAGTGTCTCCTCCAGCGCATCAGTCATGGCCGGTGGGCCACAGAGGTAATAGACCGCTCCTGTACGTCGCTCTGCGGGAAGCACCGTCTCCAGCAGTGCCCGGTCGGGAACGCCGCGGTGGCCGGTCCACCCGTCGGGCGGCTCCGCGAGGACGTGGTGGACGGTCAGGGGGAGTGTCCCGGCCATGGCATCCAGCTCGTCGGCGTAGAGGATCTGACCTGCCGTGCGATTGCCCTGGATGACCGTGATCGGGCGGTCGGCGCCGTCATGCTGCAGCTGTCGCAACAGCGCCATGATGGGTGCCATGCCGACGCCACCGGCGACGAATACCAGCGCGCGGCCATCTTCCGGTTCAAGGGTGAAATGCCCGTAAGGCCCGTCCAGATAGGCGGGTGTGCCCGGGGGCACTTCGGCGATGCGGCCGGTGAAGTCTCCCGCTTCCTTGATGGTGAAAGCGACGCGCGGCCAGTCGGCGGGCGCCGAGCTGATGGAGAAAGGGTGCTCGGTCATGCGGAACAGCGGGCGTTCCAGCTTCAGCCAGGCGAACTGTCCTGCCCGGAAGGGCAGGGGCGTGCCGGGATGGCCACTCTTGCGGTCCGGTTCCAGCTCGATGGTCCAGGTCCGCTCGGCTTCCGGCCGCACGGCGGTGACCCGGTAGGGGTGGCGGCGCTGGCGCAGCGGGATGATCAGGTGTACGTGTACCAGCGAGGCGATGGCAACCAGTGCCGCGAGTATCCAGAAGCCGGCGAGCAGCCCGTCCTGGCTGTAACGGCCGGCTTCCAGGGTATGGTGCAGGCCGAACAGCGCGATCACCACGGCGCCGATCCCGTGACTCAGCCGCCAGGTCTCGTAACGCATGGGCAGGCCGTCCCGGGCGATGGCCATGAATACAAGCAGACCCAGTGCAATCCAGGCCAGCAGGCCGCTGAGACCCGGCAGTAGCGGCAGACTCAGCCAGGTGTGGGCGTCACGGTCCAGTGGCGCAGGCGCGCCCATGGGGAGTGTGTAGAGGAAGGGGTGCAGCAGTAAGAACGCGACCAGCACGTAGGCCATGATCTGGTGGAACTGCATGACCCGGTCCATGCCCATGCGCGCGGACAGGCCCTTGAAGCGCCCCGACAGGAGAAATTCCATCAGCAGCATGGCGAAACCCGACATGCCGAGGCCGGTGGCCAGATCGTCGCGCCAGGGGCGGGGTGTCAGCCCCTGGGCTGCGCCCAGGGCCATGGGCAGGAGGGCGAGTGCTGCATATCCGCCAAGCAGAGCCGCTGGCAAAAGCCACAGGGGTCGGACAGATGATCGGGGCATGACGACGGTCTCCCTCGAAAGCAGTACTGGACGAAAACCAGTATCATTCGGGGATTGTGGCAAGGGTTTGACGCAGGTCATGCCCGGCGTCGATGGAGAGGCTGCGCGATATGAAAATCTGGGTGGACGCGGACGCCTGTCCGGTGGTGGTGCGGGAGATTCTGTTCAAGGCGGCCGAGCGCACCGGGGTGCAGTTGACCCTGGTCGCCAATCAGCCGATACGGATACCCCGCTCGCCGGTGATCCATTTCCTGCAGGTGGCCGCGGGGTTCGACGTGGCGGATCACGAAATCGTGCGCCGGGTGGAGCCTGATGATCTCGTGGTGACGGGCGACATTCCATTGGCTGCGGAAGTCATCGAAGCAGGCGGTCATGCGCTGAGCCCGCGGGGCGAGTTGCATACGCGGGAGAACATCCGCTCGCGCCTGAATATGCGCGATTTCATGGACACCCTGCGCGCCAGCGGTGTGGATACCGGTGGTGCGCCGGCCATGAATCAGAAGGATCGGCAGGCGTTCGCGAACAACCTGGATCGGCTACTGACGCGGTATGCCCGCGGTTAACGGGTTCAGTTGCGGAACTCGTTGAAGAACGCGCGAGTCACCCGGCGGATGCAGGATGCCCTTGGTACCGGGCATGATCAGCGCGTGCGCCTGAATTGATCGCAGGGCGTCCTCGTAGTCTCCTCCCATGCCGGCAGTTCGCCGTGGGTGACATAGGTCAGGAACGCGTCCTCGATCACTTCGCCGTTCTCGATTTCGAAGTCGCCAAGCTCGAAGCGTTCCGTGTCGGCTCAGGCTGTGCCGGCGAGCAGGAGTACGGACACGGCGACCGCCGCTGGGCGTAAGGAGAGGCACTGCCGCCGGCTTCTGGCCGGCGGCAGCAGACGCGAGTTACCGGCTGTTTCCGGCACGCGAGTTGCGGGTCGATGCGCCACTGCGCGGGCGGCGGGGCGGCCGACCCTGGCTGTTGTTGCCGCGACCACGTTTCGGCGCGCTGGCAACACGCTTCTGGGGCTCGAAGCCCTCGTGGATCTCGGCCGGAATGTCCGTGTTCACCAGCTTGCGGATTCCGGCGAAGTCACGTGCCTCATCGGCGCAGACCAGCGAAACGGCATTGCCTTCCTGACCGGCGCGACCGGTGCGACCGATGCGGTGCACGTAGTCTTCCGGATTGGTGGGGATGTCGAAGTTGACCACATAGGGCAGGTGGTCGATGTCGATCCCCCGGGCAGCGACGTCCGTGGCGATCAGGGCGCGGACGTTGTGATGCTTGAACGCTTTCAGCGCCTTGTTGCGCGCGGCCTGGCTCTTGTTGCCATGGATAGCCGTGGAGCGGATGCCGTCCTGTTCGAGCTGCTTCGCCAGCTTGTCCGCACCGCGCTTGGTGCGGGTGAACACCAGAACCTGGCGCCAGTCGCCAGAGCCGATCAGGTGAGTCAGCAGCTCGCGCTTGCGCTCCGAGTCGACCATGAAGGCGCTCTGATCAACCGCGGCGGCGGCCGCGTTGCGCTGGGCCGTCTCGATGACTTCCGGCTGGTTCAGGAAGCGATTCGCAAGTTTGGTGATCGACGGCGAGAACGTGGCGGAGAACAGCAGCGTCTGGTGCTGTTTCGGCAGCGTCTTCACGATCCGCTCGATGGCCGGCAGAAAGCCCATGTCGAGCATGCGATCGGCTTCGTCCATGACCAGCATGTCGACGTTGTCGAGCTTGATGGTGCCGCGTTGCATGTGATCCATCAGGCGGCCGGGCGTGGCCACGAGAATGTCCGTGCCGCGCTCCAGGTCGCGAATCTGCGGGCCGATCCCGACGCCACCGTAGATGGCCGTGCACTTGAGCGGGAGATGCTTGCCATAGCTGCGCACGCTCTCGGTCACCTGAACCGCCAGTTCGCGGGTCGGGGTGAGCACCAGGGCGCGCACGCGGCGCGGCTTCTGCGGGCCCGCGGCCGTAAGCTTGTCGAGCAGCGGCAGCGTGAATGCCGCGGTCTTGCCGGTGCCCGTCTGGGCGCTGGCGAGCAGGTCTTTCCCGGCCAGGGCGCTGGGAATGGAGCGCGCCTGGATGGGAGAGGGCGTGTCGTAGCCTTGTTCTTTCACGGCACGCAGAAGATCGGCGCTGAGGCCGAGTTGATCGAATGACATCAAGATAGTTCCTGTTTTTGAACAGCCAGGGCTGGCGTTCCGGATGTATTCCGGATTGTGTGCTTATCGAGGAAAGACCCTGGCAGTAAAACAGTCCGCGATGAGCTGCGGGGACCGGCCACCTGGGGAACCGGCGCACGAGAGGTGCGGGAACAAGAGGGCGGGTACAACGCAGACGGAACCCTAACACGGATGTTGGGCCTGCGCCAGTGCTGCGGTGCAGTAAACGTCAGGCCTGGCGACGGGGTTCCAGCAGACGCTCTTCCGTGGCGATGATGTCCACGGGGCGGTCGTGGGGTTCCAGCGGGAGTTCCGGCACGATCTGGCACTCGAACGCAAGCGCGATTGTCGTATACACCGTATTGGCCGCAAGCCAGCGATCGTAGTAGCCGCGGCCGTGACCGATGCGCCCGCCCTGCTCCGTGAAGCCGACGCCCGGGATGATGGCGACGTCGAACGGCCCGGTGGCCGACGTGTCGTCGCGCGGCGAGAGGATGCCCCAGCGGCCGGTCTCCAGATCACCCCAGCCGGTCATGGGCACGGCGCGGATTGTGTGGGCATCCATGATGCGGGGGATGGCGATGCTCCGGTCGTCCGCAAGCAGTGCGTCGATAATGCCGTGGGTATCCACCTCGGTGTCGAATGAGACGAAGGTGAATAACCGCCGGGCGGCCGCAACCGCCGGATGGGCCAGGAGCCGCTGGCGGATGCGTCGGCTGCGTTCCTCGCGTTGCGCCGGGGACAGCGCCGCTCGGCGCGCGAGCGCTGCCTCCCGCACGGCACGTTTGCAGTCGTTGACGGGATCGGATGCCTGCTCAGTCATGCCGCTTTTCTATCCGATCGGCCGGCGCCTTGCAAATCGACCCGTGCTCACCGCTCAAGGTACGGCAGTTTATTGGGTTTGCCGTCCCACTCTTCGGCGTCTTCGGGCGGGTCTTTCTGCTCGGTGATCACGGGCCACTGCTGGGCGAGCTCGGCGTTGAGTTCGAGGAAGTGACTCATCTCGTCGGGCAGATCATCCTCGGAGTAGATGGCCTCGGCGGGGCATTCAGGCTCGCACAGGGTGCAGTCGATGCACTCGTCCGGGTCGATGGCCAGAAAGTTCGGCCCCTCGTGGAAGCAATCCACCGGGCAGACTTCCACGCAATCGGTGTACTTGCACTTAATGCAGTTATCCGTGACGACAAAGGTCATGGTGCGCTCCAGGGGGTGTTGGTCGGGCGGTTCGTCCAGCGTAGACTGGTCAATGATGGATATCATATACATTTAACAAGCGCCAACCAAAGACCGGCATCGCATAAGCGTATGCTGCTGGTGCTCCGGCAGGCCCGCCGGTACCATTCGCGGAGTTTTTCGTGAAGGCTGGCACAGACATGGTGAATGAATCGCAGCGTCCGGCAGCCCACCGTCAGTACAGCGCGGTGCTTGATCTGCGCGTCCACGATCCTCGGGAGCGCCTCCCGCTGCTCGAGATGACGCTTTCGGTACTGCAGCCGGGGGAGGATGTCTTACTGATCGCGGGCACGGAGCCACAGCGGCTGCTGGATCACCTGCAGAGCCATTACAGTGAACGGTTCGATTGGGAGGCCGTCCAGTGGGGGCCGGAGCTGTGGCAGCTGCGGCTTGTCCGCGGCCCGTCGGGCGCGTGAGTATTCAGAGACGGGTTGAGGTTGGGGTATCCTGAGGCATGGAACTGACTTATCACACGGATTACGGCCTGCGCGTGCTGATGTATGCCGGTGCGCACCGCGATCGGCGCGTGACCATGCGCGAGATTGCGCAGTCTTACGATATCTCCCTGGAACACCTCCGCAAGGTGGTCCATCGGCTGGCCCAGCACGGGTACCTCATTACCACCAAAGGGCGGGCAGGGGGGCTGACGCTGGGCGCACCGCCGGAGACCATGCGCATCGGGGATATCGTGCTCGCCATGGAGGAGTCCATGGCCATCATGGACTGCAACCGCCAGCCCTGTCCGCTGTGCGGGGGCTGCTCCCTGAAGGCCGTCCTGGAGAGTGCGCGCACCGCCTTCATTGACCAGCTCAATACGTTCACGCTGCAGGACGTGCTCGGGGACACCACGACGTTTGGTCAGCTCCAGCGGCTGACACAGTCCGCCTGATTACATGTGGCGTGATGTGGAGACCATGGCCGAGCGGTGACGGATCTGCGCGGCCATGTTCGAGGCTTTCATGACCTCGCCAAAGGTATCCAGCCCCTTCGCCTCCAGCCGGTCGATCAGCCGCACCAGCAGTTCCGCCGTGCCCAGGGTGTCGCCCAGCGCCGTATGGCGGCCACTGATGGTGATCCCGTAGCGGTCACACAGCGCGTCCAGGGAGTGATCCTCCTCCTCGCCGTCGAGCATGGATGACAGCAGCAGGGTATCGAGCAGCGGGTTGTCGAACTCCACGCCCGCTTCGCCCTGTCGCAGGCTGATGAACTTCATGTCGAACGCGGCGTTGTGGGCGACCATGACGGCGTCCCCCACGAACGCCTTGAACTGGGGCAGCACCACCTGGATCTCGGGTTTGTCCTCCACGTCGGCATCCGTGATGCCATGGAACCGTGTCGAGGCCTGCGGAATCGTCCGGCCGGGATTGACCAGCCGCTCGAAGGTCTCGCCGGTAAGCACGCGGTGCTTGACGACCCGGACTCCGGCGATGGAGATGATCTCGTCGCCCCCGGTCGGGTCGAGGCCGGTCATCTCGCAGTCGAACACCACGAACGACAGATCCCGCAGCGGTGTGGCGGCAAGCTCCTCGTCGCCGGCGTGCCTACGCATGAGTCCGAAATCGTAGAACTCGGGGCGGGCGGGCAGGCGGCGCGGCTCCGGGAGAAACTGTGGCCGGTTCGGTGCCGGCAGCGGCAGCCGCACGATCGCCTGGTGCTCCTGGCGCCCGCCCTGGCTCCACGGTTCGCAGTCGTGTCGCTCCAGTACCTCACGCATGCGCGGCCCGCTGGTGTCGTCATCACAGGGTGTATCCAGCCAGCGCTCCAGCACTTCGGCCGACAGCGGCTTGCCACGCCAGCGGACATCCAGGTACACGGCCTGGTCGGCGAGCAGGGACTCGATGTCGAACTCGGTGGCACCGGTCTCGGTATGGACGGCGCGGATGAGGCATTCCAGGGCCTGCATGAGCGACAGGCTGTCGCCGTGCAGCCACAGGGGCATGCCGACCAGGTTGATCTTCGCCGCGGCGAGGTCCGTGAGACGCTCCTGAACACAGCTCACGAGATCACTGGTGTAGATGTCCGCCATGGGCCAGCGGCCGAGTAGCTGGCCACGGATCTCTTGTCCGAGCTCCTCGACCCGGCTGCTCAGTGACTCGCTCTCCCGGAGGATGACGTCATCGAAGGAGCGGCGTTCGTCCGGATCCATGTCGGGGTAGCTGGTGATGGTTTCCGCTGCGGCGCGCACGTTGCCCACGATGCCGCGCAGGTCGCGGGTCAGGGCCAGGCGGATGGCGTCCCCGCGGGCGAGCAGGGCGACGTCGTCCGAGATGTCCACCAGCGTGATCAGGTGGCCGGTGATGGCATCCTGGTTGTCCAGGATCAATGCCATGCGGGCGTGCAGCATCTGCCGGGAGTCGGCGCTGCTGCACACGAACGGTGCCGTGAGCTCGGAGCCTGACGCCGCGCCGGCGGCGTGGTGCCGCTCCAGGCGCTCCAGGGTGTGCTGGACGGGAGCCCGGGAGAGGATGTTGAAAAGGGGTCGCCCGAGGCCGATGGTCTCCGGCAGGTCGAGAATGGAGACCGCGGCGTTGTTGTAGAGCAGGATCTGATTCTGCCGGTTGCACACCAGCACACCCTCGCTGAGACTCTGCAGGATGACTTCCAGCCAGGTCTTTTGCTCCTCCACCCGCTCAGTGGCATCGTTCATGGCCTTGCGGATCTCGCCCCGCGACTGTTTCAGCGCCTCCGCCAGCTCGGCGGTGACGTCGGGCAGGCTGCCCAGGGCGTGATGGCGGGGCAGGGGCAGCCCCTGCTCCGGGGAGCGGGATTCCAGCAGCGCGCGGATACCACGGATAAGTTTGCGCGACGGGCGCATGATCAGGCGGTCCAGGACAAACCACGCCACCATGATCAGCGCCGCGGCTCCGGCGCCTCCCGCCAGCGCCGCGACGGTGGCGATGTCACTTCCGGCGGGTGCAACCAGATGAACGGTGACGGCGACCAGCGTGGCCGATGCCAGTGCCAGGGCGGCGAAAATCAGGGCCAGCAGGTGCCGCGGATGCATCGTTGCCTCGTCATGCTGCGGCGACGGGCAGAAGATCCCTCGCCCGTTGCAGCAGGTCCCGGGTCGAGAACGGTTTGCTGATGTAGTCGTCGGCGCCCGTGGCGAAGCCCTTCTCGGCGTCGATGGAGCGTCCGCGGGCCGTCAGCATGATGATGCGCGTATCGGCGCAGGCGGGCATGCCGCGCAGCTCCTCGCAGATCTGGTAGCCGTTGCGGCCCGGCAGCATGACGTCCAGGAGAATGAGGTCCGGGGCTTCCTGCTGCACGGCGGCAATGGCTTCGCTGCCATCCTGCGCGACCCGGACGCGGTACCCTTCGGCTTTCATGAGAAAGCGCAGCGACAGAATGATATTCGGCTCATCGTCCACGATGAGGACGGACTGGTCCATAGGGTTTCTCCTCCTCTGGGCCGGATGCGACGTGGGCTCCGGCTCTTGTTCAGACGGAAAAGTTACCATAACGATCGATTTGTTTCATCGGTCACCGCGTCGGTGTCGGCGTTTGAATCCTGACGTGGAATGTCGACATGAACAGACCGGTTTCAGCGTAATGAAATGCCTGGCGAATCGTCTTGAAGAAGAAAGGGCCCATAATTAACATGAACCACCAATCCGCGAGCGGGAATGAGAAGCCTCATGAGTGATGGAGTCGACGTCGGGAAGATCTCCACGGATCCGTGGCTGCGTCTGATGATGAAAATCGGGATTCCGCTTGCGGTCATCAGCATCATCGCGCTCTGGAGCGGGCAGCTGATGGGCATTCCGGGCCTGTTCGTCCTGTTTGTGGTGACCGGCGGGCTGACGCTGGCCATCGGCCTCGCCTACAACATCCGCTTCGTGCTCCTGGCCTACCGCAAGGCCCGGGAGTAGTTAGCCGGGCCCGGCGACGTCTGTCCCGACGAGATCCCGTGCCAGGCGTTTGACCATTCCCTGCACCGACTTCAGGCTCGTCACCAGCGTGTCCTGCTCAGACGATGTGAGTGAACCCGGCGTGATGTGCTTGCCGGGTGGCGCTTCCCGGGCCAGGTCGTCCAGTTGGCGTCGGAAGATCAGGCCGGCGATGAACTCGTGGGCGTTCTTCAGTGCCGTGACGTCGCCGCTCGATAGGACGTTTGCATCCGCCAGGGCGTCCAGCCGGTCACGGGTCGCGAAAGCGGTGATACCGTGTGCCGTGGCGTAAAGCCGGGCGACCTCAACGATCGGCATCAGGCCGAGCCGCTTGAGGTCCAGTTCACCCGGATGGGCACTGTCCTCGGACTCCGTGATCAGCCGGTCGAACCAGCCGAGGCCGACGCCCCGCGTTGACTCGTTCAGCGTCAGCGCGCGCACGTAGCTCCGGGATGCGGCGAACTGTTGCACCAGGTATTCCCGGAGCGCCTCCGCAAGCTCCCGGTCACCGGCCACACAGCGGCAGTCGAGCAGGATGTTGCTCTGCAGAAAACCCGTTTCGGTGCGGCGGCGCAGCCAGCCGCGGATCTGCGCCTGCCACTGCGGCAGGGTCTTGCGCCAGAGCGGGTTCGTGGCCATGACGTGGCCCTTGCACAACGGGACTCCGGCCGCGTCCAGGGATCGCGTGGTACGCCGTGCGAGCTCGATGAAGTAGCGGTCGACCTGGCCGTGGTCCTGGTCGGGATAGTCGGCGATGACAAAGCCGTTGTCCTGATCGGGGTCAAGAAAGCTCTCGGTGCGCCCCGCAGAGCCCATGACGATCATGGAGAACGCCACCGGCGGACGGCCCCAGCCATCTTCTGCCATGGCGTCCATGGCCATGTCCAGGGCACGGGCGTGGAGGTCGTCGTTGAGACTGGCAAGCATCTGCTGCATCGCGGCGGCCGATGCGCCTTCACCTGCCATTCCGCCAATGATGTGCGCCTGACCGTCCCGGCAGCGGCGCAGCCCCTGGTTGGTCGGGGGGGCGGTCACGGCGGATAGCCTCTGCAGTGCGGCGGGGAGGCCGTGTGCCAGTGCGGCCTGGGCGTCGAACAGGCCCTGAAGTCGGTCGGATGCGTCGACTACGGGCGCCCATCGCTCTCGCTGCACCTGCAGTTCGGCCAGGGCGCGATAGGCGGGCATGGCCGTGGTCGCGATCAGAGCCGGGCGACTCATGACGTCCTCCACGGCGGTATCGGCGGGAACCCGGCAGGCGACCCGGCGGATCACGTCAGCCCGGGTCAGCAGGCCCTGGATCCGCTGGTCGCGGTCGACGATGATGGCGCAGCCCTGGCCGGTGTCGGCAAGCTGCTGCACGGCGAAGCCACAGCGCGTGCCGCGCTGTAGCCGGCAGAGTGCCGGGCCCATTAGGTCACCCACCGAACTCTGGAAGACGCTGAGATAGGGCACGGAGAACGTCATGGGTCATACCCCCTGTGCGAGCGCGTGCTGGGCCTGGCGGATCACCGTGAGTGACGCGCGTAGATGGCGTCGTTCCAGCCCCCCCAGGCGCTTCGGCCGGATCTCGTTCGTGGGGGACGCGCCGGAGCGGAGCTGATCTGCGAGCAGGCGTGCACGCAGGTCCGACACCGAGGCGAATGCCGTGCCCAGGTCGCTGGCGCTGGCGGCGGAGATGACTCCGGCGTCGCGGGCGGCATGGATGCGATCCGCAGTGGACAGGGCCGTCGTGCCCGCCTCCAGGGCATGGGACAGCGCCAGTTGCGAGATGGGCAGCAGGGCCTGGTGCTTGAGGCTCAGGGTGCCACGGAGTGCCCCGCGCTGCTGAAGGCGGAAACGGCCGAAGGTGCCGACGCCGGAACGGCTGCGCAGGGCGTTCTGTTTGACGCGTGCCAGGAATAGCCGGTTGGCGCGCGCTTCGGCCAGAGCGTCCTGGCGCACCTCCTCAAGCAGCCGCGCGTCGCCGTGCACGCAGCGCAGATCGAAGTAGTGCGATGCCAGCATTACCGAGCGCGTGTCCGGCCGGCGGATGATGGCGGCGAAGGCGTCGCGCCAGCCAGAGGCCGTGCGGCGCCATTCCGCATTGTGCGGGCCCACGCCACCGGAGCAGTGGCTGATGCCGCATGCGGAGAGTCCGTCGGTCACCATGGTGCCCAGGCGGGCGAACCAGTCGTCGGCGCCATCGGGCACGCCGTCCGCGATGATCAGGGCATTGTCCTGATCGGTGTGGACCGTCTGTTCCTGGCGCCCCTGGGAGCCGCACGCCAGCCATGCGTACGGGCCCGGCGGACTACCGAGTTCCGTTTCGGCGAGCGCGATCAACCGGCAGGTGAGGGCATCAATCAACCACGTCATGAGCCGGCCCTGCTGCACGCCTGCGAGACCGGCATCCACCAGGCGGCACTGGATCTGTGGCAGCCTGCCTGCGGTTGCCGCAATGGCACTCATGCTGCCGGCTGCGTCTACATCCGCCAGGAATCTTCGCATGCCCGTCCTCGTGACAGAGCCTTTAAAGGCAACTGGTTGCCGAAGTCCATGGTGGACCTGAAGGTCCACCCTACGCCGGTTACGTCGCCGTTCCCCGTTCCCCGGTGTCCCGGCACCCGGCACCCGGCACCCGGCACCCCGCACCCGGTATGCAGTGTCGGGCGTAGGTTGGACCTTCAGGTCCAACACCCCGGACAAAAAAAGGCCCGCCAGGGGCGGGCCTTCCGTTCTGATGCCCCGGCCAGGGTGTGGCTGTGCCGATGCCGTCATCGTAGCACTCCACACCCCGTCTGGCCGGGAGCGTGTCCGGGTCAGTCGGCCCGGGGCACGCGCACGCTTTCCACGAGCTCCTGGATCTCCTGCGGCGGCGGCGTGGTCATCTTCGCCACGATGATGGCCACCGTGAAGTTGATCAGCGCACCGATGGCACCGAAGGAGCCGGTGTTGATGCCAAACAGCCAGTACTCCTGGGAGTCCGGCAGCATGGCCGTTCCCGGGAAGAAGAACCAGCCTTTGTAGATGAAGATATACAGGGCCGTGGAGCCGAGGCCTGCCAGCATGCCGGCGATGGCGCCCGCCTTGTTCATCTTCCGGTAGAAGATGCCGAGCATCAGGGTCGGGAACAGGCTTGCTGCCGCGAACCCGAATGCCAACGCCACCACCTCTGCCGCGAACCCTGGTGGATTCAACCCGAGGTAGCCGGCAAACAGAATGGCACCAGCCATGCTGAGCCGGGCGGCAAGCATTTCTCCTTTCTCCGAGATGTGAGGCATCATCACGCCCTTGAGCAGGTCGTGGGAGATGGCGGACGAGATGGCCAGCAACAGACCTGCCGCCGTGGACAGGGCCGCGGCGATGCCGCCGGCTGCCACCAGGGCGATCACCCAGTTGGGCAGGTTGGCGATACCCGGCGTGGCGAGAACGATGATGTCACGGTCCAGCGTGGTGACCTCGTTGCCCTCCCAGCCCCATTCTTCCTCGGCCATCTGGGCGAACTCTTCGTTCTCATCGTTGTAGTACTGGATCCGGCCGTCCTCGTTCTTGTCCTCGAATGCGAGGAGCCCGGTTTCCTGCCAGCGTTCTGTCCACTGCGGCATTTCCTCGAGCAGGACGTTGCCTTCCGGATCGCCGACTTCGCCCGGCTGCATCGTGTTTATGAAGTTCCACATGGACATGGCGCCCACGGCCGGAGCAGTGGTGTACAGAAGGGCGATGAACACCAGGGCCCAGCCGGCGGATTTCCGCGCATCGCGGATCCGCGGCACCGTGAAGAACCGCACGATGACGTGGGGCAGACCAGCTGTACCGATCATCAGCGACAGTGTGAGCAGGAACATGTTGGTCATGCTCATGCCCGCCACCCCGGTGTAGGGATCAAAGCCGAGATCGACCAGGGTCTGGTCCAGTGCTTCCAGCAGGTACCGGTTTTCGCCGGCCAGTTCCGAGCCGAGGCCGAGCTGCGGCAGCGGGTTGCCGGTGAGCTGGAAGGCGATGAACACCGCCGGCACGGTATAGGCGAAGATCATCACGCAGTACTGGGCGATCTGCGTGTAGGTGATCCCCTTCATGCCCCCGAACACCGCATAGATGAACACGATCACCATGCCCGAGATCAGCCCGGCGGTGAGCGGCACGTTCAGGATGTTGGAGAACGCGATGCCGACACCACGCATCTGGCCGATAACGTAGGTGATCGAGATCACCAGCAGCGAGATTACGGCGATGATCCGGGCCGCCTTGGAATAGAAGCGGTCACCGATGAACTCCGGCACCGTGAACTTGCCGAACTTGCGCAGGTACGGTGCAAGGAGCAGGGCCATGAGGACGTAGCCGCCCGTCCAGCCCATCAGGTAGGCGCCCCCGGTGTAGCCCAGGAACGCGATGAGGCCCGCCATGGAGATGAAGCTCGCGGCGGACATCCAGTCGGCGGCCGTCGCCATGCCGTTGGCGATCGGGTTGACCCCCTTGCCGGCAACATAGAATTCGGCAGTGCTGCCGGTTCGGGCCCAGATGGCAATGCCGATATAAAGGGCAAAGGTCATGCCCACGACAATTAGGCTGAGAACTTGCAAACTCATTGTGATTGCCCCTTATTCTTCGTCGACATTGAATTCTTTATCAAGCTTGTTCATACGCCAGGCGTAGAAAAAGATGATAATGAGGAAGGTATAAATCGAGCCCTGCTGGGCGAACCAGAAGCCCAGGGGATACCCGCCAATGGAGAAGTTATTAAGGGCAGGCCCAAGCACGATGCCGAGGCCGAAAGACACAATCGCCCAGACGGCAAGGCAGCCGCCGATTATCTGCAGGTTCTTGCGCCAGTACGCACTTCTTTCTTTTTGAAGATCTGTCTGTTCTGACATGGTTTCTCCTCCTGTGGTGATGCAGCTTTCCTAAAGCTGATAATCGCTTTCGATTCTGTTTTGTAACGTTCTTGCTTCCCTGAATGCTTCCTTCAGAATACGGCGGTCGAGATCGTTGAGTTCGCTCGGGTCCACACGATTGCTGAGTGGCTCGCCTGCGGCGCGCTGTTGCTGGTTTTTCCGCATCCGCAGCATCTGTATATAATCGTACGCTTCCGACCAAGCCGCCACGTCGCCCGGATCAACGATCCGCGCCTCGGCGGCCATGCGCAGGCGTTCCATCGTATTGATGGCCGGCAGCCGGTGGGCCAGGGCCAGGATGCGCGCCGCATCGACGAAGGGTGTGACGCCGTTGAGCTTGAGGTTCAGGGTGTTGCGGTATTCCCCGCGGGAACTGACCCGGAACGACCGGAACAGGCCCAGTGGCGGACGCAGCTGCAGCGCGTTGGCGGCGAGCTGGCGGCGGAAACGGCTGTTGCCGGCGGTCTTGTCAAGTAGCCAGTGGCGCAGGCGCTCGGCGTCCTCGGTTGAGCCGTCGATGGTGCGGAAATCGAAGAAGATCGATGCCTGCAGCAGATGTTTCGGCGTGCCCTGTTCGATCCAGCGGGTGAACCGCTGCTGCCACTCTTCCAGGCTCAGGCAGCACTCCGGGTTGCTCGCCATGATGTTGCCCTTGCAAAGCGGGTAGCCGCACTGGTCCAGGGCCTCGTTTACCTGCCGGAAAAACGGCGTCAGCGCGGCACGGACCTCGTCCGGCGTGCTCCCTTCGGGGGTGCGGAAGATCACGCCGTTGTCCTGGTCGGTCTTCAGCGTCTGTTCCTGACGCGCCTCGCTGCCGAAGGCAATCCAGGAATAGGAGACCGCCGGCAGGTCTTCCGCATCGCGGGTGCAGAGCTCGAGAATGCGCCGGGTGATCTGATCGTTGAGCAGGGTGATGATCTGGGTGATCTGCCCGACCCGGGCCCCCTGGGCGATCATCTGGTCCACCAGCTGGTGGATGTCGTCGCGCAGTCGGGCCAGCTCACGTACGCTGTCTGCGCGGGCAATGCTCTTGCTGAGATTGACCAGACCGACGCGCTGCATCGAGAACAGGTCGCGCTCGGAAATCACGCCCACCAGTCGCCCGCGATCAACAACGCAGATGTGGTGGATGGCCTTGTCGGCCATGATCATGGCCGCCTCGAAGGCGAAGCTCGAGCGGGGGATGCAGACCGGGTTCGGTGTCATCACGTCCTGCATCGGCAGATCAAGTGACGCCCCCGGAATCGATACCCGTGTGAGCAGGTCCCGCAGCGTGAACACGCCCAGCGGGCGCGCTCGATCATCCGTGACCACGATGCTGCCCACGTGGCGCTCCTGCATGCGCTCAAGCGCGGTACGCACGGGCGTGTCCGCCTCGCAGGTCACCGGCGGCCGCCGCAGGCGTTCGCCAAGGGTGATGTTCAGCGAAGTGTCGCCGCCAAGGCCGCGCAGCGCGTCCGCCTGGACTTCGCGTTTCATGGAGTTCAGCAGAACCGACAGCCGGTGGGTGCTGAAATCGTTGAAGACCCGCGACGTCTCCAGGAGCTCGTTGAAATCCTCCCATTCCAGTTCGAAGCATTCCGTGTCCTCGGCTGCTTCGTGCACAGTGCGCACAGGACGGCGGGAGAGGAGTGCACCAACCGGGAAACACTCGCCAGGCATCAGTTCCCAGGTATCACTGTCTGCGGCGTGCGGTTCGTCGGCGACACCACCGCGGACCCGTCCCTTGTGAACGATGAACAGGCGAGCGGCGGGGCCGCTGCCGGGCTCGACCACGCGGGTGCCGGTGGGGTAGTGCTTGAGCTCCAGCCGCAGTGCCATCTTCTGGACGTCCTGACGTTCCATGCGGTCGAACGGTGGATGGCGACGCAGGAAATCCACCACCGGGGAGAGTTCATCCCCATGGTTCGATTGTCCCGCGCTGGTGTGCTGATCTCTGCTCACGGCATTCTCTGCGCCGCTGGAATGTGTCACTGATTCAATGCACAACCGGTGCCAGCAGGGAGTGGCTGTCAAATCAAGGTGTTAGCGGGCGGCAACAGAGTGCAATGTGTTACCTCGGGTAACGGTTTGTGGTGCAAGGTAACGATACGGCCGGTTTCGGGAAATGCAGTAACACGTGTGCTGATCGACAGTGCGAGAAAGCCGATTCGGGCATACTCGTGGCGACAAGCGATTGGGCAATCAGGGGAACGGGAGCGGCATGGGTGCGAGACGAACACACCTGCTGGTGGCGCTGGGCCTGAGTCTGGCCATCGGCAGCACGGGGGCGCTTGCCCAGGACAGCGTGCGTGTGGCGGCGGCGTCCAGCATGCAGTACGCCATGAAGGATCTCGTGGCCACGTTCGAGCGCACCAGCGATGCGCGGGTGCGTGTCGCGTTCGGGGCCTCCGATGCGTTGGCGGGGCAAATTCGCAGGGGCGCCCCGTATGCGGTGCTCCTGGCCGCGGATGAACGTGCCATCCAGCGCCTGGCCGAGGACGATGTAATCGGCGACGACGGTGAGTTGTACGCCGCCGGCGGGCTCTCTCTGTTCGTTCGACAGGGTGCACCCCTGCGCGCTGCCAATGGTCTGGAAGGGCTCGCGGCCGCCCTGGATGGCAAACGGCTTGGACGCATGGCCATTGCGGATCCCGGTGCTGCGCCCTATGGGCGGGCCGCCCGGGACGTGCTGCGCGAGATCGATCTGTGGAGCAGCATGCAGGCGCATGTTGCCGTGGCCGAAAACGCCGCGCGGGCCGCGCGAATGGCCAACGATGGCCCGGCGCAGGCGGGGCTGATTCCCACTGCCCTGGCCGGACAGCGGAGCCTGCAGGAGCGGGGCAGTGCGCAGCCGGTGCCGGCCGAGCTGCACGACCCCATTAATCACCGCATGGTGCTGCTGAACGGCGACGGCGATGATGGGCCGGCTGAAGCCTTCTACATGTTTGTGCTCAGCGATGAGGGGCAGGCGATCCTTCAGGATCACGGTTTCGAAGCGCCCCCCGGGGACTGACCGGGTCAGGGATGCTGGTCACCGGGCTGGTGCAGGTTATCGAATACCGGTCTATACCATAGCGTCGCGTCATCGACGGGCGTTGCCTCCGGCAGGCCGGGGTTGTCCAGTGCCAGTACCAGGGGCTGGTGCAGGGTGAGCAGGTCCAGGGCATGGCGCGTGCTCGGGTGGGTGCTGAGCAGGGCGCTGAAACTGCCATCGGCCATTGCGCGGCGCAGGCCAGTCTCGATGCGCTCGGCCAGGGCCTGGTTGTCGCGCTGAACGAAGAAATAGTTCGGTGCGTAGTAGGCGAGCACCACATCCGTGGATGGCCCGACATCGAATGCCTGGTAGAGCCGCGCCTCCGCCTGCAGTTCGTTGACCCCCCTTGGAAACAGGTCGAAGCGCCCGGCGCGAAGCATGCGGAACAGGCTGTAGTAGGTCGAGGACGTGGTCACGCGCAGCCCGTTGTGCGTGAGGATGACCGTGTCCGGCCAGTCGTGGCCCTGTCCCATCGAGAAGGCGGAGAGCTCCTGCACCGATGTCACCGCGCCCAGGCGCGGTCGTGTCTCCTCGCGGGCCACCAGGGCGCGTACGCCCAACAGCCCGCGTGCCATGGGGATGCGCACCGGCAGCAGCTCCTCCTCTCGCGCGCGGCTGGTCATGCCCCAGAAGACGTCCAGATAGCGACCCTCACGCATCTCCCGGATGGCCCGGTCCTGGGACATGCGCACGCCGATGGCGTGCAGGCTCGCCGGACCGTAGTCGTCTGCCGTCCTGTCCATGGCCAGGTTGAGCAGGCGAATGGCGTAGTCGTCCCGCTCATCGCCGTCGACCTGGTCCGGCGGTTGATGGCGCACCAGCGTCGACTGGTTCGTGTCTGCGTTCACACTGCAGGCTGCCAGCAGCAGGATCGCCATGATGCCCAGTGACATCAGACGGTGGAGCAGGGTAAGGCTAGGCATGATCATGGGGCTGGCCGAACCGCGTCAGGATGTCTTCCAGGGGCTGTGGCCGACCGAGCAGAAAGCCCTGGACCAGCTCGCAGCCAAGCTCCTGCAGAAAGTGCAGTTGCTCCTCGGTCTCCACGCCTTCGGCCGTGACTTCCAGTCCGAGATCGTGGCCAAGAGAGGTGATTGCCCGCACCAGTTGCGTGTCCTGCCGGCCTTCAAACATGTCGCGGATGAAGGTGCGGTCGATCTTGAGTCCGTTCACGCGCAGTCGTCTGAGGTGGTTTAGCGCGGAATAGCCGGTGCCGAAATCGTCAATCGTGATCTTGACGCCACGCCTCTCCATACGGTCCAGCGCCTGCCGGGATTGCGCAAGACCGGTCAGGAAGGTGCGCTCGGTGATTTCCAGTTGCAGCGCTTCGCCAGGCAGGTGTTCCTCGTCCAGTGCGGTCTCCACTATTCCGGCGAAGCCGCGGTGCGCCAGCTGCGCTGGCGACACGTTCACCGATACCCGCAGGTTGCTCCGTCCCGGCAACGCGCGTAGCCGGCGAATGTCGGCGAGTGCCTGACGTAATACCCATTCGCCAAGCGGGACAATCAGACCGTTGTCCTCGGCCATGCCGATGAAGGTGTCTGGTGGAATCGCGCCCTGGTCCGGGTGTGCCCAGCGGACAAGCGCCTCCAGGGCCTCCACGGTGTTGTCGCCCCCGGCAACGATGGGTTGATAGTGTAGGTGGAACTCCCCGTTGGCGAGGGCCCGGTGAAGATCCGTATCCAGCATGAGCCGGCGTCGCGCTTCCTGCTGCACTATGGGATCATACACCGTGACACTGCCGGGGCCGCGGAGCTTTGCCGCCTGCAGTGCCGAATCCACCGCCCGCAGCAGTTCCGGTACTGTCCGGCCCGCCTCGGGGCAGAGTGCGATCCCGGCCGCAGCGGACAATGGAAACGGCAGGTGGGTGGTTATGCCGTGCTCACTGAGCGACCGCAGCAGCTGCTCCGTGCGGGAGCGCAGGTCGGCCGCGCGCCAAGCGCCCGGCACCACGATGATGAACTCGTCGTTACCGAACCGGCCCACCTGCCAGTCGGCAGGGCTCGAATCGCGCAACAGGGTTGCGACCGTTCGCAGGGCGTCGTCCCCGGCTTCCGGCCCGATGCTCTCGTTGACCGCCTTGAAACGGTCGACATCCAGCAGGATGACGGCGCATGCCTCCTGGCCCATGCTGCCGATGGTGGCGGTGAGCAGCTGCTGGATCAGGTGGCGGTTGGGCAACCCGGTGAGCATGTCGAAGTGCGTGCGGTAGTCCAGCCGTTCTTCCACGGCGCGGAGTTCAGTCAGATCCTCGACCAGCGCTACATAGTGGACGGCCGCGCCGCTGTCGATGGCCTGCAGGGAGGCGCGTGCCCAGCGGTACTGGCCGTCGTCCCGGCGCAGACGGATCTCGCCCTGCCAGGCGCCCGTGCTTTCCACTGCGCGCCACGGGTCCTGCCGGCCGTCCGCGATGCCGATGCGCGGGGTCAACCAGCCCCCACGTCCGAGACAGGGCAGACCGACCCTGTCGCTGCAGGCGCGGCCGATGAGCGACTCGAATCGTGGGTTCGCAAACTCCAGACGGCCGTCCCGGTCCATGATCAGCACGCCCGCCGGTGACTGCTCCAGCGCTCCGGACAGCAGTCGATGGTGTGCCTCGGCAAGGCGCCGGTCTTCCATGTCCTCGGCCATGCGGTTGACGGCATGATTCATGGCACTGGCTACGTCGTCCAGTTCGTCCGGGCGCATGACCCCGCCCTCCGCCCGTGAGAGCAGTACAGGTTCCGTCTGCCGGTGCAGGCGGATGGCCCGCGCGTACCTGGCGAGAGACTGCAAATGGCGGATGGCGAGGTAATAGATGAGTGCCAACAGCAGCATGGAGACCACGAAGGTCTTGAACGCCTGGGAGGCCAGAATCACCGTGAGCCTGTCCCACAGGCGGCTGTGGATGGCAGCGAGGCTGGCGTCGATTCGTACTTCCCCGAGCGGGTGAAGCACGCCATCGGCCGTTCGGTGCACGATCGGGAACGCCTTTTCGTGGCGGTGCCGGTAACCATCCGCTTCCCCGACGGCCAGCTCCATGTCGCCGGTGAGTTCGACGCGGTCCACGTGGGGGAGTTGATGCAGTCCGCGAAGCTGCAGGGTAAGCTGGCCGTCGTCCAGTGCCCAGAGGCTGGCGCCCAGTGACTGCGAGAAGCTGCTGCGGGCGTCGGTGAGGCCCTGCTCCAGCCCGTGAACGTCCCGGCGGTACTCGATCAGCACCTGGATCGACGTGACCACCAGGGTCACCGCAGAGCTGAGCAACACGATGGCGACCACGAGCTTGACGCTGAGGCGGCGATACCTGACCCAGTCCGGTAGCTGCATGCAGTCTGTCCCTTGCCGTGAGCGTTATCGCACCGGAGACGCGAACCGCCAGTGTTTCGTGTCAGGCTATAGCATCCCGTAATAGTGGTACCGAGGCAATCACGACAGGAGTAGAGGAATGGAGCAATTGCGAAACCGCGTGGCCGTGATCACCGGAGGCGGCAGCGGGCTTGGCCGCGAACTTGCCCTGTGTTGTGCCCGCCGCGGCATGGCGGTGGTGCTGGGCGACGTGGATGAGCCGGGAATGGAGGAGACCCGGCGGTTGATCACTGCGGCATCCCCGGACGTGGATTGCGCCGCCTACCCCCTGGATGTCTCCAGCCTTCAGGCGGTGACTGCATTCGCGGAAGAGGTGTTTGCCCGGTTCGGTGCGGTGCATGTGCTTTTCAACAATGCGGGAGTCGCCGTCAACGGGCCGCTCTGGGAGCACACGGAAGCGGACTGGCAGTGGGTGCTGGGCGTAAACCTCAACGGCGTTGCCTGGGGGATCAAGGCCTTTGTCCCGCGCATGCTGGCGCAGGGCGAAGGGCACGTGGTGAACACGGCCTCGGCCGCCGGCTGGGTGAACGCACCGGGCAGCGGCATCTACAACACCAGCAAGTGTGGCGTGGTCGCCATGTCCGAGACGCTGGCCCTGGATCTGCGGGATGTGGACGCACCCATCGGGGTAACGGTGCTGTCGCCCGCCTTCTTTCCCACGCCCATCGCCGAATCCGAGCGTAATCGTCCGGCAGCGCTCGCCGATACGGCCCCCATGAGCGAAGCCCGTCGCCGCCGGAGTGATGAGCTGCGTTATGCGGTCCAGCACGGCCGCATCGCCGCTGATGCCATCGCTGAAATGACGCTGGCGGCGGTGGAGGCGGATCAGTTCTACGTCTTCCCCCATCGGGGCATCAAGGAGCTGATTCGCGCACGGGCGGAGGCGGCAAATCGCGAAGAGACGGTGTTCGACACCCTCGCCGGGAAATGAGCTGCATCAGGTGCCGGTTGCATCGGCGCCTGGTGCGGTGATTACGCGGTTGCGGCCGGCGCGTTTCGCCTCCAGCAGCGCCTGATCCGCCCGGTTGGCGAACCGCGCCACGGTGTCGCCGGCCTGTAGACGGGCAATGCCGATGCTCATGGTGACCGGCCGCTCGCTCTCCTGCCAGCAGCCGGGGACCAGGCGGCGGATCCGCTCTGCGAGGCGGGCCGCGTGGGTGCCGTTATCGCCCGGGATCAGGATGAGAAACTCCTCGCCGCCCCAGCGCGCCACCAGGGCGTGGTCCGCAACCGCCTGCCGAAGGGTCTCGCCAATGGCTTCCAGTACCCTGTCGCCGGCGTCGTGGCCGAACGCATCGTTGATCTGCTTGAAGTTGTCCACGTCCCCCAGGAGCAGGGCGGCAGGGTCGCGATGGTGCACGGCCTGTTGGAGGTGGATGTCCATGCTGCGCCGGTTCAGCAGCCCGGTCAGCGGGTCGGTGGCCGCCAGGTGCTTGAGCCGCTCCTGGGAGGCGCGCGCCAGGTTATCCGCGTTCTGGACCGCAACCGCATAGAACAGAATGAACACGCTCAGGCCGATGCTCACGGAGACCGCGTTGATGGCGCTGAGCCAGGGCGCCACCACATCGGGCAGTGGGACAAGCGGTGTCGCCGTTGTGTAGGCCAGCGCCATGGCCGCGTAGACCAGGGTGGCTAGCAGAATCAGCAGGCACCGCTGAAGGAGCGAGAAGAGCGTGAGGAAGGCGATCAGCGGGATGAGAATGAGTGGGTAGAAGTGAAAGCCGGACACCCAGCCCACGTAATGGGTGGCCAGCCAGGCGTGGGCGAGGACCTCCATCATGGCAACGAGCACCAGCACGCGGGGGTCGACGTGTCTGGCGAGATACAAAAGCAGCAGGTAGAGCGCGATGCTGGCTGCATTGAATGCCACCAGCACCGGGACGTCCAGCAGGGCGAACAACGCCAGGAACAGGGCGTGGGCGCTGGCGCCGAACAGCAGGATGGGCCCGAGTACCCGGGCATACCGCCAGCGACCCGGGTCGCTGGCAAGATCGCGCGGCCCTCCCATGGCCCGGTCGATGCTCTCTGAAGTCATGGCGCCGCGTCCGCCTGTGCTACAAGATGTATGTAAAATGCACCGAATAGATCGGATTTTCCATGAACAAGGCCACGTTTTCGTCTATTCCGCGTGAGCGTTCCGTCTCAAGTCGCTGATCCTGCGGTCGCTTGTGGTTGCATCCGGCTGGTGCAATGCTACGTGCCTTTTGCGGGGGGGAACCGATGGGAGAGTCGGCACCACGCGACACTCGCCGGCCGCCGGCCTGGCTGATGATCGCCACGGGAATGCTCGTCACCATCGTGGTGCTGGTGTTCGCGCGCCTGGCGTACGGGTTGATCGTGCCCCCCATGCGCGAGTCCCTGGGGTTGTCCTATCAGCAGGCGGGGATGCTGGGCACGGTCACGGCGCTCGGTTATCTCTGCCTGGTCATGGTCGCCGGGGTTGCGGCGGGCCGTTTCGGCGGCCGGAATACCGTTCTGCTCGGCGTTGTCCTGGTGACGGTGGGCTTCGCGGGGCTGAGTGTCGCCTCGGGCTACCGCGTCCTGCTGGTGCTGATGGCGCTGCTGGGGTTCGGCACGGCCTTCGGCTACACGCCACTGGTGTCTCTGCTGTCGTCGTGGTTTCCGGCGCGGCGCGGAGCGGTCATCGGGATGCTCAACGGCGGTGTCGGTGCCGGCATGCTGCTGTCCGGCACGCTGGTGCCCCTGGCCCCGGCGGTTTTCGGCGAGGCAGGCTGGCGGGTGACATGGGCAGCGTTCGCCGTCGGCGGGGCGCTGGTCCTGATGGCGGTGCTGGCCTTTCTGCGCAACCCGCCATCTGCCGGTGCCGGCGTCGGCGTCGGGAGAGCCCCGACGCCCGAACGTGCCGCCGTGTTCCGCAACCGCTACGTGATTATTGTCGGTCTCATCTACGGTGTGCTGGGCACCACCTACATCGTGCAGGTGGTCTTCATGTACAGCTACGCGCTGGAGTCGGGCATCGCCAGCGTCGTTGCCGGGCGTCTGGTCGCGCTGATGGGGGCCCTGGGCATCTTCTCCGGTCTGCTCTGGGGCTGGATCTCGGATCGCATCGGTCGTGGAACGGCGCTGCTGCTCTCCAAGACGCTCTACCTGGTGGGGATGGCGACCCCGGTGGTCTCCCCCACGCTGGCGGGGTTCGCCGCCCATTACGTGATTCTCGGCGTCGCCGTCACCGGCGTCTTTACCTCGGTCCTGGCCGCGTCCACGGAGCACGTCGGGGCGCGTGAGGCGCCACTGGCGGTGAGTTTTGTCACGGTGTTCATGGCCGCCGGGCAGCTCGCCGGTCCGGCGGCGGCGGGCGTGATAATCGACTGGACCGGCGACTTCCGTCTGACCTTCGGCCTGTGTGCCGCCCTGATCGTCATTGGTGTCGCCCTTTGCTGGCGAGTGCGTTCCTATACGCCGGAGCCGCTCAGCGCCTCTCCGAAGTGCTAACCTCTCCACCTCTGACGAGACGACCGCAGCGACGGAGGACCGAGATTTCATGCGATTCCTGGCACGGCGCAAGCCCCCCTTTGCCGATCAGGTGGCATCCCGCTTTGCGTACTGGATCATCAACCGGCAGCCGCCGCCCGGGAAGGAGGGCATCGAGGGGTTGCAGCGCGAGCGCCGACGGCATCTTCAGGCTTTGGCCGCGCAGGCAGGGGTCTACCTGTCGTTCGGTGGTCTGCTCGCTCTGCTGGCCCCGCAGATGGCCGTGATTGCGGTACTGGCCGTGTTGTTGCTTGCCGCGCCGACGCTGTGGCGGCTGGGGCGCGACTGGATCGCGCTGCCGCGCCTGTTCGACCCCGCCGATGTGGTCGAGGGGTTGCCGGAGCAGGTCGAGCAGGCGTGCGAGCGTGATGGTGCCGTGGCCGCCTACCGGAAACGGTTGCGGCGGATGGACCGCCCCATCCTGCGGATCGAGGCGGTGGCCATGGTGACGGTTCCCGATCTGGACGCCGAACAATGGCGGGACACGGCACCGGAAGAGTGAAGCTATCTTCCCGCAGGCTTGAGGAACCCGCCGATGTGGCCGGCGACGGCGTCCGGTGCCTCCTCCTGAAGGAAATGACCGGCCGCCACCGATTCGATGCGCAGGTCCCGGAAACAGGATTCCGCATGGTTCAGGAACGCAGGGATGACGACCGGGTCCCGGTTGCCGTGGACGTACAGCGACGGCATGGGGTAGACGTGGTCTGACAGTGTTTCCCAGCGTTTCTGGTCCGTGCCCATGGCGCGATAGTAGTTGGCGCCGGCGCGCGGCGTTTCGGGCAGGCTGTAGTAGCGGACGTATTCGTTGAGCGCATCGGCAGGGAATGGGGAGCCGTCCGAACACTGCAGGAACGTGCTGAGCCACACCCGTTCGTTCCCGGGAATCATAGCCTCGGCCAGCCCCCGCTGTTGCTGGAAGTGCTGGTACCACTGGTGGCGGGCACCTTTCTGACGGATGGCCGCAATGGCCTCCGCGTTCCCGCGGGCATTGTTGATCAGCGTGATGTTCATGATCACCAGGCGCTGGACGCGTTCGGGAACGGCAATGGCCACCTCTTGGGCCACCACACCGCCCCAGTCGTGGCCGATCAGCTGGAATCCGCCCACACCCAGGGCATCGAGCACGGCGACCATGTCCATGGCCAGCGCCTGCTTGGCGTAGGCATCCTGATCGCCACTGCGGGTGCTGTCGCCGAGGCCTCGCAGATCCGGTGCAATGACCCGGAAGCCGGCGGGCAGCCGGGCCGCTAGAGGCTCCCAGCAATAGGAGCTCTCCGGCCAGCCATGCAGCATGACCACCGGCGCACCGCCTGGATCTCCGGCAACGCGGTAAGCGAAACGGCCACGGTTGGTGTCGATGAAACTGGGTTCCGACAAGTGCACGGCACTCTCCATCTTCTAGACTGATTCCGGAGCCTATCGGAACAGACCCCTGTTTGTCGTGCCGCAAGAACGAGGAGAGCGTCACCATGAAGACTGTTTCAAGCCGCAACGCTGGCGCCGTGCTTGCACTGGCGGTCGCAGGATCCGCCGCCAATGCCGACACCGTGGAGTCCGGAATCAGTACCGAGTATGAAACCGTCAATGTCCTTCGCGTCGCGGACGGCCTGGAGAACCCCTGGAGTGTTGCGTTTCTGCCGGACGGGGACTATCTGGTCACCGAGCGGCCCGGTCGCCTCAACCGTGTAACCCGTGAGGGCGAGATCACCGAGATCGCCGGTCTCCCGGACGTCCACGTGGACAACCAGGGCGGGTTGCTGGACGTGGCGCTGCACCCGGATTACGACGGTAACGGCTGGGTTTACTTCACCTATTCCCTAGGAGATGAAAGTGGCACTACCGCAGCGCTGGCACGTGGCCGCCTGCAAGGCGATGCCCTGGAGGACGTGGAGACGCTGTTCGAGCAGGATCGCCGGTCCGAACCGGGCCGCCACTACGGGTCGCGGCTGGTGTGGCTGGATGACGGCACCTTGCTCATGACCATTGGTGACCGGGGCGTCGAGCCCGAACGGGCCCAGGATCCGGCCGACCATGCCGGCACGGTGGTGCGCCTCACGGATGACGGCGGCGTGCCCGATGACAACCCCTTCGTTGGCGACGACAGCGTGCTGCCGGAGATCTATTCCTGGGGCCACCGCAACATCCAGGGCATGATCGTGCATCCCGAGACCGGAGATATCTG
Organism: Aquisalimonas sp. APHAB1-3; assembly: GCF_048323695.1. Classification (NCBI taxonomy): domain Bacteria; kingdom Pseudomonadati; phylum Pseudomonadota; class Gammaproteobacteria; order Chromatiales; family Ectothiorhodospiraceae; genus Aquisalimonas; species Aquisalimonas sp. APHAB1-3. The sequence continues at coordinate 762,658 of NZ_JBLWFT010000001.1, read as the reverse complement.
GGCGACGGAACACGGCCCCCGGGGCGGAGATGAGCTGAACCGGATCGAGGCGGGAGGCAATTACGGCTGGCCGGCCGTGACCCGCGGCCGTGATTACGGCACCCAGGATCAGTTCGACGGATCGGAGCGGGTGCATGACGATGACATGATCGAGCCGGTCTACGAATTTCTACCCACCCTGGCCCCGTCGGGCCTGGCGCTGATGACGGGCGACATGTTCAGCGCCTGGCAGGGGGATCTCATGGCAGGGGGGCTTCGTGCGGAGCGTGTCCGGCGGGTCGTGCTCGAGGACAACGCCGTGGTGCACGAGGAGGAATTGTTCTACGGGACGGTGGGCCGGATCCGCGATGTGCGAGAAGGCCCCGACGGTGCCCTCTACCTTCTGAGTGACGAGGACGAAGGCGGATTGTACCGGGTGGAATCGGCCGACTGAGCCTGCGCACCTGCGGTCGATCCGCACTGGCGCGTCACGGGCAGTAGCGCCCGTGACGCGCCGCAGCAAGACAAATGGTATCCCCCGCTGCGATACTCCGGGCTAGGGCCCGCCCTGAAAACGACAACAAGCTGGAAAGAGCTGGATTAGGAGACGGGAATGAGTGCCATCGTTGTCTTGCTGTTTGGTCTCGCAGCAATGGCGTGTGGGTACATTTTCTACTCGCGCTTCATTGCCCAATACATCTTCAAACTCGACCCGGATTTCAAGACCCCGGCCCACACCCAGGAAGACGGGGTCGATTTCGTTCCGACCAACAGGTTCATTCTCTGGGGCCATCACTTCACCTCTGTTGCAGGTGCCGCCCCGATCGTCGGGCCCGCCGTGGCCGTGATCTGGGGGTGGGGCCCTGCGTTCGCGTGGGTGATTTTCGGCACCATCTTTTTTGCCGGCGTGCACGATGCCGGCGCCATCTGGGCCAGTGTCCGCAACAAGGGCCGTTCCATTGGCGCCGTGACCGGCGAGGTGATCGGCGAGCGGGCGCGCAACCTGTTCATGGTCATCATCTTCCTGGTGCTGCTGATGGTGAACGCCGTGTTCGCGGTGGTGATCTCCAACCTGCTGGTGGCCAACCCGTCTGCGGTGGTGCCGGTGTGGGGAGCGATCATCGTGGCGCTCATCATTGGTCAGCTGATCTACCGGCGCAAGATGAACCTGATCACCGTCTCCATCGTCGGCGTGGTCGCGCTGTATGCGCTGATCGGCATCGGCCCGAACGTGCCGGTGGAGCTTCCGGAGACCGTGGCGGGGCTGCCCCAGAACAGTCAGTGGATCGTGATCCTGTTCCTCTACGCCGCCATTGCCTCGCTGCTGCCGGTCTGGGTGCTGCTCCAGCCCCGTGACTACATTAATGGCCTGCAGCTGTTCATCGGACTGGGGCTGGTCTATGCAGCGATCCTGTTCTCCAACCCGACCATCGTCGCGCCGGCGTTCAATACCGCCGTACCGGAAGGGACGCCGTCGCTCCTGCCACTGCTGTTCGTGACCATCGCCTGCGGCGCCATATCCGGGTTCCACGGGCTCGTGTCGTCCGGGACAACCTCGAAGCAGATCAACAAGGAAACCGACGTCCGGTTCGTTGGCTACTTCGGCGCGATCGGTGAGGGTTCACTGGCGCTGGCGGCCATCCTGGCGACCACGGCCGGGTTCGCCACCCTGGGTGAATGGCGCGAGTTGTACTCGGCCTTCGGCCAGGGAGGCGTGGACGCGTTCGTGGAGGGTGGCGCTTCAATCGTTGCGGCCGGCACCGGGCTGTCCGAGGCCATCGCGATCACACTGCTCACTGTCATGGCGGTGTTGTTCGCGGGCACCACCATGGATACCGGTATCCGCCTGCAGCGCTATATCATGCAGGAGTGGGGCAGCATCTATAATATTCCGGCCCTGAAGAGCGTCCCGGTCGCGACCGTGGTTGCCGTGGGTGCCTGTGTGGCGCTGGCGTTTGGCGCCGGCGGCGCGGACGGGACCGGCGGTATGCTGATCTGGCCGCTGTTCGGTACCACGAACCAGCTGCTGGCGGGGCTGACGCTGCTGGTGATCACGGTTATCGTGGTGCGCCTGGCACGGCCAATGTGGTTCACGCTGCTGCCGCTGTCGTTCCTGCTGGTCATGACGCTGTTCGCGCTGCTCGTCCAGCTGGTCGACTTCTACCAGCAGGGCAACTGGTTCCTGCTGTTCCTGGATGTTGTCATCCTGGTAGCTGCGGTCATGGTGCTGCTCGAGTGCGTTGGCACACTGCGGAAGCACTTCCGCGAGAGGGCCGCTACTTGATGTGGAGACGGACTCATCATGACTGATGAGGAGCAGACCCCGCCCCGCGGCCAACGGCCGCGGGGCGGTTCAGGACACAAGAGTCTTCGCGAGTGGTTGCGCACGGCGACCTACTATGCGGAGGAGTACTACTCGGCGCGCTACCGTGCCACCATCGCCCGGGCGCGGCGTGACGAGGAGGACCTCTTCATGCTGCTGGTCTTCTCGGAAATGATGGGCGTGCCCAACCCCGCCAGTTACTACACCATGGAACTCCAGCCGCTGTTGCTGGAGCGATTCCACGACTGGCACAAGCGCATGGGCATGGAGCGCTCCCCCCTCGACCACTTCCGGTGTTGCTGATGGGTGCGCTCTCGGCACTGCGTGACAGCCGTGTGGTCTTCGTCGGCGGCAAGGGCGGCGTCGGCAAGACCAGTACGGCCGGTGCGCTGGGGGTGCTGGCCGCCAACCGGGGCAAGCGGTGCCTGGTGGTTTCCACCGACCCGGCCCACTCGCTTGGCGACCTGTTCGACAAGGAGATCGGTGACCGGGTCACGGGGCTCGCGGCCGGGCTGTGGGGGCTGGAGATCGACCCGGACGCCCAGGCCCGCAGGCATGTGGACGCCGTGACCGAGCACATGAAGCAGCTCGCCGCTCCCGAAATGCACAAGGAGCTCGAGCGGCAGATGCACATGGCGCGGCACTCTCCCGGCGCGGCCGAAGCGGCGCTGCTCGAGCGGATCGCCGGCATCATTCTCAGCGCAGAAGATGAGTACGATCTGCTGATCTTCGACACCGCGCCCACGGGCCATACCCTGCGGCTGCTCAGCCTGCCCGAGGCCATGGCGGCGTGGACGGAGGGGCTGCTGGCGCACAACAAGCGCTCCGAGGAGCTGGGCAAGGTGTTGAAGCACCTGACGCCGGGGCAAAGTCGCGCCGATGTGCCAACGCCGTTCGATGATCCCCAGGAGGACCCGTTCGAGGGCATGGACCGGCGGACGCGGAGGGTGGCGGAGACACTGCTGGAGCGGCGCCGGCTGTTCCACCGTGCCCGGCGCATCATTACCGATGCCGAGGTCACGTCGTTCGTCTTTGTTCTCACGCCGGAGCGCCTGCCCATTCTGGAGACGGAGCGGGCGGTGCGCACGTTGCGCGAGTTCTCGATCCCCGTTCGCGGCGCGATCGTGAACCGGGTCATTCCGGACGACGCCGACGGCAGCTTCCTGGCGCGGCGCCGCGAGCGCGAGCAGCGCTACCTCAAAGAGATCGACACCGCGCTCGCCGGCCTGGATACGGTGCGGATTCCAATGTTCGCCGAAGACATCCAGGGGCTGGAGAGTCTGGATGCCCTTGCCGCCCGGCTGGAAGGGCAGGGGCTTTAATGCGGGACATACACAACTGTATGCTGTCGCTTTCTGCATGAGGACCATTTGGCGGATATGCGACAAAGAATCCTGATCACCGGAGCCAGTTCCGGGCTTGGCTGGGGCATGGCACGGGAGTTCGCGGCGCGGGGGCACGACCTGGCGCTGTGCGCCAGACGCAGCGACCGTCTGGATGCGCTCAGGCAGGAACTGGAAGTCGAGAACCCGGAAGTCCAGGTGGCCATTCACCCACTGGATGTCTGTGACCACGACGCCGTCTTCGACGTCTTTCGCACCTTCCGCGAGCAGCTGGGTGGCATCGACCGTGTCATCGTCAATGCCGGCATGGGCAAGGGGCAACCGCTTGGCACGGGCTATTTCCACGCCAATCGCCAGACCGCCGAGACCAACTTCGTCGCCGCCCTGGCCCAGTTCGAGGCCGCCCTGGAGATCTTCCGGGAGCAGAATCACGGACATCTCGTGGCGGTGTCATCCATCAGTGCCATGCGCGGCATGCCGCGCAATCTCACCACATACGCGGCAACCAAAGCGGGGCTCGCCGCCCTTGCGGAAGGGGTGCGCGTGGAGTTGCGGCACACGCCGATCCGGGTGACGACGGTGTTCCCGGGGTTCATCCGCTCGGAAATCAATGAGAAGGCGGAGAAGACGCCGTTCATGATCGACACGGATACCGGGTGCCGCCTGCTGGTGCGGGCCATCGATCAGGAGAAGGAGACGGCCAGCGTACCGGCGTGGCCCTGGGTACCGATCGGGTGGCTGTTGCGGAACCTGCCGCTGCCGCTCGCGGCACGCTTGATGTGAGCCGGGGAAACGCACGATGACAGATCACGAGCAGCACGGCCGTCACACTGTCCCGGAGGGGTTCCGTGTTCCGGTTTACGGGCTGTTCGTCCTTGGTGTGCTCTACACCATGTATCTCGCCCACCAGGTTTTCCTGCCCATCACCCTGGCCGTGCTGGCGAGCCTTCTTCTGGCGCCCCCGGTCGCGGCCCTGGCGCGACGGGGTATTCCGAAAGTCATCGGCGCGATGGTCATGCTGACCCTGCTGGTCGGCGTGGTCGGGGGTGTTGGCGCCTACGTCGCCGGCCCCATCATGGACTGGATGGAAGAGGCGCCGGAGGGAATCGGCAACCTGCTGTTTTCCGACCACGGTCTGCACGATGCCTACCAGCGCATGACCGACTCCGCGAGACAGGTGGAAGAGGCGGTCGAGGAGTTCGCCGACGAGGATGCCGTCGAGCGCACCACCGTCGTGCTCGAGTCCGAGTCGTGGCGGGGGCAATTGATGGTCGGAGCCAGAAACAACGCGGTGGCCATCGCGCTGGCCCTGACGCTGAGCTATTTCCTGCTCGTCAGTGGCGAGTCGCTGGTCCGTAACCTCGTCTCCCAGCTTGCAACCCGAGAGCGGCGGCGCACGGTACTGCGCGTCATCCGTGACTCCCAGCGGGAGATTGCCCGCTACCTGGCGGTGATCACCATGAGCAACAGCGCCGTCGGGGTCTTGACCGCGCTGATGCTCTGGGGGCTGGGGCTGCCGTCACCGGTGGTCTGGGGCGTCATCGCGACGCTGCTGCGTTTCGTGCCCTATCTCGGTGTGCTGGTGACCACCGTGGCGCTCGCGATCATCTCCGCCATCAGCATGGACGACCCGCTGATGATGATGGCGGCGCCCGTCGGTTACCTGTTGCTGAGCAGTCTGGTCGGTTTCGTGCTGGAGCCCTACATCCATGGTTACCGCATGGACATCAACCCGATCATCATCTTTCTCGGCATCTTCTTCTGGGGCTGGCTGTGGGGGGCCATAGGCGTGCTGCTCGCGGTGCCCCTGATGACGGTCGTCATGGTGCTGCTACGCCAGATCGACGGCCTCAGGCCACTCTACCGGATCATTGCCCGATGACCGGGCGCGACCCGGTCTCTTCCGTTTCCGATATCACGCAAGAACAGAGGAGCTGATTCATGCTCAAGCTTTACGGGTTCTCCATCAGCAATTACTACAACGTGGCAAAGGCGGCGTTGCTGGAGAAAGGCCTTGCCTTCGAAGAGGTGACCGCGTGGACCCCCCTGGACGATGCTCTCCTGGAGAAGAGCCCCATGGGCAAGGTGCCGTTCCTGGAGACGGACCAGGGTGTGTTTACCGAGGCGCAGGTGATTCTGGATTACCTGGAAGAGCTGCAGCCGGAGCCTGCGCTGCTACCTGCCGACCCGTTCCAGCGCGCCAAGGTGCGGGAGATCAGCCGGGTGATCGAGCTCTACATGGAACTGCCGGCGCGGCGGGTCTATCCGGCGGCCTTTTTCGGCGGTCAGGTGAGTACGGAGACGTGTGACGAGGCGCGTGCCACCCTGCGCAAGGGGACTGCTGCCCTGGCCGCCCTGACCGGGTTCGACGGCTACCTCAGCGGCGACCGCTTCGGACAGGCAGATGCCACCGCCGTCATGCACCTACCCCTGCTGCGGGATGCCGGCCGGAAGCTCCTGGACGTCGACGTCTACGAGACACTGCCGGGCGTCAAGGATTACCTGGCCCGGATGCGTGAGCGTGACTCCGTGAAGACTGTCATGGCGGATCAGAAGGCCGGCATGGAAGCGTTCATGAAACGCAAGCAGGGCTGAGCAGCCCCGGTTCAGCCCGGATCGGGCTGGTCTGCGGCGGCGGGCCAGCCCAGTTGCGTGAAGACCTGTGTAAAGGCCACCGGTAGTGGCGCCTCAATGTGCACCTCCTTCCCGGTCACGGGGTGGGGCAGACGGATCGAGCGCGCCATGAGCATCAGCCGGTGCTCGTTGAAGCGCGCGCGGAACGCCTTGTTCTGTTTACCGTCGCCATGCGTCGTATCGCCGATGATCGGATGGCGCAAGTGTGCGAAGTGGCGGCGGATCTGATGCAGGCGCCCGGTCAACGGCTCCGCCCGCACCAGTGAGTAGCGGGTGGTCGGGTAGCGCCCGGCAGGGAACGGCGCCTCGACCGTGCGCAGCCGGCAATAGCGGGTCCTTGCGGGGCGCTCGGGCTTGTGCGGTGCCTGGCGGAGTGGCCGATCGATCTCGCCGCCCTCGTCGGTATAGCCCCGGACCAGCGCCAGATACGCCTTTTCCACGAGGCCGCTGTCGAAGGCCTCCTGCAACGCCCGAGTCATCTCTCCTGTAAACGCGAACAAGAGTACGCCGGATGTGGGGCGATCCAGCCGGTGGACGGGGTTGATCCGTTGCCCGATCTGGTCCCGAAGCTGCTGCAACACCGCGTGTGAGGCGTCCGACAGCCGGGTGCGGTGCACCAGTGTGCCCGCGGGCTTGTCGATGGCAATGAAGTGGTCATCACGGTAGAGGACCGTGAGTGGATCATGGCTCGTTTCGCACATGGGCGCAGTGTACCGCAGACGCAGTCGGGCGGCCGTGGGGATATGTTGCGACGAACCACACGGATTGGCGGGGCCGGGTTTGGTTACTCTGTCTGACCGGTTGTCCGGTGCGCGGGCGATCGAAAGACGAAGAACGAAGAATAGAATGAAGGCGCCGGTGGTGACGCCGCACGGCGGAAGGGGAAGGTGATGGCTCCGGATGGACCGACGGGTATGCGCAGCAGCGAGCCCGAAGCGAAACGCTTGCAGGAGGTGCTGTCGCTGGAGCTGCTGGACACGCAGCCGGAGGAGCGGTTCGACCAGTACACCCGTCTCATCGCCGACGTCCTGAACGTGCCCATCGCGCTGATCTCGCTGATGGACGACGAACGGCAGTGGTTCAAGTCCCGCTACGGCCTGACGACGGAACAGACCCCGCGACGCATCGCTTTCTGCCGTTATGCCCTCGAACAGCAGTTCCTGGAGGTGCCGGACGCGGCCGAGGATGACCGCTTCCACGACAATCCCCTTGTGACCGGCGAGCCGAAAGTCCGCTTCTATGCCGGAGCCGTTCTCCATGGCCCAACGGGCGAGCCGGTGGGCACTGTCTGCATTCTGGATGCCAAACCACGGAAGCTCGGGCGCACGGGCAAGCGGCGCCTGCAGGCCTTTGCGCGTATGGTCGAGCAGGAGCTGGCATTCAACGCCCGCTTGTCCGAGGCGCGCGAAGAGATCGAGCAACGGGCGCTGCGAGACCCGGTCACCGGTCTCCCGCGCCGCTCCGTCATGATGGAACTGCTGGGCCGGGCCCTCGCTCATGCGGGCGAAACCGCACTGGCGGTGGCGCATATCCATTTCCCGCGCTTCGAGGAGGTGCTCAGCGTCTACGGCCGGGATCGCCTGGATTACACGGCGCAGCTGCTAACCGAGCGCGTGCGGACCCGGCTGCACTCCCGGGACTATATCGGCCGTGTGGATGACGGCACGCTGATGGTCGTCCTGACGGGGCTCGAGCAGCAGCAGGTTGCCGTGGACCGGGTCACCGCGATCTGCGAGGCACTCAGAGCGCCCTATCAGATTGGCGGCGGGCAGCGGGAAGTGGTTGTCGCGTTCGGGGTCAGTCTGTCTCCCGACGATGGCGCGGACTCCGAAGCCCTTGCCGACAAGGCGCGCCTGGCCGCGCGGCAGGCGGAGAACAGCGGGCACCAGTGGCCTGTCTTCTATAGCGGCAGCATGAACGAGCAGGTCTCGCGGCGAGACCGCATCGCAAGACGCCTGGTGCGTGCTCTCGAACAGCAGCAACTGGAACTCTATTATCAGCCAGTGTTGTCAATGGATACTGGCAAGGTGGCCGGATGTGAAGCGTTGGCGCGCTGGTATTGCCCGCAGCTCGGGTGGGTTAGCCCCGGCGAGTTCATCCCCGTCGTGGAACAGGATCCGGCACTGTCCCAGGAGCTCACCGCCTGGGTGCTCGACACCGCCTGTCGTCAGGCCAGCGAGTGGCGGCAGCGCCTCGCCGTTCCCTTCTGGATCAGCGTCAATGTATCCGGCAACGAACTGCACCGGCCCGAGTTCCCGGGGCTGGTGGAAGGGCTGCTCCGCAAGCACGCCCTGGACCCGGCCGCCCTGTTGATCGAGCTCACAGAGCAGAGCATGATTCAGGACGTCGCAGCCGCCGTACAGGCCATGAATCGCCTCGGGGCCATGGGGATTCAGTTCGCCGTGAATGATTTCGGCAGCGGTTATTCGTCGCTCAACTACCTGCGCCAGCTCCCGCTGGGCAAGCTCAAGATCGACCGCACGTTCATGGAGGATCTCGGCGGGGCCGGGGTGGGCCGGGAAGTGGTGCGCGCCATCATCAACGTCGGTCAGGCGCTCGGCATGACCGTGGTGGCCGAGGGTGTCGAGACGCAGGAACAGGCCCAGGTGCTCTGTGATCTGGGCTGCAACGAGGTGCAGGGTTTTCTGATGCGTCCTCCGGTACCAGCGGATGTGCTGGAAGCCATGGTCGCGGAAGGCGCGGCCATTCCCTGGGTCTGGGAGGAGAAGAGCGTGAGCTGAGGGCGCAGAAAGTCACTGAGACATGGCTTTGCTTGTTGAAAGGTTAGTATCCTGAGCGCATCAGGATCACGGTAACCGGAGCGGGTGGGACGGCATGGTGCGTGCGCCCCGGCATGAACAATCCCCATGGTCGGACACCGCCGTTCGGCGGGCCCGCCTGTGGTTTACGGTCTGGATGCTTTTCTGGGTGCCGGTCATCCTCTGGAGCTACGGGCCGGGGAATTTCCTCTGGACCTGCAATCTGGCGCAGTTCCTCATCCTGCTGGCGCTGTGGACCAACAACCGGTTGCTGCTGTCGAGCCAGGTGGGGACGGTAGTCCTGGTCGGGGTGTTCTGGACGCCGGACTTCCTGCTTGGTCTGTTCACCGGCGGGGATCTAGCGAACTTCACCGAGTACATGTTCAACCCGGAGCTCCCTTTGCTGGCGCGGGCGACGTCCCTGTTCCATATCGGTATTCCGGTGCTGGCGCTTTGGCTCGTGTACCGTGTGGGCTATGACGGGCGGGGCCTCTGGCTGCAGTCGGCGCTCACCGTCGCCGTTCTGCTGGCGACCTGGCTGCTGACGGATCCCGAGCGCAACGTGAACTGGCTGCAGGAGCCGCTCGGGCTCGAGCAGGTGTGGCTGTCCCAGCCCGCCTTTGTGGTTGTGATGATGATTCTCTATCCTGTGCTGCTGTTCTGGCCCGGCCACTTGCTGACCCGCCTTGTGCTGAGTCGTGCCGGGCCCCGCCGCAGTCGCGTCACCTCCTGACGTACCCGCAACGGGAAACACGCATGCGCTCCTCACGAACAACCGAAGCCGACGCCGGCAGGCGCCCGAACTGGCGCATCATCCGCAGTCTGCTGCCGTATCTGTTCGAGTTTCGCGGGCGAGTGATCATCGCCGTGATCTGCCTGGTGCTGGCCAAGGTGGCCAATGTACTGGTGCCCGTGGCCCTGAAGTATCTGGTGGATACGCTCGAGGAGGGCGGCCAGGACATGCTGCTGGTGGTGCCGATCGCCCTGGTAGTGGGGTACGGCCTGCTGCGGTTCTGCGCCACGTTCTTCGGCGAGCTGCGTGACGCCGTCTTCGCCCGCGTTGCAGAGCGCGCCATGCGGCGGGCCTCGCTGGAAGTGTTTCGCCACCTGCACAAGCTCCAGCTCTCGTTCCACCTGTCGCGCCAGACCGGCGCTCTGGCACGGGACATCGAACGCGGCACCAATGGCATGAGCTTTCTCCTGCGGTTCATGCTGTTCAACATCGTGCCGACGCTGCTGGAGATCACCATGGTGGCGGTGATCCTGTTCATCGCCTTCAGCCCCGGCTTCGTGGTGACAGTGGTTGCCGCCGTGGTGGTCTACATCGCCTTCTCCGTGGTGGTCACCGAGTGGCGGACGCGTTTCGTGCGCGAGGCCAACACCATGGACAACCGCTCCAACACCCGCGCCGTGGACAGCCTGCTCAACTACGAGACGGTGAAGTACTTCAACAACGAGGGGTATGAAGCCGAGCGGTACGACCGCGACCTGGCCGCCTGGGAGTCCGCGCGCATGAAGAACCGGCTGTCCCTGGCCGCGCTCAATTCGGGACAGGCGCTGATCATCGCCGCGGCGATTACCATCATGATGGCCATGGCCGCCTACCAGGTGACGACCGATGCCATGAGCATGGGTGATCTGGTGATGGTGAACGCCTACATGATCCAGCTGTTCATGCCCCTGAACGTGCTGGGGTTCGTCTACCGGGAGATTCGTCAGGCGCTGGTGGACATCGAGCGGATGTTCGGGCTGCTGGGCGAGGAGGCGGGCGTCCGGGACCGCCCGGATGCGGCCGAACTGCAGCCGGATGGCGGTGCTGTTGCCTTCCGCGATGTCGGATTCGCCTATCAGCCGGAGCGCCGGATTCTGGAGGGTGTGAGTTTCACCATTCCCGCAGGCGCCAAGGTGGCCGTGGTTGGCCCCAGCGGTGCAGGCAAGTCCACCGTCGCCCGCCTGCTGTTCCGCTTCTACGACGTGACCAGCGGCGCCATCACGGTGAATGGCCAGGATGTGCGCGATGTGTCCCAGAACAGCCTGCGCGCAGCCATCGGGGTTGTGCCCCAGGACACGGTGCTGTTCAACGACACGATCTACTACAACGTGGCCTACGGCCGCCCGGATGCCACCGAAGCGGAGGTGCGCCGCGCCATCCATCTTGCCGATCTGGATGATTTCGTCGCACGGTTGCCCGACGGGCTCGATACTGTGGTCGGCGAGCGGGGCCTGAAGGTGTCGGGTGGCGAGAAGCAGCGCATCGCCATCGCCCGGGTGCTGCTGAAGGACCCGCCCATTCTGGTGCTGGACGAGGCCACATCGTCACTGGACTCCGCGTCGGAGCAGGCCATTCTCAGCGCCCTGAACACCGTGGCCCGGCAGCGGACCACGCTTGCCATCGCCCACCGGCTGTCCACGATCATGGACGCCGACCGCATCGTCGTTCTGGATCAGGGGCGCGTGGTGGAGCAGGGCGACCACCATCAGTTGCTGGCGACGAACGGCGTCTATGCGGCGCTGTGGCATCAACAGCAGAGCGTCGCCGCCGTGGAGGAAGACACGGTCTCATGACGCACTGGGATGTGGTGATCATCGGCGGCGGCGCCGCCGGCCTCTTCTGCGCGGCCCTGGCGGGGCAGCGCGGGCGGCGTGTACTGGTGATCGAGCATACCAGCAAGGTGGGCCGCAAGATTCTCATGTCCGGCGGCGGGCGGTGCAATTTCACCAACATGTACTCGGAGCCCGAGAACTTCCTCTCGGCCAATCCGCACTTCGCCAAGTCCGCGCTGAGCCGTTACACCCCCTGGGATTTCATCGCCCTGGTCGAGTCCCACGGCATTCCCTGGCACGAGAAAAAGCTCGGCCAGCTCTTCTGCGACAACAAGGCGCGGGACATTGTCGACATGTTGCTGCGGGAATGCCGGCGCGGTGATGTGCAGATCCTGACCCGGACCAGTGTAGAGTCCGTCACCGGCGATGGTCCGTTCCACCTGGCGACCAGCGCGGGCGCCCTCTCCGCCGAGTCCCTGGTCATCGCCACAGGCGGACTGTCGATCCCGCGCATGGGCGCGACCGATTTCGGCCAGCAGCTGGCGTGCGAGCGGGGGCTGAACATCGTGCCCATGCGCGCCGGCCTGGTTCCGTTCGTGTTCGGGCGCCGGCAACAGCGGCGCTACAGCGATCTCGCCGGCGTCTCCCTGGACGCAGTGACCGAAGCCGGCACGGCAGCATTCCGGGAGAATATCCTGTTTACCCACAAGGGGCTGAGCGGGCCTGCGACACTGCAGATTTCCTCGTACTGGCGGGAGGGCCAACCGGTCACCATCGATCTGGATCCGGACGGCCAGCTGGAGGCGGCGCTGCAGGCCGCGCGGCAGGAGCGCCCGAGGCTGCGTCTCCGGACCCTGCTGGCCCACCACCTCACCCGCCGCGTTGCCGCGCGGTGGTGCGAGCAGGGTCTGCCGGACGCGCCCGTGGGCACACTCTCCGACGCGGATGTGGACGCGGCCATCGCCGCCTGCCGGGCCTGGCGCATTCACCCCGAGGGCACGGAGGGGTATGCGACGGCGGAAGTCACCCTTGGCGGCGTCGATACCCGCGAGCTGTCGTCGAAGACCATGGCGAGCAGGGTGTTGCCCGATCTCTATTTCGTTGGCGAGGTGGTGGACGTGACCGGGCATCTGGGCGGCCACAACTTCCAGTGGGCCTGGGCTTCGGCCCATGCCGCGGCTCAGGTTGTCTGAAGCGCCTGCTCCGTCTGCAGTTCCAGCTCGACCAGATAGATCTGTGGGTAGCGCGGGGAGGTTCGCTTACGGAAGCCCAACCGCCGACAGAGCTTCAGCATGCGCGTGTTCTCCTTCAGCACCTCCCCGAAGAGGATGTGGGTGCCGCGCTGGCGACAGTAGGTGATGATTCGCTCCATGAGTAGCCGCCCCAGTCCCTGGCCTGTCATGGTCTGGGGAATGATGATTGCGAACTCGGCGCTGTGGTTGTCCGGGTCGGTGGCAGCGCTGACGACGCCATGGACCCGGCTTTCACCGGGCACTCCGGGGTCGGTGAGCACGAAGGTCATCTCGCGGTCGTAGTCGATCTGGGTGGAGCGCGCCGTGGTCAGGTGTGTGAACTTCTGACTGGAGACGAAGAACCGCAGCTCCAGCTCGTCCGGGGTCAGGCTGGAGTAGGTGCGGATCAGCTCGCCCTCGTCCTCCGGCAGAATCGGGCGCAGTTGCAGTGTGCGCCCGTCGGCAAGCGTAATCTCCTCCTGGAGCTCCCGGGGGTAGGGGCGGATCGCCAGCCGGGCCGCGCCGGCGCCGGTGTCGGGGGCGATGCGCACGCGTGCGTCCAGTACCGTGACTCCGCGGGGGCCCGCAAGGACCGGGTTCAGGTCCAGTTCGCGCACTTCCGGGAGCTCCACCACCAGGCGTGACAGGCGGATCAGGGTCAGGGCCACCGCATCCAGGTCCACCGCCTTGAGGCTGCCCCGGCCCCGGAGCTGACGGTAGATTCGGGTACGGGCAATGAGGTCCCGGGCCAGTTTGATGTTCAGGGGCGGCAGGCCCGTGGCCTGGTCCCCGATAACGTCCACGGCAACGCCGCCTTCACCGAACAGGATGACCGGGCCGAACTGGTCGTCATCGATAACTCCGGCGAAGAGCTCATAGCTGTCCGTGGGGTCCACCATTCGCTGTACGGTAAAGCCGGCGTCGTCTTCGGGTGGCAGGCGCCCCTGCATGCTCCGGGCGGCGGCCTCCACCGCGTCAGGCGTCTCCAGGTTCAGGGCGACACCGTCCAGCTCCGTCTTGTGCAGCACGCTACGGGAGCGCAGCTTAACCACCCAGGGGCTGGACATGGTGGCTGCGATCCCGCGGGCAGCCTCCGGGGTGGACGCGGGGCGGGTCTCCACCACCGGAATGTCGAAGGCGGTCAGCAGTTGCTTCGAGATATCCTCGCTCAGCCATTCCTGTTCCGTGTCGCGGGCGGCGCGGATGATCGCCCGGGCGCTGGCGATATCTGGCTCGGTGTCTTCTGGCAGCGGTCGCGGCGTCTCCAGCAGCTCCTCCTGGTTGCGACGGTACTCGAGCATCTGCATGAAGGCGCGGGTGGCCATGAGCGGGGTGCGGAACGTGGGCACTCCATGCTGGCTGAGATGGTCGCGGGCGACGGCCGCGGTGGCTTCCCCCACCCAGCTGGTCAGCACCATCCGGTGTTTGCCCCAGCGGCGGTCCTGCTCCGCGACGCAGTCGGCCACGGCGATGGCAGCGTCCTCGGAATCGGCAATGGCCACCGGGCAGTTGATGACCAGCACGGCGTCCACCTCCGGTGCCTCCATCAGCACTTCCAGGCTGGCGGCGTAGCGGGAGCCCGGCGCATCGCCGATGATGTCCACGGGGTTCTCCCGTGCCCAGCCTGTCGGGAGCACGGTGTCCAGTCGGGCCAGAGTCTCCTCGCTGAGCTCCGCCAGCACGCCGCCGCTGTCCAGGAAGGTGTCCGTGGCCATCACGCCCATGCCACCACCGTTGCTGAGAATGGCCATGCGCTCGCCAGTGGGAACCCCGCTCAGGCCCAGGGTCCCTGCCGCGGAGAAGAGCTCGTCGAGATTGTGGACGCGCAGCATGCCCGCGCGCCGGAACGCGGCATCGTAGACGGCATCGGAACTCGCCACCGCGCCGGTGTGGGATTCGGCGGCCCGCGCCGCCTCCACGTGGCGGCCGCCCTTGATGACGATGACCGGTTTCATGCGGGCGGCGGCCCGGGCGGCGGACATGAACTTGCGTACGTTGGTGATGACCTCCACGTGCAGGAGGATGGCGCGCGTGTGCTCGTCGGCGACCAGGTAGTCGAGCATGTCGCCGAAGTCCACGTCGCCCATGTCACCGAGCGCCACCAGATGGGAAAAACCGGTTCCGTGGTTGGCCGCCCAGTCGATGATGGAGGTCATGATGGCACCGGACTGGGTGACGAAGGCGATGCCCCCCGGCTCTGCCTGCATGTGCGAAACGCTGGCATTGAGGCCGGCATGGGGGACGATGGCGCCCAGACCGTTGGGGCCCATGACCCGGAGCATGTGCGGGCGCGCGGCGTCCAGCACCCGTTGCCGCCACTCCGCACCGGGGCGCCCGGGCCGGCCGCGGCTGATTACCGCTGCGGCACGGGTTCCCAGAGCGCCCAGCTCGGCCACCAGGTCCGGAACGCTCTCCGCCGGGGTGGCGATCACCGCCAGGTCCGGCGTGACGGGCAGGGCGCTTACATCCGGGTAGGAGAGCACCCCCTGGACGGCTCTGTGTCGCGGGTGTACGGGGAGGATGGGGCCCTGGAAGCCCGAGTTGAACAGGTTACGGGCGAGCACGGCGCCGATGGAACCCGGCGTGCGGCTCGCGCCCAGCAGCGCGATGGAGCGTGGCTTGAACAGGGCATCCATGTTGCGCGTACTCATCCGCGCACTCCCGTTGTGGCGGGCCATGCCGTCGGACTTCCGCGGTCGCCGCCCCAGCTCAGCGGTCGCGGAAGATCGGTGCCCGCTTGTCGATGAAGGCGTTCATGCCTTCGGTTCGGTCTTCGCTGGCGAAACAGACCTGAAACATGCGGCGCTCGAACAGTAGCCCGCTGGACAGGGGCATTTCGAAGGCCTGATTGATGGATTCCTTGATCAGTCGCGTACTCATGCTCGAGTGTGCAGCAATCCGGTGTGCGGTGGCCAGGGCGTCCGCATGGAGGGTTCCGGCCGGGGTGATGTAGGCCACCAACCCGGCCTGGAGCGCCTCTTCGGCATCCATGGTGCGGCCGGTGAGGCACAGTTCCATGGCGCGTGCCTTGCCCACGGCCCTCGCCATGCGCTGGGTGCCGCCGGCGCCGGGCATGATGGCCAGGCGCACCTCCGGCTGCCCGAACCGTGCCGTATCCGCGGCCACGATGAAGTCGCAGCTCATGGCGAGTTCGCAGCCGCCCCCGAGACAGTGGCCGGCCACGGCGGCGAGGACCGGTTTGCGGAACTCCTTGAGGTCGGTCCAGCCGGAGGCGGAGAAGGGAAAGTCGTCCTGCACGGCTTCGACACAGTTGAGCTGGGCCATGTCCTTGATGTCCGCACCGGCGGCGAAGGCTTGATCCTGCCCGGTGATGAGCACGGCGTTGATGGCGTCGTCCCTTGCGAACCCCCGCAGCGCGTCGCCCACCTCGTTCATCAGCTCTGCGCACAGGGCATTCATGGCCTCCGGGCGGTTCAGGTTGATTTCGCCCACCCGATCATGGGTGGTGACAGCGATGTGCTGGTAGTCCATGGGAGCGCTCTCCGGTGGTCAGCCCCCGGATTCGCCGCGCCGGGCAAACAAGGGCTCGTGCTCCGAGACGTTGAGCCGGGGGCGATCGGGCTCCGGTTCGTTCAGCGGCGTCACCTCCACCATGGAGGCGAGAGAGCGCGCCGCCAGGGCCTGATAGGTGCGTGTGCCCTCGCTCTTCCAGGCGATCTCGTCGTCGGAGAGGGCGCGCACCACCTTGGCCGGGCTACCCACCGCCAGATGCCGGGCCTCGATCCGGCTGTTCGCCTTGACGAAGGCGCCGGCCGCCACGATGGCGGCCTCACCGACCACGGCGTTGTCCATGATCACGCTGTTCATCCCTACCATGGCGTTCTCGCCAATGTGGCAGCCGTGCAGAACGGCGCCATGGCCGACATGGCCTGCCGCCTCGACAAGGGTGTCGGTACCGGGGAAACCATGCATGACACAGGTATCCTGAAGGTTGCTGCCTTCCTCCAGAACCAGGCGCCCGAAGTCACCCCGCAGAGCCGCGCAGGGTCCGACGTAGACGCCGGCGCGGACAATAACGTCGCCGATGAGTACGGCCGTGGGGTGCACGAATGCGTCCGGGTGGATGACCGGGCGGATACCGTCGATGGCATAGCTTGGCATGATGGTCTCCCCGTGGTTCCGTCAGGCGGCGTGGCGACGGGTCTGCACCACCCGGAACCGGTTGGCCACGAACGCGGCGTCGCACAGGGCGGCGTTGGCGGCAGGGTTGGCACCGGTGCCGTGGTAGTCGCTGAAGGCCGCTGTCTGATTGACGAATACGCCGCCGAGCAGGTTCTCAGACAGGGAGACCCCGGCATCCAGCGCTGCCTGCCGCATGGCGCCCAGTGTTGCCTCGCGGGTGCTGTAGACCGCCCACGTCATGGCACCCTTGCTGCGTGCCAGTGTCTTGGCGCGCTGGATGCTGTCCTCGGTGCTGTCCGTGGCGATCAACAGGGAAATCGGGCCGAACAGCTCCCGCTGGTAGGCGTTCTCGTCGGCGGCGTCCACCGCAAGAATCAGCGGCGTGCGAATCCGGGCGCCGTCGAACTGCGGGTGCTCCCGTGACTCGGAGTCCAGTACCACCCGGCCCAGGGTCCGGGCCTGGTCGATCCGCTCCGCGGTGACCGGTGCCTGGATGGCGCCCAGAACCCCCGTCGCGCGGTCGTTGTCCGACAGGAACTTGCTGACGCCGGTGGCCAGGGCCTCGGCCACCTCGTCAAAGCTCAGGTGACCCTGGTCGGTGTCGATGCCGTCCCGCGGAATGAACAGGTTCTGCGGCGTGGTGCACATCTGACCGGAGTAGAGACTCAGGGAGAAAGCCAGGTTCTGGCTCATGGCCTTGAGGTTGTCGGTGGAGTCGATAACGATGCTGTTGACCCCCGCTTTCTCCGTGTAAACCTGCGCCTGGTGGCAGTTCTGCTCCAGCCACTCGCCGAAGGCCGAGCTGCCGGTGAAATCGATGACCTGGATGCGCGGGTCCAGTGCCAGTTCCTTGGTGACCGGCGCTTCGCGGGTGTCGGCGATCATGGACACGATCCAGGGATCGAAGCCCGCCTCCTTGAGCACCTCCTGACAGACTTCCACGGTGATGGCCAGGGGCAGAATGGTGTGCGGGTGGGGCTTGACCACGACCGGGTTGCCCGTCGCCAGGCTGGCAAATAGGCCCGGGTATCCGTTCCAGGTGGGGAACGTGGAAACGCCGATCATCAGCGCCAGGCCACGCGGGATCACGTGAAAGTTCTTGTCCATCTCCAGCGGGTCGCGCTTGCCCTGGGGCTTGGTCCAGTGCGTCTGCCCCGGATGGCGGGTCATGGCTTCGAAGGCGTACGCCACGGCCTCCAGGCCGCGATCCTGGGCGTGGGTGCCGCCGGCCTGGAACGCCATGGGGAAGGCCTGGCCGGTGGTGTGCATGACCGCGTGAGCCAGTTCGAAGCTGCGCTGGTTCAGTCGATGCAGGATCTCCAGGCAGACGCCGGCGCGGGTCTCCGGGCCGGCGTCACGCCAGGCCCGCAGTGAATCCTCCATGGCCGTGAGCAGGGTGTCCGGGTCCACCTTCGGGTAGGTGATGCCCAGATCGAATCCGTACGGCGACCGCTCGGCGCCGATCTCCCCTTCGATGCCAGGCATTTCCAGCGCCATGGGTTTGTTCAGGCGCGCCTGAAAGGCGGCTTCACCGGCGGCCGGGGCGTCTTCGCCGTAGACCTTGCCGCTCGGCGCCTCCGGGTAGGGGCTCCAGAATTCGCGGGTCCGGGATGCCTCAACGGCTTTTTCCAGGGTTTGCCGGTGCTTTTCGTAGTAGGACTGCGTCATGACTCCTCCTCGGGTGATCACCATGCCCGCTCACTAAGGGATAGCATGTGAATAAACATAATCGATTGTGCAGCGCATCGTTTCTGTAACAAATTCAGTCATCGTTCTCTGATGTTCGCTATATCGTGATAAAAAACATAAATATCATATGTTTGCATCACTTGGAGAACCGTTGCAGCACACGATAACGTGTGCTTTCCGATCTTGTGGTGTTGTAGTGTGATACATAAACACACCATGTCAACGGCCAACTTGTATCTAATTTGTGGAGTGCGGTAAGGTGCATTAAGCACCGTCAACAAGCAGGGTCCACCGCACGGACCCGGGGGAGGAGCAGCCGTGGCATTCGAAACGATCGAGTTCTCCGTGGAGTCCGGAATCGGGCGGCTCGCGCTCAGCCGGCCGGACAGTCTCAACAGCTTCAACGTGGAGATGCACGAGGAGATCCAGCAGGCGCTGGACGTGCTCGAGCGAACGGAAGGCCTGCGGGTTCTGTTGGTCACGGGTCGCGGGCGCGCCTTCTGTGCCGGTCAGGATCTCTCCGACCGCAGCGTGGCGCCCGGAGACCAGGTTCCGGACCTCGGCGAGTCTCTGGAGCGTTACTACAACCCGATGATCCGCCGGCTCCGGGCATTGCCGGTCCCGGTGGTCTGCGCGGTGAACGGGGTCGCCGCAGGCGCCGGGGCCAACATCGCGTTGGCTTGTGACATTGTGCTTGCCGCCCGATCGGCGAAGTTCGCCGAGGTGTTCTGCAATATTGGCCTGGTTCCGGACTCCGGAGGAACGTGGCATCTGCCGCGGCTGGTCGGGCATGCCCGCGCCATGGCACTGAGCATGCTGGGCGGGAAGGTGTCCGCCGAACAGGCGGAGCAGTGGGGCATGATCTGGCGAGTGGTGGACGATGACGCGCTGGAGCGCGAGGCGGAGGATCTGCTGGAGCATTTCGCGCGGCAGCCCACCCGAGGGCTCGCGCACATCAAGCAGGCGCTGGCGGCGAGCTGGACCAGCACCCTGGATGAGCAGCTGGACCTGGAGCGGGACCTTCAGCGGGCGTGCGGCCGTACGGCCGACTATCGTGAGGGGGTGACCGCCTTCATGGAGAAGCGTAAGCCCGAGTTCACGGGGCGGTAAGGGAGAATCCCATGAGCGAGGAGCAGAGTGTCACCGAACAGGTCCCCGCACCGGAGATGGCGCGCCGCTGCGCCGAGGCGATGTGGCGTGACGACTACGCTTCCCGGGCCCTGGGCATGACCATCGAAGAGGTCGCGCCGCGGTACGCGCGCATATCCATGTCCGTTCGGAAGGACATGCTGAACGGGCATGCCAGCTGCCACGGCGGGCTCATATTCACGCTGGCGGACTCGGCCTTCGCGTTCGCCTGTAACTGGTCGAACCGGCTGACCGTCGCATCCAGTGGCACCATCGAGTTCCTCGCTCCCGCGCGTGAGGAGGATCTGCTGACAGCCATTGCAGAGGAGCGCAGTCGGTCCGGGCGCACCGGCGTCTATGATGCGACCGTGACGAACCAGGCCGGCGACCTGGTCGCCCTGTTCCGGGGGCGGTCGTACACGCTTCATGGGCAGTTGGTTGACGGCCTGGAGCTGGATGACGCCGGGCGTTGATCCGTCCTCAAGCGGAGCAGCCCGATGGCCATGGCGGCGCAGACCGCCAGATATGAATTACGAGGAGAAGCATCACCATGAACGCAGTCAAGCAGGTCAGTGGCATCCCGGAGTCGGTAGAGACATGCAGTGTGGACGAGCTGCGGGCGCTACAGCTACAACGCCTGCGCTGGAGCCTGAATCACGCCTACAAAAACGTGCCGTTCTACCGCCAGAGCTTTGACGCCGCTGGCGTTCACCCGTCGGACCTGGAGTCGCTGGACGATCTGGCCCGTTTCCCGTTCACCATGAAGAACGACCTCCGGGACAACTATCCCTTCGGCATGGTTGCGACGCCCATGCAGGACGTGGTGCGCATTCACGCCTCCAGTGGCACCACGGGGCGACCCACGGTGGTCACCTACACCCAGAATGACGTGGACATGTGGGCGAATCTGGTTGCCCGGTGCATGCGTGCCGCGGGCGTGACGTCCAGCGACATCGTTCAGGTCTCGTACGGCTACGGCCTCTTCACCGGGGGGCTGGGCGCTCACTATGGCGCCGAGCGCCTGGGGTGCGCAGTCATTCCCATGTCCGGGGGGCAGACCGAGAAGCAGGTGCAGCTCATCCAGGATTTCAAGCCCACGGTGATCATGGTGACGCCGTCCTACATGCTGAATATCGCCGATGAATTCGAGCGCCAGGGCCTGGATCCCCGGAAGTCTTCCCTGCGTGTGGGTATCTTTGGCGCCGAGCCCTGGACCGACGCCATGCGCCAGGAAATCGAATCCCGTATGGGTATCGATGCGGTGGACATCTACGGGCTCTCCGAGGTGATGGGGCCCGGCGTGGCCCAGGAATGCCTGGAGACCAAGGATGGGCCCACCATCTGGGAAGACTATTTCTACCCCGAGATCATCGATCCGGACACCGGTGAAGTGCTCCCCGACGGAGAGGAAGGCGAGCTGGTGTTCACCAGCCTGGCCAAGGAGGCCTTCCCGATCATACGGTATCGCAGCAGGGACCTCAGCCGCCTGCTGCCGGGGACGGCCCGCTCCATGCGCCGGATGGACCGCATCACCGGGCGCAGCGACGACATGTTGATCATCCGCGGTGTGAACGTGTTCCCGTCGCAGATCGAGGAGCGCATCTGCGAGCACGGCAAGTTGGCACCCCATTACCAGTTGGAGGTGTGGCGCGACGGGAACGTCGACAGCCTCTCCGTGCGTGTAGAGCCTCAGCCGGGCCTCGGTCAGTTGACGGAAGCGGACCGGAAGGTGCTTGCGCAGGAGCTGGCGCACGCCATCAAGTCCTACGTCGGGGTCACGGCCGCCGTGGAGATCGTGGACGTCGGTGCAGTGGAGCGCTCCCAGGGCAAGGCCAAGCGCGTGGTGGACCTGCGACCCAAGGCATGAGCCTGCTCTGGATGGATTGAGCTGTGTGCTCTGCTCGCCGCCGTGTTGCAAGGAGGCCCGTTCAGGGCTTGACGCTCCGTTATGGTATCGTTCGGCCGCGCGAGCATCGCAGCCGTGATGTGAGGAAGGCATGTCCACAAAGAAGGCGGTAAATGAGCTGGTAGAGCGCTTGACGGTCGAGCGGCCTATTCGCGCCCGCTCGCTGATCATCACGGTTTACGGGGACGCCATTGCTCCGCGCGGTGGCACCGTCTGGCTGGGCAGTCTGATCCAGCTGCTCAAACCTCTCGGCCTGGGGGATCGCCTGGTGCGGACGTCGGTGAATCGCCTCTCCAAGGAGGGGTGGCTGACGTCCTCGCAGATCGGTCGACGCAGTTATTACAGTCTGACCCGCCGGGGCTGGAGGAGCTTCGACAAGGCCTATCAGAGGGTCTATCACGAACCTCGCCACGAATGGGACGGAGAGTGGATGCTGGTGCTGACCTCCGGGGTTCCGGCGTCCGATCGCGAGGCATTGCGTCGGGAGCTGGGCAACCTGGGGTTCGGTGTCCTCGCCCCGGGCGTGCTCGCGCATCCATTGCCGCCGCGCGAGGCCGTGACCGCCACGTTGCAGGACCTGGACTTGTCTGAAGAGGCCATCGTCATGCGCGCCCAGCATGAGGGCTTGCCGACCTCGCGGCCCATGAACCGGCTCGTGCGTGATGTCTGGAGTCTGGACGAACTCAGTGAACAGTATGCCCATTTTCTGGAGCGCTTTCGTCCCGTCTGGCGATCCATGAGCGCGGCGAAGCGGTTGGATCCGGAGCAGTGTTTTCTGGTGCGTACGCTCCTGATTCACGAAATCCGCCGTCTGCTGTTGCGTGACCCGCAGCTCCCGGAGGATGTGTTGCCGGCAGAGTGGAGCGGAGCAGCAGCACGCCTGCTTTGCCGCAACCTCTACCGTCTGACCTTTCGTCATGCCGAGGCGCACCTCAGCAGTGTGCTCCGCACTGCGGAGGGTCCCCTTCCCGAGCCCGCCCCTTACTTCTACAAGCGCTTCGGTGGCCTGCTTTCCTCCGGGGGCGATGAACGTCATGGCCCGGGCACCGGCACGGCTGCCTGACAATACTCCCGAGAAGGTTGGTAACGCCCCCGCCACTCCGCTGTTTCATCCTGTCCGTTCCCCGAAGGTGTGTGCATCCAGTTGGGCTCGTGTGTGACACGATGATGTGTCACACGTCCGAGTTTTTGTTGTAACACGACTGGTTGGAATGCGCCCTATGGATGTCTTTGTGTTCGTTTTTTTGCAATAAAAATAAATAAAAACAGTGCCTTGTTTTCGGTGTTTCGGTGTTGCACCGCACCGTGAGTAGTGCTTGAAAACGTGACACACAAGTCTATACTGCAAAAATAGTAAATGTATCACGTAGGTTTGCCTGGGGTGGCCCAGTTCCTTGCCGAGGAGGTTTGCATGTACAGCCAGTTCGTGGATACCGGGTCAGACGGTCAAAAAGGGGGGCAGGACGCCTCCGAGCAGGAGCGTGCGTTCCAGGCGCGTATCGACGAGGGGATCAGCATTGAGCCTAAGGACTGGATGCCGGAGAAATACCGGAAGACCCTGGTGCGCCAGATCTCCCAGCACGCGCATTCGGAGATCGTGGGCATGTTGCCGGAGGGGAACTGGATTACCCGTGCGCCCAGCCTGCGCCGGAAGCTGATTCTGCTGGCCAAGGTCCAGGACGAAGCGGGGCACGGCCTCTATCTCTACAGCGCCGCGGAGACCCTGGGTGCCAGCCGGGACGATCTGCTGGATGCGCTCCATGACGGACGGGCCAAGTATTCCAGCATCTTCAACTATCCCACCCTGACCTGGGCGGACATCGGCGCCATCGGCTGGCTGGTGGATGGCGCCGCCATCATGAATCAGGTGCCGCTGTGCCGTTGCTCCTACGGTCCCTATGCCCGAGCCATGGTGAGGGTGTGCAAGGAGGAGAGCTTCCATCAGCGCCAGGGGTACGAGCTGTTGCTTGAGATGGTCAATGGCACCGAAGAGCAGAAGGCCATGGCGCAGGATGCGCTGAACCGCTGGTGGTGGCCGTCGCTGATGATGTTCGGGCCGGCCGACGGCGACTCCGTGCACACGCAGCAATCCATGGCCTGGAAGATCAAGCGCCACACCAACGACGAACTCCGTCAGCGGTTCATCGACCAGACCGTGCCACAGGCCCATTACCTGGGGCTGTCGATCCCCGACCCCGATCTTCGCTGGAACGAGGAGACCGGCCATTACGAGATCGGCGAGATCGACTGGGACGAGTTCTGGAATGTGGTCAACGGCAATGGTCCGTGCAACCGCGAGCGTCTTGCGGCACGACGCACGGCCTACGAGGACGGTGCATGGGTTCGGGAAGCGGCCCGTGCCCACGCGGAGAAGAGGCAGAAGCGGCGCGCTGCTGCCTGAAGAACGGATCCGGAGGGAATGTGATGAGTAAGGACTGGCCGCTGTGGGAAGTGTTCATCCGCAGCAAGCACGGGCTCTCGCACAAGCACGTCGGCAGCATCCATGCCACGGACGCGGAGATGGCGATGAATAACGCCCGTGACGTCTACACGCGCCGGAACGAGGGTGCGAGCATCTGGGTGGTTCCGTCGGTGCAGATCGTATCGTCAGCACCCGGTGACAAGGGAATGCTGTTCGATCCCAGCGAGGACAAGGTCTATCGCCACCCGACGTTCTACGACGTCCCGTCGGACGTGGAGAACATGTGACGGTGGGCTGCAGCAGGGGAGTAGCGCAGTGAACACGCGAGAGCAACAACAGTTCGAATACCTGCTGCGCCTGGGGGACAGTGATCTGATCCTGGGGCAGCGGCTTTCGGCCTGGCTCGGCCACGCGCCGGTCCTGGAGGAAGAGATGGCGACCGGCAACGTCGCGCTGGACCTGGTGGGCCAGGCGCGCTCCTGGTTGAGCCTTGCCGGCGAACTGGAGGCTCAGGGCCGGGATGCGGATCGGCTGGCCTATTTCCGCGATGCCTTCGATTACCGCAATGTCCTGATCACCGAGCGTCCCAACGGGGATTACGCCTACACGATCATGCGGCAGTTCCTGTTCGACGCCTACCACTACCCGCTGCTCCAGCAGTTGTCGGGCTCGGCACACGAAGGGATCCGCGAGGTCGCCGCCAAGTCGGTGAAAGAAGTGGAGTATCACGTACGGCGGAGCAGTGAGTGGGTCATCCGCATGGGTGACGGCACGCAGGAGAGCCACCAGCGGATACAGGCAGCCCTGGATGATCTGTGGATGTATACCGGCGAAATGCTGACGCCGGATGACGTGGATGATGCCCTGCTCGAGGCCGGTGTGGGTGCTGATCTGGAGCAGGTGGCCCGGTCCTGGCACGACCGGGTCCGGGCGGTGACGGAGGAGGCCACCCTGACCCTTCCGGACGAGAGCTGGATGCAGCAGGGGGGCAAGCAGGGCCGTCATACCGAGCATCTGGGATACATCCTGGCGGAGATGCAGCATCTGCCCAGGTCCTATCCGGACGCACGCTGGTAAGAGAGTGATCATGGTTGCTTCCGAGGCCCAGATCCGCGAATGGCTGACCCAGGTCACCGACCCGGAAATTCCGGTTCTGACCATCGAGGATCTGGGCATTCTGCGCGACGTTCGACACGGGAAAGATGGCGTGACAGTAACCATCACGCCGACCTACAGCGGGTGTCCGGCCATGATGGCCATTCGCATGGAGATTGTGCGGGCGCTGCGCGAGCAGGGCGTGGAACGGGTACGGGTGGAAGAGGTGCTGTCTCCGGCGTGGACCACGGACTGGCTGAGCCAGGATGGGCGCGCCAAGCTCCTGGCCTACGGGATCGCTCCACCGGCGGGCAAGGCGCAGCGCAAGAGCGCATTGTTCGGTGAACCGGACACCGTGGCCTGCCCGCAGTGCGGATCGGAGCGCACATCCAGGACCAGTGAATTCGGCTCGACGGCCTGCAAGGCCATGTATCGCTGCGAAGACTGTCTCGAGCCGTTCGACTATTTCAAGTGCATCTAGGCGCGCCACAGACGCCCGGGTGCCGGGGGAGAATGCAAGTCATGGCCAAGTATCACCAACTCACCGTCAACGAGGTGCGTCGTGAAACAAGGGACGCAGTGTCCCTGCGGCTCGAGGTTCCCGATGCAGAGCGTGAATACTTCGAGTTTCTGCCGGGGCAGCACCTTGCCATGCGCGCGACTATCGACGGCGAATCGGTGACGCGGACCTATTCCATCTGCACGGCGCCGCGGGACGGGGAGATTCGCGTAGCGGTGAAGCGGGATCCCCAGGGCGTGTTCTCCACCTTCGCCAACGAGAGGCTGAAGGCCGGTGACGTGCTCGAGGTGATGCCTCCGGAAGGGAGCTTCGTGCTGCGTTTCAGTCCGGACAATCGCAAGCATTACCTGGCTGTGGCGGCGGGCAGCGGCATCACCCCCATCATGTCCATGATCCGTGAGGGGCTGGCTGCGGAGCCGCGCAGCAGCTTCACCCTGGTCTACGGCAACCGTTCCGCGCAGAACATGATCTTCCGTGAGCAGCTGGAGGACATCAAGAACGAGTACATGGGGCGTTTTACCATGGTGCCGGTGATGAGCCGCGAGCAAACGGATATCGGGTTGTTCCACGGTCATATCGACGGGGACAAGTGTCGGGAACTGCTGCAGCACTGGATTCGGGATGACGTGGACGAATGTGTCATCTGTGGCCCCGAACCCATGATCCAGGCGGTTTCGGAGACGCTCCGGGAGGCCGGCGTTCCCCGGGACCGGATCCACTATGAGCTGTTCACCGCACCGGGGGAGGCGCTGGAGCGGCGGCGACAGCGTGCCCAGGATACGAGCATCGATCACTCCATGGTGCAGGTGGAAGTGCGCGTGGACGGCCAGCGGTACGAATTCGAACTGGCCAGGAATACCGAGTCCGTCCTCGACGGCGGCATGAGTGTCGGCGCCGAGTTGCCTCACTCCTGCAAGAGCGGGGTGTGCTCCACCTGTCGTGCCCGTCTGGTCGAAGGCGAGGTGGAGATGGACGTGAACTACGCTCTCGAGGATTACGAGGTGGAGGCGGGCTACATTCTGACCTGCCAGAGCCTTCCGGTTTCGAGTCGTGTGGTGGTCGACTACGACCAGTAGCGCCGATACGTCGTCGGCCAGCCTGTGGCTCGGCGACATACTCCCAGGGCCGTGAAGAGCCAGGAGATCAACGACACATAATGACCGAGGAGAAGCAACATGATGAAGAAAACCCTCCCGGTGGCCGCGCTGGCGGCCGCCATGATTGGGCTGCCCGCTCAGGGCATGGCCGATGATCCCGTCCGAATCGGCTCCTTTCTCTCTGCCAGTGGTCCGGCATCTTATCTGGGGGATCCACAGCGCAATACGCTGCGGCTCTTCGTGGACAAGATCAATGAAGATGGTGGCGTTCTGGGCCGTGATGTCGAGTGGCAGTACTACGACGACCACGGGGAGGCCGGGCAGGCCCGAACCTTCGCCCGCCGGCTGATCGCTCAGGACCAGTCCGACATTGTTATCGGTGGTACCACCACCGGCGCCACCATGGCTGCGGTGGAATTGTTCCAGCGACAGGAGACCCCGTTCATCAGCCTGGCCGGTGCCGTGGTGGTGGTGGACCCGGTCAAGGAATGGGTGTTCAAGACGCCGGAGACGGATCGCATGGCGGCCCGCCAGGTGTTTGCCGACATGGAACGCCGGGGAATCACCAAGGTCGGGCTCATCTCCGGTACCGGCGGTTTCGGCGCCTCCGGGCGGGAACAGGCCCGCGACGTGGCCGACGAGTTCGGTATCGAGATCGTCATGGACGAGACGTATTCCCCGGATGATTCCGACATGACCGCGCAGCTCACGCGCATTCGCGGGAATGAGGACGTCGAGGCCATCTTCAACTTCGACTTTGGTCAGGCCCCGGCAATCGTGACGCGCAACTATGCCAACCTCGGTATCGACCGGCCGCTGTATCAGTCCCACGGGGTTGCGTCCGAGGGGTTCCTGGAGCTGGCCGGTTCGGCCGCGGAGGGGGTCCGCCTTCCGGTATCTCCGATCCTGGTCGCCGACATTCTCCCCGAGGATGATCCGCAGAAGGCGCCGTCGATGGATTACCTGGAAGCCTACGAGGCGGAATACGAGGAGCGCCCATCGGCGTTCGGCGGGTACGCCTACGACGCCCTGATGATCGCCGTGGACGCCATTGAGCGCGCCGGTACCACGGACCCGCATGCAGTGCGTGACGCGCTGGAGTCCACCTCGGATTTCGACGGGGTCACCGGGACGTTCAACATGACGCCGGAAGACCACATGGGCCTGGATATCGAGACCAGCTTCCGGATGGTGGAGATCAAGGACGGTACCTGGTCCCTGATCGAGGACTGATGTCGATGCCCCCGTGCCCGTCCGGGCACGGGGCATCGTGTTTCTGCTGCCAGGGGAACGCACAGCATGGGTGAGTTTCTTCAGTATCTCGTAACCGGGATTACCATCGGGTCGACCTTCGCGCTGGTGGCGCTGGGATTCTGTCTAGTCTACAACGCCAGCCACGTCATCAACTTCGCTCAGGGCGATTTCGTCATGGTCGGCGGCATGTCCGCAGTATTCATCATGGCGGCGGGTGTGCCGATGGCACTGGCGTTGTTGCTGGCCGTAGGGATCGGCGGTCTTACGGGCGTGTTGCTCTACAAGGGTGGGATACAGCCTGCAAAGAACGCGGACGCCATCCAGCTCATCATCATCACGGTCGGTGCTGCTCTTTTCCTGCGAGGTGTCGCGCAGGTGCTCTGGGGCACAGGCTATTTCTCCATGCCGGGGTTCACCGGTGATGCGCCAATCCGCTTTCTCGGGGTCGTCATGGTTCCGCAGAGTCTGTGGGTTATCGGCGTTACCGTGGCCATCGTGGTGGCGCTGGGGCTTTTCTTCACGCGCACACGGCTTGGCAAGGCGGTGCTGGCGACGTCTTACAACAGTGACGCCGCGAAACTGATGGGCATCGACACCAGCGTCGTGTTGCTGGTGAGCTTCGGATTGGCCGGTGCGCTGGGCGCCGTGGCCGGCGTGATCATGACCCCGATCACCTTCACACACTACGAAATGGGCGTGATGCTCGGTCTCAAGGGCTTCGTTGCCGCAGTGCTCGGCGGGCTTGGCAGCTTTGTCGGTGCGGTGGCCGGCGGCCTCATTCTCGGCATCACCGAAGCGATGATGGCGGGCTATATCTCCTCGGATTACAAGGACGCCGTCGCTTTCGTGCTCATTCTGCTCATTCTGTTCTTCATGCCCAGTGGCCTGTTCGGTCAACGCGGCGTGGAGCGCGTCTAGTCTGCCCGGGGAGTCATCTACGATGAGTGCCAACAGTGTGGAAACAACCGGTGACGCGGTCGCCCTCGCTCCGGGGGCCCGGGTACAGACCTGGAAGGACGTGGTGTTCTCGGCCCGCTACGGTGGTTTCGCTGCCCTGGTGGTGGCGCTGCTGATCACCCCGCTGTTCATTGACGGACTGTACCAGTTCGACATGGCCATTCTGGTGCTGATCAACGCCACCGTGGTCATCGCCCTGAACCTGCTGGTGGGGTATGCCGGACAGGTGAGTCTGGGACACGCTGCCTTCTTTGGTCTCGGCGGCTACGGGACGGCGATTCTCGCCACGCAACACGACTGGCCGGCGCTGCTTGCGCTGGCGGCGGGCGTGGGGCTGGTGGTGCTGATTGCTGCGGTCATGGCGCGGCCGATCCTGCGGCTCAAGGGGTATTACCTGGCCATGGCGACGCTGGGCCTCGGCATGATCATCTATCTGATTCTGACGCAGGAGTCCTGGCTCACCGGTGGACCGGACGGCATGAGTGTCGCCCCCCTGGAGGTCTTCGGGTACACGGTCTTTGATGAACTGGTGTGGTACTGGGTTCTCGCCGCCATTCTGGTGCTGATGTACTGGATCGCAGTCAATATCACCGACTCCCCGGTTGGCCGTGCCTTGCGCGCTCTGCACGGGTCCGAGGTGGCGGCTGACAATTCCGGTATCAACGTGAACCACTACAAATCCCTGGTGTTCGTGCTCTCGGCCGGGGTCGCCGCTCTCATGGGCGGGCTGTACGCCTTCTACTCGGGGTTCATCACGCCCAGCCAGGCAGGATTCATGCACTCCATCGAGCTGGTCGTCATGGTTGTCCTGGGGGGCATGGCATCGCTTGTCGGAGCGGTGGTGGGTGCTTTGCTGCTGACCCTGCTCCCCCAGTACCTGGTGGTCTTTGCCGAGTACGAGTGGCTCATGTACGGCCTGGTGCTGATGCTGGTGATGATCTTCATGCCGAAGGGGCTGGTGCCCACGCTGCACGGCCTGATCCGGAGGGTGCTGGGATGAGCATGCTGAAAGTCGAATCAATGACGAAGAAGTTCGGCGGCCTGCGGGCCATCGAGAATCTCTCGTTCGAAGTCAGTCGCGGTGGCGTGCATTCGGTGATCGGGCCCAACGGGGCGGGAAAGACGACCCTGTTCAACCTGATCACCGGGGTATACCAGCCCACGACAGGGCGGGTGCTCCTCGGCGGCCAGGACCTGTCTGGAATGCCGGTTCACAGGAGAGCGGCACTCGGGATGAGTCGTACGTTCCAGAACCTGCAGCTATGCCTGAACATGACGGCCCGTGAGAACGTCATGCTCGGGGCCCACCTGGGGCTTCCGACAAGCTTCGTGTCCTCAATGCTACGGTTGCCGCACATGCGGCGCGCCGACAAACGATGCCGGGAGCGGGCGGCCGAACTCATGGAGTACGTGGGGTTGGGCCAGTATGTGCATCACGAGACGACGGCGATGCCCTACGGCGCACTGAAGCGCCTGGAAATTGCACGGGCGCTGGCCGCGGACCCGGAGCTACTGCTGCTGGATGAGCCGGCCGCCGGTCTGAATGCCAACGAGACGGCGGCCATCGAGAAGCTGATTCACAACCTCAACAAAGATGGCGTGACTGTCGTTCTGGTGGAACATGACATGAAACTGGTCATGAATATCTCCTCGCATATCGTCGTTCTCAATTACGGCGAAAAGCTTGCCGAGGGCACTGCGCAGGAAATCCGTAACCACCCTGACGTGATTGCTGCATACCTTGGTGCGGCGGCGTGATCGGAACAGGAGCAGTAACGGCCATGACAATGATGAACGCGAGTGCCGTGGCGGATATCCGCGGCGAGGCTGAGACCGGTATGACGAGTGACAGTGCCAACGTGGCTCCGGCAGTTCTGGAGATTTCCGGGATCAGCACGTTCTATGGTCCTGTTCAGGCGCTGGATGCGATCAGCCTCGAAGTGTCGGAAGGGCATCTGGTGGCCCTGGTGGGCGCCAACGGCGCGGGCAAGAGCACGCTGTTGCGGACCATCTCCGGGCTGGAGAGTCCGCGTGACGGTTCGATCCGGTTTCGCGGGCAGGACATCACCCAGCAGACGCCGGCGCGACGCGTGAAGGCGGGCATCGCCCAGGTACCGGAAGGGCGACAGGTGTTCGGACCCATGTCCGTGGAAGACAATCTCATGCTTGGGGCCTACACCCGCTCCCGCCGGGAGCCCCTGGCCGAGGATCTGGAGGCGGTGTATCAACAGTTCCCCGTCCTGAAGGAAAAGCGAAAGCTCCCGGCAGGAACCCTGTCCGGAGGCCAGCAGCAGATGCTCGTGATTGGCCGTGCATTGATGGCGAAACCGAAGCTTCTACTTCTGGATGAGCCGAGCATGGGGTTGGCGCCGCTGCTTGTGGAAGAGATCTTTGCGACGATTGCCCGCCTGCGAAGCGAGGGGATTACCGTATTTCTTGTGGAACAGAACGCCTCTCTGGCTCTGGGTATTGCCGATTATGCCTATGTTCTCGAGACCGGCTCCGTTGTCATGGAAGGCAAAGGGCAGGCGCTCCTCAATGACGAAAATGTACAGAAGGCATACCTCGGCATCTGAGCTGAGAAGATTGGTAAACCGAGTGCTGCTGGCTGCGGAGGCATCATGACAAGTCATACCGACGGCGGCGAACTGGCGCGTGCCGACCAGCGTGCAATGCTGATGGAGCGCATGTGGGAGGCGGTATCAGGAGGGACCGTTCCACCAGCGGAGAGCGATAGCCTGACCCCTGAGGCCGATATTGCCTTTCAGCGATGCCTCCGCTGTACCCGCGCCGGTTCGTGCCGTCGCTGGCTGGACGGCCGATACCCCGATACGGGGTACCGGGAGTTCTGTCCTAATGCGGGGCTCTTCGAGCGGATGAGCGATCGCTGAGCCGTGTCCACCCAACCCGGCATGGAGTCGAGGAGGCGGTCAGTGCCCCCCGTCCGGCCGGCACACGATCTCGGCGATCTCCAGTTCGCTCCCATGCGACGCGTGTTCGTCGAGAAACGAACGGGTGACTGCGTCGCTTGCGGCGTCACCATCCGGGGCGTTGAGTTCGCGCACGAAGTGGTGCATGGCGCCGGACTCGGGATCGCGGTACTCCACGGTACAGACGAAGTGCGTCATGATGTCGACCTCCGGTTGCGGACAAGACGCTGGCCTCTGTCACTTAGCGTAGCAGGGCCAGGGCGCCTTAGCGCCCCGCGGGTTCGGCCTGGTCATCAGTTGCATAGAGACTGTGGCTCAGCCAGGTCTCCAGGCGGTCAAGAGCGTGGTGGAGTTCCCGGGAAGCTGCTTCGAGCTCCTGGAGGAGGTGATGGCTGCGTCCCTGGTTGCGATCTGACTCGGTCATGATCCCGCTCCCTATTGCTGTCCGTGGTCGCCGTAGGTGGGGCAATTATCCTGTGCTGCTTCCGGCGGGAATGCAACCGGAAGCCTCCAGCTCGCATTCGATGGCCGCGGCGTCCATGAGTTCCAGCAGAACACGGCGGCTGACGCGGTTGATCCGTGGTGAGCAACGTTGATCCTGCGGAATGTCGAGGTGCGTCTCCAGGGCCGTCATCAGACGCCCCATTCGGCGCAGAGGCCGCAGCAGCAGCCGGAACAGCGCCTGGCTGATTCCGTCCATTGCAAAGCCGTTCTTGACCGCCCAGGCCGCCGCCGCCCGGGCATGCCATTCGCTGGAGCGCAGCAGGCTCTGGATCCGTTTCATGTTTGCCCGTAGCGCTGAGCGGGACGCCTGGTTCCCGCCAGGCTCCCCCAGTGCGTCCACCAGGCCATCCACTGCCCGGGCGAGTTCCCGCTGGTTCTCCACCAGACAGCGCATGCTGTGGCCGGTGCGCTCCCGACGCCTGTCGCGGAATGCCTGCTCGATGGATGGCTGAAACAGCGCCCCCTGGGCCACCACCGTCGGAACGCGGCGACCCTGAGAGGCGCCACGGTCGTACCAGACCAACGCGTCCACGGCGGTGCGCGGGTGGCATGATTCGGGGGGCAGGGCGGTCAGACCTTCCAGTACTGCCTCGGCAGCAAGTGGGGCATCCTCCGTGTGCAGCGGGTCAAGAGTACGGCCGAGGGCGAAGTTCAGGACAATGGCGAGTTCGTCGGCTTCCAGGTAGCCCGGGCGCAGGCGGAACATGCGCGCAATCTGCTCGCCGTGTTCGGCGGCAATCGCACGCAGGCGCTCCCAGTAAAGTACTTCCCGACGGCTGTCGTCCACGCGCCCTCCTGGGTGCCTGTCGCGGGCACTTGATCCGCAACCGGTTACACCCGGCGTCTCTTATAGGGGACACTTTAGCCGAAAGCGGTGGGCGCGCCTACCAGCGCAGGGCGGCTGTGGCGTGCCCGGGGGTGACGGCCGTCACATACTGGAAACGCAAGCGTGCATTGCCCACCGTGATGGCGCCACCGCCGCCATGATACAGCGCGCCGCTGAACGTGGTTGGTTGCGTCCAGAGCTGGAGGCCGGACACGAGCATGCCCAGTGCGGCATTCCGGATGCCGTCAGCCGGGCGGTCGTCGGCAAATGCGATGATTCCCCCGGCGGTGACGTTCACCAGGGCGGGTCCGGTGAGTGCGCCCGGGCGCCGGCGGTGCTGCTCTTCCAGGGCGCTGATCCGCAGCGTGTAGCGTGCGCGGTGCAGTGCGTCCGGTTCGCGGTCCCGGCGCGCTGAGAGTTCCGCAATCCGCTCGCGGGCGACGCCATGGGGGGGCGGGTTCAGGGCCAGCGTGCCCAGGGCGAGCACGGATTTCACGCTGTTGATGCGGGCATCAAAGCGCGTCGCCGCGGAGTTGCTCTCGCTCGCCTGGTACAGGCTGTAGCCGAGGTTGGCGCCGTGGAACGCGCTCCAGCCCGCAGTCCAGTACCAAGCATGGTGGGCACCGGCGTCGGCGGTCGCCTCCAGCTCATGCCAGGCCGTTTGAGTCGACGAGGCCACCGTCCCGGGGGAAGCCAGGATCAGTAGAAGGGCCATCACGACTGCAATCGGTCTCGCGGGGCGGTGCGTGATCAAACAGGCATCTCCCTGCCGTTGCGAGTGGGGCGGCTGAACCGGCGCGGCAAAACCGGGAAAGCCGTGTTAGCGTACTGGAACGGCTGATGTCCGCGCCAGCGGGCGAGAGTTCTCGAAAGGGGGGGCGGTGACCCGGATAACACGCGTTTATTCCCGTGCCGAGCAGTGGATGGACCGGATCGTGCACTGGTGCGGGATCACAGGAGCCGTGGTCGGTGTTGTCGCCATGATGATCGTGGCCGGTGTCGTCGCTCATGGCGATGCGCTGCTGTGGGCCAGCCTCGTGGTCTACAGCGTCGGGCTGGTGGGCATGCTCGGCTGCTCCGCCCTGTGCAATCACGACCTCACGGACAGCTCCCACTGGGCCGGTCTGTTCCAGCGCCTGGATCACGCCGGTATCCTGCTCATGATCGCGGCCACGTACACGCCCCTGACGTTGCACGTGATGGGCGGGACAACCGGCTGGATCCTGTTCGCGTTCGTTTGGTTGATCGCATTGACCGGGATGGCCATCCGCCTGTTCCGACGCGAACCGCTCAAGCCCCGCAGCTCGCTGGCCCTGTATCTGGTCCTGGGCTGGAGCGTGGTGTTCGCGTTACAGCCGCTGGTCTCCTCGGCGTCGCTGGTGGTTCTGGTGCTCATTCTCGTCGGTGGTGGTCTCTACAGCGTGGGTGTGCCGTTCTATCTGTGGAAACGGCTGCCGTTCCATAACGCCATCTGGCACGCCTTCGTGGTTGCCGCCGCGGCCTGCCACTATGCGGCAGTCCTGATCGGTGTCGCCCTGACCGGCGGCGTCGCCAGCAGTAGCTGAAGGTCAGCAAAGATGTTCCAACGGTTTCCGGATGGCTTTCACGCACTCATCCAGGGTGCCAGCCGGGGTATTGGCCTGGAGTGCGTTCGCCAGTTGCTCGCCGAGCCGCGGGTGGGGCGGGTGTACGCCACATCGCGTCGCCCGGAGCGAGCGGAAGCGCTGCAGGCGCTGGCGGACGAACACCCCGAGCGACTGGTGGTGCTGCGGTTGGATGTGACCGACGAGGCCAGCATCGAGGATGCTGCTGCCACCGTGGCGGCGCGCAGCCCGCGTCTGCATCTGCTGTTCAACGTCGCCGGGCTTCTCCATGACGAGCACGGGATGGTCCCGGAGAAGCGGCTGAATGACGTCCGACTGGAGAACCTGGAGAAGAGTTTCCGGGTGAACGCATTCGGCCCGCTGCTGGTCGCCCGGGCCTTCGCGCAACTCCTGTGCCACCGCGAGCATGCGGTACTGGCGAACATGTCCGCGCGTGTGGGCAGCATCGGCGACAACGGCCTGGGCGGCTGGTACGCCTATCGCGGCGCCAAGGCGGCCCAGAACATGTTCACCCGCGGGATTTCCGTTGAGCTGGGGCG
Organism: Aquisalimonas sp. APHAB1-3; assembly: GCF_048323695.1. NCBI lineage: Bacteria > Pseudomonadati > Pseudomonadota > Gammaproteobacteria > Chromatiales > Ectothiorhodospiraceae > Aquisalimonas > Aquisalimonas sp. APHAB1-3. Next base: position 727,230 of record NZ_JBLWFT010000001.1, on the reverse strand, counting down.
GCGCTCCCGCGCCCTGGTCTGCGTCGCCCTGCACCCGGGGACCACCGACACCGCCTTGTCGGAGCCGTTTCAGGCGCGCGTGCCGGAGGGCAAGCTGTTCACCACCGAGTACACGGTATCGCGGCTGTTCACCGTGATCGACGGGCTGACCCCGGAGGCGTCGGGCAGTTTTCTTGCCTGGGACGGTCAGCCGATCCCTTGGTAGATGTTCGCGCGGGGCGGATCACTCGCCCTGAAGCGTGATGGTCAGTTCCCGCCGGTGCGGTCTGTGGCGGTGCTCCCACAGGTAGACGCCCTGCCAGGTTCCGAGGTGGAGTCGTCCGTCACTCACGGGGATGGTGAGGTCGGTCTGGGTGAGTGCGCTGCGCACATGCGCGGGCATGTCGTCTGGCCCTTCCATGTCATGCTCGAACAACGGATCGCCGTCCGGCACCAGTCTCGCGAATAGCCGCTCCAGGTCGCGTTGAACCGATGGGTCGGCGTTCTCCTGAATCAGCAGCGATGCGCTGGTATGCCGGATGAACACATGGCAAAGGGCGGTGCGATACCCGCTATGGGTAACCAGTCGGGTCAGCTCACCGGTGAGGTCGGTGAGTCCGCGGCCTGACGTGTTGATGACGAGAGCGTGCTGCTGCATGGCCACCGTTGCCTTTGTGTTTGTGAAGCAGGAATCTTACCATTGCGGATTGTATTCGTGACTTCAACCAAGGAGAGCATCATGGCTCGAGGCGATCAGCGCAGCCGCCGCGGCAAGATCTGGCGTGGAACCAACGGCAAAACCCGCCCGAAAGCATCCAAGATCCGTCGTCAGCGGCGCCTGGAAGCAGGCAAGTAAAGTCCCCGCAGACGCTGATTGATCGCGAATGCCGGTGTTCGGGCCGTCATTCGCGGTCAATCACGAACAGGCGGGGTGCCTGATCGGGCGTTCCCGGCGGGCGCACCTCCCTCACACCGAATGGCGAGCCAAGAGCGTTCGCCCACTCCTCAACGGCACTGGCTTCCAGCCTGCCTCCGGAGTGCCCAACGTAAGCAAGAATCGTCAGCCGACCGCTCGGTGCCAGCAACGTTGTCGCCTGGCGGAGCGCGGGAATGGTCGTGGCAGCACTGGTGATGCGGCTGCGATCGCCTCCGGGAAGGTAGCCCAGGTTGAAGGTAACGGCCGCCACGCGGCCCTGGTGCTCGTGACCGAGCAGTTCCAGAAGGCTGGCGTGGTCGCCCCGGATGAGTCGCACACGCTCAAGCAGACCGCCTTGCTGCAGCCGGCGCCGTGCCTGTTCCAGTGCCGCCTCCTGGATGTCCAGGGCGTAGACCCGCCCGCCGGCCCCGACGCTCCGGGCGAGGAAGGCGGTGTCGTGGCCGTTGCCCGCGGTCGCGTCCACGGCGACCGCCCCATCGCTGAGTATCGGTTCCAGCAGCTCGTGGACCAGCGCGGTGAGGGGGCGTCGTTTCATCGGGTTGGCAGTCCGGAAAGGTGCGCCACGTCGACGTGGTCCGGGAGAGGTGTGCCATCCACAATGCGCTCGGCCAGTCGCCGTGCGAGCCAGGGGGCGTGGAGGGTGCCGCGGGAGCCGAGTCCGTTGAGGATGCCGATCCGGGGCGCAGCCGGGTGGAATCCGGTAAAGGGGTTGCCCGTCCGGGAGCCCGGCCGGATGCCGGTACGGGCACCGACGACGCGGGCCGTCGGGTCGCCGTCCGTGAGGCCTGGCAAGGCGTCGAGAAGCGTCCGTTGCGCCTCGCCGGTGGGGGCGCCGGCCTGCGATGCGTGGTCGTAGGTCGAGCCGATGCGGTAACGTCCAGGCGCCATTGGCACGAGCGATTTGCCCCCCGTCACGATGACCCGCGGCCAGGTGTCGGGTCGCGCCGGTTCCACGTCCACCGTCTCGCCGCGCGACGCACGCCAGGGCAGCCCCCGCCACCACGGGTTGGCGAATGCCGCGGCGCCGTCGCAGAACACAACCACATCGGCGCGCAGCCCCCGCCATTCCAGAGCGCCCCCGGTCGGCCCCGTCATGGCCGGGGCGGTCAGTTGCTCCGGGATCAGGCTTTCGCGCTCCATGAACCAGTGGCGCAGGCCGGAGAGCAGCGTCTCCATGTCGACCTGGCCACCGCCGTCGATCCGGGTAGCGCCCAGCGGGGCTCGCATTCCTTCCGGCAGCCCGTTGTGCTGAACGGGGCTGATCAGTTCCCGCCCAGGGCGCTCGTGGCGACGTCGTTCAATGTCGGTCAGTTCCGGTTGCCGCTGCACGATACGCCAGATCGGTTGCGGGTGGTAGACCGTGACGCCGATGGTCCTGGCGATGCTCTGGTAGGTGCTGTGGCATTCCGCGAGCATGGCATCAAGCTCTCCCGGTGCCTTGTAGCGGCGGCCCGTATACGGGCTGAGAATGCCTGCAGCGGCGCGACTGGCCGTGCCGTCAGGCGCCCCGGGGTCGGCAATGCAGACATCCAGGCCTCGGGCCATCAGGTGGTAAGCCAGCAGCGAACCGGCGATCCCCTGACCGGCAATGAGAACATCCAGGTGGCGTGGCATCCGGCGCCGTCCGCGAGGTTGCTGAGGAGAAAGGCGGGCCTTCACGCGGAAGGTCCGCGTCATGATACCGGATCGGGAGGGGTAGGACGAAGGGTGCCGGCACGGCGCCGACACCCTCCTGCAGGGTCAGCCCTGAAGCTTCAGGCCGATGCGCGCGAGCCGTGCACCCAGCGCGCGGCAGATGGCCGATTCTTCATTGTCGATGGCGCGGTCATTGTTGCCACCGGCGATGTGCCCCGGGCCGTAAGGTGAGCCACCGCCCTGTGTTACGAACAGTTCCTGCGTGGAGTAGGGGACACCCACGGGGATCATGCCCAGATGCATGAGCGGGCCGAGGCTGGACGTGATGGTCGCCTCCTGGCCACCGTGGAGGCTGGCGGTGGAGACGAACATGCCGGCCGGCTTGTCCTCGAACACCCCTTCCATCCACAGCGCGCTGACCTGGTCGATCCGGTTCTTCAGCTGGGCGGCCATGTTGCCGAAACGCGTGGGCGTTCCGAGCGCAATGGCACCGGCTTCGCGGAAGTCATCATCGGTGACAAGCGGGATGTCTTTCTGCCTCTCGCGACCTGCCTTCATGCCGTCGTTGCCCTGGATGACCTCGTCGGGCATCAGCTCCGGCACGGTGCGGATCACCGCCTCGGCGCCGGGCACGCTTTCCACGCCTTCGGCGACCAGGCGGGCCATGTCGAGAACGTTGCCGAACGTGCTGTAGTAGACAATGAGTACTTTCATGTGGTGACACCTCTGCGTCGTTAGTCCGAAAATGGACAAAAAAGACGTAAAATCACGCCGCCCGTGCGGCGCCTTACCTGAAGACCCTGCGCAACGTCCGCAGCGCCTCGATGCTCGCTTTCATCTCTTCATCCGACAGCTGATCCAGCCGCTGGCGCAGGTATTCGCTGTGCTTCGGAAATGCGGAGCGGAACAGCGCGTCGCCCGCATCCGTCAGCACGGCAATGGTGCTGCGGCGGTCTTCCAGCGACGGCTGCCGCTGAACCAGCCCCTGGGACTCCAGCCGGTCCACGACGCTGGTGAGCGTGGTCTTGTAGATCAGCGTCCGCTCACCAAGCTCCTTGAACGTCATGCCCTCGGTATTGCCCAGGGTTGCGATCACGTCGAACTGGGCCGGCGTGAGCCCCAGCGACTTGATATGAGGGAGGGAGTACCCTTCGAACGCCTGGTACGCTTCCACCAGCTCACGCAGAAGCTGCATGTACAGGGGCTTGTCGGGGGATGCGATGTCATTCATGGGTGGCCTCCAGTTCTTACGAGCAATGATAGTCCTAATTCGGACTAATGCAAGCGTGGCAGCTTCCTGGCTATGATGACGGCATCACCCGGAGACCGTAGTCATGCATCTGCTTGATCAGTTGGCGGAACAGCGCATCGCCGAAGCGCGCGAACGCGGGGAATTGAGTAACCTGGCGGGTGAAGGGGCCCGCCAGGTGCTCGATGACGATTCGCTGGTGCCGGAGCACCTGCGCGCAGCCTATCGTGTATTGCGGAATGCCGGGTATCTGCCGCCGGAAGTCCAGACCCTGCGCGATATCGAACGGGTGGAAGACCTGCTTGCGCAGTTGCCACTGGATGACGCGCCGGAGCGCGACCGCGCACAGCGCCGGCTGCAGTTGCTGCGCATGAAGCTTCAGGAAGGGAGGCGGGGCGGCGCCCTCTGGACCGAGACCGCCTATCACCAGCGTTTGCTGGCGCGCCTGGATGACAACGAATCCCGGTAACGGGCCGGCGCGCCGCCGGCCCGGCTGCGGGGGTCAGAGGTCCTTGGCCACCAGGCCGAAGAAGGTGCCTGCAAACAGTGCAAACCCGGTCCAGACAATGATATGGCCCATGGCCATGGAGCCGTGGACCACTTCCGCGGTGCCCGAGAGCAGAAGCCAGAGGCCACCGGTCGCGGCCAGGGTGTAAATCAGGCACGCCAGCAGGAACACCAGCACGCGACCGAGCTGTTTCATCCAGTAGGTGCCAGCTGCCTGGCTGTTGTCACGGCGCACCTTGCGCCGCAGGTTGGCAAGCAGGTAGACAGCCGTGCCAGTGGCCCCGATCAAGAACGTTGCCGCGATTCCGGCCATGTCGCCGGCTTCAGCCATTGCCCGCCATGCGTCGCCGAAGTCGAGCATGAGAATGGCCCCGATGAGCAGGCCGATCCACACGGCGGTGAAATGGCCGAGGAACGCCATCAGGCCGGAGCCGGTCCCCTCGGGGCCTCCGGCGTTGCGTGCGGCGGCAATGCCCTCCAGCGGCCGCAATCGGTCGAAGTGCCAGCGGCGAAGCCGTAATCCGAGGTCCGGGTCCTCCAGACGCGCGCGCAGCGTCGCGAAGACCGGATCTTCCATCAGCAGTTTGACGTCCATGGTGGCCCCGCGGGCCATGGCCATCTCGATCTGCTCACGCCAGTAACTGGCAACGGCCTCGACGATGACCGGATCGGCCTTGTCGTCCAGTCCTTCCGCGGCCCAGTGAAGCAGGGCGATCGGCGTACTGGTCTGATCCCGGAGGCAGTTCCAGACTTCCAGCAGCAGCGGGCTGCGCAGCGCGGCCGGGAGCTCGCCGGGAATGCTTGCCAGGGCGTCGGACCAGTGCTCGGGCGTGTCCTCGTAGCGCGCGGCCATACGGGCAACGGCGTCCAGCCCCTGCAGCCAGAGCCGGGACTGCCTGCGGACCGCCTCACAGGCGTGGGTGAGCCAGGTTGCCTCCGGGCGCGGGAGCAGCGGCGTGAGCAGGCCGGCCACGGCGTCGAGCCGTTCGTCCAGACTGGCAACCGCTTCCCGGGCCCGATGGCGCCGGCGCCAGGCGTCCGGGGCGAGCAGGTCAGGCAGCAGCAGGAGATCGCGCTGAATGGCGTCCAGCTCCGGCTCGGGGTTTTGCTGGCGCTCCGCCGGTGGTCCGAGGTACCGGAGCAGACCGATGACCGTGCCGGTCGGCGCTCCGACCGTTGCCCCGGAGGGGCCCAGCAGCGAGACCAGCGTACGGATGGCCTCGCCGGGGACGCCCGGCTGCTCGGCAAGAGATCGGAGGTTCTCCAGAACGGGCGCCCGATGACCATCCGTGGAGTCCAGGCCGGGTACCATGGTGTCATCGTTCTCTGACGCCAGTGCCTGGCACCACTGTGCGAGCGGAAAGCTCTGGCCGTCAGGGGTGGCGTAGGTGCGGTTCTGAACCACGCTGTAGAGCCGCCTGAAGAAGGCCGGGGCGGGCTGTCGGGCTGTCAGACGCAGCAGGAACCGCGCGGGGTCCCATCCGCGCGCGTTGTGAATCAGGGTGCGGAACCGGTGCTCCAGCACGTCTGCCAGCTTGTCGCCACCACCACTGTCGCGGCGGACCAGCTGCTCCTGCAGGGGAAGGTCCTTGATGTTGTGCAGGGTGCGGGCGTCCAGAAGCGTCTCGGGGGCGATGCCCTCCCACTCGGTAACCCGCAGCACCCATGGCACGCTCAGCCCGCTGCCACTGGCGGTGACTCCCGGGAATGCGGCAACGCGCTCCGGGGAGAGCGGAACTGCGATATCCAGGTCCACGATCAGGAACAGCGCCAGAGCGCGGTCCCGTGACGGGTGTCGACGCCAGCTTACCGATGATTCGACCATCTCCGCCAGGGTCTTCAACAGCGCCTGACCGCAACTCTCCACCGGCGACGCGCCGATATGGCCGGCGCGCTCCTGCCATGCGCGCTCGATTTCCGCCGCATAACGGCTGAGCCCCGAATACTCCCGCGGTTCCACGGTGAGCAGCGGGGTGCTGTTCGGGAAGTGGCGGCGGCACCAGGTGGCGAATCGCAGCCTGCACCAGCGGCGGTCCGCCTCCGACACGGAGTTCGGCCACGCGGAACTGAGCTCCTGCAGGGCGTCGGGGTGCGCCCCGGCCACCCGGTACAGTTCATCCAGAGCGATCAGGCGGCGTGAGCCATCCCCGACCGGATCCTCGCCGGGGGCGGCGACGACCAGCCGGTCCAGGGCGCTACGCCACGCCCCGGTGCACCCCGGCACCTGTGTCGGAATGCCGTAGGCGCGAATGGCGAACAGTAGTTCGGTCCAGCGCCGCCAGACCATCCGCCCGGCGCCCGGGGCGGGGAGGTCGTGCAGCAGTTGCTCGGCGGCTTCGGGCAAACCCTCGATGTCCATGGTGGCCAGCAGGCGTGCCACGGCGTTCAGGAGCACGGCGGCGTCTGCCGGGTCACTGGGCAGACCCTCGGCAACCTGTTCCGGCGTCAGGGGGGGCGGGCCGCGCCAGTCGGCCGGCTGCGACGCCCAATTGCTGACCTGAGCGAGCAGGATTCGGCGGGTACTGCGCTGCCCGTTGAGTTCATGGACATCTTCAAGATCAACTCGGCGCTTGTGGGCGTAGGTGTACAGGGAGCGATTGGCCGCATCCTCCATGAGGGCGCGACGGCCCAGGGCCAACGCGGCGGGCTGGTAGATGCCGGGGTCGGACGCCCGGAACAGGAACAGCAGCCGCTCCAGCTCGCGTGAATGGAGCTCCGAAACCGATTCCAGAGCCTGCAGTTCATCAAGCAGAGAAAGGCGCACCACATCGCCGTGTTGATCTGGGACTATCATTGTTTTCCTTGTAATCTGCTGGTTCTGTCGTTTCCACCCGACACCACCCTATCAACTGTCAACCCGGCGTCCCACGAATTCGCTCACAAGTCGGGTGATTTCTCCAGGCTGTTCCAGTGGAAGCATGTGTCCGGCCGGCGCCACGACTGCGAGCCGTGCGTCCGGAATGCGGTCTTCCAGGAACTGTGCGTATTTCAGCGGTGTGAGATGGTCGATGTCACCGCTGATGACCAGCGCGGGAATGGCGATTTCGCCGAGTTCGTCGGTAACGTCGAACCGGTCACATGCGGTGTAGTCCCGCAGCATGACATCCGGCGACACGTCACGGCGGCGGGTGGCTTCCGCGTCGATCAGCGCCTGCGGCGCCACCGGGGAGAAGCTCACATGGCACTGGCGTTCCACCGCTGACTCCGGATCGGTGCGGTAGAGCGCAAAGGTTTCGTCCGGGACACGGAGCCGGCACCCGGTGCAGGCTAGGATCAGAGAATCAAGCCAGCGCGGTTCGTCCAGGGCGATCCTCAGTGCGATGGCGCCACCCATGGAGTGGCCGAGCAGGATGACACGGCGCAGCCCGAGCTCTGCCACGAATGCTTCCACCACCTCCGCGTAGGCGCTGACGGAGTCCCGGGCGTGACCTCCGGAGCGGCCGTGCCCCGGCAGGTCCAGGACATACGTATTGCATGAGGCGAGGTCACCCAGCCCGCGCGGCCAGAGGGTGTGGTCGCCCCCGGCACCATGGATGCAGACGAGGTCAAGGGGGGCATCTTCATCATGGACCGTGTAATGGAGGGACTCGCCGGCGATGGTGACGTAGGGCATTGCTGGTTCTCCCGGTAGGGCTGGCGTTACGCTGTCGTGCAATCTGCAGCGCACGTATGGGCGCGCGGCTTCAACCGTGGCCGTGGGCGCTCTGGAACCGTCCCCAGAGCGCGTCCAGAACATTGGCGGCACGATCCGGCAGCTGGAAATCCACGGTCTCCGAGATCTCCGTACGCGACGGGTTGATCTCTATGGTCATCGCGCCATGTTCCCGGGCCGAGAGTACCGGTTCGACAATATAGGGAAAGACGCTGGTCGTGCCGATGCTCATGACCACGTCAAAGCCGGCGGCAGTCTCTTCCGCGAGGTGGTCCAGCGCCTGGAATGGCAGCATCTCGCCGAAAAGCACCACATCCGGGCGAATGAGTTCGCCGCACCGCAGGCAGGCCGGCGGGAGCTGCAACCGGGAGAAATCTTCGACCCGTTTGACGCGGTCGCAGCCGGTGCAGCGGAGCGTGTGAACATTGCCGTGCATCTCGATGACGTTACGGCTGCCCGCGTCATGATGGAAACCGTCGACATTCTGGGTCAGCACGCAGGCGTGGGGCAGGGTGTCTTCCATGGCCGCCAGGACATCGTGCCCGCGGTTGCAGCTGGCGCCACGCGTGGCGGCCTCGATGCGGGCGATGTGTTTCCAGGTGAGCTCGGGGCGGCGCCGGAACATGTCGCCGGACAGCGCGACTTCGAAGGGAATGCCTTCATCGGTGATGCCGTCATCATAGATGCCGCCGACGCCGCGGTAGGTGGGCAGGCCGGAATCCGCGGACAGGCCGGCGCCGGTGATGAAGAGCACACGATTCGCGGTCGCCAGGCGCTCGGCGATGGTGTCGAGGTGTTCGAAGGCGTCACTGTTGTTGGGTGCCACCATGGCCGGACCCCATACCGCTTGTTTGCATTGGTTTAGCATAGACGCCCGACGCCGGTACAGGCCACATCGCGGGACGGTCAGTCAGGAAAGAGTGAACGCTGGGGCGTGTCGGGCACGGGAGGGCGGAAAGAGTGGGTGTTCAATGGCACGCCGTTGCGCCGTTCGAGGCCATGGCGGCGCAGGGCCCGACGGAAGCGTTGTTCCAGCAGATCGGACCACGGCCCCTTGCCTCGCATGCGGTGCCCGAAGCAGGCGTCGTACGCCCGTCCGCCATGGGCCTGGCGCAGCAGGCTCATCACATGCTCGGCCCGGCCAGGGGCATGCTCCTCCAGCCAGCGCTGAAACAGGGGCTGAACTTCCCTTGGCAGGCGCAGCAGGACGTAGCCCGCTTCCTGAACTCCGGCGCCCGCGGCCGATTCGACGAGTGACTCCAGTTCGTGATCCGTGAGTGCGGGGATGACCGGGGCGATCAGCGCTCCAGTGGGGACGCCGCGCTCCCGCAGCGCGCGGATGACGCGCAGGCGCGTGCCCGGGGAAGCGGCACGTGGTTCGAGGGCTCGTTTCAGCCCGGAATCCAGTGATGTCAGGCTGACCATGACAGAGACCAGGTTGTCCGTGGCCAGCGATTCGAGCAGGTCCAGATCCCGAAGAATGCCGCCCCCCTTGGTGATGAGGCTGACTGGGTGGCGGCATGTCTCCAGGACCTCCAGCAGCGAACGGGTCACCCGCCATTGACGCTCGATCGGCTGGTACGGGTCCGTGTTGGTGCCGAGAACGATGGGCTGGCAGCGGTAACCCGGACGGGCCAGCTCCGCCCGCAGGCGTTCGGCGGCATTGGTCTTGACGGTGAGCCGCGTCTCGAAGTCCAGCCCTGGGGAGAGGTCGATGTAGGCGTGGCTCGGGCGGGCAAAGCAGTAGATGCACCCGTGTTCACAGCCACGGTACGGGTTGATCGACTGCTCGAAGGGAACGTCCGGCGACCGGTTGCGGGTGATGATCGACCGCGCCTGCTCGGTGGTGCAAATGGTGTCAGGCGCGCTCTGCTCAGCGGCATCGAGATTGGGCCAGCCGTCGTCGACAGAATCGGTCTTGCGATGCGAGAAGCGATTGGCGATGCGCTGGTCCGTGCCGCGACCCTTGAGCATGGTGCACCTCGCAGAATGGAACGCCCTGGCGAGCGCCCATTATGCGACAGAAAGGTGTATAAATAAACAGTACTCAGCCGTGCTCGGCATGCGCCGCGATAATACGGGCCACGCAGGTGGTGAGGTTCCTCGCCGTCGGGACGTGCAGGAACTCATCCGGGCCGTGCGCGTTGGACTGCGGGCCCAGGACACCGGTGATGACGAACTGCGCCTTCGGGAAGGCATCGCTCAACAGGGCCATCAGCGGGATCGTGCCGCCTTCACCCATGAACATCGCCGGTGCACCGAAGGTGTCTTCCGATGCCGCCTCCATGGTGTCCGCCAGCCAGTCGTCGAGCGGGGGCGCATGCCAGCCGCTGGCGGCCTGGTCGGGTGTGAACGTGACCTTTGCGTTGTTCGGCGGGTTGTTCTCCAGGAGTGTCTTCAGTCGCTGGGTGGCATCCTCACCATCCACCGTGGGCGGCAGGCGCAGGGCCAGCTTCATGGCGGTGTAGGGCCGCAGAACGTTGCCGGCCTCCGCGATGGGCGGCAGCCCGTCGGTACCGGTGACTTCCAGCGCGGGCCGCCAGCTCCTGTTGAGAACCAGTTCGGTGAGGTCCTCCTCTTCGGGGAGTACACCGTCGGCAAACGGAAATCGGTCACGCAGTGTCGCGCCGATGACCATCGCGGCTTCCCGGGCCTGGGTCCGCCGCTCATCCGGGATGGTGGCGTTGAAATGGCCGGGGACGATGCGGCCGTCGACGGAATCCTCCAGGCGCTCGAGCAGGTGCCGGGCAACGCGGAACGAGGAGGGCACGACACCACCGGCGTCTCCCGAGTGCACACCCTGGGTCAGCGTCTCCACCGTCAGCGTTCCCGCGGCCATGCCGCGCAGGGAGGTGGTGCACCACATCTGCTCGTAGTTGCCGCAGCCGGAGTCCAGGCACAGCACCAGGTCGGGTTGGCCGATCCGGTCCCGGAGGTGGTCGATGTAGTGGGGCAGGTCGTAGCTGCCGCTCTCCTCGCAGGTCTCGATCAGCACGATGCAGCGTGCATGCGGGGCACCCTGTTCATGCACCGCGCGTACCGCCGCCACCGATGCGTAGACGGCATAGCCGTCGTCGGCGCTGCCGCGCCCGTACAAACGGTCATGGATGTAGACGGGGGTCCACGGACCGTAGCCATCACTCCATCCGGAGACTTCCGGCTGCTTGTCCAGATGCCCGTACAGCAGCACGGTTCCGTCGGCCGTGCCCGGCACATCCACCAGCAGTAACGGCGTGCGCCCGGGGAGGCGGATCACCTCGATGGTTGCGCTTGCCGGCGCTGCCTCGCGACACCAGCGCTCCGCATGGGCCACTGCCGCATCCAGGTGCCCGTTGCTGGCCCAGTCCGGATCGAAGGCCGGGGATTTCGCCGGGATACGAATGAAGTCCTTGAGCTCGTCCAGGATCGTGTCCTGCCACTGAGCGTCGACGAAGTCTTTCAGTGCCGTGTAGTCCACGTAGGGTCTCCCTTGACCGGATCTGTAGTGCGTTGCGGTGGGCGGGTCGCGCCGCTCTGTGTCCCGCAAGCGTGATTCTAAACACACCAGGCTCTCGGCACACGGGGCGGGCCGGATTCGCTCACCGCCGGGCCGGGTAGCGGGCGTGCGCGAAAATCCATTGTTCGTGATAGGAAGGGACGACTACCGGGTAATCGGCAACGGCGGTGAAATGGCGGCTCAGCGCGTCGTGGATTTCCCGCCGGAGCTGTGGCTGATGCTCGCTGCAGCACTGCATGGTGAGCATCCCCTCGGGCTGCAGGCTGGCCGCAATGCGGCCGACGATCTCCTCGATGAACTCCAGGCGGGACTGGTTCGCCCGAACCGGCTCCATGGTCAGATCGTAGACGATGCCGTCGTAGCCCCTGGCGTCGTCGAGCCATGCGAATGCATCGCCGACCACCACGCGGGCGTTGGTCGCGGTGAACGCGTCCTCGCACAGTCCTGGGAAATAGCGCTGCGCCAGCTCCAGCACCTTGCCATCGATATCCACCAGCGTCGCGTCGTGCACGCCGCCGTGTACCGCCGCCTTGAGCACGCCGCCGTCGCCCCCGCCGAGGATGAGCACGCGCCCCGTGAGGCCAGCCTGCACCAGCGGGTCGATCATGGCGCGGTTGTACGCGTGATCCGATTCGGCGATCTGGAGATCATCGTCCAGGTACAGGACGTGGCCGTAGTCCGGGTCGTGGGCGACCACGATGTGCTGATACTCGGAGTGCATGTCCTCGATAATCCGCTGGCCGCGCGTGATGTACTCGGGCGGTACGGGGCGCTGGTTGGACAACGTGGCCATCCTCCTGTGCGGTGCAGGGCCTGCCGACGGGTTCGAGCCCGGGTCAGAGGTATGGAGTATATCAAACGCCGGGTTCGAGTCGCCCGTTGCTCAGCTGAAGGTGGAGGAAAGTGGTTGGCAGCAGTTCTGGTGCGTGGGTGACCACGACCATGGCGCGCTCCGCCGGGTCGTTGTGCGCCAGGCGCTCCATCACGGCGAGGGCACTGTCCCGGTCGAGTCCGCGCACGGGCTCGTCCAGCAGTAGCACGGGTGCCGGCCGGAGCAGTGTTCTGGCCAGAGTCAGGCGTCGTGCTTCGCCGCCGGAGAGTTGTCGTCCCGCCTCACCGAGCCAGGTCTCAAGCCCCTGTGGCAACTCGGCGACAGTCTGGTCCAGGCACGCCATCCACAGCGCGTGCCAGAGGGACTGTTGCGAGGCCTCCGGGGCGGCCATGCGCAGATTGTCCGCCACGGTGCCGTTGAAGACCATCGTCCGTTGGGGCATCCATGCGGCCCGCTGGCCGATGGCCTCCGGAGACATTGCGGCAATCGGAGTCCCGCCGACTTCGATAGTGCCGCTATCCGGTGACAGGGCCCCGGTAATCAGCTGCAGCAGGGTGCTCTTGCCGGTGCCACTCGGCCCGGTAATCGCGAAGCGGTCGCCAGGCCGGACCGTCAACGCAATGCCGTCAAGAATCGGGGTGGTGCCGGGGTGGTGCCTGTAGTGCACGTCGGCCATGACCACCGTGCCGTCGCCGGGCCCACTCTCTCCCCGGTGCGGCAATGGCGCATCTGGAGCAGCACCAGCGACCCGGCGCGCGGCTGCGCGAACATGGGCCAGAGCCTGGGTTGCCATTGGCAGCGGCGTCACGAGCTCGGCAAGCGCGAGGGTTCCGAGCAACACCAACCCGAAGCCGGGCCCGGTGAGGGCGCCGGACTGGACGAGGGGAATTGCCAGCACGGCTGCCGCCCAGACGCTGACGAATGTCGCCAGGTTGCCGCCAGCCTGGGTCAGCCCGGACAGTCGGGACAGTGTACGGTTGGCGCGCTCATGGTCCCTGGAGAGTTCACCCTGATGGTGGAGTGCGTCGGGTTCACGGCCGTAGATCCGCAGTTCGGCGGCGCCACGCAGGGACAGCACCAGGTGATCGCGCAGGTGCCCGGACAGGATGACGACCTGCTCCCCGGGCCGTTTCGTCAGCCGCAGACCGAGCAGGGCGGCAGCGATCGCGGTGGCCCCGAGGATCAAGGCAACGGCCGTGGCCGCCGGCGGTGCGAACAGGGCCAGCACCGCCGCGGCGATGATCAGTCCGATCGCGGCCACGGCGACCGGGGCCAGCAGCCGCAGGTAGAACTGGTCCAGGCGGTCCACGTCGGCCGTCAGCCGGGCCAGGGTGTCGCCGCTACGAAGAGACGCCAGGCCCTGCAGGTCGAGCTGCATCAACCGCCGGAACATCCATATGCGCAGGTCGGCAAGCAGGCGGAACACGGCCTCATGGGTGACGAGGCGCTCACCGTAACGGCTGACGGCCCGGCCGACGGCGAAGAAGCGGATTCCGGCTCCCGGTCGGTAGATGTCCAGCATCACCGTGCTGCCTGCCGCCATCGCAATGCCTGCCAGCCCCGTGGCGGTGATGAACCAGCCCGAGAGCGCGAGCAGGCCGAAGCTGGCCAGCGTTGCCATGAGCATGAGCACTGCACCGGCGAGCAACCAGGGCCATCGCGGCGCGTGCAGGCGGAGCAGGGGGCGGAATTCATCCATCGGCGCGGCTCCCGTTCCGGGTCAGCGCAATCACCTGGTGGGCCCACGGATAATCGTCGGGGGTGTGGGTGGCAACGATGATTGTCGCCCCCCGCTCGGATTCGCCTCGCAGCGCGTCCGTGATGATTGCCGTGGTGTCCGGATCGAGGCTCGCGGTGGGCTCGTCCACAAGCAGCACCGGTGCCTGGCGAAGCAGAGCGCGGGCGAGTGCCACGCGCTGCCCCTCACCGCCCGAAATGCCGCTGCCGTGTTCGCCAACGCGTGTCTCAAGGCCATCGGGCAAATGCGCCAACACGCGCTCCAGGCCCGCACGGTGGAGGGCATCGCGGATGCGGGGCTCGTCTTCGGCGCTTGTTTCATCGAGCAGCAGGTTTTCCCGCAACGTGCCCGGGAACAGGTGAGGCACCTGGGCCAGCCAGCCGAGCTGGCCCTGCCAGGCACTCAGGTCGATTCTCTCCAATGGTGTGCCGTTCACCGTCAGTACACCGTCTTCGATGCGCCGAAAGCCGGCGATTGCGTGCAGGAGGGTGGATTTGCCGACGCCGGAGGGCCCGGTCAGCACCACCGTCTCTCCGGGGTTAATGGTCAGGTTGACGGGCTTCAGCATATGTTCGCCGCCGTCGCCCACCACCGTGACGCCATGGAGAACGAATTCCGGCGGTGCGGTCGGCGGCGGGGTCGAGCCGGCTACCGGCATGGGTGACCGGATGTCCGTCAGTGCGCGGAGCTCGGCTGCTGCGCCCAGGGCGGCGGCACGGTCGTGGTAGTGCTGGGCGAGCTGCCGTAACGGCTGAAAGAACTCCGGTGCCAGGAGCAGCACGAACAGCCCGCTGAACAACGTGAGTTCCGGGGCCGGGCCAAACGAGATGTACCCGAGCAGCCCCATGCCCACGTATACGGCGACCATGGCGATGGCGACGGAGCTGAAGAACTCCAGCACGGCAGAGGAGAGGAAAGCGATCCGCAGCACCGCCATGGTGCGGCGTCGGTAATCATCGCCCACTCGTGCGAGGTGATCCGCTTCTGCCTCCGCGCGGCCCATGTGGCGAAGCAGGTCGAGCCCGTGGAGGCGGTCAAGGAAATGGCCGCCCAGTCGTGCCAGGGCCTGGTGCTGGCTGCGGCTGACCGCGTCTGCGCCCATGCCCACGATCGCCATGAATGCTGGAATCAGCGGTGCTGCCAAAAACAGCAGCAGGCCGGCAAGCCAGTCCAGCGCGAACACGGTGGCGAGCAGGACAACCGGCACGGCGACGGTGATGATCAGTTGCGGCTGGTAACGCGATACATAGGGGCCAAGCGCACTGATCTGGTCGATGGCCGCGGAAGCGAGCCCGCCTGTCGGGTGGCGGGCGAGTCCGGACGGCCCGAGCTGGAACAGGTGGCTGACCACTTCGCGGCGCGTACGCTCGTGAACCCGGCACGCCGCATCGGCCGCCGCCCATTCCTGCGCAGCGGTGCAACCCGCCCGGGCAAGAAAGGTCAGCAGGAGCGCAGCGAGCAGCCCGGCAACCTCGCCGAGGCCGGCGCCGGCGGCCGTCACCTCATGCACCAGCCAGGCGATCAGTCCGGCCTGGGGAATGACCAGCCAGCCGCCAATGGTGCCGGCCAGTGTGCTGACCCGGCGCGGGGCTCCCGCAAGAGCGGCCCGCGCCGCCAGCCACTGTTTGTCCGCCTTTGCCGCGTCTCTGCTGTTCGGGGGCGTGGCAGTCACGCTGTCCTCATGGCGTTAGTGATAGCCCACCGAATCCTTGGTGACTTTGCCGCGGAACACCCAGTACGTCCACGTGGTGTAACCGAGAATGATCGGCAGGGTGAACAGCACGCCCAGCAGCAGGAAAAGCTGGGATTCCGGCGCCGAGGCCGCGTCCCAGAGCGTGATGTCCGGCTGGATCACGTTCGGCCAGAGGCTGATGGCGAGGCCGGTGTAGCTGAGGATGTACAACCCGAGCGCACAGAAGAACGGCAGGAAGTCATTGCGCTGGTGCAGAGCACGGTAGAACAGCAGCGCGATACCCGCGGTAACAATCGGCACCGGTGCGAAATAGAACAGATTCGGCAGCGAGAACCAGCGCTGCGCGATGGCGTCGTGCATCAGCGGTGTCCAGACGCTGACCACCGCCACCGCGAGCAGCGTGATCAGCAGCAGGCGGTCGGCAATGCTGTAGGCCCACTCGCGTACATCGCCAATCGTTTTCATGATAATCCAGGCGCAGCCGATGAGTGCATAACCGGCTATCAGGCCGAACCCGGTCATGATGCTGAACGGTGTAAGCCAGTCGAACATGCCGCCAACATAGGTTCCGTCCTGAACCTCGAACCCCTGAATGAACGCACCCAGGATGATGCCCTGGGTGAATGCGGCCAGGGTGGAGCCCACGTTGAAGGAGATATCCCAGAGCCACTTCGAGCGCTTTGCCTTGAAACGGAACTCGAAGGCGACACCGCGGAATATCAGCGCCACCAGCATGAACAACACCGGCAGGTACAGCGCCGGCAGCAGGATGGAGTAGACCATCGGGAAGGCGCCGAGCAGCCCGGCGCCGCCCAGCACCAGCCAAGTCTCGTTGCCGTCCCATACCGGCGCCACTGTGTTCATGATGGTATCGCGGGCCTCTTCCCCCGGTGCAAAGGGGAAGAGAATGCCCACGCCCAGGTCGAAGCCGTCCATGAGCACGTACATGAACACGCCAACCGCGATGATCAGCGCCCAGATCAGTGTCAGGTCGATTGTATCCATTGCAGTTACTCCTGCGTATCCAGGGCTTCGTCCGCAGCCGACATGGGCCGCGCAGGCCGGCGCCGGTATTCAGCATGCACGTCACGGACGCTCGCGTCTTCCTTGTCCGGTCCCGCCTGGACAAGCTTGAGGATGTAGTACGCACCGGCAGCGAAGACGACCGCGTAGACGGCGATGTAGACCAGCAGCGACGTGAGCGCCGCGCCACCCGTGAGCGCCGGGGTCAGCCCGTCTTCGACACGCATCATGCCGTGCACCACCCATGGGAATCGCCCTGTCTCCGTGGTGAGCCAGCCGGCAAGCACGGCGATGAAACTCATGGGCATCATGGCGACACAGACCCGGTGGAACCAGCTCGCGTCGTAGAGCCGTCCGCGCCAGCGCAGGAACAGGCTCGCCGCCACCACGGCAACCATCAGAAAGCCGATGGCCACCATGACCCGGAAGGACCAGAACACCACGCCTACCACGGGGCGGTCTTCCGGCGCCCAGTCCTTCAGGCCCGGCACCTCGCCTGCGGGGTCGTGCTTGAGGATGACGCTCGCCAGGCTGGGAATGCCGATCTCGAAGTGGTTGGTCTCCTGTTCGGCGTCCGGAATGGCAAACAGCAGCAGCGGCACGTTGCCGCGGGTCTCCCAGTTCCCCTCCATGGCCGCGACCTTCTCCGGCTGGTGTTCCAGCGTGTTGAGGCCGTGAAGGTCGCCCATGATCACCTGGGCGGGGGCCAGCACCGCCAGCAGCCAGAGCGTCATGGAGAACATGATCTTCGCGGACTCGGTCGCCTTGCGCCGGAGCAGGTACCAGGCGCTCACACCCACTACGAAGAAGCCGGTGGTGAGGAAGGCGGCGAGGACCATGTGCGCGAACCGGACATGGAACGAGGGGTTGAAGATCGCCTCGAACCAGCTGGTGACGTGGAACACGCCATCGATCATCTCCACGCCGGCCGGTGTTTGCATCCAGCTGTTCGCGGAAAGAATCCAGAACGACGAAATGAACGTGCCGATGGCCACCATGCAGGCGGCGAACAGATGCGCGCCCTGGGGCACCTTGCTGCGCCCGAACAGCAGCACACCTAGGAAGGTCGCTTCGAGGAAGAATGCGGTGACCACTTCGTAGCTCAGCACCGGCCCCATGAAGTTGGCGGACGCATAGGAGAACGCACTCCAGTTGGTGCCGAACTGGAACGACATCACGATCCCGGAGACCACCCCCATGCCGAACGAAACGGCGAAGATCTTGATCCAGAACTTCGACAGCCGGAGATAGACCGGGTTGTTGGTCTTGAAGTACAACCCCTCCAGTACCGCAATGTAGGAGGCGAGGCCGATGGTGAAAGCGGGAAAAATAATGTGCCAGGACACCACGAAGGCGAACTGGATGCGAGACAACAACAGCGGATCAAGATCCATGACTGGCTCCCCAGGTTCCAGGCCGACGAGCGGCCCCAGATTAGTTCACTACACATTCTCGCGCCAGCGGCGTTGCTCGCACCGCACCCGCGGACCCCGTCACGACTCTTTGGCCTGTCATGGTCCGCAACCCTGCCCGCTTCGTTGACCGCGACGATGGCGAATGGTTCGCTGCCGAGGTGTCGCGCTATTTTTTGATATGGTGCTCCGCACAATCGTACGAAAGACGGACAGCGAATGACAACGGGTACAGGGCAGGCGGGCACGGGCAGTCCCGGGGTATCTGCGGAGCCGCGGCAGGCAGAGATTCTGCGGCAGGCACGAACCATGTTCCTGGCGCATGAGCGGCTGGATATCGGCGAGATCGCCACTCGGCTCGGGTTGAGCCGGATTACCATCTATCGCCATATGGGCAACCGCGAGCATCTGGTGTCGGAGGTGTTGTGGTCCCTGAGTCGCGACACCCTGACCAGGGCACGGCAGGACGCCCAGGCGTCGGGCGAGCCGGATTTTATCGGTACCTACCGTCGTTACAACCGGTATCTCGGGCAGTCGGAGGCGTTCCTCCAGTTTCTTCGGGATGAGTCGGCCTTCGCGCTGCGCCTGCTCACGCGTCCCGACGGCATGGTACGGGTTCGGCTCATGGCGGCACTACAGGGGCTGCTGGAAAAGGACGTCCGCGAGAATGGCCGACACCTGCATCTGGATACGCAGACCCTGGCCTACGTCATTGTGTGTATCGGCGAGTCGTATCTCTATCCGCTTATCGCCATGCACAATGAGCCGGATCTGGACCGGGCCACGGAGGTGGTGGGGCTGTTGCTGCGGCCATGATCGGCGTCCAGGGGCAGTCATGTTAAACTTCGCGGCCATTGGCGGGCGCGCCGTTTCGGGTGTGCCTTCGGATTCATCGACAGACTCCGCGGTGCCCATGCGCCGCGGTCGGGAAGGACAGCATGCAATTCAAGGGTACTGATTCCTACGTTGCCACTGGCGATCTGACCATGGCGGTGAACGCCGCATCGGCGCTGCAGCGCCCGTTGCTGATCAAGGGCGAGCCGGGCACCGGCAAGACCCTGCTGGCCGAGCAGGTGGCCAGCGGTCTCGGGCTGCCGTTTTTCGAATGGCACGTGAAGTCCACCACCAAGGCGCAGCAGGGGCTGTACGAGTACGACGCCGTGTCGCGCCTGCGCGATTCGCAGTTGGGCGACGACCGCGTCCACGACATCGCCAACTACATCGTCAAGGGCCCGCTGTGGCACTGTTTCGAGTCGGACACCCAGCCGGTGCTGCTCATCGACGAGATCGACAAGGCGGACATCGAGTTCCCCAACGACCTGCTCCGGGAACTGGACCGCATGGAGTTCTACGTCTACGAGACCCAGCAGATGGTGCGCACGAAACACCGCCCCATCATCGTCATTACCAGCAACAATGAAAAAGAGCTCCCGGACGCCTTCCTGCGCCGGTGCTTTTTCCACTACATCAACTTTCCCGACAAGGAGACCATGGCGCAGATCGTCGATGTCCATTTCCCGGGCATCAAGAAGGATCTGCTCAAGGAAGCCATGGAGCTCTTCTTCGAGCTGCGCGACGTGCCGGGGCTGAAGAAAAAGCCATCCACTTCCGAGCTGCTGGACTGGCTGAAACTGCTCATGGCCGAGGACGTGGATGCGTCCACGCTGCGGGAGAACACCAAGCACAAGATGCTGCCCCCGCTGCATGGCGCGCTGCTCAAGAACGAGCAGGACGTGCATCTGTTCGAGCGCCTGATGTTCATGTCCCGGCGCAACAAATCCAACTGAGCCGATCCCGTCGGCGGGAGAGGGCAGCAGGATGCTCATCGACTTCTTCTTCGAGCTGCGCAAGGCGGGCCTGAAGGTCACGCTGACCGAGTACCTGACGCTGATCGAGGCGCTGGACAAGCGGCTCGCGGTGTGCAGCGTGGACGATTTCTACTTCCTGGCCCGTGGCATCATGGTCAAGGACGAGACTCTGTTTGATCGCTTTGATCAGGTTTTCGGTAATTATTTTAGTGGCATAGAGAACATTTTTGGGGAAGAGATCGAAGGCGAGATTCCCGAAGAATGGCTCCGCGCCATGGCCGAGCGCCTGCTCACCGAGGAAGAAAAGGAGCAGATCGAGTCCCTCGGCGGCTGGGACGAGCTCATGGAAACCCTCAAGAAGCGGCTCGAAGAGCAGAGCGAGCGACACGAGGGTGGCAACAAGTGGATCGGCACCGGCGGCACGTCACCCTTCGGTGCCAACGGGTACAACCCGGAAGGCATTCGCATCGGCCAGGACAAGTCCCGCCACCGCCGTGCCGTGAAAGTCTGGGACAAGCGCGAGTACCGCAACCTGGACAGCTCCCGGGAAATCGGCACGCGCAACATCAAGATGGCCCTGCGGCGGCTGCGTCAGTTCGCCCGCCAGGGTGCCGATGACGTTCTGGACATGGACGACACCATCCGCTCCACGGCCCGCAACGGCGGCTATCTGGACCTGAAGATGGTCCCGGAGCGGCACAATGCCGCCAAGGTGCTGCTGTTCTTCGATGTGGGCGGCTCCATGGATGACCACATCCGGGTGTGCGAGGAGCTGTTCTCGGCGGCGCAGATGGAGTTCAAGCACCTGGAGTACTTCTATTTCCACAACTTTCTCTACGAAGGTGTGTGGAAGGACAGCCGTCGTCGCCATTCGGAGGTGACCAGCACGTGGGACGTGCTCCATACCTACGGTCACGACTACAAGGTGATCTTTGTCGGCGACGCCACCATGAGTCCCTACGAGATCCTGTATCCGGGGGCCAGCGTGGAACACTGGAACGACGAGGCGGGTGCCACCTGGATGCAGCGAGTGCTGGAGGCTTTCCCCAAGGCGGTGTGGCTCAATCCGGAGCCGGAAAACCGCTGGGATTACACACCCTCCATCAAAATCACCCGGGAGCTGATGGAAGAGCGCATGTACCCGCTGACGCTGGATGGCATGGACGAAGCCATCAAGTACCTAAGTAAGTAGGGTGCCGGGTCAGCGGCCCACGGCGAGGGGTTCGACGCGGCTCCTGATTGCACCGCTGGCCACCGCTTCCATGAAGTCGTCGGCCAGCGCCCGTGTCGCCTCCGAGGCCGTCTGCCAGTGTGCGATGCGGGTGGCGTCGTCACCGGCATAGCGGTAGAAGTCCTTGCGGTTCGGTACCTTGCCTCCGGGCAGTCCGGCGATCCATTCCTCCGTGGGTGCGACCACTAGCACGTTGTCCATGTGCGACCGTTGTGGGCGCCGCCACGGCACAAGCTTGTCGAACCAGCCCGGAACCACGCGCGCCTCGTAGTGCGGAAACAGCACCACGTTGTCGCCAGTGGCGTAGGGGAGGTCCATCTGGTAATCGAGGAGTCCGCCATCCTGGTAGACGCCGGGCCCGGCCCCCGGTATGTCGATTTCGGGTTCCATGACCGTGGGGATGGACCCCGAGGCCAGCAGTGCGCTGGTCAGGTTGTCAGCGGACAGTGGCGTCTCCTGCAGCGGAAATGGCTGCAGCCTGCCCAGCGGCGGGCGTCCGGCGGGGTGGTGGAACAGGACCCGCTCGAAGAAGCTCCCGAGCGTGCGGCGTGCCATCATGTTGGCGAGTCCGGCCCCGGCAAGGCCCGCCGTCAGCGCGTGACGGTTGCGGCTGCCGGTAAGCCCGAGACCGCGGACGGCCATGACGTTCAGCTGCAATGCGGTGTTGCCGAGGATCTCGTCGGCGCCCGTGTGCCCCAGCACTTCGCCAAGAATCCGTCGCGCCTCGCCGCTGATCTCCCGGGAGTCCGGCCTGGTGCTGTACCGCTGTGCCATGTAGGCGTCCTCGAAACGCTGGAAGGCGGCCTCGGGGTCGGCCTGTGCGGCGCAGGCGAACCGCCAGGTGGCAATGGAGGAGCCGATCAGGAATCGGGGTGCGGTGCGGGTGCCCGGCAGCCAGTGGGCGAACAGGGCGCGGTCCAGGTGGTTCAGCGCGAGCCACTTGGGGCCACCCGCGGCGCCGGCAAGGCCGGCGACCTGCGACGGCGCCAGCCCCCCGTCACGAATGCGGGCGAGCGCGCCGGGGCCGGCGAGAAAGCGTAAAACGGGTTGACGAAATTCGGCCATCGGGCAGGCTCTCCGGGAGCGAAACGAGGTGGTATCCTCGTTTCGGGCGACCGGAGCGTCAAGGGGACGGTTGATGACAGAAGTTTTCTGGGAAGACCAGGATGTGGGCGCGATCCGCGAGTTCGGCGACATGGTCGTGGACGAAACCCGAATGCGCGCCTTTGCCGTGGATTACGACCCGCGTCCAGTGACGCTGGGGGAAGCGGCCCAGTGGCCCGAGATGCACGATCAGCGGCCGGTGGCCAGTGATCTCCACGTCTCCGGCCTGTGCATGCGCATGATGGTGGATCACATCCTGCTGCGGAGCAGCTCTCTCGGGTCTCCGGGTATCCAGCGGCTGCGCTGGCTTGGCCCCGTGTTCGCGGGGGACCGCCTGTCCGTGCGGCAGGCGGTGCTCAGCAAGCAGCGGCACCCCCGCCGCGGTGATGTGGGCTTCATCAACAACCGTACCGAGGTGCTCAATCAGCACGGACGACTGGTCATGTTCATGGAGTCGGCGGGGATGTTCCGCCTGCGTGAGCCGCTGCCCGTTCCGGAGGAGGACGCATGAGCACTCGTTACTTTGATGCCTTTGAGCACGGCGAGTCCGGCGTCACCGGCACGTTCGGTGTTACAGAGTCCGACGTGGTCGGTTTCGCGGGCCAGTACGACCCGCAGCCCTTCCACCTGGACGATGCGGCCGCCCGGGACACCCTGTTCGGCCGGCTCGCTGCCTCTGGCTGGCACACCACGGCGATTGCCAACCGTCTCCTGGTGAACGACTGGCTGCACGATGCGGCCATCGCGGGTGCCGAGGGGTTCGACAACCTGCGCTGGCGGCGGCCCGTGTATCCCGGGGATGTGCTGCGCTGCCGGTATGCGGTGACAGACCGGCGCTCGAGCCCGGATCCGCGCTTCGGTGTGCTGAGCGTCGACGTGGGCGTCCTGAATCAGGACGACGTAACGGTCATGAGCATGAAGTGGTTGCCCTGGATTGCCCGGGAGCCGCAAACGGCGGAGTGAATGCGGGGCGGTACTACAGGCGGCCGACCCAGGTATCGCCTTCACGCTCGAACGTGATGGCGCGCTCCAGCTCGCTCCCGTCGCCAAAGCGCAGCCGGCCTTCCACACGGACCACATCCTCGGACGTCTCGTCGCCGCCGTTGTCGATGATGACTTCGTCCAGCCCGCCGTGGCTTTCCATGTGCGTTTCCACGGCGTCCGCGTACGTGTAATAAGCGCCGCCGCGGAACGTGTCGCCGAGGGCCCCCTCCGGTGCGAACGTCTCCAGCGCCGTCTCGCGCTCCCCCTGGCTGAGCTGGACGAAGAAGTGCTCGTAGGCGCCGCCCGGGGTATCCGGACCGCTGGATGTGTCACACGCGGCGAGGAGCAGGGCGGCGGCGGCCGCAAGCGCGATGCGCAGAAGATGAGTCATGATTCCACCTCACGGGGCACCGGTCGTGTCTGCAGGCAGCCATCCATGGATGGTTCCATGCTGCGCCATTCGGTTGATGGCGTCCAGAGCCTGAAGAGGTCAGCGGGGATGAAGCTCGCGGCGCAGATCGTCCATCAGGCGGTGGAACTGCTCCTCCAGAGCGCCGTACTCCCGCCGCAGCAGCGGCAGCGTGTCGCCCAGCCCCGGATCACGGCGCATGCGCATGGCGATGCGCTCCAGTGCCATGCTGATGATCTCCAGGTCGCCGTAGCTGCTGAGCCAGTCGTCCCGGATCATGCGCTCCATCATCCGTTCGCCGCCAGCAGGCCACAGTGCCCGGGTACGCTCCAGGCTGCCGTAGGCGTTGTCGAGGAACCGCGGCAGCGGCGTGCTGGCGTAATCATCCCAGTGACGGACGAGAAAATGGTCATTGACCATGTCCAGAATGATGCCGGCGGCGCGGCGGCGGTCCGGCCCCAGGTATGAGCGGGCGACGGCAGTGGCGGGGTGTCGGTCGGAGACGCTGTCCACGAAGCGGTGACGTCGGGCGCCGTCCAGCACGCGATCGGGGAGGGTGTGATGCTCGAGACGGCCCTTGATCCAGTCACCGGCGAGGTTGCCCAGGCGGTGGTGGTCGTCGGCGTCGGAGAGATAGAGGTGGGCGAGGTAATTCACGGGGGCCACCTGGCGGCGTGCGGGGTGACCGCACACCGCCTGTTGCCGGAATCAGCCGCTGGCGGAGTTGCGCCGCCGTGGGCCGCCGCGGCCGCCCTGGCCGGAGCCGGATTTCTTCGGCCCGCTGCGTGAACCGGCAGGGCGCTTCTGCTTCACCGGCGGTTTCGGTTCCACCAGCATCTCCGGCGTGACGATCTCGGACGGAATCTTCTGCTCGATGTACGCCTCGATGTCGGGCAGCGAGTAGACGTACTGATCACACGCCAGGCTGATGGCGTCGCCGCTGGCGCCGGCGCGGGCGGTGCGGCCGATGCGGTGCACGTAATCCTCGGCTTCCTGGGGGAGGTCGAAGTTGATCACGTGGCTTACGGCCGGGATGTGCAGCCCGCGTGCCGCCACGTCGGTGGCCACCAGAATGGGTAGGTCGCCGCTCTGGAAGCGTTTGAGCAACTGCTCGCGCTTGTTCTGCGGGATATCTCCGGAAATCACCTGGCCGTCGTAGCCGTTGCCCTGGAGGTAGCCCACCACGTCGTCCGCCGTGCGTTTGGTATTGACGAACACGATGGTGCGCTCGGGCGTGTGTTCCTTGAAGATGCCCAGCAGCAGCGGGATCTTGTCTTCCTTGGGCACGTGGTAGAGCTTCTGCGTGACGTTGTCCGCGGTGACCTGCTCGGTCTCAATGCGCACGATCTCGGGGTCGTTCATGTGCTCGTACGCCAGTTCCATCACCCGGTGAGAGAGGGTGGCGGAGTAGAGCATGTTGATGCGTTTGCTCGGCGGCGGCATCTTGCGCAGTAGGTAGCGGATGTCGTCGATGAAGCCCAGGTCGAACATGCGGTCGGCTTCATCCAGCACCACCACCTCGATGTTCTTGAGGCTGAACACGCGCTGCTTGAAGAAATCGATGATGCGCCCGGGCGTGCCGATGATGATGTCGGCCTCGTCCTCAAGCGCCTTGCGCTGGCTCTCGTAACCGGTGCCGCCATACACGGCGACGCACTTCAGTCCGGTAAACCGCCCGAGCAGCTCGGCATCCTTGTGGATCTGGATGGCCAGTTCGCGGGTCGGCGCCAGCACGATGGCCCAGGGCCCGCGCTTGTCTTCCTCCACCGGCGTTTCCATGAGGTGGTGCATGGCGGCGAGGAGGAAGGCCGCGGACTTGCCCGTTCCGGTCTGAGCCTGGCCGGCAACGTCCCGACCCTTCATCGCCAGGGGCAGGGTTGCCGCCTGGATCGGCGTGCAGTGCGTGAACGCGGTTTCGTCGAGGCTGTCCTGGAGGCTGGGGCTCAGCGCCAGGGACTTGAGTGTAACGTCTGTCATGTGGTCATTTTCCATGGCCGGAGAGGGTAACTGAAAACACGCGCTTTGTCGCGTGTTTCCGGCGCTGCGAGGGGCGCCGTGGCATGGCCCGGCGAGGCCGGTTGGTGTATGGTTTCGGCCTTTGAAGGTCAGGTGACTCCGGGCATGGCCCAACGTCTCTTTATCGTTCTGCTGAATACGCCGCTGGAGAACGCTTCGGCACCCCTGGCGCAGGCCGCCGTTGCGGCCGCCATGGGCACGCAAACGGATGTGGTTTTCACCGGCGATTCCGGGGCCATCGCCGTCGAGGGGGCAGCGGCAGCTCAACCGGCAGCCGACGGGTCCGGCCGGTCGCTGCATGCGCTCATAGCCGACGCCGCCGAGGCCGGGGTGACATTCCGGATCTGTTCTCCTGCGGTGGCGCGCTTCGGCGAAGCGCTCATCCCCGAGATCCGGGAGGTGGTCGGCGCGGCCTGGCTGGCAGCCCGGGTGATGGAGCCCGACACGGTAACCCTGACCTACTGAGACACTCCAGTGACTGAACGAGGACTCCCCATGAAGCACCATGAGGTCCGGGCCGCCCTTGAGGGCGCCGAGCGGATTCACGACGGCGCTGCCGTGGAAGCGGCATTGGCCCGCATGGCGGCGGAGATCACCGCGGACATGGCCGACGATCTCCCTCTGGTTCTGTGCGTCATGATCGGCGGCCTGGTGCCCGCCGGTCGCCTGCTGCCGCTGATGAACTTCCCGCTGGAAGTGGACTACGTCCATGCCACCCGCTACCGGGGAGAGACGTCCGGCGGGCATCTGCACTGGGTCGCCAGGCCGCATACACCGCTGAAGGACCGCACCGTGCTGATCATCGACGACATCCTCGATGAAGGTCGCACCCTGGCCGCCCTGCAGGACTATTGCGCGGAAGAGGGCGCGGAGCATGTGCGCACTGCCGTACTGGTGCGCAAGGACCACGACCGCTGCCTGCCCCAGGTCCGGGCCGACTACATCGGCCTGAACGTGGACGACCGTTACGTGTTCGGCGCTGGCATGGACTACCACGGCGTGTTGCGTAACGTGGACGGCATTTACGCGATCCGCGAGGAGGACTAATGGCTGTCGCGATCATTGGCGGAACCGGCCTGACTCGGCTCGATCACCTTGAGATTACCCACCGGGAGGTGGTGCACACTCCCTTCGGCGAGCCGTCGGGCCCGATCACCCACGGTATTCTGCACGGGCGGGAGGTGCTGTTTCTGGCCCGTCACGGTTACGGCCACACGATCCCGCCGCACCGGGTGAACTACCGCGCCAATCTCTGGGCGCTGCAGCACCTGGGCGTTGAGCGGTTGTTTGCCGTGGCCGCCGTTGGCGGTATTCACGAGGCCATGCATCCGGGGCGGGTGGGGTTCCCGGATCAGGTGATCGACTACACCTGGGACCGCAAACACACGTTCTTCGAGGACGACCTGACCCACGTCACCCACATTGATTTCACTTATCCGTATGACGATGGCATGCGGCAGTTGCTCATGGCGGCCGCGCGGGAAGTGGACCTGGATGCGGTGGAGGGGGGCACCTACGGGGCCACGCAGGGGCCGCGCCTGGAGACCGCCGCGGAAATCCGGCGCATGAAGCAGGACGGCTGTGACGTGGTGGGCATGACCGGTATGCCGGAGGCCGCCCTGGCCCGGGAGCTGGGGATCGGTTACGCCAGCTGCACCGTAGTGGCGAACTGGGCCGCCGGCCTGGACCCGGCACCGATCACCATGGAGGAGATCGAGCGCCACCTGAACACCGGTATGGAAAACGTCCGGCGGCTGTTCGGGGCGCTCATCCCGAAGCTGTAAGGGCGGGGCCTTCAGCCCTCTTCCAGCTCTTCCCAGCGGTTGTAGGCCTGCTCCAGCTCCTGCTCGAGGGTCTGCAGACGCTGAGTGGTTGCGTTCACCGTGTCCGGATCCTGCTGATAGAACGTCGGGTCCGACAACTGCTTTGAGAGTTCCGACTGCTCCGTCTCCAGCGCCTCGATACGCCCGGGCAGAGCCTCCAGCTCCAGTTTCTCCTTGTAGCTAAGCTTGCGCGCGGGCGAGGGGGGCGCGGCGGTGGCTGATTGTGCCTTGCCCGTGCCCTCGGTGGCCGCTGCCGGGCGCGTATCCGGTTTCACTGGTTCCGGGCGCTGGCGCAGCCAGTCGGAATAGCCGCCGATATACTCCCGCAACGCGCCGTCCGGGTCGAAGGCGAAGGTGCTGGTGACCACGTTGTCCAGAAACTCGCGGTCGTGGCTGACCAGCAGCACGGTGCCGTCAAACCCCATCACCTGCTGCTCCAGCAGGTCCAGGGTCTCCAGGTCCAGGTCGTTGGTGGGCTCGTCCAGGACCAGTACGTTCGCCGGCCGGGTGAACAATCGCGCCAGCAGCAGGCGGCTGCGCTCGCCGCCGGACAGGGATGAGACCGGTACCCGGGTGCGGGAGGGCTCGAACAGGAAGTCCTGCAGGTAGCCCACAACGTGCTTCTCCTGGCCGTTGATGCGCACCGTCTCGCGTCCGCCGCCGACGGTGTCCCGGACCGTTGCATTCGGGTCCAGGCTCTCCCGGAGCTGGTCGAACCAGGCCACTTCCAGGCTCGTGCCCCAGCGGATCGAACCCGCCGACGGCTGCAGGTCGCCCAGCAGCACCCGCAGCAGGGTTGTCTTGCCGCAGCCGTTGGGGCCGATCAGGCCGATCTTGTCACCGCGCTGGATGGTGGTGGAGAAGTCGCGGAAGAGCGGCTCGCCATCGTACGCCGCGGCGAGCTGCTCGGTCTCGATCACCAGCTTGCCCGAGCGCTCCGCACTCTGGGCTTCAATGCGCGCCGTGCCGGAACGCTCCCGGCGCTGGCGGCGCTCCTCCCGCATGGCCTTCAGGGCGCGCACCCGGCCCTCGTTGCGGGTGCGGCGCGCCTTGATGCCCTGGCGGATCCACGCCTCTTCCTGCGCCAGCTTCTTGTCGAACCGGTCCTGCTCTTTCTGCTCGGCCTCCAGTGCGGCCTCCCGGCGCTCCAGGTACTTGTCGTAGTTGCCCGGCCAGCTGGTGAGCTGCCCGCGATCCAGCTCCAGAATGCGGGTGGCCAGCCGGCGCAGGAAGGCGCGGTCGTGGGTGATGAACAGCACCGTGCCGCTGTAGCCGAGCAGCATGCGCTCCAGGCGGTCCACGGAGTCGATGTCCAGGTGATTGGTGGGCTCGTCCAGGAGCAGGATGTCCGGCTCGTTCACCAGCGCCCTGGCCAGCAGGACCCGGCGTCGCCGGCCACCGGAGAGCGCATCGAACGGCTGATCGCCGTCCAGCTCCAGGCGGCTGAGCACGGCGTCCACGCTGGAGGCCAGCTGCCAACCGCCGTGGGCTTCGATTTCCTGCTGCAGGGCGTCGAACTCGTCGGTGACGGCGTCGTCGCCCGCCGCGACCCGCGCACTGAGAGTGTTCCAGCGCTGCAGGGTGGTGCCGATGCTGCCCAGACCTTCCGCAACCACGTCCCGGACGGAGCGCTCGCCGAGACCGGGGACGTCCTGCTCCATGCGTGCGATGCGCAGGGTGTCCCGGCCCATGACGCGGCCGCTGTCGGGTTCCTGGGTGCCCTCGATGACCTTCATCAGGGTGGACTTGCCGGTGCCGTTGCGGCCGAGCAGACAGATGCGCTCGCCGGACTGGAGCTCCAGGTTGACCCGGTCCAGTACCGGCGGGCCGCTGAATGCCAGCGAGATATCCTGTAATTGCAGTAGCACTGCGCCTCCGAAGCCGCCGTGTGGCGGGTTGCGGGTGAAACGGGTTCAGTAGTGTGGCGGCGGGGGCTCCGGGGCCTCGCCGCCGCCACCGTCGTCGGAGCGCTGCTCTTCGATACCGCGCAGCCGGCGATGAAGCTGCTGGATCTGCTCCTGCTGCTGGTCGATGATCTTCTGCTGGCGCAGCAGGCTCTCCGTCAGGGTGTCGATGGCGTCGTCCTGGTGCGTCAGGCGGATCTCCAGATCGGCCAGCCGCTCGTCCACGGGGTCACTCATGCCGGGTCTTCCTCGCTTTCGGCCTGTTCCAGGCGCTCCATGGCGTCCATCCAGTCGGCTTCCCGTCGCTCCATGTCCCGTCGCAGGCGCGTCTGCTCGTCCAGCAATTCCTGCAGACGGCTCTCTCCACCATCCTCGTAGAGCGTAGGATCGGCGAGCGCCGCCTCCACGTCTTGCACTCGGGTGGACAGCCGTTCCACGTCGGCCTCCAGCCGCTTGACCTCTTTGCGCAGCGGCTGCAGCTGCTTGCGGCGCTCCGCGGCGCGCTGGCGCTGCTCCTTGCGGTTGCCGCTGCGCTCGTCCCCGTTTCCGGCTGCCGCCGGGGCACCGGCGGTGCGGCGCTCGGCCAGCCAGCGGGAGTAATCGTCCAGGTCGCCGTCGAAGGCCCGGGCTCGCCCGTCGGCGACCAGTAGCAGTCGGTCGGTGGTGCTGCGCAGCAGGTGGCGATCGTGTGCGATCACCACCAGCGCGCCGGCGTAATCCTGCAGTGCCATGGTCAGCGCGTGGCGCATGTCCAGGTCCAGATGGTTGGTGGGCTCGTCCAGCAGCAGCAGGTTGGGGCGCTGGTATACCAGCATGGCCAGAACCAGCCGCGCCTTCTCGCCGCCGGAGAACGGCGCCACCGGCGACAGCGCCATGTCACCACTGAAGCCGAATCCGCCCAGGTATTTGCGCAGCTCCAGCTCCTTCGCCTTTTCATCCAGTCGTTGCAGATGAACCACTGGCGAGGCCCTGGGGTCGAGCTGCTCCAGCTGGTGCTGGGCGAAGTAGCCGATGCGCAGCTGGTGCGCCGGCTCCCGGCTGCCCCGAAGCAGGGGCTGCTCGCCGGCCAGCAGGCGGATCAGCGTTGATTTGCCCGCGCCGTTGGGGCCGAGTATCCCGAGCCGGTCCCCCGGCGCCAGTGCCAGGTTGATGCCATCGACAACGGGTGTGTCACCGTACCCGGTGCTGGCGTTGTCGAGTGTCAGCAGGGGCCGCGGCAGGTGCGGTGGCTCCCGGAACGCGAACTGGAAAGGCGAATCGACGTGAGCGGGACTGAGCGCTTCCATCCGCTCCAGAGTCTTGACCCGGCTCTGAGCCTGGCGCGCCTTGGTCGCCTGGGCGCGGAAGCGGTCGACGAAACGCTGGATGCGCTGGATTTCCGCCTGCTGGCGCTCATAGGCGGCCTGCTGCTGCGCCAAGCGCTCCGCGCGCTGGCGCTCGAAGTCGGAATAGTTCCCGGTATAGCTGTGGACGGTCTGCTGCTCCAGGTGGAGGATCCGCTGGGTGACGGCGTCCAGGAAGTCGCGGTCATGGGCGATGAGCAACAGCGTCCCGGCGTAGTTCCGCAGCCAGTCCTGCAGCCACAGCACGGCATCCAGGTCCAGGTGGTTGGTGGGCTCGTCCAGCAGCAGCAGGTCCGAGCGGCACATCAGTGCGCGCGCCAGATTCAGCCGCATGCGCCAGCCGCCGGAGAAACGCGAGACCGGCGTGTCCTCGTCGTCCGGGCCAAAGCCGAGACCGTGCATGAGGGCCCCCGCACGCGCACGGGCACTGTAACCGCCGATGCTCTCGATGCGGCCGTGGAGGGTGGCGATGCGTTCGCCCTGGTCCGCGGCCTCGGCGTCGCGCAGTTGCGATTCGATGTCCCGCAGTTCGCCGTCGCCGTCCATGACGAACTCGACGGCGGGGCGCTCGGTGGCGTCGGTTTCCTGGGCCACGTGTGCCATGACCAGCCCGGGCGGCAGCGTGCACTCGCCGGCATCGGGCTGGAGTTCACCGCGAATGAGGGCGAACAGACTCGATTTGCCGGTGCCGTTGGCGCCGACCAGGCCGACGCGTTCGCCGGGGCGCACGATGGCGGTGGCATCGCGAAGCAGCGCTTCGGTTCCGCGGCGCAGGGTGAGATTGACCAGATTCAGCATGGCGCGAAGTGTACCAGTCAGGGGGCCGCGAGGCATGCCGTCGTCGCAGGTGTCCGGGGTGTTCAATACGGTACCGAATGGTTACAGTCTGAAGCCCGGGGCAGGCCCTCCTGCCGATGAACGACGAACTGGAAAGCGCTTATGTCCACATATTACCCCAACCTCATGCAGCCGCTGGATCTCGGCTTCACGCAGCTGCGCAACCGCGTGCTGATGGGGTCCATGCACACTGGGCTGGAAGACCGCCGGCGGGATTACGAGAAACTGGCGGTCTATTTCGCCGAGCGGGCGCGGGGGCAGGCCGGGCTGATCGTCACCGGGGGCATTGCGCCGAATCTCACCGGCTGGCTGGCGCCGTTCTCGTCGAAGCTCACCGCACGGCACGAAACGGGCCGACACCGTCTGGTGACGGATGCGGTCCACGACGAGGGCGGCAAGGTCTGCATGCAGATCCTGCACGCCGGTCGCTACAGCTACCATCCGCTCAGCGTCGCGCCGTCGGCGATCAAGGCGCCGATCAACCCGTTCAAGCCTCGCGCCCTCAGCCGGTGGGGAATCGAGCGGCAGATCGATGCGTTCGTCCGGTGCGCGGTGCTGGCGCGGGAGGCCGGTTACGACGGCGTCGAGATCATGGGGTCCGAGGGGTATCTGATCAATCAGTTCGTGGCGCCCCGCACGAACCACCGTACCGACGAATGGGGCGGCAGCTTCGAGAACCGCGCGCGGTTCCCGCTGGAGATCGTGCGTCGCGTGCGCGAAGCGGTGGGGTACGACTTCATCATCATCTACCGGCTGTCCATGCTCGACCTGGTGGAGGGCGGCAGCACCTGGGATGAAGTTGTGCGCCTGGGGCAGGGGGTCGAGGCGGCCGGCGCCACCCTGATCAACACGGGGATCGGCTGGCACGAGGCGCGGGTGCCCACCATCCAGACCAGCGTCCCGCGCGGCGCGTTCACCGGGGTGACGGCGGCATTGCGCGGTGCGCTGCAGGTGCCACTGGTGACAGTCAACCGCATCAACATGCCGGCGAACGCCGAGCAGATTCTGGCCCGGGGCGATGCGGACATGGTCTCCATGGCGCGGCCGTTCCTGGCCGATCCGGACTGGGTGGAGAAGGCGGCGGCGGGGCGTGATGCCGAGATCAATACCTGCATCGCCTGCAATCAGGCGTGTCTGGACCACGTCTTCCAGCAGCGCCGCGCCAGTTGCCTGGTCAACCCTCGGGCCTGTTACGAGACCGAGCTGAATTACATACCCACCAGACAGCCGAAGCGGGTCGCCGTGGTGGGCGCCGGCCCGGCGGGGCTGTCGTGCGCCACGGTGCTTGCTGAGCGCGGGCATGAAGTGAGCCTGTTCGATGCCGCCGACAGCATCGGTGGCCAGTTCAACATGGCCAAGCGGATCCCCGGGAAAGAGGAGTTCCACGAGACGCTGCGCTACTTCGAGAACCGCATTGCGCTCACCGGTGTGCATCTTCAGACGGGGCAGCGCATCACACCGGAGCACCTCATGCGCGAGGACTTTGACGCGGTGGTCCTCGCCACCGGCGTGACACCACGCATGCCCGACATTCCCGGCCTGGACCATCCCAAGGTCGTGAGCTACGTGGATGTGCTTCTCAACGGCCACGAGGTCGGCGACCGCCTGGCGGTCATGGGAGCCGGGGGCATCGGCTTCGATGTGAGCGAGTATCTCAGCCACGGCCAGACCAGACCCAGCGAGAGTGTCACCGACTTCTTCCGGGAATGGGGGGTGGACGGCAGCTTCCGTGCCCGCGGCGGCATCGAGGGTGTGGAGGCGGCGCCGGAGCCGTCGGCTCGCACCATCTACCTGCTGCAGCGCAAGGACGAGAAGCTCGGCAAGCGGCTCGGCAAGACCACTGGCTGGATCCACCGCACCAGCCTGCGCAATAAGGGTGTGGAGATGCTCGGCGGGGTGACCTACGAGCGCATCGACGATGCCGGGCTCCACATTCGGGTTGGTGACGAGTCCCGCGTGCTGGATGTGGACACGGTGGTCGTCTGTACCGGCCAGGAGTCACAGCGGAGCCTACAGCGGCCCCTGGAGAACAGCGGCCTGGCGGTGCACCTGATCGGCGGCAGTAACGTGGCCGCCGAGCTGGACGCCAAGCGCGCCATTGATGAGGGCGCGCGCCTGGCCGCACGTCTTTAGCGACTCGGCGGTCCCGGGGGTTACACCCGGAACTGCCCGACGAGTTTCTGCAGCCGGTCGCTGAGAGCGGTCAGGTCGCGGGCCGCCTCTTCGGTCTGGTTGGCATCGCCCGCGGTGTGGTCCACCACCTCCCGGATGGTGGTGATGTTGCGGTTGATGTCTTCCGCCGTGGCGGTCTGCTCCTCGGCGGCGCTGGCAATCTGTGCGTTCATGTCGTTCATGGTGGCGACGCCGCTGGTGATTGACTCCAGCGCTTCGCCGGTCTCGTTGGCCTTTTGCTCCGTATCGCGGGCGCTGTCCCGGCTGCGCTCCATGACCGAGACCGCCTCCTGCGTGCCGTTCTGCAGTTCCTCGATGATGCGCTGAATCTCCACGGTGGATTCCTGGGTGCGCTGGGCGAGGGTGCGGACCTCGTCGGCGACCACCGCGAAACCGCGGCCCTGGTCGCCGGCCCGTGCCGCCTCGATGGCCGCGTTCAGGGCCAGCAGGTTGGTCTGCTCGGCGATGCCGCGGATGACGTCCAGTACGGTGCCGATATTCTCGCTCTTGGCGCGCAGCTCGTTCATCGCCTCGGCGCTGCGCTCCACCTCGGTGGCCAGGGTCTTGATCGCCGTGGCGGTGTCGCTGACAACACTCTGCCCGCGCTTGGCCGCCTGGTCGGAGTCTCGTGCCGACTCCGCGGCCTGACTGGCGTTGCGGGCGATTTCCTGGGCAGTGGCCGTCATCTCGTTCATGGCGGTGACCACCTGGTC
The DNA here is from genome assembly GCF_048323695.1 of Aquisalimonas sp. APHAB1-3. Taxonomy (NCBI): domain Bacteria; kingdom Pseudomonadati; phylum Pseudomonadota; class Gammaproteobacteria; order Chromatiales; family Ectothiorhodospiraceae; genus Aquisalimonas; species Aquisalimonas sp. APHAB1-3. The sequence continues at coordinate 692,733 of NZ_JBLWFT010000001.1, read as the reverse complement.
GGTTTCCTCCTTCTGCTTGTTGGCCCCTTCCGTGGTTCTGCGGGTGATCGAATCCAGCGTGCCGGCGGCGTCGCCGAGCTGGCGGCTGTCGCTGGAGATCTGCTGTACGAGCGCCTGCAGGGTCTCCATCAGCTGGTTGAAGTTGTGCCCCAGTTCGCCCACTTCGTCCCGGGTGGTGACGTCGACCCGCCGGGTCAGGTCGCCGTTTCCGTTGGTCATCTCGTGGACCATGTCGTTGATGGTCCGGTTGGTCGCCAGCAGCGGTCGCAGGATGCCGCGGCTGATGAGCCAGGCCGCGCCGATGCCTGCAAGGATCGCCACCACCGTGAGCACGGTGACCAGTCGCGTGGCCTGGGCCGAATCGGCGGTGGCCTGGTCGGCGATGCCGCGCAGATCGTCGAAGAGCGTCGTCTGCACCGCATTGGCGTCCTCCACCAGCAGCGGGCCGTTGACCTCCATGTTGTTCTCGATGGCTGTCTGGCGCTCGTTGGTGCCGTCAACAATGGTGAGGAACGCCTCTTGGTACGCCTCCATGTGCGCCAGGGCCGTCTCTGCCATTTCCTCCTCCCGGGCGTCGATGATCTCGGCGATGAGCTGCTCAAGGGCAGTCACCGACTCGGCGATCGCGGCCACCGCAGGCTCTTCCAGCTCGGAAGAGGGGCGGAACAGGTACTGCTGGGCCGCGAGCCGGGCCTGCATCAGGGAGCGCAGGGCCTGGGCGGCGTTGTTTGCGGTGAATGCATCACCCGCCTGGTAGGAGGTGTCGAGGATTTCGGAGATCTGTTCCTCGGCGCTTGGGCCGTGGGCGTTCAGCTCGTCCTCGACCAGGGTCTGCATCTGTCGCATGTTTTCGACAACATCCTGCCTGAACCCTTCGGTGAAGGCTCGGCCGCGCTCCTCGATGCTTGCGAGCATCTCCTGCGCGTCACCCGGCGGCAGACTGGCCTCGGCCTCGTCGAGGGCCTGTCGGAACTCTTCGTTGCGTTCCTCGAACTCGGCGATGGATGCGCCGTCCTGATAGAACAGGAAGTCGTTGGCGGCCAGTCGCTGCTGGAAGGCGCTACGCATCAGCGTGGTCGCCGAGCCGGTGCCGGGCGCGAGATCGTCGGCGATATGGCTGACCTGCCGGTCGAGTGTGGTGAACTGCCCGATGGAGACGAGGCCGATGATGATCAGTAGCGCACCAATCAGTGCGGGGGCCGCAAGGCTTTTGGCCATCAACCCGAGGGAGTTGACGCGTCCGAGTCGTTTCATCATGAGCCGTTATCCCGTTCTGTCCCGTTTGTCTGCAATGCTCCTGTTAGCGGGTAACGGCGGCTCGGGACGGAACTTGAGAGTTAGCGGCTTTCGAAGCTAGCGCCAGTCGCCGGTGATCCTTCGGGTGTCTTCGTCCACCGGCCGCGCGAGCAGGCCAGTCTGGCTGACACGGACGCGGTAGCGGGCGCCGTCTTCCATGGGCAGGTAGGTGGCGCTGCCGTAAACGGCGTCTACCCAAGGCATGAGGCGATCGTGCTCGCGGGCGATGCGCCACAGGTCGACGCCCTCGTCGCGACCCATGGCGTGGACGCTGCGTTCGCCGCCGCGCTCCTGGCCGATGTCGCTGTAACGCCCGCTCAGCCGCTCCAGGCGGTAATGGCTGTCCAGCCCTGCGAGCACGGCAGGCCCCTGCCACTTGAGCATGCGCGCGTCGAGCTGCCATTCGTCGCCGCGGATACGGTAGCGTTCGACCACGGGCGAGTCCGGATAGCGCAGGGTGGCGGTGTAGAGCTGGTCCCCTTCGCGGGTGAACTCGATTTCCAGGACGTCACGCTCCTGGGTGAGGCGGTCGTAAGTGTGCAGGTTGGCACCGACCGCGCCGACCGTCAGCCCCGACGCCACCAGCAGGGTGCCGAGCAGGCAGTGTCCGCAGCCGTTGGCAAGGCGCAGCCGGCACAGTCGAACCACACCGACCAGGAGCAGCAGTGCGCCGATGCCGCCGGCGACCAGGGCCGCGATGCTGGTGTACGCCATTGTGGGAGTTCCTCCTGATCCATCCGGCGGGTGTGCCGCGGGACTTTCGGTTACCACGTCAACTCACTATCCTACAGGCCGTTTCATTGTCAGCGGGAGTCGGTCATCGACACGGTCAACCCTACAGCGGATGCGTCGCCGGAGCCCCAGGCCATTCTGCGGGGCGTGTTCGGGTATGACAGCTTCCGGCCAATGCAGGAGCAGGTGGTCAATCATGTGACCGCCGGCGGCGACGCCCTGGTGCTCATGCCCACCGGCGGCGGCAAGTCCCTGTGTTATCAGATTCCGGCGCTGGTGCGTGACGGCACGGGAGTCGTCATCTCGCCGCTGATCGCACTCATGGATGATCAGGTCGCCGCGCTGGTGCAGAGCGGTGTCAATGCCGCCTGCCTGCACTCGGGTCTGGAGTTCGAGCAGGTGCGCGCTGTTGAGCAGCAGTTGCTGGAGGGCACCCTGGACCTGCTCTACGTGGCGCCGGAGCGGTTGCTGACACAGCGCATGCAGCAACTCCTCCGTCAGGCGCGGCCGGCGCTTTTCGCCATTGACGAAGCCCACTGCGTGTCCCAGTGGGGCCACGATTTCCGGCCGGAGTACATGCAGCTTGCGGTGCTTGGTGAGCAGTGGCCGGACGTGCCGCGCGTGGCGCTGACGGCAACGGCGGATCCGCGCACCCGGGAGGAGATCCTCCAGCGGCTGGCCATGCCGGGCGCGGAGCGCTTCGTCTCCAGTTTCGATCGCCCCAACATCCGCTACCGGGTCGCCGAGAAGCGCAATGCCCGACAGCAGCTCAAGGCGTTTCTCGAGCGGGAGCAGACGGGCCATTCCGGCATCGTCTACTGCCTGTCCCGGCGCAAGGTGGACAGCCTGGCCGAATGGCTGCAGCAGCAGGGCTGGACGGCGCTGCCGTATCACGCCGGACTCTCCGCGGAGGAGCGACGGCGCAACCAGGAGCGGTTTCTCGCCGAGGATGGCGTCATTGTCGTCGCCACCATCGCCTTCGGCATGGGCATCGACAAGCCGGACGTGCGGTTCGTCGCTCACCTGGATCTGCCGCGCAGCCTGGAGGCGTACTACCAGGAAACCGGCCGTGCCGGTCGCGACGGCCTGCCGGCGGAGGCCTGGATGGTCTACGGCCTCCAGGATGTCATTCTCGTGCGCCAGCAGATTGAATCCTCGGGCGCCGATGCCCAGCGCCGCCAGGTGGAGCGCGGCAAACTCGAAGACATGCTGGCGTTCTGCGAGCGCCTTCACTGCCGGCGTCAGGCGCTGCTCAGTCATTTCGGCGAGACGGACCATGCGCCCTGCGGCAACTGCGACACCTGCCTGGAACCGCCGGAGAGCTGGGATGCCACCGAGGACGCGCGCAAGGCGCTGTCCTGTGTCTGGCGTACCGGGCAGCGCTACGGCGTGACCTATCTCGTCGAGGTCCTGCAGGGGGATGACTCGGAGCGCATTCGCCAGAACGGCCATGACCGCCTGACCACCTGGGGAATTGGGGCGCACCTGGATGCGTCGCAGTGGAAGGCGCTGTTTCGCCAGCTCGTCGCGCTCGGTCTGCTGACCGTGGATGCCGAGGGCTACGGCGCCCTGCAGCTCACGGAGGCGTGTCGCCCGGTGCTCCGTGGCGAGCAGTCGCTGACGCTGCGGCGTGACCGGCGTGACCGGCGTGACCGGCGTCAGCGCAAGGCGGATCGTCGCCGACTCCCCGGCGAAGGCCTGATGGATGAGGCGAGCCACGACCTGTGGGAGGCGTTGCGCGGATGCCGCCGGCGGCTTGCGCAGGAGCAGGGCATCCCGCCCTACATGATCTTTCATGACAGTACGCTGATGGAGATGGTCCAGGCCCGGCCGGAGAGCCTTGATGCGCTTGCCGCGGTCAGTGGCGTCGGCGAGCGCAAGCTGGAGCGCTACGGCGCGGACTTCCTGGAGGCGATCCGCAGCGTGGTCACCGCCTGAGCGAGGGCAGGGGCCGGATTACTGCCGCTGGCTGTCGATCCAGTCCACCATGTCCTGCAGCACTGTCGCCAGGGCGGCGTTGACCGCCACCACACCCGCCTCCGGGGTGGCTTCCGCACTGTTTTCCGCCGCCTGGAACCGGCGCGTGCCCACCACCCGGCTTTCTTGCAGATCCACCACACGAGCGCGCAGCTCCACGCGAGCGCGGCCAAGGTCCCGGTCACGGAAGTCGTGCTCCAGTGCCAGAAGCTCCGTTTCGAGCCGGTAATGAGCCGGCGCCGTGGTGCTGGACGAGAGCACGGTCCCGAAAAGCCCGGCCTCTTCGAAGGCCGCAACAAGGCGTGGGTGCAGGAGTCGGCCGGGGTCATCCGCCCAGCGGTTGCGCGCGTAGTAGCGCTGCTCGAAATCACTCTGCCGGTACGCCATGTCGGTGCCGGCGAGGGCGGAGACTGCGGTCGGGCGCGCTACGTGAATGGTAGCGTCGATGGGCGAGGCCACGGCGCTCGGCAGCGCGGGGTTGAGATCCCAGGTGCGTCGGGCGTCGTCGGGCGGGGCTTGAAATGTCGCGCATGCTGCCAGCAGCAGCGGCAGCAAAGCGGGTATCAGGCGCTTGCAGATCACGCGTGCCTCCCGTGTCAGTCGGATTCGCCCGGCCCCGGCGGCCGCCGGGGCGCCCCGAAGATCAGCCGGTTGGGGTGTTCGGTCAGCTCGGTGCCAAGGCGCTCGTAGGTGCCGGTCAGCCCTTGCACGTCGAGCAGTAGCTGGTTGATCTGGGGCAGGGTCTCGCGGTCCAGCCGCTGCAGTGCGAGCTCACCGCGTTCGCCGGTCTCGCCGAGCCGCTCTGCGGTATCACCGAAGCGGCGTGCCGTTTCTTCGAACGTCTCCAGAGTACGGTCGATCCGCGCCATGGTCTCCGGTGCACCCGAGAGTACGGTGCGCGTCTCGCGCAGCAACGCCTCGGTTTCGGCGAGTGTTGCGGTGATCTGCTCGGAGTTGGCGGCGAGGGTGCCGCTGATGATCTCCACGTGATCCATGGTGGCCTGCAGCGTCTGCAGATTGTCGTCTGACAGCAGCACCTCCAGTTGTCGCCCGACCCGGTCGATGCTGGCGAGACCGTCTTCCACGGCGGTCTCCAGCCTTGTGCGCAGCGACGGTGCATTGCGCAGCACCGGGTAGGCGTATTCATCCGCCCGGGCGGGCCCGGCGTCGGCGGTGCCCGGCACGAGTTCCAGGTGCCCAAGCCCGGTGAGGCCCTGGCTGCCGAGGCGCACGCGGGTGTCGGCCCGCACGGGTACGTCGCGATCGACGCTGATGAGAATCCGGACATCGCCCTGGTCGTCGATCCCCAGTTCACGCACACGACCCACATCGATGCCCTGGTACTTGACCGTGGAGTTGGTGCCGAGGCCGGTCATGGGCTCGGTGGGCATGACCAGGTAGCGGTTGCCGTCATCACGGGTGACGTCTCCGGCCAGCCAGAGGCCGGCTCCGAGCAGGGCAATGCCGAGGGTGACCACGAAAAGGCCGACGATCGTATAGTTCACGCGGTTGTGCATGCTGCCTCCCGGCCGGTCATCCCTGGTGGGCCGTTCGGACGCCCTGGAAGTAAGCACGGGTGGTTTCATCCGTGCTCTCCAAGAGGGCGTCCATGGTATCCAGTGCCCAGACGCGCCGATGGGCGAGAAACGCCACACGGTCGGTGGCGCGGCGCAGGGATTCCGGATCGTGGGTGATCATGATGACGGTCAGCCCCAGCAGATCCCGGAGTGTGGCGATGCGGTCATCGAATGCGGTGGTGCTGATCGGGTCCAGACCCGACGTGGGTTCGTCCAGAAAAAGCAACTCCGGGTCCAAGGCCAGTGCCCGGGCCAGTGCGGCGCGCTTGACCATGCCGCCGCTGAGGGTGTCCGGGTACTTGTCCGCGGCGTCGGCGGGCAGGCCGGCAAGCCCGATCTTGACGCCGGCGAGCTCGTGGCAGAGATCGTGGTCCAGCCGGGCGTGCTCACGGATCACCATGCTGATGTTCTGGCGCACGGTCAGTCCGGTGAAAAGAGCGCCCTGTTGAAACAGCACCCCCATGCGTTGCCGCAGCGCCTGCAAACGCCGGCCGTGCAGGCGCGTGGCATCCATGCCGAGGATCTCGATGCGACCGGCGGAGGGTGCCTGCAGCAGCATCATCTCCCGCAGCAGGACAGTCTTGCCCGTACCGCTACCGCCCACCAGACCGAGGATCTCGCCCCGCTGGACATCCAGATCAAGATTCTCGTGAATCGTGGTGGTGCCAAAGCGCGTACACAGCCCGCTCACGCGGATGACCGGTGACGATTCCGGGGCTGGTGACGCGATTGCGGGTGCAGTCATAGGTTCAGCATATTGAAGACCACGGAGAAGGCGGCGTCAGCCACGATCACCAGAAAGATTCCCTGGACGACGCTCTTCGTTGTCGCCCGGCCGACGCTCTCGGTGCTGCGTTCCACATGAAATCCATGGTAGCAGGAGACCATAACGATCAGTATGGCAAACACCGGCGCCTTGATGATTCCCACCCAGAAGCTGCTGGTGGCGATGGCTTCGGGCATGCGTTGCAGGAATTCGGCGAAGCCCACGTCAAAGAACAGGGAAGCGACGGTCATGCCCCCGAGCATGCCGAAGACGTTTGCGAAGATGGTCAGCAGCGGCATGACAATCAGCAGTGCCAGCAGCTTGGGCAGCACGAGCATCTCGTAGGGCGTGATGCCGATGACCCGCAACGCATCCACTTCTTCCGTCATGTGCATGGTGCCGATCTGCGCGGTGTAGGCCGACCCCGTCCGTCCGGCGACGATGATGGCCGTCATCAGCGGGGCCATCTCCCGCAGCATCGTCAGGCTGAGCAGGTCCACCAGGAAGATGTTGGCGCCATACTGCTGCAGCGGTGCTCCGCCCTGGTAGGCGATCACCACCCCGGTCAGAAAAATGAGCAGGCCGAGGATGGGGAGCGCGCGCACGCCCCCGTGATCGATCTCGCCGACCACCTCGCGCCAGCGGATGCGGTGGGGCTTCAACAGCTTCGGCGCGGTGTCCATGGCGACGGCTCCCACGAATGCGAGAAACGCCGGCGGTCTGCCCAGTAACCCAAGGCTCCGCTCCCCGAGGCGATGCAGGGGATTGTCAGTTGCCTGTGACTCCGGGACCGAGGGCAGACGGTGCTGATCAACCAGCTGCAGCACGGCCTGGTGGTGCGGGGGGATGCCGTCACGGTTCACCGCTTCCCCCCGTGATTCGAGGGCAGCCAGGTGCCGATGCAGACAGAGCGCGCCGGCGGTATCAAGCTCGGTGATGTCGGCGGTCTGCAGGGTCACGGCTCCGGCAATGTCACGGGGCAGGGTGGGCGTGCGCAGTGACAGCCCCTCCCACGTCCAGTCGCCGCGGCAGATCAGGGTAGTGCCGGGGCCGTCCCAGTGCAGTGATGGGGGCGTTCTGGTCTCGTCCGTTGTCATCCTGCCGTATTCCATTGCGTGCGGCTGCATGCACTAGCCATTGATTCCCGGGATCAACCACGGGAGGATGCCTCCCATGCTGAGTCCATCTGCCGCTTCCCGTGCATTGTGCGTGGATCTGCACACCCATTCCACCGCGTCCGATGGCGCGCTGTCACCTGTTGATCTGGTGGCACGCGCGGCGGCCGGTGGCGTGACCACCCTGGCACTCACAGACCACGATACCGTGGCCGGTGTTCCGGAGGCGCAGGATGCCGCCGTGCAGGCCGGGATCCAGCTCGTCGCCGGTGTGGAAATCTCCACCCAGTGGGAGCGACGTGAGATTCATGTCGTCGGTCTCGGGCTGGGTGAACATCCGGTATTCAGTCAGGGCCTTGCACATCAGCAGGCACAGCGGTGGCGCCGCGCGGAGCGGATCGCCGGGAAGCTTGCGAAACGGGGATATCCGGGCGCGTTCGAAGCGGTCGCCGCCGATGGTCAACGGGCTCCGGGGCGGGCCCATTTCGCCCGGTGGCTGGTGGAGCAGGGCGCCGCGCGGGATTTCCGTCAGGTGTTCAAGCGCTTTCTCGGGCGCAACGGCGATGCCTGGGTGCGGGCCGACTGGGTCAGCATGGCCGCGGCGGTCCGGTGGATTCATCTCGCCGGCGGTGTCGCGGTACTCGCGCACCCCTTTGCCTACGACATGACGGGCGCATGGCGACGTCGCCTGTGTGAGGCTTTCGTCGAAGCAGGTGGTGACGGGGTTGAAGTGGTCACCGGCCGTACCACCCCCACCCAGGTCCGGGACGGGATCGGGCTCGCCCTGCGTCATGGTCTGCGGGCGTCTCTTGGCTCCGATTTCCATCGCGATGGCAGCGGACTGGAGCCCGGGCGCCTGCTGTCTCTCCCCGACGCCGTGACGCCCGTGTGGTCGCAGGTGCAATCTGCGACCCGGCCGACAGATCTGTCTTTCCGGTCCCAGTAATCTCCCCTGGTCGCTCAAGTGGGCACGTTCGATGCCGATAGCAAATTGCGGCTGCCGGCTGCGCAGCGATGCCGCCTTAGCAGGATCAGATTGAGGGGATAGTCGTCCATGGGCCGTTTTTTCCGTCGTAGCATCCGTAACAAACTGCTGTTGATCACCGGCGGGGGTACCGCACTGGTGCTCGCCGCGACGCTGTTCGGCATGTATCAGCTGTTAGGCACCATCCACGGGTTCCAGCGTCTTGCAACGGTTGAGTCCGAGCACGAACGCCAGATGCAGATTATTCGCGTGAACTTCTCCGGCCAGATGGAAGAGTGGCTGACCCTCCTGCTGCGTGGCGGCAGCGAGAACTACCGCGAGGAGCACTGGGCGAACTTCCAGGATTTCCACGCGCAGATCCAGGCGGAGTCCGCGCAGCTGATGGACGAGATCGAACATGACAGCGTACTGGAATCCCTCGCCCGGTTCCGCTCCGCGCACCAGGAGATGGAGGCGCAGTTCAGCGAAGCCAAAGACGTGTTCCAGGAGACCTACGGCGATCCCATGGCGGGTTACAGCTGGGCCCAAGGGGCGGAGCAGGAGAGCCTCGAAGCACTGCGCGAGGCCCGTGACGGCATGGTGGACGTGGTCGCGGCGCAGACCGACTCCAATCTCGGTCAGGCCGGAACGGCCATCTGGATGAGCCTCGGGCTTCTGGCAGTCGCTGTCGGGGTGGCGTTCGTCGTGTTCCTGGCGTTGCTGCAACGGGGCATCATCCGGCCCGCGGCCGAGCTTTCGGCCGATCTGAACCGCCTGGCGCAGGGTGATTTCAGCCAGCCCGTCCGCCGTAACACCGAAGATGAGCTCGGCACCATTGCCGCGTCGGCCCAGCAGCTCCAGCAACAGCTGGGGCGGATGATCGGGCAGGTTCGCGACGCCGTTAGCCAGCTGGCGTCGTCCGCGGAGGAGATGTCGGCCATCTCCGAGCAGACGGCCAGCGGTGTGGATCGGCAGCGCTCGGAGACCAACAGCGTTGCCACGGCCATGAACGAGATGACTGCCACGGTTCAAGAGGTTGCCCGCAACGCCACCGAAGCGGCACAGGCGGCGACGGATGCCGACGGCCGCGCGAATGAAGGTCAGTCGGTGGTGGACGAAACCGTGGCTTCCGTGAACACGCTCGCCTCGGAGATGGAGCGTGCCGCCGAGTCCGTGGGTAACCTCAATCAGGAGAGCGAGGCGATCGGGTCGGTGCTGGTGGTGATTCGCGGCATCGCCGAGCAGACCAATCTGCTCGCCCTGAATGCGGCCATTGAAGCCGCCCGTGCGGGAGAGCAGGGGCGCGGATTCGCCGTGGTCGCCGACGAAGTGCGCAATCTGGCCCAGCGGACCCAGGACTCCACCCAGGAAATCCAGGAAATGATTGAGCGGGTGCAGAAGGGCACCGGCGACACGGTGACGGTCATCGAGCACAGTCGTGCGCAGACCCAGACGGTGGTCGATCAGACGCGGAACGCCGGCGAAGCGCTGCAGGGCATCGCCGCCGCCGTGAGCCGCATCAACGAGATGAACACGCAGATCGCCAGCGCCGCCGAGGAGCAGAGCTCCACGGCCGAGGAGATCAACCGTAACGTGGACACCATCAACTCTGTCGCCGAGGAGAGCAGTGAAGGCGTGCAGAGCGGGCGGCGCGCCAGCGAGGAGCTTGCCAGACTGTCCTCGGAGCTGCAGGATCTTGTGAGCGAATTCCGCGTGGAACAGTGAGGCAGACATGACCGACATCGGGGATCAGCCCCTGGATGCGTCCTACGAGACGTTTCTCGAGGCCGTTGTGGAGAACGGCCTCGTCTGGGGGCTCTGTGATGACGAGGGCTGGGCCATGGTGCCTTCAGCCGACGACGACGACACCATGGTCATGCCGTTCTGGAGCAGCGAGACGGAGGCCAGTGCGTGCGCCAGCGGCGAGTGGGAGGGGTTCGTGGCGGAGCCGTTGCCGCTGGAGGACTTCATGGAGCAGTGGCTGCCCGGCATGGAAGGTGATGGACACCGTGCCGGTGTGGACTGGAATGCCGACCTGGACGGGGTGGAAGTCCCGCCGCTGGAACTGCAGGCGGACCTGGAAGCGACCGTGGTCGGTCGCGACGACGAAGACGAGTAGTCGCTCCTGGCCATGACCTCGCCAGCAATCACACAGCGGCTGCTGGACGCCGTTGCCGACCCGCTGCATCCCGGCCTGGAAATCGAGGTGGCCGAGCGCGGGCTGGTGACCGTTTACCTGCCGCTGAATGATGGCTTCATCGGGAACCCCTGGAGCGGGTACGTCCACGGTGGTGTCATCACCACGCTGCTGGACAAGACGACCCGCGCCGCCGCGCTTGTCTGGGTGGAGGCCGGCGAGGCCGTGCTGCCACTGGATCTGCGCATTGACCACCTGGCCGCCACCACGGCGTCGGCCGGGTTGCTGGCGCGCGGGCGGTGTACTCGACTCACAGCCACCATCGCATTCGTCCATGGCGAGGTGGTGGATGTGCTGTCGGGAGATGTGGTTGCCAACGGCGTCAGCAGCGTACTGCGGACGCCAGAGGAGGCGGGAGCGTGAGCGAGTTCAGGGAGATGGTGCTGGCGGCGCGCCAGAGCAGGGACTACCAGCAGCTCATCGATCTCATCCCCTATGCCCGCATGCTGGGGATTGCGGTCCATGAAGATGCCGATGGCGAGCTGATCTTCCGGCTCGCGTTCCAGAAGCAGAATATCGGCAACCCGGCCATGCCGGCGCTCCATGGTGGCGCGGTCGGCGCGTTCATGGAGCATGCGGCGATATTCCAGCTGTTGTGGCGGCTGGAGGCGACCATGATCCCGCGCGTGGTGGATTTCTCCATCGACTACCTGCGGCCCGGACGGCCGGAGGACGCGTTCGCCTGTTGCCGCGTCTGGCGGCAGGGCCAGCGGGTGGCCAACGTGGCCGTGGAGACGTGGCAGTCGGACCGGGACGCCACCATCGCCACGGCGAGAGGGCATTTCCTGCTCTCGCGCCCCGCAGATGAGGCCTGAACGCCGGGCGCTATTCGTCGACGCTGTAGGATTTCACGAACAGGATAGCGGCAGCGGGAACGTGGACGATACCCACGGACGCAGCGAACACCAGCACCATGTTCAGCTCCGTCATGACGCCGTACAGACGCGCCATTACCCAACCGAACACGATCCCGGTGCCGATGAGCACCAGGCGTGCCGTGCGCAGGTGATTCGCCGTCGGCACCCGGTAGGGGAGCTGCCTGTGGACGTAGGCTGCGGCGCCCAGGGACAGCGCGGCGATGACGGCAAGGACGAGATTCAGCATGGGTCTCCGGGGTCAGGGGCGCACTACGGCCATGGAGATGGCTACGAGCGCGGTGAGCACAATCAGGGATGCCGCCATCAACAGCTTGCGCACGGGACCACGACGCCCGTACATGGCCCAGCCCAGGACCACGAACACGATCGTGCCGATCAGCAGCAGTGCGGTTTCAAGCATGGCGATTCGGGTCAGCGGCAGAGAACGTCATCTACGGTATCACGCCTGTCCATGACGATGGTGGCATCCGCGAAGCCCGTGCGTTCGCGCCCTGCGTGGTCCCGGAGGACCAGATAGGCCGAGCCCTGGAACCGCTTGGCAGCCTGCTCGTGCTGCTGCCCGAGCGGCGAATCCGGGCCGTTCCACTGAAAGCCGTGCATGCTCTCCACGCTGACGCGCTGCAGCGAGGTTGGCCCGTTCAACCGCCGCTCCGCGCGGTCGGGCAGGTTGATGGGCACCTCCACGAGGCTGCGGCTGCCGGCGGGCACATTATCCTGCTGGCCGTTGCTCATGCTGACCAGTTCGTCGTTGATGCCGCCGCCGCTGCGGCTGGTGTCGAGGGTGTAGCGGTTGTTGCCGGAGTTCCGCAACTCCACTTCCAGGTAACGGGTCTCCATGAGTTCACCGTCCACCATGGCACGCCCCACCACGTCGCTGATGCCAACCACGCGTGCCTGCAGATCGCCGCTGATTTCCACCGGGTTGCCACCCGCCCGGACCCGCCATTCCCGTTCGCCACTGACCGCGGCCCGGTCGTTATTGAAGTGCAGTCTCACGTGCAGGGTCTCGTCCCCGGAGAGACTGCCGGGCAATGCTTCGCCCTCCAGGCTGGACCACGGAATATCGGAACCGGAGTTCACCAGCGTCTTGCCCGACGAGCCATCGCCGTCCCGGATCTCCGCTTTGCTCACGGTCCAGTGTCCGGCGGGCTGCTCATTGCGACACGCCTCAGCGACCTGGGCGAGCATGGGGTGGCGGAAGCGGTGGTCGGCCTCCCACGCGTCGCTGACCTGCAGAGTGATCCGATCATCTCCCCAGTAGACCGCTTCGGCGGAGAGGGACGTGGACTGGAGGGCGTCGGACTCCACGGAGACGTCCAGGTCACGTCTATCCACGACGGTGTCCGGCCCCGGGGACGTGCTGCAGGCGCTGATGGCCACAATCGCACTGGTGACCAGCATCGGACGAATGTTGAGCGATGGCATTCCGTGCTCCTCGATAGCTGGGAAGCGAACAGGCGTTCAGTATTGCGTGACGGGGGCGGATGAGGCGTGGAGGAGTTCGCAGTTTCAGCGTCGCGCCGCGGGATGCGCCCGCGACGGTCGCCGATGTCTGCATATCAGCTTTTTCCGAGGCGCTTCACAAGAGCGGTACGGGCGAGTTCGGCAATATGGCAGCCGAGCATGATGCTGCTCACCAGCATGATGGCACCGGTGACTTCATAGCCGTTGGTGGTGACGTAATAGCCGGAAAACCCGAACGCGGCGCAGGATGCCAGGCCGACCGGCAGGGTGACGCCGTTCATCAGCGCCCATTTGCCCATTTCCCGTTCCGGTTCGTTCTCGATATCCGGCAGTGCAGGGGCTTCACTCATTGTCGATTCTCCTCGTCATTGGTTTGCCGGGGTATACCGCACGAGGCGTGCACCCATCCCGGCTTCTGAGCCGAGCGTAGCACGCCCCGGGCGGTGGTGTCCCCGCTGCCTATCGCGGCTGGTACAGCCCGTGTGCCGACTCGCGGAACTCCGCGGCCTTCTCCTCCATGCCCCGGTCCAGCGCCTCCCGGGTATCCAGCCCGTGCTCGCGGGCGTACGCACGCACATCCTGCGTGATCTTCATGGAGCAGAAGTGCGGCCCGCACATGGAGCAGAAGTGAGCCACCTTGTGACCCTCCTTCGGCAGGGTCTCGTCGTGATACTCACGCGCCCGCTCCGGATCGAGCCCGAGGTTGAACTGGTCCTCCCAACGGAACTCGAAGCGCGCCTTGGACAGGGCGTTGTCGCGGACCTGCGCCGCCGGGTGGCCCTTGGCCAGATCGGCGGCGTGGGCCGCGATTCGGTAGGCCACGATCCCCTCGCGCACGTCCTCCTTGTTGGGCAGCCCCAGGTGCTCCTTGGGCGTGACGTAGCAGAGCATGGCGGTGCCGTACCAGCCAATCTGGGCGGCCCCGATTGCCGAAGTGATGTGGTCATACCCGGGGGCAATATCGGTGGTGAGGGGGCCGAGGGTGTAGAAGGGCGCCTCGTTGCAGATGGACAGCTCCTTGTCCATGTTTTCCTTGATCTTCTGCATGGGCACATGCCCGGGGCCTTCGATCATCACCTGCACGTCGTGCTGCCAGGCGATCCGGGTCAGTTCACCGAGGGTCTCCAGTTCGGCGAACTGGGCTTCGTCGTTGGCATCGGCGATGCAACCGGGCCGCAGACCGTCCCCCAGGGAGAAGGCCACGTCGTAAGCCTTCATGATTTCGCAGATGTTCTCGAAATGAGTGTAGAGGAAACTCTCCTGATGATGGGCCAGACACCATTTGGCCATGATCGACCCGCCGCGTGAGACGATCCCGGTGAGCCTGTTCGCGGTCATGGGCACGTAGGGCAGCCGCACGCCCGCGTGGATGGTGAAATAGTCCACGCCCTGTTCCGCCTGCTCGATCAGGGTGTCCCGGAACAGCTCCCACGTCAGGTCCTCGGCCTTGCCGTCCACCTTCTCCAGGGCTTGATAGATCGGGACGGTTCCGATGGGGACGGGGCTGTTGCGCAGGATCCACTCGCGCGTTTCGTGGATGTGCTTGCCGGTGGAGAGGTCCATCACCGTGTCGCCACCCCAGCGGATACCGCGCACCATCTTCTCCACTTCCTCCTCGATGCAGGAGGTCACCGCCGAGTTGCCCAGGTTGCAGTTGATCTTCACCAGGAAGTTGCGGCCGATGGCCATGGGCTCCAGTTCCGGGTGGTTGATGTTGCAGGGAATGATTGCGCGGCCGCAGGCTACTTCCCGGCGCACGAACTCCGGAGTGATCTCGTCGGGAATCTGCGCGCCGAAGCCTTCACCGGCGTGGCGCTGAAGCAGGCGCTCATCGGTGATCTCCTGGCGCTGCTGGTTCTCGCGGATGGCGATGTACTCCATCTCCGGGGTGATGATGCCGCGGCGGGCGTAGTGCATCTGGGAGACGTTCGCACCGGCGCGGGCCCGACGGGGCGGGCGAATGTGCTCGAAGCGCAGTGCCGCCGTGGCGGGGTCCGCCAGCCGTTCCCGGCCAAACCCGGAGGAGGGGCCAGGCAGCTGTGCCGTGTCGTCCCGCTCGAGAATCCACGCCTCACGGATGGGCGGCAGGCCCTTGCGCAGATCGACCGGGGTGTCCGGATCCGTGTACGGCCCGGAGGTGTCGTAGACGGTGAGCGGCGGGTTGGCTTCCCGACCGGTGTCGCCGACCGTGTCGGCCTGCCGGATCTCGCGCATGGGCACCCGCAGGTCCGGGCGCGATCCCTGAATGTAGATTCGCCTGGAGCCGGGGAACGGGGCGGTAATCGCCGGATCCAGCCCGTCGGGCTGGGCGTCGAAGGAAAAGGTACGGTGTGTCATCGTGTTTTCGGTCCCTGTTGGATGCCGGCCTGAGCCGGCGCCGCAGAAAACACGAAGCGAGAGCGCATTCGATGAGAGCTGTCATCAAAGCTTCCCTACGCCGGTGCGAACCGGGTCAGGTTCAAAGGGTATTTCTCAGCACTCCGGCCTGGCCGGAGGCACCCCCGCTTCGGATCGTTGTCGCGTGGCTGGATCAACCACTCCCTCAGGGTAATGCATCATGGAGTGGAGACAAGGCAAGGACTTTTGCGGCACACTCCACGGGCGAGCATGGAGCTCAGCGACAAAATGCAAACGGATTT
Source organism: Aquisalimonas sp. APHAB1-3 (assembly GCF_048323695.1). Classification (NCBI taxonomy): domain Bacteria; kingdom Pseudomonadati; phylum Pseudomonadota; class Gammaproteobacteria; order Chromatiales; family Ectothiorhodospiraceae; genus Aquisalimonas; species Aquisalimonas sp. APHAB1-3. The sequence goes on along the minus strand of NZ_JBLWFT010000001.1, from coordinate 677,128 downwards.
CCGCCCATGATGCACTGCGTCTAGGGTTTTGCCCCGTGATCGGCTACCGTCGGGGCGTCAAACAAGAACAGGACTGATAAGACCAAAAGGAATTCACCAGCTGGTTCGATCCAGCGCTCTTTGCGTCACCCACCGGGCAAAGGCCCGGCAATCCGAAACCGAAACCGTCACGACGGGGGGAGACCAATGAATCTCGGTGTACTCGCTATTCTGGCATTGCTGCCACTGGCAACAGTGGGGCTATTTCTGGTCGTCCTGCGATGGCCTGCCAAGCATGCAATGCCGCTTGCCTATATTGTGGCTGTTGCCATCGCGTTGATCTTCTGGGGTACCGACTTCGCGACCGTAGCCGCGGCATCTGTCAACGGCATCGTTGTTGCCCTGAATATATTGTTCATCGTTTTCGGGGCGATTCTGCTCCTCTACACGCTGCGTGAGAGCGGCGCCATTGCGACCATCCAGCGCGGCTTCGCCGACATCTCACCGGACCGGCGCATTCAGGCCATCATCATCGCCTGGCTGTTCGGCTGCCTGATCGAGGGGGCGTCCGGTTTCGGTACGCCGGCGGCGATCGCGGCACCCCTGCTGGTCGCTCTCGGCTTCCCGGCCATGGCGGCCGTGGTGGCTGCCATGATCATCCAGTCCACGCCGGTGTCGTTTGGTGCCGTGGGCACGCCCATTCTCGTCGGGGTGAACGCGGGGCTTGAAGGCCAGAGCGTAACGGAGCGGATGCTGCAGTCGGCCGGCATGGAGCACATGCAGTACGTCGAGCAGATCGGTATGCAGGTGGCGGGCATCCACGCCATTCTCGGCCTGATGGTGCCGCTGATCATGGTGGGCATGCTCACCCGCTTCTTCGGCAAGAACCGCTCCTTCGCCGAAGGCCTGAAAGTATGGCCGTTCGCCATCTTCTCTGCCGTTGCCTTCGTGGTGCCTTACTTCGCCGTGGCGGCGTTGCTGGGGCCGGCCTTCCCGTCCCTGCTCGGCGGTCTGATCGGTCTGGCGATCGTGGTGCCTGCAGCCCGTGCCGGCTTCCTGATGCCCAAGGAAACCTTCCAGTTCGAGGACCGGAAGCACTGGCAGCCGGAGTGGATCAGCCGCTTCCAGGACGACGCTCAGCCTGAGCGTGCCGAGGGTGCGCAGCTGACGCAGATGCAGGCCTGGGCGCCGTACGTCATTGTCGCTGTGTTGCTGGTGCTCACCCGCACCATCGACCCGGTTGTCGATGCGCTGCAGTCGGTGACCCTGTCCTGGCCGAACATCTTCGGCACGGACATCAGCGCGAGCTCCCAGCCTCTCTATCTGCCTGGCTTCATGCTGCTGGTGACCTCGGTGATTACCTACTTCCTGCACCAGATGTGGAACCACGGTAATTACGTCAATGCCTGGAAGACCGCGGGCAAGACCATCGTCGCCGCAGGCGTCGCGCTGATCTTCGCCGTGCCCATGGTGCAGGTGTTCATCAACTCCGCACCGGGCGGCCTGGATAACGTGGCTGACATCCGTGCAGCCGTGGAAGGCGGTGTGGCCATGGGTGCCGCGGCTCAGATCGCGAGCATGCCGGAAATGCTGGCACAGGCCGTGGCCGCTCTGACGGGTAGTCTGTGGCCGATCTTCTCGCCGCTCATCGGTGGTCTCGGTGCCTTCCTGGCGGGGAGTAACACGGTCAGTAACCTGATGTTCGCCTACTTCCAGATCTCCACTGCCGAGCAGATCGGCCTTGGCTCCGCTGGAGCCTCTCTGGTCGTGGCGCTGCAGGCCGTGGGTGGTGCTGGCGGCAACATGGTGACGGTGCACAACGTGGTTGCCGCGTCCGCCACCGTGGGCTTGATCGGCCGTGAAGGGGATGTCATCCGCAAGACCCTGCTGCCCATGACCTACTACGTGCTCGGTGCCGGCTTCATCGGCATGGCCCTGGTCGCCGGCGGCGCCAACATCTGGTACGGCGTGTTCCTGCTCTGGGTGGCCTTCTGTGTCGGGTTCATGATGATGAACAAGGGCAAGAAGCCGGAGTACGCGACAGCGTCGTAACACGCGTACACACTGTTGGTATCAGAACAACGCCCACCCCGAACGGGGTGGGCGTTTTTGTTTGTGCAGCGGTGGGGTTCAAGGAATGGTGGACGTAAACGTCCACCCTAAGGCGGGTGTCGCCCGGGTCTCGTAGGGTGGACCTTCAGGTCCACCATCCCAACCCCGAACAGCGAGTCACGGCGTAGGGTGGACCTTCAGGTCCACCATCCCACCCTCAATCGCGCGCAGCCACCAGAATCAAATGCAGACTCCGCGGACCATGCGCCCCGAGCTGAAGCGTCTGCTCCACGTCTGCGGTACGGGAGGGGCCGGTAATGAAATTGAAGCTTCGCGGCGGAAAACCTCCCCGCTCACGCATGCGCGCCCAGACGTCCTCGAAATGCGGGACAACCGCATCCGTGCGCAGCAGCACGATGTGGTAGTCAGGGAGGAAGTTGAGTGTGGTGGGTGTGTCGGCGCCGGAGAACAGCACCAGCGACCCCGTCTCGGCGACACCCAGTTCCGCCACGCTCACGCCCACCAGCGCCTCCCGGCCATGGGTTGCCCGAGCAGTGGTGAGGGTGTTGGGCCAGGAGACATCGTCAAGCAGCGGATGCGGTGCCAGGTGGACCGTGTTACCGGCCGGCTTGTCCGCGAGGTAGGTGGCCACCGCGTCGCCCGTGTCGGCGACGGTATCCACGCGAGCCCAGGTGGCCGCTGCGGCCTCGAAGCAGCGCAGAAACCGCGACAGATCATCATCGTCCCAGACAGGGCGGGGCGAGGTCTCGTCGCCCAGCGCCGCGAGCCGCGAGCTGCTTGCGGCTGCGGCATCGGGGGCGGTGGTCCGCCCGAGGTTTGAACGGATCTTGCCCAGAATACGATCGCGCGCGGAGCTCATGCGCTCTTCTCCTTCTTGCGCTGCTGCCAGGCTGCCTGAAAGGTGGTCTTCTGCGGTGCGGGAAAGTCACGCCCGGCGGTCCAGGCGCCCGCCAGCGGCAGCTTGCGGAACCGCCCGCGGCGCCGACCAAGACGGCCGAGTAGCCCGATACCCACCCGCGCTGCCAGGCCGTAGAGCCGGGGGCGGCGGGCGAACCAGGCCCAGATGTTGAGCCCGTAGCGTGTTGTCTTTGGCGTCAGCCCCTGGTCGTGCTGCTCCTCGCGCAGGTCGCGCAACAGGTCCGGCAGGGGGATGCGCACGGGGCACACGCTCTGGCAGCGGCCGTTCAGTGTGCAGGCGTTGGGCAGATCCCTGGTTTTGTCGAGCCCGACGATCATGGGTGTGAGCACCGAACCCATCGGCCCCGGGTACACCCAGCCGTAGGCGTGCCCGCCGATGGCGGAGTAGACCGGGCAGTGGTTCATGCAGGCGCCGCAGCGGATGCAGCGGAGCATCTCCCGGAATCTGCCCTCGAGCATGCGCGTGCGGCCGTTGTCGATCAGCACGATGTGGAACGCCTCCGGGCCGTCCGTATCCTCCGCGCGGGCGGGTCCGGTCACCATGGTGGTGTACGCCGTCATCTCCTGACCCGTGGCACTGCGGGCGAGCAGGCGCAGAATGGTGGACGCATCGTCCAGGTTGGGCACCAGCTTTTCGATCCCGGCGATCGCCACGTGGACGCGGGGCAGGGAGTGGGTGAGATCGCCGTTGCCCTCATTGGTGACCAGGAACATGGAGCCCGTCTCGGCCACCAGGCAGTTGGCGCCGGTGATGCCCACGTCGGCGTTGAGAAACTTGTCGCGCAGAATGCCGCGCGCCTCGTCCACCAGATCCGGCACTTCCCGTAGCTTCTCCTTGAGCGTGCCGTGGTGGTGGTGCTCGTTGAACAGCTCGGTGATCTGCTGCCGGGTCTTGTGGATGGCCGGAGCGATGATGTGGCTGGGCGGCTCCTTTGCGAGCTGAATGATGTACTCGCCGAGGTCGGTTTCCACCGTCTCCAGCCCGGCGGCGTCCAGTGCCTCGTTGAGCTGCACCTCTTCGCCGGCCATGGTCTTGCCCTTGGTGACCATGCGGGCGTTTTCCTGCCGGCAGATGTCGACGATGATCTCCTGGGCTTCCTGCTGGGTCTCGGCCCAGTGCACGTGGCCACCCGCCTCACGCACCTTGGCCTCGAACTGCTCCAGGTACACATCGAGATGCGCGAGGGTGTGGTCCTTGATGGCCTGGCCGCGGTCGCGCAGCCCCTCGAAGTCCGGGAACTGATCCACCAGCACCTTGCGCTTGCCGACGAAGCCCTCCTGCACCCGGGTCAGCGCCTGTTGCAGATCGGTATTCTGCAGCGCTTCGCGGGCCTGGGGTTTGAACAGGTGTGCACGCGACTCCATCAGTTCTCTCCTTCGCCAATGGCCGCATCGCGGCCCGCCGTTCCGGCCAGCACCTCGGCCACATGGTAGGCACGCACCGGCTTGTCGAGCCGCTTCAGCCGTCCGGCGATGTTGAACAGACACCCGAGGTCGCCCGCGAGCACCGTGTCGGCGCCAGTGGCCTCGATGTTGTCCACCTTGTTGGAGACCAGCCGCTCGGAGATTTCCGGGTACTTCACGCAGAACGTGCCGCCGAACCCGCAGCAGACGTCGGTATCCGCCATCTCGCGCAGTTCAAGCCCCTCCACTGCGCCGAGCAGGGCGCGCGGCTGGTCGCGGATGCCCATCTCGCGCAGGCCGGAGCAGGAGTCGTGGTAGGTGATCACCCCGGAATGCTGCAAGCCAGTCAACTCCATCTGCGCCACTTCCACCAGGAACCGCGTCAGCTCCCAGGTGCGGCCGGCAAGCTCACGGGCGGCCTCGGCCCATTGCGGGTCGTCCCGCAGCAGGTCGGGGTAGTGACTGGTGATGGTGCCGCCACAGGAACCGGATGGCACCACTATGTAGTCGTAGCCCCGGAACGCCGTGATCACCTGTTTGGCAATGGTGGTTGCGTGCTGGTGATCGCCGTTGTTGTAGGCCGGCTGGCCGCAGCAGGTCTGCGCCTCGGGCACATCCACCGTATAGCCCGCCTGCTCCAGGAGCTGTGCGGAGGCGAAACCGACGGAGGGGCGGAAGAGGTCGACAAGGCAGGTGGCGAAGAGCGCGACGGTGCCGCGCGACTGGGTTGTTTCGGTCATCTGGGACCCCGGAGCTGGTTCGCGTTGGAATCGGTCCTGAATGCAGCCGTCCGGCGCCGGGTCGCGGTGGCAGGAAGCCAGCGTTCCATGCGCGCCCCTTGAAACGAACCCCGGCCGCCCACAGCCTGTGCTACAGGGTAACGTAAATCCGGTCCCATGAAACGTTGCACGGCAACGAGGAGCGACTATGAGTCTCACCGAACAGAAGTGCACCCCGTGTCAGGGCGGAGTCGAGCCCATGCCCCGCGAGCGGGCCGAAGGGTTCATGGATCAGGTGCCGGGCTGGGAGTTGACCCATGAGGCCACCCGCCTGCAGCGCCGGTTCAAGTTCAAGAACTTCGCCCAGGCCAACGCCTTCGTGGACCGTGTGGGCGAGCTGGCGGAAGCCGAGGACCACCACCCGGACATCACCTTCGGGTATGGCTACGCGCTGGTCGAGATCTGGACCCACAAGATCGGCGGCCTGCACGAGAACGACTTCATCTTCGCCGCCAAGACGAACGAGCTGTTCGAGGCGTAGGGTGTAGACGTAGAGACGTAGGGTGGACCTTCAGGTCCACCGTCCGTAAACGTGCCCGTCACACGAATTTGGTCCCGCGGTGGTGGACCTGAAGGTCCACCCTACCGGGCCCGAGGCATGGCCGTGGCCCGTAGGAGCGACGTCAGTCGCGACCCGGCTCGCCCTCCCGCTTCCACGATCCTGACCGCCCACCGCTCTTTTCCATCAGGCGCACGCCGTCGATGGTCATGCCCCGGTCCATGCCCTTGCACATGTCGTACACGGTGAGGAGCGCCGCCTGCACGGCGTTCAGGGCCTCCATCTCCACCCCGGTGCGCTCCACCGTCTCCGTACGCGCTGTGCAATGAATGCCGCTGCCGTCATTCAGTGGTTCCAGCGTGACCTCCGCATGGGTAAGCTGGATCGGGTGGCACAGCGGTACGGTCTCCCAGGTCTTCTTGGACGCCATCAGCCCCGCAACCCGGGCCACCGCCAGCACATCGCCTTTCTTGATCCGCTGCTCACGGATGGCGGCCAGGGTGTCGGCTTCCATGTGAATCCGCCCCTCGGCAACGGCCACGCGCCGGGTGCTGTCCTTCTCGCCCACGTTGACGATATGGACTTCACCGGTTTCATTCAGATGCGGGAGCTTGCTCATGTTGCCTCCTTCGGGCCGTCGCGGTGGAGCTGCACACTATAACGCCTGTGCCGGCGTTTTCGGGCACCACGGGCGGTGGGCGGCGCTGTCCGCCATACTGGCGCTGGTGCTCGGCGGGTGTGCAGCAGTCGGCCCGCCGCCCGCTCCCGACCCCGATACGCCGGGCGGTGCGTGTCGGGTGTTCTTCGCCAATCTCGACCGCGCCGTCACCGAAGCCGGCGTGCGCGACGGCATCGGCGCCCCCGCCGAGGCCTATCCCTACCTCCGCGGTACCCGTTTTCTGCACGCATTCCATGATGATCTCGACGATCCCGCCGTACGTGCCGCATGGCTGGACACCGCCCAGCAGACCGATCGCGACGCCAGAGCCCTGGAGCTGATCAACCTCGGCGGGGCTGCCCTGCAGGGCATCGGGCTGCCGCCGGGCATGGACAACCCGTGGCAGGCCGTGGCTGACTGTGGGGATACGCTGCGGGCACTGGACCGCCTGGATGACGATCCGGCAGCGTGGCGTGGCGCACGCGATGCGCTCACCGTGCCCGACGAGTACATCACCTGGCACCGGGCCGCCGGGGTCTACCCGGTCACCCGCTGGTTTATCCGTGCGGGCGTTGGCGCCTGGCAGCGGGGCGTGCGCGACACGTTCGAGAGCGCGCGGCCCGGCGACGAACCCGCCTATCGTTACGCGCCAGCAGGGGACGCGGCAGTGGCGCTGGATCAGGCCACCGCTCTCCTGGCGGACGCGGAACGGGACGTCCTGGGCCGGCCTCGGTTGTCGGCACGCGACTGGCAGCGCCTGTTTGACGCGTACGCACCGGTCATCGAAACGGAGGGGGAGGCACCCCACAACCGGATCGGGGCGCCGGGCCAGGACGCCGACGGGCAACCTGTCGTGGATACCAGCCGGCCCGTGGTTTACACGTTGGTATCGAGCACGCGCTTTGCCGGGGCGACCCACGTGCAGCTGAACTACACGTGGTGGTTCACCGAGCGTCCGGTGGATCACTGGTTCGATCTGCTGGGCGGCGCGCTGGATGGCCTGACTCTCCGGTTGACCCTGGCGCCCACAGGCGAGCTGCTGCTGGCGGAGACCATGCACAACTGCGGCTGTTACCACCAGTACTACCCGGTGCAGGGGCTGTTGGCCCGCGCACGGCCCGATTACGCCGAGCCACCGCTCGTCCTCCCGGGGCCCGGGCTGCCGGATGCGGGGGAGCGGCTGCACCTGCGTCTCGAAGATGGCACCCACTACGTGCAGTCCCTTGCATTCGCCGCACCTCAGCCCAGTAGCGCGGACAGCTACGCCACGCAGGATTACGATCGCCTCCGCAGCCTGCCGCAGTCTGATGGCACACGGCGCAGCCTGTTCCAGCCCGACGGCCTGGTGCCCGGGACGGAGCGGCGGGAGCGGTGGTTCTTCTGGGTGGCGGGCGTGCCCGAACCCGGCGCCATGCGCCAGTCGCACCGCCACGCCACGGCGTTCGTGGGGCGGCGGCACTTCGACGATCCCGACCTGCTGGAGCGCATCTTCAAGCCGGTAGCAGCCGACTGACGCTACTCCGGTTTCGGTGGCTTGCGCAGGCTCTTGCGCCGGCCGCGCTGGGTCTTGCTGTCCATGCGCTTCTTCCGGGCGTTCCTGCTCGGCCGGGTCGGGCGACGGGGTGGTGCCGGCGGGCGGGCCGCCTCTGCCAGCAGCTTCGCGAGCCGCTCCCGGGCCATGCGCCGGTTGGTCTCGCGGTGCCGGGAGCTGTCCTCTTCCAGGATCAGCACATCGTCGCCAGTGAGCCGCCGGCCGGCCAGTTGTCGCAACCGGTAAAGCACGCGCTCCGTCAGCGCCGTTGTGCGGCTCAGGTGATAGCGGAGCTGGACGCGGGACTCTGTGGTGTTCACATGCTGTCCGCCCGGCCCGGAGGCGCGGACGAACCGCTCCTCCACGGCCTGCTCTTCAACGGGTGGCGCACCGGAGTTGCCCATCACCGTTCGCGGGCGCGGATGACCAGATCGTAGCGGTCCACGTCGCTCATGAACCGACTGCGCTGGGGATGGCCCCGCAGAAAGCGGCGGACTTCCGTATGCGTCTGCCGTGCCCCGGCCACGTCATCTTCGGCGAGCTGTGCGCGGATGCGGGCCATGGGCAGGTGAAAATGACGCTCCAGGCGCAGGCTCTGGTAGAAAGGGTCGTTCGGATTCAACTGTTCCAGGGCGTCTTCCAGCAGGGCGGCGGCGCCGTCGAGTTCGCCGTCGGAACGCAGAGCCTGCGCTTCCTCCAGCAGGGCTTCCGAGTCGTCTACCGCATGTGCCGCGGCCGGCAGAAGCATTGCGGCCAGTAGCAGTAACAGCGTGTATTTTTTCATTGTTATCAATCGCCTCCTCGCGCCCGAACGAGTATACGGCGGCCATGGCGCCGGACCAAGCGGTCCGGCTCAGAACGCTGCCACCACGAACAGTGCCACCGTGCAGCCGGTCGCCCCCAGCCAGGCGAGGCTGCGCAGCAGGTGGCGATCGGCGATGTAGAGGGCACCGTAGAGCACTCGCAACAGCACAAAGGCCAGCGCCAGGGCGTTCACCACGCCCTGACCGGCGTCGAGCTGCTGCGCCGTGAGCACCGCTGCCGCAAAGGGCGGAAAGGCCTCGAAGCCGTTCTGCTGCGCCCAGTTCGCCCGCTGCCGCCATCCCGCCTGGGACGCCAGCCACTCCCGCGGCCGGCGATTGTTGAACCGGGATCCACCGGCCTTGGCGATACCGGCGAAGACAACGGGGAGAAAGGCGGCGATGAGAATGCACCAGTAGGCGAGCGGCATTGGGAAAGAATCCTGTCTCGAAGATGTTGGCATTCAGAGTAGGGCAGTCGATGGGGTGGGGCAAGCAGGGGATGCGGAGGTGATCGGGCCGCAGCAGGAGAAGAGCACCGGGTGTGGAGTGGGAGGCGCTTCAGCGCCGAAACCAGAAAGGATGTAGTGAGAGCAGGTCGGGACTGAAGTCCCTCCTACAAAAGAAAACGGGCGCCCGAGGGCGCCCGTTTCTGGATGGTGCTGATCAGTTCAACTTAGAAGTGATGCTGGATACCGATCAGAGCGACGAAGTCGTCGTTGTCGTCGACCGCGTCTCCATCGTAGTCGATGTACTCGTACTCGAACCGGACGTTGGTCCGGTCGGAGAAGGAATACCGAACGTCACCATAGAGGTTCAGGTCGATATCGCGGCCTTCGACGTTCGTGTCTTCATCGAGATCATCCGAACCCGTTGCCACACCGAGAGAGGCTTCCCAGCCCTGACCGAAGTCATAGAAACCGGCAATGGCGAATGCTTCCCGGTTCTCGTCGTCATCAGTGTCACGGTCGACCAGCGTGTAGTTGACACCAACCTCAAGCGCAGGGGTTACAACCCAACGCGCACCGATGTTGAAGAGAGAAACTTCAAACTCTTCCGCATTGTTGTAGTCCCGGATGTCTTGGTAGTAGACAGCGTTAAACATCAGCCGCTCGTCGAACGCATACTGACCGGCCAACTGAACCGAGCTGATACCGCTATTGTTGTCTTCAGTCGCGGTTACAGGCTCTTCTTCAATAGCGCCGGTTTCTGGGTTTATTACGAACTCGGTGTCGCCAGTATCAAACTCCCCAGACTCACCCTGACCGACGCCAACTGCAACACTGAAAGCGAACGGCTGGGTGTAATCGTAGGGGCTTCCCCAGTTGTAGCTCACCGTGCTGGACTGCTGGAAGCCGAACTGAGCGTCGCCCAAAAGGCTGGTGGTGTAGTAGTAGCTACCGAAACCGTGGGTATCCATACGGTTGGTGTTCCACGCCGCATAGTTGAACAGCGGGCTCCACTGCGTCCCGATCTTCACTTGGCCCCAGTCGCCTTCAAGCGCAGCCCATCCGAGGCGGGTGGATGTCGCGTTGCTGCCAAGATTCAGAACGTCTGCCTGAAGCTCATAGTTGTAAGAAGCCGTAAGATTTTCGTTAATCTCTTCACTGCCGCGCACACCAAGGCGTGATGTAAGCAGGTTGACCAACGCGAAATCCTTATCGTCCGAATTCCCGGTCGGCGACAGGTTACCCTGGAAAACGTCCGGAGCGCCGTCGTCAAGGTCGGAGTTATAGGATTCGAGGCCGATATCGATGATGCCGTAGAGTTCCGGGCCGTCATCGGCCTGAGCCGTGGTGGAAAGAGCCGCCAGCGCCAGGGCGGACATGGATGCGGCAGCAGTTGCCTTCATTGTACGTGTTGCCATTCTTCTTACTCCTGTGATGAGTCATCAAGAGACGCACTTAAGTGGGTGCCCTGTCGCGGGAAAGTTACACCCGTTGCCATCTAGTCCCTTAGTGTAGCGTGCTCACACGGGATGCAAGGGGGTGAAAGCAACATCCCGTTGTGCGGTCGCAACAAGCGCAACAATACGCGCGTGACAAAGGCGTGACAAGCCCCGTCATAAGCGCGTCTCCGGCGGATTCAGGCAGGTTGTTTTCGTAACGCTGAAATGTTGTACGTCACTCAGTATCCGTGGTGGGCCGCCATGCAGGGCGGTGGGTGGAGACGGCGCTGCGGGGGTCGTTCGGGTCCGGCTGCGGCTGCGGGGTGTAGCCGAAGCGCGACGGCAGGGGAGCGTCGCCCAGCCGGTGCAGCGGGACGCGGCCGGCCGGGAGCAGGAGGGTGACTTCGGCACCGGAGCCGGCCACAAGGGCGGCGAGGGCGTCGTCCAGCGGCTGCATGTCGCTTTGCAGGTGGTCGGCCAGTTGGTCCAGGTCCTGGGCGTGGAGCAGCCCCGGGCCGTGCTCGGTGACTATCACCACGTCGCCACTGGCGGTCATGCCGGCTTCCCGCAGGGCGGTCACGGGCTGCTCGGTGTGGGTGCGGAGCTGGCCGTCGTCCATCAGGCGGTAGATCCAGGGGGTGGCCTCAAGATCCGCGTAGGCGCGCTGGGGGCCGTTCTGGAAAAAGGCGCGGCCCTGGTCGTCCAGCCCGTAGTTGCGATGGATGAACTCGCGGGTGCGTTCGTGGGTGACCACATGTCCCTGCAGCAGGAAGTCGCCACGGTGGTTGACGCCGATGTAGCCGTAGACGGCGGGCACGTCGGGCCAGCGGGCCATGGCCCTGTGGACGGACTCATCCATTCTGCGCTCTCCGGATCGGGTGGTGCCGGGCGGGTGCCCGGGGACGCCTCGATCATGTCCGATCCGCGGCAGTGTGTGAAGGGGTGTTGCTGCGCAGTTACGGATGAGCGGTCGGGTGGCATTGCCGTATAGTCGTGCTGTACTGAACAGTTGGGGCCATGGAGTGTCGTCATGGTATCGGGTAATCAATAGAGGACGGGTTTATGACCACGGCAATCTGGATCATCGTTGTGCTGATTTGCCTCGTGGGCGGCATCTGGTTGGGCCGCTACACCGCACCGGGCGTGGAGAAGGCCCGGGAGATGGAGCAGGAGCGCGACGAGGCCAATGCCGAACTGCAGCGTTACCGGGAGGATGTGCGCACGCATTTCGAGAAGACGGCCCACCTGTTCAATACCGTGACCGGCTCCTACCGACAGCTCTACGAGCATCTGGCCGAGGGCTCCGAGCGCCTGGGCACGGGCACCAACTCCGGCCTGCTGGAAACCCGCCCGGAGGATCGTCAGCTCCAGGGGCCGGAGGACATCGAGGGGGAGAGCGAAAAGGCGCAGACGGCAGCCTCAAACGAAGCGTCCGGTGCCGACGCCGCGGCGGAACCCGCTGAGGAGCACGCCAGGGCAGAGCCGGAGCAGACGGCGGAGCAGGATGAGGCGCCGGAGCCGGAAGAAAGGCAGGCGGACAAGGCACGCCGGCCGGACGCGGACGCCGCAGCAGAGCCCGCGGCCGAGCATGACGACACGCCGACGCCGGAGGACGTGCAGCCGCCTCGCGACCACGCCGACACGGACGAGGAAGCCGGCCGGCCCGAGGATGAACAGCGGCGGGCGTGATTTTGGCAGGAGGCGTGGAGGCCTCGGGGCGAGTGCAGGCGTAGGGTGGACCTTCAGGTCCACCGTGTCTGATGACCCGTGTTCCATGCACCAAAGAAAACAGCCGCATCCATCCCGGATACGGCTGAAAGGGCAGTGCCCACGAGGTAACGACAGTTTCAAAGCGGTGCGCGGTCAGAACTCCATTTTCACCCCGGCCCAGACTTCACGGGATTTCCCGGGCCGTACGCCGGCCGGGCGGTAGTGCGCGATGTACTCCTTGTCCGTGAGGTTCTCGACGGCGGCGAACAGCCGTGCGTTGGGGTGCACCCGGTACTCGCCGGAGACGTCCATGAGCAGTCGGGAATCGATCTCCTGGCCGCTGAACTGCGGGTCGGCCCGGGCATTCACCGAGGTGACGTAGTTGGCGTTGAGGGTGACGCGCCAGTCTTCCTGACCGATGCCCGCACTGGCATTGATCTGGTGCTCCGGGATTTCCGGCAGCGAGTCGCCTTTCTCCGCGTTGGCCCACTGGTTCGGGGCGCTGTCACCAATCGATTGGGCGAACCGACTCTGGGTCAGGGTGTAGCCCAGACTGAGAGGAACCGCGTAGTCCCATCCCTGAGACCGCCCCAGGTCGTGCATGACCAAGGCTTCCAGCCCGTAGATCTCAACTTCGCCGGCGGAGACGTTGTCGCCGATGTCGGCTTCACCACAGCCGCTGCCCACGGCGGTGCACTCGATGTTGATGTTGCTGTAGTCGTTGAAGAAGCCGATGACTTCCGCGCGGGTGTTGGCACTGCTGAAGCGGAAACCCGCCTCGTAGTTGGTGCTTCGCTCTTCGCGGGCGTCGGGGTCGGTTCCGCCGGGCGCAAAGCCGCGGTGCACGCCGGCCAGCACGCTCCAGTTGGCGTCGATGGCGTAGGTCGCGCCGATCCCGGGAATCCACACGCGGTAGTTGGCAGTGCGGTCGTCGTCCGGGCTGCCTCTGTTCTCGTCGTCCCAGTCCCGGCGACGGATCTCGATGTCTTCGTACCGCAGGCCGGTTTGAATCTGCCACGGCCCCTGGCGCATGGTGTTCTGGACGTAGGTGGCGATGGCGTCGGCTTCGGTCAGGCGGTTGGTGGTTTCGCCGGGAGTACCGCGTTCCACCTGGTACATATCGCCTTCAGGGCCCATTTCGTACTGGTCCTGCCACTGGAAGCGGTCTTCTTCGTCTTGATGGAAACGGAGGCCGACCTCCAGTTCATGATCCCAGCCACCGAGATCGAACCAGTAGCCACCGGTGAAGTCGATGCCCTGGGCGTAGTACTCGCGGTTGTTGGCGCGGACGGCGCCACGGGCATCGTTATCGTTACCCTGAATCCAGGCGAATTCACTGGCGAAGCCACCAGGATTGTCAAGAATGTCCGTTATGCCGGTGAATGAGTCCGGATCATCAAAGTCTGCCCCCTCTGGTGCCACTTCATGCAGCTTGTACCAGTTCCGCACCGTGTCCGTGCGGTAGATAGTGGTGGTGAGGTCGGTGTTCGGGGTCGGGTTGAGGTAGTGCCGCAGCTGGAACAGCTCGTTCTCGGTGTTGATCTCGTCCTTCTGCGAGCCGTGGTAGCGCCGGTACGGGTCATCCCGATAGTCGCTCTCGGTCAGCCCCAGATAGGTGTCGTTGATGGTGCGGTCGTCACGGGCGTACTTGAATTCCACTTCCTGGTAGATGGCGGCCGTCGGGTCGGTGTTCCAGCGCAGCTTGGTCATGATGTTGCGCCGGTCCAGGCCCGTGTTCGGCTCCGGCTGGTTTGGGCCGGAAGCAGGGTTGTCCAGGTTCTTGAAGCCGTCGGATTGCTCCGTGAACCCCTCGATCAGCCAGCCGAACTGTCCCGCACCCTCGGGCAGGTCCTCCGTTCCGCCGACGTTGGCGTGCACGCGGCGGCCGTTGTTCGAGCCAAACAGCACATCCGCCTTGCCGCTGGTGTCGTCGGGGATAGGGGTGGAGAGCATGTTCAGCGCGCCACCGGTGGTGTACGGTCCGTGGCGGATGGCACTAGCCCCTTTCTGCACTTCCACCCGGTCCATCCGGGCCATGGGTGGGAAATAGTAGGCTGCCGGGGCGGAGTAGGGCGCCGGGGCAACAAGCACGCCGTCCTCCATGACCGTCACCCGGTTGTTCCGCTCCGGCGGTGTGCCGCGCATGCTGATGTGCGGGAACTGGCCGTAGCCCTCTTCCTCGGCAATGTTCACGCCCGGGATGGCGCGCAGGATGCGGTGCGGGTCGCTGTAGCTGTGACGGTCCAGTTCGTCGCGGTCGAGTTGCTGGGCGGAGCCGGGAACATCCTGAATCCGGTCCGGGTCGCCGGTGATGCTGATGCGGTCGAGCAGGGTGGGGGAGCGGTTACCGTCGTCGGCGGTGGCGCCGGCTGCGGCGGCCAGGCCAAGCGCGGTGACACCGGCGATGGCGTGGCTGCGTCGAAGCGGGATCATGGATGTGCCCTCCGGATTGTTGTTTGCGGTGTTTCGGTTTTTTGATCTCGATTTCGGGGTACCTTACGAAACGTGAATGTGACCGTCAATGAGAATCGTTCGCATTCGCAAGCCTTGGGTTTGGAAATGGCCGGGGGAGAGGGTAGACTGCGTAAGTATTAATTGAACGATCAAACAAAAACCGAGAAGCCGATTTCTGATCGGCCGGGTTGCCGGTCAGGTCCGCAAGCGCTGACGTCAGGGTTTGCGGACACGGCCGGGCCCTCTTAAAGTTCCTGTTGAAACGGGGCCTCGGACGACCCGGCAGTCGATCCGCAGGCCAATGAGAACAGCCGACATGCGTGGAGTGGCAATCGAGGTGTGGCGTCACACCTCCCGGGTGCGCTCTGCCGCGTGGAGGCCTCATCCATGGGCAGATTCATGTCTGAAGAGTACAAACTCGTCGTTGAGAATCTCTACAAGATCTTCGGCCCCAAACCGAAGGAAGCCATGCGCCTGGTCGAGGAAGGGTGGCACAAGGACGACATCCTCGCGAAAACCGGCAACACCGTCGGGGTCCAGGATGCCAACTTCGCCATCCGCCCGGGCGAGATCTTCGTCGTCATGGGGCTGTCCGGCTCCGGGAAGTCCACACTGGTGCGCATGCTCAACCGCCTGATCGAGCCGACCTCCGGTTCGGTGAAGATCGACGGGCGCGACATCACCCGCATGAGCAAGAAAGAGCTCATCGACATGCGCCGCAACGACATGAGCATGGTGTTCCAGTCGTTCGCGCTGATGCCGCACAAGACCGTGATCGATAACGCGGCGTTCGGCCTGGAGGCGTCGGGTGTCCCCCGGGAGAAGCGCCGCGAACGGGCGAAGGGGGCGCTGGAATCGGTCGGGCTGGGTGCCTGGCTCAACAGCTATCCCCATGAACTCTCCGGCGGCATGAAACAGCGTGTGGGGCTTGCCCGTGCGCTGGCCACGGATCCGGGCATCCTGCTGATGGACGAAGCGTTCTCGGCACTGGACCCGCTGATCCGCACCGAGATGCAGGACGAACTCATCGAGCTGCAGCAGCGCGATCAGCGCACGGTGGTGTTCATCTCCCACGACCTGGACGAGGCCATGCGCATCGGCGACCGCATCGCCATGATGGAGGGTGGCCGCGTGGTGCAGGTGGGGACGCCGGAAGAGATCGTCAGCAACCCCGCGGACGAATACGTGAAGTCGTTCTTCTACGGCGTTGACGTCAGTCAGGTTTTCGCGGCCGGCGATATCGCCACCAACAAGCAGGTCACCGTGATCCAGCGCCCTGGGGTGGATGTGTCGGCCGCACTGGCACGGCTGCGGGAGCATGACCGCGAGTTCGGCATCGTGGTGGACCGCAACCGCGCATTCCAGGGCATTGTCAGCGCCGAGGGCCTGAACCGGGCCAAGGACTCCGGCGGTGAAGACCGTTGGTCCGCGGCGTTCGAAGAAGGGGTGCAGTCGGTGCCCGTGGACAAGCCGCTGAACGAGGTGCTGGGCCTGGTCGCGGACTCGCGCTGGCCCGTGCCGGTGGTGGATGGAGAGGGCCGCTACGTCGGCTCCATCTCCAAGACCGCGCTGTTGCAGACGCTCAACAAGGCAGGGTAACTCATGGCTTTTTTCCTGGATGACGTAGAGATCCCGATTGGCCGGTACGTGGAGACCGGTGTGGATTGGGTGCGTGACAACCTTGAGGGCGGCCTCGATGCGTTCGCCATGGTTGTCGCCTTCTTCACCAACAACTTCGAGAACTTTCTTCTCTGGATTCCGGCGGAGGTGTTCATCCTGCTGATCGCGGTGCTGGCGTTCACGCGGGTCGGGTGGAAATTCGGTATCTTCGCCATCGTGGCGCTGTTGCTGATCGGTGTCATGGACCTCTGGGAGCCCACCATGTCCACCCTGGCGCTGGTGCTCGCAGCCAGTGTGGTGGCTTTGTTGATCGGGCTGCCCATCGGTATTGCCATGGCGCGCAACGACATCGTCGAGCAGGTGGTCCGCCCGGTGCTGGACTTCATGCAGACCATGCCGCCATTCGTGTACCTGATCCCGGCGGTGATCTTCTTCGGCCTGGGCAAGGTGCCGGGCACCATCGCCACGGTGGTGTTCGCCATGCCACCGGCGGTGCGCCTGACCAACCTGGGCATCCGTCAGGTGAGTTCCGAGAACGTCGAGGCCGGCCAGGCATTCGGCTGCACTGATCGGCAGCTGCTGTTCAAGGTGCAGTTGCCCCTGGCACTGCCCAACATCATGGCCGGTATCAACCAGACCATCATGCTGTCGCTGTCCATGGTGGTGATCGCCTCCATGATCGGTGCCGGCGGCCTGGGTAACGTGGTGCTCACAGGCATCCAGCGCCTGAACGTGGGCCTCGGTTTCGAGGGCGGTCTCGGCGTGGTGATTCTCGCCATTCTGCTGGACCGGATCACCCAGAGTTTCGCGCCGGCCTACGGTGCGCGCCGGAGTTCACCGCTGGATTTCCTGCGGCGGATGTTTGGCAGGGAACAACAAAACGGCTGATTTCGTTATACTCCCTGTCAGGCATGGAAGGCTCGGCTCGTCCGGGCCTTCCTGTACGCCTCAAGGCACGTCCGGGGTGAGCGTCGGAACCCGTCCGGCCACCCCGGCTTCTCGGACCTCTGGGGTTCGCTGGAGACGTGTCGAGAACCGGGCGCTCTCCGTCCGGTGCAATCGAGGGCAATCAAGGAGTAAACGCATGTTAAAAATGACGAGTCGTGCTCTGACTTCCATGGTGCTGGGTGCGGCCGTGGCGGGGACCTCCGCCTCGGCGGACGAAATCACCATCGGCTGGACGGCGTGGTCCGATGCCGAGTTCATCACGAAGCTCGCTGCGGAAATCCTCGAGGACCGCGCAGGGTATGACGTGAACCTGACGCAGACCGACATCGCCCCGCAGTACCAGGGCATTGCCGGTGGCGACATCGACGCCATGCTCATGTCCTGGCAGCCCGGTACGCACGGTGATTATCTGGACGGGATCGCCGGTGACTACACCGACCTCGGCCCGCTCTACACCCGCGCCCGCCTGGGCTGGGTGGTGCCGGACTACATCCCGGAAGATGAGCTGAGCTCCATCGAAGACCTGAAGAACGACGAGGTTCGCGAGCGTCTGGGCGGCGAGATCACCGGTATCGATCCGGGCGCCGGCCTGTCCAACCTCTCCGAACAGGCGATGGAAGACTACGCCCTGGATGACTATAACCTGCAGTTCTCCAGCGGTGCCGGCATGACCGCCGCACTGGACCGGGCCATCAGCCGTGATGAGTGGATCGTGGTCACGGGCTGGAGCCCGCACTGGAAGTTCGGTGCCTACGATCTGCGGTATCTGGAAGATCCCGAGGGGAGCCTGGGCGGTGCGGAGCGTATCCACGCCCTGACCCGCAACGGCTTCCATGAGGACCATCCGGATGCGGCCGACGTACTGGCCCGGATGTTCATCCCGCTGGAGATGCTCCAGGACTACATGGCGTACGCCCAGGACAACTCCTACGAGGAAGCCGTGGAGAAGTTCATCGACGAGCAGTCCGGTTACATCGACTACTGGGTGACCGGCGAACTCTGAACCACGACGTCTGATGTATGTCCAAAGCCCGATCGGCGCAAGCCGGTCGGGCTTTTTTGATGGTGGGGGCGTGTTTATTGGTGGACCTGAAGGTCCACCCTACGACAATGGCACATGGCACATGGCGGGATGTGTCGGAACACGGCGGAACACGGCGGAATGCGGCGGAATGCGGCGGAATGCGGCGGCCTGTCGCGTAGGGTGGACCTTCAGGTCCACCATTCATCCCTCGAACCGCCCGGTTCCCGGGTAACACCCTTTCCCGGCGATGATGATGGGAGCAGAATAAACCCGACGGGGCGCTGTGGCCTCGGTGGAGTCAGGGGATGATGATGAGACAGTTACGCATGCTGGGTGTGGCATGGGCAATGCTGGTGCTGCTTGCAGGCTGTGCCACGCAGGTGGACCGCGTCGGTGAGGGCGAAACCGAGGACCTCACCGGGCGCTGGAACGACCGGGACTCCAAGCTGGTCTCCGAAGAGATGGTCGGCGACATGCTCGACCGGCCCTGGCTGGAACGCCACATCAACAACAGCGCCGATGAACCCACGGTGATTGTCGGCGAAATCCGCAACCTGAGCGACGAACACATCAGCACCAACGCGTTCATCCGCGACATCGAGCGGGAGCTGATCAATTCCGGGCGCATCACCTTCGTGGCCGACCGCGGCGAGCGGGAGGCCATCCGGCAGGAGCGCGAGGATCAGGGCCTGCACGCCCGGGAAGACACCCGTAACCCGGCCGGGATGGAGCTGGGCGCCGATTACATGCTCACCGGCACCATCAACACCATCCGCGATGTGGAGGGGCGTACGGAGGTGGCGTACTACCAGGTGAATCTGGCGCTCACCAGCCTTTCCGACAACACCCGCGTCTGGGTCGGACAGAAGGAAATCCGCAAGGTGATCCGCCGCGGGCTGTTCCGCTCCTGACGGGCCGCCCGGGATGGGTGGCCGGCTGCTCAGCGTGCTGCTCCTGCTGCCCGTGCTCGGGCTGGCGGCATGTGCCGTGTCCCAGCCCCAGGACCGGATCGAGGACCGTCTCCGGGCCAACGATACCGCCGGCGCGCTGGAAGCCGCCGAGCGACTCGACAGCCGCCGGAACCAGGCGCTGTACCGGCTGGAGCGGGGCATGCTGCTGCGCTTCGACGGCGATCTGCAAGGCAGCGTCGATGAGTTCGAGCAGGCAAAGACCCTTCTGGGTCAGCTCGAGCCGATCAGCCTCAGCGAGACGGTAACCGACTGGGCGGTGGCGGAGACCGCCGATACCTACCAGGCCAGCGTCCACGAGCGTCTGCTGCTGCACGTGATGCAGATGCTGAATTTTCTGGAACTGGGCGATGTGCAGGCCGCCAGGGTGGAAGCGCTGCAGGTGGATCTGGGCCTCCGCCGGGTCGACCCCGTGGACGGCGCCGCACCTCATGGCGGTGACGCCTTTGCCCGCTATCTCAGTGGCATCGTCTTTGAAGGCAGCGGGGATCGCAGCGATGCGTTGATTGCCTACCGCCGGGCAGCCCAGCGCTACCAGGCGCTGAACCAGCCCGTCCCGCGGGACCTGCAGGTGAGCCTGCTGCGGCTGCTTGATGCCCTCGGCCTGCCCGACGAGCGCGACCGCTGGGCGGAAACCTTTGGCATCACCTCGTGGCGGCCCGTTGCGCCCGATACCGGGCGGCTGCTGCTGATCGTGCAGAGTGGCCTTGGGCCGCGTCTGGTCGAGGGAACGGTTGCCACTCAGGACCCGCGCACCGGCCAGCTCTACCGCATTTCACTGCCCTCCGTTCGCCGCCAGGGGGATCCCACCACGGCTTTGCGCATCACCGCGGACGACAGGCAGGCGGACGGCGAGCGGGTGGAATCCGTGCACGCCTCGGTGGACCGCTGGCTTGATGCCCGCATCCCCCTGCTCACGGCGCGGGCGCTCAGCCGCAACGTGGTGCGCCACCAGGTCTCGGCCCAGGCCCGCGACGAGCATGCGGGCCTGGGTGTGCTCGTGAATCTTGTCGGGTTTCTTTTCGAGCAGGCGGACACGCGCCTGTGGCGAACGCTGCCCGACAGCCTCTGGATGGCACGGCTCGATCTGCCCGCCGGCGAGTACGAGCCGGAGTTCCGCATCAGCCGGCGCGGCGGCAGGGACGAGGCCGTGCAACCGGGAGCGGTGACCATCGAGCCCGGCGGCCTCGTGGTGCGCACCGTTACCGTTCGCTGAGTCGCGCCTCAAGCAGCCGCCGTTCCAGCCCGTTGCGGAAATTCAGGAAGTGGCGGGTGTTGGCCGCGAAATCGGCGCGTCCGAGTCGTGAGCGGCTGTGGAAATAAAGGGTGCTGAAATCCGAATCCACTGGGTGAAGCCGGACGTATACGTCATCCTGCATGCGCAGCAGCGGGGTGATGGCCACGGCCTGGATGGAGTGGTTCTCCTCGCTCACGTGGATGACATCCCAGCCCAGATCCTCCATGACCGCCTGGGCCGCCTCCCAGGCGTCCGCCGGCGAGGCGTCGTAGATGCGCGGGCGCAGTTCCGGGCGGATGGCGTTGCTGCGCGTCTCGACACTGTTGGTGGTGAGGTAGATGCCGGCACGTGCGAACGGGCCGGGTTCATCCATCAGCGGCGGGCGGTTCTTGAGTATGGTGCCGATACCGGTCAACACAGCCAGGATCAGCACCAGCAAGAGGAATCGAACGGCTGCGTTCAATGCGTTCATGGCGGGCTCCCGGCCAGCGCTGGCGGATTACCAGGGAATGGCCATCCGGTCCTGGTAGAAGCCACCCCTGGGGCCGTCGTCGCTCACGGTGGCCAGCCAGACGATGCCCCGCACGCCTTCCGCAGCCGAGCGGGGGGCGTTGGGGCCACCCATGCGCGTCTTGACCCAGCCCGGGCTCGCCGCATTGCACAGGATGTTCTCGTTACGCACCTCTGCCGCAACGATGCGGGTGAGGGCGTTCAGGGCAGTCTTTGCCAGCCGGTAGGCAGTAAACTCGCCTTTCATTTCGGAGATCTGCGCCAGGCCAGTGGAGACGTTCACGATACGGCCGTAGTCGTGCCGGCGCATGAGCGGCACGGCCAGCTGACACAGGCGTAACGGCCCATACAGGTTGGTTTCCATGCTCTGGCGCACCTGCGCAATCTCGGTGTCGAAGACGCTGGTGGCGCCCGGCGCATCGGTGGGGCCGTCAGGCATGACGCCGGCGTTGTTGATGAGCACATCCAGTCGCTGGTAACGCTCGTCGAGAAACCGGAGCAGCCGCAGCCGGCTCTCTTCCCGTTCCACGTCGAGGGGATGGTAGACCACCGTGAGCCCTTCGCTCTGGAGCTTGTCCACGGCGGCCTTGCCCTTGATACCGTCGCGGCTGGTCAGCACAACCGTGTGGCCGAGCCGCCCGAGCTGCCGGGCGGTCTCGAAGCCTAGTCCACGATTAGCCCCGGTGATGACGGTAACGGGCTGGTTGTCGCTCATTGCGCGCATCCCCTCCTGGCGTCTCGTTACGCGCCGGGAACGGCCCGGTCACGCAGATAGTACTCGTCCTGCACCTGGAGCTGGTCGTCCAGCTCGAAGACCAGTGGCTGACCGGTGGGCACTTCGACGCCGGTGATCTCCTCGTCGCTGATGCCCTGCAGGTGCTTGATCAGCGCGCGCAGACTGTTTCCGTGGGCGGCGATCAGCACGGTGCCGCTGTTGCGCAATGTCGGCGCGATATCCGATTCCCAGTAGGGCAGCACCCGCTGCAGGGTGGTTTCCAGGGACTCTGTCGCCGGCAGCCGATCAGCGGGCAGCCCTGCATAGCGGGGATCGAAGCGCGGATGGCGCTCGTCGTCATCGCTCAGGGCGGGGGGCGGGGTGGCATAGCTTCTGCGCCAGACGTGCACCTGCTCGTCGCCGTACTTCTCGGCGGTCTCCGCCTTGTTGAGGCCGGTCAGCGCACCGTAATGCCGCTCGTTCAGGCGCCAGTCCTT
Source organism: Aquisalimonas sp. APHAB1-3 (assembly GCF_048323695.1). Classification (NCBI taxonomy): domain Bacteria; kingdom Pseudomonadati; phylum Pseudomonadota; class Gammaproteobacteria; order Chromatiales; family Ectothiorhodospiraceae; genus Aquisalimonas; species Aquisalimonas sp. APHAB1-3. The sequence goes on along the minus strand of NZ_JBLWFT010000001.1, from coordinate 654,916 downwards.
GATAACGGGGATCCACATGGCGTCCAGCTCGTCCAGCGCGATCCAGAGCGTGCGGATGGCCCGTTTCAGCACGGAGGTGTACGCGATGTCAAAGCGGTACCCGTGGGCACGCAGCAGCTCGCCTGCGGCGCGGGCCTCATCGCGGCCCTGGTCGCTGAGGTCCACGTCGTACCAGCCCGTGAACCGGTTCTCCAGATTCCATACGCTCTGTCCATGCCGGAGCATCACCAGACGTTTCATTGAGCAGTCCTCTGCGTTGCCAAAAACCCGGGATTCTAGCAGCCTTTACCGGTGACTGTGTGACCGCCGCCCGCTGTTCGGGGCGTGTCAGGGACGCTTGCCCCGCGCAACATACTGCCCCTCGAAACGGGCACAAACGCCGTCCTCCGTGCGGATTTCCATGCCCAGCTGCAGACGCGCGGTGCCGTTATCCAGCCGCGCCGCGTCCAGTTCTTGGAGCTGCCCGTCCGTGAGCTGTGCCTGCACGGCCATGTCACCTGCCGCCGGGCGCAGGTAGCGGATTTCCGCCTTGCCCAGGACCAGCTCCGCTTCCCACTGCGCCGTTTCCGCCCAAACCCTGAGCAGTGCCCAGCCAGCGAGGCTTGCCAGGGCGTGCTGACTGCCGGCGAACTGGGTGTTGGCGTGGTTGTGATTGGCGGCCAGGGGGGCGGTCAGCATAATGGCCTGCGGATCCAGGGATACAACGCGAATGCCCATGGCGGCACTGATGGGAATCTGGTCGTGTAGCAAGGCCTGAAGTTCTTCGGCGGTCATGCACCTGTCTCCTCGTTTGGTCTGCGAGCCTCGCGCGTCGTTGAGCGTGGCGGATACGTTACCATGCGGCTGTGAACAGGGGAGTACCCTGGCGCTGCAAGCAAACACGGGAGGATCGGCGTGGCGGCGGAAATCGAGCGCAAGTTTCTGATTCAAGGCGAACAGTGGCGGGCGGAGGCGCACGCCTCCCTGGTGGTCCGCCAGGGCTACCTGGCGGGGACGGAACGGGCCTCCGTGCGTGTGCGCGCGAGTGACGATCAGGCGTGGCTGAACATCAAGGGCGCCACGCTCGGCATCCAGCGCCAGGAGTACGAGTACACTATTCCGCTGGATGAAGCGCGGGAGATGCTCGACACCCTGTGTAACGGGCCCCTGATCGAGAAAACCCGACACTTCGTGCACCACGGCAGCCATCTCTGGGAAATCGACGAGTTCTTCGGTGATAATGCCGGGCTCGTTGTTGCGGAAATCGAGCTCGGCCACGAGGATGAACCGTTCGAACGCCCCGCCTGGCTTGGAGACGAAGTGTCCGACGATCCTCGATACTACAATGTGAGTCTCGTCCGCCACCCTTACCGGGAGTGGTCATGACGGCACCGGCGCGGCGCTGGATGCGTGTCCATCTGGACCGGCAGGAGGCCGAACTGCTGGAGGGAGAGGAGATCCAGAGACGTTACCCGGTCTCCACCGCCCTGAACGGCGCAGGAGAGGAGGACGGCTCTTTCCGTACGCCACGGGGCTGGCACGTGATACGGGCACGGATCGGCGACGGCGTGCCCGAGGGTGGCGTGTTCCGCGGGCGCCGCTGGACGGGAGAGGTCTGCACCCCATCCCTGTATGCGTCCCAACCCGGCCGGGACTGGATTCTGACGCGGATCCTCTGGCTTTGCGGGCGGGAGCCGGGTCGTAACCGGTTCGGCCGCGTGGACACCATGCGCCGTTATATCTACTTCCACGGCACGCCGGATGCAGTCACCCTGGGGGCGCCGGGCTCCAGGGGGTGTATTCGCATGAAAAACAGTGACATGCTTGATCTTTTTGATGCTGTTCCTGCCGGCGCCCCGGTGTGGCTCGGTACGGCAGAGGATGTGCCTGACGCGCCGGACCCCGGCCTTTTTCCCACTACGGCATCCGGGAGGTGACATGACACCGGGCGGTTTGATGATCGGCGTCCACGGTGTTGAGCTGACCGCCGCGGAGCGTGAGCTGCTGGCGCACCCAAGGGTGGTCGGGGTGATCCTGTTTACGCGCAACTTCGAGAGTTGGGAGCAACTCTGCGCCTTGACGGCCGATATTCATCGCCAGGGCCAATTCACTCCGATTGTTGCCGTGGATCAGGAGGGTGGCAGGGTACAGCGCTTCCGTGAGCCCTGCACCGTGCTACCACCAGCACGACTGATCGGGGCCCGTTACGACCAGAATCCCGGGACGGCGCTGGAGTGGGCACGGGAGATGGCCTGGCTCATGGCCGCCGAGCTGCGCACTGCCGGGGTTGATCTCAGTTTCGCTCCGGTACTCGATCTCGACCGGGAGTTCAGCACGGTCATCGGTGATCGTGCCCTGCACTCCGACCCGGATGTTGTGGCCGAGCTCGCCCTCAACTGGACCGCGGGCATGCGTGCTGCCGGCATGGCGGCCACCGGCAAGCATTTCCCGGGGCATGGCGGGGTGAGTGCGGACTCCCACCTGGACCTGCCGGTGGACGATCGCCCGGTGCTCGCCCTGCGCGGCGAAGACCTGGTGCCGTTCGAGCGCCTCGTCGACGGGCGCGGGCTGGATGCGATCATGACGGCGCACGTGGTCTACAGTGACATGGACAATCAGCCGGCGAGCTTCTCGCGTCAGTGGATCCAGAACATCTTGCGGCAGGAATTGGGGTTCGAGGGTGTCGTGGTTGGCGATGACCTCGGCATGGAGGGGGCTGCCAGCGTCGGGGACTATCCCGAGCGGGCGGAGTCGGCCGTGGATGCCGGCTGCGATCTGATCATGCTGTGCAATGAGCTGGATGCCATCCCCGGGGTGCTGGACGGCCTCGGGGCGGAGGTGGATCCCCAGACGCTCGCACGCCTGTCGACATTGCAGCCCGGCGCGACTCCGGCCAAAAGCCTGGAAGCTCTGCACGCCACCGATCGATGGGGGGCGGCACGGCGGGTCGTGGATGCCATCGCGGCCAGCGCCACTGACAGCGCATAGGACACGGCACTCCCAGCCGCAAAGCCTGTCTCAACTCTGGAAAGTGCCATAACGTCCATTGCCACCCTGACGTCGGAAGGATCGGATGCAGCAAGTCGCCAGTGAAACGCCCTACGCGAACCTGGGCCCGGAGGTCGTGCTCGATGCCGTGGACAGTCTTGGTCTGGAAACGGACGGACGCCTCCTGGCGTTGAACAGCTACGAGAACCGGGTTTATCAGATCGGTCTGGAGAACGGGCAGCCCGTGGTCGGGAAGTTCTACCGCGAGGGCCGCTGGAGCGACGCCGCCATTCTCGAGGAGCATGCGTTCACCATCGAACTGAACGAACGCGAGATTCCCGTAGTGGCACCACTGACATTCAACGGCACGACGCTGCACTACTACCAGGGGTTCCGGTTTGCCCTGTTTCCCAGGCAGGGTGGCCGGTTGCCGGACCTCGACAACCTCGAGGCCCGGCGGTGGATCGGTCGCTTCATGGGGCGGTTGCACATGGTCGGCGGCATGCATGCCTTCCAGGCGCGGCCGACGCTGACAACCACCCGCATGGGTCATGACCCGGTGGCCTACATCACCGGGCATGGTCTGTTGCCCCCTAGTCTTGAGTCTGCGTATACCAGCCTTGCGGCGGACGTGCTGGAGCGGGTCGATGCCGCGTTCGAACGGGCGGGTGACTACGCCCGGATCCGGCTGCACGGCGACTGCCACCCCGGGAACATCCTGTGGACGGATGACGGGCCCCACTTCGTCGATCTCGACGATGCCATGAACGGGCCGGCCATTCAGGATCTCTGGATGCTCCTGTCCGGGGATCGCGCCGAAATGACCCGTCAGCTGGACGAGATTCTGGAGGGCTACGAGGATTTCGCAACCCTGGACCCGCGCGAACTCCACCTCGTGGAGGCGCTGCGTACGCTGCGCATGGTCCATTTCTCGTTCTGGCTGGCAAAGCGCTGGAATGACCCTGCGTTCCCTCCGGCGTTTCCGTGGTTCGCCAGCGAGCGTTACTGGGAGGAGCAGATCCTGACGCTGCGTGAGCAGGCCGCACTGCTCGATGAGCCACCTCTGCAGTTGTGAGCACCCCAGGATGGCGGAGAGTCCACCCACGAGACTGTCGGTAAGCATGACGCGCGTCAGCGCATGCTTGATCGCGGTGCTGTTGTGTGTCCTAGCCCTCCCTGCCTGGGCGGAAGTAACGGTCGAGATTCACGGGGTAGAGGGTGATCTGCGGGACAACGTCCGCAACCACGTGGGGCAGCCGGCGAGTAACGATCCACTGGTGGTGCGCCGCTTTGCCGGCCGGGTAAACCAGCGCGCCACGGAGGCGCTGCAGGCGCTCGGACACTATGAAGGCGACGTGCGCGTCGAGACGCCGCGGGACAACGGTGGCCGCAAGATCGTGGTGCATGTGGACCCGGGCCCGGCCATCATCATCGATTCGGTAGACGTCCGCATCGAAGGCGATGCGGAGTCGGATGACGCCTTCCAGCGTCTGCTGGAGCGCATGCCGGTGCGCGAGGGCGACACGCTCCACCATGGCCGGTACGAATCCACCAAGCGGGGCATCGAAAACCTGTCGCTCAGCCGGGGGTACTTCGACGGCCGGTTTCTCCAGTCACGCATCAACGTAAGCATCCGCGATCAACGTGCCGAGATCATCATTCACTACCACTCCGGCGAGAGGTACCGGTTCGGCGACGTGGAATATTCCGACAATGCGCTCTCGGATGACCTGTTGGAGCGTCTGGTGCCGTTCGACCGGGACGACTACTACCACTCGGACGGCATCGCGGCATTCAACCGCAATCTGCTGAATAGCGACTATTTCCGTGACGTGCGCGTGCGCACCAATCAGGACCGCGGCGAAGACCGGCGGGTGCCCGTGCGTGCCGACGTGCGTATGAACCGGCCGAATCGTGTGGGCGTTGGTGTGGGCTATGCCACCGACGTCGGGCCGCGAATCAGGCTCAATTGGCGAAAGCCGTGGGTGAATGCGGATGGGCACAGCCTGTCCTCGGAAGCGGAGGTATCGGAGGTGCGGCAGTCCATCAGCAGCACCTACAGCATCCCGCTGACGCCGCCGCTCGATCATCGGCTCCAGTTCCAGGGCGGCTGGCAGCGCGAAGAGATCGAGGATACGGAAACGGAGAAGCTGACTGCGGCCATCCAGCGGCAGCGCACACTCACCCGGGGCTGGACACAGACACTGTTCCTGCGCTGGGAACGGGAGAAATTCGTGCAGGCCAGCGAGCGCGGCGAGACCACGCTTACCCTGCCCGGTATGAGTCTGACGCGCACTCGCAGCCGCGGCGGAATGGACCCCACCTGGGGTGATCGCCAGTTTGCGTCCGTGGAGGCCACGCATCCGGAGCTGGGCTCCGACATCCATCTGTCCCGGGTCAGGCTCGGGAGCAAATGGCTGCGTACCTACGGACGCCACCGGCTGATCGCCCGTGGCGATGCCGGTGCCGTCGTTTCCGAGAGCTTCAGCCGGACGCCCCCGTCGCTGCGATTCTTCACCGGTGGCGACCAGACCGTGCGCGGTTACCGGTATCAGTCCCTGGCCCCAAGGAACGAGGACGGCGAACTCATTGGCGGCCGCTACCTGCTCGTGGGCAGCGTGGAGTACGGGTACCGCTTCTACGATCGCTGGACCCTCGCCACGTTCTACGATGTTGGTAATGCCTTCAGTGATTTCGACGAGGACTTCCGGGAAGGCGCCGGGTTCGGCGTTCGCTGGGCATCGCCGGTCGGCCAGATCCGGCTCGATCTGGCCTGGGGCATCAGCGAGCCGGGCACCCCGTTCCGCCTGCACTTCTCCATGGGGCCGGAGATATGAACGCCGTGCTGGAGAGGCTGAAACAGGTGTTGCGCTGGCTGGCGCTCGCACTCGGCAGCGTGTCAAGGGTCATCTACATCATCCTGATCACGCTGGCCGTAATCCTGCTGTGGCTGATCACAACCACCAGTGGTGCGCAGTGGCTGGCGGAACGGGCCATGGCCGAGGAGGAGCGCCTGCAGCTGGAGATTACCGGAGGCAATCTCTGGAACGGGCTGGAAGTGCGCTCACTGCGCTGGCAGGACGAAGGGGTGGACGTCTCAGTGGCCGAGGTGGAGCTGCGTTGGGACCACCTCTGTCTGCTCCAGGCTCGCGTCTGTGTGGATTTTGCCCTGGCGCGCGGCATTGACGTCAGCGTGGACACTGACGCCCTTGCGGCCGCCGCCGAGGATGCGGAGCCCGGGCCAGCGGACGATGAAGCGCAGGGCCAGACCTTTTCCGTTCCCGTCACCATCGCGTTTCCCGACGTGCGTGTCCAGCGTGTGGACGCCCGAGTGGATGGACACCGGGTGCGCTGGAACGACCTGCGCCTTGGCGGCGCGCTGTCGGGCTCGATCCTCCATCTCAAACAGTTCAACTGGGAGACGATACTCGCGGAGATCGAACAGGGCGCCGACGAGCCGGCGGCGGCCGCGCCGGATGAAGGGGACGATCCCGGCAGCATTTTCGAGACGGGCTGGGAGGCGCTGGAGCTGCCGGACGTTCGGCTGCCGCTGGATGTGGTCGTGGATGACTTCCGCGTACATGAGCTGCGCGTGGTCCAGGGGGAGGAAACCGTCCTGCTGGATCGTCTCAGTCTTGCCGGCGGATTGCGGGGTGCCGACCTGGTCCTGACTCACCTGGAGGCACGCCACGAGCAGGGCCGACTGGCCGTCAACGGCAGTCTCTCGTTCATGGATGACTGGCCGGTGGACCTGGACATCCGGCTCCAGGCACAGGATCTGCCGGAGATCGGGGACCTGGAGCTGCGGGCGCAGTTGTGGAACAGCGTCAGCGACCTGGATTTCAGCGTAGACACGCGCGGTCGGGCGGCGATCCACCTGGAGGGCACGGTGGCTGCCGGACAGGACGACCTGCCGCTGCGTATCGAGGGCAGCTGGGACCAGCTCCAGTGGCCCCTGGAGACAGGGGAGCTGGTGGCGGCGCGCGACGGCCGCCTGCGCATCGTTGGCGACCTCACCGACTACCTCATCGAGCTCGGTAGCGGCATCGATGGCGCCGATATTCCGGAAGGCGAGTGGCAGCTCGCCGGGCGAGGGGATCTGCAGCACCTGGAGCTGGAGCGCCTGCAGGGGGATCTGCTCGGCGGCTCGCTGGATGTCACCGGACGGGTCTCCTGGCACCCGGAGATCGTCTGGGATGTGACCGCGACACTGGACGGCATCGACGCCGACACCCTCGTGGCCCAGGCCCCCGCGGACCTGACGGGCCTTGTCGCCACCCATGGCCGATTCGTGGATGGTGATCTGGAGCTGGATGCCACCGTTGATGCCCTGCGCGGCCGGGTGGAAGGCCATGACGTGCGTCTTGACGGACGGGTGCATCGCCCGATGGCCGGTGACTGGACCCTCGATGATGTGCTGCTGCGCAGCGGCGAGAGCCGTCTGGCCGTCGCCGGTACAGTCGGTGACGAGTCGCTGGATGTGGAAGGGCGGGTGGATGTCGGCGAACTGGGTGCGTTCATGCCCGACCTGGCCGGCGAGCTGCACGGCACTTTTGCCGCCCGCGGCACCCTTGATGCGCCGGATATCCGCGCGGACCTCGATGGCGCCGGGCTGGCTTACGGCGACCTGGGCCGTGTCGGTGCGTTGGCCCTGCGGGCCAGAATCGATGCTCTGGGGGAGCGTAACAGTGAACTCAGCCTGGTGCTCACCGACGTGAGCTCCGAGTACGAAACCGTCGACAGACTTGACCTGAACCTGGCCGGTGATCGGGCCGACCATGTGCTGGAGTTCGACGTGGATGCCGAGCGGGTCGCCACGGCGCTGCGGGTCGAGGGCGGTCTCAATGACGCCTTCCACTGGGATGGTCTGCTGGCCAGCGGCGACATCCATCTCGCCGGGCAGGGCTGGCGTCTTGACCGCGCTACACCGCTTGAGATCGACCCGGTGGCCGGACGTGCCGGCATTGGCGCGCACTGCTGGCGTCACGACCAGGCGAGCCTGTGCGCGCCCGAGACCATCGAGGCGGGCGCTACCGGCGACGCCCGCGTCGTGCTCTCGGGCTTCGAACTGAACTGGCTGCAACCCTGGCTGCCGCCCCAGGTGGAGCTGGCCGGCGCGCTGTCCGCCGATGTCGAGGCCAGCTGGGGTGATGGTCCGCTGCCGCAGGTGCGTCTGGTGTCGGGGGTCGACGGCGGTGCCGTACGGTTGACCGACGAAGACGCCGACGCCGACGAGGTGGAACTGACCCTGGATTACGAGCGGCTCGCCCTGAACGTGGACCTGGATCGCGAGTCCCTCGGTGTTGAACTGGAACTGCTCTCCGAGGCGCTGGGCAGCCTGCGCATGGATGCGCACACCACCGTATTGGATGGTGATACCCCGTTTGGTCCGCTGGAGGGCAACGTGGAAGTCGCCTCGGTGCGGCTCGATGTGCTGGAGCCGTTTTTCCCGGAAATGCGGACCCTGCGCGGTACCCTGAGCGCGTCCGGTGAGCTGGCTGGGGAGGTGATGGATCCGCGCTACCACGGCACCATCGAGCTCGAGGACGGGCGTCTGGAACCCCTGGCGGTTGGGGTTTCGCTCACCGATATCGGCCTGCGCCTCGACGTGGACGGCCACAACGCCACGCTCGACGGCGGGTTCCGCAGCGGCGGCGGCTCGGCGACGGTCTCGGGGGAAGCGGACTGGTCCGGGGAACCGGTTGCCACCGTCAACCTTGAAGGCGCTGGTCTGCAGGTCGTCTACGAACCCGTGGCCGACCTGCGCGTCGACCCCGACCTGCAGGTGCAGTTCGGCGAGGGTGTGCTGCGCCTGTCGGGTAGCCTGGACGTGCCCAGGGGTGACATCACTCTGGCGGAGCTTCCGGAATCCGCCGTACGGCTGAGCGGGGATGTGGTCATCATCGACGACATGCCCGAGGACGGCGAACTGCCGGACGATGATGAGGAGGCGCTGGAAGCGCCCGGCGGACTCGATCTGCAGACCGATATCCAGCTTACCCTCGGCAACCGCGTGGAACTCTCCGGGTACGGCATTACCGGACGCCTGGTCGGCGACCTGCGGTTGCAGCAGAGCGGCGGCAGTGTGCCCCAGGGCAACGGCGAAATCCGTATCGTGGATGGCCGTTACCGGGCGTACGGGCAGCGCCTGCAGATCCGTGAGGGGCAGTTGCTGTTCGCGGGCCCGCTGGACCGCCCGCAGATCTACGTGGAAGCCGTGCGCCGGATCGAGCGTGACGACGTCACCGCCGGTTTACGGCTCGAAGGTAATCCCGAGGAGCCCAGGGTGAGCCTGTTCTCCGAACCCGCTATGGCGGAGGAGGATGTGCTCTCCTACATCATTCTCGGCCGCCCGGCAGGAGAGAGCGGGCCGGGCGGCGAGGACATGATGGCGCGGGCTGCCATTGCCCTCGGGGTAGCCGGAGGCGGCGGCTATGCCACGGCAGTGGCGGAAGGACTGGGCATCGAGGATTTCGCCATTGATACTGAAGGCGAGGGGGAGGACACACAGGTGGTAATGGGCGGCTACATCAACCCGAACCTGTACTTGGGCTATGGTGTCGGCGTGTTTACGCCGGTGAACACCCTGACCCTGCGTTATCAGCTTGCCACCAATCTGTTTCTCGAGGCCGTGAGCAGCCTGGAGAACGCCATCGACTTGATCTACCGCTTCGAGTTCGGCAGCAGGGAGTAAGCGGATGACGGACCAGACGGAGCACCTGCTGCTGGACGGCCGGGAACACCCGGTGCAGGTGCGGGAGACCCGCCGGCGTACCCTGGGTCTCTATGTCTTCCCGGACGGTCGAGTCGAGATTCGGGTGCCGAAGGGCACCCCTCGGCGCCAGGCCCTGGACTTCGCCCGCGGCCGGGAAGCGTGGCTGCGTGACACTCTCAACGGTCTACCAGAGGCACCTCCCGCACCGCGCTACGATGATGGCGCACGTCACCCCTATCTGGGCGACGCGCTGACACTGCGGGTCCGTCACGGCAAATCGCGCCGCGCTGTTCGTCAGGGCGACCTGTTGTGGCTGCGGGTCGGTGACCCGCACGATCCGGCGCGCGTGGAGCATGCGCTCAGGGAATGGTATCGCGCCCGGGCCCGGACGGTGTTCGCCGAGCGCCTCGCGGAGTGGTTTCCCGCGGTAGGGCTGCCCCCGTCCCGTATGCCGGGGCTGCGGATCCGCGCCATGCGCAGTCGCTGGGGGAGCTGTTCCAGCCGAGGCGGTATCAATCTCAACCTGTGGCTGATCCGCGCACCACTGGCGTGCATCGACTACGTGCTGGTGCACGAGCTGGCGCACCTGCTCGAATTCAACCATGGCCCGCGTTTCTACGCGCAGATGGACCGGATGATGCCCGACTGGCGCATTCATCGGCGGTCGCTGAGGGAGCACCAGCGGGAGTGGGGGTAGTGACCCAGTGAGTCAGAGGTGGGGGCGAAGCCAGGGTAGCCGGCATGGGCTCCGGCACTCCGCCTAACTTCACCTCCCTCCGGGAGGCGAAGTTTCCGTTCCTCCGGCCTGGTCGGTTTACAGCACATCCCTGTGCTGTAAACCGATGGCGGCGTCCCTGCCGCCACCCTTCGGGCCGGGCGGCCTCCGGACCGGAGCTCCGTGAGTCGCCCATGCCGGCCACCCCGGCTCCGGTTCCGCCCACGTGCAACGCTCACCAGGGTCGGCGGAGGGGTTGTCAGGCGTTCGCCGCTGCCCGGCTCGCCCGTTTGCGGTCGTTCTCCAGCAGCAGCTTCTTGCGCACGCGGATGGCCTGCGGAGTGACCTCTACAAGCTCATCGTCGTCGATGAACTCCAGCGCCTGTTCCAGGGTCATCCGGATCGGCGGCGTCAGCACCAGGTTCTCGTCGGTGCCGGCGGCCCGCACGTTGGTGAGCTGCTTCGCCTTCAGCGGATTGACCACCAGATCGTTATCACGCGCGTGAATGCCGATGACCATGCCTTCGTAAACGTCGTCACCGTGACCGATGAACAGTTTGCCGCGGTTCTGCAGCGTGAACAGCGCGAAAGCAAGGGCCTTGCCGGCACCATTGGAGATCAGCACGCCGTTCATGCGCTGGCCGAGATCGCCACCGCGGTACGTGCCGTACTGGTCGAACACGTGGTACATGAGGCCATCCCCGGACGTGGCCGTCAGGAACTCGGTGCGGAAACCGATCAGGCCGCGCGCCGGGATGATGTAGTCCATGCGCACCCGACCCTTGCCGTCCGGTGCCATGTTGTGCATCTCGCCGCCGCGCTCACCGAGCTTCTCCATGACCGCACCCTGGCAGTCATCGGGAACGTCCACGGTCAGTTGCTCATAGGGCTCCTGCTTGACACCGTCCACTTCGCGAACGATGACCTCGGGGCGGGAGACGCCAAGCTCGTAGCCTTCCCGGCGCATGTTCTCGATCAGCACGCCCAGGTGCAGCTCGCCGCGGCCGGAGACGCGGAACTTCTCCGGGTCGTCGGTCTCGTCGACGCGCAGGGCCACGTTATGGAGCAGCTCCCGCTCCAGCCGTTCGCGGATCTGGCGTGAGGTCACGTACTTGCCCTCACGCCCGGCAAAGGGCGAGTTATTGACCACGAAGGTCATGCTCACGGTGGGTTCGTCCACCGTGAGTGCGGGCAGCGCCTCGACGTTGTTCGGATCGCAGATGGTGTCCGAGATGTGCAGGTTGTCCACGCCCGTGAAGGCGATGATGTCGCCGGCGCTGGCTTCTTCCACCTCGGTGCGTTCCAGTCCGAGGTAGTTCAGCACCTGCAGCACCCGTGCCGAGCGGGTCTTGCCGTGACGGTCGATGACCTGCACCTGGGTGTTGGTGCGTACGCGCCCGCGGGTGATCCGGCCCACACCGATGACGCCGACGTAGGAGCTGTAGTCCAGCGACGTGACCTGCAGCTGCAGCGGGCCTTCCGGGTCGACCTTCGGCGGGTTCACCGCATCGACGATCATCTGGAACAGCGGCGTCATGTCCCCTTCGCGCACTTCGGAATCGTCACTGGCGAAGCCGTTCAGCGCCGATGCGTAAACCACCTGGAAGTCGAGCTGCTCGTCGGTGGCGCCGAGGCGGTCGAAGAGATCGAAGGTTTGGTCCAGTACCCAGTCCGGGCGGGCGCCGGGGCGGTCGATCTTGTTGATCACCACGATCGGGTTCAGGCCCTGCTCCAACGCCTTCTGTAACACGAAACGCGTTTGCGGCATGGGGCCGTCCACGGCGTCCACCAGCAGCAGGACCGAATCGACCATGGACAGCACCCGCTCCACCTCGCCGCCGAAATCGGCGTGGCCGGGGGTATCCACGATGTTGATGCGGTAGCCGTTCCAGAGAATTGCGGTGTTCTTGGAGAGAATGGTGATGCCGCGCTCGCGCTCCAGATCGTTGGAGTCCATCACGCGCTCCGTCTGAGGGGCGCGGGCATCCAGAGTGCCCGACTGTTGCAGCAGGCGATCCACCAGAGTGGTCTTGCCGTGGTCAACGTGGGCAATAATGGCGATGTTGCGAAGATTTTCGATCACGTCGGGTACGTCCGTGGGTCGCTAACAGAGTAGAGCGCCATCGGCTCCGACGGCGCTGCGCATGTTGGTCAGAGGGTGAACAACTGACGGGCCGACCCGGTTGCATGGGTCGACGGTGCGCGCATTATCCGCGTCCGGGCGCTTCGTCTCAAGTTTAAACTCTCGAAATGGCGCGGAGTTACGGTTCTGCCAACGTTTCAGCTATGTCAAACTGCGGTTTTCGCCGGTCGGGAGGCGGTTCTCCATGCAGCGCGTGTTACTGATGCGGCACGGCATTGCCGAGGATGCGGGCCCGGGGCAACGGGACTCCGAGCGGGCACTGACAGACCGGGGGCGGCGCCGCGTGGAGGCCGTTGGGACCGACCTGGCCGCCGTGGTTGGAGAGGTGGATCGCATGTTCAGCAGTGACTACCTGCGCGCGATCCAGACCGCCGACATCCTCGCAAGGCATCTGCAGCCCGGGCATCGGGAGGTCGCAACCGGGCTCGTGCCTCACGGTGATCCGTCATCCGTTTACGACTGGCTTGCGGGGCTCCGGGACGCACCGCTGACGGCCCTGGTCGGGCATGAACCGCAAATGAACCTTCTTCTTGGCATCGGACTCACCGGGACCGCGTGGGGGCCGGCCCGTTTCGGCAAGGCATCCGTGGCCATGCTGGCGTTCCAGGGCGGAATCCACGCCGGGCGTGGACAGCTGGAGTTGTTCCTGCGCGCGGGTGTCAGCATGCGGCCGCGGGAATGACGGCGCCGGACAACGGCCGCACCGTTGCCGCGGTGGATCTCGGCTCCAACAGCTTCCACATGGTGGTGGCCCGGCTCCAGCACGGCGAGCTACGGGTTGTCGATCGCATCAAGACCATGGTGCGGCTCGGCGAAGGCGTCGACGCCCGGGGGCGCCTCGATCCGGCCGTACGCGAACGGGCACTGGAGGCACTGGACCGTTTCGGTCAGCGCCTGCGTGGGCTGCCCCGGGGCTGCGTGCGCGTGGTCGGTACCAACACGCTGCGGATCATGCGCGACGCCCAGGGATTTCAGGGGGCTGCGGAGGCCGCGCTGGGCCATGCGGTGGAGGTGGTCTCGGGCGTCGAGGAGGCGCGACTGATCTACCTGGGCGTTGCCCACAGCCTCGGCGCTGACGGCCAGCGACGGCTGGTGGTGGATATCGGCGGCGGCAGCACTGAACTCATCGTCGGCGAGGGAATGACCCCCCTGTACATGGACAGTCTGGAAATGGGCTGTGTGCGGCTCGAACGCCAGAGTTTCCCTAAGGGGCGGTACACACAGCGGACACTGGATCGGGCCGCCCTGCGGGTGGCGCAGGAACTGGAGCCGGTGGCACGTCGATACCACACTGCTCATTGGGAGCAGGCGGTGGGCGCGTCCGGTTCGGTCCGCGCGGTGCAGACGGTGCTCAAAGGGCTCGATCTGTCCCCGGACGTAATCACACTGAACGGTCTGTTACGGTTGCGGGAATGTCTGATCCGGGCGGGGCGGGTATCAAACCTGCAGCTCCCGGGACTCGACGCCGACCGCCGCCCGGTCTTCGCGGGTGGGGTCATGGTGCTGCTTGGCGTGTTCCAGGGGCTGGGCATCCAGCGCATGGTGGCGTCCGACGGAGCCATGCGCGAGGGCGTACTGCACGACCTGCTGGGACGCATGGCGTCCCGCGACGTCCGTGACCAGGCCGTCGCCGCCATGATGGCCCGCTATCACGTGGATACCGACCAGGCCCGCCGCGTTGCCGAAACCGCCCATCACCTGTTCCAGCAGGTGCGGCGCTCCTGGAGCCTCGATGACGAGGCGGCGCTCTGGTTGAGGTGGGCCGCAGAGACGCATGAAATCGGCCTCGACATTGCCCACGGAAGCTACCACCGGCACGGGGAGTACCTGGCGCGCCACAGCGATCTGAGTGGCTTCTCCAGCCAGGATCAAACCGTGCTCGCGGCGCTCATCCGCTGCCACCGCCGCAAGATCTCGCGCAAGGCGCTGGACGCCGTGCCGGACAACCGCCGGCTGCGCGTCGAGCGGCTGACCCCTCTGCTGCGGCTGGCGGCCGTGCTCCACCGCAGCCGTCTTGACGAACCGATTCCGTCCGCAACGCTGCGGGTCCGCGATAACCGGCTGGATCTGCAGTTTCCTGCCGGGTGGCTGGATGCGCATCCGCTTACCCGGGCAGACCTTGCCGAAGAGTCCGCCGCGCTCAAACGTCTTGGATTGGTGCTCCGTGTCCGCTGAGGCGCACAAGCAGCGCCTGCTGGGAACTGAACGGTTCCTCGCCATCGGCGGGACGGGCCCGGCGGTACGTGCCGTCTGGCTGCAATAGCCACGCCTGGGTGTTGTCCCGCAGGTAGTCTTCCAGATCGCTGAGCACCTGTTGCTGCAGAGTCGGGGGTTCGATGGGAAACGCCGTTTCCACGCGGCGGAAGAAGTTGCGCTCCATGCAGTCGGCGCTGGAGGCGTACAGAATGGGCTCACCGCCGTTGGCGAAGTAGAACACCCGCGTGTGCTCCAGGAAGCGGCCGACGATCGAGCGCACGCGAATGGTCTCCGAGACGCCGGCTACGCCCGGTCGCAGTGCGCACATCCCACGGATGATCAGGTCGATCTCCACGCCGGCCATGGAGGCCGAATAGAGCGCCTGCACGGTCCGCGGCTCCACCAGCGAGTTGGCCTTGAAGATGATGCGCCCGCCGCGCTCGGCGCGCGCGTGGTCCGCCTCCCGCTCGATGGCTTGCAGCAGTGTGTCGAACAGGGTGAATGGTGACTCCAGCAGCTTCTCCAGCCGGGCGACCTTGCCGAGGCTGGTGAGTTGCAGAAAGATGCGGTGGACATCCTCCCCGATGACCGGGTCGGATGTGAGCAGCCCGTAATCGGTGTAGAGACGGGCGGTCCGTGAGTGGTAGTTGCCCGTGCCCAGGTGGACGTAATTGCGCAACTTGCCGTTCTCGCGTCGCACCACGAGCACCATCTTGGCATGGGTCTTGTGGCCGACCACCCCGTAGACCACGTGCGCGCCGGCGTCCTGGAGCATGTTGGCGAGACGGATGTTCGCTTCCTCGTCGAACCGCGCCCGCAGCTCGATGATGACCGTGACCTCCTTGCCGGCACGGGCGGCGGCGACCAGGGCGTCGACAATGGCAGAATCCGGGCCCGTCCGGTAGAGGGTCTGCTTGATCGCGAGCACGGCGGGATCCCGGGAAGCCTGCCGCACGAAATCCACCACCGGGGCGAACGACTGGAAGGGGTGGTGGAGCAGGAGATCCTGCTTGCGCAGCAGTTTGAACAGGCTCGTGCTGTGGGTCACTTCCGGCGGCACCGCCGGAGTGAAGGCCGGGAACGTCAGATCCGGGCGATCAACCCCGTCACAGATGGCCATGAGCCGGTTCAGGTTCACGGGGCCGTCAACGGGGTAGAGGTCATCGGCGGTCAGCTCGAACTCCTCGAGCAGGAAACGGCGCATGTGGTCGGGGCAGTTTGCAGCCACCTCCAGGCGCACCGCATCACCGTAACGGCGCGACTGCAGCTCGCCTTCCATGGCGACAAGAAGGTCATCCACTTCCTCTTCATCCACGTAGAGATCGCTGTTGCGGGTAACCCGGAACTGGAAACAGCCGCGGACGGTCATGCCGGGGAAAAGCTGGTGTACGTGGGCGTGAATCATCGATGACAGAAACACCCACTCATTGGGGCCGCCCGCCGCTTCAGCCGGCACGGGAATCAGCCGGGGCAGGGAGCGCGGCGCCTGGACAACGGCCATGCCGCTGTTGCGGCCGAATGCGTCCTTGCCCTCCAGTTCCACGATGAAGTTCAGGCTCTTGTTGAGAATGCGCGGAAACGGGTGCGCCGGGTCGAGCCCCAGGGGGCTGAGCACCGGCAACAGCGACTGCTCGAAATACTGCTGCACCCAGGCGCGCTGCCCAGGGCTCCAATCGTCGCGCCGGATGAAGCGGATCCCTTCCCGAGCCAGGGAGGGGATCAGCTCATGGTTGAGGATTTCGTACTGCTCGTCGACAAGCTCGTGGGCGCGCGCACTGATGTCGCGCAGGACCTCCTGGGGCATGCGATTGTCGGCACCGGCCTGGGTAGACCCCAGTTCCTCGGCCTGTTTGAGGCCGGCCACGCGGATCTCGAAGAACTCGTCCAGGTTGGTGCTGACGATGCACAGGAAGCGCAGGCGCTCCAGCAGGGGTACGTCCGTCGCCCGCGCCTGCGCCAGGACCCGCGCGTTGAACTCCAGCATACTCATCTGCCGGTTGATGTAGAGATCCGGATGCTTCAGGTCGATGGAGTCCATGGAGATCCCGTGTCGTGAAATGGGCTTGCCGTTTACCGGCGTCACCGTAGCGTCATCGTGTGACAGGGGCGTGACTCGCTGTTTTGCGATTTACACGCGTCCCCCCGCATAATTGTGACGGCAAACGCGGTCGGCAGGGGAGTGCTTCGTGCATTCTCGGGAAGAATACGCCAGGGACTCTGCCGGCGACCGCGAAACAGACATGCACAGGAGGCAGGATGCTTGAGCCGGAAGTTCTCTCCCTGACGCCCGTTCCGGCGCTGAACGCGCTGATCTGGGCGCTGGTGGTCCTGGTGGCGGGCTACCTGGCGCGCACGCCGGTGCATCGGCTGATCCGGCTGGTGTTCACCGGCGCCCGCAGACTGCTTCGTCTGCTTGCGCGGTACTGCGTGCACGCGGAACACCATGTGCGCGCGTGGACGCGCTCCGTTCTGCTGGCCCAGGCGCAGGAGCAGGCCCGGAATGCGGCCGACTGGAACCTGGAGCGCTTAGGCGAAGACCTGGAACGGGAGCTCAAGGGAATTCCGGAGCTGGAACAGCAGCTCCGGGCGCACCTGGGCCGGCTGGAGCAGGACTACCGGACCAGCGGGGCCCCACCGCCGGATCTTCCGGGCTGGCCCAGACTCGTGGAACACCTGGGGCCGGACTTCGGCGCCGTGGATCCAACCGTCAAGAAGACTCTGGAAGATCTGCGTGACGGCCTCGAAACCCAGCGCGCCGATCTGCTCGATGCTTATCGCCGCGCGACGCGGCGTCGCTATCTTGTCCTGCACCGGACCATGCCGTACTGGCGCCGGGTTCGCGGTGCGGTCGAAGAGCTGACGGCCAGGGTGGAGCGTCTGCGCCAGAGGGCAGAAGACGCTCTCCAGCGCGTCAATGCTTACGAGGCGCTCCGGGATGAGCATCAGGTCCGGATCGACGTGCTGGCGGGCCAGTCGCTCTGGCGGTTCACCCTCTCTGTCGCGTGGCTCGCGTTGGCAGGGCTCGGGTTCCTGGTGCTTGGCCAACTCCTTGCCGAGCCCCTGAACAGTCTACTTGGCACCACCGCTCCTGCTGCGGGCCTGCCCGGGCTTGGCGTCTCGACCGCGATTTTGCTGCTCGGGGCCGTCGGCCTGCTCGGGATGCTCTTGCTGGAGAGTTCTCGGGTCACGCGCTTGCTGCCCGGACTCTCCGGTCAGGATACGGACACACGGCGGTGGCTGTTCTGGTCGGGTTTCGCGGGTCTGGTCGCCCTGACTACGGCGTTCGCGTTACTCACGCTCTATCACGGAGGCATCCCGCCAGCCCCCATGGACACCCCGCTCGGGCCGGTGATGGCGCCCGGCGTTCAGGCGGCGCTGGTCATCCTGTTGCCTTGTGCGCTGGTGTTCTCAGTGTTACCGGTCAGAGGGCTAGTGCGGCATGGCCGGATTACTGGAGGGTATTCGGTCGCCCTCGCATTGCAGGTTGCGATGCTGCTTTGCAGACTGCTTGCCAGCCTGGCGGCATTCGTGAGTTCGTTGCTGATCCAGTTGTACGATCTCGTGATCTTCCTGCCGCTGTGGGTCGAAGAGACGATCCGTCAGCGCGACTGGCGGGTGAAGCCTGATGCGCTGGTTTCGCGAGGGCGGCTGCCATCTCCCTCCGGCCGGGAGGGCGGCGTTGTGCGCTGACCGCCCTGACGGCAGTTGCCATACGCAAACGTATGGTGTAGAAAGCAGCCATGAGCAAATCGAATCACCGCCGATCGCTGACCGCCGACGACTGGGCCGACGCGGCGTTGGACGCTGTTGCCGAAAATGGCGTTGAAGCCGTTGCCGTGGAGCGGATCGCACGCGCGCTCGGCGTGACGAAGGGGAGTTTCTACTGGCACTTCGCCAACCGTGGCGCGTTGCTTGATGCCGCTCTCAAGCGCTGGGAGCGCCAGCAGACGGAAGATGTGATCGCCCGCGCGGAGCGGGAGCAGGACCCGCGCAACCGGATTCACCGACTCTTCCGCAACGCCGATGGCAGCAAACGGGCCGGTCAGCTTTACCTGGCTTTTGCCGCCGGCGCCAATGATCCCCTGGTGGGTCCGGTGATCAAGCGGGTCAATAATCGACGCATCGGCTTCATGATGGACTGTTACTCGGCGATGGGGCTCGGGCCGGTGGAGGCGCGGCAGCGTGCGGTGCTCGCCTATTCGGTCTACCTCGGGACCCTGCAGATGCGGCGCGACGCCCCCGAGACCATCCCGGCCGGCCCCGAGTTCGAGGACTACATGGACTACATCAGCATGACGCTGATTCCCGGCTTCGTCACCGAACGCCGCCGCGAAAACGATCAGAAAACCGGCTGAGCCGCTCAGGCTCCGCCTCGGGCCGCCTGCTCGAGCGCCTGCTCCAGCAGATCCGTGGAGACCGCCCCCTGAAAAGGCCGCTCGGCGACCACAAGCGCAGGTACGCTCGCGAGATCCAGCTCCTGCGCAGCCTGAACGTGGGACAGGAACGCCTCCACGGGCTCAGCCGACTCCCATGCAGTCGTCATCAGGTCATCCACCCCGGACTCCCGCGCCAGCGCGTTGAGTACTGACGTATCGCCAATATCCCGGCCTTCTCCGAAAACGGCATGGAACACGGCGCGGTGGAACGCCGGAAAACATGGTCGTCGGTACAGGAGTACCGTCTGGGCGAGAAGTAGCACGCGCCGCGTGTTCGGCAGAACCGCCGGCGGATGCCAGGGCAGGTCATCCTCCCGTAGTAGTGCGTGCAGGGCCGGTTGGTTCAGCTGATCTGCACCGTCGGCCTCCGGGCTCGGCGCATTCGGCCGTATTTCCAGGAAGCGCCAGAGCACATCCAGCCTGTAGCGCGCGTTCAGCCGCTCGAGGCGGTGGCTGGCGACGTAGCAAAAGGGGCAGTTGTAGTCTAAGAAGAGGGTGACGGGGACAGCCGGTTCGCAACGCATGGTCGCAGTGTACAGGTGGCCCCACGAGGTTCGCCACATGCGGCAGGCACCGGCGCCGTCCATGGCACCGGTACCGTCAGACAGAGTCAGTCCCGTTCACCGGCGTGTAGTCGGGCGCGCCGATTTGCTGCCTGCTCGAAGGGAGAGTCGTCCTCCGCCGCCGGGTTGCTGGAGCCGGCGGTGGCCACGACGATACGGTTCTCGGCGATGCCGCGGTCCACGAGGTACTCCCGAACGGCATTGGCCCGCTCGCGGCCCAGTCCCTCGTTGTAGGCTTCCGGCGCGGAACTGCCCGTATGCCCCGTAACGGTGATGGTCGCCTGGCTGTCTTCACCCAGCGCGTCAACGAACGCATTGATGCGGTCCTGTTCGGTGCGGGTCAACCCGGTGTCGCCCGAGACGAAGTAAACAACGTCCGGTACATCGGCAGCGGGCTCGTAGACACCGTCCTGGTCACCGTTGCCGCCGTTCTCGTCAGTGCCACTGCCCTCGTCGTTGCTGCCTGCGGCGCGCGCCTCTTCTTCCGCCTGCGCGCGGCGCGCCTCGGCCTCGGCGGCGCGCCGGGCCCCTTCGCGCTCCTGTTGCCGCTGCTGTTCCGCTTCCCGTTCCGCCTCCAGAAGATCGGCCGGGATCACGGCCTGGCCATGACGGGCCAGGAGGCGGGAGGGCGGTGATGGCGGTAGACCGTTGTCCGACTCCAGGGTGATGGTCGTTGCGTCCGGCGGGATCTGCCGCGTCGTGACGGAGACCACACCGTCCGTCGCCTCGGGAATCTCGTCCGGCGCGTTGCCGTCGAGTACCGTCAGGGCGTTTGACGCGTCGTGGGACTGCCGTTCGTCGCGCCGGGACGTGACCGGCTGCGCATCCTCGCTGGGCTGACAGCGCATGAAGGCCCGGTACTTCGGTCGGAATCCGGCGTTGGAGAGACTCACCGCGAGCGTGTTGCCTGGCGCGTGCCAGTCGTCGAAGGAGAGAGTGGGGTAGGCACCGCGCTCCAGTTCGCGCAGCACCTGCACCGCCATGTCCGGGCCGAACCGGAAGGTTTCGGGCCCAGGGGTTCCCTCGACGGACCCGATCCGCCGCACCGCGGATGCGTCCCAGTCCCGGGGCGCCGACCACAGATCAACGGTGTGCGCCTCGGCGGGCGGATTGCCGGTGTAGACGCGTAGCGCAACGGCCCCGTCGGCGGCCCGTGTGAACACGGCCAGCCCGAAGCCGGGAATGGCGTGCATGAGGTGACAGGCGTTGGCATGGCGCTCCCAGTACCAGCTGCTCTCGCTCAGGCTGGCCATGTAATGCTGCCCGGTTGTCGGCAGGGCCTCGTTGCTCTGGGCCGCTGCCGGCAGCAGAAGCAAGGCAGCCCACAGGACTGCGGCGCCAGCCTTGCTGCATATCCGGTTCAGGCCGGAGGGCGTGGAGATCGGACGTTGGCACGCGGTTGTCGAAATCATGGTTCGTGTCAGTCAGGGCTGCCTGTGCTGACACGGGTATCGGCAACCGGGGTGATTTCTTGAGGGCGTGAGTACTTTCCGGTCGTTTCATTTGGTGGACCTGAAGGTCCACCCTACGCGGACTACATTCATGGTCAGTGTCCCAGCTCCTGGCATGGCGACATTCGTAGGGTGGACCTTCAGGTCCACCATGGCTGGAGCTCCGAGGGCATCCTCCTCCAGGCACCCTGGGCGAAAAAAGGCCGGCGCGGTTGGGGAACCGGCCGGCCTCTTGTTTCAACCCGTCAGGGATCCCGGGTTTCAGGACTCCTTGGCGAGGTTGCGCAGCACGTAGTGCAGGATGCCACCGTTACGGAAGTACTCCCATTCCTTCGGCGTATCGATGCGCACCTGGGCGTCGAACGTCTTGGAGCTGCCGTCCGGCGCCGTGGCAGTGACGGTCACCGCCTCCGGCTCACCCTCCAGGGAGGAGAAGGAGAACGATTCACTGCCGGTGAGGCCGAGGCCTTCGGCGCTGTCGCCATCCTTGAACTGCAGCGGCACCACGCCGAAGCCGACGAGGTTGGAACGGTGGATGCGCTCGTAGCTCTCGGCGATTACGGCGCGCACGCCCAGCAGGTTGGTGCCCTTGGCCGCCCAGTCACGGCTGGAGCCGGTGCCGTACTCCTTGCCGGCCAGCACCACCAGCGGGGTGTTGTCCTGCTTGTACTGCATGGCCGCATCGAAGATGCTCGTCACCTTGCCGGAGGGGACATGGGTGGTCCAGCCGCCCTCGGTGCCCGGCGCCATCTTGTTGCGCAGGCGCACGTTGGCGAAGGTGCCACGCATCATCACCTCGTGGTTGCCACGACGGGAGCCATAGGAGTTGAACTCCTTGGGTTCCACGCCCTGCTGCTGCAGGTACTCGCCGGCCGGGCTGTCCGGCTTGATGGCACCGGCGGGGGAGATGTGGTCGGTGGTGATGGAGTCGCCGACGTACACCAGGCAACGGGCATCCTTGATTTCGGAGATGCCCGGCTCGTCCATGGTCATGCCCTCGAAGTAGGGCGGGTTGGCGATGTAGGTGGACGGCGCCCAGTCGTAGTTCTCGGCATCCGAGACTTCGATGTTGCGCCAGTTGCTGTCACCGGCGAAGACGTCGGCGTAGCGCTCCTGGAACATCTCGCGGTCGAGGCTGCCGCTGACCACGTCCGCCACTTCCTGCTGCGACGGCCAGATGTCCTTCAGGTAGACCGGCTCGCCCTTGGTGTCCTTGCCGATGGGCTCGCGGGTGATGTCCACCGTCATGCTGCCGGCGAGGGCGTAGGCCACCACCAGGGGCGGAGAGGCCAGCCAGTTGGTCTGCACTTCGGGGTGCACGCGGCCTTCGAAGTTGCGGTTGCCGGAGAGCACGGAGGCGACCATCAGGTTGCCTTCGCGGATCGCCTGGGTGACTTCGTCCGGCAGCGGGCCGGAGTTGCCGATGCAGGTGGTGCAGCCGAAACCGGCGACCTGGAAGCCCAGCTCGTCGAGGTAGTGCTGCAGGCCTGCGCGCTGCAGGTAGGCCGGCACGACCTGGGACCCGGGGGCAAAGGAGGTCTTCACCCACGGCTGGGTGCCAAGGCCACGCTCACGCGCCTTCTTGGCCACCAGCGCAGCGGCGACCAGCACGTCCGGGTTGGAGGTGTTGGTGCAGCTGGTAATCGCGGCGATGACCACGGCGCCGTGCTTGATCAGGGTCTTCTGGCCGTTGATCTCGACCTGGACCGCGCCCTTGTCGTAGTCCACCTGGCCGCCCACGGCGGTGTCGCCACCCTCGTTCAGGAAGCGGTCTTCTTCGGCGCCGTGATGGTCCTCCAGGAATTTGGAGAGGTTGGCGTCGAAGGTTTCTTTGGCGTCGGTCAGGGCGACCCGGTCCTGGGGGCGCTTGGGGCCGGCCAGGCTGGGGACAACGGTGGAGAGGTCCAGCTCGAGCACATCGGTGTACTCGGCCTCGCGCTCACCGTCTTCGCGCCACATGCCCTGTTCACGGTAGTAGGCCTCCACCAGTTTGATCTGGTGCTCGCTGCGGCCGGTGAGCTCCAGGTAGCGCAGGGTTTCGTTGTCCACCGGGAAAATGCCGCAGGTGGCGCCGTATTCAGGAGCCATGTTGGCGATGGTGGCCCGGTCGGCCAGCGGCATGTTGGACAGGCCGTCGCCGAAGAATTCCACGAACTTGCCGACCACGCCCTTCTGGCGCAGCATCTGCGTGACCGTGAGTACCAGGTCAGTGGCGGTGGCGCCTTCCGGCAGCTTGCCGCGCATCTTGAAGCCGACCACTTGCGGGATCAGCATGCTGATGGGCTGGCCGAGCATGGCGGCTTCGGCCTCGATGCCGCCCACGCCCCAGCCCAGCACGCCGAGGCCGTTGACCATGGTGGTGTGGGAGTCGGTGCCGACCAGGGTGTCGGGGTAGACGCGCTTGCCGCCGTCCGCTTCCTTGGTGAAGGCCACTTCCGCGAGGTATTCGATGTTGACCTGGTGCACGATGCCGGTGCCCGGGGGCACGACGCGGAAGTTCGAGAAGGCGCTCTGACCCCAGCGCAGGAACTTGTAGCGCTCGTGGTTGCGGTGGTATTCCAGCTTGGTGTTCAGGCTCAGCGCGTCCTTGGTACCGAAGTGGTCGACCATGACGGAGTGGTCGATGACCAGATCGGCGGGCTCCAGGGGGTTGATGCGCTTCGGGTCACCGCCGAGCCGCTGCATGGCGTCGCGCATGGCGGCCAGGTCGACCACCGCGGGGACGCCGGTGAAGTCCTGCATGAGGACGCGCGCGGGGGTGAACGCGATCTCGGTGCTGGGCTTGGCGTTGGGATCCCACTGGGCCAGCGCCTCTATGTTTTCCTTGGTGACGTTGACGCCGTCTTCCTTGCGCAGGAGATTCTCCAGCAGGACTTTCTGCGCGAAGGGGAGTCGACCCAGGTCGAAGCGGTCCTCAAGGGCCTTCAGGCTGAACATCTCGTAGGACTGCCCATCGACGTTCAGCGTCGAACGTGCTTTGAAACTGTCTTTCATTGTGCCTCCCAGTCTTTACCAGTTGGTGCTCTCGTCCGGTCCGGCCTTGCTCGCCCCGCATGTCCGTGAGCGCGCGGCGGGACACGGGCGCTGGGACCGCCCTGGTTTTTCGGCTTTCATTGTGGCGCCGTTATCATACACGAATGCGGCGCAGTTTGCGGTCCCGGACGGACCGTCCGGGACGTGCTCGTCACGCGGTTCCAGCCGCGAGTTCCCGCGCCAGCTGATCGCTCGCCTGGAGCAGCTGGTTGCGTCGGAAAACCAGGCGCATCCGGCTACCGCCGGCCGTACGCCAGAAAGTGGTTGCGCGAATACCGGCCAGCAGCAGGGCGCGCACCTGGTTGGTGTTGCGCGGGTCCTCGAGCCACTGCCGTTCGCCCTGGACCATGACCTTGGGTTTCAGCGTGCTGATGGTGTTGCCGTAGAGGTCGGCCAGGCGCCCGATCACGTTCTCGTGGGCGGGGTGGAAGTGCTCTGCCTGTCGGCTCGCCTGCTCGATCCCGTCCGCGAGCTGGGCAAGCATGGTGCGCTGACGCATCAGCTTGCGCTCCAGGTGCATGAGGACGATGGCGTAGCGGGTGAGCTCCTGGTCCTGCGGGTCGGAGAGCTGGTCGCGCAGCCGGTGCAGCCCGGGGAGCAGCCGTACTTCTCCACCGTAGGCAGCGCCGATGTCGCCGTCGAACCGGTTGAGCAGCCCATTCATGCACGTCCCGACCTCATCCATGTTCGCCTGACCGGTGCGTGCGATCCGGCGGACTTCGCTGAGCGCCTGGAACAGGGCGGCCAGCGCCAGGGTCTGGTTACGCATGGACTGCAGCATCAAGTTCTCCCGTGCTCAAGCGTTGATCGATGATGCCGCCTCCGAGGCACCGGTCACCGTGGTAGAAGACGATGGACTGGCCCGGTGTGACGGCGCGCTGGGGTTCATCGAAGACCACGCGGGCGCGATCGCCCTGCACGCCGACGGTACAACCCTGATCCGGCTGGCGATAGCGGATTTTGGCAGTACAGCGCATGACATCATCCGAGGGGGGCGCACCGGCGACCCAGTGGAGATCGGTCGCCATCAGTCCCGCGGAGAACAGCGCCGGATGGTTGCCGCCCTGGGCGACCACCAGTGTGTTGGCGGGGATATCCTTGCCCACCACGTACCAGGGCTGGCCGCCAGCGCCTGCACGGCCACCGATTCCCAGCCCCTGGCGCTGGCCCATCGTGTAGAAGCTCAGCCCCTGGTGCTCGCCGATCCGGTTGCCGGCTGTATCCACGATGGGGCCGGGCGTGCTGGCGATGTAGCGCGACAGGAAGCCGCGGAAATCTCGCTCGCCGATGAAACAGATGCCGGTGCTGTCCTTCTTCTCGAAGTTGTCGAAACCGGCGTCCTCGGCGATGCGGCGCACCTCGGGCTTCTCCAGTTCGCCCACCGGGAACAGTGTGCGCTCCAGCGCCTCATGGCCGACCATGTACAGGAAATAGCTCTGGTCCTTGCCGTGGTCGAGGCCGCGCAGCAGGGTTGCGCGACCGGTGTCCGGGTCGCGGCCGATACGGGTGTAATGCCCGGTGGCGACGTAATCGGCGCCTAGGCGCATGGCGTGGTCGAGGAAGGCGCGGAACTTGATTTCCCGGTTGCAGAGTACGTCCGGGTTGGGCGTCCGGCCGGCCTCGAACTCGCGCAGGCAGTCATCGAAGACCTGCTGGCGATACCGGTCGGCGAAATTCACCTGGTGAAGCGGGATATCCAGCTCCCGGCAAACCTGCCGCACGTCCTCCAGATCCGCCTCGGCGGTGCACACCGTGTCGGTGTCGTCGTCTTCCCAGTTGCGCATGAACAGCCCCTGGACCCGGTACCCCTGTTCCACCAGGCGCAGGGCGGCGACCGACGAATCGACACCGCCGGAGAGGCCGACTATAACGCTTGGAGTACGTGCGGTGGACATGATGACGCGCGACTTCCCGGGGGCCTGAACCGTGTTGCGGCGAAGCATACACCGCCGGGAGCGCGGTTCCCAAACGGCGACCGATGCGGGTCAGTCGGCGATGACGTCCCGGAAGAGATCCAGAGGGTAGCGGCAGCCCGCCTGGTAATCTTCGATACCGCGCATCACCAGCGGGCTGCGCAGCCGCTCGGGCGTGTCCCGAAGCGTGTCCGGGGTGACCCAGAGGGCACGCTGGATACCGTCATCCAGCGGTTGGTCGGGGCGGTGATCCCGCACTGCCCCGCAGAAGCATACGCGCAGGAACGTCTCGTTGCGCCGGGCACTGAACCAGCGATACACCCCGACAATGGCTTCCGGCTGGAAATCCCAGGCCGATTCCTCGCGGGTCTCGCGTACGACGGCCTCGGCGAGGCTTTCGCCGGGTTCCAGGTGGCCCGCGGGTTGATTGAGCACGAGCTGGCCGCCGGCGTACTCCTCCACGAGCAGAAACGCGCCCTCGTGGTGGGCGATCGCGGCGACGGTGACATGAGGCTTCCAGACCATGGGAGCAGAGCCTAGCGGTGCGGCGCGTGCCCGGCAAGCGTGGTCGCCTGGCGTCAGGTGCTTGACCGGGGTTTGGCCGACGAGCTGCCGGAGGGGACGAACACCCGGTTGTCGCCCCGCGGCTCCGCCTGCGGGCTCGCGCCCGGATCATCAAAGAAACCGGGCTGCATCAGTTCAATGAAGCGCTTGGCCTGGGGCGAGAGAAATCTGCCACGCCGCCACATGACGCCGTACGTGCGGCGGGGAAACACGCTGGGCAGAGGCTTGACCACGAGATCTTCGCGACCGGTGATGCAGATGTTGCTCGCAATGCCGATTCCAAAACCCCGCTCCACGTAGGCCTTCATGATCTCCCAGCCGCCCACCTCCAGCCGCACCTCGTAGGGAATGTTGTGCTGCTGGAGTACCAGGTTCACCAGTCGCCAGGTCGTGAGGTGCTTCGGCGGCAGGATCAGCTCCTCGCTGGCGAGATCGTCCAGCTCGATGCGCTCCTTGCCAGCCAGGTGATGGCCGAAGGGCAGGATCAGGGAGGTGTCGAAGGAGTAGACGGCCCGATAGGCGACGTCGTCGGGAAGGTCCAGCATCGAACCGATGGCGAAATCGACCTCGTCGTTGCGCAGGGCGGAGAGCATGTCGGCGCTGACCAGGTTGTGCAGCTTGACCGGGCTGTCCGGGTAACGGTCCATGTAGTTCTTCAGCAGGTCCGGAATGAGATACAGCGTGCTGGATTCGCCGGCGGCGATGTCCAGGCGCCCGCTCTGGAGCGTCTGGTAGCGCTCGGCGAAGCGGGCGGGTAGCGCATCGATGCCATCGACCAGGGGCAAGGCCAGCTCATAGAGGGCCTTGCCGTCCGGGGTTAGCGTGATCTTCGGGCCCCGGCGCTCGAAGAGGGTGATTTCAAGCTCCCGTTCCAGCGCCTGGATCTGGAGCGAAACGGACGGCTGGCTGAGGAACAGCCGCTCCGCCGCCCGCGAGATGCTGCCCGTCTGCGCCGTGTAACAGAACGCGCGGAGCTGTTTCACGCGATTGTTCTTGTAATAGAGACGTCCGGACGGGTCGCTCATGGGAATTCCCGGAAGTATTGGGTTAGCCAATATTCAAGATTGACCGGTAGGCGTTGTCAAATGATGCGCCGCCGCAATACAATGCGCGCACTCAGGAAAGAGACCTAGGCGTGAAATTCACAATTTCGGCCCGCGTCATTGGCGCTGTCGATGGCTTTGGGTCCCGCAGGAAGCGGAGCACTCGGAACGAATTTGCGTGAGCGGCGGGCTTTGAACCCGGAGGACGCCGCTTCGCAGACTGCAGCGGGGTCGTTCCCGGGAGTGTAATGCACCCGGAACACTCCGCGAGCGGCGGGGGCAGCATGCATCCCGTCCGCGTCGTGAGCCTTGTCAGTTGATCCTGATCGCCGGCCTCAAGAGGGCCCTTAGGTAAGGCGGCACGCAAAGTGATTCACCAGTGGGCCGTAGCGTCTCGCGCCGAGCACCCTCGCTCCGGCGCGAGACAGGTTCACCGATTTCAATATCAGGGGCGATAATCGCCCGGATTCGGGAGGCAGTTCGATGAGCAACGATCAGGCAAAGATCGCGGAACTCAAGAAGGAATGGGCGGAAAACCCGCGCTGGAAGGGCGTTGAGCGCGGTTATTCGGCCGAGGAAGTGGTCCGCCTCAGCGGCACCGTTAAGGTGGAGTACAGCCTGGCCCGTCGTGGCGCTGAAACGCTCTGGCAGCGCATGCACGAGATGCCGTATGTCAATGCACTGGGCGCCATGAGCGGCAACCAGGCAATGCAGCAGGTCAAGGCCGGCCTCAAGGCGATCTACCTCTCCGGCTGGCAGGTTGCCGCGGATGCCAACCAGGGCAACACCATGTACCCGGACCAGTCCCTGTACCCGGTGGACTCCGTGCCGAATGTGGTCGAGCGCATCAACAACGCGCTGCTCCGTGCCGATGAGATCAACCACGCGGAAGGCGATGACAGCGTCGACTGGATGGCTCCGATCGTGGCCGACGCAGAGGCCGGTTTCGGTGGCGTGCTGAACGCGTTCGAGCTGATGAAGGGCATGATCAAGGCGGGTGCCGCCGGCGTGCACTTCGAGGACCAGCTCGCGGCGGTGAAGAAGTGCGGCCACATGGGTGGCAAGGTGCTGGTGCCGACGCAGGAAGCGGTGCAGAAGCTGATCGCCGCCCGCCTGGCGGCGGACACCATGGATGTGCCGACCATCCTGGTTGCCCGCACCGACTCCCTGGCGGCTGATCTGCTGACCAACGATGCCGACGAGCGGGATATGCCGTTCATCACCGGTGAGCGCACCTCCGAAGGCTTCTACCGCGTCAAGGCCGGTGAAGAGCAGGCCATCGCCCGCGGTCTGGCTTATGCGCCTTACGCCGATCTCATCTGGTGTGAGACCGGTACGCCGGACCTGGACTTCGCCAAGCGGTACGCCGAAGCCATCCGCAGCGAGTTCCCGGACCAGATGCTGGCCTACAACTGCTCGCCGTCCTTCAACTGGGCGAAGAACCTGGACGATGCCACCATCGCCAAGTACCAGCGCGAGCTGGGCGCCATGGGCTACAAGTTCCAGTTCATCACTCTGGCTGGCTTCCACGCCCTGAACTACTCCATGTTCACCCTGG
Source organism: Aquisalimonas sp. APHAB1-3 (assembly GCF_048323695.1). Classification (NCBI taxonomy): domain Bacteria; kingdom Pseudomonadati; phylum Pseudomonadota; class Gammaproteobacteria; order Chromatiales; family Ectothiorhodospiraceae; genus Aquisalimonas; species Aquisalimonas sp. APHAB1-3. The sequence goes on along the minus strand of NZ_JBLWFT010000001.1, from coordinate 625,619 downwards.
CGAAGGGCTACAAGGAGCGGCAGATGAGCGCCTACTCGGAGCTGCAGCAGGCCGAGTTCGCCAGCGAGAAGGACGGCTACACCGCGACGCGCCACCAGCGCGAAGTGGGTGCCGGCTACTTCGACAACGTCACCAACACCATCCAGGGTGGCGAATCCTCCGTGACCGCCATGAAGGGGTCCACCGAGGAGGAGCAGTTCTGAAGACTGCCCGCTGAGGTGCTGCTCTGCCACGGGCGGAGTAGCCGTCGAAGCCCGGTCATTGCGATGGCCGGGCTTTTTTGTGCGCGGCTTCGCTTGATTTCGGCGGGCTGCGGCCGCACATTCAGGACATGCAGGGCAGGTTCCTCCGTAATCGGATCGTAGCGGTCGAGCTGACCTCCGCGCTTCCGCGCTCGAACGGATTCTCCTCCGCATCGCGGTGGTCCGACCGATTGTCCCGGATTGGAAGCGGCGTCGGCCTCTCTTAAAATGGGTGGTATCAACCAACCCTTCGCAACGATCTGTGAGATGGATACGCCATGAGTGACGAGCGTCGTGACCAACAGGGTGATGACGGGGTCTCCGTCCAGGAGGCCAAGCCGAGTCTGAAACGGCCGCCGCTGTTCCGGGTACTGCTGCTCAACGACGACTACACGCCGATGGAGTTCGTCGTGGATGTGCTGGAAACGTTCTTCAGCATGGACCGGTCGCAGGCCACCCAGGTGATGCTGCAGGTCCACACCAAGGGCAGCGGGATCTGCGGGGTGTACAGTCGCGATGTGGCCGAGACGAAAGTGGAGCAGGTCAACGATTACGCCCGTGAACACAATCATCCGTTGATGTGTACTATGGAGGAAGCGTGACCCTGGCGGGGAACTCCCCGCACCTGGCGCCAGTCCACCGGATAGGGCGCTATCCTGAGTGACGTTATTGAGAGGTGAGCACGCATGCTGAGCAAAGAACTTGAGTTCACGTTGAATCTCGCGTTCAAGGAAGCGCGGGAAAAACGGCATGAGTTTCTCACCGTCGAGCACCTGCTGCTGGCGCTGACCGACAACCCGACGGCGGTCAACGTGTTGCGGGCCTGCGGCGCCAATCTCGACGATCTGAAGAAGGATCTCGAGGCGTTCCTGGATGAGACCACGCCGCTGCTGCCGCCGAACGATTCCCGCGAAACGCAGCCCACGCTGGGATTCCAGCGAGTGCTCCAGCGCGCGATTCTTCACGTCCAGTCCGCCGGGATCAAGGAGGTGACCGGTGCGAACGTGCTGGTGGCCATCTTCAGCGAGCAGGAATCGCAATCGGTGTACTTCCTGCACAAGCAGAGCATCACGCGACTCGACGTCGTGAACTACGTCTCGCACGGGATCTCGAAGGTTTCGGGCGATCAGGAATCCAGCAGCAACGATGCATCGAGCGCCGAAGTGGAAGAAGACGCCGCAGTGGACTCCGGCAGCAAGTCGCCGCTGGAGAGTTTCGCAACCAACCTGAACGAGAAGGCGCGCCGTGGGCGGATCGATCCGCTGATCGGGCGTCGTCAGGAAATCGAGCGCACCGTCCAGGTGCTGTGCCGCCGGCGCAAGAACAACCCGCTGTTCGTCGGGGAGGCAGGGGTCGGCAAGACCGCCATCGCCGAGGGGCTGGCGAAGCTCATTGTCGACGGCCAGGTGCCGGACGTGCTCAAGAAGAGCACGATCTACTCCCTGGACATGGGCGCACTGGTGGCGGGCACCAAGTACCGCGGTGACTTCGAGAAGCGCCTGAAGGGGCTGCTCAAGCAACTCGAGAAGACCGACGGTGCGGTGCTGTTCATCGACGAAATCCACACCATTATCGGCGCCGGTTCGGCGTCGGGTGGTGTCATGGACGCCAGCAACCTGCTCAAGCCCATGCTGGCGAGCGGCGAGTTGAAATGCATCGGGTCCACCACGTACCAGGAGTACCGTGGCATCTTCGAGAAGGACCGCGCACTGGCACGGCGTTTCCAGAAGATCGACGTGCCCGAGCCGACCGTGGAGGACACCTTCCGGATTCTCCGCGGACTCAAGACCCGGTTCGAAGAGCACCACGGCGTCAAGTACACTGACAAGGCCCTGCGCTCCGCCGCGGAGCTGTCCAGCAAGCACATCACCGATCGCCGCCTGCCGGACAAGGCCATCGACGTGATCGACGAGGCCGGGGCGCGGCTGCGGCTGATGCCGCCGTCCAAGCAGAAGAAGAGCATCGGTGTTCTGGACATCGAGCAGGTAGTCTCCAGCATGGCGCGCATTCCGCCAAAGCGGGTCTCCAACTCCGACATGAAGGTGCTGGAGACGCTCGAGTCAGACCTCAAGGAGCTGATCTACGGCCAGGACGAGGCAATCACGACGCTGGCATCGACCATCAAGATGTCCCGCGCCGGGCTGGCTGCGCCCGAGAAGCCCACCGGGTCGTTCCTGTTCGCCGGGCCAACCGGCGTCGGCAAGACCGAGGTGACCCGACAGCTGGCGAAGCTGATGGGGGTGGAGCTGATCCGGTTCGACATGTCCGAGTACATGGAGCGGCATACGGTCTCGCGCCTGATCGGTGCACCTCCGGGCTACGTGGGGTATGACCAGGGCGGCCTGCTCACCGAGGAGGTCATCAAGCATCCGTACTCGGTGCTTCTGCTCGACGAGATCGAGAAGGCCCACCCGGATGTCTTCAACCTGCTGCTGCAGGTAATGGATCACGGGACGCTGACGGACAACAACGGCCGTCATGCGGACTTCCGTAACGTAATCCTGGTGATGACCACCAACGCCGGGGCCGAAGAGATGAGTCGCCGGTCCATCGGCTTCACACCGCAGGATCACTCCTCGGATGGTCTGGAAAAGGTGCGCAAGGCGTTCACGCCCGAGTTCCGGAACCGCCTGGACGGCATCATCCAGTTTGCGCCTCTGGATGGCGTCACCATCCGCCGGGTGGTCGACAAGTTCGTGGACGAGCTTGCGGCGCAGCTTGCGGAGAAGAACGTCATTCTCCGGGTCGACGAGACGGCCAGGGACTGGCTTGCGGAGCGTGGTTACGATCCGCAGATGGGCGCACGCCCCATGGGCCGCCTCATCCAGGAGAAAATCCGCAAGCAGCTTGCGGAAGAGCTGCTGTTCGGGCGGCTTTCCAACGGTGGAGAGATCATCATCCGGGCCAGGGATGATGATGAACTCGGCTTCGAGTTCGCCGGAGGAGAGGAAGCGGTCACGGAGTAACCACGCGGCACGACGGGACGAAGCCTCGTCCCGTCGGTCTTTCTCACCTTCGTCGCTCTGCCAGGGGCGACGCGGATCGCGCAATCAGCGTGCGCGGTAGGTGATGCGCCCCTTGTTCAGGTCGTAGGGCGTCAGCTCCACCGTCACGGTATCGCCCGTGAGAATGCGGATGTAGTGCTTGCGCATCTTGCCCGATATATGGGCAGTCACCACGTGGCCGTTCTCCAGCTCCACGCGGAACATCGTGTTCGGCAGGGTCTCAACGACTTTCCCCTGCATCTTGATATGGTCGTCTTTCGCCATGCAGTTCTGCACCTCGTGATCAACGTTAATCGTGCGTCGGTTCTCCGGCTGCGGCGGATCGAGCCGCCTGGCAGCCGGTAGGCCATACGGCCCGGATCGGCCGTTACGTGTGTGAGTCGGATGGTTCGCCGTGCGCGGACGGGGTCCCGGGAGGGGCAAGGCGCTCCCAAGCGCCGCTCCGATAGACCTCGCAGTGCCGATAATCTGCCTTGTAGCGCATCTTGTCGCACTCGGCGATCCAGTATCCGAGATACACGTAATCAAGGCCGTACCGACGAGCCGCGTCAATTTGCCACAAAATCGCATAACTACCAAGGCCGCGACGGGTCTCGACCGGATCGAAGAATGTATAGACCGCCGAAAACCCGTCGGCAACGAGATCGATCACAGTCACGGCTAGCAAGCGGCCATCCAGGCGGAACTCCACGAACCGGGTTTCGGCCCAGGGGCAGATCAGGAAATCCGTGTAACCCGCCTCGTCGTGCGCATCCATGCCGCCGCCGGGGTGCCGTGTGCTCAGGTAGTGGCGGTAGAGATCGAAGTGCTCCCGATGAAACCCCGCGCTCCGCACGGTCGACCGAAGGTCGCCGTTAAGGCGCCAGCACCGGCGCTGCCGCCGTCGTGGCTGAAACTCCCTGGCGGGAACGCGCAGCGACTGGCAGGCATTACAGGAGGGGCAGCCGGGGTGATAGATGTACCGCCCGCTGCGACGCATTCCCTGGCGGATCAGCGCGCTGTAGTGACCATTCTTCAAGGGGAAGTTCGGGTCCACGAACACGGTCCGGGCGGTGCGGTCCGGCAGATAGGCGCATTCGTGATCGCCGGTCACGTAAAGGGAGAGGCGTCGGGAACCCTGGTCGGAAGTCATGGCCGCCCCGGCTCCCGCGCTGCGTCCAGCGCCTCATCGAAGCGCCAGGTCCCGGGGTGGTCCGGGTAGTCCAGTGCGCGCTCCAGGTCGTCCAGAAAGAGGGCGCGCGGCCTCTCCACCGCGCCCAATCTGGCCAGGTGCGGCGATATGATCTGACAATCAACGAAATGGAAGCCCCAGTGCTGCAGTTGCCGGGTCAGCGTGACCAAGGCGAATTTGGAGGCGTCGGTCGCACGGCTGAACATGGATTCACCGAAGAAGGCGCGCCCAAGGGAGACGCCGTAGAGTCCACCCACAAGCCGCATTCGGTGCCACACCTCCACCGAGTGCGCGATGCCACGCTCGTGGAGGTGGCAGTATGCATCGTGCATGTCTTTCGTGATCCACGTGCCCGTCTCCTGCCCCCGAGGGGCGGCACAGGCCGTGATGACAGCCTCGAAGGCCGTGTCGAGGCTCAGCTCGAAGTCACTGTTGCGCAGCCGTTTGCGCAGGCTCCGACCCACATGCAGGGCGTCGGGGTAGAGCACGCCACGCGGGTCCGGTGACCACCAAAGAACCGGTTGATCCTCTTCGAACCACGGGAAGATCCCGCGCTGGTAAGCTGCCAGCAGCCGCCGCTCGGACAGGCTGCCGCCGATGGCTACGAGCCCGTTCGGGCGCGTCAGAGCGAGATGCGGGGAGGGGAATTCGGTCTCCTCCGCATCATCAAGCCAATGGATCCGCCGCTGCATGCCTGAACCTCACTCGTTCCCGCGCCCGATACGGTAGGGGGTATGTGCGTGCATCTCCTCAATATACCGCTCAACCATCGGCGTCTCACGATGCAGAAAATCGGCGATCGCTTCACGGAATCGCGGATCGGGAATCCAGTGACACGATCGGGTTGCCGTCGGCAGAAAGCCCCGACTGATCTTGTGTTCGCCCTGCGCACCCGGTTCGAAGCGCTGGATTCCGTTGGTGATGCAGTACTCGATGCCTTGATAATAACAGGCCTCGAAGTGCAGGCCCGGGACGTCTTCAAAGCATCCCCAGTACCGTCCGTAGAGTGTCTCGTCATCCCGGAAAAGCAGCGCGGCTGCGAGCATGCGGCCGTCGCGCCACCCCTGGACCATGAGCACCGACTCGCCCAGAGTCTGCCCGCAGTGGACAAAGAACTCTGTCGTGAGCAGAGGCACGTTACCGTGCTCATGGAAGGTGCGGGCGTAGAGGGCATGAAACGTGTGCCACTCCTGTTCCGTAATGGTGTCTCCCGTCTTTAGCACCACCTCCACACCGGACTCTCTCGCCTGGCGGCGCTCCCGGCGTATGCTCTTGCGCCTCCGGGAGGTGAGCGTGTCGAGGAAATCCTGGAAATCGCGATAACCGGGGTCGTTGTGCCAGTGGAACTGGCACCCCGTCCGACGCAGTAACCCGGTGGCCTCCAGTGCCTCGGACTGTGCCGGCGAGGGAAACAGCCAGTGGGCCGATGACAGGTCGCACTCCGCCACGACCGCTTTCGAGGCCTCCACTGCAAGCATCGTGGCTTCCGTGGCATCAAGGCCAAGCCTCCACAGTATCCGAGGCCCCGTGGCCGGAGTGAAGGGGACGGCGTGTATCAATTTGGGATAGTACCGCAGGCCGTGACGCTCGTAGGCGTCAGCCCAGGCCCAGTCGAATACGAATTCGCCCCAGGAGTGGCCCTTGAGGTAGCCGGGGACAGCCGCGGCCAGGCCTTTTGCGTCGCGAAGCAGCAGGTGGTGCGGCAACCAGCCGATGTCCGCGGTGATGCACCCGGTGGTCTCGAGGCCCGCGAGAAACTCGTGCCGGAGAAACGGCACCTCGGTGCCCCGGAGTGCATTCCATTCGTCGCTGGAGATGGTGGTGAGGTCGGTGACGACAGCTGCGTCCATGACGCGATGTTACTCACCTTGCACCCCATAAGGCCAGGCTGGGAGATGCGCCGGCGCTGCGGCATGCTGTCACCCGCGCCGCTCATGCCGGTGTCGGGATCCGGGGACAACCAGCGTGTGATGACAGGATCCGGTACAATGCTTGGCAATGGCATCAAGCGGTCTCTTGCCGGAGTGCGGAGGTCCGCCCATCTTGCAAAAACCCGAAAACATAGTAAGTTGCAGCCAATTATTCATCTATGACATTATTTCTCGACTTCGCGCCCATCGCGACCGTGCCGCGGCGAATCAGCCGTCAGGCGGGGCTCTCGACGGTGGCTCCTCGTTCCGTGGATAGGCCGATCAGCCGTGGCTAGCTCCGACTCCGACTCCCGTTCAGACCGCAAGCTGCCTTCACCGCTCGGACATCATGTCAGTCGCGGCCTGAGGGAAGCGCTGCTGTTTCTGCTGCTGGCGATCGCCATCTATCTGCTGGTGGCGCTGGCCACCTACAGCCCCAATGACCCGGGCTGGAGTTTCAGTGGCTTCGGCGGGGCGGTGGAGAACGCGGGCGGCGTCGCCGGCGCGTGGTTCGCCGATCTGTTTCTGTACCTGTTTGGTTACCTTGCATTCCTGTTCCCGGTCATGATCGCTTTCTCCGGCTGGCTGGCCTGGTGCTGGCAGCGCCGGGACGGCGAGTTCCACTGGGGCGTCTTCGGTCTTCGCGCGCTCGGGTTCGTGCTGACCCTGGCCTCCGGTGCCGGGCTGGCTGCGCTGCATATCGAGGCATTTCCGGGCACCGTGCCGCTGCATGCCGGCGGTATCCTGGGCGACGTGATCGGTGGCTCGCTCGAGGCCGTGTTCAGCTTCCTCGGTGCGACACTGCTCCTGCTTGCCATCTTCCTGGCCAGCATCACGCTGTTCACGGGCCTGTCCTGGCTGAGCCTCATGGACCTGGTGGGACGCCTGTGTATGGACGGTGCCGCCGCCCTGGGGCATGGCGTCACGGTTCTGCGGGACACCTGGGCCGGGCGCAAGGCGCGGCGGGCGCGCAAGGATGTCCTGGTTCAGGACAAGGAAAAACGTAAGACGCGCAAGGCACCGCAGATCGAGCCGATTAAACCGGCACCGAAGCCGGGCAAGAAGGTCAGCAAGGAGCAGCAGATCCCGCTGTTCAACGCGAGCCCCACGGCCGATGGCCTGCCGCCGGTTTCACTGCTGGACCCGCCGCCGGAGCAGAAGGCCGGGTACTCGAACGACGCCCTGGAGGCCATGTCGCGGCAACTGGAGATGAAGCTGGCGGATTTCGGAGTGCAGATCGAGGTGGTGGCGGTCCAGCCCGGCCCGGTCATCACCCGCTTCGAAGCGCAGCCGGCGGCCGGGGTGAAGGTGAGCCAGATCAGCAACCTGGCCAAGGATCTTGCGCGCGCCCTGTCAGTGGTCAGCGTTCGTGTGGTGGAAGTCATCCCGGGCAAATCGGTGATCGGTCTGGAGATCCCGAACGAGCAGCGCCAGGTGATCGCCTTCAGCGAGATCGTCAGGGCGCGTGTGTGGGAGAAGGCGCAATCGCCGCTCTCCATGGCGCTCGGCAAGGATATCGGTGGTGAACCGGTGGTCGTGGATCTCGCCAAGATGCCGCACCTGCTGGTTGCCGGGACCACCGGCTCGGGCAAGTCCGTGGGCGTCAACGCCATGATACTCAGCCTGCTGTACAAGAACCGCCCGGAAGACGTGCGGCTGATCATGGTCGACCCGAAGATGCTGGAGCTGTCCATTTACGACGGCATTCCGCATCTGCTTGCGCCCGTGGTCACCGACATGAAGGAAGCGGCCAACGCGTTGCGCTGGTGTGTGGGCGAGATGGAGCGGCGCTACCGGTTGATGGCCGCTCTGGGCGTTCGCAATATCTCGGGATACAACCGCAAGGTGCGCGAAGCCATGGAGCGGGGCGAACCGCTGACGGATCCGCTCTGGAAGGCGCCCGAGGATGATCCCCAGGCTGCTGCGCCGGAGCTGGAAACGCTGCCGTTCATCGTGGTGGTGGTGGACGAGTTCGCCGACATGATGATGATGGTCGGCAAGAAGGTGGAGGAACTGATCGCACGGCTGGCCCAGAAGGCGCGGGCGGCCGGTCTGCACCTGGTGCTTGCGACCCAGCGCCCGTCCGTGGACGTGATCACCGGGCTGATCAAGGCCAACATCCCGACGCGCATGGCGTTCCAGGTCTCTTCGCGGGTGGACTCACGCACCATCCTCGACCAGCAGGGGGCGGAAGCGTTGCTGGGTCACGGCGACATGCTCTATCAGCCCACCGGCAGCAACATGCCGACGCGCGTCCATGGCGCCTTCGTTTCGGATAACGACGTCCATCGCGTGGTCAACCATCTCAAGGAGCTGGGTGAGCCCGAGTACGTGGACGGCGTCCTGGAGGAGTCGTCCGGTAGCGCGCCCATCCCGGGCATCCCCGGCGAAAGCGGCGGCGACGGCGAACAGGATCCCTTGTACGATCAGGCTGTCCAGATCGTTACGGAGACTCGACGGGCCTCCATCTCCGGTGTCCAGCGTCGCCTGAAGATCGGCTACAACCGCGCCGCACGTCTGGTCGAAGAGATGGAGAACAGCGGTGTGGTGGGGCCACTGCAATCCAACGGCGGCCGCGAAGTGATTGCGCCACCGCCGCCGAAAGACTGAGCCTGTCCCGTTGGTGGACCTGACGGTCCACCCTGCGGCGGGAGTCGGCACAATGATACCGGAACCGGAGGATGCACGATGCTGCGCAAGGCGCTGATGATCAAGGCCATGGCCCTCCTGATGCTAGGGGTCTCCAGCACGGTTGCCGCGGATGCGCGGGCGGCCCTGGAATCCTATTTCAGTGACGTGGAGAGCCTGGAGGGCGATTTCGAACAGATCGTGCGCGACGAAGACGGGCAGGTCATCGAGGAAAGCCAGGGCACCATGGCGATCCAGCGACCCAACCGCTTCGACTGGGTCTACGAGGCGCCGTATGCGCAGCGGATCGTCGCCGACGGCGAGCGTCTGTGGATCCACGACCAGGACCTCCAGCAGGTCACCGTCCGGCCGCTGCAGGAGACCCTCGGCACCGGGCCGGCGCTGCTTCTCAGTGGCGACCTCGCGGGGCTGGAGGAGCAGTTCAGCATCGAGGTGGCCGATGACGGCTGGGTCATCCTCAATCCCCGGGATGACGAGTGGGAAGTGGATGTCGTCCGTTTGCGCATGGGCGACGGCGCGCCCGCCGAAGTGGTGGTGGAGGACGGTCTTGGACAGAAAAACCAGCTGTTGCTCCACAATGTTCGCACCAACGCGTCTCTGGACGAAAACCGCTTCCGGTTCGAACCCGACGATGACATGGACGTGATCGAGCAGGGCGAGTCCCGGCCGTGACCATGGATGCACCCGTTCGGCCGCTGGCTGATCGGATGCGACCGCGCGCCATTCACGAGTTCCTCGGCCAGGAGCACCTGCTGGGCGAGGGCAAGGCGCTGCGCCGGAGCATCGAGGCCGGCCATCCGCACTCCATGGTGCTGTGGGGGCCGCCGGGAACCGGCAAGACCACACTGGCCCGGCTCGTGGCAGAGGCCAGCGGCGCGCGATTCATCACCATTTCCGCGGTCATGAGCGGCGTCAAGGACATCCGCGCGGCGGTGGACGAAGCGCGCATGTTGCGCGAGAAGGGGCAGGCCACCGTCCTGTTCGTCGACGAGGCCCACCGCTTCAACAAGAGCCAGCAGGATGCCTTTCTCCCCTACGTGGAGGACGGCACCCTGATCTTCATCGGCGCCACCACCGAGAATCCGTCGTTCGAACTCAACAACGCGCTGCTCTCCCGCGTGCGCACCTATGTCCTGCGCGCTCTCTCCAGGGAGGCCCTGCGCGGGTTGCTGGAGCAGGCGGTTGCCGACCCGGAGCGGGGCCTTGGCGAGCGCGGCCTTGCGGTATCGAGCCAGGCCCTGGACCAGCTGGTGGAGCTGGCCGATGGCGACGCCCGCCGCGGACTCACCCTGCTGGAAGTGGCGGCCGACCTGGCGGACTCGGGCACCATCGATGAGTCGGCCCTGGAGGAGGCGGCCGCGTCCGGCCTGCGCCGTTTCGACAAGGGGGGCGATGCGTTCTACGACCAGATCTCCGCACTCCACAAGGCGGTGCGGGGCTCGGATCCCAACGCGGCGCTGTACTGGTACTGCCGCATGCTGGACGGTGGCTGTGATCCGCTGTACATCGCCCGCCGTGTAGTGCGGATGGCGTCGGAGGATATCGGCAATGCCGACCCCCGCGGGCTGCAGGTCGCTCTCAACGCGTGGGAGGCCCAGGAGCGCCTGGGCAGCCCCGAGGGCGAACTGGCCATCGCCCATGCCATCACCTATCTCGCCAGCGTTCCCAAGAGCAATGCTGTCTACGCGGCTTACAACGCAGCGATGAAGGCCGCACGGGAGAGCGGCTCACTCGAAGTCCCGCTGCACCTGCGCAACGCTGCGAGCCGGCTCATGAAGGAACTCGGCTATGGCGAGGAGTACCGCTACGCCCATGACGAGCCCGACGGCTATGCCGCCGGCGAGGACTACTTCCCGGACGACCTCCCGCCGCAGCGCTTCTACGAGCCGCTTCCCAGGGGGCTGGAAGCCAAGATTCGTGACCGCTTCCAGCGGCTGCGCCAGCAGGACGCGGACGCGCGCTGGCGTCGCCGGAAGTAGGGCGACCGTCGTGGCCGCCCCGGGCCGCGCTTATTTTCCCGTCCGCGAGCCGGTACAATGCGCGCTCTGTCAGTCTGAGCCAGAAGGATCAACCGGATATGCTCGACCCTCGAGAACTGCGCAACGACCCGGAAGGGATCGCCGCGGCGCTAGCCCGGCGGGGATACACCCTGGATGTGACGGCGTACCGGCAGCTGGACTCCCGCCGTCGTGAACTCCAGACCCGCGCTGAAGAGCTTCAGAACGAGCGCAACCGGCGCTCGAAGGCCATTGGCAAGGCCAAGCAGCAGGGCGAGGACATTCAGCCGCTGCTCGACGAGGTCTCCAGCCTGGGCGAACAGCTGGACGCGGCCAAAGAGGCCCTGCGCGACGTGCAGACAGAACTCGACGCGCTCTATCTGGACATTCCCAACGTGCCGCAGGCTGACGTGCCGGTGGGCGATGACGAGGATGACAACGTCGAGATCCGCCGCTGGGGCGAGCCCCGTGCGTTCGACTTTCAGCCGCTGGATCACGTGGACCTGGGCGAGCGCGGTGGTCTCATGGACTTCGAAACCGCGGCCAAGCTTACCGGTTCGCGTTTCGTGGTCCTGCGTGGCCCCATGGCGCGGCTGCACCGGGCGCTGATCCAGTTCATGCTGGACCGGCAGGGGGGGCGTGGCTACGAGGAGGTCAACGTCCCGTATATCGTCAACGCCGACTCCTTGCGCGGGACCGGTCAGTTGCCCAAGTTCGGCGAAGACCTGTTTGCGCTGTCGGGCGACCAGGAGTACTACCTGATCCCCACCGCCGAGGTGCCCGTCACCAACCTGAGCCGGGACAGCATCCTCGAAGCGGATGAGCTCCCGTTACGGTTCGTCTGCCACACGCCCTGTTTCCGGGCGGAAGCCGGCGCCCATGGCAAGGACACCCGTGGGATGATCCGCCAGCATCAGTTCGAGAAGGTGGAGCTGGTGCAGCTGGTGCGCCCGCAGGACTCCGATGCGGCGCTGGAAGCGCTCACCGCGGACGCCGAGGCGATTCTGCAGGCCCTGGAGCTGCCCTATCGGGTCGTACTGCTGTGTGGCGGCGACATGGGCTTTTCCGCCGCCCGAACCTACGATCTGGAGGTCTGGCTGCCGGGGCAGGAGCGCTACCGCGAGATCTCGTCCTGCAGCAACTTCGAGGCATTCCAGGCCCGCCGCATGCAGGCGCGCTGGCGCAACCCGGATACCGGCAAGCCAGAACCGCTGCACACGTTGAACGGCTCCGGCCTGGCCGTGGGGCGATGCCTGGTGGCATTGCTGGAAAATTACCAGGAAGCCGACGGCCGCATTCGCATACCGGAGGCCCTTCGTCCCTATTTCGGTGGCAGGGAGTGGCTGGCTGAGTAACCGGCGCGACGGGGCGGGCCGGCGTCAGTGCTCGGCCAGCTCCGGCTCCAGTTCGCGGAACAGCGCGTCCCGGTCTTCCTGGGCCCGCGTGGCCATGGCCCGATCGACAACCTCCCGCGTCAGGTGCGGGGCGAACAGGCGGATGAACTCGTACATGTACCCGCGCAGGTAGGTGCCGCGCCGGAAGCCGATATTGGTCACACTGGATTCGAACAGGTGCCCGGCCGGAATGGCTTTCAAGCCGTCGTCCCGCTCCGGCTCGTAGGCCATGGAGGCGACAATACCGACACCGAGCCCCAGGCGCACGTAGGTCTTGATCACCTCGGAGTCCGTTGCCGTGAACACCACTTCCGGTTCCAGCCCTCGCTGACGGTAGGCCTTGTCCAGTTTGGAGCGTCCGGTAAACCCGAAGACGTAGGTCACCAGTGGGTATTCCGCCAATGACTCCAGGGTCAGCGGATCCTCGTTCAGCAGGGGGTGGCCGTCGGGGACAATCACACTGCGGTTCCAGCGGTAGCACGGCATCATCACCAGATCCTCGAACAGGTCGATGGCCTCGGTGGCGATGGCGAAGTCCACACCGCCGTGGGCGGCGAGCTCCGCGATCTGCATGGGCGTTCCCTGGTGCATGTGCAGACTGACGCGCGGGTAGTGCTCCCTGAACGTACTCACGACGCCGGGCAGGGCGTGGCGCGCCTGGGTATGGGTCGTGGCGATGGAGAGGCTGCCGCGGGCGTCGTCCAGGTGCTCCTCGGCGATGGAGCGGATGTTCTCCACATCCCCGAGGATGCGGTGAGCCGCCTGAAGAATATCCTGACCCGCCGGCGTGACTTGCGTGAGGTGCTTGCCGCTACGCTCGAAGATCTGGACGCCGAGCTCTGACTCCAGCATGCGGATCTGTTTGCTGACCCCGGGTTGTGACGTGTAGAGCGCTTCGGCCGCGGCCGAGACGTTGAGGTCGCGACGTGCAACCTCGCATATGTAGCGGAGCTGGTTCAGTTTCATGGTCACTCCGAGCGCCGAATATTTATAACGAATTCATATATGAGTAAACGAAAAACGAGCTTTTGTAAATAAAGAGAGGCGGTTAGCCTGTTGCGAACACGACAGGCATGGAGGTGAGCAATCATGGAGATCCAGCGACGATGACAGACACCCTGATTCTGCGGTGTAGCACGGGCGGACGTCCGGTGTTGGTCATGGGCGCCGTACCGGACGCGGAATACTGGCTGGACGCCCTGACGCTGCGCACAACCCTGTTCAGGGGGTGGGATGCCGCGGCAACCGTGCCGGGCGTCGCCCCCATGGAACGTCCCCGGGACGCCTCGTCACTGGACGAAGCGGTCGCCGGCAGCGTACTGGTGATCATCCTCGACGAGCAGGCACCGGAGTTGGCGTCGGTGATCCGCGCCGCCCGGGCGGCGAACGTACCGATCTGGGTTCCCGGCCGTCCGGAGGCGGGCACGGCCGAGCCGGTCCTGCCGGAGAAGCGCAGGCCCGCTCGGCAGACGGCCGATCATCCCGAGCAGACTGTAAGTGCGACGCGCGCAGCTGGCGGAACAGCGACCGGCTTCGTCAGCCTGGTCGGTGCCGGTCCCGGCGCGCCGGATCTGTTGACGCTCCGCGGGCTGCGGACGCTGCAGCGGGCCGATGTGGTCATTCACGACCGTCTGGTCGCCGCCAGCCTCCTGGCGCACGTGCCGCCCGATGCCGAGCGCATATTCGTGGGTAAACGCCGCAGCAACCACGCTGTTCCGCAGGAGCAGATCAACCAGCTGCTACTGGACCGTGCGCGGGAAGGAAAACATGTGGTCCGACTCAAAGGGGGCGATCCGTTCATCTTCGGTCGCGGTGGCGAGGAGATCGAGCACCTCATGGAGGCGGGCGTGCCGTTCCAGGTGGTCCCGGGTGTGACCGCCGCCAGCGGCTGCGCGGCCTATGCCGGCATTCCGCTCACGCACCGGGATCACGCCCAGTCCTGCGTGTTCGCCACCGGGCATCGGCGGGAGGGTGAACTGGATCTGGATTTCGATGGGCTGGTCCGGGACGGTCGCACACTGGTGTTCTACATGGGGCTGCATAGCCTCCAGGATCTCTGCCACGGGCTGATCAAGCACGGCATGCGCGCCGACATGCCCGCGGCTCTGGTGCAGCAGGGCACGACCGTGGCGCAGCGGGTGGTCACCGCGCCCCTGAGTGCGCTGCCCGAAACCGTGGCCCAGTCGGGGATCCGTGCGCCGACGCTGCTGATCATCGGTGAAGTCGTGGGGCTGCGGGACCGGCTGGGCTGGTTCGAAGGCACGCGTGAACCCATGGCCTGGGCGGAGAACCCCGACCGGTGACGGTAACAGCGCCATGGTGGACCTGAAGGTCCACCCTACGACCGTACCGATCGCGCGGGGCATGCCGGGTGTGCCGGGAGTCACGGTCACGCCGTAGGGTGGATGTTTACATCCACCATGGCGCTGCAACTCCCGAACTCCCGACATCGTGCAAGAAACAAAAAAGCCCCGGAAGAACCGGGGCTTTTTTTGACTGCGTGCCAATGGCGTGCGGTCAGTCGTCGCCGCCGAACGCCATCAACAGATGGAGCAGGCTGGTGAACAGGTTGTAGATGGCGATGTAGAGCCCCACCGTCGCCATGATGTAGTTGGTCTCACCGCCGTGGATCATGGCGCTGGTCTGGTAGAGGATCAGTGCCGACATGAGCAGGATAAACATGGCGCTCACCCCGAGCATCATGCCCGGCATCTGAAACACCATGGCGCCCAGCCCGGCGAGAAACGCCACCAGGATCCCGGCAAACAGGAACCCACCCATGAAGGAGAAATCCTTGCGGGTGCTCAGCGCATAGACCGAGAGGCCGATGAAGATCGCCGCCGTACCGCCGAAGGCGGTGAGGATGATTTCGCTGCCGTTGGAGACCGCGGTCAGATAGAAACTCAGGATCGGCCCGAGGGTATACCCCATGAACCCGGTGAGGGCGAAGACCGACGCCAGCCCCCAGGCGCTGTTTCGCAGCGCGTTGGTCAGGAAAAGCAGACCGAAGTACCCCGCGAGAACGATGAACCAGGGCATGGGCGGCGCGTTGCTCACCATCGCCACCCCGGCCATGACGGCGCTGAACGCCAGCGTCATGGACAGCAGGACGTACGTGTTGCGGATGACCTTGTTGGTCTCGATCGCCCGTGCACCGGACGTGCTGACGACACGCTCGTGGCTTGTCATTGGACTAGTGCCTCCTTGATGTGACCGATTGGCCGGACGTCGTTGCAATGTACGCCCGGCCGACGTTCCCAGTTTACCGCGATCCGTCGCGGCCGACGACAGCCGAAGGGCCGCTGAAGATCACTCCTCCTGCGGCGAGGCTCGACTGAGGATGATGTCCGCATCCAGTCCACCAGGCAACCCCCCGTAGAGCAGAGTGCGATCGGGTCCGAGCCGCGCGGCACAGAACGCATCGGCGATGGCATGGTGTCCTGCGCGAACCAGCAGCCCGGCCTGCAGGGCAAGGACCAGGTCTTCCACCAGGGAGCGGGCTTCCATGGGCAGCTCCGCGTGGCCGCCCAGGCGGTTCTCGATCCGCTGGGTGGCGGCGTCCAGATGCCGGTTCTCGCCCTGGGCCCGACGAAGTTCATCCATGACGGCCTGGACGGTCTCCGGGCTCTTCTGCATGGCGCGCAGCACGTCCAGGCACTGGATGTTGCCGGGCCCCTCCCAGATGGCGTTCACCGGCGCCTCGCGGTAGAGCCGGGGAAGGACGTGTTCTTCCACGTAACCGGCACCGCCCAGGCACTCCTGCGCCTCGGTTATGTGACCTGCCGCGCGTTTGCAGATCCAGTACTTGCCCAGTGCCGTGGCGATACGCGCGAACGCCGCCTCGGCGGGGTCGTGTTGCTGGCGGTCCAGGGCGGCCGCCACGCGGAATGTCAGCGCCGTGGTGCCCTCGACCTCCAGAGCGAGGTCCGCCAGCACGTTGCGCATCAGCGGCTGTTGCAGCAGTGTGCTGCCGAACGCCTTGCGGTGTGCGCAGTGATGCATGGCGTGGGCAAGGCCGTGGCGCATGAGGCTGCCGGAGCCGATCATGCAGTCCAGACGGGTCTGCGCGACCATGTCGATGATGGTGGCCACGCCGCGGCCTTCTTCGCCGACCATGACCGCATGGGCGTTCTGGAACTCCACTTCGCTGGAGGCGTTGGAGAGGTTGCCGAGCTTGTCCTTGAGGCGCTGGATGCGGAGGGCGTTCACGCTGCCGTCAGGGCGCCAGCGCGGCAGCAGGAAACAGCTCAGGCCGCCGCGGGACTGCGCCAGCACCAGGAAGGCGTCCGACATGGGCGCCGAGAAGAACCACTTGTGACCGATCAGCTCGTAGTCACGCCCCGGGCCCTCGGCACCAACGGGAACCGCCCGGGTGGTGTTCGCGCGCACGTCCGAACCGCCCTGTTTCTCGGTCATGCCCATGCCGAGCGTCACGCCGGCTTTCTGTTCCGGTGGCAGAAAGCGGGCGTCGTACTGGCGGGAGAGAATGCGCGGCTCCCAGAGTCGCGCCACATCCGGCTGATGACGCAGGGTGGGCACCGCCGCATGGGTCATGGTGACGGGGCACATGGTGCCGGACTCGGCCTGATTGTGGAGATACATCAGTGCCGAACGCACCACCTGGGCACCGGCCCCGGTCTGATCCCAGGAGAGGGCGTGCAGGCCGTTGCCAATGGCCGCATCCATGAGCTGGTGGTAGGCGGGATGGAACTTTACCTGATCAACACGGTGGCCGTACCGGTCGTGGGTTTGCAGTTCGGGAGGATTGCGGTTGGCGTCGAACCCGGCCTCCCACAGCTCATTGCCGACGCGCTCCCCGTAATGTCGCAGCTGGTCCTCGCCCCAGCCGCCGCCTTCGCGGTGGACGGCGTCGCGGAGCGCCGTGTCGGTGGTGTAGAGGTTGCGACCCTCGAACGGGGGCGGCTGATTGTCCACTTCATGGGTCTGCCAGCCGGCGGCCGGGGGCAGGTCCTGCGCGTTGTTCGCGGCCATGATCTCCTCCTTGCAAGCGGCGCACGCTCCGCGCATCGGCATGCCGCCGGGCGCGCGATCCTGTTCTGATATGCGATGATGCAACTGCGCAGACGGCGAGGCAATAACGGAACCCGCAACCGGAGGCAACCGCAATGCCGGTGTCATTTGACGGCAAGCTGGTGGTGGCAATCTCGTCCCGTGCCCTGTTCGACATGGCGGACAGCCACAGGGTGTTCATGGAGGAGGGCGTGGATGCGTACTGCCGGTTCCAGCGCGAGTACGAGGACGAAATCCTGGCACCGGGCGTGGCGTTCAGCCTCGTCCGCAAGCTGCTGCGTCTGGAGGGAACAGACGGGGGCGTGGAGGTCATTCTGCTCTCCCGCAACAGCGCGGACACGGGGCTGCGCGTGTTCAACTCCATCGAGCACTACGGGCTGGGCATCACCCGGGCCGCGTTCACCAACGGGGAGCGCCCATGGCGTTACATCCCGGCCTTCGGTGCCCATCTGTTTCTCTCGGCCGATCCGAACGACGTCGCCCAGGCGCTGGAGCTCGGCTATGCCGCCGCCACCATCCTGCCCTCGGCCGAGCGCGATACCGGCACCGATGAAGAGCGCGAAGTGCGTATCGCCTTCGACGGTGATGCCGTGCTGTTCGGCGACAGCGCCGAGCGCATCTTCCAGGAGTCGGGGCTTGAAGCCTTCTCCGCCAGCGAGCGCGCTCAGGCCCGTTCGCCCCTGCCGGGCGGGCCGTTCAAGTCTTTTCTCGCCGCCCTGCATCAGCTCCAGCGCCGCGAGACCGCGACCGGGGATACCAATCCCATCCGCACGGCTCTTGTCACCGCGCGCAGCGCGCCCGCGCACGAGCGCGTCATCCGCACGCTGCGGCACTGGGATATTCGCATCGACGAAGCGCTGTTCCTGGGCGGACTGGCGAAAGCGGATTTTCTCGCTGCGTTCGGCGCCGACATCTTCTTCGACGATCAGCAGGGGCACTGCGAGATCGCCAGCCAGCAGGTGGCGACGGGGCACGTCCCGCACGGTGTCGTCAACCAGCCGCCGGAGACAACGGATCCGGAATCCGTCCAGAATGGGTGAGAGTGATGCTCTTCCGTACGGAAGAGCGCGGCATGGCGCCGTTCCACGCCGCCTTGCAGGGCGACGAAAAAACGAATAGGGTGTGCGCGGATTTTCTCCGGGGGCTGTCCCCACGACCGATCCATTGCAGGGAGCGTTGGCACATTGAAGATTGTCTGCCTCGATCTGGAAGGGGTTCTCGTTCCGGAAATCTGGATCGATCTTGCTGAACGCACTGGTATTGACGCGCTGCGGGCAACCACGCGGGACATCCCCGATTACGACGAGCTGATGCAGCAGCGGCTTCGCATCCTGGATGAGCACGATCTGGGCATGGTCGCGCTGGAGGCGGTCATCAATGATGTCCGGCCGTTCCCGGGAGCGGTGAAGTTCCTCGACTGGATCCGTGAGCGTTACCAGCTGGTGATCCTCTCAGACACGTTCTACGAGTTCGCGCGCCCTCTCATGCGCCAGCTCGGCTGGCCGACGCTGTTCTGCCATCAACTTGAAACCAGTCCGGAAGGGCGGATCATGAATTACCGTCTGCGTATGCGCGACCACAAGCGCGCAGCCGTGGCGGCATTTCAGGATCTCAACTTCCGGGTTGTGGCGTCCGGCGACTCCTACAACGACACGGGCATGCTCGGACAGGCGGACACCGGCGTGCTGTTCGCGCCGCCGCAGAACGTGATGGACGATTTCCCACAGTTCCCGGTCGCCCGGGATTATTCCGCGCTCAAGAACGCCATCGAACGCGCGTTCCAGGATTGATTACCGAGCCATGACTGAAGTACAGGCCACCCGCGTCGCCATTCTCGCCGACACGCACGGGTTTCTGGATCCCCGCATTGCGGAACGCGTAGCCGCATGCGATCACGCGGTTCATGCAGGCGATGTTGGCGGCGCTGACGTCCTGTGTTCCCTCAATCCAACCACCTCCGTGCTCGCCATCCGTGGCAACAACGACACGCCGGACAAGTGGGCCGAATCAGAGATGCATTTCCTTGAGAACCTGCCGACCAGCGCCCAGCTGCAGCTGCCGGGTGGGCTACTGGTGGTAACCCACGGCGATGATGGCCGCTCCCTTAGTGAGCGCCATCGCCACCTTCGCAAGCAGTACCCGGAGGCGCGCGCGGTGATCTACGGGCACAGCCACAAACTCACCATGGACTGCGACGATACGCCGTGGATTCTCAACCCGGGTGCGGCCGGACGTACGCGCACCAACGGCGGCCCATCCTGCCTGCTGCTGACCTGTAGCGAAGGGGAGTGGGGCATCGAAGCGGTTCAGCTGCCGGCGCGGAAGTACCCGAACCGCGACAGTCAGCGCAAGCGCGCGCAGGTCGCGGACTAGTCCGGAGTCCATGACCGGCGGCGGCGCCAACGGCGATACCAACAGCCTGGACACGCTCGCCGAGCGTATCGGCCAGACGCTGGCGGCCGATCGCCGCGGGTTCCGAAAACGCCTGCAGGGGCTGCGCCGGCGCGCTTCGAGCGGCAAACCCTACGACCACGGGCTGCAGCAACTGAGCAGTGCCATTGATGCATCCGTGGCACGTCGCGAGCGGCGCATCGCCAGCCTTCCTGTACCGGACTTCTCTCAGGATCTCCCGGTCAATGACCACCGGGAGGCGCTCGCCGAGGCGATCCGCAAGCATCAGGTGGTGGTGGTCTGCGGTGAAACCGGATCCGGGAAGAGCACCCAGCTGCCCAAGATCTGTCTGGAGCTGGGCCGCGGCGTGGACGGCATGATCGCCCACACCCAGCCTCGCCGGCTTGCTGCCCGGACTCTGGCCTCCCGTATTGCCGAGGAGCTGCACAGCGAGGTCGGTGAGGCCGTGGGCTACAGAATCCGGTTCACCGACCGGGTCAGCGAACGGACCCACGTGAAACTCGTCACCGACGGTATGCTGCTGGCCGAGGTGCAGGGCGACCGCACCCTGGATGCCTACGACACCATCATCATCGACGAGGCCCATGAACGCAGCCTCAACATTGATTTCCTGCTGGGCTACCTCAAGCAGCTTCTGCCGAAGCGCCCCGACCTCAAGGTCATAATCACTTCGGCGACCATTGATCCGGAGCGCTTCTCCCGGCATTTCGATGATGCCCCCATCGTGCACGTCTCGGGCCGGACCTACCCAGTGGAGGTCCGCTACCAAGCGCTCGCCGGCGAATCCGGGGACGACCGCGACCGGGATCAGCAGACCGCCATCGTCGATGCCGTGGACGAACTGGCTCGGCTCGGGCCCGGCGACATCCTGGTCTTTCTCGCCAGCGAGCGGGAGATCCGCGAGACGGCCGAGGCCCTGCGCAAACACCATCCGCCCGGCACCGAGGTGCTGCCGCTGTTCGCCCGTCTGAGCGCGGCGGAGCAGCAGCGTGCGTTCCAGACACACGCCGGGCGGCGCATCGTGCTCGCCACCAACGTGGCGGAAACCTCGGTGACCGTGCCGGGCATCCGCTACGTGGTGGACACCGGCGTCGTGCGCCTGAGCCGGTACAGCTTCCGCACCAAGGTGCAGCGGCTGCCCATCGAGCCGATCTCCCAGGCCTCCGCCAACCAGCGCGCCGGCCGGTGTGGTCGCGAGGCGCCGGGCGTGTGCATCCGCCTGTACAGCGAAGACGATTTCCTGGGACGTCCCGCGTTCACGGATCCCGAGATCGTGCGCACGAACCTCGCCTCCGTCATTCTGCAGATGCGCTACCTCGGGCTCGGGGCCGTGGAGGAGTTCCCCTTCATCCAGCCGCCGGACTCGCGCTACGTCAAGGACGGCTACCGCCTGCTCCACGAGCTGAGAGCCGTGGACGGGCAGTGGCGGTTGACCGAGCTGGGGCGGCAGCTGGCACGCCTGCCGGTGGACCCGACCATAGCGCGCATGCTGATGGCCGGAAACGAGGAGCAGGCGCTGGCGGAGATTCTGGTGATCGCGTCGGCGCTCAGCATTCAGGATCCCCGCGAGCGCCCCATTGAAGCGCAGCAGGCTGCGGATCAGGCCCACGCCCAGTGGCGCGACGAGCGCTCCGATTTTCTCGCCTACGTGCACCTGTGGACCGCCTACCAGGCATCGAAGAAGGCGTTGTCGCGCAACAAACTCGATCGCTGGTGCCGGGATCACTTCCTGAGCCCGCTGCGGATGCGGGAATGGAGCGACGTCCATCGGCAACTCAAGGAACTGGTCAGCGGTATGGGCCTGCGCCCGAACGCGGAGCCGGCCGATTACGCGCCCATCCACCGGGCGCTGCTCACCGGCCTGCTCGGCAACGTGGCCATGCGCAGCGACGAGCAGGGCTACATCGGGCCGCGCAACCTCAGGCTCACGATCTTCCCGGGCTCGGCGCTGGCGAGGAAGCGCCCCAAGTGGATTGCCGCAGCCGAGATCGTGGAGACCTCACGGGTCTTCGCGCGCACCGTGGCGAGCATCGATCCGCGTGAAGTGGAACAGCTGGCCGGTCACCTGGTGCAACGCACCTACAACGAGCCGCACTGGGACCGGCGCCGCGGCCGGGTCACCGCCTACGAGACGGTGACCCTCTACGGCCTTCCCCTGGTGACCGGGCGCAAGTTGGACTACGGCCGGGTCGACAGTGCGGACGCCCGCGAGGTCTTCCTGCGCCAGGGGCTCGCCGAAGACCGCGTGGACAGCAAGGGCGGATTCCTGGAGCACAACCGTGCGCTGATCGCGGACGTGGAGGCGCTGGAAGACAAATCACGGCGGCGCGACGTCCTTGTGGACGTCGACCGTCTCTACGCCTTCTATGCCGAGCGTGTCCCCGAGAGCATCAGCGACCTGCGCAGTTTCGAGCACTGGCGCAAACAGGAGGAGCGCACCCATCCGCGCCGCCTGTATCTCACCCGCGAGGCGCTGATGCAGCATGACGCGGCCACGGTGACTGCAGAGCGGTATCCGGAACAACTTGCGGTGGGCGATCTGCGACTGCCGCTGCAGTACCACTTCGAGCCCGGACACCCGGACGATGGCGTTTCCCTGCAGGTCCCGCTGGCCGCGCTCAACCAGCTGCGGCCCGACCCGCTGGAGTGGCTGGTCCCCGGGCTGGTGGAGGAGAAGGTCACGGCCCTGATCCGTGGCCTGCCCAAGGCCCTGCGTCGCAATTTCGTGCCGGCCCCGGATTTCGCCCGGGCGGCACTGGACGCCATCAGCCCGGCGGACGGCTCGCTCACCGATGCCCTGCGCCGTCAGCTCCACCGCATGACCGGCGTCGATGTGCCGCCCGAGACCTGGGACGCGGTGGAGCTGCCGGATCACCTGACCATGAACATCCAGGTGTTCGACGCCGAGGGCGGAATCGTCGCCCGGGGGCGGAACCTGGCCGCATTGCAGCGGGAGCTGGGCGACCGGGCCAGTGAGGGCTTCCAGGTGGCAACCCCCGATCCACAGTGGGAGCGTGAAGGCCTCACCCGTTGGGATTTCGACGTGCTGCCGCGGACCGTCGAGTTCGATCAGCACGGCGTCACCGTGCGCGGCTATCCCGCATTGGTGGACGAAGGCAATACCGTCGCTCTGCGTATCCTTGATTCACCCGAGGCGGCCGACGACAGCACGCGGCGCGGCGTGCGCCGGCTGATCCAGGCACAGCTCCGTGAGCAGGTCCGCTACCTGCGCGACAACCTTCCCGGTTTCCAGCAGATGGCACTCCAGTACCGTGGGCTCGGTGGCAGCGACGCCCTGCGCGACGAGATCATCGACGCCGTTGTGGATGCCGTGTTCATCGGTGACCAGCCGCTGCCCGCGGATCCACAGGCGTTCCAGACCATGCTGGAGGCCGGGCGGGGACGGCTGGTGGAGGAGGGGGAGCGCTTTGCCCGCCGGGTCGCGCGCATGCTGGAGCGCTACCACGGGCTGAAGAAGGCGCTCAAGGAGCCACGGGGGCTGGAGGGCATGGACAGCTTCCGGGACATGAACGAGCACCTGAACCACCTGGTATTCCCCGGCTTTCTGCTGGCGCACCGCAGTGAGCTGCTGTCCCATCTGCCGCGCTACCTGGACGGTCTGCAGCACCGGGTGGAGAAGCAGGCGGAGGACCCGCGCCGCGACGCTCAGCGCACCCATCAGGTGAGGCCGTGGTGGGAGGCCTGGACCGAGCGAGCCGCGCGCCACGAACGGGACGGCATCGTGGATCCGGAACTGCACCGGTTCCGCCACCTGCTGGAGGAGTTCCGCATTTCCCTGTTCGCCCAGCACCTTGGCACGGCAACACCGGCATCGGAAAAGCGGCTGCGCCAGCAGTGGCAGGCGGTACGCTGACACGTCCCGCCCCCTGTAGTACCATGCGCTCCTTTCCGAACACTGACGGTATACGCACTATGGAAATCAACCCCTTGTACACTCAGGCAGCCGATCTGCGCGAGCGCGTCGATGCGCTGAGGGGGTATCTTTGACTACCCGGGCAAGAAGGAGCGCCTGGAAGAAGTCCTGAGGCTGCTGGAAGACCCGACCATCTGGAACAACCCCGAGGAAGCCCAGAACCTCAACCGCGAGCGCTCGCGCCTGCAGGACGTGGTCAACCGCCTCGAGGAGCTCGACTCCGGTCTTGCCGACGTGGACGAGCTGCTGGACATGGCCCAGGAAGAGGGCGACGAAGACACCATTACGTCCGTCGAGAAGGACCTGAAGGCGTTCGAGCAGACGGTGCAGGCGCTCGAGTTCCAGCGCATGTTCTCCGGGGAGATGGACGAGAGCAACGCGTTTCTGGACATCCAGGCCGGCTCCGGCGGCACCGAGGCCCAGGACTGGGCCAACATGCTGCTGCGCATGTACCTCCGCTGGGGCGAGCGCAAGGGCTTCAAGACCGACATCATCGAACTCTCCGAGGGCGATGTCGCCGGCATCAAGAGCGCCACGGTCCGCTTCGAAGGTGACTATGCCTTCGGCTGGCTGCGCACCGAAACGGGAGTGCACCGGCTGGTGCGCAAATCCCCGTTCGACTCCGGTAATCGCCGGCATACCTCGTTCGCCGCGGTCTTCGTGTCCCCCGAGATCGACGACAACGTGGATATCGAGATCGACCCGTCGGACCTGCGCATTGATGTCTACCGTGCCAGCGGCGCCGGCGGCCAGCATGTCAACACCACGGAATCCGCGGTGCGGATTACCCACGAGCCCACGGGCATCGTGGTGCAGTGCCAGAACGACCGCTCCCAGCACCGTAACCGTGACACGGCCATGAACCAGCTGCGCGCCAAGCTGTACGAGTTCGAGATGCAGAAACGGCGCCAGGCGCAGGATGCCGCCGAGGAAGACAAGTCCGACATCGGCTGGGGCAGCCAGATCCGCTCCTACGTGCTGGATCAGTCGCGGATCAAGGACCTGCGCACCAACGTTGAGATCGGCAATACCCAGGCGGTTCTGGACGGCGATCTGGACCGTTTCATCGAAGCCAGCCTCAAGGCGGACGCCTGACCAAGCGAGCGAGCATGAGCAACGACAACCCGGACATCGACGAGAACAAACTGATTGCCCAGCGTCGCGAGAAACTCCAGACGTGGCGTGAATCCGGCGAAGCGTTTCCCAACGGATTCCGCCGCGATGCGCTTGCCGCGGATCTGCACGCCGCCCACGGCGAGCGCGATAACGACACCCTGGAAGCGGAGGGGGTGCGGGTTCGTGTGGCTGGCCGCATGATGGCCAAGCGCGTCATGGGCAAGGCCAGTTTTGCGCAGCTGCAGGACATGACCGGCCGCATTCAGCTCTACGTGCGCCGGGATGATCTGCCCGAGGGCGTCTACCAGGCGTTCAAGAAGTGGGACGTGGGCGACATCGTCGGCGCCGAGGGCACGCTGTTCCGCACTCGCGCCGGAGAGCTCAGCGTCAGTGTCGACCGCATCCAGCTGCTGACCAAGTCACTGCGCCCGCTGCCGGAGAAGTACCACGGCCTTCAGGACCAGGAGGCGCGCTACCGCCAGCGCTACGTGGACCTGATCATGAATCCGGAGGTGCGCGACGTCTTTCACGTGCGCAGCCGGATCATCCAGTACATCCGCGACTTCCTCAACACACGGCGCTTCCTGGAAGTGGAAACGCCAATGATGCAGCAGATCCCCGGTGGCGCCGCGGCGCGGCCGTTCATCACCCACCACAACGCACTGGACATGTCGCTTTACCTGCGCATTGCACCGGAGCTGTACCTCAAACGGCTGGTGGTGGGCGGATTCGAGCAGGTCTACGAGATCAACCGCAGTTTCCGTAACGAGGGCGTGTCCACGCGACACAACCCCGAGTTCACTATGCTGGAGTTCTATCAGGCCTACGCGGATCACAACGATCTCATGGACCTCACCGAAGAACTCCTGCGTGGCCTCGCGATGGACCTGAAGGGCACGCCAGAGCTTACCTGGCAGGGCGAAACTCTGGATCTGGGCAAACCGTTCCAGCGCCTGGCCATGCGCGACGCAATTTTGCGCTACAACCAGGACATCAGCCCGGAGCACCTGGACGACAAGGAAACCGCGCGCGCCATCACTGAACGCCTGGGGCTACAGGTGGACGGCAGTACCGGGCTCGGCAAGCTGCAGACGCTGATCTTCGAAGAGACGGTGGAGCACGAGTTGCGCGAGCCCACCTTCATTGTCGATTACCCGAAAGAGGTCTCGCCCCTGGCACGCCCCAAGGACAGCGACCCGTTCGTCACCGAGCGCTTCGAACTATTCATCTGCGGTCGTGAGGTAGCCAACGGTTTCTCTGAGCTCAATGATGCCGAGGATCAGGCCGAGCGGTTCCTGGCCCAGGCAGCGGAAAAGGAAGCCGGGGATGAAGAGGCCATGCACTACGACGCCGATTTCATCCGCGCTTTGGAGTACGGCTTGCCCCCGACAGCGGGGGAGGGAATCGGCATCGATCGTCTTGTCATGGCCTTCGCCGATCAGGCCTCCATCCGCGACGTGCTGCTGTTTCCGGCCATGCGACCGGAGGTCTGAGGGGGGATCAGCCCCCCGCCTCGGCCTCGTCGGATTCCGGTGTGACCGGCACATGGTAGGGGAGTTGGGCAAAGCCGGCGGGCTGATCAGCGACGCGGAGGTCCTGCCGGTCACGGTACTGCAGGCGCAGCACTGCCAGGGCCTCGATGCCGGCAGGACCGGCGACCGCCTGAACGATTTCACCCGCCGATGCGCCGTCGGCCGTGAGGACGCTGTCGCCCGGGTGCGGGACGGTCTCGCCCGGCGCCGTGAGCCCGAACATGCGCCGGCTGGGCTTGCCGCGGTAGTGCATGCGCGCCACCACCTCCTGCCCCGGGTAGCAGCCCTTGCTGAAGCTGACGCCGTCCACCAGATCCAGGTTCAGCTGCTGCGGCACGAAATGCTCCGACGTGCCGGCGACCACGGCCGGCTCACCGGCGCGGACCTGCAACAGGGTCCACGCCTGAGGCGTGACCGGGCGTGACGCCGCCACCAGGGTTTCCCACACGCCGATGGCATCACGGGCGTGGGTCACCATCAGAAAGCGCTCTTTTTCTCCGCCCAGGTTCACCACCGAGGTGTCCCCCGCATGCACGACGGTGCCGGTGCCTTGCGGCAGGGTGCCGGCCACTTCACTGATGGCCGCTGCGCCGGACCCCGTGGCCCCGAACACGGCCGCATGGGGCGTGAAATCCTGCAGCGCCACCCTGGACCGCAGAATGAACATCCTCAGCCGTTTCACCAGCCCGTCCATCAGGCTGCGGTCGGCCAGCAGCAGGAAATCGTCCTCGTCCAGTCGAATGACGCGGAACACGGCCAGCAGCCGGCCCTTCGGGTTGCAGTAACCGGCCATGCGGGCTTCCGTCACCGGCTGATCCTCTATGCCCTGGCTCAGCTGACCGTGCAGAAACACGGCGGCATCGTCGCCAACCACGCGGATCACGCCCTGGTGCGGCAATGGCATGGCCCCGCCATCGCCGAGCGTCGCGTGCAGTTCGGCGGTGGTATCACCAAAGTCGAGCAGACTGCCGTTTTCGCCGTACCGCGCCCCGTGGACCTGGAGCAGTGCAGGCCAGTCTATTTGTGTCGCGTTGGGTGCTTGTTCGCTCATTGTGCAGTGCCGTAATCACCTGTTGATGTGGCATAATCGCGGGGACGCGTGACCGAGGAGGCAAGTGCGATGAAAACACCAGAGGAAACGCCCGAGCCAAGGCCCGGCCCCGCCGGGGATACAGTGAAACAGGATAACACGCCTGATCCGGCCGACCCGAGTACGTGGCCGGAGGAGTTTGGTGGTCAGGCCGGTCCGGAGCCCACACGGTACGGGGACTGGGAGAAAGGGGGTCGCTGTACCGATTTCTGACGTCCGCCAGCCGACTTCCCGAACAACGGGAAGCCGATCAAAGAACCGCGGCCCGCTGTTGAGTAAACTGCTGCGGTGCCATCAGGCTACGGTCCATTGAAGGGCCCATCCAGCGTTCTCCCGGGTAATGCTGCCTTGCATCACCCGAGAGGACAGTTTAGTTTAACTGCCGCTTTTGGCCCACGCGGAGCGAGTCACAATGCCAAGCGATAATCGACCGCTGTCCCCCCACCTGCAGATCTACCGGCTGCCCTTCATTGTCGTGCTGTCCATCACTCACCGGATGGCGGGTGTCGCGAACACAATCGGCGCGCTGCTGGTGATCTACTGGCTGGTGTCCCTGGCGAGCGGACCTGACGCCTTCGAGCGCGCACAGGCGGTACTGGGATCCTGGCTCGGCCTGATCATTCTGTTCCTGTTCAGTCTCGGCCTGTTCTACCACCTGTGTAACGGAATTCGGCACCTGTTCTGGGATGTCGGCAAGGGATTTGAGCTGGATGCGGCAAAGCGCTCGGGACAGGCGGTGATCGCCTGTGCCGTGGGCCTGACCGCGCTGGTCTGGATCGTGGCCTTCGCCACTGGGGGTGCGGGATGAATCTGAGAACTCCGGTCAAGGATGCGCGCGGACTCGGCTCCGCGAAGGACGGCGTGCACCACTGGTGGGTGCAGCGGCTGTCGGCCGTCGCGCTAGTTCCGCTGGTGCTGTGGTTTGCCTTTTCCCTGGCGATCAACGCGGGTGGTGACTACGAAGCAGCCCGGGCGTGGATCGGCTCACCGTTCACCGCTGGCGCCGCGATACTCCTGATAGCCGCCGCTTTCTACCACGCACAGCTCGGGCTGCAGGTGGTTCTGGAAGATTACGTGGACAACAAGGCGCTGGAGATCGTCAGCCTCGTTGTCGTGAAATTCCTGGCTGCGGTGCTGGCACTTACCGGCATCCTTGCCGTGCTCAGCATTGCCTTTGGAGGCTGAACGCAATGTCCAGCTACGAAATCATTGATCACACGTACGATGTCGTTGTTGTCGGCGCCGGCGGTGCCGGCCTGCGCGCCACCTTCGGCATGGCGAACCAGGGCCTGAAGACGGCCTGCATCACCAAGGTGTTCCCCACGCGCAGTCACACCGTCGCCGCCCAGGGTGGCGTATCCGCGGCGCTCGGCAACATGGGCGAGGACGACTGGCGTTGGCACATGTACGACACGGTCAAGGGCTCGGACTGGCTCGGCGACCAGGACGCCATCGAGTACATGTGCCGCGAGGCGATCCCGTCCATCATCGAGCTGGAACACTACGGCGTTCCCTTCTCGCGCACGGACGAGGGCAAGATCTATCAGCGCCCCTTCGGCGGCATGACCACGCATTACGGCGAGGGTCGCGCGCAGCGCACCTGTGCTGCGGCCGACCGCACCGGCCACGCCATTCTCCACACGCTCTATCAGCAGGCGCTGAAGTACGAAGCCGAGTTCTACATCGAGTACTTCGCCCTGGACCTGATCATGGACGAAGAGGGCGCATGCCGGGGCGTGATCGCCCTGAACATGCATGACGGCACCATTCACCGCTTCCGCGCCCACGAGACGGTGCTGGCCACCGGTGGCTACGGCCGTTCCTATTTCTCCTGCACCTCGGCGCACACCTGCACCGGCGACGGCATGGGCATGGTGCTGCGCGCCGGCCTGCCGCTGCAGGACATGGAGTTCGTGCAGTTCCACCCCACGGGTGTCTACGGCGCCGGCTGCCTGATCACCGAGGGTGTGCGCGGTGAAGGCGGCTACCTGACCAATTCCGAGGGCGAGCGTTTCATGGAGCGCTACGCGCCCAACGCCAAGGACCTCGCCTCCCGCGACGTAGTCAGCCGCTCCATGACCATCGAGATCCAGGAGGGCCGTGGTGTCGGCCCGAATCACGACCATATCAACCTGCATCTGGAGCATCTCGGCGCGGACGTCATCAACGAACGCTTGCCCGGGATTGCCGAGACCGCTCGGATTTTCGCCGGCGTCGACGTCACCAAGGCGCCGATCCCGGTGCTGCCCACGGTGCACTACAACATGGGTGGGGTGCCCACCAACTACAAAGGCGAGGTGGTCACCCTGCGGGACGGCAACCCGGACGCCGTGGTGCCGGGCCTCATGGCCATCGGCGAGGCGGCGTGCGTCTCCGTTCACGGTGCCAACCGCCTTGGTTCCAACTCGCTGCTGGACCTGGTGGTGTTCGGTCGCGCTGCCGGCCTGCGCGCCAAGGAGCTGGTGGACGAGCAGGGCGCCAATCACCGGCCGCTGCCCAAGGATTCGGCCGACTTCGCGCTCAATCGTCTCGACCGCCTGCGCAATGCCAACGGCAGCCAGCCCACGGCCCATATCCGGGACAACATGCAGAGCGTCATGCAGAACTTTGCAGCCGTCTTCCGGACTGGCGACACCCTGGAGCAGGGGTGTCAGAAGATGGACGAGGTGTTCGCTTCGTTCGAGGACGTTGCCGTGTCCGATCGCTCGCTGATCTGGAACTCCGACCTGATCGAGACGCTGGAGCTGGACAACCTGCTCGGTTGCTCGGTCACCACCATCCAGTCGGCGCGCAACCGTACCGAGAGCCGCGGTGCGCACGCCCGGGAAGACTTCACCGAGCGCGATGACGATCAGTGGATGAAGCACACGCTTTCCTGGATGGATCCCCAGGGCAAGACCGAGATCGACTACCGGCCTGTCCACATGACCACGCTGACCGACGAGGTGGAGGTATTCCCGCCCAAGGCGCGGGTGTACTGATCCACCGACAGGCGTTGCAGGCCAGCAAGTAACGAGGTTGACAGCCAATGGCAGAGTTCAAGCTTCCAAAGAATTCCCGGGTCGGTCAGGGCAAGACGTGGTCTGCCCCGGACGGTGCGAGCAACGTTCGCGAGTTCAAGGTCTATCGCTGGCACCCGGACGAAGGGCAGAACCCGCGGATCGACACCTTCGAGCTGGACATGGACGATTGCGGTCCGATGGTTCTCGACGCGCTGATCAAGATCAAGAACGAGGTTGATCCGTCGCTGACGTTCCGCCGTTCCTGCCGCGAGGGGATCTGCGGCTCCTGCGCCATGAACATCGACGGCCAGAACACCCTGGCGTGCACCAAGGCGTGTGACGAAGTGGACGGTGCCGTCCGCGTCTACCCACTGCCGCACATGCCGGTGGTCAAGGATCTTGTGCCGGATCTCACCCACTTTTACGCCCAGTATGCCTCCATCCGCCCCTGGATTCGCACCGAGACGGCAACGCCGCCGGACCGGGAGCGCCTGCAGAGCAAGGAAGACCGGGCCAAGCTCGACGGGCTGTACGAGTGCATCCTGTGCGCCTGTTGCACCACGTCGTGCCCGAGCTACTGGTGGAATGGGGACCGCTATCTCGGCCCCGCCGTGCTGCTTCAAGCCTATCGCTGGATTGTCGACAGCCGGGACGAGACCACCGGTGAGCGGCTGGACGATCTCGAGGATCCGTTCAAGCTCTACCGCTGCCATACGATCATGAACTGCGCGCAGACGTGTCCGAAGGGTCTGAACCCGGCCAAGGCCATCGCGGAGATCAAGAAACTCATGATCGAGCGGCGCTGAACCGCGTCGCGACTGGGGGCAAGAGTTGTGAGTGAACGCTCCAGACTGCGCTGGCGGTGTCGACGGGGGATGCGGGAGCTGGACCTGCTCCTGGAGCATTTTCTCGCTAACGGCTACGCCACACTGGATGCCTCCGGGCGTGAGGCATTCGAGACGTTATTGGGGTGTCAGGACGACACCCTGTTCGGCTGGTTCTACCAGGGAGAGGTGCCGGACGATGCCGAACTCGCGGCACTCGTGGAGCGAATCCGCAGCGACTTCGGGCTTTTACGTTAACCCGTCGCGTGCTGCCCACCACTGGCAACACGCCCTGGTCTTGATCGGGGCTGTGGCTGCGCTGAGCGCGTCCGTGACGGTATTGACCGCACTACTGATCCTGATCCCGCTCACGGTCTTCGCCACGCGCCTTTCCCTTCTGGCCCGGCCACTGGAGTGCGACTGGTTCAGCCTGGACGTAGCCTCGGGATCGGTCTGCACGGACACTGCCGACGGCATCCGGGAATGGGAGCTGGCCGGGTGGTTTCGTCATCCTTGGCTGTGCGTGCTCTACCTGCGCGGCGACGACAGGGCATGGGCCGCGCTGGTGCTGCCTCGTGATGCCATGAGCGGTCGATGCCGGCGCCGGCTGTGCTATCTGCTCGGCGTCAGCACGGTCGGCAGTGCGTCCGGCAATCTGTCCGGGTAATCCAGCGTGTAGTGCAGTCCGCGGCTCTCGCGCCGCTCCTGGGCGCAGCGGATGATCAGCTCCGCCACCATCGCCAGGTTGCGCAACTCCAGCAAGTCCGCATTGACGCGGAAATTGCCGTAATACTCCCTGATCTCACCCTGCAGCAGGTCCACGCGACGGCGCGCCCGCTCAAGACGCTTGCTGGTACGCACGATGCCCACGTAGTCCCACATGAAGCGGCGCAACTCATCCCAGTTGTGGCTGACCACCACCTGTTCGTCGGAGTCACTGACCCGGCTCTCGTCCCATGGGGGCAGGGCGGGTGGCGACGCAACCCCGGGGAGTGCCGCCGCGATGTGATCCGCCGCGGCCGTACCGTAGACAAGACACTCAAGCAGCGAGTTGCTTGCCAGTCGGTTGGCGCCGTGCAGCCCGGTACAGGACACCTCGCCGATGGCGTAAAGGCCGGGGAGATCGGTCTGCCCGCGCTGATCGACGACGACGCCGCCGCAGGTGTAGTGGGCCGCCGGAACCACGGGCACCGGCTCCCGGGTGAGGTCGAAACCGAACTGGAGGCACTGTTCGTGAATGGTTGGGAAGTGCTCCCTGATGAAGTCCGCTTCGCGGTGGGAGATGTCCAGATAGACGCAGTCCGCGCCCAACCGTTTCATTTCGTGGTCGATGGCCCGGGCGACAATGTCCCGGGGAGCCAGCTCCCCCCGGTCGTCGAACCGGTGCATGAACCGGCTCCCATCCGGCAGCAGGAGGTGGGCCCCTTCGCCCCGCAGCGCCTCACTGAGCAGAAACGACTTCGCCTTGGGGTGAAAGAGGCACGTGGGATGGAACTGGTTGAACTCCATGTTCGCGACGCGACAACCCGCACGCCACGCCATGGCGATGCCGTCGCCCGTCGCGCCGTCCGGGTTACTGGTATAGAGATAGACCTTGCTGGCGCCGCCGGTGGCCAGTACCACGGTCCGTGCCGCAATCGGACGCACACGGCCACTGGCAACATCCAGGCCATAGACTCCGACGCAGCGCTGGGGGGCATGCCCGAGGCGACTGGCGGTAATGAGATCCACCGCCAGATGATGCTCCAGCACCGTGACGTTGGCGCGACGACGTACAAGGCCCTCCAGCGTGGTTTCCACCGCACGGCCCGTGGCATCGGCCGCATGCACGATGCGGCGGTACGAATGCCCCCCTTCGCGGTGCAGGTGCAGGCCACCGTCCGGGCCTTCCTCGCGGGAGAACGGCACCTCGTTGCCAATGAGCCAGTGGATGCACCTGGGCGCGTTCTCGGCGACGAAGCGGGCCGTATCGCTGTCGGTCAGGCCGCCCCCCGCATCCAGGGTGTCGGCCACATGGGACTCGACGGAGTCGGCTTCGTCGAACACGGCGGAAATCCCGCCCTGGGCATAGAGACTGGAGCCTTCGGTGAGCGGCCCCTTCGAGAGGACGGCGATGCGGACATGCTCGGGGAGGCGCAGGGCCAGCGTCAGCCCCGCTGCGCCGCTGCCGACAATGACAACATCAAACTGATCAGGCTCTGGCACGGATTCCGCCCTTGCCGTTGTGACTGTGAGGCCGTTCTGCCGCCGAGGCTGCTTGCAGCGTACTTGGACGATCGGCTACCCTCAGTGGCCGTTAAGGCCTGCCTGAATCCGGCCAGATCGAGGGGCCGGAGCCGATTCGCGGTCAGTATCGCGGAGCAGGGCGGCGCGACCGGCACTTATCTAAACACAATCCGCTGAAGTGCGCGAACTATCCATGCCCATCAATGTCTACCGCAGTGACGCGGTCAGTGGAATGACCGTGAAAGGACGGGCTGAATGACCAATGCAAAGGTCGACCAACAGCTCGTCGAGCGTGTGCAGGCCGGTGATAAGAAGGCCTTTGACCTGCTTGTTCAGAAATATCAGTTCAAGCTCGTCAAGATGATATCGCGGTATGTAACCGATCCCAGCGAGGCTCAGGATGTCGCGCAGGAAACGTTTATCAAGGCCTATCGGGCATTGCCGAACTTTCGCGGCGAAAGTAGCTTCTATACATGGATCTACCGCATTGGCGCCAACACGGCGAAGAACTATCTCGTCGCCCAGGGGCGCCGGCCTCCCGGCAGTGACGTGGACGCTCAGGACGCCGAGCAGTACGCCGGTGATTCACTGTTGCGGGAAACGGATACGCCCGAAGGGCTCGCCCAGCGTGAGGAGATTGAACGGACCGTCTTCGATGCCATCGAAGCCTTACCCGACGATCTGCGAACGGCGATCACCCTTCGCGAGCTGGACGGTCTGAGTTACGAAGAGATTGCGCAGGCAATGGATTGCCCGGTGGGGACCGTGCGGTCAAGGATTTTCCGGGCGCGGGAAGCGATCGACAACCGGTTGAAGCCGTTGCTTGATAACAAATAGCAGACAGTGGTGGTGCCATGACGAAACCCTACCAGGAGCAGATTTCGGCGCTGAGCGACGATGAACTGCCTGACTCCGAGACGCAGTTTCTGCTTCGCCTTGCAGAGCGAAGTGAGGACATTGCTGGCCAGATGGGCCGCTATGCGGTGATTCGCGAAGCGCTCCACCGGAATCTGCCGGATCACGTGGACACGTCCCTGGCAGCGCGGGTCTCGGCCGCGCTGGATCATGAGCCCGCGCACTCTATACCCCCACGACACGACGGCGGTCAACGCTGGTGGCTCCGTCCGGTCGGTGGCGCGGCAATCGCCGCTTCCGTTGCTCTCGTTGCAATTGCCATCTGGCCTCAGCAGTCCTCATCACCAGATGGGGACATGATCGAGACAGCAAGTGCGCCGTCGTCCGTGCAGCAGACATCGTCGGGACAGCCGGTTGCTGCGGAGAACATCCAGTGGGATCGCCTCGACTCGGATATCCAGACGCGACTGGATGAATACGCCGTCATCAGGGAGCGCTCGGAGCCGCAGCTCGACTTTCTCTCACGGCCTGTCGGCGTCAGCAGCCGACGGGGCGAGAACTGACGCTGCCCCGGCATGATTCGTGAACAGGGGCAGGTCGTCGCAACCGGGAGCGATCGCTGCCGCGTCCGCATCCAGCGGCATGGCGCCTGCTCCGGTTGTGATATCCGTCGGGGCTGCGGCATCGGCCTTCTTGCCAGCGCCGTGCCCGGGCGTACAGCAGAGATCACGTGCCAGACCGGCCTGGCGCTGCGGCCGGGGCAGCGCGTGGAAGTCGGAATACCGGAGCAGGGCCTTGTTTCCGGTGCGGCGGTGGTCTACCTCTTGCCTGTCCTCGCGCTGCTGGTAGCGGCCCTGCTGGGCTCGCCCTGGGGTGACGCCATTGCTGTTCCCGCTGCGGGGACAGGATTTGTGATCGGATTGGTTGCGGCCCGCGCGCTGGCGCGGAGAATGTCGGATCGCGGTGCCTATCGCCCGACGGTCCTCGGCAACTGGCCGGCGCAGGGTGACAGCCGGAACGAATGATTGGGACAACCGGGAAGCATAGTCTCCCGGTTGTCCGGACGGGACGTTCGGTGGCCTCGGGCCCGACCGGAGTCGACGCACGATGGAGAGCACGGGGAAGCAGCACATGCGACAGGTTATGACTCGAAAGTTCCTGGTTAGCCTCTGTAGCCTCACTCTGATGGCTGCACTGGCAGCGTCGCAGGCGCATGCCCGCGACGGGCTGCCTGACTTCGCCGGGCTGGTGGATCAGAACAGTCCGGCAGTGGTGAACATCAGCTCAACTCAGTCCCGCGAGAGCGGCGAGCGGGGAGGGATGGGCGATCTCCCCGAAGATCACCCATTCCGGGAGTTCTTCGAGCGCTTCGGCGGGGAGCGGGGCGAAGGCCAGCAGCCCCCGCAGCCGTTCGATTCCGAATCCCTCGGCTCCGGGTTCATCATTTCGTCGGACGGCGACATCGTCACCAACTATCACGTGGTCCAGAACGCAGACGAGGTGGTCGTGAAACTGAGCGACCGCCGCCAGTACACCGCGGAAGTGGTTGGCTATGATGAGCGCAGCGATCTGGCACTGCTGAACATTGATGCCGAAGACCTACCAACAGTGTCGATCGGCTCATCCGCCGACCTGTCCGTCGGCGAGTGGGTTCTGGCCATCGGCTCGCCGTTCGGGTTCGAGCACTCGGTGACGGCGGGCATTGTCAGCGCCAAACGGCGCAGCCTGCCCCAGGATAACTACGTGCCGTTCATCCAGACCGATGTGGCGATCAACCCCGGCAACTCCGGAGGGCCGCTGTTCAACCTGGACGGTGAAGTGGTCGGAATCAACTCCCATATCTACAGCCGCAGCGGCGGTTTCATGGGGCTATCCTTCGCCATCCCGGTGGAGCTGGCCATGGACGTGGTTGACCAGCTCCGCACGGATGGTCGCGTTGCCCGCGGCTGGCTTGGTGTTCTGATCCAGGATGTTGACCGGGACCTGGCAGAGTCTTTCGGCATGGACCGTCCGCATGGTGCGCTGGTCGCCCAGGTGACGTCCGACAGCCCGGCTGCGGACGCCGATCTGGAAGCGGGAGACGTGATCGTCCGGTTCGAAGGCCAGGAGATAGGAACGTCCTCCGAGCTGCCGCCGATGGTCGGACGCATGCGGGCGGACGCCGAAGTCATCCTCGAGATCATCCGTGACGGCGAGCACCGCGAAGTGACCGTCACCCTTGGCGAACTGCCGGACGAGATGGCACAGCAACAGCAGCAGGAACAGGAGGTGCCCGAAGAGCCGGAACCGGCAGCTGAGTACTTCGGCATGGAACTGCGTGACCTGTCCGATCAGGACCGGGAGGAGCGTGGCATCGATCAGGCCGGCGTACTCGTGGAGCGGCTTGCGGAAGGCCCGGCACGGCAATCCGGAATCCGTCAGGGCGACGTCATCACCATGCTCGACCAGCAGCGGGTTGATTCGGTGGAAACTTTCGAATCCATTGCCCAGGGCCTTGAGGACGGTCGAGTGGTACCGGTGTTGCTGATGCGTAACGGAAGTCCGCGGTTTTTGCCGCTCAGGCTCCCGTAAGCGCGCTGAATCGGTACAATACCGGCACACTTCAAGTGTCGGCAGCTTTCGGAACGTGCCCCGCCTGCGGGGCACGTTTGCGTCGGGAGGCGGTCAACGGGCCGCCCCGGCGTGACGCAGCGCGAACGCCGCGGCACTCACAACCGATGCGACTATGAAACATATACGCAACTTCTCGATCATCGCGCACATCGACCACGGCAAGTCGACCCTGGCGGACCGCCTCATTGAACGGTGCGGGGCGCTGACCGGCCGAGAGATGTCCGAACAGGTGCTCGATTCCATGGACCTGGAGCGCGAGCGCGGCATTACCATCAAGGCCCAGAGCGTTGCCCTGGAGTACACCGCGAAAGACGGCAACACCTACCAGCTCAACATCATCGATACACCCGGCCACGTGGACTTCTCCTACGAGGTATCTCGTTCGCTCGCGGCGTGTGATGGCGCGCTGCTGGTGGTCGACGCCTCCCAGGGTGTGGAGGCGCAGAGTGTGGCCAACTGCTACACAGCGGTCGGCGAAGGCCTGGAGATCCTGCCCGTTCTCAACAAGATCGATCTACCTTCGGCGGAACCGGAGCAGGTGTTGCAGGAAATCGAGGAGATCATCGGCCTCGAGACCGACAACGCCATGATGGTCAGCGCCAAGACCGGCCAGGGCATCGATGAACTGCTCGAGGCGATTGTCGAGCACATCCCGGCGCCCACGGGCAAGCCTGATGAACCGCTCAAGACGCTGATCATGGACTCCTGGTTCGACAACTACCTGGGCGTGGTGTGTCTGGTGCGCGTGATCAACGGTCGCATGAAGGTCGGCGAGAAGATCCAGGTCATGTCCACCGGCCGCGAGTTCCAGGTGGACCAGCTGGGCATGTTCACGCCCAAGAAGACTCCAATGAAAGTGCTGGAGACCGGCGAAGTCGGTTTCGTGGTCGCCGGCATCAAGGATATCGACGGCGCGCCAGTGGGCGACACACTCACCCACAAGCACGCCCCCTGCGCCGAGCGCGTGCCCGGTTTCAAGGTGGTTCAGCCGCGCGTGTTCGCCGGCATGTTCACCATCAGCTCGGAAGACTACGAGGCGTTCCGCGACGCGTTGTCGAAGCTGCGGCTGAATGACGCGTCGCTGCAGTACGAGCCCGAAACGTCGGCGGCGCTCGGTTTCGGCTTCCGCTGCGGGTTCCTCGGAATGCTGCACATGGAGATCGTGCAGGAGCGGCTGGAGCGGGAATACAACCTGGACCTCATCACCACGGCACCCACGGTCATCTACGAGGTGGAGACCACCTCGGGCGAGGTGCTCGAAGTGAGCAACCCGGCGCAGTTGCCGGCGAATCACGAGATCGAGGAGATTCGGGAGCCGATCATAAACGCCAGCATTCTGGTCCCCCAGGCCTACGTCGGCAACGTGATCGCCCTGTGCGAGGAGAAACGCGGGTCGCAGAAGGACATGCAGTTCGTCGGCAACCAGATCTCGCTCACCTACGAGCTGCCACTGAGCGAGGTGGTGCTGGACTTCTTTGACCGCATGAAATCGGCAAGTCGCGGGTTTGCCTCGTTTGACTACGAGCTGAACCGTTTTCAGGCCGAGAATCTGGTTCGCCTGGATGTTCTCATCAACGGCGACCGCGTGGACGCGCTGGCTCTGATCGTGCACCGTGATCACGCGCAGCGACGCGGGCGGGAACTCACTGACCGCCTGAAGAAGCTGATCCCGCGGCAGATGTTCGAAGTTGCCATTCAGGCGGCGGTGGGAAGCCATATCGTGGCACGCTCCACGGTCAAGGCGATGCGCAAGAACGTGACGGCAAAGTGCTACGGCGGTGATATCACCCGCAAGCGCAAGCTGCTCGAGAAGCAGAAAGCCGGAAAGAAACGGATGAAACAGGTCGGCAAGGTCGAGATTCCGCAGGAGGCCTTCCTGTCGGTCCTGCAGGTTGACGGTGACGACTGAGCCCCGGCGTCGCGTGCCGGTCAGGAAAGGATAGAGCCATGCTTCTCGATTTCGAATTGCTGCTGGTCGCGGTGACACTGATCACCGGTCTGACCGTGTTGTATGCCTGGATGCACCGACGTGCACGTCACAAGGCAGGGCGGCCGGCGCTGGAGAAGGACAACTGGTGGGTGGACCTCTGCCGGTCTCTGTTTCCGGTGATCCTCGTGGTGCTTGTCATCCGCTCCTTCGTGGTCGAGCCGTTCCGCATTCCCTCCGGGTCCATGATTCCCACCCTGCTCGCGGGCGATTTCATCCTGGTCAACAAATTCTCCTATGACGTCCGCCTGCCGGTGACCAACCAATCGCTGATCCCCACCGGCGAGCCGCAGCGCGGGGATCTGGCTGTCTTCAAGTACCCGGTCAACCCGCGCCAGGACTTCATCAAGCGGGTGGTCGCACTTCCGGGGGATCACGTGCGGTACGACGATGGCCTGCTCTACATCAATGGCGAACTTGTCGAACAGACCGACGTTGGCGATTATGATGAGCCCCAGGCACCGCGGGCACGGTTGATGACGGAAACACTCGGCGACCGGGAATACGGAGTGCTCCAGCATCCCCGGGGCACGTGGTGCACGGATTACGCTGCCTCGCCGGATGGTTATACCGTACCGGACGGCCACTATTTCACTATCGGCGACAACCGTGACCGCAGTAGCGACAGCCGCTGCTGGGGGCCTGTCAGCGAGGATCTCCTAGTGGGGCGGGCTTTTCTCATCTGGATGAGCTGGAACGGCTATGAGAACCGGATCAACTGGAGTCGTATTGGCAACCGCATCCAGTAATATCTATCGCGCCAGACCCGGTCAGCGAGGTTTCAGCCTGATCGGTCTGATGCTGGTGCTCGTCCTCGGGGCCTTCGCGGCCATGCTGGTGCTGCGCATCATTCCGATCTATCTGGAATCGATGACTGTGGCGTCGGTGGTCGACGATGTAGCCGGAACCCCGGAACTCAGGGGCGCACGCCCGGGCGAGGTGCGCAGCGCCCTGATGCGCCGGCTGCAGGTCAACAGTGTCGACAAACTCGGCCGCAACGACATCTCGGTGGAACGATCCGGCGAGGGCGTGACCATCGTCGTTGCCTACGAGCGGCGTTTCCCGTTGATTGCGAACCTCGACGGGATCGCCAGCTTCCGGGAAGAAGCGCTGGTGCGGCCGTGAGCGACCCCCTCGAGCAACTGTCGGCACGCTTGCGCTACCAGTTCCGGGAGCCGGAACTGCTCGAGGAAGCGGTGACACACCGCAGCGTCAGCGAGCGCAACAACGAACGCCTGGAGTTCCTGGGCGACAGCATTCTCAATTTCGTCATCGCCGATCAGCTGTTCCAGCGCCAGCCCAACGACTCGGAGGGTGGGCTCAGCCGTCTGCGGGCGAGCCTCGTCAACCGTGAGACGCTGGCATCCATCGCCAGACAGCTTGATCTCGGTACGCACCTGCGACTCGGTAGCGGTGAGCGCAAGAGCGGCGGCCGCCGGCGGGATTCCATCCTCTCGGACGCTCTGGAAGGGGTGTTTGGCGCGGTCTACATCGACGGCGGTTTCATTGCGTGCCGGGACCTCATCGTGCGCCTTTACGCGGAGCGCCTGGAGAACCTGCCCAGCGCCGCGGAACTCAAGGATCCCAAGACGCGGCTGCAGGAATACCTGCAGTCCGCGAAGCTCTCGCTGCCGTCCTACGAAGTACTGGACATTGCCGGCAAGTCGCACGATCAGACCTTCCGGGTCGAGTGCCGGGTGCCGGGCATCGAGCAGGTCACCGTCGGAGAGGCAGGCAGCCGGCGCCGCGCAGAGCAGCGGGGCGCCGAGGCCATGCTGAAGGCACTGAACCCGAACAAAGCGGATCATCATCATGACTGACTCGGACTCCGCCGCCAGCGGCGATCGTACGCAGCGCTGCGGCTATATCGGCCTTGTCGGGCGCCCCAACGTGGGCAAGTCCACGCTGCTGAACCGTCTGCTCGGGATGAAACTGAGCATCGTCTCGCGCCGCCCACAGACCACCCGCAACAGTATCCTCGGCGTGCAGACACGGGATGATACCCAGTTCATCTACGTGGACACGCCGGGCCTGCACGGCCGACAGAAGAAGGCCCTGAACCGGTACCTGAACCGCTCTGCGGTCACGGCACTGCGCGATGTGGATGTGGTGGTGATGCTGGTGGAGCCCCATCGCTGGACCGACGACGACGAGCTCGTGCTGGAGCACCTGCGGCAGATCAATCGCCCCGTGATCGCCGTGGTGAACAAGGTCGACCTCATCCCACAGAAGGAAGAGCTGTTGCCGTTTCTGGAAGAGCTCGCCGGGCGTCACCCGTTCGCCGAGATTGTTCCGCTGTCCGCGGAGAAGGGGCAGAACGTGGAGCCGCTGGAAGAGATTATCCGGGGGTATCTGCCCGAGTCGGTGTTCTATTTCCCCGAAGATCAGGTCACGGACCGCAGCCAGCGCTTCCTTGTCGCCGAACTGATCCGGGAGCAGCTGATGCGTACCCTCGGCCAGGAGGTTCCGTACTCGACATCCGTCGCGTTGGAAGCCTTCGAGGAGAGTGACAGGCTCATCCGGATCTCCG
This sequence comes from Aquisalimonas sp. APHAB1-3, assembly GCF_048323695.1. NCBI lineage: Bacteria > Pseudomonadati > Pseudomonadota > Gammaproteobacteria > Chromatiales > Ectothiorhodospiraceae > Aquisalimonas > Aquisalimonas sp. APHAB1-3. The sequence goes on along the minus strand of NZ_JBLWFT010000001.1, from coordinate 584,099 downwards.
CAGTGATATGGGTCGAGCGGGACGGACAGAAGGCGATCGTGATCGGCAACGGCGGGCAGCAGCTCAAGCGCATCGGGCAGCAGGCGCGCCGTCAGATCGAGCACCTGGTAGAGAAAAAGGTCCACCTGGAGCTCTGGGTGAAGATCCGCGAAGGGTGGGCGGATGACGAGCGCGCCATGAAGAGCCTGGGTTACGATGAGAACTGAGCGGGCCAGTCCTCCTCTGGCATGAGGTAGAACGGGAACCAGGATGCCGACAAGCCAAGGGGATCAATGGATTCCGGCCTGGGTGGTGCACCGTCGGCCCTATCGGGATACCAGCCTGTTGCTGGAGCTCCTGACGGAAGAACATGGCCGCGTCGGCGCAGTGGCGCGGGGAGCCCGAGGCCAGAAATCGCGCTGGCGCGGGGTGCTGGAACCGTTCCAGCCGGTGCTCGTGACCTGGCGTGGCCGCGGCGAGCTTGCCACCCTCACGGGTGCGGAATCGGGCGGCCGACCGCTGCGTTTTCAAGGAACGCGGCTCGCAGCCGCATTCTATCTGAGCGAACTGGTACTGCGGCTGCTGCGGCGCGAAAACCCGGAACCGGACGTGTTCGCGGCCTACGGGGATGCGCTCATCTCGCTCGCAGCCGCCGATGCGGCCGAAGACGCGCCGCTGCGGCATTTTGAGAAACGGCTTCTGGGTGCGCTGGGTTACGGCCTGCTACTGGACACAACGGCCGACGGTCAGTCCCGAGTCGAACCCGGGGTGACCTACCGCTACGAGCTTGAATACGGGCCGGTCCCGGCGGCGCCGGGTGGAAGCGGTTTGCTCATCTCCGGTGACGCATTGCTGGCGCTGGACCAGGCGCGGCTCGACGACCCCGCCCTGCGCGCCGAGATGCAGCGTCTGACAAGCGCCGCACTGCGGCTGTATATTGGCGACCGGCCGTTGCAGAGTCGTGCCCTCTACCAGAGCCTGCGACGGCGGACCGGCCCCGGCGGAGAGGAGTCAGCAACATGAGCGCACATCACCAGGCAGGGGTGCTCCTGGGTGTCAACATCGACCACGTGGCCACCCTCCGGCAGGCGCGCGGGACACGATACCCCGACCCCGTGCAGGCGGCGCTGCTGGCGGAGCAGGGCGGTGCCGACGGTATCACGCTGCACCTACGCGAAGATCGCCGGCACATCCAGGACGCCGACCTCTGGCGTCTTGCGACGGTGATGCAGACCCCCATGAACCTGGAGATGGCGGTCACGGACGAGATGCTCGGCATCGCAGAACAGCTCAAACCCTCCCACTGCTGTCTGGTGCCGGAGCGCCGGGAAGAACTCACCACGGAAGGGGGGCTCGACGTGGCGGGGCAACCCGACCGGGTGCGCGAGGCCTGCTCGCGACTGGAGGCCGCCGGAGTTCAGGTATCGCTGTTCATTGACGCGGAGGCCCGACAGATCATGGCGGCCAGGGAGGTCGGCGCGCCGGTGATCGAGTTGCACACGGGGCGCTATGCCGACGCCGGCGACGAGGCCGCCATGCAAGACGAACTCGACCGCATCCGCCGGGGTACGGAGTTGGGCCTCGAACAGGGACTGATCGTCAACGCCGGACACGGCCTGCACTACCACAATACGGAAGCGATCGCGGCCATCTCTGGCATGAACGAACTCAACATCGGTCATGGCATCGTGGCGCGTGCCATCTTCGCCGGCATGGAGCAGGCGGTCAGGGACATGAAGGCGCTGATTCGGGGCGTGGCGCGGTGAGCATCGTTGGTATCGGCACCGACCTGGTGGAGATCGCACGGGTGCGCCGTGTGCTCGCTCGCCATGGCGAACGCTTTGCCGGCCGGGTACTGGTTGGCGCGGAACTGGAGCGCTGGCGGCACCACGGGGATCCGGGTGGCTTTCTCGCCCGCCGCTGGGCGGTAAAGGAAGCGGCCGCCAAAGCCATGGGTACTGGAATCGGCGGCGCGCTCGGGTTCCATGATCTGCACGTCAGCGCCACCACGGCGGGAGCGCCCGCATTGCACCTGACCGGGCAGGGCGCGACGACGGCACAGACTCTGGGTATCGGTTCCTGGCACGTCAGCATTACAGACGAAGGCGCCTACGCACTGGCCTTCGTGGTTGCTGAAGCGACCTAGTCCTGTTGCCGACGCAGCTCGTCATCCAGCAGGTCGTTGATGGCTCGGACCACCCGTTCAACTCCCGCCGGAATATCCACGCGATGGTTATCCACCACGGAACGTTCAAGCGCATCACAGGCGCGCTGAAGGGTCTCCGCACGACAGACGCTGGCCGCGCCATTGAGGCGATGGACGTAATCCCGCAGCGCATCCAGCTCGCCCCGCCGGTAGGCGCTGCGGATGGCACGCCGGTGTTCAGGCAACTCTGCAATCAGCATGTCGCGCATCTCGGTGCCCAGCTCCGCGTACACAGAGACTGACTCCGTCGGATCCGGAGCGTCATCGGCCACCGGGCGATCGCCCACCAGGCGCAGCTGGTGAATCACCTGGGCTTCCGTCACCGGCTTGATGAGGCATTCGTCCATACCGAGGCGGGTCAGCCGGTCCCGCTCGCCGGGCATGGCGTTGGCCGTCAACGCGACCACCCGGGGGGCCGGCGCGCCGCGATGGCGGGCGTTGGCGCATATCTGCTGGTAGGCGGCTTCACCACTGAGTGACGGCATGTGGATGTCCATGAACACCAACGGGTAATCCATCGCCGCGCAGCGCTCCACCGCGCGCCGCCCATCGGCAGCCTCGTCCACCTCCGCCCCCTGGCGGCGCAGAATGGTGGACACCAGTTTACGGTTGATGGCGTTGTCGTCGACTACCAGTACCTGCGTGCCGTGAAACCGGCTCTGCGCCTCCACGGGCGGTTCCGCCGACCGTGGCTGGAATGCCGCGGGCAGAAGCTGCTGCGTGTCGGCATCCAGCGGATTGGCGGCAGACGCAAGCACACGGCACAGTTCACGGTAGAGCGTCTGCCGTCGAACCGCCTTGGGCAGGCAAGTCTGGGCACCCTGCTGATACAGGCTTCGCAGTTCGTTGCGGTCCACCGAGCTGGCGAGAACCACGACAGGCACCTCCAGTGTCCGCGCCTGAGCCATGAGATCCCGGAAGTAACGCCGGTTCAGCTCCTCGCGGGACAGCCCGAGGATCACACAATCCCATGCCGGATCATTACGGGTCGCCGAAAGAAAGATATCGCCATTCTCCTCGTCACGAATCTCCATCTCCCAGGATTCCAGGAGATGCCGAACCGCAAGCCGACTGAGAGTGGACGTGTCATGCAGGAGAACACGTTTGCTCTCCAGGGGGTTGCGACGAACCAGAGGACGGTCGTCCCGCTCCGAGCTGCGCTGCTTCACGCACTCGAGCGTGAACCAGAACGTCGACCCCGTCCCCGGTCTGCTGTCGAGCCCGATGGCGCCACCCATCTGCTCCACCAGCTTCTTGCAGATAATCAGGCCAAGCCCGGCACCGCCGAACCGACGTGTGATGGATGTATCCGCCTGGCTGAATGCCTGGAACAGCTTGTCCTGCTCGTCCTGCTTGAGCCCGATGCCAGTATCAGTAACCGAGATGCGGATGCGCACGCGGTCGTCGCCGTCCTCGTCCAGCATGACGCGTACCACGACGCGCCCCTGGGGCGTGAACTTGATGGCGTTGTGAACCAGATTGGTGAGGATCTGGCGTACGCGGATGGGGTCACCGAACAACCGGCACGGGACGTCCTCATAGATAAGATGTACCAATTCCAGACTCTTGCCGTAGGCCGCCGGCGCCATCAGCGACATCACCTCTTCGATGCAGTCCCGCATATCGAAGGCGACATTGTCGATCACCAGCTTTCCGGCTTCGATCTTGGAGAAATCCAGGATGTCATTCACCAGGGAGAGCAGGTTGGTGCTCGACTCCCGGATCGTGGCCACGTAATCGCGCTGTTCGTCATCAAGCTGGGAGTGGGATAGCAGATCGGTGAAGCCGAGAATGCCGTTGATCGGCGTGCGAATCTCGTGGCTCATGTTGGCCAGAAACTCGGATTTGACCTTGCTGCCTTCCAGTGCGCGTTTGCGCGCAATGTCCAGTTCGACATTCTGGATCTCTACGGCTTCCAGTGTTTCACGAAGCTCCCTGGTTGCCTGTTCGATCTGCTCGTTCAGATCCCGTTCGGTGCGTTCCAGCCGGATGGCCATGCGGTTGACAGTCCGGGCCAGCAGACCGATCTCGCCACCTGCGAGCAAGTGGACACGGGCCCTTAGATCGCCGGCGCCCAGGCGACGGATCGTCTCCGTGAGACGGGTAACCGGACGGGTTACGCTGCGCCTGGCCAGGTAGGCAAGCATCAGGCTCACCAGCAGAACCACGCCGAGCACGGCCGCAGCCCTCGCGGCCATGACCGCTTCCCGGTGGAGGTAGGGCGTGGCGTCCACATCGACAACCACCCAGCCAATCGGCTGCATGCCGCTATCCAGGGGCAGCCGATCGAGCAGGGGCGCCGGCGACTCGACCACCGGCACGCGGAAGCTCGGTGTCTGCTGCAGACCAAGCAGCATGCTGCCCAAATCGACCATCCAGCCTTCCGCGCGCAACTGACCGTTTTCGTTCGTCTGGCGCACCACGACGCGACCATCGGCGCGCTGAATGGTCACCGTCGAGATGGCCGGGTCGAGCCTCGCCGCCGTCGCGATCTGGTGGAGCGCGGCATCCTGGCCCTGGGATAGAGGATCGCGGAGTGCGGGGGCCAGTTGCCGGGCCACGGTTTCGCCGCGGTCCGCGAGTTGCTCGTGGATATCATGCGCACGGCTCACCAGCAGGTATCCCACGAGAACCGTTGCGGCCACCATTGGCGCCAGAACGGCGAGCAGAAAAATTCGAGTTCCCAGTCCCCAGCGCATGGGTGGTCAGTCCTTATCGAGCGGCGTCCCGTCATTCCATGGAGAACCCGCATAGTACAGGTTCTTGTTCCATCGCGTCGCGGAACGCTCTCGCAGGGTGGCGGCACGGTGAGCCTTCCACCGGCAGGCCGTTCTAGGCGAGAATAAGGCCCCGGCGGCAGCCTCACTGCCGCCGGCAATCAGGCTCACGGAGTCGCAAACAGGTTTGAATGCGAAGACGCCATGACATACCCAACCGTAGAAGACTTCGTCGGCAACACCCCGCTTGTTCGATTGCAGCGACTTGCCGGTGACACCACCAATACCATCCTCCTGAAGCTCGAGGGCAACAACCCCGCGGGCTCGGTGAAGGACCGGCCCGCCATGAGCATGATCCGGCGCGCAGAGGAACGGGGTGAAATCAGGCCCGGTGACACCCTGATCGAAGCGACCAGCGGGAACACCGGCATCGCGCTGGCCATGGCAGCAGCCATCCGCGGATACCGGATGGTGCTGATCATGCCCGAGCACATGACCGCGGAGCGCCGCGCCTCCATGCGCGCCTACGGAGCAGAGCTTGTACTGGTCTCCCAGGAAGGGGGCATGGAAGAGGCCCGTGACCTCGCCCAACGCATGCAGAGCGAGGGACGGGGGCGGGTTCTGGATCAGTTCGCCAACCCCGACAACTGGCGCGCCCATTACGAGGGCACGGGCCCCGAGATCTGGCGCGACACCCGGGGCGCGGTAACGCATTTCGTCTCGTCCATGGGCACCACCGGCACCATCATGGGCACGTCACGCTATTTCAAGGAAACGGTGCCGGACGTACAGATCGTGGGTGTGCAACCGGACGACGGCTCCCAGATTCCGGGCATCCGCCGGTGGCCGGAGGCCTATTTGCCGAAAATCTACGAGCCGGAGCGGGTCGATCGCATCATCGACGTGAGCCAGGCGCAGGCGGAAGAAATGACCCGGCGGCTGGCCGCCGAGGAAGGCATCATGGCCGGCGTGTCGTCGGGCGGCACGCTGTTCGCGGCGCTGCAACTCTCCGCCGAGGTGGAGAATGCCACCATCGTCACCATTGTCTGCGACCGCGGCGACCGGTATCTCTCGTCCGGCGTCTTCCCGGACTGACCCCATGACCGTATTCGTTTTCGATATCGAAACCGTGCCGGACCTGGAAGGGCTGCGGCGTCTACACGGGCTGGACGGGCTTGACGACGATGCCGTTGCCGAGGCCGGCTTCGCGCTGCGACGACAGGAAACCGGCGGCTCGGACTTTCTGCGCCTGCACCTCCACCGCGTGGTGGTGATCTCCATCGCCATGCGCAGTGGCGACCGCTTCAAGGTGTGGTCCCTGGGCGAGGGTGGTGACGACGAGGCCGACCTGATCCAGCGCTTCTACGACGGCATCGACCGTTTCACCCCGACGCTGGTGTCCTGGAACGGCAGCGGCTTCGATCTGCCGGTGCTGCACTACCGCGCCCTCAAGCACGGACTCAGTGCACCCCGTTACTGGGAGACCGGGGCGACGGAGCAGGGGTTTCGCTGGAACAACTACCTCAACCGGTTCCACGAGCGCCACACCGACCTCATGGACATGATCGCCGGCTACCAGCCGCGTGCCAATGCGCCACTGGACGAAATCGCCACGCTCTGTGGTTTTCCCGGCAAGATGGGCATGGACGGCGGCAAGGTCCATCAGGCCATCCAGGACGGCGCCTTCGACTCCGTCCGCGACTACTGTGAGACCGACGTGCTGAACACCTACCTGGTCTGGCTGCGTTTCCAACTCCTGCGCGGCCATCTCGACCGCGCCGCCTACGCGCGGGAGTGCGCACTGGTGCGGGAGACGCTGCAAGCCGAGCAACGCCCCCATTTCCAGGCCTTCCTCGAGGCGTGGCCCAGGCAGGCGCTGGAGGAGACGGGCAATGGGTAAACGCCGCCGCCGTTCCCGGGTTCCGATGGAGCCGGTGGACGTGACCGTGGAATCGCTCAGCCACGAGGGCCGGGGGATTGCCCACGTGGAAGGCAAGACAGTATTCGTCCATGGCGCGCTGCCGGGCGAGACCGTACGCATGCGCTACACCAGGAGCCACCGCCGCTTCGACGAGGGGCGCGTGGAAGCCGTCCTGGAGGCGTCGCCGGAGCGCATCGAGCCGCGCTGCCCACACTTCGGGGTCTGCGGCGGCTGCAGTCTTCAGCACATGCCCCCGGAACAGCAGATTCGCTTCAAGCAGGACGTGCTGTTGGAGCAGTTCCGCCACATCGGTGGAGTGGAGCCTGACCAGATCCTGCCGCCCCTGACCGGGCCCATCTGGGGGTACCGCCGCAAGGCGCGGCTGGCCGTGAAGGACGTACCGGCGAAGGGGCGGGTGCTGGTCGGGTTCCGCGAGAAGCACAGCCCCTATGTTGCTGACATGACGGAGTGCCATGTCCTCGATCCACGGGTGGCGGCACGGCTCACCGACCTCAGCGACCTCATTGCACGCCTGTCATGCCGTGATCGTTTGCCACAGATTGAAGTGGCCATTGGCGAGACGACCATTGCGCTGGTTTTCAGGAACCTGCGCGCGTTTACGGAGGCAGATTACGCGGAGCTGACCGCTTTCGGCCAGGCGCACGACTTCGCTGTGTACGAACAGCCGGGCAACGAGACCACTGTTGCGCCCATCTGGCCCGCATCGCCGCGGCTGGCATACCACCCGGCGCCCGATGAGGCGGAGATCGTCTTTCAGCCCACGGACTTCACCCAGGTCAATCACGAGATCAACACCAGCATGGTGCAGCGGGCGCTGGACTACCTGCAGCCGCAGTCGCAGGACCGGATTCTCGATCTCTTCTGCGGGTTGGGGAACTTCTCCCTACCTCTGGCGGCGCGCGCCGGCGAGGTGGTGGGCGTCGAGGGTGACCGGCAACTGGTGGAGCGCGCCCAGGAGAACGCAGCCCGCAACGGCGTCGACAACGTGCGGTTCCATGTGGCAGACCTTGCCGCGGACAACGAAACCCCGGAGTGGCTGGATCGGCCTTTCAACAAAATCCTGCTGGATCCGCCGCGCTCCGGTGCCGCCGAGGTCATCGCCAGAGTGGGCAACCTGGGTGCGGACACCATTCTGTATATTTCCTGCAACCCGGCGACTCTGGCGCGGGACGCGGGGACACTGGTCCACGACCACGGATACCGGCTGGGATGTGCAGGCGTGATGGACATGTTCCCGCACACCGCTCACGTAGAGAGCCTGGCCCTGTTCCGACGCCCGAACTGACGAGACGCGACCATGAGCCAGCACTTCGAAATCATCGACAGCACGGTTGTTTACAACGGCTTCTTCAAGCTGGAACGCTACCGGCTGAAGCACGGCCTGTTTGCCGGCGGCATGACACCGGAGATGACCCGGGAGTTGTTGCGCCGCGGGCGGGTGGCCGCCGTGCTGCCGTACGATCCCGCACTGGATGCTGTGGTGCTGGTGGAGCAGTTCCGCATCGGGGCCATTGACGCCCCGAACGGCGCCTGGCTGATGGAAGTGGTCGCCGGCGTTGCGGAACCGCAGGAGGCGGTGGCCGACGTGGCACACCGGGAGGCGCGGGAAGAGGCGGGGCTTCAGTTGCAGGAGCTGATGCGTATCTGTGACTACTACCCGAGCCCGGGCATGTCGTCGGAGCTGGTCAGCCTGTACTGCGCGCGCGTGGACGCCTCGGATGCCGGCGGGCTACACGGTCTGGACGAGGAGAACGAGGATATCCGCGCCCACGTGCTTCCATTTGATGAAGCAATGGACATGCTCGACAACGGCATCATCAACAACGCAATGCCCATTATCGCGCTGCAGTGGCTGGCCCTGAACCGGGAGAGGTTGCTGGATCTGTGGGATAAATGAAGGGCCCGCGAGAGCAGGTCACTGGTCCAGCCGGTCGACCCGTATCCACCACTGAATCCCTTCTTCCGAGCGCCGGGTCGTGTACCGACGACCTCGCTCCTCGGTCTGCTCCGCCTGCCCGGATGACCCCACTAGCAGCCACTCGCCCGTACCGCCGCTCACAGAGGTGGTCACGTCCTGGCCCCGGCGTTCGCCGTCACGCTCGAATGCCTGCCGTGTCGCAGCCAGGGTCAGGGTGACGCGCTCTCCCTGCACGTCCGGGCGCACGAAGAAGCCGCGTTCTGCGGTGACGTACTCCCGCTCTTCCGCGTAGCCGGGACGGTCACCGCCGAGAAGCAGCTGCCGCCGGGTCCGGCCCTGCTCTTCACTGGCACGGATCTGCATCGGCTCACCGGAATGCCCCGTGATCACCTGCTCGGAATCGTCCTGGCTCCGTGTCCGGGTGCCGTAGGTGCGAACGCCATCCCGCTGCGGCGCCACGCCCGCTCTTGCCATGTCAGTGGGCGTTCCGGCGCGCAGCGTCACCCGAACGGGCACCGCCGGCCGATCCAGTTGTTCCACCGCACTGCGTACCGCTGACACGGCGTCTGCGTCACCACGTACGAGAATGGAGTGACCATCGGCAATCAGGGTCGCGTCATCCCCCACCAGGGCACGAACCTGATCAATGACGGCGCTCGCCGATCGGTGCTGCAGTTCAACGGATTCGATACCGTCTGCCCGGACGGCCACTGCCGTCATCATCAGGATCAGAAGCGCGGCGCCTGCTCCTCGCGCGGCCCGGAGAATGCCGTGATCAGCCAGCAGGTACCACCACGACGCCCGCGCATCCATAGGCTCATCTCCATTGGTGATTATCGCTTGTTCAGAGAGTTAGGCGCCGTGTTTCAGGATCCGGTTCCGCCCGCTCCCAGCGTTCCGTGAACAGTCGACCAGCCCGTGCCGCCGCAGCACGGGAGTCCGAAGCCACGGTTCCGTCATACCCCGGCGCGGGCCATTGTGCAATGGCGCGTGCGTCGACGATCACCCAAGTGGCTTCGTCCCTGGCGTCTTCCTCGGCCAGTCGGCGGGTCTCCACGGCGGTGGTCAGCTGCCGTGCCAGGCCGACCAGGCGGTGGCCGCTGCGAACGGCGGTGGTGCTGTCACGAAGCAGCAGGCGCACGCGCGCTCGACGCCCCACATGCACCGCGAGCGCCCGAACGGCGGCCACCACCTCATCGCGGTCGAAAAGAACCGGATCAAGCCCGGGGCTCAGGATATCGACGGTGCCACACGCCGAGGCCAGCAGCTCCGCGACAGCGTCGATCGATTCCCGGGCAGAGGTGATACGCCGTGTCATGGTATCGATCCCGCCTGCGCTCAGACGCGGCGCGCCTGTTCGGCGGCATTACCGACGTACCGGGCGGGAGTCAGGGCTTTCAGCGTCTCCTTGGCGTCCTCCGGCAGGTCCAGCCCGTCAACGAAGGCCTGCATGCCTGCCGCATCCACACGATGCCCGCGGGTCAGCGCTTTGAGTTTCTCGTAGGGCTGTTCGATGCCGTAACGGCGCATGACAGTCTGTATGGCTTCGGCCAGCACTTCCCAGTTCGCTTCCAGATCTTCGGCGATCCGGTCATGGTTCACCGCCAGCTTGCCCGTGCCCTTGAGCAGCGCCTCGTAGGCGATGAGGGAGTAGGCGATGCCGGTACCGAGGTTGCGGAGCACGGTGGAGTCGGTGAGATCGCGCTGCCAGCGGGAGACGGGTAGTTTGGCACCGAGGTGGTTGAACACGGCATTGGCCATCCCGAGGTTGCCCTCGGCGTTCTCGAAATCAATGGGATTCACCTTGTGGGGCATGGTGGATGATCCCACCTCGCCGGCCACCAGGTTCTGCTTGAAGTAGCCCCAGGCGATGTAGCCCCAGATGTCGCGGCTGAAGTCGATGAGCACGGTGTTGAGCCGCGCGCAGGCATCGAACAGCTCCGCGATATAGTCGTGGGGTTCGATCTGCGTGGTATAGGGGTTCCAGCTCAGCCCCAGATTCTCGACGTAACGCCGTGCGAAGCCTTCCCAGTCCACTTCCGGGTAGGTCACCAGGTGCGCGTTGTAATTGCCCACGGCGCCATTGATCTTGCCCAGCACCGGCACGCCGGCGATCTGGGCGCGCTGACGCTGCAGTCGGTAGGCCACGTTCGCCATTTCTTTGCCGAGCGTGGTGGGGGAGGCGGGCTGGCCGTGGGTGCGCGCCAGCATGGCCACGTCCGCATTGACGTGCGCCAGTTCCGAGACCGCCGCCTCGACGCGGTCCAGCGCCGGCAGCAACACCCGGGTGCGCGCCGATTCCAGCATGAGCGCGTAGGCGAGGTTGTTGATGTCTTCCGAGGTGCAGGCGAAATGCACGAACTCGCTGATGGCCGCCAGTTCCGCGTCATCGGCGATGGTGTCCTTGATGTAGTACTCCACCGCCTTCACATCGTGATTGGTGGTGGCCTCCAGCGCCTTCACCCGCGCCGCCTGCTCCGGGTCGAAACCATCCACCAGCGCATCGAGTCGCGCCGACGCCGCGCCTGACAGCGCCGGCACTTCGGCAATTGCCGGCTCCGCCGCCAGCGCCTGGAGCCAGCGGACCTCGACGATGAGGCGGTGGCGGATGAGTCCGTATTCACTGAAGATGGGCTGGAGGGCTTGTGCCTTGGTTCCATAGCGCCCATCCACGGGGGAGAGGGCCGTGAGTCGGGTGAGTTCCATGCTGGCTCCGCTGGGTGTGTCGGTCGTGCTTCGGGCCTGGGCGCCCGCTGAACGGACGCAGGCAGTCCCTCGATGGCGCCGTATTCTACCAGCCTGACCAAAAAGATCACCGTGAGCCTTGGATCATGTCGCTGCTTCGGGCACGATTTACGCCCCCGGGCGCGGTGACGGAATGATCACCCTGGCGCCCTTCACCCAGGCCCCTGGCGTTTGACGCCGGCATGCCCACGGAGGATCGAGAGATGGCCGAGTACCGCACTGAAAAAGACAGCATGGGCGAACTGCACGTCCCGGCTGGCGCGCTCTACGGCGCTCAGACCCAGCGCGCAGTGGACAACTTCCCCGTGAGCGGCATCCCCATGGGGCGGCCGTTCATTCGCGCGCTGGGTCTGATCAAGGCGACCGCCGCGGAGGTGAATCGCGATCTTGGTCTCATGGACGCCGCGACCGCCGACGCCATCGTCGCGGCAGCCCTGGCCGTGGCCGAAGGCGCCCACGACGAGCATTTCCCGGTGGATGTCTTCCAGACCGGCTCCGGGACCAGCAGCAACATGAACGCCAACGAGGTGATCGCCCATCTGGCCACCCGCGATTCGGGCCAGACGGTGCACGCCAACGACCACGTGAACATGGGGCAGAGCAGCAACGACGTGATCCCGACCGCGATTCACGTGAGCGCCGCGCTGGAAACCCAGGAGCGGTTGCTGCCCGCATTGGAGCACCTGGAACAGACCATCGAGAAGCGCGTTTCGGAACTCTCGGAAGTCACCAAGACCGGCCGCACCCACCTCATGGACGCCATGCCGGTCACGCTCGGCCAGGAGCTCTCCGGCTGGAGCGCCCAGATCCGCCAGGGGCGGGAGCGGATCAGCGACACGCTGCCCCGCGTGCGGGCGCTGGCACAGGGCGGTACGGCCGTGGGCACGGGCATCAACGCACACCCGGAGTTCGCGGGCCGTTTCGCCAATCGCCTGGCCGACCGGACCGGGCTGGCGTTCCGCCCCATGGACAACACCTTCCTGGGCCTGAGCAGCCAGGACACCGCCGTGGAGCTGTCCGGCCAGCTGCGCGCCCTGGCCGTTGCCTACATGAAGATCGCCAACGACCTGCGCTGGATGAACAGCGGCCCGCTGGCGGGGCTGGGCGAGATCGCACTGCCGGCCCTGCAGCCCGGCTCCAGCATCATGCCCGGCAAGGTCAACCCGGTGGCCCCCGAGTCGGTCGCCATGGTCGCCGCCCAAGTCATGGGCAACGACGGCGCCGTCGCCATGGCCGGCCAGTCGGGCAACTTCCAGCTCAACGTCATGTTGCCGCTGGTTGCCCACAATGTGCTGCAAAGCATTGATCTGCTGTCCAACGCAGCCATGCTTCTGGCAGACAGCGCCATCGACGGCTTCACCGTCAACGAGGAACGCCTGAACGACGCGCTGGCGCGCAACCCGATTCTCGTTACGGCCCTGAACAGCGTCATCGGTTACGAGCTCGGCGCCAAGGTGGCCAAGACCGCCTACGCCGAAGGGCGCTCGGTGCTGGACGTGGCCGAGGAGATGACCGACCTGGACCGTGCTGAGCTGGAGCGCATCATGGATCCGCGTGCGCTGACGAAGGGGGGTATTCCAGGCTGAAGCGCGCGAACTGCTGCCCCGGCGCGGTCTCGGTTGCGGCATCGAGGTAGAGCCACTGCAACTGCAGATCCGCCGGGGGCGTCAGCACCGGGCCCGCAGTGATCGTGCTGTAGTCTTCGCCGCCAACGATCCGGTGTCGCTGGGTAAGAAAGAGGGCATCCAGCGCGCCGGCCTGCATCAGAGCGTGGAGCACGTACGGCCCGGTCACCGAATACGCCCGCCGATACCCCATGTCACCAAGCGTCCGTGCCACATCGTCTCCCTTGACCGCGCCTCCAGCCGATATGCGCATGACCCGGGCGCCGGAGCGTTCGTGGCGGTGCACGGCCTCATCGCCCGCCGCCGTTCCGGTCAGTACGGTGACGCGTCGCCCCTGCCGGAACAACGCCTCGGGGATCTGGAAGTCGAGGCTGCCGGACATCACGGCGACGTCCGGCTGACGTGGATAACCATGCTCCACTCGCCACTCTGCGAGATCGACGAAGGGCGGTTTCGAGCTGAGGGGCAGAACGTCCTGCGCCGCACCAAGCCGAAGATCGCGCAAGTAACGGCCACTGGTGATCAGCACATCCGCACGTGCCGCCAGTTCCTGGAACAGCCGCCAGTCCCGGGCGTCTCCGATGCTCGCCGTCACGCCAAGGCGACCGGTCTCCGGATGCGCCAGCGCGATGCGTCCATCCAGCGTTGCCACGAAGTTGCCGTAGATCCAGGGCCCGAAGCGTCCGCGATCAGGCAGCGGCGCATCCAGGTAAAGCCGCGGCAGCGGGACCGGCGTGCCGGCATCGGGGTAAAGCGGCTGAACGGGCACATTGTTACTGGAATCAGTCATCTTCGGGCATCCCGTGTGGTGGCGCAGGCCAATGTCGTTATCAGCCCACAGTGAGACGAAATCGAGAGTATGGCGTATGATGGAGCGTCAGTATTGCCCCCCTGAACAGGGAACGTGTTCGGTGTTGACCTGCTTCGGCAGACGAGGTTTGGATTGGAATGAAGGTCATTCTTGTCGACGATCATCAGCTGGTTCGCAGCGGCATCCGCCGGCTGCTTGATGATGCGGAGGATATCGATGTTGTCGGCGAGGCCGCGAGCGGTGAGGACGCCCTTCAGCTCGTGCGTGAACGCCAGCCCGACGTGGTGCTGATGGATGTCAGCATGCCCGGTATCGGTGGTCTGGAAGCCACCCGCAAGCTTCTCAGAATCTCTCCGGGCCTCAAGATCATAGCGCTGACTATTCACGTTGAAGAGCCGTACCCGAGCAGGCTGATGGAAGCCGGGGCCATGGGGTACATCACCAAGGACTGTGATGAAAAGGAAATTGTCGGGGCCATTCGCTCGGTTGGACGGGGCGAGCGGTACATCGGCGCCGAAATCGCCCGGCAGATGGCGCTGGCCGGCTTCGACGGCAGCCGAGGGAAGGGTCTGGACAAACTGTCCCAGCGCGAAATTCAGGTGATGATGATGGTCACCCAAGGCTACAAAATGCAGGAGATCTCCGACACTCTGTGCCTCAGCCCGAAAACCGTCAGCACGTACCGGTACCGCCTCTATGAGAAGCTCGGCGTGGACACGGACGTGGAATTGACCCATCTGGCCATCCGCCACGGCATGATCGACCAGATGTCCTGATCGCCTTCGTTCATGAGTGATACGCCGTTCGACCCGCAACCGCTGGTGCGCTCGCTGCCCGAACAGCCGGGCGTGTACCGCATGCTCGACAAGGACGGCACGGTCATCTACGTGGGCAAAGCGCGCAAGCTGCGCCGCCGGGTCGCCAGCTACTTCACGAAATCCGTCAAGAATCCGCGCACCCGTTCCATGGTGGCGCAGGTGGCGGACATCAGCTTTACGGTGACCCATACCGAAGCCGAAGCCCTGATCCTCGAGAACAACCTCATCAAGGAGCACAACCCCCGTTACAACGTGCTCCTGCGCGACGACAAGAGCTACCCGTTCATCTTCCTGTCGGCAACCCAGACGTTCCCCCGTCTCGGGTTTCACCGCGGTGCAAGGCGGCAGGCCGGCCGGTACTTCGGTCCGTTTCCCAGCGCCGGCGCCGTGCGCGAGACTCTCAGCCACCTCCAGAAGGTGTTCCCGGTCCGGCAGTGTGAGGATACGTTCTTTGCCAACCGTTCGCGCCCCTGCCTGCAATACCAGATCAAGCGCTGCACGGCACCCTGTGTCGGTTACATTTCTCCCGAAGAGTATGCGCGGGATGTGGAACACGCGGTGATGTTCCTGGAAGGGAAGAGCGGCGAGGTCATCGACCGGCTGGTCGCACAGATGGAAACCGCGTCCGAGGCACTGGATTTCGAACAGGCCGCCCGGCTCCGCGATCGCATCGCCACCCTTCGCCGCATTCAGGAGAAGCAGGCCATTACCGGCGAGAAAGGCGACCTGGACGTGGTGGCCTGTATCCAGGAAGAGGGCACTGCGTGCGTGCAGGTGTTTGTCATCCGCCATGGCCAGAACCTGGGCAACAAGACGTTCTACCCGAAAACGCCGGACGAAACGGAGCCCGGAGAGGTCCTTTCCGCTTTCATTGCGCGGTATTACCTCGGGCGCGACACACCGCGCGAGATCCTGGTGAACACGGCCGTGGCCGAAGAGACACTTCTGGAAGAGGCGCTCTCGCAGGACGCGGGGCACGCCGTGGACATCCGGCACAATGTCCGCTCTGAGCGCCGCCGGTGGTTGGAGATGGCCGTCACCAACGCGCGCACCGCCCTGCGCACGCGCGCTGCACGCCAGGCTGGGCAGGGCCGGCGCATGGAAGCGCTGCAACAGGCTCTGGATCTCGAGGCGCTGCCCGAGCGTCTGGAGTGTTTCGACATCAGCCACACGCGGGGCGAGGCGACGGTGGCCTCCTGTGTCGTTTTTGACCGCGAGGGGGCGGTCAAGTCCGACTACCGCCGGTTCAACATCTCCGACATTGAACCCGGGGATGACTACGCAGCCATGCGCCAGGCGCTGGAGCGGCGTTACACGCGCCTCAAGCGGGGCGAAGGTGTACTGCCCGATCTGCTCGTCATTGATGGCGGCCCCGGACAGGTCAAACAGGCCATGGAGGTCCTGGAAGAACTGCAGGTGGACGGGGTGCCCATCATCGGCATTTCCAAGGGGCCGGACCGGCGCCCCGGCGAGGAAAAGCTGTTTGTCGCAGAGACGGGCGAAACGGTTATACTGCCCGCGGATTCCGCGGCACTGCACCTGTTGCAGCAGATCCGGGACGAGGCCCACCGGTTTGCCATCACCGGGCATCGCAACCGGCGCAGCAAGAGCAGGCGCAGCTCTAGCCTGGAAGACATCCCGGGCCTGGGGCCCAAGCGGCGCCAGACGATTCTCAAGCAATTCGGTGGGTTGAAGGCCGTTTCCCGAGCCGGTATTGATGACCTGGCGCGCGTGCCGGGGATCAGTCGGGAACTGGCTCAACGCATCTATGACACGTTCCACGGTGACCGGAAGGACTGAGCCCGTCATGGAGATGAACCTACCCAACAGCCTGACCCTGGCGCGCATCGTCATGATCCCGATTTTCGGGATCATCTTCTTTCTCCCCGTCGAATGGTCAAACTTCGTTGCGGCTATCATCTTCGCGCTGGCCGCTTTCACCGACTGGCTGGACGGTTGGCTGGCCCGGCGGCTGGGTCAGACATCGGCGTTCGGTGCATTCCTCGACCCCGTGGCGGACAAGCTCATGGTCGCCGTGGCCCTGGTGGCGCTGACAGCAGAGAACCCGTCGGCATTCTTCGCGCTGCCGGCAGCCGTCATCATCGGTCGCGAGATCGCCGTGTCCGCATTGCGGGAGTGGATGGCCGAGCTTGGCAAACGCGCCAATGTCGCCGTCAACGTCATTGGCAAGTTCAAGACCGCCGCGCAGATGATCGCCATCCTGTTGTTGATTTACAGCGCGCCGGTGGCAGGCGTGCCCACAACGATGACCGGTCTGCTTCTGCTCTACGCGGCGGCGGTTCTCACCCTCTGGTCGATGATCGTCTACCTGCGAGCCGCCTGGCTGGTTCTGGAAGGCGAGCCCCGGGAGGGCAGCGACAAGGCTTGACACCCGACGCGTGGTGGCTAGAATACATCGGCCTCAGCGGGAATAGCTCAGTGGTAGAGCACAACCTTGCCAAGGTTGGGGTCGCGAGTTCGAATCTCGTTTCCCGCTCCAGATTCCGCAACCCCGGCCCCGTGCCGGGGTTTGTTGTTTAAGCGGTGACCACCGGCCCGTTGCCAGCCTTACGAGCTCGTGGCGAAGGTCGGACACCGTGTTAGAATACGCCCCGTCAAGGCTCGGTGGCAGAGTGGTGATGCAGCGGACTGCAAATCCGCGTACGTCGGTTCGATTCCGGCCCGAGCCTCCATCCTTATATCCAGCGCCGGCGCGCGTGGTACCGGGAAACCCGGCCGAACCGCACGGTGAGTTCGACCGGGCTGGCTGCCCGGCACCTGGCGGGAGTGATGGAACTGGTAGACATACAGCACTTAAAATGCTGAGGCGCAAGCCGTGCGGGTTCGAGTCCCGCCTCCCGCACCATTTTCTATCCCCGGCCTGACTGCTGCAGCCATGACAGCCAACCTTCGTGACAAGTGGGACGCACGCTACCGGACGGCCAGCCCCACCGACGCCCGTGCGGCCCAGGTACTCACGGACAACCTTCACCTGCTGCCCACCAAGGGCCGAGGGCTGGATCTTGCAGCCGGGCTTGGCGGCAATGCTTACGTACTGGGCCGACACGGAATCACGACCGAGGCGTGGGACCTGTCTCCAGTGGGCAGCCGGCTGATTGAAAGCTACGCTCACACTACAGGCCTGCCGGTAATCGCACGCGTTCGCGACGTGATTGCGCAGCCCCCGGAAACGGACACCTTTGACGTGATCGTGGTCTCCGCGTTCCTGCACCGCCCCTTATGCGATGCCATCGCATCCGCCCTGCGCCCCGGGGGGCTGCTTTTCTACCAGACCTATTGCCAGACGCGGGTATCTACGGGCGGGCCCTCCAACCCCGACTTCCTGCTCGCGGATGGTGAGTTGCTGCAGCTGTTTCCGGGCCTGAAGCCAATCGTGTATCGGGAGGAGGGGACATTGGGAGACCCCTTTGTCGGCTTCCGCGACCGGGCCATGCTCGTCGCGGAGCGCCGGTCGGGCTGATGCGACTCGGCGGCGAGACCGACTCAGGCGGAAATCCCACTGACAACGCGTTCCCGGTTTTTCGGCAGCGATTCCGGTGGCAGACTGAACACCGCAGTGCTCTGGTGGCAACACAAGGAATAACAAATCATGTCGGAAACACGTAGCTCCATTCACGGTGAATGGTCGAGCGGCTTGATCTTCATTCTCGCGGCGACCGGATCGGCGGTGGGCCTCGGTAACCTGTGGCGGTTCCCGTATCTCGTGGGAGAGAATGGCGGTGCCGCATTCGTGATCATTTACCTCCTCTGCATTCTTCTGGTGGGTCTTCCCATCATGATCGCGGAGATCACCATCGGCCGCCGCGGGAAACGCAGCCCGATCAACAGCCTGCGCTCCGTTTCTCTGGAAGAGGGACGGTCCACGCAGTGGGCCTTGCTTGGCTGGCTGGGTGTCGCCGCCGGTTTCCTGATCCTGTCGTTCTACAGCGTGGTCGGTGGCTGGGCGCTGTTCTACGTGCTGCAATCCCTGCTGGGGAGCTTCCAGGGAATCACCAGCGATTCCTCGGCCCACCTGTTCGAAACCCTGCTGGCGAGCCCTTGGTCCGTACTGGGGTGGCATACGCTGTTCATGCTCATCCTGTTTGGCATCGTCGCCATGGGGGTGCGCAAGGGCCTGCAACGGGCTGTGACGATTCTGATGCCACTGCTCTTCGTGCTGCTCATCCTCCTGGTGGGGTATGGCATGGCAGCTTCGGGGGCATTTCAGGAAGCCATGGCGTTCATGTTCCAGCCCGATTTCTCGGTCGTGGAAGGTGGCACCATCCTGACGGCCATGGGCCAGGCGTTTTTCACGCTCAGCCTCGGCATGGGCGCAATCATGGTCTACGGCGCGTATCTGCCCAAGCGCGAGTCCATCCCGAAGAGTGCCGGCTGGATCGTGGGCATGGATACGATCACCGCCATCCTCGCGGGCCTTGCCATCTTCCCGATCGTCTTTGCCGCCGGCCTTGAGCCCGGTGAAGGGCCAGGCTTGGTCTTCATCACTCTGCCGATCGTGTTCGGCGAGATTCCGTTCGGGTACATGCTCGGGCTGCTGTTCTTCGTTCTTCTGTCGGTAGCCGCAATCACGTCCGGGATGTCACTTCTTGAACCGGCAACAGCTTATCTGACCGAGCGCCGGAAGGACGGCAGCCGCGTCAAGGCCGCGGCAATCATCACCGGGCTGATCTGGGTTCTCGGTATTGCCTGTGGCCTTTCCCTCAATGCCTGGAGTGGCGTCACCATCCTGCCGGGCATGGGCATTTTCGACTCGCTCGAGTATGTCTCCAACGACATCATGCTGCCGCTGGGTGGCCTCCTCATCGCCATCTTCGTCGGCTGGCGCATGCGACTGTCCAGCGTCATCGGGGAGCTTGGCGTCAACGAGAACAGCCCACTGTTCAAAGTGTGGTTGATTACCACCCGCTTTGTTGCCCCGGCTGCGGTGATTCTCGTGTTCGCGAATGCCACCGGGCTGTTCGGCATCTTCGGCTAGAGGGCCAACGGTGAATGGTCATTGACCGAACCGGAAGAGGGCGCTTCGGCGCCCTCTTTTTGTGGGCGATCGTCGCGGGGGTGATCGCGTTGGCCGGATGCCTCGCGCTGACTGCCCAGGTGCCCGAGTGCCAGTCATCCACGGACGCCGTGGACGCCATGCCTCCCGGGGAGCTGCTGGTCAGTACGCGCCCTGATCATCCCATCGACGTGAAAGTAGCAGCGACAGAGCGGCACAGAGCCGCCGGGATGCAGCACCTGTGCGCGGACGCGGTAGAACGGAACCCGATCCTGTTTCTGTTCGAGGAGCCGGTCACCCCGGCGTTTCACATGAACAACGTCCACGTGGCGCTCGATATCGTGTTCATCGATGCGGACCACCGCGTCATCGGCGTCTCACGCATGGAGCCGGGTCAACGCGGTCTCACGCGGCCGCCCGGACCGGTGATTGCTGCACTGGAGATGAAGGAGGGGGCTGCGGCGTCGCACGGCATTGCGCCCGGCGTACAGGTCGAGTGGTAGTCAGCAGCAGCCGCCCCAGTGCCGTTGATAGAAAGGCTGCCTGGGCTCGGAGCACACCGCTTCCGCCGTTGGCGTGCTCAACAGATCCTCCCTGATAACAAGAACTTCCAGCTCCACCTTGAAGAAGCTTGGTTGCCCGAGGCGGCCCTCGGCGAGATAGGCCAGCACATCGATACCCTCAGGTGCTGCATCCATGGCTGCGGCACCAAAGCCCGCATAATAATATTCATAAACACGACTGCGGCAATAGCGGTATCCAGGCTCAAGATCGACCTGGAGCATGTATTCGCCTTCCGATTCCTGGTAGCCATCCACCACCAGGGAGCCGATCCCGATGTGAGCGCGTGGGATGTCAAACACACTGGCAACATGATCAAGAACCTCGTTGGCCCGCGCTTCATCGGTCATGAGATCGGTCAGGATACTGCTGGCTTCCCTTGGCATCTCGACGGCAGCCCGTGTCGCCCGGAACTCCGGATCCGCCTCGACGGTACCGAGACAGCCGACCAGCAGTGCCAGCGACCACAACCCACTCCGTCGAATGCCACTCGGGAAACGCAAGGTCGTTCACTCCCGCAAGAGGCCCATTGGCCAGTATACGCCGGGCGGCGTTCGGTGACGGTTTCCCAGGCGTCGCCATGGCGTGGCAGGCTGGACCCTCGTCCGCAGACAGGCAGCCTTGAAAGACGCCTGGTAATAGCATTGAATGCCAGAAGTAACCTACCGCATGCCCCGTGGTCTTATCTTCCGTAAGAGCGGAGAAGCACGTCCATGCAGCAACAGCGACAGCAGTCCGGCCGCATCCGTGTTCTTGTGGCAGACGGGCGTGAGCTGCTACGGGAAGGTATCTGCCGGATTCTTGAAGCACAGGACTGTGTCGACGTCATCGCGGAAGCCTCACGCTACCGGACGGTGGAGGAACTGGTTGTGACAACTGCACTTGATGTCGTTGTACTGGACAGGGAACTCCCTGGTTGGAATCGGGCGAGATTGCCAACATCCTTCTGCCTCGGGCAGCAGTACGGGCCCGCATATGTTGTCCTGTCAGTGCCCCCGACAGCCGAAGCTGTTGCCCGGACGCTGGAAAGCGGCGCCACCGGGTTTCTCCTCAAAGACGCCGGGCACAAGGAGCTGGAAGACGGCGTCCATAGTGCGGCTGCCGGAGAAACGTTCATGTGCCCAACCATCTTCAGAGCGATTCTCGCCGAGTTTCTCCAGCATCTGGACCTGGAGAAGGGCGATCCCGCGCTCGAAGGCCTGGGAAACCTGGATCGCAGTATTCTCGATCGCCTTGAACAGGGCGACACAACGCTTGCCATTGCGCGATCACTGGGCGTTCATGATCAGGTCGTGATGGAGTACCGCCGCAGCATCATGGCTCACCTCAATGTAGGAGACAGTGCCTCTTTGCTTCGAGAGGCTCGAAGGATCGGTTTGCTGGCCACTGGCGAACCATCGAAGCGATGGGGTAACTAGGGGTTTCCCTTGCTGGTTAACACTGATGCCTGACTTCGAGTAACCCTTGTACCTTCGCGCTAGCGATGTATCCGTATCGTCCCAGGATGTCTATCAGGCGCGGCTCATGTTGGGAGGGCCGTCATTACATGCCGCAGGCGTTTCGCCCGGCGTTGAGGAGTGTGTTGATAAGCCATGAACGGCACTCAATCCATTCGTGTGCTGGTTGCCGACGATCACCGTCTAGTCCGTCACGCACTGACACAGCTAATCGAATCGTTACAAGGGCTGGTAGTGGTCGCAGAGGCGGGGTCAGGTCATGAACTGGTACAAGCTGCGATCACTGAGCACCCGGATGTTGCCCTGGTGGACGCAGCGATCTACGCACACGGTGATTCCTCGCAATCAGCCATGCTCCAACGGACGTCTTCCGATGTCGCGACCGTCGTACTGTCGAATTATGTCAGCAATGCGTTTATCCGCAGGACGCTCCAGTCCGGGGCCTGTTGTTTCCTCTACAAAGACGCCGGCATCGCAGAACTGAAACAGGCGATCCACCACGCTGCAGAGGGCAGACTGTTCACTTATCCTCCGCTGGACGATGGGCCTTCACTGAAAGCACGGCGCCCAGTGGAGGACTCCGTGCTTCCATCCCCAGAGCCATCACTGACGCAAAGACAGCGGGAAGTCCTCCGTTTGGTCGCCAGCGGCTATCGAACCAAGGGCATAGCAGAGCGGCTTGGCGTCAGCGTCAAGACGGTGGAAACACATCGGGCCGAGATCATGCGACGCCTAGGCGTCAGCAATATGGTCGGACTGGTCCATGAAGCCATCCGCCTGGGGATGGTCTCGGCGCCCCCCTGATAGCCTGTGAACGCATAGGCAGAAACACCCAGTTCGCCTTGAAATAGCCTGTGATAACTGGCAGGTTTCGTGCCAGCCGAGCACAAACCCAGGGTAAACCCCTACGTCCAAGACGTAGGCAATCTACCCAAAAAGGCGGATAAGTGGTGGTGCATGCACGACTGGAGAGAATCGTCCGGAGCTCCTGCAACGGGTGTTGCCACGCTGACACGGGACGGGGCAATCAGCGGCATGAACCCGGCGTACAGGGAACTGCTGGGCTTGGGGCAGCAGGAGTTCGACGCCCTGGATGTCTGGTCACTTACGCATCAGAACTGCCACGATGCAATCGCTGCCACCCTGCGGCGTCTTGAAGATGAGACGGTTAAACACTGCAGGCTGCGGATCACTCATATCTGCAGGCATGGAACACTGCTCGAAGTAGAAGCCGACATATCCCGTCAGGAGCGGATCGCCAGAGAAAGCGAGACCACATTCGTCATCCCGGACACCCTGCGCCACGACGCGAGCGAGCCCGCGGAGGCGAGCACCAACGAGCAACTGCGCCAGGCGCTTGAGGACGCCGAGAGCAAGAACGCGACGCGAATGCTCTTCCTGGCCCGCCTCAGTCACGAGGTACGAACTCCACTTAACGGGATCATCGGCTTCGCAGAACTCCTGGAATCCGACCCGGAAGAGACGCTGACCATGAGGCAGCGTGAACACGTTCAGCAGGTCCGGGAAGGCGGTGCCCGGCTACTCAGACTGGTCAACGATGTCCTCGAGTTCGCGAGATCCGATAACGGGCAACTGGCGCTGCAGGACGTCCCGATCAATCTGGCGCGACTGCTGCAGGAGGCCGTCACCTTCCTGCAGCCGACCGCAGCACGGTCCAATGTGGAGCTCACCGTGCAGTGCGATCCCGCAATCGGGCCAGTGTCCGGCGACCCCACACGGCTTCTCCAGGTTCTGAACAACCTGCTCAGCAATGCAATCAAGTACACCCGGCCTGAGGGCAGAGTCGAATTGTCCGCCGTTGGCTGTGGACAGGACCGCATCGAGATTCGCGTATCCGACACCGGTATCGGCATCGCCTCCGGGAAACAATCCGAGATCTTCGACATGTTCGTGCGCGCCGACAATGGTCGTGCCTCTGGCCAGAGGGGGTACGGGGTTGGTCTTGCCGTCACGAAAGGACTGGTCGAACAAATGGGTGGCGCGATAACGGTAGAGAGCGCCCCCGGCGAGGGCAGCATCTTCACTGTTCTGTTGCCGACCGCCGGCTCCCAGGAGGGGCGCACGATTCGCCCGGATCCCAACGGAGATTGACGCAATCTTTCAACAACAGACCCAACTGCATCCGCCCGAACCGGCACATCGGCAAGCAGATCGCCCGGCAGGCGGCGCCGCGCTCTCTCCGCGGTGGCGATTGCGGCAGTCTGCGGCGATCCTTCTTCTGATGGTGGTCAGCGGCACGCTGATCGACCTCTCGGGAGGCCAGTTCATCTACCTGATGTTGATCCCGGTGCTGCTCAGTGCTGCCTATTTCGGACTGCGAGGAGGGCTCGCCACAGGGCTCGCCGCGGCCCTGATCGTTGGCCTGTTACCATCCGTCCAGCACCCCCCCACAGGCGTGGACGCCATGCTTGAGCCTGCAATGCGCATGGCTGCCTACGCAGCCCTGGGAGCATTGCTTGGCGGTCTGTTTGATCGTGTTCGTGCTCAAGCCCACCGCGCAAACCAGCGGGCCCTGATAAGCGCGCCAACAAACCGGCCGAACCGGCAAGCGCTCGAGCGTGAAATCGCCGATGCGGTAGAGCGGCAGACTGAAACGCATCTCATTCTCATTCGTCTGGACACCCTGCACGACAGTGTAACTACGTTCGGAGTGCTCGCAGATGACGCGCTGCTTGGCAGCATCTGTGACCGCCTTGAACTGGCCCCGGAGAACCAGTTTCACAAGGTTTTCCATATCGGTGACGAGCACTTCGCAATGCTTTTGCAATGCTCTGAAAACCAGGCGGAAGCGACCGCTCGGGATGCGGTAACGGCCATCCGTCAGCCATTCGTCCTGAACGCCACACCCATTTACCTGGACGCGTGTGCAGGGATGGTGTCGTTTGGTCATGATGACATCGAGGACAGGGGCTCCCATCACCTTATCGCCAAAGCATGGGTGGCTGTTGCACGTGCACAGCACCGATCGCTTGATCTTGCACGCAGCAGCGATCGCCTTGATGCGGAGGAACGCCGATCAGTCATCCTGCTCGGACAGGTCCAGCAGGCCCTGGAACGGCAACAGCTCTCTCTCAACTATCAGCCGAAGATTGACTTGGGGAGTGGCGCGGTCACCGGCGTTGAAGCGCTTGTACGCTGCAGATGGAAATCACGGAGAACTCGATCATGCTCAACCCTGATGAGGTTATTCCGCGCCTGCGTGAATTCGCAGAAGAGGGCATCGCCTTGCTGGTTGATGACTTCGGGACAGGGCATTCCTCACTGGCCTACCTGAAACAGCTCCCAGTCTCGACACTGAAGGTCGACAAAATGTTCGTGCGCCGCCTGAATCAGGATGAAGCCGGAGCGGAAGTGACAAGAGCGACTCTGTTGCTGGCGAAGAGTTTCGGACTGACAACGGTTGCCGAGGGTGTCGAGAACAAGGAGACGCAGGAGATCCTTCGACAAATGGGCTGCGATATGGCTCAGGGATTCGGCATCGCAGTGCCCATGCCACTGGAGGAGCTGGTTGAGTGGCTGGGGGAGAGACGCGTGTAAAGGTGAAGCCTGAAGTCTGTAGCTAGGCGCCCATGCGATTTAACATAATCTATCTTATACGCAGTCCTGTGCGCCAATCCGGGCACGCGAGAAGTCCTTAAAGCCGTACAGCGACACCGCTGCAGACGTTGCCATGCATGGTTTTCAGCCATGATCGGTGCTGACGGCCAGCTTCTTCGGTACCATCACCATACTCGACCATTGCAGACAATATGTCCGGAGATGCAGCATGCCTCATCCCCAGTTCCCGCAGGACGATGCCATCGTCCACCTCAATCACGCCGGTGTCGGTGGCTGGCCGCAGCGCACGGCCGATGCCGTGTCTGCGTTTGCGCAGGAGAACCTCCGGCATGGCTCTGCCAACTACCCGCGCTGGCTGGAGACGGAACAGCGGCTGCGCGAGCGGCTGGCCAACCTCATCGGGGCGCCTGCCTCCAGCGACGTGGCGCTGGTCAAGAACACCTCCGAGGCGCTCTCGTTCATCGCCTACGGCATTGCCTGGGAACCCGGCGACGAGATCGTCATCAACAGCTCGGAGTTTCCGTCGAACCGGATCGTCTGGGAGTCACTGACGGATCAGGGCGTGGTCATAAGGGATGTGGATCTGTACGACGCCGAACACCCGTCACCGGAAGACGCACTCCTGTCTGTATTGAATGCGCGCACACGGCTGCTGTCGGTCAGCGCCGTCCAGTACGGCACCGGGCTGCGCATGGATCTGGAGCGGTTATCGTCGGCGTGCCGGGAACGTGGTGTGTTGTTCTGCCTGGATGCAATCCAGCAGCTCGGCGCGCTGCGGTTCGATCTGAACAGCGTTGATGCGGATTTCGTAGTCGCCGATGGCCACAAGTGGCTGCTCGGCCCCGAGGGGCTCGGCCTGTTCTATTGTCGCCCGTCGCTGCGCGACTCCCTGCAACTGACCCAGTATGGTTGGCACATGGTTGAAGATGCCGGCAACTATGACACCCACGAATGGGAGCCGGCCCGATCCGCCAGGCGTTTCGAGTGCGGCAGTCCGAATCTGATGGCGGTTCATGGGCTTGAGGCCAGTCTCGCGGTTCTTCAGGACGAAATCGGCATGGATGCAGTGGAATCCGCGGTGCTGGCCAATGCGGAGCACCTTGCCGAACGCATTCGCGACAGCGGGCGCCTGGAGATCGTCAGTGACCGGACGCCGGCACGGCGCTCCGGAATCATTGTGTTCCGGGCACCGCAGGCGGACAGCAAAGCGCTATACCGTGCGCTGATGGCCGACGGCATCCTCTGTGCCGCCCGCGGTGGCGGTGTACGGTTCTCCCCTCATTTCTACCTGTCCGCGAGCCAGCTGGATCACGCAGTGAACCGGGCCGAGGCGCTTGCGTCGTCGTTGTAGAAAGACGTCATAAGTCGCTGCATTCCCGGGAGAATCACAGCACCGCATCCTGGAGCGGCGGCTCCGCCGACGGGAACAGCGTATAGAAGTTGGTGGTGGTGTACTCCGCCACTTGATGGAGGCTTTCGCCACGAATCTCGGCCAGGCACTCGGCCACCCCCCGGACCCAGGCCGGCTGATTTTGTTTCCCGCGATGCGGGACCGGCGCCAGGTATGGGCAATCGGTTTCCACCAGCAGCGCGTCGGCCGGCAGCCGCCGCGCGACCTGGCGGAGGGCGTCAGCCTGGTGGAATGTCAGGATCCCGGACAGCGACAGGTGAAAGCCGAGATCCAGGTACCGATGGGCCGCCGCCTTGTCATCCGTAAAGCAGTGAATGATGCCCCCGACCTCGTCGGCACCCTCTTCCTTCAGAATGCGGGCCGTGTCCTCCGGCGCGCCACGGGAATGGATGATCACCGGTTTGCCGGCGATGCGTGCAGCGCGAACCTGGCGACGGAAACGCTCATGATGCCAGTCCCTATCCGCTTCCCCGGTGCAGAGATAGTCGAGACCCGTTTCACCGATCGCCAGCACCTGGGGATGATCGGCCATGGCAGCCAGCGCCTCGGGATCGACCTCACGCAGCTCCTTGCCGCAGGGGTGTACGCCCACGGATGCGGACACCTGCGGATAACGTTCGGCTAGCGCCAGCAGTTCGGGGGCACTGTCCAGGTCGACGCTGACGGTCAGGAAATGACCGATGCCCTGGCGGTGGGCCTCGTCCAGGTAAGGCCTTGGGTGGTCCGCGTCGGCGTCGAGCATGTGCAGGTGACAATGGGAATCAACGAGCGGCATCGACGCCATGAAAACTCCTTTGGTCGAGACGGGTTACGGTTGCTCTTTCAACGATCAGATCGTGTGAGTCGGGCGCTCCGACTCCAGGGCGCCGGCCAGGTAGGTTTCGATCTTGGTGCGGGCGGGCCCGCCGTCCTTGTCACTGAACTGCAGCCCGACGCCGGCCGTACGATTTCCCTGGGCACCCTGGGGGGTAATCCAGATGACCTTGCCGACCACGGGGAGTTTTTCCGACTCCTCCATCAACGTGAGGAGCATGAAGACCTCGTCACCAAGGCGGTAGGTGTTCGAAGTCGGAACAAACAACCCGCCGTTGCGAACGTGCGGCATGTAGGCGGCATACAGGGCGTGCTTGTCCTTGATTGTGAGCGACAGGATGCCTTGCCGCCCTCCCTTGGACTGCGTTCCGTCAGCCATGTGCTCCCTCCTTTGCGCAGACCTGACTCCAGCGGATGAACAGGCGCTCAAGCACCAACTGGTGGTTGAGCGGATGATCCGCGAGGCGCCGTTGCTCCATGATCTCGTCCAGAAAATCATGGACTGCATCCGAGTCTAGCGCGGCAGGCAGCTGATTCAGTCGACTGATTCGCGCTTCGGCTTGCGTCGCCTGCACCCGGATCAGATCCATGATGACCGCCAGCAGCAGCCGCGTCACCCTGTCAACGTCGTCCTTTCCCCAGCGGGACGCCACATCCACCGGGCTGAGCCGCCCTTCCGCAATCCCGCGCATCTGCTCCAGAAGGGTCTGCAGCGACTCCGTACCACCCTTTTCATGCAGCGCCTGCGCCGCAAGTGGCGCATTGCCGACCACGCCCAGCAGTTTGACCGCTTCACCCTGCCCTCGGGCCTCAAGCCAGCTTGCGGCGACCGCGTGCGAGGGCGCAGGGATGGTTACCGTCTGGCAGCGGCTGCGAATGGTTGCGGGCAGCTGGGCGGGCCGGTGCGCGACAAGGATCAGCGTGGTCCGCTCAGGCGGCTCCTCAAGTGTCTTCAGCAGACTGTTGGCGGCGTTGGTATTCATGCTCTCAGCAGGTGTAATGATCCCGATCCGCTCACCGCCAAGCTGGCTCTTCATGCCGAGCACACGACTCAATTCGCGTACCGCATCCACCTTGATGACGCGGCTGCCCTCCTCCGGCTCCAGCAGGTGATGATCCGGGTGGCTGCCTGCCGCCATCAGCTGGCATCCCTGACAGGATCCGCACGGCGCGCCGTCACTCCCCGGGCTGGTACACAGCAGTATCCTGCTGAGCCGCTGGGCGAGGGCCCGCTTCCCCAGTCCTTCCGGGCCGATCAACAGCAATGCGTGAGGCAGACGACCACCGTGCATTCGCTGACGCACGGATGCCCAGGCCGCGTCCTGCCAGGGATAGAGTACGTCGCCGCCGTTCTCAGTCATGGATCAGTTGCCTGCCACAAGCCAGTGATCAAGAATGCTGCTCAACTCGCGGGCGACCGTGTCGGGATCTGCCGACGCATCCACGATCTTCATCCGCTCCGGATCCACTGCGGCGCGTTCCAGGTAGCTCTGACGGACCCGCTCGAAGAACGTGTCCTGCTCCTGCTCGAATCGATCCGGGTCACCGCGCTCGCCTGCCCGCCAGCGACCGACGCTGACAGGCAGATCGAGTACCAGCGTCAGGTCCGGGCGCAGATCGCCCTGAACCCACTGCTCCAGTGCGGCAATGCGGTCGTATCCAAGTCCTCGCGCCGCTCCCTGGTACGCATAGGTGGCATCGGTAAAGCGGTCGCAAAGCACGCATTCGCCACGTGCGAGCGCCGGGCGAATCACCTTGTGAACGTGTTCGGCCCGGGCGGCGAACATCAACAGCGCCTCGGCATCCGCGCACATGGAATCATCGGCATGTTCCAGAAGCATGCCACGGATCGATTCGCCGATGCCGGTTCCACCGGGCTCACGCGTCACTAAAGGTGTCATCCCCAGATTGCTGATATGACGTGAAATCGCCTCCAGCGCCGTGGTTTTGCCTGCACCCTCGACACCTTCCAGGGTAATGAAAAGCCCTCCGGCTGAGCCCATCAGTCATCACCCCCCTGACCGAGAATGTAACGCCGCACGGCGCTATTGTGTTCCTCCAGCGTTTCGGAGAATACGTGTGTCCCATCGCCGCGAGACACAAAGTACATGGATGTTCCCGGCTCCGGATTCACCGATGCCTGCAGTGAGGCGCGGCCGGGCATTGCGATGGGCGTAGGCGGCAGCCCATGGCGCGTGTAGGTGTTGTACGGGGTGTCAGTGCGCAGATCACGGGTGCGAATCCGCCCATCGTAGGCATCCCCCATGCCGTAGATCACGGTCGGGTCGGTCTGCAGACGCATACCGTCCTCCAGGCGGCGTACGAACACGCCAGCGATTTCTCCCCGCTCTTCCGGTGCACCGGTTTCCCGCTCGATGATCGACGCGAGAATCAGCGCCTCGTAAGCGGAGTCGAGTGGCAGCCCGTCGACGCGGTTATCCCACACCGATGAAAGCTCCCGCTGCATGGCGCGGTGGGCACGGCGAAGCAGATCCAGGTCCGTTGTGCCACGGGTGTAGTTGTAGGTCTCCGGTAGAAACCACCCTTCCGGATGCTCCTTGTCGGGGCTGCCGACAGCCGCCATGACTTCAGTGTCGTCCGGGGCATCCAAGGTGTCGAGAATTCGCGGGTCAGCCTGCATGGCCGCCAGAAGCTGCCGGAACGTCCAGCCTTCGACGACGGTGAAGCGATACTGAATGACGTCACCGCTGGCAATCCGGTGCAATAGCTGTGGGGCCGTCATGCCGGCGGGTAAGCCGTACTCTCCGCTCTGCAGCCGTTGGGCCTTGCCCGACAGCCGGGAGTAAAGGCGGAAATAGAGCGGGCGCTCCATGCCAACGTCGTTCTCCAGCTGCCGCTGCAGACTGCGCACACTGCTCCCTGAGTCGATTTCCACCGTTTTCGGTGACTCGTCCTGATGAAGCTGAGTCTGGTGCCAGTTGCGGTAATCGATGGCAATCCCCGCCACGACCACCGCAACGCATACCAGGGCCACGCCAGCGATTCTGGCAATCCGTCGAATCATGCTCTTCACGTCCTCTGCTCATGCCGGCTGGCAGGTGTGCAAGCCAGCTTTTCCCTGTCCAGCCACTCCTGCAGCCGGTGCGATATAGGCCCCGCCTGCCAGTGACCGATCCCGTCGATCGCCTGCACGGGCCAGACGCCGTTGACGCTGTTGCACACAAAAACTTCCGACGCCGCCAGCAGGGACGTCGGCCACACTTCACGCTCGGCGACCGGCATGCCGTCGGCCGCAAGCCTGGCCATGATCGCCTCGCGCATGACGCCCGCTATCCCGTTTCTGTCGAGCCGGGGTGTCACGACGTGCTCACCGACGACCAGGAACAGATTGCTCATCGTGCCTTCGATGAATCTACCGTCCCGGTCACACATCAGGCCTTCGGCCACGCCGGTCCCGTGCCACTCCATGCGTGCCAGTGTCTGCTCCAGACGGTTCAGGTGCTTGATACCGGCCAGGCGCGGCTGATCGCCGAGCGCCATGGTCACCACACATGCGCTGATCCCATCGGACCAGTGAGACGCGGGGTGCTGCGGAGCAGGATGGCGGCTGATGATACGGCGCGGCAGCACCGAATCCGGGCGCGCATAGCCGCGACCACCCGAACCCGCGGTCCAGACCACTTTCACCACGCCGCATCCCGGCTCGGCTGCGGACAGGCGGGTGACCTCGGCACGGATACGTTCATGGTCAGGAGTCGGGAGGGAAAGTGCGGATGCTCCGCGGGCGAGGCGGCTCAGGTGTTGATCCAGCAGGCGGGGCTCGCCGGCCACGATGGCGATGGTCTCAAAGAGACCATCGCCAAACTGAAGCCCACGATCATCGACCGGCAGATGCTCACAGGGCGCGCCATCCACCAGGTACATGGCTCTCGCTCACTCAGGTTTGCGGAACAGCACCGTGCCGTTCGTGCCGCCGAAACCGAACGAATTGGAGATGGCCACATCGATGGCCTGCTCCCGTGCCGAATGCGGCACGTAATCCAGATCGCACCCTTCTGCCGGGTTATCCAGATTGATGGTCGGAGGCAGAATCCCGTCGCGCATGGCCAACAGGGTAAACACGGCCTCGACCCCACCCGCGGCACCGAGCAGATGGCCTGTCATCGACTTGGTGGAGCTCACCGCCAGTTTGTAGGCGTGATCACCGAACGTACGCTTGATCGCCTTGGTCTCGGCGACGTCACCCACCATGGTGGAGGTTCCGTGGGCGTTGACGTAACCCACCTCGTCGGCGTTGACACCCGCATCGCGGAGCGCCGCATTCATGCAACGGGCGGCTCCTTCGCCACCTTCGGAAGGCTGCGTCATGTGGTAGGCGTCGCCACTCATGCCGTAACCCGCGAGCTCCGCGTAGATAGGGGCGCCACGCTTGCGCGCGTGCTCATACTCTTCCAGTACCACCACGCCGGCTCCGTCACTGAGGACGAAGCCGTCACGGTCGGTATCCCAGGGACGGCTGGCCCCTTCCGGGTCGTCGTTGCGACTGGAGAGCGCTTTGGCGGCCGAGAAACCACCGAGGCCGGTGGGGGTCGTCGAGAACTCGGCACCACCCGCTACCATGACGTCCGCGTCACCGTAGGCGATCATCCGGCCCGCTTCGCCGATGTTGTGTGTCCCCGTGGTGCACGCGGTGACGATGGAAATGTTCGGGCCCTTCATGCCGTGGATGATCGACAGGTGTCCGGCGATCATGTTGATGATGGCGCCCGGGATGAAGAACGGAGACAGCTTTCTGGGACCGCCATCGAGATAGGCTTTGTGGCCGTTCTCGATCCAGTTGATCCCGCCGATACCCGAGCCGATGGCCACCCCGATCCGTTCCGCATTGCTCTCGGTGACATCCAGCTCGGCATCACTGAGCGCCTGGTTCGCGGCCGCAATACCGTAATGGATGAATGGATCCATCTTGCGGGCATCTTTCGGGTTGATGTGTTCCTTGGCATCAAACCCCTGAATGGTGCCCCCGAACCGGGTCGCGAAGTGTTCGGTGTCGAACCGGTCAATGGGGCGAATCCCGCTGCGACCGGCGCAGATGTTACCCCAGGCTTCACTGATGTTGTTCCCGACCGGAGAGACGATGCCGAGGCCGGTCACAACCACCCGCCGTTTATTCAAGGCCATATCCTCGCTTCCTTTAGAAACGCGTGAAGGGTGACGGTTACCCGACACCCTTCACGAGCCTGCCGACATGCATGTTGCCGGAGAGCGTTAGCTACCCAGATGGTTCTGGACGTAGTCGATCGCCTGCTGGACGGTCGTGATCTTCTCGGCCTCTTCATCGGGAATCTCGCATTCGAATTCCTCTTCCAGGGCCATCACGAGCTCGACGGTGTCGAGGGAATCGGCACCAAGATCGTCAACGAAAGACGCTTCCGAGGTGACTTCCTCTTCTTTTACCCCGAGCTGCTCGACAACGATCTTCTTGACGCGCTCTTCGATACTGCTCATAAACCCTTACTCCCGATTATGGCCGGTCCAGTTATATCTGCCGGCGTATTCTATGCAATGCGGCCTATTGTTACCACAGCGTATGGCCTTTCGTCAGACCATTGGGCCCGCCGAAAAGACCAGCCTTTGCCTATCAGCCCATGTACATGCCGCCGTTCACGTGCAGCGTCTGCCCGGTGATGTACTCGGCGGCATCCGAGGCCAGAAAAGCAACACTTGAGGCGATATGATCCGGGCGGCCTAATGTGCCCAACGGGATTTGCTTCGTCAAATCCTCCCGCTGCTCGTCACCCAGTGCCCGGGTCATATCCGTGTCGATGAAACCCGGAGCCACGGCATTCACCGTGATTCCGCGCGCACCGACTTCACGCGCCAGCGAGCGCGTGAACCCTTGAATCCCCGCCTTGGCCGCGGCGTAGTTCGCCTGGCCGGCGTTGCCCATGGATCCAACCACGGACGAAACATTGATGATGCGCCCCCAGCGCGCCTTCATCATGCCACGCAGACACGCCTTGGACACGCGGTAGACGGACGTCAGGTTCGTGTCGATGATGTCATCCCATTCGTCATCCTTCATCCGCATCATCAGGTTATCCCGGGTGATGCCGGCATTGTTGACGACGATGGTGGGGGTGCCGTGTTCTTTCGTGATCGCGGCGAGCACGTCATTGACGCTGTCGGGGCTGGTGACGTTGAGCACCATGCCCCGGCCATTGGCGCCCACCTCCTTGAGGTAGGCGCTGATTGCGTCCGCACCCTTGTCGGAGGTCGCGGTACCAATCACGGTGTGCCCCGCCTCGGCGAGGCTCTCGGCAATGGCCCGGCCAATGCCGCGGCTTGCGCCCGTCACGAGAGCGGTACGTGCTTCATTGGTCATGATTGTTATCCCTGATCGAGTGCTTTGTTCAGGCTGTCCGGATCGAATACTGCAACCGCGTCCAGCGACTTGTCGATGCGCCGGGTCAGGCCAGCGAGCACCTTTCCGGGTCCGCACTCCACGAGCGTGCCCACACCGTGCCCGGCGAGAAACTCCACCGTCTCCACCCACCGTACCGGCCGGTGGAGCTGCCGCACCAGACGGTCACGGATGCCGTCCGGATCGTCGCAGGGCGCGACGTCGACGTTGTGCACCACCGGGATAGTCGGCGCCTGCACTGCAACATCCCGCAGGCGCTGTGCGAGCTTCTCCGCTGCGGGCTCCATCAAGGCGCAGTGCGACGGCACGCTCACGGGCAACGGCATTGCGCGCTTCGCGCCGGCCGCCTTGGCGGCGGTGACGGCACGCTCAACCGCGCTGGCGCCACCGGCGATCACCACCTGGCCGGGCGCATTGAAGTTCACGGCTTCCACCACGTCGCCCTGGGCGGCATCGGCACAGACCTGGCGAACCTGCTCGTCATCCAGCCCCAGAATCGCCGCCATAGCGCCCTGCCCCTGCGGTACGGCCTCCTGCATCAGGCGCCCGCGCTCGGCCACCAGGGCCACCGCTTCCGGGAACGCCAGTGCGCCGCCGCAGACCAGTGCGCTGTACTCACCGAGACTGTGGCCGGCCAGATAGGCGGGCGCGGGCGCCCCCTTTTCCTGCAGGGCGCGCCAGACTGCTACGCCTGCGGCAAGCATGGCGGGCTGCGTAATGTCGGTACTGTTGAGTTGATCTTCAGGGCCGTTGCGTACGAGATCCCACAAGTCGCGGCCCAGGGCGTCGGATGCTTCAGCAAAGGTGTCGGCGACAACGCTGGTATGCTCGGCCAGCTCGCCGAGCATGCCGACGGATTGCGACCCCTGGCCGGGAAAGACAAAAGCGGTTGTGCTGGTCATGCCGGTTCTTGTCCTTTATCGGGCTATGGTGTGCCGGGAGGCCACGGGCTCAGTACCGGATCAGTGCCGAGCCCCAGGTGAAACCGCCCCCAAACGCTTCGAGTAGTAATAGCTCACCACGCTGGATCCGCCCATCGCGCACGGCTGTATCCAGCGCCAGCGGGATCGATGCCGCGGAGGTATTCCCGTGTTCACCGACGGTCTGCACCACCTGGTCCATGGGCAGTCCGAGCTTCTTGGCGGTGGCCTGGATGATGCGAATATTCGCCTGGTGCGGGATGAGCCAGTCCACGTCCTGCTTCTGAAGGCCGTTGGCCTCCAGCGTCTCGTCGACGATCCGGCCCAGGGTTCGCACTGCAACCTTGAAGACTTCGTTGCCGCGCATGTGGAGCTTGCCGGCACTGCCCTCGAGCTCGTCATACCCCTGCGAGACGCCCCAGGGCACGTTGAGCAGGTCTTCGAAACCGCCGTCGGCGTGCAGGTGGGTGGACAGGATACCCGGGGTTTCATCCGCCTCCAGCACCACCGCGCCGGCACCGTCGCCAAAGAGTACGCACGTGCCTCGATCCGTCCAGTCGATGATGCGGCTCATGGTCTCCGAGCCAATCACCAGTGCCCGTTTGGCGCCCCCCGTCGCGATGAATCGATTCGCCACGTCAAGCGCGTACACGAACCCGGAACAGGCGGCAGACACGTCGAATGCCACAGCCCCCGGACGGATGCCCATCTCGGTCTGGATCAGGCAGGCGGTGCTCGGGAAGATGCGGTCCGGCGTGCAGGTGCCCAGCACCACCAGGTCGATATCGGAAGCCTGCAGGCCTGCCGCATCCAGGGCGCGGCTCGCCGCGATCACTGCAAGATCGCGACAGGTCTGGTCGTCACCGACGATGCGACGTTCGCGTATACCGGTGCGTTCGCGAATCCAGGAATCGCTGGTGTCCACCAGCTTCTCCAGCTCCGCATTCGTCAGGATCTTCTCCGGGAGATAACTCCCCGTCCCCTTTATCCTCGCGTACGTCACGATTCCTGCCTTTCTGAAAGCAGCTGGTCCAGGCGCTCGTCGATCAACGTAGGCACTGCCGCGTCGACTTCAAGCATCGCAGTCTCCACTGCGTGAGCAAACGCCGTCGTGTCTGCGCCACCGTGGCTTTTCAGCACGATACCACGCAGACCCAGCAAGCTTGCACCATTGAACTGGCGTGGGTCGATACGCTGACGGAAACGCCGCAGCACTGGCAGCGCCACGAGCCCGGCCAGCTTGGTGAGAGGGTTCCTGCGGAATTCCTCGCTCATGTAGTGCGCAATGATATGCGCCACGCCCTCGCTGGTCTTGAGGGCGACATTGCCGACAAACCCGTCGCAGACAATGATGTCCGCCGTCCCCTTGAATATGTCGTCGCCCTCGACGTAACCGATGTAGTTGAGCCCGCTCTCGTTGAGGATCTGCGCCGCCTGCTTGACCTGATCGTTACCCTTGATCTCTTCCTCGCCGATATTCAGGAGACCGACGCGCGGCCGCTCCACACCATCCAGAGCTTCCGCGAGAACGGCTCCCATGACCCCGAACTGAAACAGGTGCTCGGCACTGGAGTCGACATTGGCGCCCAGGTCGAGCATGCGGGAGAAACCGCCAATGCTCGGCATGGTTGTGCAGATTGCGGGGCGATCAATTCCGGGGAGGGTCTTGAGGACGTAGCGCGCGGTGGCCATGAGGGCGCCGGTATTGCCGGCCGATACGGCAGCATCGGCATCGCCGTCCTTCACCATGTTCACGGCGACCCGCATGGATGAGTCCTTCTTCAGACGCAGCGCCTGAGACGGTGATTCATCCATGCCGACGGTCTGGCTCGCGGGCACAACGAACACCCGGGGATGCTCGGCATGCCCCGCACGGCTCATTTCGCCGCGCAGGGTGTCGGCATCACCTACCAGGGCAACGCGCAACCGGTCGTGGCGTTCGAGCGCCTGCAGAGCGGCCGGCACCACGACTCCGGGTCCGTGGTCGCCGCCCATGGCATCCAGTGCGATCGTTACGGCTTTGGCCATCGACTCGAAAGATCCTGTTGCCGTGAGTCAACCACCAGCCGGCCACTGGCGCGAGCCAAAAGCGTGACGGACGACGTCGGCGGTGGGCTCGTCAACCTAGTCGTTATCGGTATCCAGCACCTTACGACCGCGATAATAACCTTCGGGGCTGATGTGATGCCGGCGATGGGTCTCGCCCGTGGTCGGCTCCACCGACAGCGTCGGCTCGCTCAGCGCGTCGTGGGAGCGACGCATGCCCCGCTTCGAACGGGACTTACGATTCTGTTGCACTGCCATCTCTATGACTCCTGATTTGAACCTTGATCACCGCCACGTTCCCTGAGCGTACTCAGCACAGCGAACGGATTGTCTTTCACTTCTTCCGGCGCGACACCGTCGCCGCCAGGCGAATCTCCCGTCAACGGCACACAGGAGACGTCGTTCTCGTGACGCGGTATAACGGGGAGCGCGAGGATCAGCTCATCCTGCACGAACTCACCCACCACCACCTCGCCACTCGGGCACAGCAGCGGATCCAGCTCCTCCGGGAGCGAATCCGCTTCATCTTCACGCCCAACCATCGCCACGTTGATCTGTGGCTCAAGCGCCAGAGCCATTGGCTCCAGGCAACGCTGGCACGTGACCATCACCGTCGCTCTGATGCTCCCGTGGACGACGGCGCGCCGACCACTGTCCAGCCCGAATTGCAGATCGAGTTCCGCAGTCCCGGACGCGTCTGCCAGCAACCCGGTCAACCTCGGCATGTCCGCCACCGGCATGGACGCACGGATCTGTCTGCCCTGTTTCGAGAACAGGACCAGATCCACCTTGGAGGGCACCGAATTGCCGGTCATAAGGCGCGCATGGTATCCCCGAGCCCGGGGCCTGTCAAAGCAGCCGACACGGTATGCCACGACTTGACGCCGTTCGCCACCGACGGTCCAATTCGTACACGGTCAGTCCGGTCGTTCGTCGCCGCGGAGCGCCCGTGATAGCGGTCCGTCCCTCGATTCTGTTCTGGAGATGTCATGGTGCACTCACGGGTTGTTCTCGCCTCGGGCTCCCGCCATCGCGTGGATCTGTTGAAGCGGCTGCTGCCCGAATTCACCACCGACACACCGGATATTGATGAGCGCGTGGGCGAGAATGAGACGGCGGACCGTTACGTCACCCGTCTCGCCGAGGAGAAGGCCCTTGCGGTGGCTGAACGCCACCCTGACAGCCTCATCATCGGCTCCGACCAGGCCTGTGTTCTGCGTGATCGGATCCTCGGAAAACCGGCCGATCACGAAGCGGCAGTTCAGCAGTTGCTGGATTCCTCGGGGCGCATCGTCACGTTCCTGACCGGTGTTTGCGTACTGAATACGGCGACCGGCTCCAGCCAGGTCGATGTCGTGCCGTTCCGGGTTCGTTTCCGGCGTCTTACACGCGACTCCGTGGAACGCTACCTGGCGCGCGAACCGGCGTACGATGCCGCCGGCAGCTTCCATTCCGAGGGGCTGGGCATTGCGCTGTTCGAGCGCCTGGAAGGGGCAGACCCGACCGCGCTGGTCGGGTTGCCCCTGATCCGGCTTGTAACCATGCTGCACGAGGAGGGGGTTGCTCTCCCCTGAGCAGCATCGATCATGCCTTTCACTCGAAGGGTGCAGGCCCGATCAGCTTCTCCGCGACCGTGTCGCCGATTGCCACAC
The DNA here is from genome assembly GCF_048323695.1 of Aquisalimonas sp. APHAB1-3. NCBI lineage: Bacteria > Pseudomonadati > Pseudomonadota > Gammaproteobacteria > Chromatiales > Ectothiorhodospiraceae > Aquisalimonas > Aquisalimonas sp. APHAB1-3. The sequence goes on along the minus strand of NZ_JBLWFT010000001.1, from coordinate 545,500 downwards.
CCACACCCCGGCCGAACCGCTCCAGGATGTTGGGACGGATCGTATAGTCCCGGGTACGCTCGACACCGATGACGTCACGGACTACGTACTGAACGCTGCCGATCTCGTCTGCCAGTCCCAGCTCGATACTCTCCGTACCGGTCCACACATCACCGGAGAAAATCCGGTCATCGTCGGCCAGCCGGTCGCCTCTCCCTTCCTGCACGGCAGCAATGAACTGACCGTGAATGTCATCCAGCAGGCGCTGGAGGCGTTCCACATCGTCCGGATCCTCCTCGGAGAACGGATCCATGAAGGCCTTGTTGTCGCCCGCCGTGTGCAGTCGCCGTTCGATCCCCAGGCGCTCCATGGCCTCGTGGAAACCAAAGCCGTTCATCAGCACGCCGATGGAGCCAACCAGGGAAGCCTGGTCCACGTAGATTTCGTCCGCAGACACGGCAAGGTAGTACGCACCGGAGGTGAACATGTCGCCGGCCACCACGTAAAAGGGCGTCTCGGGGTGTTCCTCCTTGAGCCGACGAATCTCCTGGTTGATCCGGTTGGCCTGCACCGGACTGCCGCCCGGGCTGTTGACCTTGAGGATCACGCCTCTCGAGTCCTCGTCCGAGAACGCACGCCGCAGCGCAGCGCCGATGGTCTCCGCATCGTTCTCCCCTCCGGGCATGATCGCTCCGTCCACCTCCACCAGTGCCGCATGCGGCCCGGGCGGCGCATCGGACGTACCGGGGAACCACCCCATCACAAGCGCGAGAACCACGAACAGGTAGCCCAGAAACAAGGCCTTGAAAAGGATGCCCCAGCGCCGGGATCGGCGCCGCTCGCGGATTCCCTCCAGGGCGACCTCTCGCAATGCCTCCCGCTCCCAACGATCATCCTGCATCAGTGCCTACTCCCGTCAGTTGTTTACCGTATGTCCCGTGGACGCCCGAGCGGCGCCATCATGGCCGCGACTCCTCCAGCCGCACCAGAATCCCGCGCAGCTCGTCGGGTAGCTCGGCATGATAAACGTGCTCGGCGCCGCTGTCGGGGTCTTTCCACCGAAGGCCGCTGGCGTGCAGGAAAAGCCGCTTCAACCCGTACTTGCGCAGGGTCTTGTTCCACTCCTGATCGCCGTAGCGCCCGTCACCTGCCACCGGATGCCCGGCGTATGTGCCGTGGACGCGGATCTGGTGCGTCCGGCCGGTAGCGATGGACACCTCGGCCAACGTCGCCTCGTGAAAGACTTCCGAGCGCCGAAAGACGCTACGGGCAGCCTGCCCCGCCGAACTGACCTGCACGGTGCGCTCACCATCGCGCCTGGCGTTGCGATCCAGACGCGCCTCGACCGGCAGCGGGTGCTTGGGCAGACGTCCTTTGACCAGCGCAAGATAGCGCTTCTCCAGTGCGCCATCCCGGATCACCTCATGGAGCGTGCGCAGGGTGCTGCGTCGTTTCGCCACCAGCAGGCATCCGCTGGTCTCGCGATCGAGCCGATGCACCAGCTCCAGGAAGGCCGTGCCGGGTCGCATCGCCCGCAGGGTCTCGATGACGCCCCACGGCACTCCACTGCCGCCGTGGACGGCGATGCCCGAGGGCTTGTTCAGCACCAGCAGGCGATCGTCCTCATGCAGCACTGCCGCGCCGATGCGCTCCTGCATGCCTTTCGGCGGCTGGTCGCCTTCGGCGCGTCTGCCTGCATCCACCGATACCGGCGGGATGCGTACCCGGTCTCCGGCCTCCAGGCGGGCACCGGAACGCACACGCCCCCCGTTTACACGCACCTCGCCCTTGCGCAGCAGGCGGTGCACCCGCGAACGGGGAACACCTTTCAGCTCACGCGCGAGGAAGTTATCGATCCGCTGCCCGGCGGACCCGCTGTCGACGTCGACGTGGCGGACGCCGTTACGCCCTTGTGCACTGGATGAGGAAGTCATGGTGTGCGGTAGTTTACCAGCTCAACCCCCCGTTTGATGCAGCTGGTTGACACTGCTATATTTGCGACTCCTTGCGGGAGAAGAATCATCGGCCCTGCAAGGTGGAAGTAACTGGAAACAACGCATCATCCGCATGTCGGATGTATTTTATCGCTGGTTTCATGGTGGTCCCGCTGGTCGGGGCGACCCACAGAGAACCGCTCCCATGGCTTCGCTCCGACTGTTGACGCAGAACCTGGTCGTCTTGCGCCTTGCCGCGCTGCTCTTTTCCGAGCCGACTCGTTCGTGCGCGCACCCTCGTGGTGCGCCGCACCGTCGCATCGTGACCGGACGCGTGCACCAGGCGGAAGTCATGGTTGAGCGCCGGAGATTCGCAACGTATGAAAAGAATGCTCATCAATGCCACCCAGCCCGAAGAGTTGCGGGTGGCAATGGTCGATGGACAGAAGCTCTACGATCTGGATATTGAGACCCCGGCAAGGGAGCAGAAGAAGTCCAATATCTACAAGGGTAAAATCACTCGGGTTGAACCCAGTCTTGAGGCAGCTTTTGTCCAGTACGGGTCGGAGCGGCACGGGTTTCTCCCCTTCAAGGAGATCGCGCGCAGCTACTACCAGGGAGACGGTGGCAACGGTAATGGCCGCACCAGCATCAAGGATGTCATCAAGGAAGGCCAGGAAGTCGTTGTCCAGGTAGATAAAGAAGAGCGTGGCACCAAGGGGGCCGCGCTGACGACCTATGTCAGCCTCGCCGGACGTTATCTCGTCCTCATGCCCAACAACCCGCGGGCCGGCGGCGTCTCCCGCCGCATCGAGGGTGATGACCGCGACGAGATCCGGGACGCTCTGCGGCAGCTTGAAACTCCCGAAGGCATGGGTCTCATCGTGCGCACGGCCGGCGTTGGCCGGAACATCGAGGAACTGCAGTGGGACCTCAACTACCTGCTGCAGCTCTGGGAGATGATCAAGGGGGCCGCCGACGAGCGCCCTTCCCCGTTCCTGATCTATCAGGAAAGTAACGTCATCATCCGGGCGCTGCGGGATTACCTGCGCGCGGACACCGGCGAAATTCTCATTGATGACGCCGACGTGTATGCCACGGCGCAGGATTTCGTGAAGCAGGTGATGCCACAGTTCAGCTCCCGGCTGAAGCATTACGACGACAGCGTTCCGCTGTTTACGCGCTATCAGATCGAGAGCCAGATCGAGTCGGCGTTCGACCGCCAGGTCCAGTTGCCGTCCGGCGGGGCCATCGTCATCGACCACACCGAAGCGCTCATCTCCATCGACATCAACTCGGCGCGCGCTACCAAGGGCAGCGACATCGAGGAAACGGCGCTGAACACCAATCTGGAAGCGGCGGACGAAATCGCCCGGCAGTTGCGTATCCGCGACCTGGGCGGCCTGATCGTCATCGACTTCATCGACATGGGCCCCAACCGCAACCAGCGCGACGTAGAGCAGCGGCTTCGCGAGGCCGTGAAGATGGACCGTGCGCGGGTGCAGGTGGGGCGGATCTCCCGCTTCGGCCTGCTGGAGATGTCGCGTCAGCGGTTGCGCACCTCCCTGGGCGAGACCAGTCAGGAAGTCTGCCAGCGCTGCAACGGCCAGGGCACGGTCCGCGGCGTCGAGTCGCTGTCCCTGTCGGTGCTGCGGTTGGTGGAAGAAGAGGCGATGAAGGAGAAGACCGCAAAGGTTCTGGCGCAGTTGCCGGTGGACGTGGCCACCTACCTGCTCAACGAGAAGCGGGACACGCTTGGCATGATCGAGTCGCGCCACGGCGTGCAGGTCATCCTGGTTCCCAACCGCAGCCTGGAAACCCCGCACTACTCCGTTGAGCGCATCCGTGGCGATGATCGGTCCGCCGATGACATCAGCTACCGCCTCGCCTCCGAGACCAAAGACACCGGGTATCAGGTCTCCACTGCCGAGAAGCGCCGCGCCGAAGAACCGGCGGTTCGGGCCATCGCGCCCGCGGCGCCGCCCGCCCCGGTCGCCCCGGAACCGGAGTCTACGCCCACGGCCCCGAAGACACCGACGGCACCTTCCCAGCCCACCGGCCCGGCGAGCGGCTCCGGCCTGTCCGGCTTCTTCCGCTGGCTTGGCTCCGTCTTTGGCGGCGAACCGCAGCCGTCGTCCACCGATGGGCAGCAGGCGCAACAGGCCGATGAAGCTGAGAGCACACGGGGCAAAGCGGCCAAGACCGGTGGCGGCGGACAACAGCGCAAGTCGGGCGAACAGAAGAGTCAGGCCGGTGGGGGCCGTGGCGGGAATCGCAACCGCCGTGGTCGTTCGTCCCAGCAGCAGTCCGGTGACGGCGAGCGGGGCACGACGAAGCCCTCCGCCGGTAAGGGCAGTACCGCCAAGACCGAAAGCGCCGCCAAACCGGGCGATGCGGGCACGGCCAAGGACGCTGCCGCCACTACCGATCAGGAACAGAAGAAGGACCAGCAGCCGGCCCCGCAAACCGAGCAGAGCGGTGACGAGCAGCAGCGCTCTGGGCGCAGCCGTCGTGGTCGCCGCGGTGGCCGGCGCCGGCGTCGCGGCGGAGGTACGCCGCAGGACGGCGAAGGCAACGTGCAGCAGTCCGATGACACCGAAGTCGGGAACGCCTCTGGCGATGCCCCGAAGACCGAAGCGGAGTCCAGCGGCAAGGCGATCAGTGCCTCGGCCGAGCATGACAAGCCGAGTGTCGCCACTGCAGCCGACGACGATGAAGCCCGGACCACCGCTGCTGCCGCCGATGACAACGCACAGGCCACGCCGGACGAGGGCGACGGGGACAAACCCCGTGGCAATCGTCGTCGCGGCGGACGCGGTCGGCGCCGCGGCCGCACTGGCGAGAACCAGACCGATGATGCGTCCGGCACCACGCCTGAAGACAGCGGCACGGCTGATACGACGCCTGAGACCGGCTCAGACGAACCGAAGGCGGAAGCTGAGTCGAAACCGCAGCAACGGCGTGAGAAACAGACCAAGCGTGATCCGCGCCAACGGGACGGACGACCGCGCATCCCGGCTGCGACACAGGCCGCTGAAGCCGCACCGGCAACGGCGGCCACGGTTGAGGCGCCCGCCCCTGATACCGACAACGCGGGTTCCAGCGAGGCCGTTGAAGCGCCTGAGTCCGAGAACAAAGCCCCTGTAGCCGAGCAGCCCGATACGGCGGCGGCCTCCGACGGGGCCGCGGAGACGGTAGGCGATGGCGCGACTGCAGACACCGACACGACGTTGGAGCCGACATCGGTACCCGCCCCGATTGACGACGGCGACCAGGACGAGGCCGTCGTGACGGAGCCTGCCGCCGCGGACGACACCGTTCAGGACGTAACCGCGGCATCTCGGGACGATGTGGCGGACGATGACGCCGCTGAGGCGCCCAAGGTCGAAGAGAAGAAGCAGGAACGGGAGACGTCGGCTGCCAAGGCGAAGGAAGAAGCGCCGGCCACGGTCGAGGAAGATGCGTCGCAGGACACGCAGGCGCCCCGGCCCGAAGACTCCGACACCACCCGTCGAAGCGATTAGTCCGAGACCCACGGGCCACGGCCACCGAGGGTGGCCGTGGCCTACAGCTGGTGGGCCCGCCTGATCTCAGTCAGCAGACCTGAGGACGCCTCGTCGATCAGATCCAGGACGTGCTCGAACCCGCGGTCCCCGCCGTAGTAAGGATCCGGGACTTCATCCTCGTCGGCGCTGTTGGCGTACTCCAGAAACAGTTGCACCTTTCCACGGTAGCGGTCAGGGGCCTCCGCGAGCAGAATCTCCAGATTGCTCCGGTCCATGGCGAGTACATAGTCGAAGTACTCGAAGTCACTGCGGTTCACCTGCCGGCCCCGCAGATCGCCAATATCAACGCCGCGTTTTCTGGCCGCAATCTGCGAGCGCTGATCCGGAGGGTTACCCACGTGGTAGGCGTGCGTTCCCGCCGAATCCGTCTCGACCACGTGATCGAGCCCCTGGTCCGCCAGCATACGCCGGAAGACACCCTCGGCCGAGGGCGAACGGCAGATGTTTCCGAGACAGACGAACAGGACCTTCAGATGCCTGGCTTCACTCATTGCCTCAACCTTCGTTGCTGCGCTTTGCGGTGCCATCAAGCAGGTGCTGCCTGACGCGCTCGAGATCCTCCGGGCGATCAACACCCGGCCCGGCGTCTCCACTGACCGCTCCGGCGTGGATCCGCAGACCGTGCCAGAGGACCCTGAGCTGTTCCAAGGACTCGGTCGCTTCAATGGGAGCGGGTTCCAGCGCCGGGTAACGGCGCAGGAATGCCGCGCGGTACGCGTAGATGCCGAGGTGGCGCCACCAGCCGGCAAGGTCAGCCGGCGTGCCGCCGTGATCGCGGTCCCACGGGATCGGCGCGCGACTGAAGTAGAGTGCGTGTCCACTGCGATCACGCACCGCCTTGACCACGTTCGGGTTGCGCAACTCATCGAGGGACTGCAAGGGCGTCACCAGCGTCGCCACCGGTGTCTCGGGGTTCTGCGTCAGAGCCTCGGCAACCTGCCGGATGAATGCTGGCGGCATCAGGGGCTCATCGCCCTGCACGTTCACGACCACATCCTGGTCATCGAGCCCAAGCTGCTCGGCCACCTCGGCAAGCCGGTCGGTGCCGGACGGATGATCCGCACGCGTGCGCACGACCTCCACGCCGAGGTCGCGACAGGTCGATTCGATCCGCGCATCGTCCGTGGCGACAATGACCCGCTCTGCCCCGCTCTCCCTGCCACGCTCCACCACGTGCCTGACCATCGGCCAACCGGCGAGATCCGCCAGCGGCTTGCCCGGGAACCGGGTGGACGCGTAACGCGCCGGGATGACCACGACGAAACTCATGCCCCGAACCGCCTCTTCCTGCCCGACTGAAACCGCTCCAGCGCAGCACGCACGCGCGCCTTCATGGCACGCTCGGTCTCCGCCGTGAGAACCGTCTCCGCCGGCACGGCCCAATGCCGCTCACCCGCATGGGGACGACACTTCACCGCATCCTTCTCGGTCATGAGAACCGGCAGGTCGTCATCGAAGGTAATGTCCTTCTCCGCAAACGGGTAGTGATCGGCGAACGGATGCTGGATCACCTCGATGCCGTAACGGCCAAGCGCCGCAAAGAAGCGATCGGGGTTGCCGATACCCGCAATGGCGTGCGCCTGCTCGCCTGCAAACTCCGTCAGGCTGCGGGAACGCTCGCCATCGGTGACCCCGACCGCCTGGTTCAGGCGCAGGGTGAAGTAATAAGGGGTCAGCCACGACGGGCCGCCGTTGGCCACCAGCAAGTCTACGGTCCGCAGCCGGCTGCGTGGCTCCCGCAGGGGGCCCGCCGGCAGACAGTGGCCGTTGCCCAGCCCACGGGCCGCGTCGATGACGACCACCTCCATATCCCGCATGAGGCGGTAGTGCTGAAGCCCGTCGTCCGACACCACCACGTCACAGCCGAACTCTTCCACCAGGGTCCGGGCCGCATCCACGCGGTCGGGGCTTGCCACCACCGGACAGCTACCACGCTGGGCAAGCAGCACCGGTTCATCGCCCACGTCCAGAGGGTCGCTGTCTTCGTGGACGACCTGCGGCCACTCTTTCGCTTGCCCGCCGTAACCGCGGGTGATGATGCCGGGGCGCTTCCCCATGGACCGCAGATAGCGGACCATCCACAACACCAGTGGCGTCTTGCCGGTGCCACCGACGAAGATGTTGCCGATGACCAGTACCGGTACACCCACACGCTCCCGGCCAAGAACCCCCCAGCGATAAGCGCTGCGTCGAGCGAACGCCACGATCCGGTAAAGCCAGGATGCGGGCAGCAGTACCAGCGACTTGGGCGTATTGCGGAGCCAGAACTGCGGAAACCCCGTCATGCGTTCCCCCGTTGGTAGCAATGACGGACACGCCCGGTGTGGCGAATCGGCATCACACGTTACTCCTCACTGAACTGGATCCGGTGCAGGGCGGCGTAGTGGCCTTCATGCTGGATCAGCTCCCGGTGCGTGCCGGACTCGACGATTCGCCCCTGATCCAGCACCACGATGCGGTCAGCATCCTCGATGGTCGAGAGCCTGTGTGCGATGACCAGGGTCGTGCGGCCGGTCATCAGTTCATCCAAGGCGGACTGAATCTGCTGCTCCGACTCGGAGTCGAGAGCCGATGTGGCCTCGTCCAGTATCAGGATCGGCGCATTCTTCAGAAGCGCCCTGGCAATCGCCACACGCTGCCGCTGCCCGCCGGAGAGCAGCACGCCGTTCTCTCCGACCAGTGTCTCGAAGCCATTCGGAAGCTTGTCGATGAACTCCTCCGCGTTGGCCGCGCGGGCAGCGGCGCGGATCTCCTCGTCGCCTGGAGGCGTCGGCATGCCGTAGCTGATGTTGTTGGCAAGCGTGTCGTTGAACAGCACCACCTGCTGCCCCACCAGCGCCATCTGCTGACGGAGGTCGCGCAGCGGATAATCCCTGATCGGCCGGCCATCCAGAAGAATCCGGCCCGCCGTCGGCTCATAGAAGCGCGGCAGAAGGCTCGCCAGTGTGGTCTTCCCACTGCCCGAGCGCCCCACCAGGGCGACCGTCTGACCGGGTTCGATGTCGAGCGTGACGTCACTGAGGACGTCACCGTCTTCCGGATTGTAGGCAAACGACACGTGGTCGTACCGGATCCGCCCTTCGGCGCGCTCCAGGGGCACAGTGCCGTGATCGTCCTCGGGCGGTTCATCGAGGATTCCGAATACGCTCTCGCCTGCCGCGATGCCGCGCTGGATCTCGGCGTTGACGCCCACGATCCGCTTGACCGGTGGCATCAGCAGCATCATGGCGGCGACGAAGGAGATCAGCGCCCCCGGCGTGATCTCCTCCATGACCACGTCCATGGTGGCCAGGTAGAGGATGATCGACAGCGCCACCACCGCCACAAACTGGACCAGCGGCTGGCTGACCGCCTTCACGGCGATGTAGCGCATCTGCTGACTGCGGTTGCGCTCGTTGATCTTCTCGAAGCGCTCGGACTCGTAGCCGTGGCCCCCGAAGACCTTCACTTCCGTCTGCCCACGAATGCCGTCCTCGGCGATCTGGGCCACGTTGCCGATGGAGCCCTGGATACGGCGGCTGGTCTTGCGGAAGCGCTTGTTGGCGTAGTTGATGATGCCGTAGAGCACCGGCCCCAGGCCGAAGAAGATCAGAGCCAGCCAGCCGCTGATGTAGACCATGTAGCCGACCAGGAAGATGACGGTGAAGAAGTCCCGGATGAAGACAACCACGGCGTGGGACGCCGCCCGCGCCACCTGCTCGATGTCGTAGGTCAGCTTGGCCAGAAGCATGCCGGGCGAGCTGTGATCGAAGAAGCGCGCCGGCAGGCAGAGGTAGTGGTCGAACACATTCTGGCGCATGTCCTTGACCACATAGCGGCCGACCCACGCGATACCGTAGTCGGACACGAAATGGGCGGTACCGTGGATCAGAAACAGCACGATCAACGCCAGCGGCACAAGCTGCCGGGCCAGATCATCCTGCTCGATGAAGCTCTCGTCGACCATGTACTGGATGATCCCGGCGAACGCCGCCTGGGAGGCTGCCCCGATCACCATGGCGACCACGGCCAGCGAGCCGAGCTTCCAGTACGGTCCCACGTAACCGAGCAGTCGTCCGTAGATGCCCCAGGCCTGCGTCGTGAACGGGTTGGTCATCGACAGCATGGTAATCAGTCGTCCTCGGGCACGGTGGCAATGGAAATGTTCTCGATACTGGCACGCCCGGCAGCGTCCAGCGCGGTCACCAGGGACTGGTGCGGAGTCCGTCCGTCAGCACGGATAATGACGGGGGCGTCGGGCCGGCCGTCCAGGGCCTGTTCCAGCGCACGCTGTACCGTGTCGGTCTGCTGATTCACTAGCGCCTCGCCGTCGACGTAGTAATCGCCACTGGCGCTGATGGCCAGCTCGATGGGGGAATAGGCCCGCTCCCCGGGATCCAGCGACGCCTCGGGCAGGCTCAGTTCCATGTCGGCCTCATTGAGAAACGTGGCGCTGACCATGAAAAAGATCAGCATTAGAAACACCACGTCGATCAGCGGGGTCAGCGTGATCTCCGGCTCTTCGCGGCGTCGGGGGCGGAGATTCACCGCGTACCACCTTCAATACTGCTGCGGTCGCGCTGACCCTGGATGACCTCGACCAGCTTCATGGCCTCCTGCTCCATCTCCACCATGTGCTCATCGACAAGACCGCGGAAATAGCGGTAGGCCATGAGTGACGGAATGGCCACGATCAAGCCGGCTGCGGTTGTCAGGAGCGCCTCGGAGATACCGCCCGCCAGGTTGGCGGCATCACCGACACCATGGGCGGTAATGGCACTGAAAACCCGGATCATGCCGATCACGGTTCCAAGCAGGCCCAGCAGCGGTGTAATCGAGGCGATGGTGCCGAGCGTGTTCAGAAAGCGCTCCATGCGATGGGCCTCGTGGCGGCCGGCATCCTCGATGGACTCCATCATCACTTCGCGGCTGCTGCGCATGTTGCTCAGCCCTGCCGCCAGCACCCGGCCCAGGGCGGATTGCTCACGCAACTGCCGCAGCTGCTGGCTGTCCAGCGTTCCGCTGCGCACCTGATTCCAGACGTGCGCCACAAGGTGCGGGGGCAGGACCCGCCGCTTCTGCAAGGCCCAGATTCGCTCGCCGATAATGGCCAACGCGAGAATAGAGCAGAGGATGATCGGCACCATCACCCATCCGCCAGCCGCAATCATTTCCAGCACGCCGAGTTGTTCTCCTTTTCCATGGGCCAGGGGCATCCCCGCGCGAAGGCCGCATGATAAACGATTACCTCCCCTGACCGAAGGGCCGGCGCCGATTCCACCAGCCGGCGCGATCCCTCGCGGTCTCCGCGGGCAAACCGGCCTGCAGCGTGATGGTGACCGCCCCGTGGTGGCCGGTGTGCAGCAACCGGACACCATGATCCCGCAGGCGCTCCAGCGCTTGCGGATGCGGCAGGCCATAACGATTGCCGGCATCGACCGACACCACGGCGAGTTCCGGTTGCAGTGCCTCGAGCATCGCCTCTGTCACGGCGTCGGCATGCCCGCCGGCCGGCAGCACGACGGCATCCACCCTGCCCGCGGCTTCCCACCGGACGGGCGCCCCCGGCGGGATACCGGCGGCGATCAGGATACGGCGACCGTCCGACTCCACCAGCAGGACGCAGGCCGTCACATCAAGCTGCGGATCAAGGAAGTGGAACTCGCCGCTGCCCGCCCCCCACCGCGCGCCGCCGGAACACGCTCCGGGGGCTTCCAGGGCGTCGTGAACCGTCGCCCCCGGGGGCATGCGCAGCTCCTCCGCGCCACCCCTGTAACCCGTGCGATCCCTGGTGAGAACCAGCCGGTCGGCCCGCCCCGTTCGTGTGAGCAAGGCGGCCACTTCACGTCCGGTGCGACCGGAATCAACGACCACCACTTCGCCTCCGCTCTGGATGACGCTTGCGTGTCCGTGTCCCACGTCCAGCGTCGTGACCTGTACGCGCGCATCACCGCCCATACTCCCGGGCCACAAAGCGGCGGCCAGCATTGGCATGGCCAGAATCCGCCCGGGGATCCCGGCCGGCATCATCGCCAGCACCACGGCCATCAACAGCAGCACCCAGGCAACACCCCCCTCACCCACCGTCGGGACGGGGACAAGGTCGGCGACCCTGGCCACGCGTTCGGCAAACCCCAGGAACAGGATCAGCAGCCAGCCACTCCAGTCCGCCAGGAACGCGCCAATGGCAGGAAACGGCACGATGGTCATGGCTGCAACTAGCACGAGCGGCACCGTGAACATGCCGACCAGAGGAATCGCCACCAGGTTGGCGACGGGTGCCGCAAGCGCGACATGACTGAACAGGAGTAGCGTCATGGGTGCGAGCACCAGTGCAAGACGGAACTGGATGGTCAGCCATACCCAGGCCCCGCCGGAGGGCGATCGCCCCCAGAGCAGCAGGCCCAGCGTCGCCACGGCCGCGAACGACAACCAGAACCCCGGATCGAGAGGCGCCAGCGGATCCACCAGCAGGACGGCAACCGCCGCAATGCAGAGCACCTGCGTTGGCCGCACCGGCCGCCGCACGAACACCGCAAACAGTGTCACCGCCAGCATGATCAGGGCGCGCTGCGTCGGAATGGTGAACCCGGCAAGAGCGGCATAGACCGCAGCGGTCACAAGCCCCAGCACTGCGCCGGCGACACGCGCCGGGATACGCCCGGCCGTTCGGCCGCCGCACCGCCAGAGGGTCATGCCGAGCACAAGCCCCAGCCCTGCGGCCAGCCCGACATGCAACCCCGAAATCGCCACCAGGTGATTGGTGCCCGTCGCCAGAAGCGTCGCCCAGACCTGGTCATCCAGAAAGCGGCGATCACCAACGGCCAGAGCAACCAGCATGGCACCGGCCGCGTCATGGTTGACCACGGCGCGCAGACGCGCTGACAGGAAACCGCGCACCCCATCCAGGCTTGCGCCTGAATGGACCTCGATTCGTTCCCCGCGAGTCACGGTTCCCGACGCATCGATGCCCTTCTGGATCTGCCAGCGCTCACCGTCGAATGCGCCCGGGTTCAGCGCGCCGGCGGGGGCGCGGAGGTCGGCCTCGAACCGCCAGCGCTCACCGGTGCGCACCGATTGACCGGCGCCGTACCAATGCAGCCGCACCCGCCGCACCTCCGGGCCGTCAGCGGATCGGTCCACCCGCACCAGGAATGACTGACGCCGCGCGTCACCGGAGGCCGGCAGCCCGGCTACCTCGCCCTCCAGGACAACGTTCCCGGGCGTGTCGAGCCGATAATCCAGCGCGGCGGCAGCCGACCAAGCCGACCAGAGCGCCCCTGCGCAGAACAGCCCGGGCACCAGCCAGCGACGGCCGCGAAGCAGCAGCATCACTCCGGCGAGCAACGACAGCCACCCGGCGCTGTCGGGAAGCCCCGTGCTGACATGAAAGAGGATCGCCCCGGCGACGAATGCGCCGCAGGCGGCCGTGGCAGGACTCATCCGTGAGTTTGCCCCCGTTGCCGTTCCTGGCTGCAGCCCGGACATACGGGCCGTAATCACGTTATCATCGCCCCGAACAGGCGACGACTCAAAGTATCACGCGTGGCGAGAAAGTTCTTTCGACGGTATCTGCCGGACTCCAGAGTCGTACGCGGCCATCAGCGGCTCCGCGTGTTCGGGCGTCTGCTTCATGATCCGAACCTGTGGCACCTGAACCGCCACTCGCTGGCGGGCGGTCTGGGCGTGGGCCTGTTCATGGCATTCATGCCCATGCCGTTCCAGATGATTCCCTCCGCGGCGCTGGCGATCCTGTTCCGCGTCAACATGCCGATCGCACTGGCCGGTGTCTGGGTCTCGAACCCACTGACCATGGCGCCGATGCTGTACTTCCAGTACCGGATCGGGTTGCTGGTCATGGGCGAGGGGACACGCGACGGCACGTTCGAGCCCACCCTTGAGTGGTACTGGACGGAGCTGGTCAACATCTGGCAGCCGTTGCTGCTTGGCAGTGTGCTGTGCGGCCTCTGCGCGTCTCTCGCGGGCTACGGCCTGATCCACCTGCTCTGGCGCCTGAACATCCGCCGTCACCTCCGGCGCAGAAAGGAAAAACGCGCCGCCCGCCTCGCCGCGCGCGAATCACGCTGACGCAGACGCCGCCTCTGGCGGAACGAGCCGCCCATCATCGATGGTCACGGTCTGATCCATCCGTCCGGCCAGTTCCATGTCGTGGGTCACCACCACCAGGCTGGTCCCGAAATCCCGGTTGAGCTCCCGCAACAGCGTGAAGACGTCTTCCGCCGTATGGCGGTCCAGATTGCCCGTTGGTTCATCCGCCAGCACGCAGGCCGGCTCAGTCACCATGGCGCGGGCGATGGCCGTGCGCTGCCGCTCCCCACCCGAGAGTTCCCCGGGCTTGTGTTCAAGACGGTGCCCGAGACCGACGCGTTCCAGCACCTTTGCCGCCGCAGCGCTGGCTTCAGCCCGCCCCGCCTTGCGGATCAACAGGGGCATCGCCACGTTTTCCAGCGCCGTGAACTCCGGCAGCAGATGGTGGAACTGGTAGATGAAACCGATCGCTTCATTGCGAAGCCGTCCACGCTCGCCCGCTCCCAGCGCATACACGGACTGTCCGCACACGTGCACGTCTCCTTCCGTCGGCTTGTCCAGCCCGCCGAGAATCTGCAGCAGGGTGCTCTTCCCGGAGCCCGAACGGCCGACAATAGCCAGCTGCTCACCCCGCGCGATACTCAGGCTGACGCGGTCGAGCACACGCACGTCACGCGGCCCCTCGTGAAACACCTTGCTGACGCCGTTGCAGCGAACAACGGCTTCCCCTGACTGCTGTTCATTCATACCGCAACGCCTCCGCTGGCTCGGTTCGTGCTCCCCGCCATGCGGGGTAGATGGTCGCCAACAGCGACAGCACCAGGGCAACACCGGCAATGCGGACCACATCGGTGGTCTGCAGATCCGATGGCAGATCGCTCAACCAGTAGATGTCCGGTGCCAGGAACGCAACACCGAGAAGCTGTTCGATTGCCGGAACGATGGTCTCCACGTTCAGTGCCAGTGCCACGCCCCCGGCGACGCCCAGAATGGTGCCGAAGACACCGATGATGGCCCCCTGCACCATGAATATCCCCATGACACTCCCGGGACTCGCGCCGAGTGTGCGCAGAATGGCGATATCACTGCGCTTGTCGTTCACGACCATGACCAGGGTGGAGACGATATTGAACGCCGCCACGGCGATGATCAGTGTCAGAATGACAAACATCACCGTCTTCTCGGTCTGCACCGCATGGAAGAAGCTGGCGTGCTCCCGGGTCCAGTCACGGACCCGGTAACTGCCACCGCCGAGCTCCTGGCCGACTTCCGATGCCAGCCAGGGCGCATCCATGAGGTCCCGGAACTGCAGGCGCACGCCCGACACGCCCTCGCCCAGCCGCATGATTGTCGCTGCGTCACCGATATGCACCAGCGCCACGCCGCGATCGTACTCGTACATGCCCACGTCGAAGGTGCCGGCAACATGGAAGCGCTTGAGCCGTGGCACTATGCCGGCGACCGTCGCACGCGCCTCCGGCGTCACCACGGTCACCCGGTCACCCGCACGCACGCCCAGCTCGCGCGCAAGCGCCCAGCCAAGAATGATGTTGTACTCCCCCGGCTCCAGGTGCCGCGCGGCATCGCCGTCGATATTCTCGATCACCCGGGAGACATTGCCCTCCATCTCGGGGAGCACACCGCGGAGCTGCGCGCCGCTGACCTGCCCGCCGCGGGTCATCATGACCTCGCCGGTGACATAGGGCGCGGCACCGACCACTTCCGGATGCCTTTCGGCGCGCTCGACGACTGTTTCCCACTCCTCCATGCCGCCATCGCGCGACTCGATGGTGGCATGGGCGATCATGCCGAGAATCTTGTCCCGGAGTTCGCGCTCGAACCCGTTCATCACCGACATGACGGTGATGAGCGCAGTGACCCCCAGGGCGATTCCCAGAATGGAACTCAGCGATATGAAGGACACGAACTGATTACGGCGTTTCGCTCGCGTGTAGCGCAGGCCGATAAACAGTTCCAGCGGACGGAACATGCGCAGTTTCCTTACGTTGGCGACAGCTCGGATGTCGGACACACCACCGGCAACCGGCGGCGCAGTTCGATCGTTTGTTCATTCACATCAGCGCCGAGGGCATGAACCTCGACCCCATTGGCGATGGCTTCCCGCAGCGCCCGTCCGTAGGCCGGGTCAATGCGATCGGCGGGGCGCACCTCGGTCACGTCATCCCGTTGCACACAGAATATCAGCGCGGCACGGCACCCTTCCGCCACCAGCTTCTGCAGGTGCTGCAGATGCCGTGTCCCGCGGTCGCTCACTGCATCGGGGAAAAGCGCCACGCCCTCTTCCACGGCAGCGGTTACGTTCTTGACCTCAACGTACGCGTCGGCCGTGGAAGCATGCCCACTCAGCAGAAAATCAATGCGCGTACGCCACTCCGGGATCCGCACCTCCGGCCTGATGACCGGGTAATCGGCCAGCGCCGGGATACGCCCCTGCTCCAAGGCTTCGCGCACCATGCCATTGGCGCGCCCCGTGTGAATACCGACCAGTGCACGCCCGGGGAGTTCGACGAGTTCCCACGTGAACGCGTACTTGCGCTTCGGGTTGTCGGAGCGGCTGAGCCAGACCCGCGAACCCGGCTCCTTGCAGCCGAGCATCGATCCAGTGTTCGGGCAGTGGCACGTGATCAGCGACCCGTCTTCCAGGCGCACATCGGCAAGAAACCGCTTGTACCGCCGCTCGAGAACACCGGGTGTCAGGGGCTGCGCGAATCGCATCAAACAGACCTTGGACCATTGCGGAAAGCGCGCATTCTAGCAGCATCCCGTTGCGGCGATACCCGCTGGGTCGGCCGGCGTTGGTCCATTCAGGCCCCGGTGCTATAGTCTTCCGGACATTTTCCTGATCGCGTCCAGCATGGAGAGGACGGATGCCCGCAATCGTGCGCACCCTGGGAGTGGCTCTGATTCTGTCGCTTGGCCTCGTGCAGTCTGTAGCCGCGGACACGCTGCTGCTGGACGCTCTGCGTGACGGCGACAGCGAACTCGACGAGCAGTTGCAACGGGGGCTGACAAAAGACCAGGTGGAGCACCGACTCGGTGAGCCGCAGACCCGCAGGGACTCCGTGGGTGATCCGCCCATTACGCGCTGGGATTACGACGGTTTCAGCGTCTACTTCGAATACGACCGCGTCCTCAGAGCCGTACGGCAGCGTTGAACCCGTGACCACACCGCCCCGTCTTCCCGCCGAGTGGGAACTCCAGACAGCCATTATGCTCACCTGGCCCCGCGCAGGCGGCGATTGGGGCGCACGCCTGGCTGCCGCGGAGTCCTCGGTCGAGGAGCTGGCCGCGGCCATTGGCCGGTTTCAGCCGCTCTGTATCGCCGTCCCCGATGCGGCGAAGGCATCGCACGTCCGGCAGCAGCTCCGGAGCCGCGGGGTTCCGGACGATCACCTCCATCTGCACACCGCGCCTGCCGATGACATTTGGGCCCGGGATCACGGACCCATTACCGTGCTCGCTGGCGATGCCCTCCGTTGCCTCGATTTCCGGTTCAACGGCTGGGGCGGCAAGTACCCGGCCACCGAGGACGACCGCCTCACCGCACGGCTGCATGCCGCGGGCGCGTTTCCCGGCGCCGCGTATCAGGCCGTGGATCGCGTGCTGGAAGGCGGCGCCATCGACTGTGACGGGGCCGGCACCATTCTCACCACGCGTCGCTGCTTGCTTCACCCCGGGCGCAATCCCGAACTGGGCGTCAGCGACTACGAACAGCTCTTCCGGGCGCATTTCGGTGCGTCACGCACGCTTTGGCTGAACGATGGCTGGCTGGAGGGCGACGATACCGACGGTCACGTGGACATGCTCGCGCGTTTCACGGATACCGGGACGATCACCTACACCTCTTGTGACCGCCCCGACGATCCGCATTTCCAGCCTCTTCAGGCAATGGCCGCTGAACTCGCCTCATTCCGCACGCCCGATGGCAAGCCGTACGACCTGGTGCCGCTTCCCTGGCCCGAACCGGTGCACGACACCGAAGGCAGCCGTTTGCCAGCGAGTTACGCCAACTTCCTCATCATCAACGGCGCGGTGCTCGTGCCCACCTACGGCGTTCCGCAGGACGCCGCAGCCCTGAATACGCTGGCCGGGCTATTCCCGGAGCGTGCAATCATCGGCCTCGATGCACGCACCCTGATCACCCAGGGCGGCGCCCTGCATTGCGCCACCATGCAGCTCCCCGCTGCGCCGGGGACTGCCACCGAATCCGCAATTTGAGTACAATGCTTGGCCCATTCACCGCCTCCGGAGACGGCATGGCGTCCGCCGCTCATCTGACCGCAGGTCTCGTGCAGCACGCCTGCACCGACGACCCGGACTCCAATCTGACACGCACCGAGCGCGGCATCCGCGACGCGGCCGGCCGTGGCGCCCGGCTGGTGCTGCTGCAGGAGCTCCACCGCACCCCCTATTTCTGCAAACAGGAAGACCCGGCCGTGTTCGACATGGCCGAGCCGATCCCAGGGCCGACCACCAGTTTTCTCAGTAACCTGGCAAAGGAACTTGAAGTGGTTATTGTCGGCTCGCTGTTCGAGCGGAGAGCGGCGGGGCTGTACCACAACACCGCAGTGGTGCTGGACAGTGACGGCCGACTGGCAGGCCACTATCGCAAGATGCATATCCCGGATGACCCTGGGTACTACGAGAAATTCTACTTCACGCCTGGCGATACCGGATTCGAGCCGGTCGACACCAGCGTTGGCCGCCTCGGCGTACTCGTGTGCTGGGACCAGTGGTTCCCTGAAGCCGCCCGGCTCATGGCGCTGGCGGGCGCAGAGATCCTTCTCTACCCCACGGCCATCGGCTGGGCTGACGAGGATGACCGGGACGAACGAAAGCGCCAGCGCGATGCCTGGATGCTGGTTCAGCGGGGGCATGCGGTTGCCAATGGCCTGCCGGTGCTGGTCTGCAACCGGCACGGGCGGGAACCGGATCCGGCCGACCCTGCGGCTGGCGCCACGTTCTGGGGCACGAGCTTTGTCGCCGGGCCGCAGGGGGAGCTGCTCGCGAGGGCCGACGAGGACGGTGACCAGGTCCTGCTTGCAACGCTCGACATGCAGCGCAGCGAGACCGTCCGGCGGATGTGGCCGTTCCTGCGCGACCGCCGCGTGGATCACTATCACGACCTCGTCCGGTTGTACCGGCGCTGAGTCTCGACGCGCCCCCGGACGCGAACGACTGAGGACACCACCCATGATTCTGATCCTGGAACCGAACATCGCCACCGACCACCCCGATTACCAGCGGCTGATGACCTACCTGGATGAACTGGAGGGTATCGAGCACCGCGTGCATCGGGTTCATGGCGCCGAACAGGTGCTGTCCGAGGTCTACCTGATCGGCAACACTGCCGCTCTCCAGGAAGACGAAATGGGCTGCCTGCCGGCCGTTGAGCGGGTCATCCGCATTTCGGACGCCTACCGCATCCTCGGACGCCATCGGGACGACGAACGCGAAGCCGCCTTTACCTACAACGGGGTGGAGTTCAGCCAGGACAACCTGCACGTGTTCGCGGGGCTGTGCGCCGTGGACAACCCACAGAACGTGGAGCGGATGTTCCAGGTGCTGCAGCAGCACGGCCAGACCTGCGCACGCATGGGCGCGTACAAGCCGCGCACCAACCCCTATTCGTTCCAGGGGCACGGGGCCGGATGCCTGCCCTACGTGTTCGAACTCGCCGGCAAGTACGGCATCCGCGTCATCGCCATGGAGATTACCCACGACCGGCATATCGAGGAGATCGAGCGGGCGCTGGAGTCTGTTGGCAACCCCACCGGCGTCATGCTGCAGATCGGCACGCGCAACACGCAGAATTTCGAGCTGCTGAAGTTCGCGGGCCGGCAGACGCGCTTCCCGGTTCTGCTCAAGCGAGGCTTCGGCATCACCCTGGAGGAGTCCCTCAACGCGGCCGAGTACCTGGCGACCGAGGGCAACAGCCAGGTGATCTTCTGCCTGCGAGGCATGAAGACCAACATGGGCGACCCGCACCGGAACTTTGTGGACTTCGCCCATGTCCCCGTTGTGAAGCGCCTGACCCGCATGCCGGTGTGCATCGACCCGTCGCATTCGGTGGGGTCGCGGGCGGCGAGTCCGGACCGGATCATGGACATGATGCACGCCACCGCCCAGGGCGTGATCTCTGGCGCCAACATGATCCTGGTGGACTTCCATCCGGACCCGAAACGCGCCCTGGTGGACGGGCCGCAGGCGCTCACCCCTGACGAGATGCACCTGTTTCTGGAAGACGTCGCCATCGCCCGCGACGCCTACGAACGGCGTCGCGAACTGGCGGCCCGACACCTGACCGCGGACTGATACGACAGCGCATGAGTGACACGTTGCAGAATCCCCTTTCCCCCGCTCCTCCCCGTGACGGCAGGCAGGTCACCTGGACAGGGCTGCCCGGCAGCGCCGGCGCCCTGGCGCTGAGCCGCCTGCTCCAGCGCCGCGAACGCCTGATCCTGGCAATCACGGCAACATCCCAGGACGCACAGCGCCTGGAGACGGAGCTACGCTTCTACACCAGCGGCGAAACCACCATCCTGCCCTTCCCCGACTGGGAGACGCTGCCCTACGACGTGTTCTCTCCGCACCAGGACATCGTCTCGCAACGACTGGCGACGCTCTACAGCCTGCCCGAGACGCACCAGGGCGTGCTGATTGTCCCGGTGCCAACGCTCATGCAGCGGCTGGCGCCGCGCAGTTACCTGGACGCCACCGGGCTGATGCTGCGCGCCGGCGAGCGCCTGGACCGGGACGACATGCGCCGGCGGCTAGAGCAGGCCGGCTACCGCAACGTGCCGGAAGTCATGGAGCACGGCGAGTTCGCGGTGCGCGGCGCGCTGCTGGACCTCTTCCCCATGGGCAGCACGCAGCCCTACCGGATCGATCTGTTCGACGACGAGGTGGACACCATTCGCACGTTCGACCCGGAAACCCAGCTGACGGTGGAGCGGGTGGATCAGATCCGGCTGCTCCCGGGTCGCGAATTCCCGGTGGACGACGACGCCATTACCCGCTTCCGCAAGGGGTTCCGCGCGTTCTTCGAAGGCGATCCAACGCGCAGCCGCGTCTACTGCGACGTCAGCGACGGCGTCATGCCGAACGGCGTGGAGTACTACCTGCCGCTGTTCTTCGAGGACACGGCCACCCTGTTCGACTACCTCCCGGACGACGCCATTCTGTACACCGAGGCGGGGGTCGCCGAGGCGGTGGACGGCTACTGGCAGGAGATCCTCGGCCGTTACGAGCAGCGCGGCCACGATCAGGACCGGCCCCTGCTGCCGCCGGATCAGCTCTTCCTCGCCCCTGACCACGTGGGCGAGCAGCTCGACCGCATGACCGGCATCCGGCGCTACCAGGAAACCGACGAGGAACTGGCTCAGGGGCCGAAACCGGGGCGCGTCCGCTTCGACGCCGCCCCCCTCCCCGGCCTGACCCTGCACGCACGCAAGGACGAGCCCGACCGCCGGTTGGTCGATGATTTCCTGACGGCGTTCAACGGCCGCAGCCTGTTCATCGCCGAGACGCCCGGGCACCGGGAAGCGCTGATGGAAGCCCTTGCGCGACACGGCATCCAGCCCGAGCCGGTGCCCTCGTGGGACGCCTTCGCCGCCGGCGATTACAAGACCGCCATGACCATCGCGCCGGTGGAGGATGGCGCCCTGATCGAGCAGGCTGGCATCGCTGTCATTCCCGAGGCCGTGCTGTTCGGTAACCGCGCCCAGCAGCGTCGCCGGCGCCGCCAGCAGGAGCGCGATCCGTCGCTGATCATCAAGGATCTCAACGACTTGAACATCGGGGCGCCCGTGGTCCACGAGGACCACGGTGTCGGCCGTTACCAGGGCCTGCAGCGGCTGGACGTGGGCGACTTCCCCACGGAATTCCTGACCCTGGAGTACGCCGGCGGCGACAAGCTCTACGTGCCCGTGTCATCACTGCACCTGATCAGCCGATACACCGGGGCCGAGGAGACCCAGGCGCCCCTGCACAAGCTCGGCGGAGAGCAGTGGGAGAAG
Source organism: Aquisalimonas sp. APHAB1-3 (assembly GCF_048323695.1). NCBI lineage: Bacteria > Pseudomonadati > Pseudomonadota > Gammaproteobacteria > Chromatiales > Ectothiorhodospiraceae > Aquisalimonas > Aquisalimonas sp. APHAB1-3. The sequence continues at coordinate 523,954 of NZ_JBLWFT010000001.1, read as the reverse complement.
GCGCGGCGCAAGGCCGCCGAGAAGGCCCGGGACGTCGCCGCGGAGCTGCTCGAGGTCTACGCACAGCGGGCCGCGCGCAAGGGGCAGTCCCTGCATAGCGCCGCCGAGGACTACGCCACCTTCGCCGAAGCCTTTCCGTTCGAGGAAACGCCGGACCAGCAGGACGCCATCGACGCCGTGGTTGCGGACCTTGGCTCGGACCAGCCCATGGACCGTGTCGTGTGCGGCGATGTGGGCTTCGGCAAGACGGAAGTCGCCATGCGCGCCGCCTTTGTTGCGGTGCAGAGTGGTCAGCAGGTGGCGGTGCTGGTGCCCACCACCCTGCTGGCGCAGCAGCACTACCAGAACTTCCGCGACCGGTTTGCGGACTGGCCCATCCGCATCGGCTCCCTGTCACGGTTCAATAGCGCCAGGGAGACCCGGGAGACCCAGGCGGCGTTGTCCGACGGTACGCTGGACATCGTCATCGGCACGCACAGGCTGCTGCAGGGCGGCATCGACGCCAAGCAGCTCGGGCTGGTGATCGTGGACGAGGAGCACCGATTCGGCGTGCGACAGAAGGAGAAGCTCAAGCAGCTGCGGGCCGAGGTGGATATCCTGACGCTGACGGCCACGCCGATTCCGCGCACCCTGAACATGTCCCTGGCCGGGCTGCGCGATCTGTCGATCATCGCCACGCCGCCGGCACGCCGGCTTGCCGTAAAGACCTTCGTCAACGAATGGAACGACACGCTCATCCAGGAGGCCTGCCTGCGCGAAATCAAACGTGGTGGACAGGTCTACTTTCTGCACAACGACGTGGACACCATTGCGCGGACGGCCGAGCAGCTGGAGGATCTCGTGCCCCAGGCGCGGGTCGGCATTGCCCACGGGCAGATGGCGGAGCGGGATCTCGAGCGCGTGATGCTCGATTTTTACCACCAGCGCTACAACGTGTTGGTATGCACCACGATCATCGAGTCGGGGATCGACATTCCCAACGCCAACACCATCGTGATCAACCGCGCCGATCGCTTCGGGCTCGCCCAGCTCCATCAGCTGCGCGGACGCGTCGGGCGCTCCCATCACCGCGCCTACGCCTACCTGATCGCGCCACACCGGCGCGCCATGACCGCCGACGCCGTGAAACGGCTCGACGCCATCTCCGCCCACGAGGACCTGGGTGTCGGCTTTACGCTGGCCAGCCACGACCTGGAGATCCGCGGCGCGGGCGAGCTGCTCGGCGGCGAACAGAGCGGGCAGATGGCGGAGGTCGGCTTCAGCATGTACAACGACCTGCTGGAACGGGCGGTGACAGCGCTGAAGAGTGGCAAGGAACCGGCGCTGGAGCACACGGCGCACCACGGGGCCGAAGTGGACCTGCGGCTGCCGGCGCTCATCCCCGACGACTACCTACCGGACGTCCATGCCCGTCTGGTGCTGTACAAGCGCATCGCCAGCGCCCGCAATGAGACGGCGCTGAAGGACCTGCAGGTGGAGATGATCGACCGCTTCGGTCTGCTGCCGGATCCCGTCAAGAACCTGTTCCGGGTAACGGCGCTGAAACTGCGCGCCGAGACCTTCGGCATCGTCCGGGTCGAGGCCGGCCCCGGAGGCGGGACGCTTGTTTTCGGCGACGAAGCGCTGGTGGACCCGGCAACGCTGGTGGAACTCATCCAGGGCCAGCCGGACCGCTACAAGCTCGAAAGTCAGCACCGCCTCCGCGTCCTCACCGAGATGCCCGAGCACGCGGACCGGTTCTCCGTCATGGAGGACCTGCTTGGCCGGCTCAGAATCCGGGAGGCGGCATGAGCGTCGCCCTCTGCCGTCACTGGCCGCGAGACGCGGCAACGGGCACACTGGCCCCTGACAGGGAATCACTGCATCTGGAGACCATCGCATGACGCGCCAGCCGCTGTTTCGCGTGCTACTGCTCGCCCTCCTCGGGTCGCTGCTCGCCGCTCCCGCCATTGCGGATGAAGACGAAGACGAAGAGCAGTACCGGGTGGAAATGATCATTTTCAAGCAGTCGGGCGGTGACGAAGAACGCTGGCCCACCCGCCCTGCACCTGCCGTGCACGAGCGGTATGCGGAACTGCGCAACGACGTGGACACGCCCGGCGCAGACGTCTACCGCCGGGCCGACGACGACAGGCAGCTATCCGCCGTTGCCCGGCGGCTCGGGGAGTCCGGTCATTACGACGTTCTCGTCCATACCGCCTGGATCCAGCCCGGCCTGGACCGCCAGGAGGCCGCCGCCATCGCGCTCCCCCTGGGCACGGAAATGCCCGGCATGGGTGATGACGAACTGCCCGCGGGCGCCAACGGCAAAGATGACGAGAAAGAGAACGCCGACGGCGACAACGGCGAGCAACCCGAGCGCGCCGCCCTGCCCGCCCGTCCACCCGAAGGGCTGTCCGGATGGGTGCGTGTGGCGCGGGAGCGCTACCTTCACGTCCACCTTGACCTGCGCTGGGTCGACCCGGAGCGCAGCGAGGCCGGGCCACTGGACCGCCTCCACGGCGTGTTCATCGAGGACATGGAGCCGGTGGTGACGCTGCAGGACGGTCGCCGGATGCGCAGCGGGGAGCTGCACTACATTGACCATCCGGTGCTCGGCGTGATCGTGCGGGTGGACCGGGTCGATAACTGAGCCTCAGGGCCTTCCGCAGTCAGAAGTGCCAGCGGGCCGTGACGCCTGCTTCGTGCAGGAGATTGTCGGGCCAGCTCCAGTACTGCGTCTGGGCGTCCACGAGCAGGTCCAGACTGTCCCCCAGGCGAACGCCCGCACCGAGACCGAACGCAAGCCGTCCCTGCAGCCGCGTGCTGTCGGGTCGATCGAGCTCCCGGGCGACCACGCCCAGACGTACACGGTGAAAGAACCGTTCGCCCAAGAACGTATTGAGCGCGAGATAGGCACCCGCCTGCACCACGTCAGCCTCCTCACGCCCGTCCCCGCTGCGCCGTGACAGGCTCTCGGTGGTCCCGGCGAACTCGCCCTCCAGGGCGATGGTCGAGCGCGGCGTGTCCGCATGCTGGTAGGGGAGTTTCCAGCCGAACAGCACCGACGGACCGTACCCTTCCTGCCAGCCGTCGAGCTTTAGAACGCGCGCGCCGGCACCGGCATACCAGCCGGACTCCCCGCGAGGTTCGTCGAAGGCGAACAGCGTCGCCGCACTCAGCATGAGTGCTCCCCCCACCGCCGCTCGCAGCGCGTTACCCATTGTTCGTCTCTCCTTTCTCCGCCTGTTTCGCCCGCGTCCAGGCCGCCTCCTTGGTGGCCATGTCGCTGCCCGCAAGATCCACCTGTTCGTCCGCGAGCTGCTGCTCCATGCGCCGGAACCGGCGCTCGAACTTCGCATTGGCTCCGCGGAGCGCCCGTTCCGGGTCCACCCCGAGGTGTCGACCGAGATTCGCACAGGCGAACAGCAGATCACCGAACTCGTCCTCCACCGCCTCCCGGGAACCGGATGCCCGGGCCTCCTCGAGTTCTTCCAGCTCCTCGCGGACCTTTGCGATCACCCCGTCTGCCGATGGCCAGTCGAAATGGACCCGTGCCGCACGCCGGGTGATCTTGCCTGCGCGGGTCAGTCCCGGCAGCGTGACGGGAACTCCGTCCAGGGCCGACTGCCGGGCACCGTCACCCCGCTCACGCCGCTCGGCCTCCTTCATGGCCTCCCAGGAAGGCGGCCTGCCGCCGCGGCTGACAGCATCCCCGAAGACGTGTGGATGCCGGCGGACCATCTTGTCGTGGATACCGCGGGTCACAGCCTCGAAATCAAACAGGCCCTGCTCGCGTGCCATCTGGGCGTGAAATACCACCTGAAACAGCAGGTCGCCAAGTTCGTCGCGGAGGTCGTCTGGCGCCTGCCGGTGGATGGCATCCGCCACCTCGTACGCCTCCTCGAGCGTGTAAGGCGCGATGGAATGGAAATCCTGCTGCAGATCCCACGGGCAGCCACGCTCCGGGTCCCGCAACGTTGCCATCAATGCCAGCAGATCCTGAAGTGCTTTCACGTAGTCGCCCCGCGTGCCGTGGTCAACGCGCTACAAGGTATCACACCACCGGACGGGGTCCGGCCGGGGCTACACGGCAGCCCCTGCCAGTTGACGATTGAGTCATGTATCATCGATACCGACAGCAGCGGTTTGACAGCGCGATCGCGCTTCCATACGGTTCTGCTGGTTCACGTGACGGTCGTCGACGGAACGATCCCTGTTCAGAGGATGCAGCGCATTGGCCAAAGCAACCCGAAAGCCCGTAACCGCCAGAGGCGAGCAGACACGCCAGAAACTCCTCTCCGCCGCGGAATCGGAGTTCGGCGAGAAGGGCTTTCATTCAGCGTCCGTGAGCAGCATCACGCGCCGGGCCGGTGTTGCCCAAGGGACGTTCTACATCTACTACGATTCCAAGGAAGAGATTCTTCGCGAACTGGTGCGGTTCATGAACCGCAAGCTCCGCCATACTCTCACTCGGGCGACTCACGGCATTACTGACCGGGTCGAAATCGAACGGGTTGGCCTGGAAGCGTTCCTGCGCTTCGCCATGGAAGAGAAGAACCTCTACCGGGTGGTGCTGGAGTCACAGTTCATCGACGAGTCTATCTACCGCGAATACTACGAGCAGATGGCGCGTGTCTACACGGCGCGCCTGGAGCGCGCACAGGACGAAGGGCAGGTTCGCTCCGGCTCCGCCTACGGTCAGGCCTGGGCGCTTATGGGGATGGGATCGTTTCTCGGCCTGCGCTACGCGGTGTGGGAAGGAACCATGCCGCCCGACGACGTCATGGAAGCGGCTGTCGCCTTCATCCGGGGCGGCCTCATGCCCGATGACCAGCTCTGCGGCGCGGCGGCCCTCAGCACGCCGTGACGTGCCGAGTCCGGCGGCTCTGCGCGTGCGGCCGACGTACGGATCGGATCAGGGCAGATCAGGGCACGGCACTTCGATGTCGGGGTTGCGCACCACGCGCGCCAGCAGACAGCTCAGATAGATATCCGTCGCGTGGCTGTGGCTGTCTTCGGGCATAGCATCCCTGGCTTCTTCCAGAGTCTCCGCACCCTTGCGAAAATACACCAGACCAAGGTTGTAGCGCGCCTCCTGGTAATCCGGGTCAAGGCCCAGCGCCTCCAGATACGCCGCACTAGCCTGATCCAGCTCCCCCTTGCCGGCCTCAATGTTGCCAAGCTGAAACCACGCCCGGGGGCGCTCCGGGTCCAACTCCAGCAACGCACGATAGGCATTGCGGGCGGCGGCATCATCACCTTCCATCTCCGCCTCGAGTGCCTCATGGTTCAGGCGCAGGATCTCGCTGCGTTGATCGTCACCGACCATAGTACAACCCGTTGCCACGAGCCCGAGCACAATGGCAGCGACACCTGCACAGCATCGCTGTGTCACTGTCGTGTCCATGGCAAACCCCTGCATCTTCTGTATCATTGCGAACTGAGATTAACGCGGCCCGGAAGGGCCGGATACGGAGCGCGTCACGGAATTGCGCACCGGCTCCCGCACCGCGGGCACGGTACCACAGTCAGGGCCCCGGCTGTCCGCCGGAATCCGTCCCTCCCCAAGCAACTGATGTCGGCAGTCCATGGTTGAAGATCAGCAGCCCAAGCGGCGCACAACGGTTCCAGTGTCCATCGGCAACGTCGTGGTGGGCGGTCAAGCCCCGGTGGTCATCCAGTCGATGACCAATACCGATACCGCCGACGAGGTCGGCACGGCCATTCAGGTGGCGGATCTCGCGCGCGCCGGGTCCGAGCTGGTCCGTATCACCGTGAATACCGAGGAAGCCGCGGCCGCCGTCCCCCATATCCGCGACCGGCTCGAGGCAATGGGGCTGGAGGTCCCGCTGGTGGGGGACTTCCACTTCAACGGACACAAGCTCCTGGAGCGACACCCCGCCTGTGCCGAGGCTCTGGCCAAGTACCGCATCAACCCGGGCAACGTCGGCCGGGGCGCCCGCCGTGACACCCAGTACGCGCAGATGATCGAGACCGCCTGCCGGTTCGACAAGCCGGTTCGCATCGGCGTCAACTGGGGCAGTCTCGACCAGGACCTGCTGGCGCGCATGATGGACGAGAATGCCGCAGCGCCCCGCCCCCTGGACAGCCGCGATGTCATGAAGGAGGCGCTGATCGTCTCCGCCCTGGAAAGTGCGGAACGTGCGGAGGAAATTGGGCTCGGCCACGACCGGATCATCATCTCGTGCAAGCTCAGCGGCGTACAGGACCTGATCGGGGTGTACCAGGACCTTTCCCGGCGATGCGAATACCCGCTGCACCTGGGGCTGACCGAGGCGGGAATGGGCTCGAAGGGCATCGTCGCCTCCTCGGCAGCTCTGGCCGTGCTCCTTCAACAGGGCATTGGCGACACCATTCGCATGTCACTGACGCCGGAGCCCGGAGAGGCGCGTACGACGGAGGTACAGGTCGCCCAGGAGCTGTTGCAGACCATGGGGCTGCGCGCGTTCACGCCCTTGGTGGCCGCCTGCCCGGGCTGTGGCCGCACCACCAGCACCGTTTTCCAGGAGCTGGCGGGCGAGATACAGACGTATGTCCGTGAACGCATGCCGGAGTGGCGACGTCACTATCCCGGCGTGGAGGAAATGAGCCTGGCGGTCATGGGTTGTGTGGTGAATGGCCCCGGCGAGAGCAAGCACGCCAATATCGGGATCAGCCTGCCGGGCACCGGTGAGCGGCCGGTCGCGCCGGTCTACGAAGACGGCGAGAAAACGGTGACCCTCAAAGGCGACCATGTGGCGGATGACTTCAAGGCGGTCATCGAACGCTACGTGGAGCGCCGATACGGTCAGCCCAACGACTCGTCCGGAGACGCATCCGGCGGCTACTAATCTGCTCGGAAATCTTGTCAGGTCTCAGCTGCTGCGGACGGTGTGGCAGTGATTCACCGGGCCGTCGCCGGCTCCGAGTCCGGGCGCCGTGCGGATGGCCTCGAGCAGATAGTCGCGGGCCCTGGCGACCGCATGGTCGAGCGGGAATCCCTGCGCGATGCCGGTGGCAATGGCAGATGCAAGCGTGCATCCCGTGCCGTGTGTGTGCCGGGTGTGAATACGGGCGTGGTGAAACCGTCGCGTGCGCCCATCGGGCCCGACGAGCACGTCCAGCAAGGCGTCTCCCTGCAGGTGCCCTCCCTTGAGGAGCACCGCGCCGCCGGTCATGGCCTGTAACTCACGGGCGGCCGCCTCCATCCCGGCTTCCCCGGGGACCGCCCTGCCGAGCAACGCCTCCGCTTCCGGGAGATTGGGGGTGAGGAGCGTGGCATGGGGCAGCAGCCGCTCCACCATGGCACCCACCGCGCCGGGGTCGAGCAGGCTGGCGCCACTCTGGGCGACCATGACCGGATCCACCACGAGCGGCACACCGGCGCCCGCCTCCTGCATCAACCGGACTACACAGTCGATGGTATCTGCGTCGTGCAGCATGCCGGTCTTGATGGCATCCACACCGATATCATCCACCACCACACCGATCTGTCGCCGCAGGAATGCGGCCGGAACCGGGAGGACGTCGTGCACGCCCTCGGTGTTTTGGGCCGTCAGGGCGGTAATCGCCGTCATGGCGTAGCCACCAAGTGCAGTCACCGCCTTGATGTCGGCCTGTATACCCGCACCTCCGCCGGAGTCCGAGCCCGCGATAATGAGAACGCGCCCGTGCGCCTGCGTTGCCATGTCAGGATTCCAGTTGTCTGCCCAAGGAGTTACGATCGATCTTGCCCGCCCCGGTGACCGGGATACTCTCCACCACCGCGAAACGGGACGGCACCTTGAACGCCGCCAGATGCTCGCGGCAATGCGCCCGCAGGTCCGGCTCGAGATCCCCGTCCGGCGCATCATCGGCAGGGACGACGGCGGCCACCGGAACCTGGCCCCAGCGCTGATCCGGCATGGCCACCACGCACACCTGGGCGACGGCCGGATGCTCCTGGAGGACGGTCTCGATCTCCTCCGGTGAGACGTTCTCGCCGCCGCTGATGAACATGTTGTCGGCCCGGCCCATGATGCGCACGTTGCCCTCTTCGTCCTGAACGGCCAGATCGCCGCTGTCCACCCAGCCGTCGTCGAGCAGGGCCTTGCGGGTGCGGTCCGGCTGACCCAGGTAGCCGCCGAAGTTGTGCAGGCTGCGCATGTGCAGCACCCCGACCTCACCGGTCGGGACCGGCACACCGGACTCCTGATCGACGATACGGAAGTCGCAGTGGATCATGCTGGTGCCGATGCTGCGATTGTGCGCACGGATGGTCTCCAGCTCCTGGTCAATGCCGCCATACATGAAGTTGGACGGACCGGCCTCGGTCAGCCCGTAGGCCTGAACCACCGGGATGCCGCGTGCATAGAACGGGTCCATCACCTCAGAAGAACAGGGCGCGCCGGCACTGGTAATGCCGGTGACCGATGACAGGTCGGCCTCCGGGAAACGCGGGTGCTCGGCAATAAAGCGCAGCATCGCCTCGACACCGCCGAAGTTGGTGATCCGCTCGCCCTCGATCACGTCCAGCACCTGCCCCGGGTCGAACTGCCGTGTCAGTACGGAATAACCGCCGGCGTGGAAGACCGGCGTCAACGAGTTCCAACCGCCCACGTGGAACAGCGGGAACGTGATCAGCTGGCGCTGCTCCATGAGCGTGCCGCCGGTGACGATCATGTCGAGGGCGTTCCACAGCATCTGCCGGTGCGGCACGATGCAGACCTTGGGGGTCGCCGTGGTGCCACCGGTATGGATATACAGAAACGGATCGGCCTGAGCCAGCGGTCTGTTCATGTCCCGTTCCGCGTGCGCCAGCAGCGGCAGGAATCCGCTGTCGTCGCCGTCGGTGATCCGCACCTGCGTCGCGACGGAGTCAGGTAACTGGAGTCCGTCCACCAGAGAGTCGAACACGTCCTCGTAGACCAGTGCCCGCGGCTGGATGCGCTCCAGCAATTCATTCAGCTCACGGGGCCGGAGCCGGTAGCTGAGCGGCGCGAGAATGGTGCCAATCTTGCCGCAGGCCATGTAGAGATCCAGTGCCTCGACGCGGTTGCGGGTCACGATGCAGATCGGGTCACCCTGCTTCAGGCCGCCCTCGTCCAGCAGCCAGGCGCCGACACGGTTGGCACGGGCGTTCACGTCCGCGTAGCTCAGCCGGGTGTTGCTGTCGGCATCCAGAATGGCCGTCCGGTGCGGCGTCAGAGCGGCCCTGCGGCCGGCCCAGTCGCCGATCCAGTTCATCGCCATGGTGTCGTAATCGGGCTGCTGCGACATGCCATCTCCTCGGTTGTTGTCGAAACATCACGCCTGGTGAACCGCGCGTCACCCCATTGTACAGGTCTTGCGTTGGAGCCAAACGGTCACGGCCTGACAGTGCGGCCGTTCCACGCCATAATACGCGGCCCGCAATTCACCGCAGGGACTGTTTCATGAGCCTCATCGACATCGGCGTCAACCTCACCAGCGACGCCTTCAAGGCCGATCGGGACGACGTCATCGCCCGCGCCCGTGAGGCGGGCGTGGAGACCCTCATCGTCACCGGCACGAGCGTCCGGGAGAGCGAGAAGGCCGAGGCGCTGAGCCGCGACCACCCCGGCGTGCTGTACGCCACGACCGGCGTTCACCCTCACGGCGCAAGGGCCTACAACCAGGAAACCGGCGCCACCCTGCGTGCGCTGGCGGATTCACCGGGTGTAGTTGCCATCGGCGAGACCGGACTTGATTTCAACCGCGACTTCTCGCCCCGCCCCGCTCAGGAGACAGCGTTTGCGCGGCAGCTCGAACTGGCGGCCGAACTGGGGCTGCCGGTGTTCATCCATCAACGCGACGCCCACGACCGCCTGCTCGCGATTCTCGCCGAGTACCGCGACCACCTCGTCGATGCCGTTGTTCACTGTTTCACCGATACCCGCCAGGCGCTGTGGGATTACCTGGACATGGACCTGCACATCGGCATCACCGGCTGGCTGTGCGACGAGCGCCGCGGGCGGGAGCTGCAGCAGATCGTGAGTGATATTCCGGCGGAGCGACTCATGGTCGAAACCGACGCACCCTACCTGGCGCCCAGGGATCTGCGCCCGAAGCCGGAAAAGGGGCGGAATGAGCCAGCGTTTCTCCCGCACATTGCGGCCGCCGTCGCGCACCATCGCGGGGAATCCGTCGATGTCGTGAGCGAGACCACCACGGCGAATGCGCGGCGCTTCTTCCGTCTGTAGCGCGGACCATCACCCCGCGACGCGATTGCCACCATCCTGCACCCGGGCGGCAGCCGACTCGAGGACTTCCGGTCCGGCGCCCGGGAGATGGGCATTCTCGCTGATGTAGCGACGCCATGCCCGCGCTCCGGGCACCCCCTGGAACAGCCCGAGCACGTGGCGGCTCATGGCGTTGAGCGGAGCGCCTTGGCGCATCTGCTCCTCCACGAACGGCAGATAGGCGTCAAGCACGTCCCGGCGTGACCGGGGCGCCAGGGCATCGCCGAACACCCGCCGATCCGCCTCGGCCAGCATGTACGGGTTGTGGTAGGCCTCACGACCGATCATGACGCCATCCACCCGCTGCAGATGCTCGCAGGCGGCATCCAGTGTGGTCACGCCACCGTTGATGGCGATCTCGAGCTCGGGAAAAGCCGCCTTCAACCGATACACACGGTCGTAGTCCAGCGCCGGGATCTCGCGGTTCTGTTTCGGGCTCAACCCCTGCAGCCACGCCTTGCGGGCATGAATGGCAAAACTGCGGCAACCGCGCTCGGCCACGGCCCCGACAAAATCGCGCAGGAACGCCCAGGAATCCATGTGGTCGATGCCGATGCGGGTTTTCACGGTCACCGGCAAGGGGGAGGCGTCGGCCATGGCCGCCACGCAGCCGCCGACCCGATCCTGCTCGGCCATCAGGCAGGCGCCGAAGCGCCCCGACTGCACCCGGTCACTGGGGCAACCGACGTTCAGGTTCACTTCGTCGTAACCGTAACGGTGTGCCCAGCGCGCACACTCGGCCAGCTCCCGGGGCTCAGAGCCGCCGAACTGGATCGCCACGGGATGCTCGCGCGGGTCGAACGCCAGGAACAGGTCGACGCGGCCGTGCACGATGGCGGCGGCCGGCACCATTTCGGTGTAGAGCAGCGTCCGCCGGGTCACGAGCCGCAGCAGGTACCGTGCGTAACGGTCGGTACAGTCCATCATCGGCGCGACACTGAGTCGCCGATCAAGTGCGGCCGGCGCCTGCGTCTGGTCTGCTGGCTGGGTCGACATGGCCATGGATCCGTATTCCCGCCAGGGGCCGGTCGCTGCTATGGTTAGAGCGCCCCACCTCGGGCATGTACCTCGAAATCAGGAATCGCATGGTAGACGAACATCAGCAACAGAGCCACCGTCCGCCCTTCGTGCTCTACGGCACGCTTGGCTGCCATCTGTGTGAGGATGCCGCCAGGCTGTTGTTCGACGTATTACCTGTGGACGGCGTCACGGTCGAAGAGATCGACATTGCCCATGATGAAGCCCTGATGGCTCAATACGGCGAACGGATTCCGGTTCTACGACAGCGTCGCGACGGGCGCGAACTCGACTGGCCGTTCTCCGCGGATGACGTACTGGCACTCGACTAGGTACCTGGATCAATGACCCGGCTGCTCACTGCTCTGCTTCTCATTTTCACTTCGGCCACTGTCAGCGCCAGCGACGCCTGGGTTCTGGTGGACACCCAGCGCCAGGAGATCCGGGTGTTCGAAGACGGATACGAAGTCCTCCACCTCCCGCGTATTGCCATTGGCCGCGGCGGCGTGTCGGAACTGCGCCAGCGTGGCGACCGCACCACGCCACTGGGTGAGTTCCGTGTGGCCTGGATCAACGAGGATAGCGATTTCCACCTCTTCTTCGGGCTGGATTTCCCCCATTTCAGTCACGCCCGGATGGCCTACAATCAGGGTTTGATGGAACAGGAAGAGTATTTCTCGGTCATCGACGCCGTGCGTGACCGCAGATTACCTCCTCAGCGCACGTCAGTGGGCGGGCACATCGGCATACACGGCATCGGCGATGGCGATCGTAATCTACATAACCGCGCCAACTGGACCCAAGGGTGCGTGGCCGTCACGAACGACGAAATGGACGAACTGGCCGGGTTCGTGGATGTGGGTACCCGCGTCGTCATTACCGCTGAAGAAGACATCACCGCACTGCTCTCCTCCTACGACCGTTGACGACCAGCGACAGCGGAATCATGGGCATGTCGCCGATACGCAACACCGCGCATGGTCTATACACCACTGTTAGGATTACTTCTGAGGGTAGCGTTATGGTTTCACCCTCTATTTTGGTTGTACGTAGTGTGTCAGATAGTGATCCGGCCATAGCGCCGTTTGTTTATTTAACGTCGCAATGGCTCTAGAATGACCAGCGATTGCCGTTCAAGCTGTTCGGCAAGACAACAACGCGAAAGGAGTTAAAAGATGTCGCACAGCCTTAAATCTCTGCTGAAGCTCTCCGCGCTTGGCCTCTCCATGGGCGTGCTCGTCGGTTGCGCCGCCCAGGGTGACGACGCCGAGACCCGCCAGATGGTCGAAGATGCCCAGGCCCAGGCCAGCGAAGCGCTGGACGTGGCTAACGAGGCTCGCGAGACTGCTCTGGAAGCCGAAGGCACTGCCAAGGCTGCCGAGTACAAGGCCAACCGTAACGAAGAGCGGATCGAAGAGCTCGACGAGAAGATCGACCGTATGTTCGAAGAGTCCATGCAGAAGTAACTGGCACGTCTTCCCCGAAAACCCCGCCAATGGCGGGGTTTTTTTATGTGCATCGTTCCGGTCGGGAGGGTTCCGTACAGCGCCCGGCCCGCTAGTCCGCTTGCGCCAGATCTTCCCTGACCGGCTCACGGGTGATCGATTTCGGGCGCCCGCTGGCTTCCGCGGCCACTTCCTTGAGGCGCGGGTAATCCACCCGAGCGGCACGTTCCCGGAGCCGTTCTGCGACGACTTCCACCACCGGCGTTACACCCTTCTGCGCCAGCTCGTCCTCATCTTCATCCAGTCCAGGGTAGGCCTGCAGATACAGATCGCCTTCCTCGGACCAGCCGGCCTTGAAAGGCTGGTTCAGGATACGAACATTGGTGCCGCGACCGATGCGATAGACGATGGATTCGATGTCTTCGGGAAACATGCGGATACAGCCGTGCGTCGCGCGCATGCCGACACCGGCCGGCCGATTGGTGCCGTGGATGAAATAGCCCGGAACATCCAGCCCGATGGCATAACGCCCGAGCGGGTTGTCCGGCCCCGGATCGACGCGCCGGGGTAATGCCCGCCCTTCCGACTCCGCGCGTTCACGAACGGAGTCGGGCGGGAACCAGGCGGGATCTTCCAGGCGCAGGGTCACTTCCGTCTCGCCGATGGGTGTTGACCAGTCCATGCGCCCGATGCTGATGGGATAGGTCTCCACCACCCGCTTGCCGTCGGCATCGGGCTCCGGATAGTAGTACATGCGCATTTCCGGCAGATTGACCACGATTCCTTCACGCGGACCGGGCGGCAGCACGAATCGCGTGGGTATCGTCACCGGCGTGCCCTCGCCCGGCAGCCAGATGTCCACGCCGGGGTTCGCGCGGCGAATCTCCTGGTAGCCAACACCATGCTGCCGAGCGATGCTGAGCAGCGTGTCCTCCTGCCGGGCCATAACGGTCCGCACCTCACCGACCACGTCAACATCGGCATCCGGCAGCTCGTAGACATTCCTGTCGTTGGAGATCCGCTCGGCGTCTTCCTCTTCACGCCCGGCATCCCTCTCGTCCACGGAGTCACCTTCTAGCGTGTCATCGGCGGAGACGGCGGGACCGCCCAGAAACGAGCAGAAAATCAACGCGACCAGCCAGTGACTCGGGGCGCGGTCAGAGAGCATGCATTTCTCCATGACATTTCATACGTTTGGCTGCGGCAACCCACAGCAAATCCAGCGTCCAGTATACTCCGTGACGAAAGCCAGAGCACAACCCGGGAGCATAGTCCCTATGCAGTATGTATCAGTTCATGACGGTATTTCCGAGCGCTGGGGCATTTTCAGTGGTGATTCCGTTCTCCTGGCGCCACGGAATCAAGACTGGTCAGTCAACCTTCTCGCGTTCATTCGCGGCGATGCGGCCGCCCGTCAGCGGCAAACCGATCAGCTACAGGCCGGTCTCGGCGAAGTCTGGCGCAAGGAGGACGTTCAGCTCATCGCACCACTTCCCCGCCCGCCGCGTAACGTAATGTGCCTCGGCCTGAATTACGCCGACCACGCGGCGGAATCCCAGCGTGCCAAGGGGCAGGAACTCCAGCGGGCGGATCACCCGGTGGTCTTCACCAAGGCCACCAGCAGTGTCACCGGCCCGTACACGGACATCCCCCTGGACAACTCACTGACCACACAGCTCGACTGGGAGGTTGAGCTGGGCGTGGTCATCGGCGCTGGCGGGCGCAACATCCCCGAGGAACAGGCTCTGGAGCACGTCTTCGGTTACACCGTGGTCAACGACCTCTCGGCGCGGGATCTGCAGTTCCGCCACAAGCAGTTCTTCCTGGGCAAGAGCCTGGACGGCAGCTGTCCCATGGGCCCGGTCATCACGGACGAGATCACGGATCCGCATGCCCTTGCACTGTGGTGCGACGTCAACGACGAACGGCAACAGGAGGGCACAACGGCCGATCAGCTGTTCCGGATCCCGGAGGCCATCGCCATCCTCTCCCGCGTGATGACCCTGGAGCCCGGTGACATCATCGCCACCGGCACGCCCAGCGGCGTGGGCTTTGCCCAGGACCCTCCACGCTACCTGCAGCCCGGAGACATCGTGGAGTGCGGCGTCCAGGGCGTCGGAGTGATCCGTAACCGGATCGTCGCGGCTACCTGACCTGCTGCGTGACCGGCGCCATGGTATCCGCAAACACGTCGGGCGCACCGGCGTGCAGACGCTGGTAGAGCTCGCGCAGAATCGCAGCGGTGGCTCCCCAGATGTAGTAGTCGCCATAGGGCATGGCATGCAGCCGGTAGGTTTCGCCGTCCACCTCCACGTGATGGGGCTGGTGGTTGGCCGGATCGAGAAAGAACGCCAGCGGCACCTCGAAGATCTCCGCAACCTCACTCGGCTCTGCACGCAGCCGGCCGGGGTTGTGCACGTGCCCGACGAACGGATGGATCATGAAGCCGCTGATCGTGGGATAACGCGGCAGCCTGCCGAGCACATGGACGCCGCTGGACAGCAGTCCGATCTCTTCGTGGCACTCCCGCAGCGCCGCGGCCACGGGCGTGGCGTCACCGGGGTCGACACGGCCGCCGGGGAAGCTGATCTGACCGGCATGCTTGGTCAACGCCTCGCTGCGCCGCGTGAGAATGACCTGCAACCCGCCGCGGCGCTCCACCAGCGGCACCAGCACGGCCGCGTCCCGCAGACCCGAGGTATCCACCGGGAATCCTGGCCGATGGATGTCGTCGATATCGCGCAGACAGGTGGAGATCGCCGTGCAGAAGCGTTGCGAGTCAGTCATGTAATCCTTGATGATGGCCATCGTCCTCAACCCACAGCGTACCGCCCCTGACACCTCTGAACGGTGATGCAGTTCCGCACTCACCGCGCACCGGCGCTATTATGACTGGTTATTGTCAGCCCTCCTCCGACCGCCTGGCAAACGGCGCACTCTGGCGACACCTGCTGTTGGTGCGCTAGCGCACAGACGGTTCGCACGTCCTTGCTCAAATTCGAGACTACGGGCATGGAACTGCGCGAGTACAACAAGCGGCGGTGCCAGGCCCCGGGGATGTAACGCTGTTGATAGCCCGGCCCGTCCGGCCGTGCAGGTTCCCGGCGGACCGCCAGTTGCGGAAGGCATGTGCCCATGACAACGCCCTGCTCGCTGCGCTTCGCCCTGCCCCTTGCCCTCGCGACTCTCGCCCTCGCCGCGTGCTCCTCCAGTGGTGGCGGGTCCCGCTCCCTGCCCGGATTCGAAGGTGACGATGGGCATTTGCGGCACATCAACGTGGTCCCTCGATCCCGGCTGCACGACGAGACGGTGGTAGAGCCCGGTAACTACGGCGAGGGCCAGACCATCGCCGTTCTGAGTACCGACCTTGGGAGAGATCACCGGGAGTTCAAGTCGGGGAACGGCTCACGCTCCCGCGTGCACGAAGAGTCGCGATACCTTTATGAAGACGGTGGCGCTTTCCTGGCCGGCATAGCAGAAGAGGATGCGGTCAATCCGGCCAACGCCGTGGCAAGCCTCGCGGCGGGCCGACAATTCGGAGTGGCCCGCGACGCTGACATCCTTGGCGTCGGCGTGGTCCAACCGGATGGCTACGACCAGCGGGGCGGCGCCTTCGATCTCACCATCAAGCCGGAAGACATGCTTGACGGCATCAAGCATGCGACAGAACACCATGCAGACATCCTCGCCATCCACACCGTTGTTACGGATACAGACGAAGCCGGGGATCTTGGTCGCGCGATTCGTGACGCCAAGAGGATCGCGGTCGTCCCTGTCCCCAGTCGGGATGAACTCCGCGGCAACAGCGTTGATGCGACCCGTCACTTCGACGAGACCACTCTCAAGAACCTGCTGATCGTCGGCGATGTGGCCCGCAACAACCGCCGACCGTCCAACGCCGACGTGCCGCCCACGGCTGCTGCACGCGACCGCTTTCTTGTCGCCCCGGGGGTCGCCGTGCCGGGAGCGTTGGGCAATGGCAGTGACAGCGCCCGATACTCCGGCTCGTTCGCCGCCATGGGACTGGTGGCCGGTTCGGCAGCGGTACTGAACAGTTATCACGAGAAAGTGACCGGAGTAGAAGCTTCACCTGAAAAGGTAACTAACCGGTTGCTGGAAACCGCGGACCGGTCGTTTTCAAGGTACGACCCTGCCACCCACGGGCGTGGCCTCCTCGACGTCCGCGCTGCGCTGACGGAGGTGCAAGGCACCACCACTGCCGCCGGCATGCAGCACCATTCCCTGCCCGCGTCGCAGACACAGCTCGGCGCCGCGTTCGGGGACGCACTGAGCGACGAGCCGGCGCTCGCCCGAGTGCTGGCGGTCGACTCCGGTGACTGGCCGTTCCTGCTGGATCTGCGCGGCCGCGTGCGCAGCCACGAGTCGTGGGCCCTCGACCGGCACATGGACCGGCTCGCGAACATGGGCTGGCGCCATGGCGAGGAGACGCCCTACGGCGGTTACCAGATCACCACCGGGCAGTCGTCGGGGTTTTCGCCAGACAGCTACCAGCGCGGCTACGACTCCATGAGCGTGTGGATGGACACCGGCCCGTGGACGGTCTCGCTGCAGAGCCACGCCGACCCGTATCTCGCCACGGCCTATTCGGCGCTGCCGGAGCTGGACGGTGTGCGCCTCATGGGTGGCGCGCCGGGCGCGGCGCACATGGCAAGCTGGCGCGAGGCGACAGGCGCTTCTCTCGCCTGGGCCCCGAACCCGAAACTGACGCTGGGCAGCCAGGTCTGGACCGGACACGACGGCGACACCCCCTACCGCCACATCGACGACAACCCCCGCGTACACCGGGCGGAACTCATGGCAGCGATCCGCCCCGTCACGGATGTGCTGATCGGAGTCGACGTCGCCCAGCAGAACCAGTCCGAAGGGCTGCTCGGAGGGTATGGAAGCGCCGCGCTGCAACCGGGCACGGGCTCGACCACCACGGCCACCGGTGCAACGATCCAGTGGCGGGCCGCGGAGCCACTGACACTCTTCTCCCGCTACGAACATGGCTGGACCGACGTGGACGACACCAACGGGCTGATCAGCGGTTTCGACCGCCTGCAGACACGCTCTACCGCACTGGGTGCAATCTGGCAGGACCGCACCGACACCCGCTGGGGATTCGTCTACAGTGAGCCCCTGCGGGTGCGCTCCGGCAACGTGGATCTGGCCATCCCCCACGGCTTCGACGGCAACGGCGGCGTGCGCTTCGCGGAACACACGGTGCGCGCCGACCCCAGTGGCCGGGAACAGAACTTCGAGCTGTTCATGGATCGCCCCCTCCCCCGCCATCACAGCGCGCTGCGCCTGAACGTGATGTATCAGCTGGAACCAGGCCACGTGGCTGACGCCGCGCCCGCCTGGGCCGCCGCCGGTGGTTACCAGCTGCGTTTTTAGAGGCCTCAGGGCCGCGACGAGGCCCCATCGCCGAAGAGGGGAACGACCACGCCCTTCCGGAACGCATGGCGCGCCAAAAGTGGCAGCGGCATTCGCAGCCAGTGACCGCGCAGGAAAATCGCCATGGCGGCAGAATTCCTGCCGATGCCGCCACGCGCCTCGGGCACCTGCGGCACCAGCAGCCGGCCGTAACAGGCATCCAGCATTGCCAGCCCCGCCGTTGACGGCGCGTCGGCCACCAACCCATCGCCACAGCCCCGGGGAATGGGTGTGCCCAGCATCCGCTGACAGTAACGCAGGGCAAGCCACAGCGGTGCACCAAGTTCCAGTTCGCGCGCACGCCCCGGGAGCGCCTCCCAGAACGCCGCGTCACCACCGAAATGGCGCAATAGCGCATCCAGATCCAGGAGGTCGCGCAAGCCGTTGGGAATCTCGCCATCCACGAACAGATGGGTCGCGCTGTGGATGACCATATCCTCCGGCGCGAGAACCGCCAGTCCTGGATGACCGGGTACACTACGCGACGCCGAGACCAGCGCGTCCGCGTCCGGCCTGAACCGTGCGGTCTCCGGCAGGATCGTGTGATGGACGTCCAGCGTCGAGCCGCGCTGGGGGTGGCGTAATGGCGGGAGCTCGTGCATCCACTCCCGGTAGTAGCGCTGGTCGTAGACACCGTGATGGGTCCCAAGCCACCCGGCGCGGTTCAGGCGCCTCTCCACGGCGTCCAGCGCGGCGCGGGGCACGAGGAGATCAATATCCGAGAACTGGCGTCCGCAGGCGGGCGGCAGCCCGGCCAGGGCGTATGCTGCGCCCTTCAGCAGTACGACCCGTGGTGCCACACTCGCAAGTACGTCAACGAGGTAGTCCACCTCACGGATTACCGCGCGCCGCTGCGCCTCCGCCGCCAGCCAGGCCGAGTGCAGATGGGCCGCCGGCGCTGCAGGCACCGCCCCAAGTTCACCCGCCCGCCACAGCGTCCAGTACAAACGCCCCAGCAATCCCGACTCCCGCCCTGCGGCGATCACGTGCTCCCAGTCAGTCAGTGGCATCGCGCGCACAGTCGCGGGTGACCGCACGAGCGCCACGAGACTTGCGCCAGCGTTATAAGGGCGGGGACGTCTGCGCATCGATCTTCCGAATCAGCCCATGACCTTCATCCAGCGTACCGTAATGAACATGATAGGCCGGCACGCGCCGCACGACCGAGGAAAGTAGCCGAAACGCACACTCGCCCAGCACCTGATAGTTGAAGCTCTGATTCACGAGCGCCAGGAAGGTATCAGCGGGGTGTGCCTCTTCCAGCTCGGCCCGGGCGCCGGCGCGATAATGCGGAAAAACCACGCCTGCAATGTGCCCCGGCAGATCCGCCTGCTGCACGCTGCGCGCGTTGGGCCGAAGATGGGCAACCTGGCCCTTGGACGTGTCGTTCACCACCTCTCCCAGGGTCGCCGGGGGGAAATCGCGCCGGATGACGTGAATGGCGGCATTCTTGAGGCCCAGGGGTCGCGGAAACGGCTTCACGGTCTCGGTATCCAAGTCCAGGAGCACCAGCTCGTCTGTCAGCAGGCGCCACCCCGAAAACATGAGGGCGGCCACCAGCGTACTTTTGCCGCTGCCCGACGCGCCCGGGAAAAGGTACGTACGGCCATCCCGCTCGGCGGCGGCGGCATGCAGTACCAGATAGCGATGGAGATGCGACGACACACACCAGTTCACCCCCCACTCCAGCATTGCCATGGCATGGTGACGCGGCAGCGGCTGAAATGGGGCGGTGCGGCCAAGGTAAAACTGCGCCTGGGGGCGCAGCCAGCGCCGTGGCCCAGGCGGTCCATCCACGCGGACGCGGAAGTCCGCGAACGCGTCCGGCTCCAGCAGCGGATAGTCGGAGTAGAGCGTGTGAATGCCCCGCGCCACGGCGCTCAGGGACGAGAACACACGCAGCCCCAGAGTCCCGGCCCGCACGCCCAGCCCCGGGCCGCGGAGCACGCGCCTCAAGGCACCGATTGACAGCGTGGAGACAGTCAATGGCGTGGACATTGTTCGATGATCCCCGCCTGCGAGAGCCCCGTCAGCACCTGCAGCAGCTCGCGCTCGCCCGGCGGCAAGTGACCGTCCGGCCAGGCACCTGCGACGTCATGCACGCCGAGCGGCACGCCGGCACGCTCTACAAGCACGCTCAGCGCCACACCGGCTTCTGGCGAGAGCAGGTGAGTACTTTCCTCGTCACGGAGAAATACCAGGAGCCGGTCTCCGGCCCAGGCGGTCACGAGGGCCTCCGGCACGACGCGGTAGTTCAAGGGCCGCCCTCGTATGACTGTCCGCGGCTAAATCCGCGTGTCGCCTTCGTAGTTTCTGGCGTCGAGCACGCACACCTGGTTGTTGGCCTCCGCCAGCTCAGCGCTGAGCGACTGCAACTCGCCGAGGTCGCCCTGTTGATCGGCGAATGCTGACATGCCCTGCAGCGAGCTGATTCGCGACTGACCGGTGATCACGCCGCTGCCACCGCCGTCTGACTGCTGCCCATGACGGGAACCACCGGACCCTTCCGCCGCGCCAAGATAGGCCCCGTATGCACGGTGAAACGCGTCGACGATATCGTCGCGATGTACCATCGAACCATTCACGCTGTAGCCGGATGCAATAACCGGATGTGACGCATTCAGGTAAGCCGCCGCAGTCTGGTACACGCACTCCTGCATGGCCGACTCTGTACTCAGGTCCATCATGCCCAGGCCGACGTTGCCGGAGACTGCATCAGCCATGGATACGGCTGCCCACCGCGACAGCTCGTCCGGGCCCAGGATCTCATCGAGGCGGAAAACGCGGGCAAAACTGGCGCTTGGGCTCACGCCCGTCTCCTGCCACGCCTGGTTCCATTCCACGTCCCCCACCCGCCGGACGCTCCCATCACCTCGCCAGAACGCGGCGGAACAACCCAGTGCGCAGGTTTCCCAGCCGGGATTCAGGGAGGAATTGGCGGAGGCGACCGAGGACGCCGTGCAATTGACATTTGCCCAGACAGGTCGGTGAGCCAGGGTCATGACCACCGGTACGCCACCGACGAGCCCCTGGGTCAGTCGTCGCCTGCGGCGATCAACCTTTTCGGTTTCAGCCGGATTTGGCCGGCCATTCTCGAGATCCGACTCCTTTGGCTCCTTAGCATCCATGGGCTACCCCCTCTCTCGGTACTGCAGCCAATGTGCACTCTCCGTTTGCCGGCGAAAACCGGGACGATGTGACCGTCCGGATCCAAATCGTTTTCGCCAACCAGTTCACACTTCCCGAGAATGTGCGTCGGTGAGCACGTACGTCTGTGCGCCACCGCACAGACAGCGCAGCAAGACAGACAGGGGGGGAATCAGCCGTGCCTTCGGCACCGCTTAACTGAAAATGGCGGAGAGGGTGGGATTCGAACCCACGGACCCTTGCGGGTCAACGGTTTTCAAGACCGCCGCTTTCGGCCGCTCAGCCACCTCTCCGCGGAACCGGTATTGTCTCCATTCAGCCCGCCGAGGGCAAACCGGCCCTTCAGTACGCGTCACTCACCACAGGTGAGATGCTTGTCTCCGCGGCATGAATCCGCCGAATCGTCTCGGCAACCATACCGGGGCCCTGATAGATCAGGCCGGTGTACAACTGCACCAGGCTTGCACCGGCATGGAGTTTACGCAGCGCGTCAGCACCGGAGGCCACACCCCCCACCCCGATGATCGGTAACTGCCCCCGGAGGTGATCGCTGAGCAGCCGGACCACGTCTGTGGAGCGCTCCATCAGCGGTCGCCCACTCAACCCTCCGGCTTCATCACCATGCCGGTGACTCGCCGTTGCCCCGGGCCGTTCCAGAGTCGTATTGGTGGCGGCCACACCATCCAGGCGATGGCGCACCAGCGCGTCCGCCATGGCCAGCAACTGTTCATCGGCCATGTCCGGTGAGATCTTGACCACCAGCGGGACGTAACGATCCCACGCCACGCTGAGCCGAAGCTGCTCGGCCTTCAGGCCGCCCAGCAGATCGTCCAGCAAACTGCCGTGCTGGAGGTCGCGCAGACCGGGGGTGTTGGGCGACGATACGTTGATGGTGATGTAATCGGCATGTGGGTACACGCGGGTCATGCAGGCCAGGTAATCATCAAGCGCCTGCTCCACGGGGGTATCCCGGTTCTTGCCGATGTTGACGCCAAGCACGCCCTTGTAGGTGGAACGGCGCAGTCGACCGACCAGATAATCGACACCCTTGTTGTTGAAACCAAGCCGGTTGATCAGGGCGCGTTCTTCCGGCAGCCGGAATAGACGGGGCCTGGGATTACCTTCCTGCGGGCGAGGCGTGACCGTACCCACCTCAATGAACCCGAACCCCAGGGAACCGAGCGCATTGATGGCATCGCCGTTCTTGTCGAGACCTGCAGCCAGGCCAACCGGATTGCTGAACTGCAGCCCGAACACCCGCTGCTCAAGGGTCGGCACCACGCCGGCAATCAATCGGTTCAACCCCAGCGCGTGTGTGGCCCGCACACCGGAGAGAGCCACGGAATGGGCGCGTTCGGCATCGAGTTGGAACAGTAGACGGCGCAGCAACCGGTAACTCATATCACGATCCTGTCGGGGCGCCAGCGGCGCCGTGTCGGATTCTGCCCGACTGCCAGGCAGCCGCGCACATCGCATGGATTTTCGGTCAGAATCGAACGCCGGGCAACCGAGCCCGCCATGCACCTCTCAAGCCCCGGGCTGCGCCGCCGATACCCCTGTTCGAGCAATCCATGCGCCTGCACCGGAGAGACGAATCTTGTACCGGCTGTCATTCATCATCATTGCCCTGATGCTCCTGCCCATGCCCTGGGCCCCCGCACTCGCCGACCAGGCTCCGCAGGTCCGTTTGCTGATGGACGTCTCGGCGAGCATGCAACGCACCGACCCCCACGATCTCCGCCGGCCGGCCATGCGACTCGCAGCGGAGCTGCTTCCGGACGGCACTGACGCCGGGGTCTGGGCGTTCGCACATGATGTCGACGTCATGCTGCCCGTCTCGTCGGTTGATGACACGTGGCGTGAGAACGGTCTTGCCGCGGCCGACTTGATTCACTCCCGCGGCCAGGCAACCGACATCGGCGCGGCTCTGGAGGCAGCCGCGGACACGTGGATGGAAAGCCCTGCGGCCGACGACCAGTCGCGGCACATCGTGTTGTTCACGGACGGCCACGTGAATGTCTCCATCGACGACGACGAGGATGCCGCCGAACGCCGCCGCATCATTGATGAGCTGATGCCGGCGCTGAACGACCGGGACATCACTGTTCACACCATCGGCCTGTCCGACGAGATCGACCACGAACTGCTGGAGCTGCTCGCGGAGGGCACTGGCGGCCGGATGGCGGTAACGGAGGACGCGGATCGACTGGAGCGGGTCTTTCTCCGCCTGTTCGAACAGGTCGCTCCCCGTGATTCGGTGCCGCTGGCCGACAATACGTTCATGATCGACGATTCCGTCTCCGAGATGACGGTACTCGCGTTCCGGGAAACGGAGGGCGACCCGGTAGAGCTGCAAATGCCGGACGGCGACACACTGGAGGCCACCATGGCCGATGGTGATGGGCTGCGATGGCGCTCGGAAGCCCACCATGACCTGATTACCATGGACGCTCCCCCGAGTGGCGAGTGGGGGCTACTGGGGGCGGAAGACCCGGACAACCGGGTGATGATCGTCACCGATCTGCAGCTGCACATGGAGCCCCTGCCCCCCTACACCATCGCCGGCGAACCACTGGATCTTGCCGGCCATCTCACCGAGGGCGATGCGCCCATCAACGACGATGATTTTCTGGGGGTAACCGGCTTCCAGGTTGAGGCAGGCGATGCAGGCACCCTGGATCTGCCGCGCGTTGATGGTGCCGCGCTGCACCGCCGCGCCCACTCCCCGGAGCCGGGTACGCAGCATTTTACGCTGACGGCTTCGTCCGAGACGTTCGCGCGGGAAGTCCGGCAGCAAGTGGACGTGGTGGACACGCCACTGATCATGAGCCGCAGCGAACTGTCCGATGACCCTGATCTGGAGCGGAAACTGCGTATCAGCCCGGTATCCGACGCCGTGGACACCGATGCGCTGGAGGTCGAGATCACCGTTGAGGCGGATGATCGCGACGCGAAAGTCGTGCGATACGCTGAGCCCGACGACGACGGCGAATGGCGGATCGCTCTGGACAGCCTCGACCCCTACCTGGATTTCCAGATCACGGTGGAGGCGGTTGGCGAAATGGTCGACGGGCGAGATTTCCGCGCCACGGTCAAGACATTCGACAGCGACGGACTCGGCGAGGATGCGCGCGGGGCGGACCCGCACTGGGGCCTGCTCGGCGGCCTGCTGTTTACGCTGAACGTCATTCTCTTCGGCATCATCGGGCTGGTCTTCTACATCCTCCAGGGGCGCCGCCGGCAGCCACCTCACCTGGGCGGCCCGGATGAAGGCACCGGAACTTCAGAAACTGCATCGGAGAAGGCATGAGTGGCAGCGAACTACTTCTGGTGATCATTCTGGGTGAACTCGTCCTTATCGTTGGACTCATCCTGCTCCTCACCATGTTCATGGGTGGCAGGCGTCGCGCGCGGGATAAGCGCGCCGCAGAGAACCTGGCCCAGAGCGTCCGCAGCACGGAAAGAACCCGCGACAAGCGGCTGCGGCATCTTCTGGAAGAGCGCTACGGCTACGCCGGTGAGGAGCTGGAAGCGCAGGTCAACCGACTGCTGGAGGCGGAGAAGCAGTTCTACTCGCGCTTTCTCGACCTCTATCTGAACCGGGACCCCCAGTCCGCCGAGCGGGTTCACCAGTACCTGCAGGACGTCATCCGCCCGTACACGGAGATGGAGCCGGCGGTGGAGCCCGATACCAAGGCGTCGGCGATCGCCACACCTGGCGCCGACAGCGCCTCCGATGCCGGCGAAGAGGTATCGGATGGTGATTCCACACCGACTCCCAGTTACGATAAGCGGGACATGCTGGAGGAGATCCAGCTGTACCGGCAGACACTCAACCAGGTGTTCGCCGAATATACGGCGATGTTCGGCATCAAGCAGGACGGCACCCGCGAACTCTCGGCGCAGGAGATCCGGCAGCGCATGGAATCCGGTCAGCTTGCCGGCCCCGAAGAGCAGTAGCGCGGCCCCCTTTCACTCGCGGACTCCAGGGCCACCGTAGACGATGGCAGATCACCATGCAGCGCAACGGATGCTGGCCAACGTGCTTCATCAGGAACAGCCGGCAACCTACCTGGTAATCGGCAATCCTGCGCCGCTTGACCCCGGCCCGGATGTCGCCGACGGCCCGGCGCCGACGGGCCTCGCGCTGGAGGCAGCGACCGACCTGCTGACCGAACTCGGACGCCAGGATCTCGTACTGGTTGGCGGGTTGGAGGCGCTGCCACGCAAAGACGGTGAAATCCTTCTTTCGCGGCTGCGCGACGTCTATGCCCGCCGCGTGCTCGCCCGGGTGGTGCTGGGCGGCACCTGGCGACACAATGACATGACCGCCTTCGGTTTTACCCGACTCGCGGAGATGGACCCGGCTGACGGCGTCCTCTACGGATTCGACGTCGCCTCTTACAAGACCACGCCCGACTGGCTCAACCCCCGTTACTGGGCCAATCCCGAGCTCTGGGACAAATACCGCTGGTAATCCGTAACGCCCTCAAATAACCGCACCGCCTTAATTTATAGCCAAATATTCCTTTTCCGTATAACCGGCCACTGCTACGGTGCGTCCAGACTTGGCGGCCCCCTTGAGGACACGACGGAATCCTATGTACAGGTATGACAGTTTCGATCAGGCGCTGGTCAACGAACGGGTTGAGCAATTCCGGGGGCAGACCCGGCGCTTCCTCGCGGGTGAACTGAACGAGGAGGAATTCCGCCCCCTGCGGCTAATGAACGGGCTGTACATCCAGCGCCATGCGCCGATGCTGCGGGTCTCGATTCCATACGGCCTTCTCAGCAGCGATCAGCTACGCATGCTTGCCCACATTGCGCGCACATACGATCGCGGCTTCGGCCACTTCACCACGCGCCAGAATATCCAGTACAACTGGCCCCAGCTGGAGCGCGTGCCCGACATCCTGGCCGATCTGGCAAAGGTCGAGATGCACGCCATGCAGACCAGCGGCAACTGCATTCGCAACATCACGTCCGACCACCTGGCCGGTGTGGCGGCAGACGAACTGACCGATCCGCGGCCTTACTGCGAGCTGATCCGGCAGTGGGCGACGCTGCATCCCGAATTCTCCTATCTGCCGCGCAAGTTCAAGATTGCCGTCAGCGCCTCGGACAAGGATCGCGCCGCCATCCGCGTCCACGACATCGGTCTGCAGATCGTCCGCAATGATGCCGGTGAGCTCGGTTTCGAGGTCTACGTGGGCGGCGGCCTCGGCCGAACCCCCATTGTCGGCGAGCGGATCAGCGATTTCGTGCCCGTGCGCGAGCTGATTTCCTACCTGGAGGCCATTCTCCGGGTGTACAACCTGAACGGCCGCCGGGACAACATGCACAAGGCGCGCATCAAGATCCTGGTCCGCGCCATGGGCATCGAGGCCTTCCGTGACCAGGTGGAGGCCGAGTGGCAGCACCTGCGTCACGATCCGGAACTGCAGTTGGAAGAGGAGGACGTGGCCTACATGCGCGGCTTTTTCCAGCCACCGGCCTACGACACCGATGCCGGTGAAGGCGATCTGCAGGCGCAGCTTGATGCCGACAGGGCGTTCGCCAACTGGCATCGACACAACACCGAGGCCCACCGGCAGGATGGCTACCGTGCGGTTTTCCTGTCACTGAAAGCACCCGCCATCGCTCCCGGGGACATGACCGACCGGCAGATGGACGCGGTTGCAGACCTGGCGGAACGTTTCGGGTTCGGCGAGGTCCGCGTGACGCATACCCAGAACCTGGTGTTGGCCGACGTACGCAAGGACCAGCTCCACGCCCTCTGGCAGGCGCTGCGCGACCTCAACCTCGCCACGCCGAACATCGGCACGATGACCGACATGATCGCGTGTCCGGGGCTGGATTTCTGCAGCCTCGCCAACGCCGGTTCCATCGACGTGGCGAAGGACATCAACGAACGCTTCGACAACATCGACTACCTCTACGACCTGGGCGACATCCGCCTGAACATGTCCGGCTGCATGAACGCCTGTGGCCACCACCACGTGGGGCACATCGGCATTCTCGGCGTGGACAAGAAGGGACAGGAGTTCTACCAGATCACCGTGGGCGGCTCCTCGTCCAACGATGCCGGCATGGGCGAGCGGATCGGCCCGGCCGTGCCCAAGGACCAGGTGGCCGACACCCTTGAGTCGATTCTGCACACCTTCGTGGAGCACCGGGAAGGTGACGAACCGTTGCTGGATACCTACCGCCGCATTGGCGTGAAACCGTTCAAGGAGGCGGCGTATGCGTAAGATCATTCGCGATGGCGCGATTGCCGAGGACCACTGGCAGCACGTGGCGGATGACGCTGCCCTGCCCGCCGGGGACATCATCGTCGGCTTCGCCCGCTGGCAGCAGGAACGGGATGCGCTGCTTCGCCACGACGGGCGCGTTGGCATCCGCATCGACGGTGACACCAGCCTCCTCGACATCGTCGACGATCTGGAACACTTCGCGCTGATCGCCCTGAACTTTCCCGCATTCAAGGATGGGCGCTGCTACTCCCATGCGCGCGTCCTCAGGGAGCGGTTCCGTTACGGGGGGGAGCTGCGCGCGGTCGGGGATGTGCTGCGGGATCAGCTCATGTACATGTCCCGGGTCGGCATCAACGCGTTCGAGGTGCGTGAAGACCGCTCCATTGCAGACGCACTCAACGCGTTCAAGGAGTTCTCGGGCTACTACCAGATCAACCCGCACGGCCCGATCGCCCGCGACACGCGGCGCCAGCAGCGTCGGGCCGCGGTGGCGGCCGGCTGAGGCCTGTTGTCGATGCCGCTCAGGCGGCTTCGGTCAGGAGCTCATCGCCGCGCTCGATGATCCAGTCGCGGATTGCCCGCGCCGGCAACGACCAGCCCGTCTCCAGCATCATGGCGTGGGCCATGTCGGGATAGATCTGCAGATCCGCGCGGTAGTTACGCGCCGTACGCTTGACTTCACTAATGGAGAACAACGCGTCCCGACCGGCGCCCAGCACGAGCATGGGAGGGATGTGCATGCGCCAGCGGCGCGGCAGATCCATGAAGGTCATGTCCATCAGGGCACGTTGCGACTCGCTCTGCATGCGCGCCCCATAACCGTCCCGCAGTACCGGGTCCAGATCATCGGAGAAAATCGCACGACCCGCGTTTTCGGTGTCCACCAGCTCGCGCGCGCCGCCCTGCACCATGGAGATCTGTGCGAACAGCAGCGGATCGGACGTCATCAGACGCATTACGGAGCTGCTGAGCCCGCCCGGCGGCACGGACGCCATAAGCACCGCACCCGCCGCCTCGTACTGCTCCAGGTACTTCTGCACCACCATACCGCCCATGGAGTGGCCGATGATCACCGGACGGCGATCCATGGATTCGACCACGTTATGGACGTCCGCCACGTAGTCGCGCACGCCAGCCTGATCCAGGGAATCCCGGCCATGGCTGGTTCCGTGACCACGCAGGCTTACGGCGTAGGCGTCGAATCCCTGCTCCGCGAACCAGGGCAGAAAGTGCTCGTCCCAGCACCAGGCACCGGCGTAGGCGCCGTGGACGAACAGCAGAGGCGGCGCGTCGCGGCGGTTCTCCGCGGCAGGAGCGCGATGGACAACCTCCAGTTCCGGCTGCTCCAGGGCAGCAAACGACCCGAAACCGAAAAATCCAAACATCATGTCACCCCCTTGTACCGCCGTGGCAGCAGAAACCAGATAAAGGCTGCGACCTGCAGGGCCAGTACACCCCCGAATGCAAGCGCATATCCTGATGGAGCATACCCCTCACCATCAGGGAACTCACGGACTTCGATCACAAACCCTATACCCCACTGCAACACGAAAGCGCCCGCGAACACAGCAAGATTCACCGCCGTGTTGGCCCGGCCGGAGAGCGCGGCAGGAAACTGCTGCGAGATCATGGCGTAAACCAGCGTGCCCGAGGTGCCGAAGAATGCGAACGCCATCCACAACGGCACCACACCCGCTTCCGGCTGCAGCACGAGAAACAGCTTGCACGCCAGGAACAGGGCGACGCCCAGTGTCAGAACCTGTACCGGCTGCACTCCCCGGCGCACGAGACGGTCGCTGATGACGCCCCAGGCAGCGAAACCGATGGCCATGGCGAGTGCGATCAGAAGCAGCGTGTCTGCCACAGCCTGCCGGGACATTTCCGCAACGTCGCGCATCCACGGCCCTGCCCACAGCCCCTGGATGGCGAGCGAGCCACCCTGGGTAAGCATGGCCAACGGCGCGATGCGCCAGAAGTAGGTACTGGTCAGGACATGCCGCAGACCGGCGAGCTGGTCACGGAGCCCGCCTCCGCGGGCATCCCGATCTTCATCCGGGACGACAAACCACACCGCCAGGGCCGTGACCACGCAGGCGACGGCCAGCCCCAGGAAGATGGTTCGCCAGTCCGTCCATCCCAGCGCCATTTCCACGGGGGTGGTGGCGGCCATGGCACCGAATCCGCCGAACGCCAGCAGACAGCCGTTGACCAGCGGAAGTCGTTCCGCCGGAAACCAAGCGCTGAACGCCTTGAAGCTGGCCATGAGACAGGCAGAAACGCCGAGGCCGATAAGCGCACGCCCGACGCTGAGTTCGGCCATGCCCTCCCCCGTCGCAAACAGCACGGAACCCGCCCCCGCAATCACGAGGAGCACCGCCTCCACGCGGCGCGGACCGTACCGGTCCAGCAGCACCCCCAGCGGCAGCTGGAACAGGGCAAACGAGAGGAAGTATGCCGCCGTGAGCAGCCCGAGATCGGATGCGGAAAGGCCCACGTCGCGTTCGAGATCCGTGGCGATCACCGCGTTGACCGTGCGGAACAGGTACGACAGAAAATACCCCGCCGCAAAGGGCAGGAACACCATCACGAACAGCTGCCAGAGCGAGAAGTCCCGCGCCCTGCTCTCCGCCGCCCCCCTTTGTTCGTTCGCCGAGTGACTCAATGCCCACCCCCATCCGTTCGAAAGCGCAGATAGTAGCAATTCCAGGACGATGCAAGGGACAGGAGCGGGCCGTACTGCTATCGTGCCGATTCCGACATTCTGCATGCCTGACTGCAGTGTCTGTCGCGCAGCAGGGACGCTTTACGCTGATGATGAGGAAGCCAATGACGTCATTGCAGCCGGTTCGGCTCAGGGACTACACGCCGCCAACCCATCAGGTGGATGCCCTGGAACTCACATTCGAACTCGGTGACGCCTGTACAGAAGTCCGGTCCCGATTCCGAGTGCGTGCCAATGTACCCGCCGGCGAGGATGCACAGCCTCTGCGTCTGCACGGCCGACACCTGGAACTGCGCTCACTGCGGGTCGATGGCGCGCCGGTGCCGGAAGACGCCTGCCTGATTGACGCCGAAAGCCTCACGCTGCTGACGCCGCCTGATCACGCCATCGTCGAGATCGTGACCGTGATCCGCCCGCAGGACAACACCGCGCTGGACGGCCTGTACCGCTCCGGGGGGCTGTTCTGCACACAGTGCGAGCCCGAGGGCTTTCGACGCATCACGTACTTTCCCGATCGCCCCGACGTCATGACGACCTACACGGTCACGCTGATCGCCGATGCCGAACGCTACCCGGCGCTGCTGGCCAACGGCAACTGCGTCGATTGCGGCATGCTTGCCGACGGCCGCCACTGGGCCACGTGGCATGACCCGCACCCAAAACCCACCTACCTGTTCGCGCTGGTGGCGGGTGACCTCCACCGGCATGAAGAGCACTACACCACACGCTCCGGCCGCACCATACAGCTCCACCTGTATGTGGAGCACGCCAACGCAGGCAAGACGGCGCATGCCATGCGCTCCCTCCGCAAGGCCATGCGGTGGGACGAGGATACCTACGGTCTGGAATACGATCTGGACACCTACATGATCGTCGCGGTGGACGACTTCAACATGGGCGCCATGGAGAACAAGGGACTCAACATCTTCAACACGGTCTGCGTGCTGGCCGACGAGACCATCTCCACCGATGGCGACTTCGAGACCGTGGAAGCCGTGGTGGCCCACGAGTACTTCCACAACTGGACCGGCAACCGCGTCACCTGCCGGGACTGGTTCCAGCTCAGTCTCAAGGAGGGCCTGACGGTCTTCCGCGAACAGCAATTCTGCGCTGCCATGGGATCGCCGGCGGTGAAGCGGATCCAGGACACGCGGCTTTTGCGGTCCATCCAGTTTCCGGAAGATGACGGCCCCATGGCCCACCCCGTGCGGCCCGAGTCCTACCTGGAGATCAGCAACTTCTACACCGCGACCGTGTACGACAAGGGCGCGGAAGTCATCCGCATGTACCACACGCTGCTGGGCGACGACGGTTTCCGCCGCGGCATGGATCTCTACTTCCGGCGCCACGACGGCGAGGCCGTCACCTGCGAGGACTTTCTTGCCGCCATGGCGGACGCCAACCACATGGACCTGGATCAGTTCGCCCGCTGGTATACCCAGGCCGGCACGCCGGTGCTCCGGGCCAGAGGGCACTACGACTCCGCAGGCCGCCGCTACCACCTGCAGCTGAGCCAGCACACGCCCGCCATGCCCGGCCAACCGCACGCCCTCCCCTTGCACCTCCCGGTACGGCTGGGGCTGCTCGGCGGTGACGGCCGTCCACTGCCACTGCGCTTGCACGACGACACCGGAACGACGCCGCTGGAGCGCGTTGTCGCCCTCCGGGACACCAGCATGGAACTGGTTTTCGAGGATGTTCCGGAGGAGCCGGTTCCAAGCCTGTTGCGCGGCCTCTCGGCGCCCGCGCTGCTCGACTACCCCCACACCCCGGCCGAGCTGGTGACGCTGCTCGCCCACGACCCTGATCCCGTCAACCGGTGGGACGCTGGGCAGCGACTGCTGCTCGATGCGCTGCTCTCCAGCGTGGAACACAACCACGCGCCGGACCTCTCCGAAGCGCTCCGGGACGCCGTGGACCGCGTCCTGTCACGCTGGCAGACGGATCCGGCCTTCGTCGCGGAGGTCCTCACCCTGCCCGGTGAGGACTACATCGCGGAGCAGCAGGCCATCGCGGACGTGGACGGGATCCATTCGGCGCGCGAATCCCTGAGAACCCGGTTCGGCACCGCCTTCGCCGGGGCGTGGCGTGCCATCCACACCGAATGCGACCCGAATGCCGCAGATGTGAACGGCGCGGCAGCCCGCCGCCTGCGAAACCTGGCATTGTCATACCTCGGGGCAGCCGGTCAGGAGGGGCTGGAACTCGCCATCCGGCAGTATCACGGCGCCACCCACATGAGCGACCGTCTCGCCGCGCTGGAGGTAGTGATTGAGCATGGAGGTACCGCAGCGGACGATCTTGTCGCCGCTTTCTACGATGAATGGCGGCACGAACCGCTGGTGGTCAACAAGTGGCTGCGCCTGCAGGCGACCGCAACGGAACGTGACGCCCTCGAGCGGGTTCGGCGGCTCACCGACCACCCCGGGTTCGACATCCGCAACCCGAACCGGGTGCGCGCCCTGTTGGGTGCCTTCAGTCAGTCCAACCCGGCCGCCTTCCACCGGGCCGATGGCGCGGGGTACCAACTGCTGGCCGACCACGTGATCAAGCTCAACGCCATGAACCCGCAGGTCGCCGCGCGCCTGGTGCTGCCCCTGGCCCGCTGGCGCCGGCTGGATCCAGCTAGGGCCGGCCGCATGTTTGAACAATTGGAACGGATCGGAAATGCGCCTAAGCTGTCGAAAGACCTGCAGGAAGTGATTACGAAGAGCCTGGCCTCCTGACCAATACTCGGATACGTGCCCTGAATGATAGGTAATACAATGCTGAACTCACTGCTACGCCGCATCCTGATCCCGGCCATGGCGCTCATGCTGGCCGGCGGCCTGAGCGCGAGCTGGGCGGACACCGACAGCAACGGCTATGTCGAACCCTCCAGCAGCCACCCGGAAACGGCGCGCCTGATTGCGAGACTGCTGGCGCATCAGCACTTCGGCGAACTCTCCATTGACGACGAACTCTCCGAGCGGGTACTCGATACTTACCTGGATGTTCTCGACCCCGAGCGCTACTACTTCACTCAGAAGGACGTCGATGAGTTCCGCAATCACCGCCACGACCTGGATGACATGCTCATGGAGGGGGACATCGATCTGGCCTACCGGATCTATGACCGCCTCAAGCGGCGCGCCATCGAGCGGGCGGAGTTTGCGCACGACGTACTCGACGGCGGCATCGACTTCGACACGGACCAGACACTGGAGTTGAACCGTTTCGAGGAAGACTGGGCTGCCGACGACGAGGCGCTTGACGGGCTCTGGCGGCAGCGCATCAAAAACGACGCCCTCACCATGCTCCTAGGCGGAGAAGACGAAGAGCAGACCATGGAACTGCTCCGGAGCCGTTACAAGAACGTCGCGGATAACATGGAGCGCTCGGATTCGGAGGAGATCTTCGAAAACTATATGGGCGCCTGGTCCCGTTCATTCGATCCTCACACCAACTACCTCTCGCCGCGCAACTCGGAAGAGTTCGACATCCAGATGCAGCTGTCGCTGGAAGGCATTGGGGCGATGCTGCGGACTCGCCGCGACTTCACCGAGATCATGGAACTCGTGCCCGGCGGCCCGGCTGACCAGAGCGGCGAACTCTCCGCGGGCGATCGCATCATCGGGGTCGCCGAGGAAGACGAGGAGATGGTGGACGTGGTCGGCTGGCGGCTGCAGGACGTCGTGGATCGCATCCGCGGACCAAAGGAGTCCACCGTGCGCCTGCGGATCATGCCCGGCGATGACTCCGATTCCGCGCCCCGCACCGTAACGCTGGAGCGCAACGAAATCGCGCTTGAAGAGCAGGCCGCGCAGAAGGAGGTTCGGGAAATCGAACGGGATGATGGGACGCACCGTATCGGCGTGATCACGATTCCGACCTTCTACACCGACTTTGCCGCTGCCCAGGCCGGTGACGACGACTATCGCAGCACCACACGCGACGTGCGTCGCCTGCTCGATGAACTCAAGGAGGAAGGGGTCGACGGGCTGATCATTGACCTGCGCGGCAACTCCGGCGGCTCACTACAGGAAGCCGTGGACATGACCGGGCTGTTCATGCCCGGGGGACCGGTGGTGCAGATCCGCCGTAGCGACGGCCAGACCGAGATCATGCGCGACCAGGACCGGGAGACCGCCTACGAGGGGCCACTTGCGGTCATGGTCGACCGTCAAAGCGCATCGGCATCAGAGATCTTCGCCGGCGCCATGCAGGACTACGGTCGCGGGATCGTGCTCGGCGAGCAGACCTTCGGCAAGGGAACGGTGCAGACCATGGTCGACCTGAGCCGCTTCAGCAACGATCCCACGGCCGAGACGGGCCGCCTGAAGATGACCATTGCCAAGTTCTACCGAGTCACCGGCAGCAGCACGCAGAAGAAGGGCGTGATCCCGGACATCGGTTTCCCGTCCGCCTTCGACGACGACGAGCTTGGCGAAGGCGCGGCCGACAACCCGCTGCCCTGGGACGAGATCGAACCGGTGGATTTCACCCGCCTTGACGAGCCGGGCAATCTACTGCCCCTGCTCAAGGAGCGGCACGACCACCGGGTTGCCGATCACCAGGCCTACAACGCGTGGCTGGACGAACTGGAGCAGATTCGGGAGGCACGCAACCGCACCGAGGTCTCCCTGAACCGGGGTGTTCGGGAACAGGAGCGCGAGGCGCGCAACGAAGCACGCCTGCGCAAGGCGAACGAGCACCGGGAGATTCAGGGCCTGGAACCGCTGGATAGCATCGACGATCTCGAGCGTGAGGACGGTCCGGACACCGTACTGGACGTCAGCACGGAGATTCTGGCGGATTTCTACCTGCTGAAACACGAACCGCAGACCGCCCAGCGCTGGGGACTGAGCACCGACGACTGACGCTCACCGGCCCACTGCCCCGGCGCGTACGCTCAGGCGCGCCGGGATCAGTGGCTGCTGAACACCCAGCCGGACTGGTGGTCCATTTCGACCATCGGGCGAGGCATGGCGATACCGAACCCCTGAGCGTAATCCACCCCGATTTCAGTGAGGGCCCGTCGCAAGGCGTCACTCTGCACGAACTCCGCCACGGTTCGCTTGTCCATGACATGGCCAATTTCGTTGATCGACTTTACGAGGGCGCGGCTGACCGGATCCGCCACCATGTCTTTCACGAAGACTCCGTCGATCTTGATCGAGTCCACAGGCAGATTCTTCAGATAGCCGAATGACGACAGCCCGCTGCCGAAGTCATCCAGCGCAAACCGGCAGCCAAGCTGCCGCAGCCGTCGCATGAAGTCGGTCGCCACGGAGAGATTCCGGATGGCGGCGGTTTCAGTGATCTCGAAGCAGATCTTGCCCGGATCTATCCGAGCGGCGTCCAGGCGGGAGAGGATCCAGCCCAGGAAATCCTCCTCGCCAAGGGATAGACCGGACAGGTTGATGGCGCAGGTACTCAGCACATCCATGTGCCCCGGACGCGCCTCCAGCCAGGACAACGCCCGGTCGACCACCCAGCGGTCGACTCCGGGAATGAGGTTGAAACGCTCGGCGGCGGGCAGAAATGCCGAGGGCATGGTCAGCGCACCACTATCACCTTCCATCCGCAGAAGCAGTTCGTAGTGCACCTCAGCGGTGTCACCCTGCAGGGGGACAATAGGCTGGTAGTAAAGCCGGAAACGGTCTTCCGACAGCGCCTCCCGTATACCACTCACCCACTCCATCTCCCCGTGGCGGCGCGCCAGTTCGGCGTCATCCTCCCGGTAGACGTGGATGCGGTTTCGCCCCTGGTCCTTGGCGGCGTAACAGGCCGTGTCGGCGACACTCATGATGTCGTGCAGGGTGCCCGCCGTACGCAGTATCGGCACCAACCCGATACTCACCCCGAGGCCAAAGTTGCGCCCGCCCCAGCTGAAGTGAAAATCGCCGATTGCGCGGCGCATGTCGTCGGCCACCGCGTGCGCGCTGGCCTCATCACGGTCTTCCAGCAACACACCGAACTCATCGCCCCCCAGCCTGGCCAGCAGGTCGTTCTCGCCGATCTTCTCCCGCAGCATGGTGCTCAACTGGCGGAGTAGCTCGTCACCGGCCATGTGCCCGCAGGTATCATTGATGACCTTGAACTGGTCCAGATCCAGGTAACACAGCACGTGCTCGGCATCACGGTCCCGCACCTGCTCCAGTAGCGCCCGCAGGCGCTGCTCGAACTCCCGGCGGTTGAATAGCCCCGTGAGGGCGTCGTGACTCGCCTGGTAACTGAGCTCTTCCGAGAGTTTGCGCGCCTCGGTGATGTCTTCGCAGACCACCAGCACCGGCAGCGCGCCTGCGGCGTCCGCCTGCGCCCGGGCACTCACTCTGACCCAGATGACAGCGCCGTCCCGCCGGCGCAGCTGTGAATCCCAGCGGTGCACCCGACCCGGTGAGCTGACACATTCCTGTAGGTTGTCGTCAACCTCCGGCGCGGCGTCGCCATTGTGAAGCACGTCGAAGGGCAGCCCCACCAGATCCTCGATCCCGAAACCGAGCGTACGAGCGGCAAACCGGTTCACCGACTGGATGAACCCCGCTTCGTCGACCGTAAAGAACATGGAGGGGTTGTCATCGTAGAGCGCACGGTACCGCTGCTCGCTCTGCCGCAGAGCCGCTGCGGCTTCCGCCCGCTCGGCATTGATCAGCGCCTGCGCGAGCTGGTCCGCCATGGCGCCGACAAAACCCACTTCATCCAGCTGCCACGCACGCTCGCCGTCGACCTTCTCCACACAGACGATCCCGACCATCCGGCCAGAGACACGGATCGGCGCATCGATCATCGCCGTGATGCCACGGGGCCGCAGATAGGTCTCCCGCAGCCCTGCGACACGGGCATCCCGCTCGGTGCACTCCACTGCCACCGCGCGCCCGCTCTGAAGCCCCGTCAGATAACCACGGTTGGCGTCGGTACTGATCACGAAATCGTCGGTTTCGACCTGCCCGCGGAACGCACGCAGACAGGCGCAGTACAGGGCATCATGGGCGGTGTTGAACAGCCAGACACTCACCCGCTCAACCCGCAGTACCATCTGCACCGCCGCGGTGACTTCCTCGTAGATAGCCTTGAGATCGCCATCCGCGAGCGCACGGCTGGTCGCCAGCTGCCCCAGGCGCAGGTGCTGCTCCCGGGTCCGGCGCAGGTAATTCATCTGTTCGCGCTCGACCTTCTTGCGGTCACTGACGTCGAGAACGGACAGACGGATACGCTGACCGTCACTCGCCGGCAGGGAGACGGCGCGGACCTCACAGGCGATTTCCTGGCCGCCCTGATCCTGGAAAGACCAGTCAAGGACCACGCGCTCACCATCCAGACAGCGACGGATGACTTCTCGCGCCCGTCGACGGGAATCGCTGCCGTCCGGCTGGCGTGGCGGAAGAAAGCGCTCCGGATTCACCCCGGTCAGCTCGTCGCGGTCGACGCCGAACAACCGGGTAGTGTTGCCATTACCATCCACGATGCGGTTGGTCGCCAGGTCGAGCACAATGATCGCCTCGGCGGAGTTCTCAATGAGGTCCTGATAGCGTTGTCGACTGACGATCAGGGACTGGTCCATCTCCTGGCGTTTGAGAACCCCCAGAATCATCTTTCCAGTCAAGGACAGCAACAGCTCCAGGTCGGTGGTCCACTCTCTGGCCCACCGTGCCATATCAAATCCAACGGAACCGATCCGCTGTCCATTGACGATCAATGGGCAGATCAGGACAGCGCGCACCTGATGCGACTCCAGAACCTCACGGTCCCGTTTCGCATCGGGAGGCATCCGCCGCACATCGGGGATATTGACGATGCGCCCGGCATCAAGCTCGCCGGAAACCCACCGAAAGGTGTCGCCGGGCAAAGGCTGCAACCGATGGCGGGTGGGGTGGACGTATTCCGATGACCACTCGTGTGTACACCGCAGTCCGTCGGCGTTGGCCTCGCGCTGAATCAGGTACGCCCGATCCACCTCGGCCAGCGTTGCGATATCGCGTAGCGCACGATCGATCTCAGAGCCGACGTCGGACGCCTGCACACTGATGAAACGACTCGCGAGGTCGGCGATCACGCGCAGGAAATCGCAGCGCTCGTCGGCCAGCGCCGATTCGATTCCTTCGCCAATCGCCCCCGCCCCTTCGAGAGCGGAGTCGTCCGTTCCACGCTCTGTCATTCACCACCGGCCGTGTTGCCTGAGCTTGCTGGCCGTGTAGTTCCGCCAGCGCCCTGCTCCGACATGCTAAACCAAGCCGCGGTCAAAACCACGCCCCCGCGGACGAATCTGCCAGCCGGGTCACACTCCCGCGCGCTGCAACTGTTCCACGATCAGCTGCAACGACTCGCGTCCCCGCCAGGTGTTGACCTCGAGTCGATACGCAGCGTGTACGTGACCATCAAGGTCTTCCCCCCACCCCGCATCGACGGCACGGAAAGCGATTGCGTCGACAGCTTCCCGTCCACCCTCGGGACGCAAACGGAGCTTCAGGTGACGCTCCCCCACCACCCGGGCGCCCACGACTTCGAACACACCGTCGAAACGCGGCTCGGCAAACTCCTGGCCCCAGGGGCCGCCGTGGCGGATCGCCCGGGCCATCTCCAAGGTCAGATCGGCGGGCGCCAGTGCGCCGTCAGTAAGACACACGCCATCAAGCGCGCCATCACCCAGACGCGCGTCCACCACGGCCTGGAAGTGCTCACGGAAGGCCGTCAGCAGAGCTTCGTCCAGGCTCAGGCCAGCCGCGGCGGCATGGCCACCGAACCGGCGGATAAGGCCTGGCTGCCGGGTTGCCACCTGCTCCAGAGCATCGCGCAGGTGCAGTCCGCCGACAGAGCGCCCGGAGCCTTTCAATTCGCCGTTGCCAACCGGTGCGAAGGCGATCACTGGTCGATGAAAGCGCTCCTTCAGTCGCGACGCAACAATCCCGACAACGCCCTGGTGCCATCCCGGGTCCGCGACACAGATGGCTGTCGGGGGGCCCTGCTCCGTATCCAGCGAGCGGCTGAGGTCATCCACTGCCGCGACGGCTTCGGCCTCCATCTGCGCCTCGATATGCTGACGGCGGCGATTGAGCGCCTCCAGGCGCTGGGCATGCCGGTTTGCATCACTGACCGTTGCGGACAGCAGGCACTGGATTCCGACCGCCATGTCATCCAGGCGTCCCGCAGCATTCAGGCGGGGGCCCACTGCGAAGCCGAGATCACCGGCAGTGCACGCATCCCCCGACCGGCCGGCGATATCCAGAAGCGCGCGGATGCCGGGGCGACAACGGCCGGCACGAATGCGCCGCAGCCCCTGTTCCACGAGCACCCGGTTGTTGTGATCGAGCGGCACCACGTCCGCCACCGTGCCCAGGGCAACCAGGTCCAGGTAATCCGCCATGCGGGGCTCCGGCCGACTGCCGAACCAGCCCGCGTCACGCAAATGCTGGCGCAGCGCCGCGAGCACATAGAAAATCACGCCCACGCCGGCGAGGTATTTGCTCGGGAAGGCATCACCGGGAAGATTCGGATTGACCAGTGCGTCGGCGGCCGGCAGATGCTCTGGGGGCAAGTGGTGATCGGTGACCACCACCCGGACCCCTGCGTCCCGGGCCGCGGCCACACCATCGATGCTGGAGACCCCGTTGTCGACGGTGATGATCACATCTGGACGGCGCTTGAGCGCCTCGGTGACGATCTCCGGGCTGAGGCCGTAGCCGAACTCGAATCGGTTCGGCACCAGGAAATCCACCGCCGCGGCACCCATGTCCTGCAGCGCGAGCATCGCCACGGCGCAGCTGGATGCGCCGTCCGCATCGAAATCGCCGACAATGAGGACTCGCTGGCCACGGGTCACCGCCGTGGCGAGCACCTGGACAGCAGCATCCAGACCGGAAAGCGCCGTTGGCGACGCGAGTCTGCCCAGTTCCGTGTCGAGTTCGGCGGCGCTGCGGATACCACGGGCGGCATAAACGCGCCGCAGCACGGGATGCACTCCATCGATCCGCTCGACGTCGTCGGCATCCACGGTGCGCCTGCGAATGACCCGTCCGTGCATCATTCCGTCAACAGCAGCCGCGCCAGGGATCGGGACCGCCGCCAGAATGCCCAGCGATCCCGGCGACGAATGGTCCAGACACCGGCAGCACCGGTATCGATCTGCACCGCATCACACGCCCCTGCGGCGAGCGCCCTGTCGAGAACGGGCGTCCAGCCGCCGGCAATCCCCGACAGCGCGGCCTC
Organism: Aquisalimonas sp. APHAB1-3; assembly: GCF_048323695.1. Lineage (NCBI taxonomy): Bacteria > Pseudomonadati > Pseudomonadota > Gammaproteobacteria > Chromatiales > Ectothiorhodospiraceae > Aquisalimonas > Aquisalimonas sp. APHAB1-3. The sequence goes on along the minus strand of NZ_JBLWFT010000001.1, from coordinate 483,525 downwards.
CCACTCCTGAAAGGTCTCGCCATCGCTCACCACCGGCATCGCGCCCGCGAACAGCGTATCGCCCTCGCCCGCGACCAGGGACTCATCCGGGCACGCAGGCCAGCCGCTCACCATGACGCCGGCACGAAGGCCGAGCCCTGTCACCAGTGGATCGTCGCTGAATACCCGGGCCCAGCGACTGCTCACTTCCGGCAGGTGGCCCCCGCCCCAGGGCCAGATCCCGTTGACCGGCGCCATCCCGTGCATCTCCCGCTCCTGATTGACCGGGTGCGCGTGGAAAAACATCTGGATCTCGTTAAGCCGCGCCCGCCACGTCGCTGCATCGTCGCCCGTGGGCAGCGCCGCATCCACGGACCCCCCGAGCACACAGTGAAGCGGCGTGGTCTCCAGGTCGGGCGTGGCGGTGCAGCGCAGATACCAGCGTCCCGGCGCACCGATGTGGAGTTCGATACCGTCGCCGCCGAAAAACGCGTTGAAATCCCGCACAAGGCGGTCGGCTTCGTGCGCCTGCAGAGCCAGGGTATTCGGGCCAAGCAACCGGACCTGATCCCGGTCAGCCACGAGCTGCACGGGATCCGCCCGCAGCCAGTACCCGGCCCCCGGGTCCCCGCCATCGCCGAGAAAACTGAGCGGCCCCACGGGCGGCCGCTCCGAGGACGGAGCCAGGGTGAACCCCGGGGCGATCAAAGGCTGGTGCCGCTTGGAGCGTTGCCGCCGCCCGCGGGAGAGAAACCCGGCAAACCGCTCCAACGGCGCGTCGGACGCAATGAGATTGACTGCATCCGCCGGCAATGGCCCGAGCAATCCCGGCAAACGAAGATAGAGCACCGACTCGGCCATACGCTGTCAGCCTCCGTCCCGGGGCGCCACGGCAACCCGTGGCGCCCCGGGTTTACAGCCGATCAAGAATGGCGCTGCGGACAGCGTCCAGTTCCGCGGGAATGGTGGTGATGGCGTTGGCCGACTGCTGGATGGCGATATCCGGATCCTTCAGGCCGTGACCCGTGAGCGTGCAGACGACAGTGCTGCCCTCGGGGATCTTGCCGCTGCGGATGTCGCGCATGGCGCCGGCCACGGATGCCGCCGACGCCGGCTCACAGAACACCCCTTCCCGCGCAGCCAGCCAGCGCTGCGCCTCGAGGATCTCTTCATCGGTGCACTCGTCGAACCAGCCACCGGACTCCTGGCTGGCCTTCCAGGCGTAATCCCAGGATTGCGGGTGCCCGATCCGGATGGCCGTGGCCACGGTGTCCGGATCTTCGATCATTTCACCACGCAGAAACGGCGCGGAGCCACTGGCCTGGTAGCCCACCATGGTCGGGCGATCACCGACGATGGCGCTGGCGTACCGGCACTGGCCATGGCAGAACGAGCAGGCATCCGTCAGGTGATCACTGCGGCGGCCTGCGGATTCGCAGTAACCGATCCAGTGCGCGGTGATGTTGCCCGCGTTACCCACCGGCAGGCAGTGGTAGTCCGGTGCGCGCTCCAATTCCTCGACAATCTCGAAAGCCGCCGTCTTCTGCCCCTGCAGGCGGTACGGGTTGATGGAGTTGACGATGGTCACCGGGGCGTGATCGGCCATGTCCTTGACGATCCGCATGCCGGCGTCGAAGTTGCCGGCGATCTGTAGCACCTCGGCACCGTGCATGATGGCCTGGGCCAGTTTGCCCATGGCGATCTTGCCATCGGGGATCAGCACGAACGCCTTCATCCCGGCCCTGGCGGCGTATGCGGCGGCAGACGCGGAGGTGTTCCCGGTGGATGCGCAGATGATGGCCTGGCTGCCCTCTTCCAGCGCCCGGGTCACCGCCATGGTCATCCCCCGGTCCTTGAACGAGCCGGTGGGGTTGAGCCCTTCATACTTGACGTACAAATCGACGTCGCAGCCCAGATCCTTGGGGATGTTGTTCAGCCGGATGAGCGGCGTATTCCCCTCGCCGAGGCTGATTGGGCGAGCGTCATCGCTCACCGGCAGGCGGTCACGGTACTTGGCGATGAGGCCGGTATAACGCGTTCGAAAAGGCATTGTCTGCTTCCCTGGGTGCGGCCGGGATTCTCCGGCGGTTACTGCAACTGTTCCTGGCGAATACGTGTAATGCGCCCCTGCACAGCCTCCAGCGCTTCCATACGCTCCTGCGCTTCATCCATCTGCCGCTCGCGCACGGGATGGGTCAACAGGATGACAGGAACGTGCTCGGCACCCGGCGCGGGCTCCTTCTGCAGGATGGCCTCAATGCTGATGCCGGCTTCGCCGAGAATACGGGTGATATCCGCCAGCACACCGGGCTGATCCGCGACCTCCATCCGCAGGTAGTAGGCCGTGACAATGTTGGATACCGGAAGCACCGGCTTGTCCGACAGCGCAGTGGACTGGAACGCCAGGTAGGGAACCCGATTCACCGGATCCAGCTCGAATTCGCGCACCACGTCCACCAGGTCGGCCACCACCGCCGAGGCGGTGGCCTCCGCGCCGGCGCCTGCGCCATAATAAAGAGTCGGCCCCACGGCATCGGCCATGACCATCACGGCGTTCATGACCCCGTCCACACTGGATAGCAGCTGGCGTGACGGCAGCAGCGTGGGATGCACGCGCAGTTCGATGCCTTCGTCGGTCTGGCGACAGATCCCCAGATGCTTGATCCGGTAGCCCAGCTCCTCGGCATAGGCCACATCCTCGCGGCTGATGTGGGTAATCCCCTCCACATGCACCTTGTCGAACTGCAACGGAATACCGAAAGCGATGGAGGCAAGAATGGTCAGCTTGTGAGCCGCATCCACGCCTTCCACGTCGAACGTGGGGTCGGCTTCAGCGTACCCGAGGCGCTGCGCTTCGGCCAGTACGTCGCCGAACTGCCGCCCCTCGTAGTACATCTCCGAGAGGATGAAGTTGGCGGTGCCGTTGATGATGCCGGCCAGCCATTCGATGCGGTTGCCCGCCAGCCCCTCGCGGATGCTCTTGATGATGGGAATACCACCGGCCACCGCGGCTTCAAATGCCACCGTGACGCCGTTGTCCCGAGCATGGCCGAAGATCTCGTTTCCGTGCAGGGCGATCAACGCCTTGTTGGCCGTAACCACGTGCTTGCCGTTCTTGAGCGCCTGGATCACCAACTCCCGCGCCGGCTCGTAACCACCGATCAACTCGACGATGATCTCGGTTTCCGGGTCGTTGACGACCTCGAACGGATCCGTGGTCAGGCGAATCCCCTTGGTGGAGCAGCCCCGGGGCCGATCGAGGTTGCGCGCGGCAGCTGCAACCACCTCGATACCGCGGCCGGCGCGACGGGCGATCTCGTCGTTATTCCGTTCCAGGAGATTGATGGTCCCGGCACCCACGGTCCCGAGGCCGAGCAGGCCAACTTTTACAGCAGTCACGCACTTACCTCCCCCGCCTCGGCGTCACGGCGGAACATCGCCTTGATGCCCCGGAGCGCCTGGCGGGTCCGATGTTCATTCTCGATCAGTCCGAAGCGCACATGATCGTCGCCATACTCGCCGAATCCAACCCCCGGCGAGACGGCAACCTTCGCATCGCGCAACAGCTTCTTGGCGAATTCCAGGGACCCCATGGCCCGGTATCGCTCCGGTATCCGGGCCCAGACGAACATGGTGCCCCGTGGCTTATCCACTGGCCAGCCCAGGGCGTCCAGCCCGTCGCAGAGAACGTCCCGGCGGCGCCGGTAGGTCTCCCGGATCTCGTCGACGCAGTCCTGCGGGCCCTCCAGCGCGGCAATGGCCGCCACCTGAATGGGCGTGAACATACCGTAATCCAGGTAGGACTTCATCCTTGCAAGGGCGGCGATGAGCTCCGCATTGCCGCACACGAAACCGACCCGCCATCCCGGCATGTTGTAGGACTTGGACAGCGAGTAGCATTCCACGGCCACATCCTTGGCACCGGGGACCTGCAGAATCGAGGGCGCCTGATAGCCGTCGAAGACAATCTCGGCATAGGCGATATCGTGCACGATCCAGATGCCATGCTCCCGGCAGATCGCCACCACGTTCTCGAAGAACTCCAGATCAACGCACTGGCCGGTGGGATTGCCGGGAAAGTTGAGCACCAGCATCTTCGGCCGCGGCCAGCTCTCACGGATGGCGCGCTCCAGTTCCGCAAAGAAATCAACACCCGGCACCAGCGGGACGTGGCGGATATCACCACCGGCGATGACCACACCATACGGATGAATGGGATACGCCGGGTTCGGCACCAGCACGGTGTCGCCGGCGTCCAGGGTTGCCAGGGCCAGATGGGCCAGCCCCTCCTTGGAGCCGATGGTGACAATGGCCTCGCTTTCCGGATCCAGGCTTACATTGAAACGGTCCGCGTACCAGTTGCAGATGGCGCGCCGGAGGCGGGGAATGCCGCGGGACACCGAATACCTGTGGGTGTCGGGCCGCTGCGCGGCCTCGGTCAGCTTATCCACGATGTGCTTCGGCGTGGGCTGATCCGGGTTGCCCATGCCGAAATCGACAATATCCTCACCACGCGCACGCGCTTCCGCCTTCAACTGATTGACGATGTTGAAAACGTAAGGCGGCAGTCGCTTGATTCTGGGAAATTCGGTATCCACGTTCACTCACCCGGTCAGCAGCATCGGCGCATTGTACTAGCCCGGGCACGTGATCAGAACCACCCTGCCGAAACCGGGCTCTTGGCGGTACACTGGGAGTCAGTCATTCTCCAGACACGACACCGACGCCAACGGATCCGCCATGAAGCTGACCCTTGAGAATACCGGCGAAGCGAACCGCATCCGCAGCTACGACGTGGGAACCATCACCGTGAACGAGACGGAGGTCACCAGCACCCTGCTCCTCACCCCGGAGCAGCTGCACGATGGCTGGGGGCCGGCCGACGTGGGCGAGCTGGGCAACGACCACATGGACGCCATCACCGCGATGGCTCCGGAGCTGCTGCTGATCGGCACGGGGCGGCGGCAACAGTTCCCCGACCGCAGACTGATGGCCCGGACGATCCAGGCCGGGCTGGGGATTGAGGTAATGACCACCGAGGCCGCCTGCCGCACCTACAACGTGCTCGCCGCCGAGGGACGGCAGGTAGCGGCAGTGCTGTTCATGATCGAGGCGGATTCACGCTGACCCGTCGCTGGCATGGCGCACCCCGCAGGGGCGCGCCATGCCAGCAGGCGCCGCTTAACCGAACACGGCGTCCTGGGAGAAACCTTCCCGCTCCATCATTTCACGCAGCTTCCGCAGCGCATCGATCTGGATCTGGCGCACCCGCTCCCGGGTAACGCCGATATCACGCCCCACCTCTTCGAGCGTGGAACGTTCATGGCCGTGCAACCCGAAACGGCGCTCGACAACAGCCCTTTGTTTTTCAGTGAGTTGGGCGAGCCAGCTATCGATATGGTTGAGCACGTCGCCGTCCTGGAGCAATGCGGACGGGTCTGGGTTGTTCTCGTCCGGAATGGCATCCAGAAGCACCCGGTCCGCGTCCTTCCCGATCGGTGTATCCACGGATGTGGTGCCCTCGTTCAGCCCGAGCATCCGCTGCACGTTGGCCAGCGGACGGTCGAGCACACGGGCGATCTCATCCGCCGACGGCTCGTGATCCAGTGTCTGCGTGAGCTTTCTTGCTGTCCGCAGGCACTGGTTGATCTCCTTGATCACGTGAATGGGCAACCGGATCGTGCGGGTCTGATTCATGATCGCCCGCTCAATGGTCTGACGGATCCACCAGGTGGCGTAGGTGGAGAACCGGAAACCGCGTTCGGGATCGAACTTCTCCACCGCACGGATAAGCCCGAGGTTGCCTTCCTCGATGAGATCCAGAAACGCCAGACCACGGCTCATGTAGCGGCGCGCGATCTTGACCACCAAGCGCAGATTGCTCTCGATCATGCGTCTGCGGGAATCCTCGCAGCCGCGCTGGGCGCGACGCGAATAGTAGACTTCCTCTTCGGCGGTCAGAAGTGGCGAGTAGCCGATCTCGTTGAGATAGATCTGGGTGGCGTCAAGACTCGTCCCTGCCCCCTCTCCCGGGCTGAAACGCGTCTCTTCAGTCGTGGAATCCTGCTCTGGCTCGTCCGTGATCTCTTTTCCCGCGCCGTCCATGGTCATGTCGTCCCCTCCGGAAACGTCGCTGGTCGCTAGTGACTCGTCGTCGAAGTTGTCCAGCGCCGCTTCTGCCACTGTTTCTTTTGTCATGGCCATCCCTCCACTTGCCCGCCCTTCGCAACGGGCGTGGCAACGCCGCAGCGAAGGGGAGTCAAGGCGGTTCTCCACGCCTTCGAATCCACTATATGCCCATGCAAAAGCAGGTGCAACGACAGGATTCGATCGCCGGCAATGGCCGCATCTAAAGGCATTTTTCCCCGGGATCGGGGGCGGGTCAGGGCAGGTAGTCTTCCGGGTCCACTGCCTGGCCCGCCCGGCGCAGTTCGAAGTGCAGGCGGGCCTCGCTGGAGCCGCTGGCGTTGCCCATCTCGGCAATGACATCGCCGGCGTCCACTTCGCCCCCCTCCTCCACCAGCAGCCGGCTGTTGTACCCGTAGGCGCTCAGGTAGTCACCACCATGCTTGAGCACGATCAGGTTGCCGTAACCCACCAGCCCGGAGCCACTGTAGACCACGCGTCCGGCGGCCGCCGCACGGACGTCCTGCCCGACGGACCCGCCGATATTGATCCCCTGCTTGCCGTCGTCCTGACGAACGAAGCCCTCGACCACATCCCCGTCCGTGGGCCACGTCCAGTCGCCGGGCGCGTCACCCTCGGCGATGCGCTCGGGCCCATCCGCGGACGGCGCGGGCTCGTCCCGTGGTGGCGTGGGTGATGGCGCGGAAACCGGGCGTGACGCCCGCCCGGTTTCCTCTGAAGGCGGCCGCAGGCGCAACCGCTGCCCGGTCCGCAACTGATCAGGCGAGTCGATGTCGTTCCAGGCAGCCAGGTCGTTGTGATCCAGACCGTGATCCCAGGCGATGCCGTAGAGCGTGTCCCCGGACTGGACTTCGTAAAGGGCGTCCCCACGCACCCCTCCCCCGATATCGCGAACCGGTGCCGGGCCATCAGCGGCGCAACCGATGACGAACATCACTGTGAGCGGCAGCAGCAGGGATTTCCAGTAACGCCCGAAGTCCATTACGTGATCGTCATCCGTTGGTGGCGGCAGGCTCCCGGTATTCTGGCACGTTCATCCATTCGGCCGCTGCCATGCTCAGTGGAGGTAGACGAAATACGCCACGACCAGCAGGGCAACGGTCGCCCACCCGATCCAGTCCATGTACTGCTTGAGGTAGGGTTCCAGCCTGGGTCCGCCCCAGCCGACCAGCGCAGCGACCAGGAAGAAGCGGCTGCCACGACCGACGATGGATGCCAGCACGAACGGCAGCAAGGGCAGGGCCAGACCGCCGGCGGCCAGGGTGAATACCTTGTAGGGCACCGGTGAGAACCCGGCGATCAGCACGATCCAGAAACCGTAGATCAGGAACCATTCCCGGGCCTGTTCCAGCGCTCCCCCGTAGCCGGCGCTCACGATCCAGGGCTCCACCAGCTCCATGGCAAAGTAGCCGATGATGTAGCCGAGCACGCCGCCCAGCACCGACGCGATGGTGGTAATCAGCGCAAAGCGCATGGCGTTGCGGGGCTGCGCCAGCGCCATGGGCATGAGCATGACGTCCGGGGGGATGGGGAAGAATGAGGACTCCGCAAAGCTCAGCCCCGCCAGGTAGCGCGGGGCATGCCGGTGTGCCGCCAGGCGCAGGGTGAACAGATACAGCCGCGTGAACGGACCGTTCATTGGGTGCCGCCGAGCATGGGAACAAAGCTCACCAGACCGAGCCGCGTGCGCGTCACGTCGGCACCCTGGCGGTGGTAGCAGACCAGCTCCTGGGCCTCCCCCTGCCCGCCCTCCGGCGCGATCAGTCGACCGCCATCGGCAAGCTGGTCCAGCAGTTCCTGCGGCACGCCCTGAGGCGCGGCGGTGACGATGATGCCGTCGAACGGTCCGTCCCCTTCCCAGCCGGCATTGCCATCGGAAAACCGCACCCGGACGTTGCGGTACCCCAGCTCGCGCAGCCGTCTGCGCGCCTGCTCCAGAAGCCTGCGGATGCGCTCGACGCTGTAGACTTCAGGCACAAGCTGCGCCAGCACCGCCGCCTGATAACCCGAGCCGGTGCCGACCTCAAGGACCTTCTGCGGAATGCCCTCGTCGATCAGCGCCTCGGTCATGCGCGCCACCACGTAGGGCTGGGAGATGGTCTGACCATCACCAATGGGCAGCGCGGTATCATCGTAGGCGCGGCTGGACAGCGCTTCATCCACGAACAGGTGGCGTGGCGTACTGCCGATGACGGACAGCACCGTCTCGTTGCGTATCCCCTCGTCCCGCAGACGCTGCACCAGGCGTTCACGCGTCCGCTGCGAGGTCATGCCGATACCGCGACGGCGATGGTCATCCATCATTCGTTCAGTCCCGTAACCCAGCCGGCGATCTTGTCCAGGGCCTGATACCGTGTGAGGTCCACCTGGATCGGCGTGACCGACACATACCCGCGGCGGACGGCATGGAAATCCGTGCCCGCGCCGGCATCCTGCTCCGACCCGGGCGGCCCGATCCAGTAGATCGGCCGGTCGCGCGGGTCGCGCGCCGGGATGAGCGGTTCGGAGCGGTGCCTTTGACCGAGGCGAGTGGCCTCGAATCCCTGCAATTGCTCCCATGGCACATCCGGAACGTTGACGTTGAGAATCGTGTCCGCCGGCAACGGATCGCTGACCAGCCGCTGGACCAGTAATGCGGCAACACGGCCCGCAGTCTCGTAATGGGTCGGATCGTGCGTCACCAGCGAGACCGCGATGGCCGGCAGACCGAGGAACCGGCCCTCGGTCGCCGCCGCAACGGTGCCACTATAGAGCACATCATCGCCCATGTTGGCACCGGCGTTGATTCCCGACACCACCATGTCCGGATCACTGTCCAGCAGTCCGGTCACAGCAAGGTGCACACAGTCGGTGGGTGTCCCTTCCACGCGAAACCAGCGCGCGCGCATTTCCACGGCCCGTATCGGCAGATCAAGGGTCAGTGAGTTGCTCGCGCCACTGCGGTCGCGATCCGGCGCCACCACCGTGATCTTCGCGAGTCGGCTCAGCTCCTCCGCCAGGTACTGAATGCCCGGCGCCTGATAACCGTCATCGTTGCTGACAAGTATATGCATGCATGACCCCGTGTTCGTGTGCGTAACCGCGCACCGGCGAACCGGCGCGCGACAGTATACCGGGCCACCCGCCCCTTGGCAGCCGCCCGGTCGCTCTCATGCCAGCTGACACCGTATAATCGGGCCAATGCCGGGGACCGACGGCCGGAGGCGAGCAATGACGGACGACCACAACCAGGACGACAGCGCCCTGTTCCGCGCCGCCATGGGTGATGTCCGCCCGCTGCGTCACGATCAGGCCACCACCCCATCTCCCCGTCCCCGCCCGGTGCCCCGCCAGCGCGAGGCCGATGAGCGGCGCGTCATGGACGAGTTGATGGACGGCCCCATCGACCCGGCCGACCTGGAAACCGGCGAAGAGCTGACCTTCCTGCGCGAAGGTGTGCAACGCCGCGTGCTTCGCCGGCTTCGCCGCGGGCAGTTTCCGGTGCAGGCGGAACTGGACCTCCACGGCATGACCGTGCCGGTGGCCCGTGCTCAGCTGCGCCAGTTTATCAACGACTGCCGCGCTCGCGATGTGCGCTGTGTCCGGATCGTTCACGGCAAGGGGCTCCGTTCCCACAACCGCGGTCCTGTCCTCAAGGGGCTGGCGGACCGCTGGCTACGCCAGCTTGACGAAGTCATCGCGTTTGCATCCGCACGCCCCGTGGACGGCGGCACCGGTGCTGTCTACGTGCTGCTCCGTGCGCCTTCGCGGTAATCACAGGCTTCCCTGAGCACGGCGGTGGCAAACGCCCCCGCCGGCAACCAGAAACCGACCCGAAGCGTGGAGGCGTCCTCACGCCGCCACCACAGCCGCTGTACCGGCAACCGCAACGCCCGCCGCGCCCCGTCCACACCGAGCCGCCCGAGCGCTTCGATCTGCTCCCGCCATGGGGCAAGCGCCTCTGCCTCCAGCGCACCGGCGGCATCCTCAGGCGCCATGCCGCCACGGCCGGGCAGCGGCCCCGCGGGATGCACGTCGGCCCACGCCAGCCGCGGATCGCCGGCACTCAACCCGGCCGCCGGGAACAGGCTGTTGCTGCTGGTGAACGTCATGAGATCCCCGGACAACGGACGGTCCCAGCACCCCGCACGCACGCGCGCCGCCAGCACCTGGTTGAACAGGAACGAGCGCGCCGCCGAGAGAAACAGACCACGTCGCTGCCGGTTGCGCACGGGCATCCCGTCAAGCATCCGCCATGCGGCATCCAGATTGCCACCGTCGCGGCCAAAGCGCTGCGCACCAAAGTAATTGGGCACTCCCGACCTTGCGATCATGGCGAGGCGCGGACCAAGCAGCTCCGGAGGACGATCGAGCGCACGGAGCGTCAGGTCGAAGTAATTCCCCTGGAGCATGCCGGTACGCAGCTTGCGACCATGGCGAGCCACCCGCAGTATCTCGATGCCCGCGGGCAGCTCCTGCAACTCCGGAATGTCATTGCCGCCCGGACGGTGGACGCCGAACCACTGTTCGGTCACGGCGTGGCGGTCCTTGAGGCCGGCCCAACTCACGTCCCGAGGCCTGGCACCCACTGTCCGGCCCAGCCACTGCCCGACGTCGGCGGTGTTCCAGCCGGTCTTGCGAATCAGGAACCAGAGGTGCTCGCCCGCACCCTCCGGCTCCATCACCGGGTCTTCCATCACGCGGAAGTCCGCGGGCGTCGCACGCAGCAGGGCGGTCGCGGGCGGTGGTCCCAGCGCGCGTGGGAGATCGTGCCAGGCCCCCGCCAGGTCAGGGGCAGACTCAGACATCACTGATCAGCAGCACCACCGCCTGGGCGGCAATGCCTTCTCCGCGCCCGAAGGGACCGAGCTGTTCCGTGGTGGTCGCCTTGACGCTCACCGCGGACTCAGCCACGTCCAGGCTCTCCGCTAGGACACGGCGCATGCCGGGGATGTGCGGTGCCATTTTCGGCGCCTGGGCGATGATCGTTGAGTCCAGATTATTGATCCGGTACCCGGCCGCCGCCACGCGGGCATGCACGTGACGCAACAGCGCAGCGCTGTCTGCGCCCTGCCATTGCGGATCGTTGTCCGGGAAGTGCCGGCCGATGTCGCCGTCGGCCAACGCCCCCAGCAGCGCGTCGGTCACGGCGTGCAGGAGCACATCACCGTCGGAATGAGCGGCGATGCCAAGGTGGTAGGGAATCTCAACTCCGCCGACGATCAGCTTCCCTTCCGGCTGAAAACGGTGCACGTCGAAGCCCTGGCCGATGCGCAGCATTGCTACTCCTCCGGTGCCCGGTGACCGCCACGGGCGCGCAATATGGATTCCGCCAGGGGGAGATCCCCCGGCCGGGTGATCTTCAGGTTGGTGCTTTCGCCCTCCACCAGCAGCGGCGCGTACCCGGCGTGTTCCATGGCCTGGGCCTCGTCGGTAACCAGCACCTCCTGGTCGCGCGCCCCGGTCAGGGCGTCCAGCAATGCCGCGAGGGGAAACAGCTGCGGTGTCTGCGCCTGCCAGAGCGAGTCCCGTGGCGTCGTCCGGCTTACGGTGCCGTCGCGCCCGCCCTGCTTGAGCGTATCGCGCACGGGGACCGCAAGCAGTGCTCCGTCCGCATGCGCGAGCCCCTGATCCAGCAGGCGCGTCAACGCCAACGACGTCAGGCACGGCCGTACGGCGTCGTGCACCAACACCCAGTCGTTCGTGCCGGCAACCTCCGCCGCCAGAAACTGCAGGCAGGCCAGTACCGAATCGGCGCGCTCCCGTCCGCCGGATACGCGGTAGAGCGCCTTGCCGGCGTACGCCGTGCGCTCCTGCCACCAGTCATCGTCGTCCCCGAGCGCTACCACGGCTCCGGTGACACGGGGCTCCATCAGCAGCGCATGCAGACTCCAGTCCATGACCGGATGCTCCAGGAGGGGAAGATACTGCTTGGGCACGGGCGCAGCCATCCGACGCCCCACGCCGGCCGCGGGAAGCACCGCCCAGACCCGGGGGGATGCAGGGTCAGTCATTCATCGGATACCTGGTAGAAGACCTCGTCGTCCCGGATCATGCCCAGCTCGTCCCTGGCACGCTCTTCGATCGCACCGAGGCCATCCTTGAGATCGTCAACGTCGGCTTCCAGGGCGCGGTTGCGCTGCTCCAGCCGGGCATTCTCCGCCCGCTGTTCGCTGGCTGCATCCTGCAACTGCCAGACGGCGGGAAGGCCGCCCTTGCCGGTCCAGAGCTGGATCTGGAACAGCAGCAACAACGCGACCAGCCCGCCGATCAGTATTCGCATGGCATCGTCCTAGAACCACCTGCCGCCACCATACATGAACGCGGGTGGCGACGTCGTCTCGTCACCAGCCCTTGAGGTTCGGGAACGCACGGCGGCCGGCATACACGGCGCGCTCGCCCAGATCCTCTTCGATTCTCAGCAGCTGGTTGTACTTGGCCACGCGGTCCGAGCGACACAGCGAGCCGGTCTTGATCTGGGTCGCGCTGGAGGCCACCGCGAGATCGGAGATGGTGGTGTCCTCGGTTTCCCCCGACCGGTGGGAAATGACCGATGTATACCCGGCGCCCTCGGCCATGGCGATGGCATCCAGGGTCTCGGTCAGCGTGCCGATCTGGTTGAACTTGATGAGGATGGAGTTGCCGATGCCGCGGTCGATGCCTTCCTGGAGAATGCGGGTGTTGGTGACGAACAGATCATCGCCCACCAGCTGGCACCGTTCACCAAGACGATCACTGAGCAGTTTCCAGCCGTCCCAGTCGCCCTCGTCCATGCCGTCCTCGATGGTGACGATGGGGTAGCGCTCCACCCAGTCGGCGAGGACGTCCACATACTCGGCGGCGGTGTAACGCTTGCCTTCCGAGGCCAGCACGTAGCTGCCGTTTTCGTAGAATTCGGAACTGGCAACGTCCAGCCCAAGCCAGATGTCTTCGCCCAGGGTGTAGCCGGCATTGGCCACGGCTTCAGCGATGGTTTCCAGCGCGGCTTCATTGGAGGGCAGATCCGGCGCGAAACCACCTTCGTCCCCGACCGCCGTGCTCAGGCCGCGACCGGCAAGCACTTTCTTGAGCGCATGGAACACCTCGGTGCCGGCACGCAGCGCCTCGCGGAAGCTGTCGAAACCGATGGGCAGGATCATGAACTCCTGCAGATCGACGCTGTTGTCGGCGTGCGCACCACCGTTGAGGATGTTCATCATCGGCACCGGCAGCACGTGCGGCCCCTGGGGCGACAGGTGCCGGTACAGCGGGACACCGCGGTCGTCGGCAGCGGCGCGCGCCACCGCGAGAGACAGCGCCAGCAGCGCGTTGGCGCCCAGCCGGCTCTTGTTGTCGGTGCCATCGAGGTCGAGCATGCGCTGATCAACGGCGCGCTGATCGTCGGCGTCCATGCCCTTGAGGGCCTCGGCGAGTACGGTATTGGCATTCTCCACGGCGTTGCGCACGCCCTTGCCGAGGTAGCGCCCCTTGTCACCGTCGCGCAGTTCCACGGCCTCCCGCGTACCGGTGGAGGCGCCGGAGGGCACGGCCGCGCGGCCGAATGCGCCGCTGCTGAGCGTGACGTCCGCCTCGACGGTCGGGTTACCGCGGGAGTCGAGGATCTCCCGCGCCTTCACTGTCTCGATAGTCGCCATGATCTGTGACGTTCCCTTGTTGCCTGCAAAATCGGTGGGCGACGGCTGGGGCGTCTACAGGGACTGTTCCGCCAGACCGTCCGCCTTGACCCGTTCGTCCAGGGCCACGAGCGTCTCCAGCAACGGCTCCATGCGCCCCAGCGGCCACGCATTCGGGCCGTCGGACAGGGCCTTGTCCGGATCAGGGTGTGTCTCCATGAACAGCCCGGCCACGCCCGCAGCCACCGCTGCCCTGGAGAGCACCGGCACGAACTCGCGCTGACCGCCGGACGCATTCCCCTGGCCGCCGGGCAGCTGCACGGAGTGGGTGGCGTCGAACACCACCGGGCTGCCGGTGTCGCGCATCACCGCCAGTGCGCGCATGTCGGACACCAGGTTGTTGTACCCGAACGACACGCCGCGCTCGCACACCATGATGGCGTCATTACCCACGGCCCGCGCCTTGTCCACCACGTTGCCCATGTCCCAGGGCGCCAGGAACTGCCCCTTCTTGATATTCACGGGCAGCCCCTGTCGGGCGACGTTCTGGATGAAGTTGGTCTGCCGGCACAGGAACGCCGGCGTCTGCAGTACGTCCACCACGTCGGCGACTTCGGCCAGGGGCGTGTCTTCGTGGACATCGGTGATCACCGGGACACCGATCTGCCGCCGGACCTCGCCCAGCACCCGCAGACCCTCTTCCATGCCCGGCCCGCGGAAACTGGAGCCGGATGAACGGTTCGCCTTGTCGAAGGACGACTTGAAGATGAACGGGATCGCCAGCCGCGCGCACATCTCCCGGAGCTGGCCGGCCGTATCCAGCGCCAGCTGTTCGGACTCGACCACGCAGGGCCCGGCGATCAGGAACATCCGCTCCCCGAGCCCGGCCCGGAAGCCGCAGAGATCAATACTGGCCATGGTCGGGACCTCCGAGTCTAACTGTCACCGTGGCGGCCGCGGGCGGCCTCGACGAACCCGCAGAACAGCGGGTGGCCATCGCGCGGCGTGGACGTGAATTCCGGATGGAACTGGCACCCGAGGTACCAGGGGTGATCAGGGAGTTCCACCACTTCCACCAGGTTGCCGTCACTGGAGCGGCCCGAGATCCGCAACCCGGCCTGTTTCAGCGCGTCGGCGTAATGGTTGTTGAACTCGTAACGGTGCCGGTGCCGCTCGACGATGCTCTCGGCGTCGTAGGTCCGGCCTACCAGCGACCCCTGCTCCAGCAGGCAGGGCTGCCCGCCGAGGCGCATGGTGCCGCCCAGATCATCGTCCGGCCCGCGCTCCTCGACACGGCCATCATCCGTCATCCATTCGGTGATCAGGCCAATGACCGGATGCGGAGTGTCGGGCTGGAACTCAGTGCTGTGGGCGTTTTCAAGGCCGGCAACATTGCGGGCGAAGTCGATCACCGCCACCTGCATGCCGAGGCAAATGCCGAGAAACGGAATGCGGTGCTCGCGGGCGTAGCGCGCCGCCTGGATCTTGCCCTCGACACCACGCTCGCCGAAGCCGCCGGGGACCAGTATGGCGTCCACGTCCGACAGCAGCTCGGGACCCCGGCGCTCGATCTCCTCGGAGTCCACCGAACGGATGTTGACCTTGGTGCGGGTGTGGATGCCGGCGTGGATCAGCGCTTCGGAAAGAGACTTGTAGGCATCGGCCAGGTTCACGTACTTGCCCACCATGGCGATGGTCACTTCGCCATCCAGGTGCGAGCGCGCCTCCACCACCCGCTCCCAGTCGGAGAGATCCGCCGGCGGGAGTTCGATCTGCAGCTTGTCGGCAACAATGTCGTCCAGCCCCTGGTCGTGCAGCGCCAGCGGCACCTTGTAGATGTCGTCCACGTCCAGGGCGGAGATCACCGCCTCCTGCTCGACGTTGGTAAACAGGGCGATCTTGCGCCGTTCGTCTTCCGGAATCGGCCGGCTGGAGCGGCACAGCAGGATGTCGGGCTGAATGCCGATGGAGCGCAGCTCCTTGACCGAATGCTGCGTCGGCTTGGTCTTCATCTCGGCGCTGGGGCCGATGAACGGGACCAGCGTGAGGTGCAGAAACAGCGAATCCCGCTTGTGCTCCACACCCATCTGGCGGATGGCTTCCAGAAACGGCAGCGACTCGATGTCACCGACGGTGCCACCGATCTCCACCAGGGCGATATCGTGGCCTTCCGCACCTTCGCGGATGCAGCGCTTGATCTCGTCGGTGATGTGCGGGATCACCTGCACCGTACCGCCCAGGTATTCCCCGCGGCGCTCCTTGCGGATCACGTTCTCGTAGATCCGCCCGGTAGTGTAGTTGTTGACCCGGCCGGTGCGCATGCGCACGAAACGCTCGTAATGGCCGAGATCCAGGTCGGTCTCGGCGCCGTCCTCGGTCACGTAGACCTCGCCGTGCTGGAACGGGCTCATGGTCCCCGGATCCACGTTGATGTAGGGATCCAGCTTGATCATGGTGACCTTCAGCCCCCTCGCCTGCAGGATGCTCGCCAGGGAGGCGGACGCAATGCCTTTGCCCAGCGAGGACACAACGCCACCGGTAATAAAGATGTATCGGGTCATAGGAACTCTGTCTTTCGCACGAAAGGTCGCGGGAGCCGCATTCGAAAGACACCGGAAAGGGAAGCGCGCCGGGCGGACACAATGCCATCATCCGCGCGGGTCACCCATGCGGCCATGAACCGCAAAGTCCAGTACGGCGTGCGTGCTGGCGCTTCATTACCCGCTGCCTGAGTGGCGCTAAAAGTACCAGAACACCCACCCCGGCACAACGCTGACCGCACGGTCAGTCCGGGTCCCAGTGGAAATGCAGCCCCCGGTCCGGTGGGGCTGCCTGGAAGCCTTCGCAGATACACAGGCCCGGCACCGCCGCGACGGCATCTCCCACCATGAGAATGGGCCAGGCCTGCCGCTGCCAGGGCGGCACGCCCGCTTCCTGGAACAGCTTCTTCACCGGCCGGGTCGGCCGCCCCGCGGGCCGGCACCGCTCGCCCCCCTGGCGTAGCGCCACGATCACACCGGACGGTGGCAACCGCTCCGGCGCCACCCCCCCGACACCGCGGGTGACCCGCAGCCAGCCGTGATCAAGCCGCAGATCGGTCTCCGGCAGCCATTGCACGGAGCGCGCCTGGCGTGCCGGTACCTCGCCTGCCGGCTCGAGCGACAGCCACCTCCGGTAACGGCGCACCGTACCGCCCGGCCAGTGGAACACCGGCATGCGATCGTCGGCTCCATACACCAGCATCCGGCGGCCCGCCTCGAGTTGCCGGGCGTCCGGCAACGCGGCACCCCGCTGTCGGAGCCAGTGCCGCAGCACCAGCCGCTGATCCTCATCGGCCAGGCAGGACAGGGCGTCTCCGTCCAGCCGCTCGCCATCGGTCATGCCCCGCAAGAGCGTGACTGCGTAGCGGCCCAGGGACGCGCCCGCCTCTCCCGCCAGGGAACCGGACCGGGCGATGGTCCCGACGGCCCGGGGCCACCGCGCGACCAGAGTGGGCAACACGTCGTGACGGACCCAGTTGCGGTCGGCGTGGCGGTCATGATTTGCCGGATCGTCAATGGACTGCAGCCCATGGTCGCACCCGTAAGCGGCGATCGCGGCGCGGGGAATCTCCAGCAGCGGACGCCCGACCCACCCCTTGCCCAGGGCACGGGTGCGCGGAATGCCGACCAGCCCGTCCACGCCGCTTCCCCGCAGCAGGCGCAGCAACACGGTCTCGGCCTGGTCATCCTGGTGGTGGGCAGTCAGAAGGCCTTCGCCGCTGGCGAGGGCGTCCGCCATCAGCCGGTAACGCCAGTCCCGCGCCCAGGTCTCGCCGGCATCGGGCGGCGGCGGCTCCGGGACACGGAGTGCGACAAGAGGGATTTCAAGGGCCTCGCACACGGCCTGGCAATGCGTCGCCCAGGCGTCGGCGTCGGCGTGCATGCGATGGTTGACGTGGATCGCGGACAGCGGCGCCGACAGCCGATCCCGAGCGGTCGCAAGGAGATGCAGCAGCGCGTGTGAATCGGGGCCACCGCTGAAGGCGACCCGGTAAGCGGACGCAGGGCCAAGCGCGCCGACGCGCTCGGCAATGTCCGTGGCCGAAATGTCCATGGCACGATCCCGGCGCCCCCGGCGGGGCGCCATGGTTGTCACGACGTGCGGAACTGTCCGTAGCCCTGGATCTTCGTCGCCCGGTCGTCGAGCAGGGTCTGGAAGTCCTTGCCGTCCAGCACCGCGAGCTTCTCCAGCAGCGTCTTGCGCAGGCGTTCGGCCATGCCGGCCACGTCCCGATGGGCACCGCCCAGCGGTTCTTCGACGATGTGATCGATGAGACCCAGTTCCCGCAGCCGCGGCGCCGTAATCCCCATGGCTTCGGCGGCGTCCTGTGCCCGGTCGGCGCTCTTCCAGAGGATGGATGCGCAACCCTCCGGTGAGATGACCGAATAAGTGCTGTAGCCCAGCATCATGACCTCGTCACCCACACCGATACCGAGCGCCCCGCCGGAGCCGCCCTCGCCCACGACCGTGGCGATGACCGGCGTGCGGAGACGGGACATGGCCATGAGATTGCGGGCGATGGCCTCGCTCTGACCACGCTCCTCGGCGCCGACACCGGGGTAGGCGCCGGGGGTGTCGATAAACGTGAGCAGCGGCAGATCGAACCGTTCCGCCATTTCCATGAGCCGCAGTGCCTTGCGATAGCCTTCCGGACGCGGCATGCCGAAGTTGCGCCGCACCTTCTCCTTGGTGTCGCGTCCCTTCTGATGGCCGATCACCATCACCGGCCGCCCGTCGAGCCGCCCGATACCACCGACAATGGCCGGATCGTCGGCGAACGCCCGGTCACCGTGCAGCTCTTCGAAGTCGGTGAACAGGTGCTCGATGTAGTCCAGGGTGTAGGGCCGCTGCGGATGCCGCGCCAGCTGGGCGATCTGCCACGAACTCAGGTTGGAGAAGATCTGTTCGGTCAGGCTGACGCTCTTCTCCCGCAGCCGCCGGATCTCCTCGCTGATGTTGAGATCGTTGTCGTCACCGACGTAACGAAGCTCGTCGATCTTGGCCTCGAGTTCGGCAATTGGGCGCTCAAAGTCCAGAAAATTCAGATTCATGGTCTCGCATATCGCGTTGACGGCCGGAAGCCGCATACCCTAGCCAGTCGCAGGCCGGGTGACAAGCCCGCGACGCCCGGCCTGTGAACGTGGTCAACCCGGCAGCACGCCGGGCATTCAGTATTCCACCCGGACGTTGCCCTCGCCGGAGAGCCCGCCGAGGCGTTTGATGAGTTCGTCGGTGGGGCGCACGCGCCACTCGTCACCGAAGCGCAGCACCGCCGAGGCATCGGGGCACTCGTACTCCAGCCATACCGGACACTGCCCTTCGCGAAAGGGCGACAGCGCCTCCTGCAGGTGGTCCATGGCGCCGTTACCGAGCTGATCCCGGCGCATGCGCAGCACCAGGCGGCGGGCATAGACTTCCCGGATATCGCCGATGTCGTACACCTTGTCTGCACTGACGCGCCAGGAGTCACTGAAATCGTCGTAGCCGAGACTTCCTTCGACGATCAGCAGCTTGTCCTTGCCCACCAGTTCCCCGTACTTGCGATAAGCCTCCGTGAACAGGCTCACCTCGATCCGGCCGGTGCGGTCATCCAGCACCAGAAAGGCCATCTTGTTGCCGCTCTGGGTGTTGCGCACGCGCAGGGACATGACCAGTCCGGCAGTGACCACACTCTTCTCCCGGCGCCCTTCCCCGCCATTGCCGTTCCCGGATCCGAGCTCACTGATGCGCCCGGTCACGATCCGCTCCAACTCCGGCTCGTAGCGGCTGATGGGGTGCCCGGTGAGGAACAGCCCCAGCGTCTCCTTCTCGCCAGCGAGCCGCTCCTCCTCGTCCCACTCCGGCAGAGCGGGCAGCTCCACGCCCGCATCGGCTTCCGCCTCGCCGCCGCCAATGGCGACGCCGAACATGTCGGTCTGCCCCGCCTCGTCGTTGCGCCCGGTCTGCTCCGCGGCTTTCAACGCCGGCCCGATGTGGGAGAGCAGCGTGGCGCGATTGGCCCCGATGCTGTCGAGACAGCCCGCGCGCACCAGCGCCTCCAGCACCCGGCGGTTCACCCGGCGCAGGTCCACGCGGCGGCACAGGTCGTACAGGTCGGCATAAGGGCCGGTCGCATCCCGCTCGCTGACCAGTGCTTCAATGGCCGACTGGCCCACCCCCTTGATGGCGCCGATACCGTAGACCACGGTTCGCTCGTCGGCGGCGCGGAACTGGAAATCGGAGCGGTTGATGTCCGGCGGCAGCACCTCAAGCCCCATGGCCCGACACTCCTCGATCAGGGTCACGACCTTGTCGGTGTGATCCATGTCCGAGGACAGCACCGCCGCCATGAATGGCGCCGGGTAATGCGCCTTGAGCCAGGCGGTCTGGTAGGACAGCAGCGCGTAGGCGGCGGAGTGGGACTTGTTGAAGCCGTAGCCGGCGAACTTCTCCATGAGGTCGAAGATGCCTTCGGCGTGCGCCTCCGTGAGCCCGTTCTCCGTGGCCCCCTTCAGGAAGATCTCGCGCTGCTTGGCCATCTCCTCGGGCTTCTTCTTGCCCATGGCGCGCCGCAGGAGGTCGGCGCCGCCGAGGCTGTAGCCCGCCAGCACCTGGGCAATACGCTGCACCTGCTCCTGGTAGAGGATGACGCCGTACGTGGGCTTGAGCACCTCCTCCAGATCCGGGTGCTGCAGTTCCGGCGTGGGATAGGCGACCTGGGAGTGGCCGTGCTTGCGGCTGATGAAGTCGTCCACCATGCCCGACTGCAGCGGCCCGGGGCGGAACAGCGCCACCAGTGCGATGATGTCCTCGAAACTGTCGGGCTGGAGCCGCTTGATGAGATCCTTCATGCCACGGGATTCCAGCTGGAACACCGCCGTGGTCGCACAGCGCTTCAACAGATCGAAACTGGCGCGGTCATCCAGCGGCACGGTGTTGATGTCCAGCAGATCCTCGCCGCGCTCCGATTTGATGGCATTCACCGCCTTCACCGTCCAGTCGATGATGGTGAGGGTGCGCAGCCCGAGGAAGTCGAACTTCACCAGACCAACCGCTTCAACGTCGTCCTTGTCGTAGTGAGTGGCCAACCCCTGCCCGTTCGGCTCGCAGTAGAGCGGCGTGAAGTCCGTGAGCGGGGTGGGTGCAATCACCACGCCGCCGGCGTGCTTGCCGACGTTGCGGGCAACGCCTTCGAGTTTCATACCGAGGTTGAGCAGCGTGCCCACTTCCTCGTCGTTGTCGTAGCGCTCCTTGAGCTCGGGCTCCTGCTCCAGCGCCTTGTCCAGGGTCATGCCGATCTCGAAGGGGATCAGCTTGGCGATGCGGTCCACGAAGCCGTAGCCGTGGCCAAGCACCCGCCCCACATCACGCACCACGGCACGGGCGGCCATGGTGCCGTGAGTCGCGATCTGCGAGACCTTCTCGCGGCCGTACTTGTCGGCCACGTAGTCGATCACCCGGTCGCGCTTCTCCATGCAGAAGTCCACGTCGAAGTCCGGCATGGAGACGCGTTCAGGGTTGAGGAACCGCTCGAAGAGAAGATCGTAACGCAGCGGATCCAGGTCGGTTATCTCCAGCGCATACGCCACCAGTGAACCGGCCCCGGAGCCACGGCCCGGGCCCACGGGAATGTCCTCGGCCTTGGCCCAGCGGATGAAGTCCGCAACGATGAGGAAGTAGCCTGGAAACCCCATCTGGTTGATGACGCCCAGCTCCCGCTCCAGGCGTTCGACGTACTGCGCCTTGTGCGCCTCGGCATCGGGGGCGTTCATGTCGATGAGCCGGGGCAGGCGCTCCTCCAGCCCCCGGTGCGACTCCTGCGCCAGGTACTCGGCAATGGTGAGGCCTTCCGGGATGGGAAAGTCCGGCAGGTAATCCTTGTCCAGGGTGAGTTCCAGATTGCAACGCCGGGCGATCTCGACGGTGTTGTCGATGGCTTCCGGGAGGTCCTCGAACAGCGCCACCATCTCCTCGGGGGTACGCAGGTACTGCTCGTCGGTGAACTCGCGGGGCCGGCGGCTGTCGTTGAGCGCCCGCCCCTCGTGAATGCAGACCCGTGCCTCATGGGCCTCGAAGTCGTCGGCGTTGAGAAACCGCACGGCGTTGGTGGCCACCACCGGCGTGTCCGTCTCTCCGGCCAGGGCCACGGCGGCGTGGAGGTGATCCTCGTCGCCCGGCCGGCCACAGCGATGGAGCTCGAGGTAGTAACTGTCGGGGAAGAGACTGCGCCAGAAGGCCAGCCTGGCGCGGGCCTGCTCCGAGTCGTTCCGCAACAGAGCGCGGCCCACATCCCCATCCTTGCCGCCGGAGAGGACGATCACCCCCTGGTGATCCTGCTCGATCCAGGCACGCTGCACCACCGGGCGCTCCCCCTGCTGCCCGTCCAGATAGCTGCGGCTGATCAGCCGCGTCAGGGTGGTGTAACCGGTGCTGTCACGGCACAGCATGGTGCACCGGGAATAGCCGCCGGGCGCATCGGCGTCCTCAACACACAGATCGGCCCCTACCAGCGGTTTCACACCCGCGTTCAGCGCGGCCTTGTAGAATTTCACCATGCCGAACAGGTTGCCCTGATCGGTAATCGCCACGGCCGGCATGCCCGTCTCCGCGGCCGTCTTCACGAGGGGCTTGATGCGAACGATCCCATCCACCAGCGAGAACTCGGTGTGGACGTTGAGGTGTACGAACTGATTCGCCATGTGATCCGGCTATCCCTGTGGTCGTCGGCGGGTATGAAGGCGCTGGGCGTGTATTATGACCCAGGGGCGTGGCAACGAAAATGGCACTGGTGGTTCAGGGTGCACGACTCCGGTAGGGTGCGCCCGACGTGCGCGCGCACGCCCCGGTGCCGCAACGCGAACCTGCAGAAGGATACTGGCTCATGATTCATCCCACTGCCGTCATCGCGGATGACTGCTCTATCGGCGCCGACGTCACCATCGGCCCGTATGCCTGCATTGGCACGGGCGTGAGCATCGGCGACAACTGCCGGATCGGTGCCCACGCCGTTATCGAGGGGCCGACGACCATTGGCTCGGACAACACCATCGGCCCCCACGCCATCCTCGGCACGCCACCCCAGGATCTCGGCTACCGGGACGAGCCCACGCGGCTGGAGATCGGCCGCGGCAATCAGATCCGCGAACTGGTCACCATCCACCGCGGCACGCCGAAGGACCGGGGCGTCACCACCATCGGCGACGACAGCATGTTCATGGCCTACGCCCACGTCGGGCACGACTGCGCTGTGGGCAACCATGTGGTCATGGCCAACGGCGCCACCCTGGCCGGCCACGTCACAGTGGAGGACCACGTCAATATTGCCGGCCTTTGCGCCATCCACCAGTTCGCCCGGATCGGCGAATACGCCATGCTCGGTGGCGGCACCATGGCGCCCATGGACATCGTCCCCTACGCCATGTCGTCCGGCAATCACGCAAAGCTTTACGGGCTGAACAGACGCGCCCTAAAGCGGGCAGGGTTTGACGCCGATAGCATCCAGGCACTGCGCGCCGCCTACCGGGTGCTTTTCAGTTCCGGGCTGCGGCTGGAGCAGGCGCTGGGTCAACTGGAGCAGGACGGTTCGTGCGAGAATGAGCGGGTCGCCCATCTGGTCGGCTTCATACGCGCATCGAAACGGGGAATCACGCGATGAGCACCATCCGCGCAGGGGTTATCGGCGTCGGCTATCTCGGGCGTTTTCACGCGCAGAAGTATGCCGCGCTCGACAACGTTGATCTCGTCGGAGTCGCCGACACCGACCAGGCTCGTGCCGCCGAGGTGGCCGCCGAGGTGGGCACCGACGCGGTCGCGGACTACCGGGAGCTGCTCGGCAACGTGGACGCGGTCAGTATCGTCGTGCCGACCCGCTTCCATCACCAGGTGGCAGCGGAGTTTCTCCGCCATGGCAGCCACGTGCTGGTGGAGAAGCCGATCACCACTTCTCTGGACGAGGCGGACGACCTGATTCATCTGGCACGTCGCCACGACCGGCGCCTCCAGGTTGGCCACCTGGAGCGCTTCAACGCAGCCGTGCGGGAACTGGCTGATCTGGTGGGCACGCCGATGTTCATCGAATCCCAGCGGCTGGCACCCTTCAATCCCCGCGGTGCCGACGTGAGTGTCGTACTGGATCTGATGATCCACGATATCGACATCATCCTGAAGCTGGTGGACCGGCCCGTGGTGCGCATCGACGCCAACGGGGCACCGGTCATCTCGTCGGACATCGACATCGCCAACGCGCGCCTGCAGTTCGACAATGGCTGCGTGGCCAACGTCACCGCCAGTCGCGTGAGCCTCAAGGCGGAACGCAAGATGCGGCTGTTCCAGCGCAACAGTTACATCGCCCTGGACTTCCAGCAGCGCAGTCTGGACATCCGCTCACGGGTGAACAGCGGCCGCGCGACCCCCGCCATGGAAGACATCCACAGCGAGCAGCGGGCATTCGATGACGGCGACGCGCTGCGTGCGGAGATCACCCACTTCGTGGACTGCATCCGCAGCGGCCGCGACCCCCTGGTCACCGGCGCCGACGGCCGGCAGGCACTGGCCACGGCCATCGAAATCACGCGCCAGTTACGCGACAATCCCCTTCCCGACCAACCGCAACACTAAAGGATGCGCGGCCGATGATTCCGATGGTGGACCTCAAGGCCCAGTACGACGACCTGCGCGACGAACTCGAGCAGGGTTTCAGCGAGGTGCTGGACAATGCCCAGTTCATTCTCGGTCCCAACGTCCAGGCCCTGGAGGAGGAAGTGGCCCGCTACCTGGGCGCATCCCACGCCGTCTCCTGCGGCTCCGGCACCGACGCCCTTCACCTGGCGCTGGCGGCCCTGGGTGTCGGCCCCGGCGACGAGGTGATCACAACGCCCTTCACCTTCATCGCCACCGCCGAAGCCATCTGCTACGTGGGCGCGACCCCGGTGTTCGTGGACATCGAGGGAGACACCTTCAATATCGACCTCAACCAGGTCGAGGCGGCCATCGGGCCGAAAACCCGGGCGATCATGCCCGTCCACCTGTTCGGCCAGCCGGTGAACATGCCGGAGCTGATGCAGCTGGCCGACCGCCACGGCGTGCTGGTGGTCGAGGACTGCGCCCAGTCCTTTGGCGCCCCCATCGACGGCCGCATGACGGGAACGTTCGGCGCCGCAGGGGCGTACAGCTTCTTCCCCAGCAAGAACCTGGGAGGCTACGGAGACGGCGGGCTTGTGGCCACCAACGATGCGGCCATTGCCGAAGAGCTGCGGGTGCTGCGCAACCACGGTAGTCGGGAGCGTTACCATCACAACATCGTTGGCTACAACAGCCGCCTGGACGAGATCCAGGCCATGATCCTGCGCGCCAAGATGCGCCGCATTGACCGCTACAACGCCTGCCGGCGGCGGGTCGCCCAGAGTTACAAGGAACAGCTCTCCGGCGTGCCCGGCGTAACGATCCCCCATGACGCCGGGTACGGGCGCCACGTCTATCATCAGTACACCCTGCTGGTGCATGAGCGGGAACGGATCATGGCTGCACTGCGCTCCGCGAACATTGGTTGCGCGGTGTACTACCCGGTGCCGCTGCACCGCCAGCCCGTTTTCCGTGACGACTACGCAGACGTCAGCCTGCCCATGGCGGAGAAGGTCTCGGAGTACTGCATGTCTCTGCCCATTTACCCGGAACTGAGCGACCGCGACATCCATCGCATTGCGGAGACCGTGCGCCACGCGGTGGACGCCTGAGCCGACTGCGGGAGTCCAGTTTACTCGTCGAACGGCAGAGGCGGCGCTACCAGTGCGTCACGCACCGGTGCGAACGAGCGGCGGTGCTCGGGGGTGGGGCCGAGGCGTTTGAGCGCATCCACGTGCTCGCGGGTGGGGTAGCCCTTGTGGCGGGCGAATCCGTAACCGGGCCAAGCCTCGTCCAGCTCGACCATGACCCGGTCCCGTTCCACCTTGGCAAGAATCGACGCCGCCCCGATGACCGGCTCCAGCCCGTCACCGCCCACGATCGCCTCCGCCGGACAAGGCAGCTCCGGACAATGCTTGCCGTCAACCAGGGCGTGTTCCGCTGGCACCGTCAACGCCTCCACCGCCTGCTTCATCGCGCGGAGCGTCGCCTGGAAGATGTTGTGCGTATCGATCTCTTCCGGCGTGGCGTGCACGATCGCCCAGGCCAGCGCCCGGGCCCGGATCGCTTCGGCGAGCGCCTCGCGTCGCCGGGCACTGAGGCGTTTCGAGTCATTGATCCCTGCAACCGGGCTGTGGTCGTCCAGAATCACCGCCGCCACCACCACCGGCCCGGCCAGCGGTCCCCGCCCCGCCTCGTCCACGCCGGCGGTCAAACGGGTTCCTCGCTCCAGGGCAGCCGCTGCTGTTCCTCCGGTAACGGTGTTCAAACGGAGCCGCCCTCCTCGGTCAGTCGCGCGTGGCCGCGCTCCTCCAGAAGCTGCGCCACGGCCTCGGCCGCCTGGGCGCTTGCGTCCTGGCGAAGCGTTCGATGCAGCGCCGTGAACTCCGCAATCAGGCGTTCTCGCTTCTCGGGGTGTTCGAGCAGATCCAGCACCGCCGGGCCGAGATTGCCGGTCACGGCGTCCTGCTGGGCGAACTCCTCGACCATGCGACGGTTGGCAATGAGGTTGGGCATGGCGAAGTGATCCACCTTGACCAGGCGTCGGGCCAGCCACCCCGTCAACGCGGAAACCTTGTAGGCCACCACCATGGGCCGCTTGTGCAGCATGGCTTCCAAACTCGCCGTACCCGACGCCAGCAGGGCCACCGTCGCCGCGGCAAGACACTCCCGCGAGCGTCCATCCACCAGGGTCACCGGCATGCCGTCCGTATGGGCGGCGGCGAGTCCGCGCATGTGTTCCGCGATGGGCCCGGTGGCGCAGGGCACGATGAAACGCAGGTCCGGGCGGTGCTGGAACAGCCAGGCGGCCGTCTCCAGGAACAGCGGCCCAAGGTGCTTGACCTCGCTCATGCGGCTCCCGGGCAGGAGCGCAACCATGGCGCCCTCAGCCGGCAGATCGAGCGCGCTGCGGGCGCCGGCCTGATCCGGGGTCTCCGGTACTTCATCGGCCAGGGGATGGCCCACGAACGTGGCCGGCACATCGTGGTGGCGGAAAAACTCCCGTTCGAAGGGGAATATGCACAGCATGCGGTCAACCGAGCGGGCGATATCGCGGATCCGTCCCTGTCGCCACGCCCAGACCGTGGGACTGACATAGTGGACTGTCGGGATGCCCTGTTCGCGCAGACGCCGCTCGAGGCCGAGATTGAAATCGGGGGCGTCGATGCCGATGAACAGATCCGGCGGATCAGCCTGAAACCGACGCACCAGATCCCGCCGGATGGCCAGAAGCCCAGGCAGGTGACGCAGCACCTCCACAAGCCCCATCACCGAGAGCGACTCCAGCGGATAAAAGCTGGTGCAGCCCTCGGCCTCCATGCGCGGGCCGCCGATGCCCTCGAAACGCGCCGCCGGGAAATGCTTGCGCAGCTCCCGCATGAGCCCTGCCGCGAGGTAGTCTCCCGACATCTCCCCGGCCACGATGCCGATCCGCATGCTCGCTCCCGGTGGTTGTTCCGCGGCCATGGCATCCATGCCCGCGGGCCTCAGCGTACGATGCCGCGGCGGCTCTCACCGATGAACGCCGCCAGACGCTCAACCGGCGGATGATCAGCGGCGATCTCCCGCACCCGCTCAAGCGCCGGTTCCAGACGCAGCCCCGACTTGTAAACCGTGCGGTAGGCCCTGCGCAGCGCGAGAACGTCCTGCTTGGAGAACCCCTGCCGGCGAAGCCCCTCGCTGTTGATGCCAAAGGGTTCGGCCGGGTTGCCGGAGACCGTCACGTAGGGCGGCACATCCTGCTTGATGCAACTACCCATGGACGAAAAGCTGAATGCACCGATGCGGCAGAACTGGTGAATCAGGGAAAACCCGCCGAGGATGACGTCATCCTCCACGTCTACGTGCCCCGCCAGTGACGCACCATTGGCGAACACGATGCGATCACCCACGATGCAGTCATGGGCGATGTGCACGTATGCCATGATCCAGTTGTCGTCGCCGATGCGGGTCACGCCCTTGTCCTGCACGGTGCCCCGGTTGATGGTCACGAATTCACGGACGGTGTTGCGATCCCCCATCTCCAGCCAGGTCTGTTCCCCGGAAAACTTCTTGTCCTGGGGCTCAGCGCCCACCGATGCGAACTGGAAAATGCGGTTATCAACGCCCATGCGCGTTGGCCCGTAGATGGCGGCATGCGGCCCGATCTCACAACGGTCACCGATCTGAACGTCGGGTCCGATCACTGCGTACGGGCCGACGGTGACGTCACTGCCCAGCCGCGCCGACGGATCAACCCTTGCTGTCTCGTCGATCAAGATTCCGCATCCCGCACGGTGCACATGACTTCTGCCTCTGCGGCAATCTCGCCATCAACGCTCGCCTTGCCCGAGAACACCCAGATCCCGCGCCGTACGCGCAGCAGCGTGACCTCGATATGCAGCTGATCGCCCGGTTCGACCCGGCGCTTGAAGCGCGCCTTGTCATAGCCGACAAGATAGAAGAGGGGGTTGCCTTCCGGCTTCTCGCCTTCCGTCTCGAAAGCCAGCAGCCCGCATGCCTGGGCGATGCCCTCCAGGACAAGCACCCCCGGCATGACAGGTTTGATGGGGAAATGGCCCTGAAAGAACGGCTCGTTGATGGTCACGTTCTTCAGCGCCAGCAGGCGTTCACCCGGCTCACTCTCCAGAACCCGGTCCACGAGCAGAAACGGGTACCGATGTGGAAGCAGGTGTTTTATTTGATTCGTATCCATAAATGCAAAATGCCCATTCTTTGATGATACGGCGATGCGCGGCACGGCTCACGCCTGTCGCACCGCCTAATCGTCCGTTTTCAGCCGCCGCTCGATCGTTCGCAGCCGGCGCGCGATGTCGTCGAGCTGATGGAACCGCGCTACATTGCGCCGCCAGCTGCGGTTCGTCTCGATCCCCGTGCCCGACGAATAGACTCCCGGTTCAGTCAGGCTCTTGGTGACCTGCGCCATACCGGTAATATGCACGTTATCGACAATCACCAGGTGCCCTGCAATCCCCACGGCACCCGCGATCGTGCAGTAGCGACCGATCCGTGTGCTGCCGGAGATGCCAACGCAACCCGCAATCGCAGTGTGTTCACCGATGTGTACGTTGTGCGCGATGTGCACCTGGTTATCCAGTTTGACGCCGTTGTCGATGACGGTATCGCCGATTGCCCCGCGGTCAATGGAGACGTTTGCGCCGATATCCACGCGGTCGCCGATGCGCACGTTGCCAACCTGGGGCACCCGCTCCCAGCGATGCCCATCCCGCGCATAACCGAACCCGTCGGAGCCGATCACGGTTCCGGAATGCACCACGCACCCAGCACCCAGAGCGCAGCCCGACAGGAGCGTCACCCGAGGGTGAACGATCGTACCGGCTCCGACCGTGACGTGGTCCTCAATCACCACACCGGCACCGATCTGAACGCCCTGTTCCAGCACCACATTACGTCCGATTGCAACCTGGGCGCCGATGGCAACGCCTTCCCCCATCTGCGCGGATTCGTCAACCGCAGCGGTTGCATGAATGCCGGAACGGACTCGGGGCGGGTGCAGAAGCTGGGCAGCCCTGGCGAATGCGAGATGGGGATCCGGTGCAATCAAGGCGTTGCCGGGAACGCCATCGGCATCGTCCGGCCGAACGATGATCGCGCCCGCACGGCTCGTCGCCAACTGACTGCGGCGCCGGGAATCGGCAAGAAAGGTCAGCTCGTCTGCATTCGCACTGTCCAGAGAACCAATGCGTTCGAGCGGATGTCCCGGATCACCACGCAAATCCAGATCAAGAGCCGAAGCCAGTTCTCCCAGGCGTTTCATGCAGGCGCTCCCCTTATCGTATCGTCGCCGGGTCCGCATCCGGAGAGCGCGGACAACCGGGTGGCAGTTGCGCGTCATTGTGCAAGGCGCAAGTGCCGGCGCCGGCTCAGAACGCGCCACGATGCGAAGCGCCGTGCGCTTCTTATTGGCTGTCGAAGTCCTGTTGCAGTCGCTCGAGAACCCGATCGGTAATGTCGACGCGATCGCTGGCGTAGATGACACCCTCGCTCACGATAAGATCGAAACCTTCGGATTCGGCAAGTTTGTCGATGGTCTCGACAATGCGCCGCTGCAAGCGCCCCAGTTCTTCATTGCGGCGCATGTTGAAGTCTTCGCGGAATTCCTCTTCTGCCCGGCGCAACTCACGCTGCCGCGCAACCAGATCACGCTGCAGCCGCTGCTGCTCGCTGTCGCTCATGACGGCGCCGTCGCGGTTGAGCCGGTTCTCCATTTCCCGCAGCGCCTCCTGCTCCTCGGAGATGGCGCGATCCCGTGGCCCGAACTCTTCTTCCAGATTGGCTCGGGCCGCTTCCGCCTGGGGCGCTTCCGACGTGACGCGGCCTGCGTTGACGAAACCGATTCGCGTGTCAGCGGCCGCAACGCCACTCAATACGAGGACCACCACCAGCAGTGCCGGCGTCACAACTCGAACAATTCTGCTCATTTCCATCCCGGCCAGGTTGGCGATGCCGTTCGGGCATCTGCTTCAATCGGTCGCGTCAAGTGGGCGACGCCCCGGAGCGTCGGCCCGCGACAGCAGCCGCTGCGCCTGCCGTCAGAAGAACTGACCGAGCGAGAACTGGAAGCGATCCAGATCATCTCCGGGCTCGTCATTTAACGGTTCGGCGAGGCTCATTGTCAATGCGCCAAGGGGCGACATCCAGGTGAACGCGACACCCGTCGAATAGCGCATGTCATCGAAGTCGATGTCCTGCTCACGGGTATTGTACACCTGGCCCGCGTCCACGAAGGTGGAGAACCGCACGGCCGGCGAATCGATGAACGGCACCGGGAAGTACAGTTCGGCATTGGCCACCGCACGGAAATTGCCGCCGGTCGGACGACCATCTTCACCCCGCAGGCCGAGCGAGCTGGCACGATAGCCGCGCACCGAGTTGATGCCGCCGGTAAAGAAGTTCTCGAAGAACGGCAGACGGCTGGTGTCGCTGTAGCCCTCACCGTAACCAAGACGCCCCTGCATGGACAGCGACCAGTCTTCGGCCAGCGAGAAGTAACGCCGATGGCTGTAGTTGGCCTTGTAGTACTGCAGGTCGCTCTGGGGCAGAGACGCCTCGAGCCCCAACGACTGGCGCGCCCCACTCGTGGGGAAGATGCGCCGGTCGTACGTATTGCGGATCCAGCTCACTTCGGCTTTGTAATTCTCGTACTGGTCGCCGAACTCGTCGACGAAGTCCCGCTGGTCATCGGTGGCCTGGGAACCAAGATTCAAACGCAGATCCTCGTAGCCCACGTCGATACGGATCTGGTCCTCCTCGTTCAAGGGAATGCCGAAGCCAATATCCAGGTTGCCCGCACGCACGCCGTAGTCCGAAAGTCGCGCCCTGCGCGCGTCGGTTTCCCGCAGGCTGGCATTGAAGTAACGGGTGACACCATCGACATTGTAGTACCGGTCCGTGTACGACAGCTGGTACAGGGAACTGATCCGGCTGTTGTTCAGCGCCAGCTGCATGCGGTCGCCGGTGCCAAGCACGTTATCCTGAGCAACGGAGAAATTCAGCAACATGCCCTGCCCGCTGCCGTAGCCGATGCCCGCCTGGAGACTGCCGGACAGCCCTTCGGTGACATCGACGTTGACATCCACCTGGTCCGGCTCGCCGGGTACCTGTGGTGTTTCGATCTGCACGTTCTGGAAGAAGCCGAGCTGATTCAGACGGCGCTGCGAGAGGTCAATGTTCTCCGACGAAAGCCACCCTCCTTCCATCTGACGCATCTCGCGCCGAATCACCTCATCATCCGTTCGGTAGTTGCCGCTGATGTTGATCCGGCGCACGTAGGCACGGCTGCCCGAATCAACGTAATAGGTGAGATCCACGGTCTGCTCGTCACGGTCGATGTCGGGCACCGGATTGACGTTGGCGAACGCGTAGCCTTCCTGACCCAGGCGGTTACGGATGCGATTGGCACCGGCCGTAATCCGCTCCTGGGAGAAGAGGTCTCCGGCCTCCAACTCGACCAACTCCTGCAGTTCTTCCGGCTCGACAACGGTATCGCCAATGACGTTGACCTCGCCCAGCCGGTACTCCTCGCCCTCGTCCATGTTCACGGTGACGTAGATGCCGCTGCGGTCCGGTGTCATGGAGACCTGGCTGGAGTTGATGCTGAAATCGGCATACCCGCGGTTCATGTAGTGGGAACGCAGATTCTCCAGATCACCGGCCAGCGCTTCCCGGGAGTAACGATCACGCCGGGAGAACGGCAGATACCAGGGCTTGCGGCCAAGACTGAAGACGCTGTTCAGGTCGCCGTCACTGAATGCGTCATTGCCCACGAAATGCACGTCGCGGATGCGCGCCGTCTGCCCTTCGTCGATGTCGATGCGGATGGCAACGCGGTTACGCGGCAACGGCGAGACAGTGGTCTCGATCTCGACGTCATAGCGCCCCTGGCCGAAATACTGACGACGAAGCTCCCGTTCGATGCCTTCCAGCAGGGCGCGGTTGAATGTTTCCCCCTCGGCGAGCCCGGAGTCGCTCATTGCCTGTTTCAGGGCATCCGTCGGAATGGCGCTGTTGCCGGAAATCTCGATGTCGGCAACCGACGGCCGTTCCACCACGTTGACCACGAGCGCGTTGCCGTCACGCTCAAGCTCCACATCCTGAAAGAATCCCGTGTCGTAGAGCGCTCGAACCGCCTCGGCGGCCAACTGCCTGTCCACCTCGTCGTTGGTGGTGATCGGAAGATAATTGAACACCGTACCAGGCGCGATACGGCGAAGGCCTTCCACGCGAATATCCTCGACCGTGAACGCCTCAAAGGCCTGAACCGGGCCGATGACGGCAACACATAAGGTGAGAGCAACAACCAGTTTGCGCATAAAGACGTCTTTGGAATCTTGTCGATTATCTCGCCTGCTCAACCGAGCAATCTCGCGATGTCGTTGTAAAATGCCAGCCCCATCAACAGGATGATCATCAGAATGCCGATCTGCTGCCCGATGATCTGCGCCCGCTCGGATACGGGGCTGCCCTTGATGGCCTCCGCGGCGAAGTACAGCAAGTGCCCGCCGTCAAGCACGGGAATGGGTAACAGGTTGATCACGCCAAGGCTGATGCTGACGATGGCCAGGAACTTCAGGAATGGCACCAGTCCGGTGGACGCCGTGTCCCCGGCGTACTGGGCGATGTTGATCGGACCGCTCAGATTGTTCAGGGATGCTTCGCCCACGAGCATCTTCCACAGAACCTGCAGAGTGAGTGTGCTTGTCTGCCATGTCCCCTGAACGGCCTCCCCCAGTGAGTCCACCGGTCCATAGCGAACCGTGTGGAACATGTGCTCGAATGCATCCGGCGCGATATCAGGCCGCACGCCCAGCACCCCCCGATCGGATCCGGCCGGGTTGAGGTCGACGTCGATCCGTACGGACTCGCCCCCCCGATCCACCGTCAAGGTCACCGGATCCCCCGCTCGGGCATTCAACGCCTCCACAAGTTCCTGCCATTCGCCGACGGACGTGTCGTTGACGCCAGTCACCACGTCACCCGACCGCAGTCCGGCGGCTTCCGCCGGCCCCCCGCCGACCAGTTCGCCGACCCGTGGCTCAATGGTGGGACGCCACGGCTGCAGACCGATGACGCGCAAAAGATCCGGGTCGTCACCGATCCGGGGCAGCCCCGAGAGATCGAGACTGCGGGCCGTCTCACGCCCTGCTTCGGTCTGCACGCCGACGTCCAGCGTGCGCCCCCGCAGGCCGCCATCCATAACTCGCATCAGGACACGTTCCCAGGTCGGTGTGCGCTGCCCGGCGACCGAAAGGATCTCTTCGCCTTCCTGGAACCCCGCCTCGGCTGCCGGCGTCTCGGGCTCTACCGGACCGATCACGGGCCGCAGTTCCTGGGTTCCGACCACGAACAGCAGCCAGTAGATGAGAATGGCAAAGAGGAAGTTGGCCGCCGGACCCGCGCAGACGATCAGCGTCCGTCGCCACAGTGGCTGGGTGTTGAATGCCCGATGGCGCTCTGCCTCGGAGACGGGCGCTTCCCGCTCGTCGAGCATTTTCACGTAACCGCCCAGCGGAATGGCGGCAATGGTGTATTCGGTCTGGTCGGGTCCGCGGCGCCACGTCAGCAGCGGCTTGCCGAAACCGATGGAGTAGCGCAGGACTTTGACGCCCAGCCGCTTCGCCGTCCAGTAGTGACCGTACTCGTGCAGCGCCACAAGGATGCCGATGGCCACGAGAAACGCGACGATGTTGGTGCCGATGCCCGTCACTGCGTCGCCCCTGCTCGCCTGATGAAGTCCCTCGCCACCTGGCGGGCAGACCCGTCCACCGCAAGCAACTCCTGGACGTCGGACACGTCGCCGGTCGAGGCATGCTCCAGAGTGCTCTCGATGACGGCGGCAATCCCCATGAACGGCAGACGTTCCTCCAGGAAGGCGCTCACCGCCTCCTCATTGGCCGCATTCAGCACCGCCGGCGCACTGCCACCGGCCCGGAGCGCCCGATAGGCAAGCCGCAAACAGGGAAAGCGATCATGGTCCGGCTCCTGAAATTCCAACCGCCCCAGCCCGACCAGGTCCAGAGGCGCCACGCCGGACGCGAGACGCTCCGGCCAGCCCAGGGCATGGGCGATGGGTGTACGCATATCCGGATTGGACATCTGGGCCAGCATGGTTCCGTCCACGTACTCGACAAGGGAGTGCACGATGCTCTGCGGATGCACGACCACGTCGAGATGATCTGCATCGATGCCGAACAGCCAGGACGCCTCGATGACTTCAAGACCCTTGTTCATCAAGGTCGCGGAGTCCACGGAGATCTTTCGCCCCATGGACCAGTTCGGGTGAGCACACGCCTGCTCGGGTTTCACATGCTCCAGTTCCGGCCGCGGCGTTGTCCTGAACGGACCCCCGGAGGCCGTGAGAAGCACACGGGTCACACCGCTATCGACGGGTCGCCCACGGCAAAAGTTCCCGGGCAGGCACTGAAAGACGGCGTTATGTTCGCTGTCGAGCGGCAGGAGTGTCGCACCGCTCCGGGCGACGGCATCCATGAACAGCGCCCCTGCCATGACCAGCGACTCCTTGTTGGCCAACAGAACACGCCCGCCATCCGCCACGGCGCGCAACGCCGGACGCAGGCCGGCGGCACCGACAATGGCGGCCACCGTGACATCGGCGCCGGTCGCGGCAGCCTGCTCCAGGCCCTCCTCGCCATACAGCACGCCAACTTGGTCACACTCCGCGCCAAGTCGCTCCCGCAGGGCGGTCGCCGCTTCAGCGTCCGCAACCACGGCGAGGTCCGGCCTGAAGAGCTGGCACTGCTCCGCCAGCAGGCTGATGTTGCGATACCCCGTCAATGCCCGCACCCGGAAGCGGCCCGGGTGCCGTGCCAGGACGTCCAGCGTGCTGGTGCCAATGGATCCCGTAGCACCGAGAATGGTGATGGTTGTCTCATCTAGAGCCATAGGAGCCCCGCGGCGAACACGGGCGCCGTCGCGGTGAGACTGTCGATACGATCAAGCACGCCGCCGTGCCCCGGCAGCAGCGTCCCACTATCTTTCACACCGCACCGGCGCTTGATCATGCTCTCGAACAGATCACCCGCCACGGAAGCCACAAACACCGCCACTGCCAAGAGCAGCAAGGACAACCCGCCCGGCAACGGCGCCGGCAACACCGACGCCAGCACCCAGGCGGCCACCAGCGTCAACGCGAGCCCGCCGGCAGCGCCTTCCATGGTCTTTCCCGGGCTGATGCGGGGTGCGAGCCGCCGCCTGCCAAGCGCACGACCCGCGAAGTACGCACCCACGTCGGCTGCCCAGGTCAGGACCAGCAACATGAACACCAGCCACGCACCGCCAGGCTGGCCGTGAACGAACACAAGCCCAAACCAGGCAGGAACGAACAGCAGCAAACCGAGGAGCGTCCCGGCGCGCCCTGTCACCGGCCCATCGGCTGCCTGCCCACGCTGGTAGGCAGCCAACCAGGTGATCAGGCCCAGCCAGCCGACGACGCCGACGGCAAGCACCAGGGAGGTCGCCACTGCGCTGGCAAGACAGACGGCGCTACCCACCAACAGGATCAGCAACGCCGCCACGTGTCCTGCCCGCTCGCGCTGTGCGCGGAGACCAATGAGACGGGTCCATTCCCAGGCGCCCAGCCCGACCACAACGGCCATGGCAAGCGCGAAACCAGCGGTTGGCAGGAGGAAAACAACCCCGAGAACAAGGGGCAACAGGACCAGGGCGGTGATTACCCGCCACTTAAGCACGGCTCAGCCGCTCCACCTGCTCGCTGGTGAGGCCGAAGCGGCGCTCACGCCCGGCGAAGCTGGCCACGGCCGCCTTCAGCTCCTCGGCCCCGAAGTCGGGCCAGAGGGTATCGACGAAATGGAGTTCGGCGTAGGCCAGGTGCCAGAGCAGGAAATTACTGATCCGCTGCTCACCGCCGGTACGGATCAACAGGTCGGGGTCGGGAAGCCCATCAAGGCTAAGGTAACCGGAGAACAGGTCCTCATCGAGTTCGTCGGGCTCACGCACCCCATTCCGGACGTCCCGCGCGAAGCGGCGGGCAGCCTGAAGCATGTCCCAGCGGCCACCGAAGCTCACCGCCACCACGAGCGTCAGACCGGTGTTGCTAGCGGTCAGGCGCTCCGCCTCGACAATCTCCGTACGCAACCGATCCGACAAGTGACTGCGTTCCCCGATCAGCCGGATACGGACATTATTTTTGTGTAGTCGTGCAGACTCCTTCTGCAGCGTCCTCAGCATGAGATCCATGAGCACGGAGACTTCATCGCTCGGGCGGGACCAGTTCTCGCTGCTAAACGCGAACAGCGTCAACGCTTCCACCCCAAGGCGGCCGGCGGTCTCCACCACCTGCCGCACCGAGTCAACGCCGGCACGGTGGCCAGCCTGACGGGGCATGAAACGTGAACGTGCCCACCGGCCGTTGCCATCCATGACAATGGCAATATGCCGGGGCACGGCCGCCTCGGGGCGGTTCCTTTGCGCAATCTCGTCGCTCATCGTTCCTGCCGCGGTACGGGTATCGCCCCGGGAGCTTCTCGGGACACGAGCGGGATCAACCGGCGGCAATGCGCCGGCCGATCAGTATTCAGATGGCCATGAGCTCCTGTTCCTTCTGCTCGAGCACTTCATCCACTTGAGCAACGAACTGGTCCGTCAACTTCTGAATCTGCTCCTCACCGCGGCGCTGATCGTCCTCGGTGATCTCTTTTTCCTTGACCAGTGTCTTCATGTCGGAGTTGGCGTCCCGGCGGACGTTGCGAATCGCGACACGCGCCTGTTCGGCTTCATTGCGGACGACCTTGACCAGCTCCTTGCGCCGCTCCTCGTTGAGGGCGGGCATGGGCACGCGCAGCACTTCGCCCTGAGACGCCGGGTTGAGCCCCAGATCCGACTGGATGATGGCCTTCTCGATCTTCGGCGCCATCCCCTTCTCGAAGGGAGTGACCAGCAGCGTGCGGGCGTCCGATGCGGAGACGTTGGCCACCTGGTTGACCGGCACCTCGGCGCCGTAATACTCGACGGTGACATGGTCCAGCAGGCTGGATTGGGCACGGCCGGTGCGGATCTTGACCAACTCCGACTTCAACGACTCAACGGACTTCTGCATCCGCTTCTTTGCGTCTTTCTGGATATCCTCGATCACGGTAGTCATCCTCTCTCGACGATGGTGCCCACATCCGCACCCAGGACCAGATCCATGAGTGCACCGGGGCGGGTCATGTCGAATACCTGTATGGGTAGCCCCTGATCCCGGCACAGTACGATGGCAGTGGCGTCCATTACCGACAACCTCTGATCCAGTACCTGGTCATAGGTCAGACGACGGTAACGGGAGGCCCCGGCATCGTGCTCCGGATCGGCGGAGTAAACACCGTCCACCTTGGTGGCCTTGATCATGATGTCCGCGTCCACTTCAACGGCCCGCAGGCTCGCGGCGGAGTCGGTGGTAAAGAACGGGTTGCCGGTACCGGCCGCGAAGATGACCACCCGTTTCTTCTCCAGATGGCGCACGGCACGGCGGCGGATGTAGTCCTCACAGACCTGGTTGATCTTGATCGCGGACATCACCCGCGTGAATACACCCGCGTGCTCCAGCGCATCCTGCAGCGCCAGGGCATTCATCACGGTGGCGAGCATGCCCATGTGATCTGCCGTCACACGGTCCATGCCGGCGGCGGCAAGCCCCGCACCGCGGAAGATATTGCCGCCGCCGACCACGAGTGCGACCTCGACACCCAGTTCGCGAACTTCGCCAATCTCCCGGGCCAGCCGGCGGCTGACGGCCGGGTCGATGCCGTAATCGGCATCGCCCATCAGCCCTTCACCGCTGACCTTCAGGAGTATACGACGATAAACAGGCTTGCTCATGAGCCGAGATCCTCTCACACCGGCTCAGGAACCGCGAACCTGGGCCATCACCTCTTCGGCGAAATTGCCTTCTTCCTTCTCGATGCCCTCGCCGACCTCGTAGCGCGTGAACGCCTTGACGGTCGCACCGGCGCCCTTGAGAAGCTCGGCGACACT
This sequence comes from Aquisalimonas sp. APHAB1-3, assembly GCF_048323695.1. Lineage (NCBI taxonomy): Bacteria > Pseudomonadati > Pseudomonadota > Gammaproteobacteria > Chromatiales > Ectothiorhodospiraceae > Aquisalimonas > Aquisalimonas sp. APHAB1-3. The sequence goes on along the minus strand of NZ_JBLWFT010000001.1, from coordinate 445,153 downwards.
CTGATCGGGATCCTTCACGAACGGCTGACCGACCAGGGTCGTTTCCTTGAGGAACTTCTGCACGCGCCCTTCGAGCATCTTCTCGACGATCTCCGGCGGCTTGCCACTCTCTTCGGCCTGGGCCTTGAGAATCGCGCGTTCCTTGTCCAGCAGCTCTGCCGGCATGTCGTTCTCGTCCACCGCAGCCGGGTTGCTCGCGGCAATGTGCATGGCGATGTCACGACCGAGCTGCTCGTCTCCGCCCTCGATCTCGACCATCACGCCGATGCGACTGCCGTGGAGGTAGTGATGCACCTGTCCGGTGTCGGTCGTGTAAAGCTGAAAGCGGCGCAGCTGGATGTTCTCGCCGATCTTGGCAACCAGTTCCTGGCGCGCGGTGTGAACGTCGCGGCTGTCGTCAAACGGCAGCTGGATCAGCGCGTCGGCGTCCCCCGGCTGCTTCTCCAGGATGATGCGGGCAATGGCATCGGCGAAATCGTTGAAATCGTCACCGGCGGAGACGAAATCGGTTTCGCTGTTCATCTCGAGAATCACGCCGAGACGGCCGTCGTCGCTGGTGCGGGTGATCACCTTGCCTTCGGCGGCAACACGGCCCGCCTTCTTCTCGGCCTTGGCCATCCCCTTCTTGCGCATGGTCTCAATGGCCTTGTCGATGTCGCCATCGGCCTCCACCAGCGCCTTCTTGCATTCCATCATTCCGGAGCCGGTCCGCTCGCGGAGTTCCTTAACCTGGGCAGCTGTAATCGCCATGTCCAATCCCTCTCGTATTCGGTCGTCACGTTGCGGCCAGACAGGGGCGGCGCCCCTGCAGGCGCTTGGCCGGTGCGGCGGCGACACCGCCGCACCGTTGCACCGCGGGCGCGATTTACTGGGTCGCGGCGCCCTCGCCCTCTGCGGCACTGTTGTCCTGCACTTCCACGAAATCGTCCTTCTCGCTGGCACCGGGCTTCACCGACGAGGCCTTGGCGTCCTCGATGGCATCGGCCGCGCCGCGGGTGTACAGCTGAATGGCACGGATCGCATCATCGTTGCCCGGGATGACGTAGTCCACACCCTTGAGCGAGTTGTTGGTATCCACGACACCGATCACCGGGATATTGAGCTTCTGGGCTTCCTTGATGGCGATCTTCTCGAAGCCGACGTCAATGATGAACATGGCGTCGGGGAGACGCTCCATGTTCTTGATACCGGAGAGCGAGCGGTCCAGCTTGTCCTTCTCGCGGGTCAGCTCCAGGGCCTCTTTCTTCACCAGCTTCTGGAACGTGCCATCCTCTTCCTGCTGCTCCAGATCCTTCAGCCGGCGGATGGACTGCTTGACCGTACGGAAGTTGGTCATCATGCCGCCGAGCCAGCGGTGATCGACAAAGGGCATGTTGCAGCGCTGCGCTTCCGCGCGCACCGCCTCACGGGCCGCCCGCTTGGTGCCGACGAAGAGGATCTTGCCGCCGTTGGAGACCAGCTTGCCCATGAAGTTCAGGGCGTCCTGGTACAGCGGCAGGGTCTTCTCGAGGTTGATGATGTGGATCTTGTTGCGCTCACCGAAGATGTAGGGTGCCATCTTCGGGTTCCAGTAGCGGGTCTGGTGTCCGAAGTGGACGCCGGCTTCCAGCATTTCGCGCATGGATACGTTGGCCATGGTGTGATCTCCTGATCGGGTTTGGGCCTCCCCGCACCCCGGACAGGAACTCGTCGCCGAGCAACCCCGCTGTCCGGTTCAATTCTGGCGCAGGTGTGATGTTAGTCGCCTGTCGGCGACCACGAAATTGACTCCGGCATTTGCCTGAAGAGCGCGCGCTTTATACCATAACTGGCTTACCGCGACAATTTCGCAACCGCCCTGTCACGCGCCTGCAGCGGGTCAATGGCCGCCACGCGGGCATCGCCATGCCAGGCGCGGCCACCCGAACCCATCCACCAGCCGGAGATCCCCGCAAACCCATGTCGGTTACAATAAAGTCCAGCGAGGAAATCGAGAAGATGCGCGCCGCCGGCGCGCTTGCCGCCCAGGTGCTGAACCTCCTGGAAGAACACATCACCCCGGGGGTGACTACCGAAACGCTCGACGATGTCGCTCACGATTTCATCGTCAACAAGCACAAGGCCGTACCGGCACCGCTCAACTACCGCGGCTTCCCGAAGTCCATCTGCACCTCGGTGAACCACGTAGTCTGTCACGGCATCCCCGGCCCGAAGAAGCTCAAGAAGGGCGACATCCTCAATATCGACATTACCGTCATCAAGGACGGCTACCACGGCGACACCAGCCGCATGTTCTACGTGGGGGAGCCGACCATCCAGGGGCGCCGCCTGAGCGAGGTCGCTCACGCCGCCATGTGGAAAGGCATTCGTGCCGTCCGCCCCGGTGCGCGGCTGGGCGACATCGGACACGCCATTCAGCAGTTCGCCGAGAGCCACAACTATTCCGTGGTCCGCGAGTACTGCGGCCACGGGATCGGCACCGACTTCCACGAGGAGCCGCAGGTGCTGCACTACGGCACGCCCGGCACCGGCATGGTGCTGGAAGAAGGCATGACCTTCACCATCGAGCCCATGATCAACGCCGGCCGCAAGGAGACCCGTCTGCTCAAGGACGACTGGACCGTCGTGACCAAGGACCACAGCCTGTCGGCCCAGTGGGAGCACACGCTCGCGGTCACCAGTGACGGCTACGATATCCTGACGCTTCGCGACGGCGAAGTGGTCCCGGACTGAGGCAAACCATGTCCACAGCCAGCGCCTACCCCAGCGAAGCGGACGCGGTCCTTTTCGATGGCGACGAACTGGAACGCCGGCTGGCGGCCGGAGAACCGGCGATTCGCGTCTTTCGTGACGCCCGCGAGCACGGTGACGCCATTCTCATGGGCCGGTTCCGCGAGGGTGCGCCCGCGCGCATCCTGGTGCCCCTGCGCACGTGGCTGATCGACGAACTCCTGCAGCGCGCCTGGGACCGGATCATGGACGCCCGGTGCGCCGGCGTTGCCCTGGTCGCCGTGGGCGGATACGGCCGCGGCGAGCTGCACCCGGGCTCCGATATCGACCTCATGCTGTTGCTGGACGACACCGGCCTTGACGGCCGGGACGGCTGCATCGAGGCGTTCCTCACTTTCCTCTGGGACATCGGCCTGGAAGTGGGCCATAGCGTCCGCACCCTGGACGACTGTGTCACCGAATCGGAGCGCGACATCACGGTGGCCACCAACCTGATGGAGTCGCGCCTGCTGAAGGGCCCCGAACCGCTTTACCAGGCCATGCGCGAGGCCACCGGCCCCGCCCGTGTGTGGCCCAGTCGCGCCTTCTTCGAGGCCAAGTGGCGGGAACAGCTGGATCGCCACGCCAAGTACCACGACACCGCCTACAACCTTGAGCCCAATATCAAGGAGAGCCCCGGCGGGCTGCGGGACATCCACATGGTGGGCTGGGTGGCGAAGCGCCATTTCGGCGCGGAGACGCTGCACGATCTGGTGGACCAGGGCTTTCTCACCGAGGAGGAATACCAGGACCTGGATGCCGGACAGAACCTGCTCTGGGATATCCGCTTTGCCCTCCACACCCTGGCAGGGCGGCGGGAAGACCGTCTGATCTTCGATCACCAGACGGCACTGGCAAAGCAGTTCGGCTACACCGACCAGGATCACACCCTGGGCGTGGAGCAGTTCATGCAGCGTTACTTCCGCACGGTCATGGAACTGAGCCGCCTCAACGAGATGCTGCTGCAGCTCTACCAGGAGGTCATTCTCTACGCCGACGACCTGGAGCCGCCGCAGCTCATCAACAAGCGCTTCCAGTCGCGCAAGGGGTTCATCGAGGTCACCCACCCGAACGTCTTCCAGCGTTACCCCTTCGCGCTGCTGGAAGTCTTTCTGCTGATGCAGCAGCACCAGGAGCTGAAGGGGGTTCGGGCGTCGACGATCCGCCTGATCCGCGCCAACCGGCACCTGATCGACGACCGCTTCCGTGACGACCTCCGCTGCCGCAGCCTGTTCATGGAGATCATGCGCCAACCCCGGGGTATCACCCATGAGATCCGGCGTATGCACCGCTACGGCCTGCTGGGCCGCTATATACCGGCGTTCGGCGCGATCACGGGGCGCATGCAGTACGACCTCTTCCACGTCTACACGGTGGATTCCCACACGCTGTTTGTGGTGCGCAACCTGCGCCGGTTCGCCCTGCCCGAGCATGCCTCGGAGCTGCCGTTCTGCCACACGATCATGCAGCGGCTGCCGAAGCCGGACCTGCTCTACCTGGCCGCACTGTTCCACGACATCGCCAAGGGCCGGGGTGGCGACCACTCCGAGCTGGGCGCCGAGGACGCCTACGCCTTCTGTGCCTCCCACGGGCTCAGCGAGTACGACTCGCGGCTGGTGGCGTGGCTGGTGCGCAATCACCTGTTCATGTCCATGACGGCGCAGCGCAAGGACATCTCCGATCCGGAGGTCATCAACGCGTTCTCCGACCAGATCGGTGACCGCACGCGGCTGGACTACCTGTACCTGCTCACGGTGGCCGACATCCGCGCCACCAACCCGGAGATGTGGAATTCCTGGAAGGACGCCCTGCTGCTGGAGCTCTACACCCTGGCGAAGCGCGCCCTGCGCCGCGGCCTGGAGCACCCCATCGACACCGAGGAGCTGGTGCGGGAAACCCAGGGGCAGGCGCGTCGCCGGCTCAAGGTGAAGGGGCTGCACCACATGACGGTGAAGTCGGTCTGGCGGCATTTCACCGACGACTACTTCCTGCGTTATTCCGCCGAGGAAATCGCCTGGCACACCGAGGCCATCGCCCGCTGTCAGCCGCAGGACCTGCCGCTGGTGCTGCTGGACGGGCACGGCGCCCGGGGCGGGACGGAAGCATTCGTTTACAGCTCCGACAAGGACAACGTATTCGCCCTCACCGTGTACGCCATGGACCAGCTCAATCTGAACATCCAGGATGCGCGCATCATCACCACGCGCAACGGCTACACCCTGGACAGCTATCTGGTCCTGGAGGACGACGGCAACCCGGTGCAGGACCCCGGCCGCAAGGCCGAGATCATCACCCGGCTGCGCGACGTCCTCAGCCAGGACGAACTGCGGCCGCCGAGCTGCCGGCCGGTCCCCCGGCAACTGCAGCATTTCAACATCGGCACGCAGATCAGCTTCATGGATGATCCCAACAACGAGCGCACGGTGCTGGAGCTGATTACCGCCGACCGGCCGGGCCTGCTGGCACGGGTCGGCTACACCTTCGCCCGGTGCGGCGTGCGCCTGCAGAGCGCCAAGATCGCCACCATCGGCGCCCGCGCCGAAGACGTGTTCTTCATCACCGACCACGACAACCAGCCGCTCGCGGACGACGAACAGCTCGACGCCATCCGCAGGACGCTGATCGAACTCCTCGGGGAAACCAGCGATCTCGTGGAACAGGCAACCGGGCTGTAGATAACTCATGACCATGAACCCGAACCTGGACCGCCTGCAGCGATACCCGTTCGAGCGGCTCAATGCGCTGCTGGCGGATGTAACTCCTCCGGCGCTGGCACCCGTCAATCTGGGTATCGGCGAGCCGAAGCATGCGCCGCCGGCGTTCATCGGCGACACCCTGGCCGCGAGCCTCGACGGCCTCGGCCGCTACGCCGGCACCGGTGGCACGCCGGAGCTGCGCAATACGCTGTGTCGCTGGCTGGAGCGCCGCTTCGCCCTGGGGGACGGCGCCCTGGACCCGGACGCCAACGTACTGCCCGCGGCGGGGACGCGCGAGGCGCTGTTTGCCATCACCCAGGCCGTGGCCGCCGGGCGCCCTGACGCCCTGGTGCTGATGCCCAACCCCTGCTACCAGATCTATGAGGGGGCGGCGCTACTTGCCGGCGCGGAGCCGATCTATCTCAACACCATCGCGGACACCGGCTACCTGCCGGACCTGGACGCCGTGCCCGAATCAACGTGGCGGCAGTGCGCCGTGATCTACATCTGCTCTCCGGGCAACCCCAGCGGCGCGGTGCTGCCGGAGGCGTGGCTGCGAAAGCTCATCGCCCTGGCCGACGCCCACGATTTCGTCATCGCCGCCGACGAGTGCTACAGCGAGCTCTACCCGGATGAGGAGCGGCCGCCGCTGGGCCTGCTGGAGGTGTGCGCGCGGATGGGGCGGACGGGCTTTCACCGCTGCGTGGTCTTCCACAGCCTGTCCAAGCGGTCCAACGTGCCCGGCCTGCGTTCCGGCTTCGTCGCTGGCGACGCCGACATCCTCGAGGGATTTCTGCGTTACCGCACCTACCAGGGCTCCGCCCTGCCCCTGCATGTGCAGCAGGCCAGTCGAGCCGCCTGGGACGACGAGGCCCACGTCAGGCATAATCGCAGCCGCTACCGGGCCAAGTTCGACACGGCACTGGCGATCCTGCGGCCGGTGCTCGACGTGGACATGCCGGATGCCGGTTTCTATCTGTGGCCCCGCACACCGGTGGATGATGTCACGTTCGCGCGGACACTCTACGAGCAGGAGAACGTGCGGGTCCTGCCCGGGAGCTATCTCTCCCGGGAGGCGAACGGCATCAACCCGGGCGCCGGTCATGTCCGCATGGCGCTGGTCGCCGACGAGGCCGAGTGCGAAGAGGCGATGCGGCGCATCCGGCGTTGCGTGGAGCGGCTGTAAATCGCGCGTCCCCGGCGCCGCCCGGGAAACACCCTGTTGACACGAACACATGAACAATGAGGCCAATCACCATGGACACCATCCGATCCGTCATTGAAGAGGCATTCGAGAAGCGCAGTGAAATCAGCCCGCGCACGGCGTCCCCCGAGGTGGTGGACGCGGTCGAGCAGGCCATCATGATGCTCGATCGCGGCGAAGCGCGGGTCGCCGAGAGACGCGACGGTGACTGGGTCGTGAACGAATGGCTGAAAAAGGCCGTGCTGTTGTCGTTCCGGCTGCACGACAACGAAGTCATGCGCACCGGCGCGGTGAACTACTTCGACAAAGTGCCGCTGAAGTTCACCGACTACAACAGCCACGATTTCCACAGCGGCGGCGTACGCGTGGTGCCGCCGGCGGTCGCCCGGCGCGGCTCGTTCATCGCCCCGGGCGCGGTGCTCATGCCCTCCTACGTGAACATCGGCGCCTACGTGGACGAGGGCACGATGGTGGACACCTGGGCCACCGTGGGCTCCTGCGCGCAGATCGGCAAGGGCGTGCACCTCTCCGGCGGTGCCGGTATCGGCGGTGTCCTGGAGCCGCTGCAGGCCAACCCGGTGATCATCGAGGACAACGCCTTCATCGGTGCCCGCTCCGAGATCGTTGAAGGGGTCATCGTCGAGGAAGGGGCCGTGATCTCAATGGGGGTCTTCATCGGTCAGAGCACCAAGATCTACAACCGCGAGACCGGTGAAGTGCTCTACGGCCGCGTGCCCAAGGGCGCCGTGGTGGTGCCGGGCAACCTGCCCTCGGCCGACGGCACCCACTCCCTCTACTGCGCCGTCATCATCAAGCAGGTGGACGCCAAGACCCGCGCCAAGGTCGGCATCAACGAACTGCTGCGTCCCTGATCATGGCCACGGTCTACGGCATCAAGAGCTGCGACACGTGCCGCAAGGCGATGAAATGGCTGGAGCTCGCCGGCGTGGAGGCCACGTTCCACGATGTCCGCCGCGACGGCGTGCCGGCGGCGCTGGACACCTGGGTCCAGCAGCTGGGGGCAGCCGAACTGGTCAACCGGCGCAGCACCACCTGGCGGCAGTTGGATGAGGATCAGCGCCAGCGCGCGGCGTCCGAACCCGCCGCGCTGCTGCGGGAGCAGCCGACGCTGATCCGACGGCCCGTTCTGGATACGGGGGATCAGGTGCTGGTGGGGTTCCGCGAGGCCGATTACCGGGCGGCACTGGGAGTGGAACAGCCATGAGCGACACCCTGGAGCTGGCGCGGGCGCTGATCAGCCGGCCATCGATCACCCCCGACGATGCCGGCTGCCAGTCGCTGATCCAGGAGCGGCTCGAGCAGGCCGGGTTCCGGGGCGAGACCCTGCGCTTCGGCGACGTCACCAACCTCTGGAGCCGCCGCGGTACGGAGCGCCCGCTGTTCGTGTTCGCCGGCCATACGGACGTGGTGCCCACCGGGCCGGAGTCGGAGTGGACCACGCCGCCGTTCGATCCCCGGGTCCTCGACGGTGTGCTGCATGGCCGCGGGGCCGCCGACATGAAGGGCAGCCTCGCGGCATTCGTGACCGCCTGCGAACGGTTCACGGCGAAGCACCCGTCTCACCGCGGCTCCATCGCCCTGTTGATTACCAGCGACGAGGAAGGCCCGGCGAAGGACGGCACCGCCCGGGTGGTAGACGCCCTGCAGGCGCGCGGCGAACACATCGACTGGTGCTTGGTGGGAGAACCCAGCAGTGACGCCACCGTGGCGGACACCGTCAAGAACGGCCGCCGCGGATCACTGAACGGTACAATGACCGTACACGGCGTGCAGGGCCATGTCGCCTACCCACACAAGGCGCGGAACCCGATCCACGCGCTTGCCCCCGCCCTGGCGGAACTGGCGGCGACACAGTGGGACGCGGGCAACGACAGTTTCCCGCCCACCACGTTCCAGGTATCCAACATCCATGCCGGCACGGGAGCGACCAACGTCATCCCCGGCAGCGTGGACGTCACCTTCAACTTCCGTTTCTCCACCGAGAGCACGCCGGAGACGCTGCAGGCCCGTGTCGGCGCGATACTGGATCAGCATGGGCTCGATTACCGGCTCGAGTGGCAGCTCTCGGCACGCCCGTTCGTCACCGAATCGGGTGACCTGGTGGCGGCCACGCTGGACGCCATCGCCAGCGTCACCGGCCAGCAGGCCGCGCTGTCCACCGGGGGTGGCACCTCGGACGGGCGCTTCATTGCGCCCACCGGTGCGCAGGTGATCGAGCTGGGACCACTCAACGCCACCATTCACCAGATCGACGAGCGGGTCACCGCGGCGGATCTGGACACCCTGTCGGCCATCTACGAGGGAACGCTGGAGCGGCTGCTGACAGGAGACCGGTAAAGGCCATGGCGCGCCTCCTCGCGGCAACCGTCCTGGTCTTCTGCGCACTCTACGCCCCCCAGCCCCTGCTGCCGTTGCTCGCCGAGCACTACGCGGTGTCCGAGACCCGCGCGGCGCTGCTGATCACCGCCACGCTGCTGCCCCTCAGTATCGCGCCGATTCTCTACGGGCTCTGGCTTGAACGACTGAGCGCGCGTCGGGTCCTCGCCGGCGCCGTCGCCCTGCTGGGAGTGAGCCAGATCATGTTCGCTCTGGCGGACAGCTTCGCCCTGCTGCTCGCCGCCCGGATCGCCCAGGGCATTCTGATCCCCGCGGCGCTGACAGCGCTGATGACGTTCATCGCGGGCCGCGTAGCCCCGGAGCGGCTCGCCGGCACCATGGCCGCGTATGTGGCCGCGACGGTTCTCGGCGGCTTTCTCGGCCGCGCCCTGGCGGGGCTGATCTCCGCCTACTGGAGCTGGGAAGCCGCGTTCTGGCTGCTCGGCGGCGGGCTGCTCGCACTCGCGCCGGTGCTCCTGCGCCTGGGCGGAGACCAGCCCCCGAACACCACCCGCATCCACTGGCGCGCCTGCCGCGAAGTTCTTGCCCGACCCGGCGTGGCAGCCACCTGCCTGATCGGGTTCAGCGTGTTTTTCGTGTTCGCCGCGCTGCTCACCTATCTGCCGTTCCGGGCGGTTCAGCTTCGGCCCGGCACCGGCGAGGACACCATTGCGCTGCTGTACGCCGGTTACCTCATGGGTATCGTGGTCGCTCTCGCCTCCGGCCGCATTACGCGCTGGAGCGGCAGTGCGCGGGCAACGATCCGGCTCGGGCTCGGAGTCTTCCTGCTCGCCACGCTGGGATTCCTGGTGCCGTCACTGCCGGCCCTGTTCGTGATCATGCTGGTCTTCTGCGCCGGCATGTTCCTGATTCACGGTACCGCCCCGGGCATCGTCAATGCCCTGGCCCCGGATCGCCGGGGCGTGGTCAACGGACTCTATATCGCGGCCTACTATGCCGGCGGCACCCTGGGCGCCTGGTTGCCTGGTATCCTGTTCGCCCAGAGCGGCTGGGCAGTCATGGTCAGCGCAGTGGCGCTGATGCTGCTGGTGGCCACCGCCGCCTCGCGCGGCCTGCCCGGCACCAATCCAACCCAACGAAAGGCGGAGTCATGAGCAGCGCTGCGACCATTCCCGTTTCCGTGCTCGATCTTGCGTCCATCGTCCAGGGCGGTTCGCCCGGGGACGCCTTTGAACGCACGGTCGCCCACGCCCAGGAAGCCGATCGCCTCGGCTTTCAGCGCTTCTGGCTGGCGGAACACCACAATCTCGACGGCATTGCCAGTGCAGCCACGGCCGTGCTCATCGGGCACGTGGCCGCGCAGACGCAACGTATCCGGGTAGGGTCCGGCGGGGTCATGCTGCCCAACCACGCACCGCTGGTGATCGCCGAACAGTTCGGCACGCTGGAGACGCTCTACCCGGGGCGCATCGACCTCGGTCTCGGACGCGCACCGGGCACCGACGGTGCCACGGCTCGCGCCCTGCGTGGGGCCAATGCCCTGCAGGAGCCGGACTTCGCCGAACAGGTGGCGGAACTGCGCGGATACCTGGCGCCGGCCCGAGACGAGCAGAAGGTTCGAGCAATACCGGGCCAGGGGCTGGACGTCCCCATCTGGCTGCTGGGCTCCAGCGGCTACAGTGCCCAGCTTGCCGGGCAGCTCGGTCTGCCGTTCGCCTTTGCCAGTCACTTCGCCCCGCGCTACCTGATGGAGGCACTGAGCCTCTACCGCGAGGTGTTCCAGCCCTCCGCCGTGCTGGACAAGCCGCACGCCATGGTGGCCATGAACGTGATCACCGCCGACACCGATGCAGAGGCAGAGCGCCTGGCGACATCGGTCAGGCAACGCTTTCTGCGCATGATCCGCAACCAGCGCGGACGTCTGGATCCGCCGGTGGACAGCATGGACGGCCTCTGGTCGCGGCAGGAGCAGGCCATGGTGGAGAATACCCTGAGCGCGTCCGCCTTCGGTGCGCCGGCCACGGTGCGCGAGACCATCGATCACTTCCTGGACACCACCGCCGCGGACGAGCTGATGATTACCAACGACGTCCACGACCCCGAGGCACGCCTGCACTCTCTCCGCCTCCTCGGCGATGTCATGGCAACTGAGTCGCGCCGGAAACAGCGGTTGATCATGTAGCGGACGGTTCTATGCATAGAGTCAGCAGGCCTTTCACTCGGCCCAGAAAGTCCGTGTACTCTTCGCTCACTCAAGATCCGAACCCTTTGATTAACCCCTGAACTCTGGAGGTCTTCTATGGCGTCGACGCCAACCGTGGCGGTGGGCCAGCCAGGCGGTATGAGCCCGGCCGGCTGGATTGCGCTGGCTCTGCTGGCACTCGGGCTTCTCTACACCGGTCAGGTCATCAGTCTGACCCAGGCAGCGCTGTTCGCCGTTGGCGGCGCATTCGGCGTGGTGCTTTATCACGCGGCCTTCGGTTTTACGTCGGCCTGGCGGGTCTTCATTACCGAACGCCGCGGAGCCGGTCTGCGCGCACAGATGATCATGCTCGCACTGGCGGTGGCGTTGTTCTTCCCGGCCCTGGGTGCCGGCACGGCTTTCGGCACCGATGTCAGCGGTTTCGTGTTCCCCATCGGCGTCGCGGTCGTTGTCGGGTCATTCATGTTCGGGGTGGGCATGCAGCTCGGCGGCGGTTGTGCCTCTGGCACGCTGTTCACCGCCGGCGGCGGCAATATGCGCATGGTGGTCACGCTGATCGGGTTTATCCTCGGCTCTGTCATCGCCACCCACCACGTGGATTGGTGGTGGGATCAGCCGGCTTTCGAGGCCGTCTCCCTGGTGGACAGTCTCGGCGTGGGCGGCGGCCTGGCGCTGAGCCTTGCCCTGTTTGCAAGCATCTACTTCGGCACCCGGGTCCTGGAGCAGCGGCGGCACGGCAGCCTGGAGCAGCCCGCCACCTCGGGCAACGCGGGCTGGGGTCGGTTTCTGCGCGGCCCCTGGCCTCTCATCTGGGGCGCGGTGGCACTGGCGGTGCTCAACTTCATCACCCTGCTGCTGGCGGGACGGCCCTGGGGCATCACCGCCGCATTCGCGCTCTGGGGCGCCAAGGGCTTCGAGATGGTCGGCATCGACGTCTCCCAGTGGGCCTACTGGCAGATACCCGGAAACGCCGAGGCGCTGCAGGCCAGTGTATTCGCGGACGTGACCTCCGTGATGAACTTCGGCATCGTGATCGGCGCGTTGCTCGCCGCGGCCCTTGCCGGCCGGTTCGCGCCCAGTCTGAAGATTCCCTTCCGCCCACTCATGGCCGCAATCATCGGCGGCATTCTGCTTGGCTACGGGGCGCGACTGGCATTTGGCTGCAACATCGGCGCCTACTTCAGTGGCATCGCATCGGGCAGCCTGCACGGCTGGGTGTGGCTGATCTTCGGCTTCCTGGGGAACATGGCCGGCGTGCGGTTGCGGCCCTGGTTTTTCGGTGAACAACAGCACTCCACGCAACCAGCATCCTGTTGATCATACTGCGGCGGGAACCAGGCAATCGTCTGCCTGGTCCCCGCCGTCCCCCCCTCCTCCTGCCGTTATCGCCTCTGCGTTCTGCCACGCCAGATCACCATGCTGTTACCATCCAGTGCAGGCCGCGTCCCGGCCGACAAAAACCAGGGGGAGAAGCATGAGCCGCATCATTGCCTTCGACGTGAACGAAACCTTGCTGGATCTGGGCAGCCTCGACCCCGTCTTCGAGCGGATCTTCGGCACTGCCCGGGCGCGGGAGACGTGGTTCAGCCAGGTCCTTCAGAGCGCCATGACCACCACCATACTGGGCCGTTACCACGACTTCTCGGCAATAGCGGCAGGCGCCATGAGCCAGACCGCCGAGCGCTACGGTGTGTCCCTGTCACAGAAGGACCGTGACGCCATTGCCGGCGGCATGCGCTCGCTGCCCCCGTACGCCGACGTGGCGCCGGCGCTCCAGCGCATGCGCGACGCCGGGCTGCGCATGGTCGCCCTGACGAACTCCACCCCCCAGGCTGCCCGGGCGCAGATCGACTACGCTGGGCTGAGCGACTTCTTCGAGGAGATCATGAGCGTCGACATGGCGCAGACGCTCAAACCCGCCCCCGAAGTCTATAACACGGCAGCACGCAGCATGCTTGCCACGGCGCAGGATATGCGGCTCGTGGCCGCCCACGCCTGGGACATTGCCGGTGCCATGAACGCCGGCTGGGCCGGTGCATTCCTGGCCCGCCCCGGGCAGGTATGGGATCCGCTGTTCGACCAGCCGGATATCATCGGCGCGACCATGGACGAGGTCGCAACCGCCATCATCGCCACGGACCTGGAACCTGACACATAACGACAACAGCCAGGAGAGCCGTTCCATGCGAGCTGCCCACTACGAACGTGTCGGCCCCGCCGCCGATGTCCTGACCGTCTCCGACATCCCGACGCCCGAACCCGGACCCGGCGAAGTCCGTGTCCGCCTGCACACCAGCGGGGTCAACCCGTCCGACGTGAAGACCCGGGCCGGGGCGCGCAGCCGGGACCTGCCATTCCCGCGCATCATCCCGCACAGCGACGGGGCCGGCGTTGTCGACGCCGTAGGCAGCGATGTCACCGCGCACACGGCAGGCCAACGCGTGTGGGTTTGGAATGCGGCGTGGGGCCGGCCCGACGGGACTGCGGCGGACTATGTGGTGCTGCCGGAGCGTCAGGTGGTCACGCTCCCCGAGAACGTGGACATGGCTGCCGGAGCCTGCCTCGGCATCCCGGCGCTTACGGCATTTCACGCGGTCAACTGCCATGGCGGCGTGCGGGGTCAGTCCGTGCTGATCGCCGGCGGCGCCGGCGCCGTATCCTGGTATGCCATCCAGATGGCACGGCAGGCAGGTGCCGCCAGAATCATGACCACGGTGAGTTCCGCGGAGAAGGCAGCGGTCGCCCGCGAAGCGGGCGCCGACGAGGTGATCAACTACCGCGAGGAGGACGTGGCGCAGCGGGTCATGGCCCTGACCGGGGACCAGGGCGCCGACCGGATCGTCGAGCTGGAGTTTGCCGCCAACGCGGCGGTGGACGTGGCCGCGCTGCGCCCGAACGGCCTGATCGTTGCCTACGGTGCCAGCGCGGGCGAGGTCACCCTGCCCTTCTTCCCGTCAATCCTGAAGAACGTGCTGCTGCAGTTCTTCATCGTCTACAACCTCCCCGAGGCCGACCACCGGGCCGCCATTGACGGCGTCATGGAACTGCTGCAGCGGGATGCCCTGCGCCACCGGGTGGCCGAGCGCCGGCCATTGGAGCAGATCGCCGAAGCCCACGCCCTTGTGGAGCAGGGTCAGGTGGTGGGCAATGTGGTGCTGGAACTCGGGTAGTGCTCCTGCACCAGGCGCCGGGCCGCTTCCGGCGCCTGGTGCGCGATGATCGTCCGCAGGCCGGCGCGAAGCGCAGCGACAACGGCCGGACGCCCGGACAAGCCGGTTACGGCCGCAGCCTCCGCCCACGGGCGCTGTTGAATCAGGCGTACCATCAGTACGTGGCACTCCTGCGCAGGCAGCCATTCGTTCACGGAGCGGCCGGTCAGTGCCGCCAGGGCAATCGGGCGCAGCGCGCCGATGGCGACCTCGTAGGCCCGGTGCCCATGGGCGAACCCCACGGCGTCCAGCCAGTCCCGCTCATCGGGTTGCGGGACGGCCAGGCCGGCCAGGAGCGCCAGCGCCAGCTCCGGTTCCACCTGCTGCAGCGGATCGGCAAGCTGCGCCGGGAGGTCGCGCGCGAACAGACTGCGCCCCTCCGCGATCAGGTCGCCACCGTGGCCGGTCAGGGCTTTCACCACCAGCGCCGAGTGCGTGCCGCTCGCGGCATCCCGGCGCACGCCGAGCCGGAGTGGCTCGCAGCCCGCACGCCACCAGAACGCCAGTAGTCCAGTGGTGGCGCCGAAGCTGGCGCCCAGCACGTCGTGCCCGGCGCCGCGGGCGGCCTCGGTAATGTGCTCCATCAGCCGCAGCCCGAGCCCTTGCCGCTGCAGCCGTGGATGAACCGCAACCCGCATCACCCGCGCCGCGCGGCATGCCGCCCCCTGACGCACGCCGACATGGGCGGCCAGCCCCTGCGGCAGCAAATGCCCGCGGGGGCGGCGATCACCGGCCCAGATGGCACGTGCAACAGCCGGCTCGAACCCACCCTCGTCGGCGACCATGGCCACACCGGCCAGGTCGGGGCCACGCCACAGGAGATGGACCTGCAGATTCGGGCCGTCCAGCAGATTACGCAAATCCAGAGGCCGGGTCCGGTAGTGCGCGTGAACCAACAGCCCGAAGACGTCCCGCAGCAGCGGCTCATCGGTGGCCAGAGCGTCCCGATCCAGCGTCCGGACGACGACCGGATCAGACGCGGTCGCCGCGTCATCGATACCGGGCAGCTCCGCATCCAGCAGCAGCATGCGGAACAGCAGCGTCTCCACCGGGCAGCCCTGGCGCCAACGCACCGGGGCCGCCAGAGGCACGTGGCGCCAGCGCGGTGTCTCCGCGTCGAGTACGGGCTGAAACCGCAGCACGAAGCCGCGGCCACTCCCTTCGTATCCGTGCACCGTGGTCGCAAAAACGATGCGGCTGTGCTCGCGCAGCAGCTGACCGAGGCGGTGCGGGGGCAGTGCCGCGGCCTCGTCCACCAGGACCAGGCCAGGCGACTCCCGGCTGCGCGCCAGCTCGTCCGGCATCATGAAGCGGAGCACCCCGCCGTTCGGAGCGTGGACCTCGGCGCGCTCCGGGGCCGTCTGCAGCACCCGTGCGGCGTGGTGCAGCACTGCATCCACCGCGCCACGCTGCGGCGCCGTGACGACCACCGTGCCGCCGCGCTCTTGCAGAAAGCGCCCTGCGGCAATCCCCAGCGCCGCGGATTTGCCGCGCCCCCGGTCAGCGGTGAGCACCGTCGGCCGACGCCGGTGGCCGGTGGCGGTACGCAGGACTGTCTCCACGGCGCGCTCCTGATCCGCACTGACGCAGTCCACGTCATCAATCTCCCCGGGATGCCCCGGCGCGCCCTCCAGCGCCTGCCACTCCGCCACCGGTCCGCCTTCGCGGACACGCACCACCGTGGGGTCTTCCGCGAGCATGCGTGCGAGGCGCTCCGTGAAGCGCCGGCCCACGGCGGAGGTGTCGTAACCGTCCACGGCCAGGCGCGCCAGTTGCGGATCGTCAAAGCCCCGCCAGCAGTCCAGCGGCGGCGTCAGCAGGATCACGAGCCCGCCGGCACGCACCGTGCCGACGCCGGCACCAAGTCCGTCCGGGTCCAGGCCGTCGAAGGCGTCGATCACCAGGGCGTGCATCTCCGTCCCCAGATGGCGGCCGAGCCCGTCAGGCGCAGCCGCCACGGTCCCGGCTGGTGGCGCCCGGCCGGCCCAGAGGACGGTGGCGTTATCGGTGAAGGCCCCCGACAGCAGATCCCGTGCCGCGTCCCGGCACCAGGCGGGGGTGCCGCTGAGCACAACCATGCGGCGCCAGCCGGCTCTCTCGGCATCGGCCTGAAGCGCCCGCCCCAGGGGGTTCAGATCGGCTGTGTGTGTTGTCACACCGTTGCTTCTTCCAGTTCACGAAGGCGGGCAAACGCATCATCCCGGCTCTCGCCGCACAGCGGCGGAGTTGCGCTGAACTGCTCGCACACGGCCGGCCGCTCCGGCTGACCGAACAATCCACACAGGGCGTCAGCGGTGAGATGGATGCACGGCACCCCTGCCGGCTTGCCATCCGGCATGCCGGGGATGGGGGAAGAAATGGACGGCGCAACGCAACACGCCCCGCAACCCGGTCGACATTCCATGCAACGCCTCCCTATGGCGTCGGATCATCATCGAGGAATCCACCGCACCCCTGTAACGGGCGGCCTTCCACCGTGATGCGCACCTGCTCCAGGGTGCCGACCCCGTCACCGTGATCGCAGGGCAGGTCCAGCCGCTCCAGCGCGACGCCGGTCTCCGGCTCGCCGCTTTCGAGGTGTACGCGATCATCGCTCCATTCAGCATCATCGACGCGCAGCACACCGTCCCGGCTGCGGTGACGGAAACTCAGGGCGTCACCGTGCAGTTCCAGCTCCCAGGACTGATCTCCGGCCTCGGCGCGGTAGTCGATGCCCCGCAACCGGGCCTCCTCCCAGACCACGGCAGCCGGCGTCTCGCCGCAGCGCACTCGGCGGCCCTCAGGCCCGGCCCAGTACGCCTGCGCACCGTCACGCTCCCAGACCGGCCCGGCGTCGGCCGCGTAGCTGTCCTCAGCGTTTTCCACGGCCCACATGTCCCAGGTTTCCCCTGCACGATGCACGACCAGTCGCTCCCCTTCCCGACCCCGCGTGACAACGCGCTCACCGTCGGCGCAGTCGAAGACGTTCACCAGCACCCCCGGCGCACCCGGCGCCGGCTCGGGGGCTTCGCGTTCACCCGTGCCACGGGGGTCGGCATCATCGCGGGCGCACCCGGACACCAGCAACACCACAACGGTGATCGCGACGCCCCACGAGGCCGCGCGGCCCGGTCCACAAGATTTGTTCATGCAAGCCCCATGATGGAAAATGAACAGACGTTAAACGAGAAGGGGATGGCCATGAAAACACCACGCGTTCTGCTGTTGATCGTCCTGATGACCGGATCCAGCCTGGCGCTGGCCGAATTTCCCGACGTCGACGATCCGGACGCCAGTCCCGAGGAGGAACTGGAGGAACGGACCTTCGAGATCGTCGTTCGCGGCCTCCCTTCCGGCTTCGGGCCTGCGTGGAAACGTATTCAGCCCCTGGCGGACATCGACGGGCTGTCTCTTCAATCCGTCGACGCAGACGGTAACCGTATCGTCGTGCGCAGCGGTGAACAACCCTCTCGAACCGCGATTGCGGACGCCCTGGAAAACTCCGGCATCAGCGTGGTCTACGTCACCGAACGCAGCTGAGACCGGCGGCCCGCACCATCACTCGGTGCGGGCCGGTTTCACTGTTCGATGGCCACGACCTGCACCCGCCGATCCTCCCCGACCCGGAACCGCACGTTGTACCCGCCGATGCTGACGCCGTACTCACGGGTCTGGCCGTGCCCGCGATAGGCCGGCCTGGGGTCGCTGGCAAGGGACTGTTCCACCAGTTGCCGCCAGCCGGCGTCGTTGGCGGGTGGCGTGTCCAGCAGATGGGCGACGAACGCCACCTCCAGTCGCCCTCCCCCGGTGGCGAACGCTTCAGGGGCCACCGCCTCGGGGACGCAGTCGGAGTATGGCAGATACGGTTTGACGTCCAGCACGGGCGTGCCATTGACCAGGTCGTGGTTACGCAGCTTCAGACCCCGCCAGTCCGGGCCGGTAATCACTGCTTCCAGCTCCACCACCGACAGGCCAACCGGGTTGGGACGAAAGGGTGAACGGGTCGCCAGCACGCCGGTGCGGGTGTTGCCGCCAAGCCGCGGCGGCCGCACGGTCGGCGACCAGCGGTCGTGCTGGTTGGCGTGGAAACGGTAGATGATCCAGACGTGGGAAAACGCCTCCAGCCCGCGCAGCATGTCCGCCGCGTCGAACGGGGGCAGAAGCTCCAGCGCCGCCGTGGCGGCGGGCACGAGGCCGGGCTGGCGTGGTGTGCCGAAGCGCTCGTCGAAACAGCTGTGAACGATGCCGATGGGTTCCATGACCGCTGCTCCGTCCGCGATCGCGGCGTCAGTTGATGGCCTTGCGCATCTCCGCCAGCCAGTCCCGCGCCGGCGCGGATGACGGCTCTTTCGGCCGCCCCTTGCGCCGGTCCGTGCGAACCACGGCATCCTCGCTGCCCAGCTCCAGCAGGAAGCGGGAGACGGCCCGGTCCTCCGCGCCATTGCCGGTCCCCATGTCCAGACGGTCGGCGTGGTGAAGGGTCACGGCATCCTGGGCGCGGGTCAGTGCCACATAGGCAAGGCGCCGCTCTTCCGCCAGGTTCTCCACCTCTCCGTCACGCTCCATGGGCATGAGCCCCTCGGAGAAAGCGAACAGGTGGACCTCGGGCCACTCCAGCCCCTTGGCCCCGTGGACGGTGCAGAGCGTCACCTTGCCGTCTTCATTGTCGGCCTCGTCAGTGCCAGCCGCCACCACCTCCAGCGCGGCGGCCCATTGGGCCTCCAGGGCTGTGCCGGCATCCAGGGATCCGAGGCGCTTGTCCATGGCCCGCTGAATCACCCGCATGCGCCCCAGCGCGGGCCGCAGCGCCTGCTCCAGGTCCTCGGCTCCACCGGCGCGGCCCGACTTCAATGACCGCTGCGCCCGTTGCCGCAGCCAGTGGCGGAACAGGCCGTCCTTCTGGGTCCAGTCCAGCAACCCACCCGGGCCGCCGCGATAGAGCTGATCCAGACCGGTCGCCAACCGCTCCACCGCCTGAGCCGCCTTGGGCGCGAGCCGGGCCGCCCGGGCCAGGGGATCCCCCTCCCCCTCGGTCAGCCTGGCCACACCGCGGGCACCGAGACCGGGGATCAGATCGGCCACCCGGGACAGGGCCCGGATATCACGCCGATTCGCTGCCAGGCGGCCGGCCGCCAGCATCATGCGGACGTCCGCATAGCTGAGCAGATCGGTACCAGCCTTGATGCGGTAGGGGATGTTCCGCCGCAGCAGCGCCGCTTCCAGCGTCCGTGCCAGGCGGTTCTTGCGATACAGCACGGCGATGTCGTCGGGCTTGCGCCCGCCCATGATGGCAACCGAAAGCCGGTCTGCCACACCGTCGGCCATGGCATCACCATCGTCGTATTCCACGAGTCGCAGCGGGTGGTCGCCCGCACCGCGCACCGCGTAGGGGTTCTTCTCCAGGCGCATGGCGTTGTTGCGCACCAGGGTCGCACCACCGGTGACGATGGCTGGCGTGGAGCGGTAGTTGCGCTCCAGGCGGTAGACCGTGGCCTGATAGTCGTCGATGAAATCACGCATGTTCTCCGGCCGTGCATGACGCCACTCGTAGATGGCCTGATCGTCATCGCCGACCAGGATCACGGTCCGGCTCTCCGGCGCCAGCAACTGCAGGAGGCGGAACTGGCCACCGTCGGTGTCCTGGGCTTCGTCCACGGTGACGTCCCGGAGCCGGCCTCGCAGCTGATCCCGGATCTCCGGCTCCTGGCGCAGCAACCGCGCCGGCAGGAGAATCAGGTCCGAGAAGTCGAGAACCCCGGCCCGCCGTTTCTCGGCCTCGTACCGCCGCAACACCTCGCGGAAGCGCCGGCCATCGGACTTTCCCAGATCGTGTGCATCGCACAGCGCCATCAGCTCCGTGACGTGCGCATCCTCCACCACGTCCAGCCCGAGGGCCGTTGCCTCGTCCTGCACGCGCATGAGCTGCTGCCGGCGGGTCTTGTCCGGAAAGGGGCTGGCCAGCAGGGCATCCAGCATCCTTCCGGCATCATCGGCGTCCATGAGGGTGGCGTTGCGCGGCACCCCGATCGCCTTGCCGTGCTGGCGCAGCAACTGATTGCCGAAACTGTGGAAGGTGCCGATCCAGGGCAGCGTCACGCCGTCCGGCAGCAACGCCCGCAGGCGCTCGCGCATCTCCGCCGCGGCCTTGTTGGTGAACGTGAGCAATACCATGCCATCGCCGTCGATGCCCGCCGTGGTCAGCCGCCGTCGGGCGCGCTCGGTGGTGCAGCGGGTCTTGCCGGAGCCCGCACCGGCGAGCACCGCGGCAGGGCCATCGTCGTGCGCAACGACCCGGGCCTGATCGTCATCAAGCATGGTGTCCGACCCTCTGATTACCTGGCTGGAAGCCGGAATTCTACGGACCGGGCCCCCTGGGTGCCAGGCCGGCCGTCACAGATCCAGCGGCAGTGTTCTCCCGGCACCGCACCGCCTCAGAAGGCGTGCGCGGCGCCGTTCGCGCGCCTCGCACGCCGGCAGCCGATCCGCCAGGGCGAGCGCCGTGTGCATGTCCCGTCGCACGTGCTCATGAAACTTGGCCAGTTGCTCCAGGGCGCGTGGACACCCCTGGTTTGCCAGCGTCTCCCAGATGGCCGCCGCCCCCTCACCCCAGCCGGCGCGACGGCGCAGCCGCGCCAGCTCGTGCAGGCCATCGACATCCAGTTCACCGGCCCGCTCCAGCAGCACACGGGCGCGTCGCTCCCTGCCCTGCTGCAGCCAGTATCGGGCGGCGCCCAGCGGGCAGGCACCCCAGCGCTCAGGAGCGCGAACGGCGCCGGCGAGCGCCGGCATCAACGCAAGCAGCGAGAGGATGTCGAGCCGGTTGTGCCCGAGGACCGCACCAAGGCGCTCCCCGCGTCCGCGATGGATCCAGTCGAACCACACTGCCGGCACCTCCGCTCCGGGCAGGTCATCCCGCCGCTGCAGGCCCAGCAGCCCCGCTTCCGCAGAAGCCAGGCGGCAGTCGCTCCAGCGGTTGCGGTACAGACGCCTGACCGGGTGCAGCAAGTCCAGGTGCGCTTCCGGGAGAGCGCTGTCCGGCTGACGCTGCAGGCGGTAGCGATCCCGCAACAGGGGCAGATCGAAGCTGCCACCGTTGTAGGTCACGACGCCACTGCACGCCCGCAGGTCGGCGGCGAGAGCCGCGAGCATCGCCGCTTCCCCGCCGAAACCGGTGAGCACGTACTGCCGGCTGCGCCAGGCGCCCTCAGCCCAGCCGAGCACACCGATATTGAACGCAACGGTGCCGGTACCACCGGCGAGACCACTGGTCTCGGTGTCAATGAACGCAAGCTCCCGGAGCGGGAACCGGGGCCAGCCCGAGAACCCGACGACCGCGTCCGGTGATGGCAGGGCTGAAGCCCCGTGCCTTGCCCCCGGCGGCAGGTGGGTGTCGACACGCAGAACGCCCGGTGCAACGGCTGCGGCACCCAGCGCCGCCGCCAGCCGCTCCGGATCACCATCACCCCGGGGGCGGTGATCAACGCCCCGGGTGGCAGCACGGAGCCGATCGAGGCGGGCCCGCACGGAGGGCTGACCCGGTACGCCCGTCGCGAGCGGGTCGGAGGCCGGCGCGGCGACGGCCTCCCGGTCCGCCACACCGGTCTCCGCCTGCAATGTGCGCAACCGTTGCTTAAGGTCCATCGCCGGTCAGAAGCCCCAGAACCTGCAGTGCCGCCTGCTTCGGCGAGAAACCGCGGGTCTCGTCGGAGGCGAGGATGGGCCCGACGCAGCCCGGACAGCCGGACTGACAGCCACAGGCGGCGACCAGCTCCCGGGCATCGGTAACCACCGCCCGCCGCTGATCATAGAGCGGCGCCGACAGTCCGACACCACCCGGATAGTTGTCGTAGAGAAACACGGCGGGACGGAAACGCTGCTCCGCCTCGGGGTTCATCTCGCCGTTATCGAAACTGCGGATCTGGCCACGCCCGGACGGCCCGACCGTCGCGAACCAGCGCGCATTGCCGTCTCCCACGGCGCGCCCAAGATCGTTGGGCTCGGACATCACGCGCAGTGCGGCGACGTGATGCATGGCGTGTGCTGCGCCGAGAAAACCATCCAGCGCTTCCTGCCGGCTTGGGAAAACGTGGGCGAGCTCGTCCGGATGCACTTCCCACCAGACAGCCGTGGTGTGCATCTCCTGGTCCGGCAGGTTGATGTTGCCGTAGCCGATGTTTTCGTGGGTGTAGTAGCGGATCTTCTTGAACCCGGGGATGCGCCGCACCAGGTGCACCTCGCCGTTGGCGCTCTCGGAGCGCCGGCCGCGGGCGGACTCGAAACTCTCCAGGATCTTCAGGCGCGTGTAGTCGATGGCGTCGGTGTAGTAGTCGGCGCGGGTCTGACGCACCCACGCCTTGCGGCCGTCCCAGTCGAGCCGCTCCACCTGGTAGGGGGCGGCCTGGACCAGGTAGATGGCGCCTTCGTAGAGGGTCTCGGCGGCGCTGGAGTAGTCCACCTCGGCGACGATCTGCTGGCCGCCGTCGGTGATGTCGATGACCACGAAGTTGCCTTCGGCCACGGAGCGCAGGCTGACGCTGTTGGCGGGATAGCTGTCTTCGGTCCAGTGCCAGGTGTCCTGCTCACGGTGGAGCACGCCCTGTTCTTCCAGGTAGGCGAGCAACTGCTCCAAGTCCTCACCGCCGAAGCGCTCACCCTGGCGGAACGGCAGCTCGAAGGCGGCACAGCGCACGTGGTCGAGCAGGATTAGGAGCTGGTCCGGATCGATTCGGGCGTGCTCGGGGGACGCCCCCAGAAAGAACTCCGGGTTGCGCACGATGTACTGGTCCAGGGGCTGGCTGGAGGCCACCAGCACGCCCAGCGCCGGACGTTCGCGCCGCCCCGCGCGGCCTAGACGCTGCCAGGTGGCAGCGATGGTGCCCGGGTAGCCATCCAGCACGCAGACATCCAGCGAGCCGATATCCACACCCAGCTCCAGGGCCGAGGTGGCGACCACGCAGTCCACATTGCCGGCGCGCAGCGCCTTTTCCGTGTCGCGCCGTTCACCGGGCAGGTAACCACCGCGATAGGCCGCCACGCGCGTGGGCTTGCGCGGGTCGCTGTCGAACACATCCTTCAGGTACTTCGTGATCACCTCGACCATCAACCGGCTGCGCGCGAAGACGATGGACTTCAGGCCGGCGCGCACGGCCATGCGCGTGATGCGCGTGCTCTGGGAGCGGCTGGAGGCGCGGATGCCGAGATCATGGTTGATCACCGGCGGATTCCACAGCAGGAGCTGTTTCTCACCCGCCGGCGCGCCGCTGTCGGTGATGGCGTGAACGGCGTCGCCTACCAGGCCCTGCGCCAGCTCCGCCGGGTTGCCGATGGTCGCTGACGAGAGAATGAATACCGGATCGGCCCCGTAGAAGCGGCACACGCGGTGCAGGCGGCGCATGACGTTGGCCATGTGCGAGCCGAACACGCCGCGGTAGGTATGTGTTTCGTCGATAACCACGTAGCGCAGGCTCTCGAAGAACTGCGCCCACTTGGTGTGGTGCGGCAGCACGCCCTTGTGCAGCATGTCCGGATTGGTGACCACGATGTCGCCGCGGGTGCGCACCGCTTTGCGCGCGTCACCCGGGGTATCGCCGTCGAAGGTGTAGGCGCGGATGCCGAGATCGCCGGCCTGGTTGAGCTCCGTGAGCTCGGCCACCTGGTCCTGCGACAGCGCCTTGGTGGGGAACAGGTACAGCGCCTTACCGCCGTCGGTGAGGGCGCTTTGCAGCACCGGCAGGTTGTAGCACAGCGTCTTGCCGGAGGCGGTGGGCGTGACCACCACCGTGTGCCGCCCGGTGCGGATGCTTTCCCAGGCGTGGCGCTGATGACTGTAGAGCTGCGTGATGCCGCGCGCGGCAAGCGCTTCCCGCAGGCGCCCATCCAGCCCCTCGGGCATCTCCGCGAAGTGGGCCGGGCGCTCCGGCACCACGAGCTGCCCGGTGATACGGCCACCGTACTTCCCCTGCAGGCGCCCGGTCAGCCGCCTGACCGGATCGTCGGCCGTTTCAACGGCACGGGCGGGAGTGGCCATAGCATGTTCCTCGCGTCTCGTTTCGGTTTCGGCCCCGAACACCACTGTATAAAAAGACAGCCCCTTTGCCAACGACCAGACGCCCCGTCCTCGCTGTCGGGCGGTTGTTGAATCAGGGGCACAGATCGGTGGCTAGACATGAATCATGCCGGCCGATGCGTTATCCTATGCGCCTTTCCGTCAGCGGATTCAGACACCGTGGCCGCGCAGAGCACCGCGCGGCCGCACGCACTATCACGGGTACGAGGAGTCAGAACATGACCGAACGAGTGCAGGAGGGAGGTCTTCAGGTTGCAAAGGAACTGCATGAACTGGTGGCCAACGAGCTGACCAGCGGCACGGGCGTGACGCCTGCCACGGTATGGACCACCCTGGAATCACTGGTCAACGAACTCGGCCCTCGCAACCGTGAGCTGCTCGAGAAGCGTGACCGCATCCAGGAGCAGCTCGACGGCTGGTACAAGGAGCGCAAGGGGCAGGCGCACGATCACGCCGCCTACAAGCAGTTCCTCAAGGACATCGGCTACCTGCTCCCGGAAGGGGATGAGTTCAAGGTCACCACCGAGAACGTGGACCCGGAGATCGCAGAGGTCGCCGGCCCTCAGCTGGTGGTGCCCATCAGCAATGCCCGCTTCGCCCTGAACGCCGGCAACGCCCGCTGGGGCAGCCTCTATGATGCCTTCTACGGCACCGACATCATCCCGGAGGATGGCGGCAAGGAGAAAGGCACCAGCTACAACCCGAAACGGGGCGCCGAGGTGGTCCGTCACGCCGCCGCCGTGGTGGACAACGCCGCGCCGCTGGCCCAGGGCAGCCACGCCGATGCCACCGCCTACGCCGTGAAGGACGGCAAGCTGGTGGTCGCCACGGCCTCTGGCGAAACCGCTCTGCAGGACCCCGCCCAGTTCGTGGGCTACCAGGGTGATGCCGCCGCGCCGAGCGCGGTGCTGCTGCTCTGCAACGGCCTGCACCTGGAGATCCAGATCGACGCCAATGACCCCATCGGCAAGGACCACGCCGCCGGCGTCAAGGACGTGGTGATCGAGTCCGCCATGACCGCCATCATGGACTGTGAAGACTCCGTGGCAGCCGTGGACGGTGAGGACAAGACCCTGGTCTACCGCAACTGGCTCGGCCTCATGCGTGGCGACCTGGAAGAGACCATGGAGAAAGGCGGCAAGCAGTTCACCCGCAAGCTCCATGACGACCGCGAATACACCACGCCGGACGGCGGCGCCCTGAAGCTGCACGGCCGCGCACTGATGCTGGTTCGCAATGTCGGCCACCTGATGACCAACCCGGCCGTGCTGGACGCCAACGGCAAAGAGGTGCCGGAAGGCATGCTCGATGCGGTGATGACCTCGCTCGGCTTTCTCCACGACCTCAAGGGCCTGGGCAAGCACACCAACTCCCGCGCCGGCAGCATGTACATCGTCAAGCCGAAGATGCACGGCCCCGAGGAAGTGGCCTTTGCCTGCGAGATCCTGAACCGGGTGGAAGACGCCTACGGTCTAAAGCGCAGCACCCTGAAGATCGGCGTCATGGACGAAGAGCGCCGGACCACGGTTAATCTCAAGGAGTGCCTGCGCCAGGCCAGCGACCGGATCATCTTCATCAACACCGGCTTCCTGGATCGCACCGGTGACGAGATCCACACCTCCATGGAGATGGGCCCGTTCAAGCGCAAGGACGACATCAAGGGTGAGCCCTGGATCAAGGCCTACGAAGACTGGAACGTGGATGTCGGGCTGGAGTGCGGCCTCAAGGGTCACGCGCAGATCGGCAAGGGCATGTGGCCGAAACCCGACCGCATGCAGGAGATGATGGAGGCCAAGATCGGTCATCCGAAGGCCGGCGCAAACACCGCCTGGGTCCCCTCGCCCACGGCCGCCACGCTGCACGCCACCCACTACCATCAGGTGGACGTGCACGCGGTGCAGGCTGAGCTGAAGAGCCGCGGCCGGGCAAGCCTGGACGATCTGCTGACCGTCCCGGTGGAGACCAGCCCCGCCTGGTCCGCCGAGGAAATCCAGCAGGAGCTGGACAACAACGCCCAGGGCATCCTGGGCTATGTGGTGCGCTGGATCGACCACGGCGTCGGTTGCTCCAAGGTCCCGGACATCAACGATGTCGGCCTGATGGAGGACCGGGCGACGCTGCGCATCTCCAGCCAGCACATCGCCAACTGGCTCCATCACGGCATCGCCTCGGAAGGCCAGGTCATGGAGACCATGAAGCGCATGGCCGAAGTGGTGGACCGGCAGAACGCCGGCGACCCGAGCTACCGCAACATGGCACCCAACTTCGAAGACAGCGTCGCCTTCCAGGCCGCCTGCGACCTGGTGTTCAAGGGCCGCGAACAGCCCAGTGGCTACACCGAGCCGGTCCTGCACCGGCGTCGGCAGGAAGCCAAGGCCAAGTACGGGCAATAAGCCCCGGCACTGCACGAAAAACCCGGCCTCCGCGCCGGGTTTTTTATGACCACGAAACCTGATGGATACATGGCGAACCAAGCACACGACAATGCCGCTGTCATCGGGCTCATTCTGGTGTTCACCGGGGCCATTCTCTGGGGTACGGCGGGACCGGCGTCACAGTTCCTCTACGACGGCACGGACACGTCGCCCATGGCGGTGGCGCTTCTGCGTATCGCCCTGGCGGCCCCGCTCCTGCTCCTTGTCGCGGCCCCGGCGCTGCGCCGGCACTGGCGGGACCTGCGATCGCGCCTGGGCACGGTCCTGATTGGCGGCGTCTGCATCGCCCTCTATCAGACCTTCTACTTCCAGGCCGTGGCGGTCTCCGGTGTCACGTTGGCCACACTCACGGCGCTGTGCCCTGTCCCCGTCCTGGTGGCGGTACTGGCGCGGGTGGTGCTGGGTGAACGGGACCGACCCATCCCGTGGTTGGGCATCATTGCGGCCTCGGCCGGGACGCTGCTCCTGGTGGGGACTCCGGGGACCAGCGCCCCCGCCTCCCAGCTCGCACAAGGCGCGGCACTCGGCCTCATGGCCAGCCTCGCCTTCTCCGGCATCGCGCTCACGGGGCGGGCACTGGGCGAGAGCGTGCCACCCCTGGCCGTGACGGCGGCATTCTTCACTGTGGGCGCCGTGGCGCTGTCGCCAGTGATACTGGCCGTGCCACAGGGCATTGCCGCGGCCTTCGACAGTGTCGGTATGGTGGCGTTTCTGGTCCTGGTGCCGACGGTGGTTGCCTACAGCCTGTTCTACGGCGGTGTTGGTCGCACACCGGCGGCCGTCACGGGCGTGTTGATTGTCGCGGAGCCGCTGACCGCCGCGACGCTCGGCTGGGCTCTGTTCGATGAAGGCCTCAGCACCATGCAGATTACCGGAGCCGCGCTGCTCTGCGTAGCCATGGTCAAGGCGGCGCTGGAACGATAATCAGACCGTCCGCAAGCCGAGGACATCTTCCATGTCGTAGACGCCCGGCGGCTGACTTCGCACCCACGTGGCACTGCGGACGGCACCGCGGGCAAACGTCATGCGGCTGCTGGCACGGTGGGAAATTTCCATGCGCTCACCGAGCCCCAAGAACATCACCGTGTGGTCACCGACCACGTCGCCGCCCCGGATCGTCTCGAAGCCGATGGTCTTGCTGTCCCGCTGGCCGGTCTGCCCTTCCCGGCCATATACGGCGCAATCGCGGAGATCGCGACCGAGCGCATCGGCGACCACCTCACCCATTCGCAGGGCGGTACCGGACGGCGCATCGATCTTGTGGCGGTGGTGCGCTTCCACCACCTCCACATCGTATTCGTCGCCAAGGGCACGGGCAGCCGTGGCAAGAAGACTCAGCGTCAGGGTGACACCGACGCTGTAGTTGGCGGCATGGACCACAGGGATGTGCGCGGCGCCGTCCCGCAGCTGCCGTTTCTGGTCGTCGTCAAGACCGGTGGTGCCAATGACCATGGCCACTCCGGCCGCCGCGCACGCCTGTACGTTGGCGACGGTCGCATCCGGGAGTGTGAAGTCGATGACCACGTCCAGCTGCGGCAACACCGCGGCCAGGTCGTCGCCAACGGGAACGCCGATCGCCCCCTCGCCCGCCAGTTCGCCGGCATCGACACCGATCAGGGAGGAGCCCGGCCGCTCCAGAGCGGCGCCGAGTTCCAGATCCTCGTGCTCCCGCGTCGCCGCGATGAGATTGCGGCCCATGCGCCCGCCGGCGCCACAGATTCCGATGCGAATGGCCATGTTCGGCGACTCCCTGATCGTTTCCGGTTCAGAACTTCAACTCATCGAAGAACCGCCTGGCCTTGTCGAGCCAGGAGCTGCCCTCGGGATTGTGCTTTCTGCCGCCGGCATCCAGCGTCTCGCCGAAGCGCTGCAGCAGTTCCTTCTGTTCGCGGGTGAGATTGACGGGGGTCTCCACCTGCACGCGGCACAGCAGGTCGCCCTGGGCGCCACCGCGCACTGGCTTCACGCCCTTGCCGCGAATCTTGAAGGTCTTGCCGGTCTGGGTTCCCGGGGGAATACGCAGGTTCACCCGGCCTTCCAGCGTGGGCACTTCCAGCTCTCCGCCGAGCGCCGCAGTCACCACGTTGATGGGTACGGTGCAGCGAAGGTTGGCGCCGTCGCGGGTGAAGATCGGGTGCTCCCGGACCATCACCTGCACGTAGAGGTCCCCGGGCGGGCCACCGCGTTCGCCGGGCTCACCCTCCCCGGAGAGGCGGATGCGGTCGCCGGTATCGACACCGGCCGGGATCTTGACGTTGAGTTCCTTGGTCTCTTCGATCCGGCCGTCACCACCACAGGAACCGCAGGGGTCGGTGACAATCGCACCGGTGCCGCCGCAGCGCGGACAGGTCTGCTGAATCGAGAAAAAGCCCTGCTGGACGCGCACGTCCCCGTGACCCTGACAGGTCGGGCAGGTCTCGGGCGCCTTGCCGTCGGCCTGGCCCTTGCCATCACAGGCGCTGCAGGTCGACCACGTGGGAATATTGAGGGTCGCCTCCTTGCCGAAGACGGCCTCCTCCAGCGACAGATCCAGGTTGTAGCGCAAGTCGGCACCACGGAACATGCGCCCACCGCGTCCGCCGCCGCCACCGAAGATGTCGCCGAAGACGTCGGAGAAGATATCGGAGAAGCTGGCACCGCCACCGCCGCGTGCGCCACCACCCATGCCGCCGTCAACACCGGCGTGACCAAACTGGTCGTAGGCGGCGCGTTTCTGGGGGTCGGCCAGCACTTCGTAGGCCTCCTTGACCTCCTTGAAACGAACTTCTGCGTCCTCGTCATCCGGATTCCGGTCCGGATGGTATTTCATGGCGAGTTTTCGATACGCCTTCTTGATCTCGTCGTCCGAGGCGTTCTTCTGCAGCCCCAGTATTTCGTAGTAATCACGCTGCGCCATGATCGCATCGTCCCCTGCTTGGTTCGGCGGTATCTGATCCGTTCAGCCATGATGTGACGTCGCCGCCACGCAGAACGGGCGCGGGGAAACCCCGCGCCCGTCCATGAGCCCCGAAAGGCGGGCCGATCACTTCTTGTCGTCGTCTTCCTTGACTTCCTCGAACTCCGCGTCGACCACGTCGTCCGATTCGCCCTGACCCTGGCTCTCGGCGCCGGCCTCGGCAGCGCCCTCGGCCTGCTGGCTGTACATCTTCTCGGCCAGCTTGCCGGAAGCCTCACCCAGCTTCTGGGTCTTGGCTTCGATCTCGGCCTTGTCCTCGCCCTTATTGGCCTCTTCCAGTTCGCTGATGGCCGTCTCGATCTCCTGCTTCTCGTCGGCGGAGATGTTGTCGCCCATCTCGTCCAGCGACTTGCGCGTGGCGTGGATGAGGTTTTCACCCTGGTTGCGGGCCTCGACGAGTTCGCGCATCTTGCGGTCTTCCTCGGCGTTCGCCTCGGCGTCCTGCACCATGCGCTCGATCTCGTCGTCGCTCAGGCCGCTGGAGGCCTTGATGACGATGGACTGCTCCTTGCCGGTGGCCTTGTCCTTGGCGGACACGTTGAGGATGCCGTTGGCGTCGATGTCGAAGTTGACCTCGACCTGCGGCACGCCCCGTGGCGCCGGCGGAATGTCCGACAGGTCGAACCGGCCCAGGGACTTGTTGCCGCTGGCCATCTCGCGCTCGCCCTGCAGGACGTGGACCGTCACGGCCGTCTGGTTATCCTCGGCCGTGGAGAACACCTGGCTCGCCTTGGTCGGGATGGTGGTGTTCTTCTCGATCAGCTTGGTCATCACGCCGCCCATGGTCTCGATCCCCAGGGACAGCGGGGTCACGTCCAGCAGGAGCACGTCCTTGACGTCGCCACCCAGCACACCGCCCTGGATCGCGGCACCAACGGCCACCGCCTCATCCGGGTTCACGTCCTTGCGCGGATCCTTGCCGAAGAAGTCCTTCACGGCTTCCTGCACCTTCGGCATACGCGTCTGGCCGCCGACGAGAATGACTTCGTCGACCTCGGAGCCGCTCAGTCCGGCATCCTTCAGCGCGGTCTTGCACGGCTCGATGGTACGCTTGACCAGGTCGTCCACCATGGACTCGAACTTGGCCCGGGTCAGCTTCACCGCCAGGTGCTTGGGACCGTTCTGGTCGGCCGTGATGTACGGCAGGTTGACCTCGGTCTGCTGGCCGGAGGACAGCTCGATCTTCGCCTTCTCCGCCGCTTCCTTCAGCCGCTGCACGGCCAGACGGTCGCTGCTCAGGTCGATGCCCTGATCCTTCTTGAACTCGGAGATCAGGTAATCGATGACGGCTCGGTCGAAGTCTTCACCGCCCAGGAACGTGTCGCCATTGGTCGCCAGCACCTCGAACTGGTGCTCACCGTCCACTTCGGCAATCTCGATGATGGAGATATCGAACGTACCACCACCCAGGTCGTAGACCGCTACCTTGCGGTCGCCGCCCTTCTTGTCCAGACCATAGGCCAGTGCGGCAGCGGTGGGCTCGTTGATGATGCGCTTGACCTCGAGCCCGGCGATCTTGCCGGCATCCTTGGTAGCCTGACGCTGGTTGTCGTTGAAGTAGGCCGGCACGGTGATCACCGCTTCGGTGACCTCCTCGCCCAGGTAGTCTTCGGCCGTCTGCTTCATCTTCTGCAGCACACGGGCGGAGATTTCCGGCGGCGCCATCTTCTTGTCGCGCACCGAGACCCAGGCGTCGCCGTTGTCGGCCTCGACGATGTGGTAGGGCATCTCGCGCACGTCACGCTGCACCACATCTTCCTTGAACTGCCGGCCGATCAGGCGCTTGACCGCGTGCAGGGTGTTCTCCGGGTTGGTGACCGCCTGGCGCTTGGCCGGCGCACCCACCATGATCTCGCCATCCTCGGCGAACGCCACCACGGACGGCGTGGTGCGATCACCTTCACTGTTCTCGATGACTCGGGCCTGTCCGCCATCCATGACGGCCACGCAGGAGTTCGTGGTGCCCAGGTCGATACCGATAATCTTACCCATTTGATCCTCTCCTAAATGATTCTGCCAATTCTCGCGTTACGGCAATCTGTTGTGCTGATCCCATACATTTGGGCGTCCGCCGGTTTTTCAAGGTGATGCGGTCAGGCCTGCTCGTCGATGTGACCACCCTGCTGCTGGTCGGCATCCTTGGACACGATCACCATGGCCGGGCGCAGCAGCCGGTCGTTGAGCAGATACCCCTTCTGCACCACGTGAATGACCGTGTTCGGCTCGTGCTCGGCGGATGGCTGCATGGCCATGGCCTCGTGGCGTTCCGGATCGAACTTCTGGCCCATGGGCTCCACTTCGGAGATCTGGAACTTCTCCATGGCCTGGCTCAGCATCTTGAGCGTGAGCTCGCTCCCCTCGGCCAGTTTTGCCACATCGGCATTGGCCTCCTGAGCGGCGGCAAGACCCATTTCCAGGCTGTCCTTGACCGGCAACAGCTCGGCGGCAAGCTTCTCCAGGCCCTGTCGCTTCGCCTGTTCCACGTCCTTCTCCAGGCGCCGGCGCGCGTTATCCATTTCGGCGCGTGCCCGCAGGTACTGGTTCCAGTTGTCCTCGGCGCGTGCCTCCGCGTCGTCGAGCTTCTGCTCGAGCTCCTGGACGCGCGGATCATCGCCTTCGCCGGGGGCGGCCTCGCCCTCATCCACCTGTTCCGGCTCGAGGTCTTGCCTGTCCTGGTTCTCCGGATCGTCCTTCCGCGCGTTCTGATCCTTCTCAGACATGCACTCTCTCCACGTTTCGTCATACGGCAAACCCGGCTGCAACACCTTGTTGTGCCGGACAATACAACCCAAACAGACAGCATTACGCCTGGCGGGCGCAATGCATCCCTAGCGAGTAGATGGGGATCAATGGGATTGATTCAAGGCGGAACCAAGCAATTTCGCCGTCATGTCCACGATCGGGATGACCCGATCGTACTCCATCCGCGTCGGACCGATGACACCGAGCACGCCCAGCACTTCCCCTTCGGCCGAGTACGGCGAGGTAACCAGACTGCAGCCATCGAACACCTTGTAGCCGGACTCCTGGCCGATGAATATCTGCACACCGTCGGCGGCCAGGGACTGATCCAGCAGGTGGAGGATGTCGCGCTTCTCGGTGAACGCCTGGAACAGGCTGCGAAGCTTCTCGACGTTGGAGAGTTCCTGGAACTCCATGAGGTTGGTCTGACCGGCAACCACGTAGTCTTCACCATCGGCCGGATCGTCGCCCCCGAAGACCTTGCCGCCCAGCTCGATCACGGAGTTCATCAGGGCGTTCATCCGCTCCCTGTCCGACTCCATGCTGCGCAGGAGCTGATCCCGAACCGTGTCCACGCCACGGCCCGCGAACTCCGCATTCAGGTAGTTGGTCACCTGCTGGAGTTCGCTCTGCGAGTAGTCCCGGTCGGTGTGGACGATGCGGTTCTCCACGTCCTGCTCGTTGAAGACCAGTATGGCGAGAACGCGCCTGTCGCTGAGTGGCAGGAATTCGACATGGCGAAGCGATCGGGTCATGTGCCGCGGCAGAGTCACCACACCGGCCAGCCGGGTGAGTCCGGACAACAGATTGGACGCCGAATCCACGAGCGCATCCGGGCTCTGCCCTTCCGGCAGTTGCAGATCGGTTTCATGGACCACCTGCCGGCTCATGGACTGCACGGTCAGAAGCGTATCCACGAAGAACCGATACCCCTTGTCCGTGGGAATACGCCCTGCAGAGGTATGCGGCGAGCGCACGTACCCCAGCTCCTCCAGATCGGCCATGACGTTACGAATGGTCGCCGGGCTGACATCCAGCCCCGCCTCCCGCGTCAATGTTCTGGACCCGAGCGGAGAGCCGTCGCGGATGTAGCGCTTCACCATCACCTTCAGGAGGTGCTGTGCGCGCTCGTTGAGTTCTGACTCCGGACTGTTCCTGCTCATAGCCTCATCCGACCGATACCCTGGCGGTTGCCCGGGCACGCCGCCCACGGCCCCACCGGAGCCCGCTTCTGACGCCCTCCGGAACCGCCTGACTCAAGGGAATGGGTGGTGCCTGGATCGAACACCGTGAAGCGAACCCGCCGAAGAGGCGACCTGCCCCGTCTTCTTTAGCACTCGCCCGCGCGAGTGCTAAGAATCAAGCTACCAACGGCACCTGACCAAGTCAATTACGTGAACTGGACGCACAAGCTCCGTTACACTGCCGCCTGGGGAAACGCCGGGCACGATCAGGGAGAGGCCCGGAACCAACTTCGCGGGCACGCCTGCATCCGTTCGCCAGCGGTGCAGCCGGGCCGCTCTGCCGGGAACGCATACCGATGCTGAACCATCTGCACATCCGTGACTTCGCCATCGTCGATGAACTGGAGCTGGAGTTCGCCTCCGGCATGACCACCCTCACCGGGGAGACCGGCGCGGGCAAGTCCATCCTCCTGGACGCCCTCGGGCTCGCGCTCGGTGACCGCGCCTCTGCCGAGACCGTGCGCCCGGGTGCGGAGCGCGCCGAGATCATCGCCACGTTCGACATCGGCGGCCTCGCCGACTGCGCGGCGTGGCTGGCAGAGCAGGAGCTCGATGACGATGGCGAGTGCATGCTCCGCCGGGTCATCCAGGCGAGCGGCCGCTCCCGTGCATTCATCAACGGACGCCCCGTACCCCTGCAGCATCTGCGCGAACTGGGCGAGTTCCTGGTGGACATCCACGGGCAGCATGAGCACCAGTCACTCATGCGCCGTGACGTGCAGCGCATGATCGTGGACAACCATGCCGGCAACGGCGAGCTGCTTGCCGAAACAGCGCAGCTCCACCGCTCGCTGCAGGAGTGCGAGCAGGCCATGGACGCATTGCGCGGCGGTTTCGAGGATCAGGACGCCCGCCGCGACCTGCTTGCCTACCAGACCGGGGAGCTGGAAGCGCTGGATCTGTCGCCGGAAGCGCTCGACGCCCTGGACGCCGAGCACCGGCGGCTGGCGCATGCGGGCACGCTCGCAGAGGCGGGGCAACGGCTCCTGCAGACGCTGTACGAGGATGAGACCTCCGCGCAGTCGATCATCGGGCAGGCCGTACGCGAGGTGGAAGGACTGCTGGACAAGGACGCCAGTCTGGGCGATATCCACGAGCAGCTCACCGGCGCCCAGGCGCAGCTGGAAGAGGCCGTGGATGGCCTGCGGCGCCACCTGGACAACCTGGAGATGGATCCCGCCCGGCTTGCCGAAGTGGAAGAGCGGATTTCCACCCTCAGCGACCTGGCGCGCAAGCACAACGTGCGGGAGCAGGACCTGGGCGGTGTCTTCGAGACCCTGCGCGCGGAACTTGACGATCTGGAGCAAAGCGGTGAACGGCTGGCGGAGCTGCAACAGCAGCATGCGCAGCTCAAGGAGCGTTACCACGGTGTGGCGGAACAGCTCCGTCGCGCACGCCAGACTGCGGCGGACACATTGTCTGAGGGGGTGACCGCACAGCTGGGTGAGCTCAGCATGGGCGGCGCCGCCTTTCACGTGGAGGTCACGCCGCGGAGCAATGACGCCCCGACCCCGCACGGGCTCGATGACATCGCCTTCCAGGTGCGCACCAACGCCGGTCAGCCCTTCGGGCCGCTCAACCGGATCGCCTCCGGCGGTGAGCTCTCCCGGCTGAGCCTGGCGATCCAGGTGGCGGCGGCCGGAACCACCCGCATTCCCTCGCTGATCTTCGACGAGGCGGACTCCGGTATTGGCGGCGGTGTCGCGGAGGTCGTGGGTCGGCAGCTGCGCGCCCTGGGCAGGCATCACCAGGTGCTTTGCGTCACGCATCTGCCCCAGGTGGCCTCCCAGGCGCACCACCACCTGCAGGTCCACAAACGCTCCGGGGAACAGACAACGGCCACCACGGTCACACCTCTGGCACGCGACGAACGCATCCAGGAGGTGGCGCGCATGCTGGGCGGCATGGAGCTGACCCAGGCCACCATGGAACACGCCACGGAGATGGTCACCAACGCCGAGTCGGCATGATCGCGACGTCCGCCGCCGACGGGCAGTGAATCCACCCGGCCGTGTGCGTTATGATTCCGACATCACCAAAAAGGGTTTGAAATCGTACCGATGATGCGCGCGCTAATGATTTCCCTTGGCCTCGGCACGGCCGTGGCCATTACTGGATGCTCCTACAGCGACATCCCCTTCGCCTACGAGGTGCCCGTCCAGCAGGGCAACATCATCACGGAGGAGATGATCGCCGAGCTGGAGCCGGGCATGACGCGCCGTCAGGTGCAGTTCGTCCTGGGCACACCGGCCATCGAGGACATCTTCCGCGATGACCGCTGGGATTACATCCACACCGAAGCCGCCGGTGGCGGTGGACGCCCGGACCGGCTCACGGTCTTCTTCGACGGGGACCGTCTGGTGCGCGTGGAAGGGAACCTGGCGCCCGAAGACTTCGGCTCTTGACACCACCTACCGTGGAATCCGGGCCCGCTGGCGGCGCGCTTCTTTCGGGTCGATGACCAGCGGGCGATAGACCTCCACGCGATCACCGGCCCGCAGCGGGTGCTCATCCTCGACGGCGCGACCGTAGATGCCAATGGGTGAGGTTCGGGCGTCGATTTCGCCGAATACCTCGGAGATCCCCGACACCTGCACCGCCTCGCGGGCCGTGGTACCCGCCGGGACGCTCAGGTCGAGAACGCACTGGCGCTCCGGCCTGGCGTAGGCCACCTGGACCGCGATGGAGTCATCCGCTGCTGCGGCCATAGACCTCATCCGCCCGGGTCACGAACGAATCAACCATCCGGTTCGCCACCTGGTCGAACACCCGCCCGAAGGCCATGCGCACGATGCTGTTGCTGAACTCGAATTCCAGGTCGAGCGACACCTTGCTGGCATCCTCGCGCAACGGCTGAAAGCGCCAGTAGCCATCGAGACGCTTGAACGGCCCCTCGATCAGCCGGACTTCCAGCATCTTCCCCGGCTGCGCCCGGTTGCGCGTGGTGAACGAGCGCGAAACGCCCCCCTTGCTGATGGTAACGTAGGCCTTCAGTTCGTCCCCGCTGCGCTCGAGCACACCGCTGTCGCTGCACCAGGGCAGGAACTCCTGGTAGCGGTCCACGTCGTTGACCAGATCGAACATGGCTTTCGCCGAATGCGGTACCAGCGCGCTGCGGGAGATTGTCGTCATGGCTCAGTCACGGTTGTCCTCAGGGAATGCCGGCAGCGGACGCCAACACGGCGGGGTCACCACGGCAACAGGCCCGCAACTCTCGCCAAAAGGGCCAGCAGAATCAAGGGGGCCACGTACCGCAGCATGGGCACCCAGAACGTGTAACGCCAGTCTTCGCGCAGGCGCAACGCGCCACGGAGCGTCTCCTGCGGCATGCACCAGCCCACGAAAACCAGCAGTGCCAGCGCCACAGCGGGGATCACGACCCAGGCGACGAACTCGGTCACCCCCATCAGCGACAGTCCGCCATTCATTGACAGGCCCTCGCCCGGGCCGGCATCGAGCCAGCCACGCAGGGACCCCGCCACCAGTGCGCCTGCGAGCCACAACGCCGTAGCCACCATTGCAGTGGCCCGGGCGCGGCTCAACCGGCCCTGCTCGACCACTGCAGACACCACCACCTCCAGCAGTCCCACCACGGTGGTGAACACGGCCATCAGCAATACTGCATACAGCGCCACCAGCCCCTGGCGTGACCAGGACAGGCCGCCCATGGCGTCCGGCACGGCATGGAAGATCAGGGCGGGCCCTGCCTGCAGCCCGCCGCCGGGCATGCCCTGACCCGCCACCAGCGTGAACACCAGCACCGCGGCCACCAACCCGACGAGCGTGTCCAGCGCCAACGCGGCACCGGCCGTGCTGACGGTGGGGAACCGGTCCGGCAACGCCGCACCGAATGCCGTTGCAACGCCAAGCGCCACGGCCAGGGAGAACAGCGCGTGCTCGCCAGCCGCCTGGACCCCCGCCCACCCCAACTCATGGAAACGGAGTTCGAAGACGGTCCCCCAGGCACGAGCCAGGCCCAGCTCCTGACCAACGGCCCAGGCCAGCGCCACCATCACGACGACCATGGCGGGCACAAGCAGCCGCATCAGCGGCTGAATCCCCGCGCCGATCCCCCGGGAGACGGTGAGCGCCGCAGCGACAAGAAGTAGCGTGAACCAGAGCAGCAGGCGTTCGGCATCAGCCAGCAACTCGGCGAACACGGCCGTGTTCGTCACGGCATCGAAGTGAAGCACCGGTGCCGCAACAGCGCGATACAGGTATGCGCCGGCCCATCCGCCAACCAGGAGCTGCCCGAGCAGGGCAACGGCGGCAACGGCCACGGCCATCCAGCCGACGGCACGCCAGGTCGGTGCACTGCCCTGCTCTCGGGCGATGCGCTCCAGGCCGCTGGGCAATGTCCGGCGCATAGATCGGCCAATGCCCAGCTCGGCCAGCCAGAGCGGCAACGTGAGTGTGATCAGAAAGACGCCGTACAGGAGAAGAAACGCGCCACCGCCATGCTCGGCGGCCAGCACCGGAAAGCGCCATACGTTGCCTAGCCCGATGGACACGCCCGCCAGGGCAAAGACGAACGCGAACGACCCTGTCCACTCGCCCTGCAGCGAGCGCTTCGGAATGACCAAACATCCCCCCGCGCGGGACCCGTCAATCCCGCATCTGCAATAAATCGCCTTGGCGCATTCTCACCAACGCCCGGGTTCGGGACAACCGCCCGGGCCACGGAGTGTGATGCAGGTCCCGATGCTGGCCGCATGCCGCGGGTGCCGTTACAATGCGCGCCGTGAGCAAGAAAACCGCCAAGAAAGCCGACGACAGCAATGTCATTGCCATCAACCGGCGTGCCCGCCACGAATACTTCATTGAGGAGACATTCGAAGCGGGCCTGTCGCTGACCGGTTGGGAAGTGAAAAGCCTGCGCAACGGCCGCATCAACCTGACCGAGGGGTACGTCGTGATCCGGCGGGCCCAGGCGTGGCTTGTGGGCGCGAACATCCCGCCCCTCGCCACGGCTTCCACGCACGTGAAGCCGGATCCGACGCGCACGCGTAAGCTGTTGCTGCACAAGCGCGAGATCGCGCGGCTGCTGGGCGCGACCCAGCAGCAGGGTTACACTCTGGTGCCGCTGAAACTCTACTGGAAGCGCGGCCTGGCGAAGCTGGCCATCGGCCTGGCCAAGGGCAAGCAGAAGCACGACAAGCGCGAGACCAAGAAGCAGCAGGACTGGCAGCGGCAGAAGCAACGCATCCTCAAGCACAAGGTTTGATGCACGTAGCCTTGTATTTCCGGTACACTGGCCATACATCAAGTAGTAACGATTTGCTTCGGGGGTGACATGGTCTCGACGCGGGTCGTGAAACCTGAGGTGCATGCCGAGGACGTCATCTCACCTCGTAAAACATGATGGCCAACTTAAAATAGTTGCCAACGACGAAAACTACGCCCTAGCGGCCTAAATCCCGCTAGCCCCTGACCGGCAAGTGCCTGTGCTTCCGAATCAGGGGTCGTAGATCACAGGACAGCAGCGATGTGGTTCCGCCTGCACCATACGCTGTTAAATCAATCAGGCTAGTCAAGCGTGTTCCGCTGCCTGCCGGGAAGCGCTTGGCGAATGCAATAGGCGGGCTAAGCATGTAGATCCGAGGGTGGAGCTCCTGCGGACGGGGGTTCGAATCCCCCCACCTCCACCAACACCTGACAGGGAGCCGTTCAGCATCAGGCTGAGCGGCTCCGGTCTCTCCATCTGCCAGTAACTGCCCAGCCTCTTCCTGCACTGCTCCTGCGCAGCCAGGGTCCCTGACTGAACAGTGCTCCTGCGGCAATCGCCGCCGCTGCAATGAACAGTTCCGTGCTCGGGTCACTCAACCCAAGCGCGATGAGGAACACTGCGGCGACCACGGGGACCAGGTACGTCAGCACACTGACGAGGTTCGTGGGGCCGCAACGCAGGGCATAGCCCCAAGCCATGAATGCAATGCCGTACGGACCAATGCCGATGAGTCCGGCCGTGAGCCAGTCCGACGACGTGGTGGTCGCGGGCATCGTCTCGAACACCACGTGCAGGCCGAGGGCGATCAGGCTGGCATGGGCGAACAGCGACTGATAGCTCCGGGACGACAGAGGCCCCGCCTGGCGCAGAAACAGTGAAAAGGCGATCCAGGAGGCGCCACTGGCAAGCCCTGCCGCATAGGCTCCCACCGGTGTGGTCAGCCCCTGGCCGTCAGCGAGAATCAGCGGCGCCAGGCCTGCAAACGCGACCGCGGAACCGACCAGCGTCCGGGGTTTCAGGCCGCGACCGGCAAGCCGGTCGCAGATCAGCACGAAGCCCAGCGGCCACGTATACGTGATCAGAGTGATGCGGGCCGGGTCCCCGCTCTCCAGGGCCAGAAAATAGAAGTACAGCGCGCCGACCAGCCCGCCGACACCACCGGCCCAGTAACGCCAGCCGAACACCTGCCGTTCACTCCCCGGCAATGCCTGAAACCGTGCCATCACGGCAGACAGCCCGGCCGCGCAGGCCATGGCGACCACTGCCACGAGCATGGGCGGGAGCTCGGCCAGGCCGCGCAGCACCGGGAGACTTCCCCAAAGGCCGATCGTGAACAGACCTGCCGCGACGCCGGTAACTGCCGCTGCGTTAGCCATGCTTCCTCCCTGCTCATTGCTTGCCGTGTGTTGTGACGCGGCTTACGGTAGGGAAGGAACGCCAATCATGGAAACGACATATTATGATAAAGTGATCACGTATCATGATGACCAGTCACAGCTCGCAAAGACCGCTCGATCTCGTCGTCCTGCAGACGTTCGTCGGCGTTGTGGAAGCAGGTGGGTTCACGGCGGCGGCAGCGCACCTGCATCTGGCGCAATCCACGGTCAGCGCCCACATGGCCCGCCTGGAGGAGACGCTGGGATGTCAGCTGTTGCAGCGCGGCCAGCGTCTGGCAACACCGACCCCCGCCGGCGAACGGCTGCTCGTCCACGCACGGCAGATGCTGAAGCAGAACGCCCTCGCCTGGCAGGATGTCCTCGAACAGCGGCTGGACGGAGTCGTGCGGCTGGGCATTCCCGATGACTACGTGGTCTATCTGCCGGAGGCGCTGGCGGCGTTTGAATCACGGTTCCCGGGAGTGGATCTCGAAGTGCGCTGCGGGCTCAGTATCGACCTGGTCACGGACGTGCGCGCCGGTGCGCTGGATCTGGCCGTGGTTACGCGGCAGCCGAAGAGCCCCGGTGGCGAAGTGCTGCGCCGTGAGCCACTGGTGTGGGCCGGTTC
This sequence comes from Aquisalimonas sp. APHAB1-3, assembly GCF_048323695.1. Classification (NCBI taxonomy): domain Bacteria; kingdom Pseudomonadati; phylum Pseudomonadota; class Gammaproteobacteria; order Chromatiales; family Ectothiorhodospiraceae; genus Aquisalimonas; species Aquisalimonas sp. APHAB1-3. Next base: position 404,082 of record NZ_JBLWFT010000001.1, on the reverse strand, counting down.
GCCCATGCATGACACCCGCCATCGCTCTCCCCTGCCCCTGGCGCTCTCGCGGGAGGGCGTGTGCATCTTCCGCGACAGCGCGCTGTCAGCCCTCGACGCCGCCGGCCTGGAGTGGCGCGTGGCCTATACCAGCGCCAGCCTGTCCGGCCTGTGCTCGGCCGTTCATGCCGGGCTCGCCATCACCGTGCTGACACCGTCGATGCTCACCTCCGGAATGCGCGTGCTCGGCCCGGAGGACGGACTCCCCGAGCTGCCGGTCATCGAAGTCGCATTGCATCGCAGCCCTGGGCGACCCAACGAAGCGGCACGACAACTTGCCCTGCAGATTCAGGAACGCCTGGAAACCGGACCAATCGATCGGAGTTGATCACGCCCTACACAGGCCTCAGGGCGTCTCCCCCTCGTCGCGCACGCGAAGGACCAGTTCACCCCGTTCCAGATTATCCGCGCGCAACGGGAAGCGGATGTCGTCACTGCGCGAATGGCGCTGACCGCTGGCGGGCAGTTCACTGTCCAGCCCCGTCCAGCGGGCACGCACCAGACGGCCGGCACCCCCGTCGTCGTCCCGAATGCCGACGGTGAGCACGTCCTGGAACAGGTGTTCGCCGAAGTAGTGGTGATCGCGCAGGATGCGCCGGTTGCGCACGTAATGTGGGAGGATGCGCAGCCGGATCTGGAAATGGGAGTACCGGTCCCGCCGGCTGGGCCGCCGGGTGCGCATGAGGTAGGTGCGAAACAGTGTCTCGTGCCCCACCTCCAGCGCTTCGGCGTCAACCGTGAGCGCCGACCCGTGTTCCTCGCGCTGGTCCGTCATGACCGTCTCCTCGCCACGGATGACGACCGTTGTCTCGATCAACAGAAACCGCAGGTCCGCGTCATCGCGCAGCGCCGCCTTCAGGCGCACGCCCTCCAGGCGGATCTGCACGCTGGTGTCGCCGAACAGAAAGCGCTGCAGGTTCTGGTAGCCCTCCTCGGAGTTCACGATGCCGAGCGGGCCACTGTGGCTGCGGTAGACGAACGCGCGGCTGCTCCCTTTGACGTAGGCATGCTCCATCTGCACCAGCCCGTCGCTGCCCGGCCCCACGGCAAGCCGTGCCAGGCCGTAGTCGTTGTGGTTGGTGCCGATGAGTGAAAACACCCGCTCCGGCGGGTAATGTCCGCCGAGTTCATTGAGCCGCTTCTGGTCCCAGTCGCCGGGAAAACCGAGAAACTGGCGCATGCGGCGGGGCCCGAACGTATCCGAATCGTTCAGCCCCAGGAGATCGCGGACGCTGGTGAGAAACCCGAGGCCACGCCGGAAGTGGATGCCGTTGTGCGGCGTGGCGTAGGTGAACAACCTGGCGATGCGTGTCGGCGCCGCGTCCTGGAGCACATGCTGGATCAGGGAGCGACAGACGAGCCCGCCCATGGAGTGGGCGACCAGGTACACGCGGTCTGCTCCCGTCTGCGCCAGCACGAACCCCAGCAGTACACCAAGATCCGCCGCCAGGGCCTCGATGTCATCGCGGTCGCCGTCTCCGGTCCGCCGGGAGGTGGCATCATAGTAGCGGAAAACCCAGAGTGTCCGTTGCGGGAAACCGTCATCGGCGTAGCGCTGGTCCTCACCGTTGAGCAGTTCCACCGAACCGTCAGAGACGCGGGCGAAGACGTCATGGTAGTCGTGGTCTTTCATCAGCCGTACAAGCGGGCTCTCGAAGATCGCGCACTCCGGGGTCCCCTCCGGCCCGGTGCGCACCTGGGTGCTGCCGAGGTTGAAGCCGTAGTACGGGAGGTCGACCGTGGACTCCACGGCGCCCTGGGTGCCCGCATAGCCGCGCACGTAGATGATGGGGAGATAACCGGGCATGACACCCCTCCTAGACGACAATCCAGCCGACCAGTAACCCGCCGCCCAGAGTCATCAGCACGATCTGGGCCGACGCCAACCCGCCAACGGTGACCCCGCCACCGAGTCGATAGCCGCTCGTGCTCACGGGCTGTCCGTCAGGGTTGGTCAGCGGCAATTGCTCGACCACCGAGGCCAGTGCGCGGGTCAGGATGACGGCACAGAGTACCGAAAGCGCGAACGCGGTGATCGCAAGAATCAGCAACAACCGGGCGAGCCCTTGCGGATCTCCGCCCTGCAGTACCACCACACACCCGGTCGCTGCGGCGAAATCAACGCCGATGAGCCACTTGCTCCAGTCACGGAGCGAGTCGATAGCGTGCTTCTGGGTGTCCTGATCCATGGGCCGGCCCTCGCCGCCGTAGTACACAGGATCCGGGCCGAAGTATAGTCGGGAAAAAGACGGGCAGAAGGTATGCATCTGTCTGACCCGGACGCGGGCGCCGCAGTACGTCGTCTGCGATCCGGGTAATCCACAGCGGCTCGGGATTGACGCTGTAGCGCCTCCGGATCGCCCGGCGCGACCGCTCCGCCGGCACCACCGTCACGTGGCGGTTCGCGGTGCCCCCGGGCCACTCCCGCCGCCACGCCACGACGACCGCCAGCCGGACGGGTTATAGTGTGCTCCCTCCCGGCCCGCTCGCCGGGAAATCCACGACACGATGTCCTCCGGCATGCAGGAGCACTCCGGTGACCAGAACGGCCGACACCTCCAATGAGACGCGCGAGACCGGCGCCAAGCAGCGGGTCACATTGATCGGCGGCGCCATCAACCTGGTGCTCGGGCTCGGCAAGATCGTGGTCGGGTTCTTCGGCCAGTCCCAGGCGCTCATCGTCGACGGTATCCACTCCCTGTCGGATCTGGTCTCCGATGGCGTCGTGCTGCTCGCCTGCACCTACGGCAGCCGTGACGCCGACGGCGATCACCCCTACGGCCACGGCCGTATCGAGACCGTGGCATCGGCCGGCGTGGGTGCCATGCTGCTGCTGGTGGCCGGGGGGTTCATCTACGACGCCATCCAGCGGCTACTGATCAACCCCGACGCCCTGCTCGTACCGGGTTGGCTCGCCCTGTCGGTGGCCTGCGCATCCATCGTGATCAAGGAGGGCCTCTACCATTACACGCGAGTGGTGGCCAGGGAGGCGCGCTCGCGGCTGCTGGAAGCCAACGCCTGGCATCACCGCTCCGATGCCCTCTCCTCCCTGGTCGTCGTGGGCGGTATCGCCGGCGTGCTCATGGGGCTGCCCTGGCTCGACGCGGTCGCTGCCATCATTGTCGCCATCATGCTCGCCCACGTGGGCCTGCAGTTCGCCTGGCAATCGCTGCGCGAGCTGGTGGACACGGCGCTGACCCCCGAGGAGATCGCGGATATCGAGAGCGTGGTCCGGGACATCGACGGCGTCCGTGACGTACACGGGCTGCGCACCCGGCGCATGGGGCAGGACGCCCTGGCCGACCTGCACGTGGTGGTGGATCCGCGTCTGAGCGTCTCGGAAGGCCACCGCATCAGCGAGGAAGTCCATGACCGGCTCATGCGCGATATCCGGGATGTCAACGACGTGCTCGTCCACATCGAGCACGAGGACCCGGTATTCGACGAGGCAACCTTCGAGCTGCCCCTTCGGCGCGAGGTGGAACGGGATCTGGATGACTGCTGGGCCGACATGACCGCGGCCGGGTCCGTTGAGCGAATGGACCTGCACTACATGGAAGGCGCCCTGGAGGTGGAGATCCACCTGCCGTGGCGGCCGGACAGGGATCCGGCCGCCACGCGGGAGGAACTGGATGCGCTCGCCAGGCGGGCCGAGTCACTGGCCTATGTGGCAGCCTGCCGGATTCACTTCGTCGGACGCTGAGTCCGTCAGAGCGGTTTCAGCCGGCTCTCGATCTCCCGGCGCTGCGGCTCCAGGAACGGCGGCAACGCCAGTGACTCTCCCAGATGCTCCAGGGGTTCGTCGGTAGCAAAGCCGGGTTCATCCGTTGCCAGCTCGAAGAGAATGCCATTGGGCTCCCGGAAGTAGAGGCTACGGAAGTAGTAGCGATCCACCGGCCCGCTGAAGGGCAGCCGCACGCCGGAGAGATGCTCGGACCAGGCGTCGTACTCCGCCTCGGGAATGCGAAATGCCACGTGATGGACACCACCCGCTCCGGGTTGCGCCCGCGCCAGCTCCGGCTCCACGGCCACGTGCAACTCCGCCCCCGCGCCGCCTTCGCCCATGGAATAGACCAGCACATCGACACCCTCCCGGGCGTAGGAGCGCACCTGCGTCATGCCCAGCAGCGGCTTCAGCACCGCCTCCGTCGGCTCACGCTGACGGATGGTGATGGTGATCGGGCCAAGCCCCCGGATCTGGTGTTCCTCCGGCACCGGGCTGTCCTGCCACGGTGTTGCCGCGCCGTCGCCGCCATCGTCCACCAGGCTCAGGCGCTGGCCCTCCGGGTCTTCGAAATCCACGGTCAGCCGTCCATCCCGCTCGTGAATCGGGCCGTGGGCGACACCCAGGGTCTCGAAGCGGTCGCGCCACCAGCGCAACGTCGTCTCGCCAGCCACACGAAACGCGGTCTGGCTGATGCTTTGGCTTCCACGCCGCTCGGGCGGGGCCGGAAAGTCGAAGAACGTGATATCCGTCCCGGGGGAGCCAACACCGTCCGCATAGAACAGATGGTACGCCTCGGTCTGGTCCTGGTTGACCGTCTTCTTGACCAGCCTCAACCCGAGCGTACCGGTGTAGAAGGCGTGGTTGCCACTGGCATCGGCCGTAACCGCGGTCAGGTGGTGAATGCCCTTGAGTTGCATGGTCGTCATCTCCTGTGCGTCAGTGAGACGCATTGATCCAGTCACGGGTGAGAGCGGCAGCACGCGCTGTCCGGCAGCATCGGCCACCGCGGGGGCCTGTCGGTGCCGTCGCCCGCCTGGACGTGGTGGACAAAGGGCAGCTGGACCTGATTCATGAAAGCTCCTCCCGGCTGAACCGGGGAGTGGGCCATGGCCGTGGGCGTTGTGATTCACGACTAGTTGGCGCAGCATAATTATTCACATGGAAAACGAGAATACGGGCCATAAAAAATCGACTTTTCCGGAAATCACAACAATGAACCAGCTTGAAAGCATGAAATCCCTGGTGGCGGTGATCGAGCAAGGCGGCTTCAGTAGCGCTGCACGCCGGCTGCAGCGCTCCACGGCCAGCGTCAGCCGTCATGTCCAGGAGCTGGAGGCAGCCCTGGGCACGCGCCTTCTGGTGCGCACGACCCGGCGCGTTCACCCCACGGACACGGGTGACGCGTATTACCAGCGGTGTGTACGAATCCTGGAAGAGATCGCGGAAGCGGACGCGCTGGCCGGCGAGGACGCCGTGAAACCGCGCGGGCGATTGCGCGTCAACGCCCCGGTCTCGTTCGGACTGCGCCGCCTGCAGCGGTTGATACCCGATTACCTCGCAACCTATCCGGAGGTCCGACTGGACATCAGCCTCCATGACCGGCGTGTCGCCCTGGTGGAGGAAGGCTACGATCTGGTCATTCGCATCGGGGCCCTGCAGGACTCGTCACTGGTGGCCCGATGGATCGGCGCGTCCCGGATGATTCTCTGCGCCTCGCCCGGGTATCTGGCGGCCGCTCCACCATTGCAAACGCCGGGAGACCTCGCGAACCACAACTGCCTCTACTACAGCTATTTCGAGACCAGCGGACACCACACCTGGCTCTTCTCCGGCCCTGCCGGCGACGAACGGATCGCCATTGCCGGCAACTGCAAGATCAACAACGGCGACCTGCTGGCCGCGACCGCCGAGCACGGTGCAGGCGTCACCCTGCAGCCGGATTTCATTGTCGAAGACGCCATCGCAACGGGACGGCTGGTGCCCCTACTGCAGGACTGGGACGCAGGGACGCTGGGCATTCACGCCGTCTACCCGCACCGTCGCCATCTCTCGGCCAGAGTCCGCACGTTTCTCGATCATCTGCAGCAGCATCTGGCTCCGGTGTGATCGGGCCAGACAGCCCCATTTCTGGTCACAGTGTGCGGACCATGTCGCATTCTTGTACCCTGAGACAGCGCGATCATGAAAAATGCAGAAGTTCAGCCCACGCAGGGACGGAGCTGGAACACATTACCTTTTACAACCGTGACACTACCGGCCATGGTCCGGAGTCCAATCTGACCGTCGACACGCCCTCGCCTCCCCGGCTCGCGCCGGTGGACGAGTCGGTGACACGGCGGATCGTCGTCATCAACGGCAAAGGGGGATGCGGGAAGACCACGGTCGCGACAAACCTCGCGGTCTGGTATGCCCACCAGGGCCTCTACCCGGCGCTGTTCGATCACGATCCGCAGACGTCCAGCTCCCGCTGGCTCGCCTCACGGCCGGGCACAGCCCCGCCGATCCACGGTGTGTCGGTGCAGGAGCGCCAGAGCCTGGGGATCACGCGCAGCTGGCAGCTGCGTGTGCCGCTGGAGACCCGCCGCGTCATCAACGACACACCGGCCGGTGTGGCCGGGCTGGAGATGGTGGATCACGTCCAGGGGGCGGATGTCATCCTGATTCCGGTGCTGCCGTCGTCCATAGACATAGGCGCCGGCGCCGACTTCATACGGGATCTGCTGTTGAAGGCGAAAATCCGCCGGGACTCGAAAAGCGTGCGAATCGGCATCATCGCCAACCGTACCAAGGAACACACTGTCGCTCTGCAATCGCTCGAGCGGTTTCTGCAGAGCCTCAACATCCCGGTGGTGGCGCGCCTGCGGGATACGCAGAACTACCTTCACGCGGCGGAACAGGGACAGGGCATCGCGGAACTCCGCCACCCGTCCCGCTCGCTGGAGCGGGAACTGAAGGAGTGGCAGAGGCTCCTCAGCTGGGTGGAACAAGGCTGAGGCCACCGGGGAGCCGGCACCCGACCACGACCAGTTATTCTAGCGCCTCGATACTCTCCTGCACATTGCTCTCACGCATGGTGAGCCGGTGTACCGGCGCATTCAGGCGCATGCGGACGGCATCCAGGAGCGCGTCCCATTTGACGCGGCTCTTCTCCTCGAAGATGGTTTCGTAATCGCTGAGACTCCACTCGAGGAATGGCTCCGGGTTGAGGCGGCGCTGAATGTGCCAGACCTCGTAATGCAGGTGCGGCCCGGCGGTCACCCCGGTTTCGCCGCTGGTGGCAATCACCTCCCCCTTGCGCACGAAATCACCGGGCTCCACCTCGAAGCCGTCCAGGTGCGCGTAGTACGTGCGAAAACCGAAATTGTGGTTGACGATGATGAGATTGCCGAAGCCGCTGTCCTGGTGATAGCCAGCGTATTCGATGACGCCGTCCGCCGTAGTCATGACCGGCGTACCAACGGGTGCGCGAAGATCGATCCCCGGGTGGAACCGCCTCTCACCCTGCACGGGATGGGTCCGCCAGCCATACTCACTGGTGACACCCCGATTGCGCATAGGAAACCCGCTGGGGACATTCTGCAGAAAGGTGGTCCGCTCCAGCGCCGTATGGCTGGCGGTGTCGAGACGCCTGACGATGTCGGCATCGCCTTCCGGCTGTAGCCCGATCAGGCTCTCGATCTCGCCCAGCTCCGTGGTGACTACGTCCAGCTGGCTGTTCTTCTGCTCCACCGTTTCCATGAGCGCACCGTTGACCTCCTGCAGCCGGGCATACTCCTGCAGTGCGCTGTCACGGCGATCCTCGAGCGCTCCCACCTCGCTCTGCAACCAGACAATCACCCCGGCCCCGGCACTGAGAATCAGAATCAGCCCGAGCGCGAATATCAGTGCAAATGTCCGCGCCAGTTGATGCAGCGAGTACTGGCGCGATCCGCGAAAGTCGGTGATCGTGACCGTGAATTTCTGCCTCATCAGGCATGTGCCCCGGAATTGTTGTTGATCTGTGGGTCATCCGTGTCCCGCCACCCTGCGGTACCATATCGTCCAAGATGGTAATGCACAAAGGCCTGCGCAGACGCCAACCCGTTCTCACTACCACCACATCGCATCGGTTAGGCTGTCTACGTGCCCTAATACGCTGACCGGACAAGAACACCAATGGATGACGCGATCAGTATCGAGGACCTGACCATCCTCCTGGCGGAACCGTCTGCAACGCAGCGGCGAATCATCATCAATCATCTCAACGAGATGGGCATCGACAAGGTCGATGGCGTCGCCACCGGCGAGGAGGCCATGCTGGTCATGGACGCACGCCCACCCGACCTGGTTGCCAGCGCCATGTACTTCGACGACATGACCGGATCCGATCTGGTCACGCGCATGCGCGAAACGGGCTCGCTGGCGGACATCCCCTTCATGCTGGTCTCCAGCGAACAGCACCCCCACAATTTGGAGCCGATCCGTCAGGCGGGCGTCATCGCCATCCTGCCGAAACCGTTCCACGTGGACGCGCTGCGTACCGCCCTCGAGAACACGATCGGCCTTGTGGCGCCTCGCCCCCTTGAGCTCAGCTATTCCGACATCGAGGATCTGCACGTACTCATCGTCGACGACAGCCCCCTCTCCCGCCGGTTTCTCCGCACCGCCTTCACCCAGATGGGGCTGGAGCGCATCAGCGAGGCCGCCACGGGAGCGGATGCACTGGAGCTGTTGTCGCAGACGGAGTTCGATATCGTCGTCACCGACTACAACATGCCGGAGATGGACGGGCACGCGCTGGTGGAACACATCCGCCGCGAACCGACCCTGTCCCACATTCCGGTGCTGATGGTGACCTGCGAACAGGACGAAGCGCGGCTTTCGGCCGTCCGCCAGGCGGGAGTCTCCGCCCTGTGCGACAAGCCGTTCAATATGGGCACGGTCCGCGATCACCTGGCACGATTGATGGACGGCCACTGACACACCGCAACCAGCAACCGGGAGAGGGATCATCGTGTTGCACGGAGGCCTGATGCGCGGCCAGGAAACCAGCGTGGCGCCGCTCCTGCAGGCCGCGGAGACCGTCATCCTCGGCAAGACCGGGCAGGTCCGCCTTGCCATTGCCTGCCTGCTGGCCGAGGGACACCTGCTCATCGAAGACCTGCCCGGTGTGGGCAAGACCACGCTGGCGCACACCATCGGGCGCCTCCTGGGACTCGAGTTCCGGCGGCTCCAGTTCACCAGCGACATGCTGCCCGCCGACGTGGTGGGTGCCAGCATCTACGACCGCCACCACGCCCGTTTCGACTTTCACCCCGGACCGGTGTTCACGCAGCTCCTGCTGGCGGACGAGGTCAACCGTGCCACGCCCCGTACCCAGAGCGCGCTGCTCGAGGCGATGGAGGAGCGGCAGGTGACCACCGAAGGCGAGACACGCCCCCTGCCCGAGCCCTTTTTCGTCATCGCCACTCAGAACCCCGAGAACCAGGTGGGCACTTTCCCGCTCCCCGAGTCTCAGCTCGACCGTTTCCTGATGCGGATCAGCATCGGCTATCCGGACAGTCGCGCGGAACGCCAACTGCTGGCTGGTCAGGATCGCCGTCACCTGCTGGCGGAGACGCCCGCGGTGATGTCACCGGAGGGGCTGCAGCACGAGCAGGCGCAGGTGCGTGACGTCCACGCCTCCGACGCCCTGATCGCCTACGTGCAGGCGATTCTGGCTCATACCCGCTCGACGCCGGAACTGCAGCACGGCCTCTCTCCCCGTGCGGGACAGGCACTGCTGCGCGCCGCTCGCGCCTGGGCGCACCTGGACGGGCGCGACGCCGTTGTGCCGGAGGACGTCCAGGCCGTCTTTCCCAGTGTGGCCGGGCACCGGCTGCAGACGTGCAACACGGCAGGTGAGGCGGTGCCGGCGGAGGCCTTGCTCGCCGCCGTGCCGATTCCGTGACAGCCATCACCACACCGGCTGGCGTGCTGCAACGCTGGATCGACCGCCGCAGCCCGCTGACCCGCGCCGCGGAACTGCGCTACCGGACCATCTTCATCCTGCCCACCGGCGCCTGCCTGGTGTTCGCAGCCATGGTGGTCGCGATCTGGTTGGGCGCCGTGAACTACAGCAATAACATGGCGTTTCTGCTCTGTTTTCTTCTGGTCGGTTTCGCGCTTGTCGCAATCGTCCACACGTTCCGGAACCTGCACGGCGTCAACGTCACGGCACGGCCTCCCGCCGCCGTGTTTGCCGGGCAGCTGGCGCGCTTCACCGTGGACGTAACCAACCCTGCGCCACGCACGCGCATTGGCATTACCGTGTGGCAACCGGATCTGCCCGGACGCTGCGTCGACATCCCGCCGGAGGAGACGGCCACCGTCACCATCACCGTGGCGACCCGCGGGCGCGGCGTTGCCGCCCTGCCGCCACTGGTGGCCGAATCGCGCTTCCCGGCAGGGCTGTACCGGGCCTGGAGCAGAATCCGCCTGGACGCACAGTGTGTCGTCTACCCCGCGCCCGAGCACGGGGCAGTGCCACCGCCGGACGCGGACCGGAGCGGCCACCGGGACGCGACCACCGAGCCGGGCGACGACGATTTCACCGGCCTGCGCCGCTACCGCCCGGCGGACCCGCTGAAGCGGATCCACTGGCGCAGCCTTGCGCAGGAGCAGGAACTGCAGACGAAGCAGTTCAGCGGCGGCGGCAACCGGGCGTCGGTCTGGCTCGACTACCAGTCCCTTAACGGACTCGGCACCGAGGCCCGGCTCTCCCGCCTGTGTCGCTGGATTCTCGACGCCGAGCGGGAACACCGGGCGTACGGACTCGTGTTGCCGGGGGTGCGCATCGCGCCCGGTGTCGGAGCAGCTCACCGGCTCCGCTGCCTGGAGGCACTGGCACGGTTCCCGGAGGTCGCATGACCGCCCCGCCACCGGCAGGCATTGCCCATGACCGACTGAAATGGCTTCTGGCCGCCATGGGGCTGGTGATTGCACCGCATGCACTGCAACTCCCGCTGTGGCTCATCATCAGCGTGATCGCATGCGGTGGCCTTCGCTATCTGCTCAGTCTGCGCGGCGACGCCCTGCCCGGGCGCCTGACCCGCCTGCTGGCGGTGATCACGGCAACCGGCGCCATCTACGTGACCTACGGCACCATTCTCGGGCTCGATGCCGGCGTCGCGCTGCTGTCCCTGATGGCGGGTTTCAAGTTCCTGGAGCTGCGCAACGCGCGCGACGCCCTGGTGATCCTGCTGCTGGGCTACTTTCTGGTGGCCACCGCCTTTCTTTTCGACCAGAGCCTGCTAAGCGCGGCCCACGCCGCCGCCGCGACCTGGGCCTTGACCACCCTGCTCATCACCACGCAGGGCGCCAGCGACGCCAGCCCCGTCGGCGCCCACGCCCGGCTTGCCGGCACCATGCTGACGCAGGCGATACCGATCATGGTGCTGCTGTTTGCCCTGTTCCCCCGCATCCAGGGGCCACTCTGGGGCATGCCGGAAGACGCCTATGCGGCCATGACCGGCCTCAGTGATGAAATGACCCCGGGCGCGATCAGCAATCTGAGCCAGTCCACCGACCCGGCATTCCGTGTCGAGTTCACCGACGGCCCGCCGCCGCGGGGACAGCGATACTGGCGCGGGCCGGTCCTTGCCGCTTACGACGGCCAGACCTGGACGCAGGAACGCACCACCGGGCGGAACGCCACCGAGGTCCGAGCCCTGAGCGAACCCTCCCGCTATGTGGTCACGCTGGAACCCCACAACCAACCCTGGCTGCTCACTCTGGATGTCGCCACCTCCGTCGACCACACGGCCGAATTCGACCGCGCCCACCAGCTACGCAAGAGCACCCCGTTGCGTGAGCGCATCCGCTACGAGGCGCGATCCGCTCTGCACTACCAGCTCGGCCGTTCACTGGGCGACGGCGAGCGCCGGCGCCATCTTGCACTGCCGGACGATGCCCATCCGCAGGCCCGGGAGCTGGCCCGGCGCTGGCGCGACGAGGCCGGCGGCGACCGTGATGTGGTGGAACAGGGGCTGCGACACTTCGCCTCCGAGCCCTTTTCGTACACCCTCCAGCCCCCGCTGCTGGACGACGACAGCGTCGATCAGTTCCTGTTCGAAACCCGGGCCGGCTTCTGTGAGCACTACGCGTCGGCGTTCTCGGTCCTGATGCGCGCCGCCGACATCCCCGCGCGCGTGGTCACCGGGTACCTGGGAGGCCGCATGAACCCGGCCGGCGATTACATGATCGTGCGACAGTCCGATGCCCACGCCTGGGTGGAAGTCTGGCTGGAGGGCGAAGGCTGGGTCCGTGTCGACCCCACGGCCCAGGTGGCGCCGGAGCGCGTGGAGCACGGTCTCGCCGAAGCATTGCCCGATGGCGACCCCGCCCCCGGGGGCGTCACAGGCGGCGACGGACTGGTCGGGTCCCTGTCACTGCGCTGGGATGCCATGAATGCCTACTGGAACCGCTGGGTGCTCGCCTACGGGCCGACGCTGCAGGATAACCTGATGCAACGCCTGAGCCTGGGCTCGTGGCAGCGCGTGGTGATCGCCCTCACGGCCACCATGGCTCTGCTACTCGGCGCACTCGCGGCCCTACTCCTGTACCGCTCGCGTCCCCGGCCACCGGACCCCGCCACCCGCGCCTGGCGCACGTTCCGCCATCGTGCGGCACGCGCCGGCCTGCGTGCACCCGCCTCCGAGGGGCCGCACACCTTCGCCCGGCGGGCCGCCGCGCAGTGGCCGGATCAGGCCGAGGTCATCACCACGATCACGACGCATTACCTGCGCATCCGGTACGGCCGCCACCAGACGGCGGCGGACATGACCGCACTCCGCCGCGCCGTAAGGCGCTTCCGGCCATCGCGCATGTCAGGGGACGCACCGCGGGCGGCCGCAGAACCAGGGGCAGCGGGCTCGCACGCGGGCTGATCCGCGGCTACAGTCACTGGGAACACCGCGAACGCAAAGGGCAGCCGATGGACGAACACCCGCGCATCATTGCCCATCGTGGCGTCGCCCGCAGCTATCCCGAGAATACGCTGGCGGCGTTCGAGGCGGCCGTCGCCGCCGGTGCCGACGGCATCGAACTGGATATCCAGCTGACCGCCGACGGCGTGCCCGTAGTCCTCCACGACCCCTCCCTGCAGCGCACCACCGGAGTGGACGGTGACGTGAACAGGCTCACGGCCGCCGCCGTCGACGCTCTGAGCGCCTGCGAACCCGCGCGTTTCGGGGAACGGTTCCGGGGCGAGCCACTCCCGCGCCTGACGCGTGTCGCCGAGCGCCTGTCCGCCGTCCCCGGCCTGTGGGTGTTCATTGAGGTCAAGCCGGAAGTCCTGCGCCACCATTCCGCGCCGGCGACGGTCCAGGCCGTCCTGGCGGCCTCCGAGGCGCTGGGGGATCAGCGGGTGATCATCAGCTTCCGCGACGATGTGCTCCAGGCGACCCGTTCCCAGGCGCGCGCCGCCGTGGGCTGGGTCATCCCCCGTTACGGAACTGCGGCCATTGAACGGGCCCGCGCCCTGACGCCGGAGTTCCTCTTCTGTCATCACAAGCTGCTGCCGGCCGGCATGGCCCGCCTGCCGGACGGCCCCTGGGACTGGGCGATCTACGAGGTGGACGACGCATCCCTGGCCGAGCGCCTGTGCCGACGCGGCGTTGGCTGGCTGGAGAGCATGTGCCCGGGAGAGCTGAGAGCGGCGATGAGCCGCGCGGCCGGCGAGCGCGCGGTCAGCCCGTCTCGGCAGGGGCGTACGCCGGACTGAAGCCATGCCCTTCGTTCAGGCAGTAGCGCAGCCAGCGGTTGAGAAAACGGTTGAGTTCCCAGCGCCATTCGAGACTCTTGCGCTCCGGCTGCCGCCCGCCCCAGAGATCGAAATGGGTCACGTCGGTCTCGGGCAGTACTTCTCCCGCCCGGGCATCGTGGTAGATACGCAGTTGCAGATCGGGTTGCGCCGCGGCGGCGTCGGGCCGGCGGAAGACGTGGGTGAGCGACAGCGAGGTGGTGTAAGGCGTCTGCTCCAGCACGCGCAGATGCAGATCGGCCGTGCCCGAGACCCGGGAAACATAGGCGCCGTCCAGATCCTGCAGCCCGGGCACCAGCCGCCGCACCAGGATGTAGTTGTCCTCGTAGAGTTCCATCAACGTCACGAAGGAACGCGACGGGAGCGTATCCAGAAGGCTGTGCTGGCGGGCATCCGAGAACATTTGCGGAGCATAACACAGGCCCCGACCGCCTGGACCAGCCCCAATCCGCAACGCCCATCCAGTCTCAGGACCGCGTGTTGACATCCTCTCAGTACAGCCGCCGCCGGAGCCTCGCCTCCACGATCATGGTGCTGGCAATCTCCTCGATGGAGATGGTGGTGGAGTTGACGTAGGGAATCGCTTCTCGCCGGAACAGCCCTTCGGCGCGAGCCACTTCCATCTGGCACTGCTGCAGCGATGCGTACTGGCTGTTGGGGCGACGCTCCTGGCGGATCTCCCGGAGCCGTTCGGCGTGGATGCTGAGCCCGTAGAGCTTTTTCCGGTACGGACCGAGGCAGCTCGGCAGCCGCCCCTCCATAAGATCTTCATCCGTCAGCGGATAATTGGCCGCGTAAATGCCATACTGTAGCGCGAGATAGATCGACACCGGGGTCTTGCCGGTCCGGGAGACGCCAACGATAACCACATCGGCGTCCTTGTAGTGGCGGGTACTCACGCCGTCGTCGTTGTTGAGGGCGAAGTTCATGGCGTCGATCCGCACATCGTAGAGGCGGTTGTCACCGCGCCCGTGCGCCTGCCCGATGGCGTGGGACGACGGCACCCCGAGTTCCCGCTCCAGAGGGGCGATGAACGTGTCAAAGAAGTCGAAGAAGGTGGCGTGGCACTGGCGGAGGTGATCACGGACCTCGGACTTCACCACGGTGCTGAACACGATCGGGCTGATCCCGGTCTGAGTGGCCACCTGATTGATCTGTTCCACCGTCTTCTGGGCGCGCTGGACGTCATCGACGAACGGAAGCGTCACCTGATCCAGTTCGATGTCGAACTGGGTCAACAGGCTGTGCCCCAGGGTCTCCGCCGTAATCCCGGTGCGGTCCGAGATGAAAAACACGGTGCGTTTGGTGGTCATATGCGGTTATCCGACTCGGAATTGCGTTACAGGTCGAGGATGGTAGCAGCCCATGCACGCCGCGTCTCGCGGGCGTGGAGGCCGGCCCACAACGGCGTTTCCGCAGCCACGCGGAGCGTCTGAATCCATTTCAGGGGTTACGCTCGCGCGCAGGTTTTCGTAGGATACGCCACGTTTTGCGCGATCCGTGCCGACGGCAACGTCCAGGTGGACGCGCCTCATGTCGCGCTGCGAGCAACAGGGGGAAAGCGCTTTGCAGGATTACGTACTCTGGTTTGAGACACTGGGCATGAATGACGTCGACCGGGTCGGCGGCAAGAATGCCTCGCTCGGCGAAATGATCAGCAACCTGGCGGCAGCCGGAGTGCAGGTCCCTGGCGGATTCGCCACCACCGCCGCGGCCTACTGGGATTTCCTGGACGAAAGCGGCCTGCGTCAGCGCATTGAAGAGGCCCTGGAAGGGCTGGACGTGGACGACGTGGATGCGCTCGCCCGAACCGGCGCCGAGATCCGGCAGATGGTCATCGACACGCCCTTTACCGAGCGGCTTCACAACGAGATCGTCACCGCCTACCAGAAGATCGAGGACGACGCCCCCGGCGGCGCCTCCTTCGCGGTGCGCTCCTCGGCCACGGCGGAAGACCTGCCCGATGCGTCGTTTGCCGGCCAGCAGGAGACGTTCCTCAACGTGCGGGGCCTCGACAACGTGCTGCTGGCCATCAAGCACGTGTTCGCATCCCTCTTCAACGACCGCGCCATCTCCTACCGCGTGCACCAGGGCTTCGAGCACGGCCAGGTGGCACTGTCGGCGGGTATCCAGCGCATGGTGCGCTCCGATGTCGGCGCCGCTGGCGTCATGTTCACCATGGACACCGAATCCGGGTTCCGGGACGTGGTGTTCATCACCTCCTCCTACGGCCTCGGCGAAACCGTGGTGCAGGGCTCCGTGAACCCCGACGAGTTCTACGTCCACAAGCCCACCCTGGAAGCCGGCCGCCCCGCGGTGTTGCGGCGCACGCTGGGCAGCAAGGGCATCAAGATGGTCTACAGCGACGAGCAGGGCCACGGCAAGTCCGTGAAAACCGTCGACGTGGACCAGGCCGACAGCCTGCGGTTCTCGCTCACCGATGCCGAGGTGGAAGACCTGGCCCGGCAGGCGCTGATCATCGAGAAACACTACGGCAGGCCCATGGACATCGAATGGGGCAAGGACGGCAACGACGGCCGCCTCTACATCCTGCAGGCACGCCCGGAGACGGTGAAGAGCCGCGACAGCACCCAGACGCTGCAGCGCTACCACCTCAAGGACAAGGGTGACGTGGTGGCCACCGGGCGCGCCATCGGCCAGCGCATCGGCGCCGGCAAGGCGCGCGTGGTAGGCGGGCTGGATGAAATGAACCGCATCGAGGCCGGTGACGTGCTCGTCACCGACATGACCGACCCGGACTGGGAGCCGATCATGAAGCGCGCCTCGGCCATCGTCACCAACCGGGGTGGTCGCACCTGCCACGCGGCCATCATCGCCCGCGAACTGGGCATCCCCGCCGTGGTGGGCTGCGGCGACGCCACCGAGTTGGTCAAGGACGGAAGTGAAGTCACCGTCTCCTGCGCCGAGGGGGATACCGGCTACATCTACGGCGGCAAGCAGGACTTCGAGGTGCGCGAGATCAGCCTCGAGAACATGCCGGAGCTGCCGTTCAAGATCATGATGAACGTGGGCAACCCCGACCGGGCCTTCGATTTCGCCAACCTGCCCAACGCGGGCGTCGGCCTGGCGCGGCTGGAGTTCATCATCAACCGCATGATCGGCATCCACCCGAAGGCGCTGCTGAACTTCGACGCCCAGCCGGACGACCTGAAGACCATCATCCGCACGCAGACGGCCGGCTACGACGATCCGGTGCAGTTCTACATCGACCGGCTCGCCGAAGGCATCTCCACCCTGAGCGCCGCCTTCTCGCCCAAGCCGGTGATCGTGCGCATGTCGGACTTCAAGTCCAACGAGTACGCCAATCTCATCGGCGGCGCGGACTACGAGCCCGACGAAGAAAACCCCATGCTGGGCTATCGCGGTGCGGCCCGTTACATCTCCGAGAACTTCCAGGACTGCTTCGAACTGGAGGTCAAGGCGCTGAAGAAGGTGCGCAACGAGATGGGCTTGACCAATACCTGGGTCATGATCCCGTTCGTGCGCACGCCGGACGAGGCCCGGCAGGTGGTGGAACTGCTCGAGAAGAACGGCCTCAAACGCGGTCAGGACGGCCTCAAACTGATCATGATGTGCGAGCTGCCGTCCAATGCGCTGCTGGCCGACGAGTTTCTGCAATACTTCGACGGCTTCTCCATCGGCTCCAACGACCTAACCCAGCTCACCCTGGGGCTGGACCGGGATTCCGGCCTGATCGCCCACCTCTTCGACGAGCGCGACGAAGCGGTGAAGGCGCTGCTGCACATGGCCATCCAGGCGTGCCGGAAACAGGGCAAGTACGTGGGCATCTGCGGCCAGGGGCCGTCGGATCATCCGGAACTTGCCCGCTGGCTGATGGACGAAGGGATAGAGAGCGTGTCACTGAACCCCGACACGGTTGTGGAGACATGGCTCTATCTGGCGGGCAAGGAGGTCGGCCAGGGCTGATCCGGCGCGGGCGGGCTGCGCGCCCGCCCCGGCCGGCGGCGAAAAACGGCAATGGGTCGTTTCGTCAGCGGGTTACCGCGGGATAGCCACCGGCAGGGCGGCCGGTTCGGAAAAATCCACCGTTGCTCTTGACCGGAATCTGCCGGACAGTGCAACGGACGCTTCCGCACCGGGAATGGTGCTGACCATGGGCCACGGCGGGCATATCGTGCGTGACTGGCAACCGCCATGATGGCCGGCGGAGCCGCTTCCGGCATACCGCCGTCAGGCCGGGCAGCCAGCGCACCAGGACCTTGAGGAGCGAACCAATGGCTTCGGTCTATCGTACGGAAGACTGCCAGTTTACCGTCGACCGGGACGCGCTGATCCGGCGTCTCGGCGAGGCTCTCCAGGGCGACAACCTGCTGGTCGACGACGAGGCCATGCGCCCGTACGAGTGCGACGGGCTCTCCGGATACCGGCAGATGCCGCAGGTGGTGGCCATCCCCGAGACGGTGGAGGAAGTCCGGCAGGTGCTGCGCACCTGCTCCGAGATGAACGTCCCGGTGGTCGCCCGCGGGTCCGGCACCAGCCTCTCCGCCGGCGCCCTTCCCCATCCTCAGGGCGTACTGCTCAGCCTGGCCCGCTTCAACCAGATCCTGGATATCGATCACGACCGACGCATCGCCACATTGCAGCCCGGCGTGCGCAATCTGGCAATCTCCGAGGCGGCAGCCCCTTACGGCCTCTACTACGCACCGGACCCGTCCTCCCAGATCGCCTGCTCCATCGGCGGCAATGTCGCCGAGAACGCGGGCGGCGTCCACTGCCTGAAGTACGGTCTTACAGTGCACAACGTCCTGGAAGTCACCATGATCACCATGGATGGCGAACAGGTCACCATCGGCTCCGAAGCGCTGGACAGCCCCGGTTTCGATCTGCTGGCGGCCATCACCGGCTCCGAAGGCATGCTCGGTGTCATCGTCGAGATCAAGGTGAAGCTGCTGCCGAATCCGCCCACCAAGGACGTCCTACTGGCGGCGTTCAACGACGTGGAGACGGCAGGCAACGCCGTCGCCGGCATCATTGCCGCCGGCATCATCCCGGGCGGACTGGAAATGATGGACGGCCCGGCGATCCAGGCGGCGGAGGACTTCGTGCACGCCGGTTACCCCACGGAGGCCGCCGCCATCCTGATCTGCGAACTGGACGGCAGCGCGGATGACGTCGAGGCCCAGCGGGAGCACGTCTGCCGGCTGCTGGAGGAGTTCGGCTCCGAGGACATCCGCGTCGCGCAGAATGACGACGAGAAGGCGCGCTTCTGGGCGGGCCGCAAGGCGGCGTTCCCCGCCGTGGGCCGCATTTCCCCGGACTACTACTGCATCGACGGCACCATCCCGCGCCGCCAGCTCGCCTACGTGCTGCAGGAAATGCAGAAGCTGAGCGACGACTACGGCCTGCGGGTGGTGAATGTCTTCCACGCCGGCGACGGCAACCTGCACCCGCTGGTGCTCTATGACGGCAACGTCCCCGGTGAGTTCGAACGTACCGAGGAGCTGGGCGGCAAGATCCTCGAGCTGTGCATTGCGGTGGGGGGTACCGTCACCGGGGAGCACGGGGTGGGCATGGAGAAGATCAACCAGATGTGCGTGCAGTTCCAGACGCCGGACCTCAACCAGTTCCGTGCACTGAAGAACGCATTCGATCCGCAGGGGCTGCTCAACCCGGGCAAGGCGATTCCGACACTGAATCGCTGCGCGGAGTTTGGTGCCATGCACGTCCACCATGGCGAGCTGCCGCACCCCGACATCCCAAGGTTCTGATCACAACAAGGGTTCCGGCTTACATGACAAGCAACGACCACGGCGACACACTCGCCCAACAGGTTGCAGACGCCGCGGACAACGGCACGCCCCTGTGCATTCGTGGCCGGGGCAGCAAGGATTTCCTCGGGCGCACGCCAAAGGGCGACGTTCTGGACCTGTCCGCACACAGCGGCATCATCAACTACGAGCCCACGGAGCTCGTGCTCACCGCACGCGCCGGCACGCCCCTGGCCGAACTGGAAGCGGCGCTGTCGGAAAGCGGGCAGATGATGCCCTTCGAGCCTCCCCATTTCGGCGACGCCTCGACCATCGGCGGCACCATCGCCGCCGGACTCTCCGGTCCGCGCCGACCCTGGGCCGGGTCCGCCCGGGACCTGATTCTCGGCATGCGGCTGATCAACGGCCAGGGCGAAAACATGCGCTTTGGCGGCGAAGTCATCAAGAACGTCGCCGGCTACGACGTATCGCGGCTCGCCACCGGCAGCTACGGCACCCTCGGTGTCGTTCTCGACGTATCCATGAAGGTGCTACCGCTGCCCGAGGCAGAGGTCAGCCTGCGCCTTGACCACACCGAGGTCGACGGATTCAACGCCGTTGAACAGGCGTTCCGCGCCGGTCTCCCCGTCTCCGGGGCCGCCCACGACGGGGAACAGCTGCGCGTGCGACTGTCCGGAACAAAGCTGGCGGTCGATGCCGGGATCAGGCACCTGGGCGGGGAGCAGGATGACGACCCGACCACGTTCTGGCACGCCCTGCGCGACCACCGGCTACCGCTGTTCACCGACGACGGCCCGGCCCTGTGGCGCCTGTCCCTTCCGCCGCTGCCCGACACCCCCGATCTGCCCGGGAAGCGCCTGGCGGATTGGGGCGGTCAGCAGCACTGGCTGCGTACCGACGCCAGCCCGGAGCAAGTATTCGGCGAAGCGGAGCGGCTCGGCGGCCACGCCACGTGCTTCCGGGGCGGTGACCGGGAGGGCGACGTGTTTCAGCCACTGAGCCCGGGCGTCCGGCGCCTGCACGAGCGGGTCAAGACCGCCTTCGACCCCAAGGGCATACTGAATCCGGGCAGGCTCTACGCCGGCATCTGACCACGCGCCTCGACCGCAAGAGACTCGGGATTCCCCATGCAGACCTGGCTTACCGACTCGATCAAGAACACCCCCGAAGGACAGGAAGCGGACCGCATCCTGCGCAAGTGCACCCACTGCGGCTTCTGTCTGGCCACCTGCCCCACCTACCAACTGGTCGGCAACGAACTGGACAGCCCCCGCGGCCGTATCTACCTGATGAAGCAGGTGCTGGAGGGGCAGCCCGCCACCGGCACGACCCAGATGCACCTGGACCGCTGCCTGACCTGTCGCAACTGCGAATCCACCTGCCCGTCGGGCGTGGAGTACGGCAAGCTCGTGGACATCGGCCGAGCGCTGGTGGAAGAACAGGTCCCCCGCTCCGGACACGGGGCGCTGATGCGCTCCGCGCTGCGGACCGTACTGCCCCGCCGCCGGCTGTTCACGGCCCTGCTGCGCACGGGGCAGGTGTTTCGCCCGCTGGTACCGGGCAGCCTGCGGGGCAAGATCCCGCAGCGGCGGCAGGCGCCCCCCTGGCCTGAATCCAGGACCCACGCCCGCAAGGTGCTGATGCTCGAGGGCTGCGTACAGCCGGCGCTGGAACCGACCATCAATCCCACCACCGCGCAATTGCTGGACCGCCTCGGCATCGAGATCATCCGCACCAGCGGGAGCGACTGCTGTGGCGCCATCGATCAGCACCTGGGACACCCGCAGAAGGCGGCGGCACGCGTACGTGCGAACATCGACGCCTGGTGGCCCCATATCGAAGCGGGCGCCGAAGCCATCGTGGTGAACGCCAGCGGGTGCGGCGTGCAGGTCAAGGATTACGGGCACCTGATGCAGGACGACCCCGACTACGCCGAAAAGGCCGCACGCGTCTCCGAGCTGGCGGTGGACCCGGTCGAGCTCCTGCTGCAGGAGGAGGAGCGCCTCGCTCCCGCGAACGGCGCACCACGCAAGATCGCCTTCCAGTCCCCGTGCACGCTCCAGCATGGCCAGAAACTTGGCGGGCGCGTGGAGGCGATGCTGCGGCGGCTCGGCTTTGAACTGACGCCCACTCCCGATGCGCACTTGTGCTGTGGCTCCGCCGGCACCTACTCTGTGCTGCAGCCGGAGATGGCCAAGGAACTGCGCACCAACAAGCTGCGGAACCTGCAGTCCGGCAAGCCGGAGCTGATCGCCACGGCCAACATCGGCTGCCTGACCCATCTGAACGAGACGTCCGAGGTGCCGGTACGGCACTGGCTGGAACTGCTGGATGCCCGCTGAAGGAGTCCGACGCACCATGAGCGAACCGCTACTGCCACTGCTGGTCGAACCGGAAGAGCTTCAGGCAAGGCTGGACGACCCTCGCCTGCTTATCATCGACCTGAGCGATCCCGCCGTCTATGCCCAGCAGCACGTACCCGGCGCCATCCACCTCACCTACGCCTGGCTGGTACGCAAGACCCCGCCGGCGCTCGGCCTGCTGCCGGACGCCGAGGCGTTGTCGGCGGTGTTCTCGGATATCGGCCTGACCCACGACCGCCACGTGGTCGCTTACGACAACGAAGGCAACGGTCGCGCCAGCCGGCTGCTGTGGACCTTGGACGTCTGCGGCCATCCTCACTGGTCACTGCTGAACGGCGGCCACCACGCGTGGTTCAACGAAGGGTTTCCGGGGGAATCGGGCGAGAACAGGCCCACCCCCAGCGACTACCGCGTCTCCCTGCCGCCGGATCCGCCCGCACTGGCGGACAAGGAATGGCTGCTGAAGCACCTGGATGACGACCACGTGACGGTGCTGGACGCCCGCTCGGCGGGGGAGTACGACGGCGTGGACGTACGTGCCGCCCGTGGTGGGCACATCCCCGGCGCGGTCAATCTGGAGTGGACGCAGGCCATGGACCGGGAGCGCAACCTCCGCCTCCTGCCGCCAGAGCGGCTTCAGGCCATGCTGGAGGAGCGCGGCATTCGCCCCGATCAGGAGGTGGTGGCCCACTGTCAGACCCACCACCGCTCGGCGCTCAGCTACGTGATGCTGCGCAGCCTGGGCTACGAGAAGGTGCGCGGGTATGCGGGCTCGTGGTCGGAATGGGGGAATGACCCGGACACGCCGGTGGAGCAGTAGGCGGCCGCCTACTGCTGCTGAGGCACGTTCAGGAACCGCTCGCGGTAGAACCGCAGCTCGCGGATGGACTCCTTGACGTCGTCCATGGCCAGGTGGCTGCCCTCCTTGCGGAACTCCTTCACCAGGTCCGGGCTCCAGCGCTTGGCCAGTTCCTTCAGGGTGCTGACGTCCAGGTGCCGGTAGTGGAAGTAGGCCTCCAGCTCCGGCATGGAGCGGTGCAGAAACCGCCGGTCCTGGCAGATGCTGTTACCGCACATGGGCGAGACGCCGGCCGGAACCCACTGCTCCAGGAACGCAATCGTCTCCCGCTCGGCCGCGGCCTCGTCGTATTCGCTACGGCGCACGCGATCGACGAGCCCGCTGCGTCCGTGCTGCCGCGTGTTCCACTCATCCATGGCCTGCAGGATCTGATCGGCCTGGTGAATGGCGATGACCGGCCCCTCCGCGAGAATGGTGAGCTGACTGTCGGTAACCACCGTGGCAATCTCGATGATGTAGTCCCGATCGGTGTCGAGACCTGTCATTTCCAGGTCGATCCAGATCAGGTTGTCGGGACTCGGCGCCATAACGGGATCCTTAGCATTGCGGTGAGTTGCCGCCGATTCTACCAGAGGCTATGCTCCCGGGCCGCTTTCGTTTTCTGAACCGCCCAGGGAGTATCGGGTACCGGATGGATCAAGCCAGGGTCATTGTCAGCTTCGGCGCCGAGAGCATCATCGAGACCGCCGACGGGCAACTCTACCGCGCCCTCACCCGGCGCCGGACGGGGCGCGCGATCACCGGTGACCGCGTGGACTGGACCGGACAGCCGCCCCACCAGGTGGCGATCGAGCGCATTCACCCACGCCGCAACACACTGGTACGCACCAATTACCGGGGTCAGGAACGCCCCCTGGCGGCGAACCTGGAGCAGCTAGTCGTCGTCTGCGCCTCGGAACCCGCTCCAGATCAGCGCCTTCTGGACCGCTACCTGGTCCTGGCGACAAGCCTGAACGTGACGCCCGTCGTAGTCATCAACAAGAGCGATCGCCTCGGCGATCACGCCATGCCTGCCCTCCAGGCCGCGCTCGCCGGAGCCCATGCCCGCGCATGCACGATCCACACCGTGAGCTGCGTCACCGGCGACGGTCTGGAGACGCTCACCGCGGCCCTCGCCGATCGCACCAGTCTGCTGGTGGGTCAGTCCGGCGTGGGCAAGTCCTCGCTCATCAACGCCCTGGTCCCCGACCGGCAGGCGCGCACCCAGGCCATCTCCGAGGCCAGCGGGCAGGGGCGGCACACGACCACGGAGACGACGCTCTACCCGCTGCCGGGCGGAGGCGACCTGGTGGACTCGCCAGGAGTGCGCATTCTGCGCCTGGCGCACCTGTCGCGGGACGTCATCGAATCGGGATTTCCGGAGATCGTACCCTACGCGGACGCGTGCGAATTCAGGGACTGCGGGCACGACCGGGAGCCCGGCTGTGCCGTGCGCGACGCCGTCGACCAGGGGCGGATCGACGCAAGCCGCGTTGCCAGCCTGCGGGAACTGCTCGCGGAGCGCAACGGCGGTTACTCGTAGCTGCGGCGCCCGGCGAAGGCGTGGCCCAGGGTGCCACTATCCACCGTCTCCAGTTCACCGCCCATGGGCACACCATGGGCAATGCGGCTGCAGCTTGCGCCACTCTCCCGGGCCAGCTCGGCCACGTACTGTGCCGTGGCCTCGCCCTCGACCGTGGGACTTGTCGCCAGAATCACCTCGCGGATTTCACCGGAGCGCAGCCGCTCCTCCAGCCGATCAAGCCCGAGCTCGGCGGGCCCGATGCCATCCAGCGGCGACAGCCGCCCGCCCAGCACGAAATAGCGGCCGTGGTAATCGGTGGCCTGGTCCAGGGCGAACACGTCGGACGGGCTTTCCACCAGACAAAGCACGCCGGCATCACGCCCCTCGCTGCGGCAGATGGAGCATAGCTCCTCCTCCGTGGGAAGGCGGCAGTCGCGGCACTCACCAACGCGCTCCATGGCGGCGCCGAGTACCTCCGCAAGCGCAGCGCCGCCACGTCGGTCCCGCTGCAGCAGATGAAAAGCCATGCGCTGCGCGCTCTTGGGGCCGACCCCCGGCAGACTGCGCAGGCTGGCGATCAGCTGCTCGATCAGTGGTGAGTAGGCCATTCAGAACGGCAGCTTCATTCCCGGCGGCAGGCCCAGACCCTCAGTCATGCCCTGCATGCGCTCCTGGGTCGCATCCTGCACCTTGCGTACGGCGTCGTTGAAGGCAGCCGCCACCAGATCGGCGATCATGTCACGGTCATCGTCGTCCCCGAACAGGCTCGGATCGATCTCGACACGCTTGCACTCGTGCTTGCCATTGATGACCACCGAGACCATGCCGCCACCGGCCTGACCGGTGATCTCCATCTGCGCGATCTCTTCCTGCGCCTTCTGCATGTCGGCCTGCATCTTCTGGGCCTGCTTCATCAGATTGCCCATACCGCCTTTCATGACATCATCCTCGCTGTTGCGTTACCGCCGCGGTCACTCCGCGGGCTGAATTGAATCCGGCAGCACCTCGGCACCGAAGCGCTGCTGCATGTCGGCAATGGTCGGATCCTCCCGGATTGCCTCCTCGGCCGCTTCCTGACGCCGGCGGCGCGCGACTTCCACGCGTTCCGCCGGCGTCTGCTCCAGCGCGTCTTCCTCCGCGTCCGTGCGCTCCATCTGGAAGCGGACGGTGACAGCGCCCCCGAGGTGGCTGCTCAACGCTGATTCGATCCGCTGCTCCACCTGTTTGTTCCGCAGGGAGCGGTGCCGCTGGTCGAGGCAGAGCGTCACCACGCCGTCGGCATACCCGCCCCAGCGGCACTGCATCGCCAGTGCCTGCGCCATGCCGGACAGCGTCAGGTGCGGGACCAGCTCGTGCCAGGGCGGCAGTGCATCAGCACGCACCGGGGCACCGGGCTCTGCAGTCGGTGCGGCTGGGGCGTCGGCAATCGCTGCATTGGCGGCATCCGCGGGGTCGACACCGTGTTCAGCGGCCGGCTCCGGTGCACCCTCGGCGGGTTCCTTGGCCGCGGAAACGGCCGGCGTCGGCCCGGCGCTTTCGGTCGCGCCGCGCTGCTGCCCGGTAGTGCGGCCCGAGGCCGGGCCACTCCCCGCCGCGGGCGGTGCGCTGCCATCATCCGGACGAAACGCCAGCATGCGCAGCAGCACCATCTCGAAACCCATGCGCGGCTCCGGCGCCAGCGGCAGGTCACGGCGCCCGGTGAGCGCGATCTGGTAGAATAGCTGGACATCCTCTGGTGTCAGTGCACCGGAAAGCGCCTGCAGGCGGCCATGGTCGGGATGGTCCGCGTCCACGGACCGGGGCACCGTCTGCAACAGACCGATCAGGTGGAGGTTGGTCAGAATGGCGGCGAGCACGTCCGCGAAATCGGGGCTGCGCTCGGCGAGCTGATCCACCACGCCCATGAGCCCGTCGCCATCCTGACCGGCCAGTGCCTCGATGATGTCGAGCACGCTGTGATCCTCGATGCTCCCCAGCATGCCGCGCACGTCGTCGTCGGTGACCTGTCCACCACCGAACGCCAGGGCCTGATCCGTGAGGCTGAGGGCATCGCGCATGCTGCCGTCCGCTGCCCGCGCGAGCCGGGCAAGCCCCGGCGCCTCCGCGGTGATCCCCTCCTGCTGCAGCACCCGGCCCAGATAATCCGCGATCAGACTCGCCGGCAACCGCTTCAGGTTGAACTGGAGACAGCGCGAGAGAATGGTCACCGGCACCTTTTGCGGGTCGGTGGTGGCCAGCAGGAACTTCACGTGGGGAGGCGGCTCTTCCAGCGTCTTCAGCAGCGCATTGAAGCTGTGGGTGGACAGCATGTGCACTTCGTCCACCAGGTAGATCTTGTAGCGCCCGTGGGTCGGCGCATACTGCACGTTATCCAGCAGCTCGCGGGTGTCTTCCACCCGGGTGCGCGAGGCCGCGTCCACCTCGATCAGATCGACGAAACGGCCCTCGTCGATGGATGTGCACGCACTACAGGTGCCGCAGGGTTCACTGGTGACGCCGGTTTCGCAGTTCAGGCACTTGGCGAGTACCCGGGCGACCGTGGTCTTGCCCACGCCGCGGGTGCCGGTGAAGAGGTAGGCGTGGTGCAGGCGGTCGTTCTCCAGACCGTTGATCAGCGCACGCAGCACGTGCTCCTGACCCGCCATGTCCGCAAAGCTTCTCGGCCTGTACTTGCGCGCCAGTACCTGATAACTCATGCCGGTAGTCGCCAACCCTGTCCCAAGTGGACGGAATTGTAACACCTCCCGACAGCCCCTCGCCCGTCACCGGATGCATTGCACCAGCAGCTGTTCTGGTTTAATCTTCCCGCCCTCGATGGCACGCACCATCGTAGACCGGAGAGGTGTCCGAGCGGTCGAAGGAGCGCGCCTGGAAAGCGCGTGTACGGTCACCCCGTACCGAGGGTTCGAATCCCTCCCTCTCCGCCATTTTCAGTTAGGCAGTGCCGATTCAATGGCGGCGGTGCCGGTCCCCCCGCGGCGATAAGCTGTGAACCCGGTCAGGCCCGGAAGGGAGCAGCCGCAGCAGTGGACTCGGGCGCCGGGGTGTGGCTGGTATTCGCCGCCTCCCTATTTCAGCTCCCCCATCCGGACCACCCGCGCACATGTTTCCATGGGAAGGCAAGGACATCGCGGAGATCGATGCGCTGATGGCAGCGCGCGACCCGCGTCGCTATCGCCTCGGCCTGGTCACCGACTCGGGCGGCGACGCCTCCACCGTCATGGTCTGGTTTTCCGGCCGCAGCGAAATGGGCCATTATCTGGCGCGCGTGGAGCCTCGCCGCCGGGGGCTCGACGGGCTGGATTACATCCGCCTGCGCGACGTGCTCCAGGACGCGCTGGCCGGGCTGGAGATCAGGGGCACGAGCGCGGAGCTCCGTGACGCGGTCAACGCCTGTGCGGCTCCGGTCTTCCAGGTGCGCTGGTGGGGCACCCTCGAGACGCTGCGTCAGGGCGACGCCCCCTGGACCCGCGCACGTCTGGCAGAGCTGCAGCCCGCAGCAGCTCCTCCACTGCCGGCGCGCCGTACCGCAGAGCTCCTGGAACAGCTCCAGCGCTACGCACCCCGCGACGCCGACTGACGCTGCTGGCTGCGGCCACCGGCACGGCCGCCAATGGCGCCGCGTTCCCGCTTCTGCGCATACGCGCCGATGGCATCCTGCACGACCTGCTGCAGCACGGACTCGGACGCTGCCTGGTCGACGAAGCGCTGAAACGCGCGCTGCTGCCCCACCTGATGGGCACCGACGAGCACCTCGCCGACTCCCCCCATCAAGAGCCGCCCGACCCGCGGATGGAGATCCTGAACCCGCGCCGCGAACGGCGTCATGTCGCTGTCGTACGCGTTCTGGTCAACAATCATTACCGCCGTCTCCCGCGTCGCCAGCCACTCGAAGGCCTCGTCCGTGGTCGCCACACGGGCTACTGGCAATCGGTGTTCATGCGTCACCGCCTCCAGCTGCCGGCGAACGGCATCGTCACTACCGACAAGCAGCAGACCGGCACCGTCGGTGTCGTCGGCATCCGCCACCTGGAACCCGTCTCCGCCGCGGACCAGGTCATCGAATGCAGCCTCGGGCAACGGCCGGCTGAGGAGATACCCCTGCATCCAGTTGCATCCATACTGGCGCAGCATCCGGAGCTGCCCCAGGGTCTCGACCCCCTCGGCAACGATATGGCAGTGCAGGCTGTCCGCCATGGCGATAATGGCGCGAACGATGCCCGCGGTGTCGGGATCCCGGGTCAGTTCACTGACGAACGCCTTGTCGATCTTGAGCGTGTCCACGGGAAACCGGCGGAAGTAGCTGAGGCTGGAGTATCCGGTGCCGAAATCGTCCACGGCCAGGCTGAGCCCGAGCCGTTTGAGCGCTTCCAGGGTCGCCGCCGCCTCTTCCGGGTGATGGACGAGTGAACTCTCGGTGATCTCCAGCTCTACCCGGCGCGGATCGACATCCGTGCGGTCAAGGATCTGCCGCACGCGATCCACCAGCTGAGGGTCATCGAGCTGTCGCGCCGACAGGTTCACGGATACCACCAGATCCTGCCCGTGCTCCCGCCACCACCGGCGCTGGGCAAGGCAGGCCTGTTCCAGCACCCACGCGCCCACATCGAGGATCAGCTCGCTCTCTTCCAGCAACGGGATGAAGTCCCCCGGCATCACCAGCCCGCGCTCGGAATGATTCCAGCGCAGCAGGGCTTCCGCTCCGGTCAGCCGCCCGTTCTGCATATCGGCCTGGGGTTGGAAATGCAGTTCGAACTCACCTCGACCCAGCGCATGGCGAAGGTCGGTCTCCAGTGCCAACCGGCGGCGCGCATTCTCGTTCAGCCCAGCCGCGTAGTAATGGTACGCGCCGGCACCGGACTTCTTTACCGCGTCCAGGGCACTCGCGGCATTGCGCAACAGCAACTCGGGCCGGGCCCCATCCTCCGGGTAGACGGCTATCCCGGCACTGGCGCTGACGTAGAACTCGTGCCCCTGCACGCGGAAGGGCTCCTCCATGGACGTCAGCAGGGCGCGCACGCCCGGAGGAATGGCATCCGCGTCCGGAAGACCGTCGAGAATGACCGCGAACTCGTCACCCCCGACCCGGGAGACAACATCCCCGTCGTCGACAGCGTCCGCCAGACGCTCCGCCACGGCCCGCAGCAACCGGTCACCCAGTTCGTGGCCGTAGCTGTCGTTGAAGATCTGGAAGCGGGTGAGGTTGAGATAGACCACCCCAACGGCGCCATCCTGGGCCTCACCGTGGGTAATGGCATCATCCAGCCGGGCGAGAAAGAGATCGCGATTGGGGAGCCCGGTGAGGGCATCGTATTCTGCCAGATACTCCAGGCGCCCCTCTGCCTGGACCTGCTCGGTGATATCGGTGAAGAACGACAACGTCGCGTCAGCACCTTCCCACAGTATCGTGCTGGCCTTGCCCTCCACCCAGCACACACCCCCCGTCACGGTCAGAAAACGGAACCGCATGCACGGCTCGGCACCGTCACCCCGTTGAATGGAGCGGTACCATTCCCGCACGCGGTCACGGTCTTCCGGGTGCACGAACGCCATGGATGAGCCGGCCGTGTACTCCGCCGACACGAAGCCGAGCAGGTTCGCGAGCTGCGGATTGACGTACCGCACACGGCCGTGCTGGGACACCACCAGGCCGTCATGGGTATTCTCCACCAGGGAGCGGTACTGCTCGCGGGACGCGTACAGGGCCTCGTCCATGACCTTGCGTTCGGAGATGTCACGCGCGATCGTGGACAGATACTGCACCTGCCCCTGATCATCGCGATGGGCGACAACCACCTGGGAGACCGGCAGCTCGCGGCCGCTGCGGGTCTTGAGCGCCATCTCGCCACTCCAGGTACCGGAGCGCAACGCCTCCGGCACGGCGTAGTCGCGGGCCAGCCGCTGCGCCCAGAAGGGCATGAACTGCTGTGCCTCCAGCGTGCCGTCCACCGCCTCCCGTTGCACACCCAGCAGCGCACGTCCGGCCCGGTTGAGGTAGGTGATGTCACCTTCCGGAGTAAGCGTCGCCACGAGATCCGTCGTGGCCTCGAGCACGGTGGCCAACCGTCGGCTCTCGGCAGACGCCCTCACCCAGGCGGTAATATCGGTCACCACCGCCACGAGCTGTCGGCCGGCCGGTCCGTAGGGGTCGATGGACCAGTCGACGCGCAGCTCCACCGGCTCGGTGGTGTCCGCCGCCAGTTGGCCGCGAAAACTGCCGGCGCCATCGCTGTCGCAGCGCACGAGTTCCAGTGCCGCGGACAGCTGCTGGTGCGCACTCAGGCCACGCAGGAGCTCACCGAGCTCCGTGCCGGTCAGCGACGGTCCGGCCACGCCGAACATCCGCTCCGCTTCCGGGTTACCGAACCGGATTACGCCGCCCACATCCACTTCCAGGAAGGCGTGCGGAAGCGCCTCGACCCGCTGGCGCTGACGTTGTTCCGCGTCTTCCATTGCATCAAAGGCGCGCAGTTGCCCGGAGACGCCACTGCGGAGCGCAATAAACAGCAGGACCGCCGTCACCGCGACGAAGGCAAAGCCCTTGCCCATGCTGATCAGGGCGTGGGCCTCGGGATCCAGCCCCACCGCCACGAGCGCGGAGTCGCTGAACAGAATCCACAACCCCGCCACTAGCGCGTACAGCAACGCAACACGGGCCGGCAACCGGGGAAGTTGATGGTCTTTTCGCATACACTCCCGCCCTGTCCTTCCTTGAACCGGCGAGCCGGTTCGCGATCGCGCTCGGGCGATAATGTCACGCCTTGAGAGGCCAAACGACCAACCAGCTCTCATTAACGACACCCGCCTTGGACATCGCCCCCCGGCTTGCTCAATAATCCGGAAATCACATCCAAACAGAGCATCCCATGGCAAAGAGCCCGAATCAGCCCACATCCCGTCGTTACCGCGGCCGAACCAAGGAAGAGCTGCGCGAAGAACGCCGCGAGCGCCTGCTGCTCAGCGGTCTGGAGCTCATGGGCAGGGACGGCTATCCCAACACATCCATCGAGCGGCTGTGCGCCCATGCGCGCGTGACAACCCGCCACTTCTACGAGCATTTCCGCTCCCGCGAAGAGCTCCTGACCGCCCTGTTCGATAGATTCATCGACGATGCGCTGACCGTGGTCATGGAGCGGCTCCGCGCTCGCGAAGACGACGACCCCGTGGAGCGGGTGCTTGACGCCCTGCGCGGGTTTGCCCGGCTGTGCATGAACAACCCCACCCGGGCACGCCTTGCCCTGGTGGAAACCGTTGGCGTGAGCCGCGAACTGGAGAGCCGGCGACGGGACGTGATCCGTCACTTCGCCGAGGTCATCGCCGGGGCCGCAGGCCACATGGCCGACCGCGGCATACTAGCGCCAGCGGACTACCGCCTCGCGGGCGTGGCCCTGGTCGGGGCAACCAACGAGCTGCTGGTGGAATGGCTATCCGGGGATACCGGCCTCGACGCAGACCAGATGGAACGCCAGCTCACCGGTATCTTCCGCGCAATTATCGGCGGCTCCCGTAGCGGGCAGGCGGCGCGCGATGATGCAGCGGCCAACGGCACACCCGACACAGGTTCCCACTCCTGAGCGCTGGCATCCATGTATCGGGTCTCGACGTGCGGCGGCAGGAAGCGCTAGTCTTGGAGTGACGGCATGACGAGGTAACGAGTCGAGCCGTAATCGCTACACGGGAGGACATCTCATGGCGCTGTGGAGGTGCCGTGTGCCTGCAACCGCACAGGACCACGGAGCAGAAGAAGAAGGCGTGGTCGTCGAGGCCGAAACGCTTGAGGCGGCAAAAACCCTGGCAAAGCGGGAACTGGAATTCGAGGAAGTCTCCGTGGATGCCAACGGCAGAACGATTGCCGTGGAGATTACCGATATCGTCTGCGAAGCCATCGACGACTGAGTCCGCGTCTCCTACGGAGCGATCTCGCACGGGCCCTGCCAGTACCGGACACCTACCGCCTTCAGAAGCTGCAGTTCGTGGGAGGTGGTCACGTGATCGCCGACGGCCTCTGCATGGCAGGAGCGTGCCAAGGCGCACATCGCCTCCAGCGCCGCCGCCGGGTCCATTCCGTTGCGCTCTGCGGCGAGCACATCCCTGACGGAGATGCGCAGCACATCGGGGCGCGTCGCCTCCAGCAATTCCATGGACAGTGCGTTCTGCTCGATCGTGCGCACCGCAATACGCAGCCCCGGCATCCGCTCGCGCAGACGTTCGAGGCTCGCCCGGATGCGCGCGGGCGGGTCGCCCATGATTTCCGTCACATCCAGCTCCATCTGGGGCGGCAGAGCGTGCTTGTCCTTGAGACAACCGGCAAGGAATTCCGGGTAACCCGGATCCAGCAGCGCCGGACGCGGCGGCCGCACGGCCACTCGCATGCCGTCGGCGAACCAGCCGGGGTTCAGGCGGTCCCGAATCGCCTCGCGGCAGATGCGCTGCACTTCCATGCGGGCATCCGGCGTCTGGATCTGGCGTAACAGCCCCTGCATGGAACGCAGCCGATCCGCATCCCTGTCCCACCACTGCAGCAGCAGTTGCCGACCGACCATGACCCCGTCCCGCCAGCGCGGCCAGGCGTGCAGCACCAGGCATTCGTCCAGCACGCCGGGATCCGTCATCAACTCGAGCAGCCTCGTGTCAGGGCGGCGCCGTTCACTGTGCGCCCCGGCAGTGCGCATCCCGTCCTTACCCTCCCGCTTCGCCAGATACATGGCAGCGTCCGCCTCATCCAGAAGCCGCTCCGGCGGGCAGTCCGGGAAGTCCGCGGACAACGCCAGCCCCATGCTGGGCGTCAGTCGCTGGGTGACACCTTCCACGTGAAGCGGTTCCCGCAGGTTGTTCAGTAGCCGCGACGCAACGTGCTCACTTGCTGCGCGGTCCACGTCCCGCATCAGGACCACGAATTCGTCACCGCCCAGCCGCGCGACCTCGTCCCCGGGGCGCACGCCCGCGAGCAACCGGTCGGCCACCACCATGAGCACGCTGTCGCCAACTCCGTGCCCGCTGCGATCATTCACGCTCTTGAAGTCGTCGATGTCCAGGAGCAGCACGGCCACCTGGTCGCGCTGGGAGTCCACGGCCAGGTCATCCCTCAGCAGGCTCA
Source organism: Aquisalimonas sp. APHAB1-3 (assembly GCF_048323695.1). Classification (NCBI taxonomy): domain Bacteria; kingdom Pseudomonadati; phylum Pseudomonadota; class Gammaproteobacteria; order Chromatiales; family Ectothiorhodospiraceae; genus Aquisalimonas; species Aquisalimonas sp. APHAB1-3. Next base: position 370,962 of record NZ_JBLWFT010000001.1, on the reverse strand, counting down.
TGAGCCTGCGGCGATTGATCAGTCCGGTCAGTCCGTCCCGATTGGCTTCGTTGCGCACTGCCATGAGGGCGTTATTAACCCCCATGACCACGGCCGCAAGCTGCGCAAACCGACTCACGATCGCCTCGCATCCGCGAGGCGCGGCACCGGTGGCACCATGGAACACATACAACCCACCAAGGTGATTGCCCGCACCATCGGCGATCACATCGCAGGTCACCGCATGCAGGCCACAATCCGGCAGGATTATCCCGATCCATGCCCAATCGAGCGCCTCGTCAATGGCAACCACGGCCTCCTGACGCCCCGCCGGTAGAGCATGCCCCTTCGCCGCCATGGACTGCAGCCGCTCGGCGGCCCGGCACCCAGCGTCACAACCGCCAACGATAGCGCCGGTTTCATTACCATCAATGCGTATGATGGCCAGCGCGCCGGGCAGTACGGCCTCCAGCGCAAGGCAGATCTCCTGGAGCACCGGCACGTTCACGGCCCGAACGCGTTCCGCCGGGTTGCCGCCCGCCGCGGCTGTTTCCGAAACACTCTCACGTCCACCCACGGACAGACCGTCCGTTGGGCCGGTATCGGTTGACGTTCGCACCGCACCACCCCGCCTTTGCAATTTTTCTATATTGAGGCGTCACCAGGTCCTTGGCCCTGGAACTTCCCTTTTTTGCGCAAACCCATACCCCTTAGTTGCAGACGTGTTGCTCCTGATGTTGCCCAGCTCGAGAGGGCCGGGGTGAGATTCTCACCCCGGCGAGTATAAAACGGGAGGAGCGGGACTCCTCCAAATGCCGGTTGCCGGCTCAGACCTGACAGAAACCGGAACTGACTCGACCATCCAATTAACTCAAGGTATAGCAGACTGACATGCGGGTTGCATCATCGCCCCGATCTCAGCCGCCACCGCGCTGAAATCGCCGGTTGAAGTGGTCCATGAACGCCTTCCGTTCCGCTTCCGGGAAGTCGACAAAAATCAGGGTCACGGGCATCCATGGCAGCGACACCGAGGCGATCCGACGCACCTGCTCGGGGCCGAACTCCAGCCGGATCGTTCCCGTCTCACGCCAGGCCGTCACCACATTGCCGCTGCGCTGCCACTGATAGCCCGCCAGAACCGCAGGCAGCGCCTGCACGAACTCCATCTCGCGCAGCCCCATTTCCTTGGTGATCCGCTCCTCGCCACGGGCATGGCCGGCCACGCTATCCGCCAGCCACTGGCGGCCAGACCGCGAACGCATCGCCGTCACCGAGCACCGGCCGACCCCGTTCCGCCGGTTTGATGTAGACGCCGTTGCGCAGCACCAGGTGCGCCATCTCCCGCGGAACGCCCAGCTCCGCCAGCAGGGCGTTGGGTGTAATCCCCGCCGGGTACTCGACGGTCACCTCGTTGCATTCCGCCCCGTCGGGGAGGTAGACGTGCAGGCTTGCGAAGAGCTTAACCCGCAGCCGGATCATCTCCTGCCCCTGCGCGGGGGAACTGTCAGCACGGTCAGAGCACATGGGCGTTGTAGCCGATGGGTCGCGTTGCGCCGAGGTACGCCTCCATGAGCCGGCTCGGATCCTTGCGCAGCCGCTCCTTCCAGACCCCGAGCCTGACCCGGGTCTGGATCAGGCCGCGCAGCACGCCCACGTGCTCGGTCAGGCCCAGTGCACTGGCACCCACCATACGGTCGTCCTCGAACTGGAGGTTCAGGTAACGGTAGCGATCCGGGTCGTGCACGGTGATGCTGTCGCCGCCATCCTTACCCATCCACAACCCGAACGAGCTGGAAATGAGCCCGAGGGTGTCGAGGACGTTCATGTTGACACTGCCGTGGTAGGCCTGGTGCCTCCCCACCATGTTGCTCGCCGCGACCCGGGCATGGTCGGCGGCGGTCGGCTGAATGGCATGCACCGACTGCCCGCCGGTGGAGAAGTCCACCCCTTGGGCCACGTCGCCGGCGGCGTAGATGCCGTCGACGCTGGATTTGAGCTGCCGGTCCACCAGTATGCCGGCATCCATGTCCAGACCGGCACCCTGGAGGAATTCCGCGTTGGGGGTCACGCCCACCGCGGCAATCACCACGTCGGCATCCAGTACCTGGCCGTTCTCCAGGCGCACCGCGGCGGCGTGGTTGCCACGGCCGTCATCGATGGACGCAACCTTCGCATCCACATGAACCCGAACGCCCCTGGACTCGCACCAGTCCCTGATGAGGCCGCCGGCGGTTTCATCCATCATGCGTGGCACCATGCGATTCCCCGCCTCCACAACCGTGAGCTCGGTGCGCCGCAGGGCCAGTGACTCCAGGATGATGCAGCCGATGAAACCCGCCCCGATCAGCACCACCTTGGCGCCCGGTTGCGCTCCCCGCACAATGGCGCGGGCGTCCTCCAGCGTCCAGCAGTGATGGACCTCCGGCCGGTCGCCGCCGGGCACCGGCAAGTCCAACGGCCGGGAGCCGGTGGCAACCAGCAGGCGGTCGAACCCGAGGCTGCCGCCCTGGGCCAGGGCAACGCTGTGGCTACCCGAGTCCACGCCGGTGACCTGGTCGTGCAGCACGCGAATCCGCTGCTCGTCGAAGTAGCCCGACTGCTTGCGCAGGTACGTGCCGGCTTCGTCGATGTTCTCGATCAGATAGTAGGGAATCGCCATACGGGAGTATGGCGGCTCCGGCTCGCCGCTGATCAGGGTGATCTCGGCCTCGGGGTCGTGCCCGCGCAGCTGCTCGGCGGCGACCACGCCGGCGGGGCCGGCGCCAACAATGACGTGTCTCATGGTGTGCCTCCGTCTACAGCCCGAGCCGCTGCCGCGTCTCGTCGGTGATCCGGCCGTCCTCGGTCCAGCCCCTGATGGCGTAGTAGCGGGGCATCATCGCCTCCACGTCGTTGACCATCCCCTGGGCGGGCCCCACGTTCGCGGCATCCTTGCGCAACCGCTTCGGCAGAGTGTCGTCCTTGCCGGTGAGCCCGGCCCTGAGGTTGAAGTCACGCTCCAGGTTCCAGATGCGCTCCCCAACCTGCAGCAGGTACTCCGAGCTCCATTCGCCCTCGCAGGCGGCGTCGATCTGCGGTGCGATGTCGTCCAGCGTCCACGCGAACGTGGTGAACACACACAGGCCACTGGAATCAACTGCCGCGGTGGCATCCTGGAATGCCTTGACCAGCTCAGGTTTGCCTTCGGTAACCAGGGGATCGGTCTTCTCCGGAATGCCCAGCACCTCGGAGGACACCGTATAGCCACGCAGGTGGCAGGCGCCCCGGTTGGAGGTGGCGTACGCCAACCCCATGCCCTGGATGCCACGCGGGTCGTAGGCCGGGAACTCCTGCCCCTTGACGGTCATGGAGAGATCCGGGTGGCCATACTTCTCGCACAGGCGCTTTGAACCCAGCCCGAGCTCCTTGCCAAAGCCTTCGCCCCTGGCGGTGAGTTCGGCACAGGTGGTCAGGGCCTCCGCGGAGCCGAAGGTCAGCACCAGCCCGCCGGTGTCGTCCTTGGTGATGGCGCCCAGTTCATAGAGCTCCATGGCGGCTGCCACCGTTGCACCGAAGGAGATAGGGTCGATGCCGTCCTCGTTGCACAGGAACATCCCGTAGGTCAGGGCGTCGATGTCGTCCACGCCGGTGTCCGAGCCCAGCGCCCACGCGGCCTCATACTCCAGCCCGCCGGAGGCGTGCCAGTACTCGGGCTTGTTCTTTACCGTGTAGTGCCCCTGGTCGATGGTCGAGATCCGTCCGCACGCAATGGTGCAGGCGAAACAGGCCGCGTTGGTGGTGAGGTTCGGCTTGCCATCGCTCTCGCGCGGCTCATGCATGGCCTCGCCGGATATCCTGTGGGCGCTCTCGAACTGCACCTCGCGCATGTTGCGGGTGGGCATGGCGCCCATCTCGTTGATGACGTTCATCAGCACCTGCGTGCCGTACTGGGGCAGCCCGCCACCGGTGACCGCGTTGTCGGCCAGCACCTTCTTGCCGGCCTCGGTCGCCTGCATGAAACGCATCGGATCCTTGATATTGCCGACCCCACGGCTGCCGCGCACGGCCACCGCTTTCAGGTGCTTGGAGGCCATGACGGTGCCGACGCCGGAGCGCCCGGCAGCCCGGTGCAGGTCATTGACGATGGCCGCATACAGATTGCCGGCCTCGGCCGCCCGGCCGACGCACGAGATGCGCATGTCCGGATCCTGGTGGCGGCGGTGCAGAATGCCGTCCGCCTCCCAGACGCTCTTGCCCCAGATCTCGTCGGCGGGCAGCAGCCTTGCGTCCTCGTTTTCGATATGCAGGTAGACCGGTTTCTCGGAGCGTCCTTCGAAGATCACCATATCCCAGCCGGCCATTTTCAGCTCGGCGCCGATATAGCCGCCGGAGTTGGAGCAGGCGACCGCCCCGGTCAGCGGGCTCTTGGTGACCACCGAGTACCGGCCACCGGTCGAGGCCATGGTTCCGGTCAGCGGGCCGGTGACCATGATCAGTTTGTTCTCCGGCGACAGTGCGTCGACCGCGGGGTCGACCTCCTCCACCAGGTATTTGGTGGCCAGTCCGCGCTGCCCCAGGTAGTCCCGCGCCCACTGCTTGTTCAGGGGCTCACTCTTGATGCTGCCATTGGTGAGATTCACCCGCAGCACGTTTCCCGTCCAGGCCATGACTTGATCCTCCGCTCAGCGCTCGAACACCTGCACTTCCTTCGGCTTCGGCGGGTTGAACCGCGCGGGAGCCGAAGGCGCCTGCTGTGCCCAGGCGCGCATGCGCTCGTAAGTGGTATCCGCCTCGTCGACATAGGTAATGGCGCCGGTGGGGCAGGCCTTGGCACACCAGGGGTCGCCGCCACAGAGGTCACACTTGATGACCTTGCCGGAATCCGGCTCGTAGTTGACGGTGCCGAAGGGGCAGGCAATCGTGCACACCTTGCACCCCACGCAGACGTCCTCGAGCACGTTCTTGGAGCCCGTCGCCATATCGACGACGATGGCTTCCACAGGGCAGGCATGCATGCACCAGGCTTCCTCGCACTGGGTGCAGGTATAGGGAGCGAACTTGCCTTCCTCGTGGAAGCTGAAGACCTTGATTCGGGACTTGGCCGGGTTGAAGACGCCCTCGTTCTCGTAGGAACAGGCCATTTCGCACTGCAGGCACCCGGTACATTTCTCGGGTTCCAGTTTAAGAGCCATTGCCATGGCTTTCTCCTCCGCTTCGGCACCGTTTGCGTTCTGAGCCTCGCAACCGCCAAAGCCTTGTCAGGCAGGACATTCTGCGATGCCCTTCCAATTGAGAATAGGCGCCATTACTGAAGAAGTCATGCGTTTTCTTTGCTGCAGTGCGAAGCCGTGGTCCGGCGCTGGTGGTGGACCTGAAGGTCCACCCTACGGGGGCTGGCGGCGGACGGGCGTGCGCTGGTGGTGGACCTGAAGGTCCACCCTACGAGGCTGGCGGCGGGCCGGGGCAACGGGACGTAGGGTGGACCTTCAGGTCCACCGGATCGGTGGCGCGCCGGGAGCCGGCCGTCAGGGCCGGGAGGAACGGAACCAGTCGCCTGAGGAGACCTGCGGCAGCCGCTGGCCACGGGGTCTGTAGAGGTAGATCCAGGCATCGCCCCAGGGTGTGGTCAGGGGCCGGCGCGTGTAGGTGCGGGGGTAGTCCTCGAGGGCGTCCAGCTCCCGGAACCGCGCGGGCGTCACGACGTAGACTTCGCCCCGGACCGCCGTCTGCCCACCGGGCACCACCCCGGGATACGGGCCGATGTCGAGCATGGCGAACACCGGATCGGTGAGATGTTCGCCCAGCAAGCGCGCATCCTGCAACAACCGGTGATTGCTGCCTCCCCGGCGCAGGGTACCGTACACAAAGATCTGTTCTCCGAGCAGGCGGGACACGGGCCTAATGCTCCTCACTGAAGACCAGTACCCGGCCATTCTGCCAGCGTCCCTCGGCCAGTTGCGACACACGGAAAACCAGGGTCCGTGGCCGGCCGTCGCCCCGCTTCACAGTGGTTTTCCAGGCATCCGACACTTCGCCGGGTGTGGTCACCACCGGCTCTGTCTCGCCCAGCAGGTCCAGCAACCGGTAGCCGACCAGCTCCGCGCCATCCCGGTTCAGCAGCGTCTTGGCCGCCGGATTCACGTAGTCGATGACACCATGCGCATCGGTCACCACGATTCCCTCGGTGACACTGCGGGTAACCGTACTGAGGAACTCCAGTTGCTCGCGATGCTGCGCATCGACCGCGCGCATGGCGTCCAGCGCCTCGCTCTTGGACAGCACCGCGCCGGCATACTGGGCTAGCTGTACTCCGATCGCCTCATCGTCAGCGGTGAACTCGCCCCGGTAGCGGTCGGCACAGAACACCATGCCGATCACCCTTGCGTCATGATTGACGATGGGAACACCGAGACCACAGCGCGGAAAGCCCGCTTCGCCGTTTTCGTCCTCGAATTCTGCCTCGGTCAGCAGAACCGGCGCCTGGGACCGCCGCAGTTGCTCCCACAGCCAGTCGGGGGCAATCAGCTCCTGGCTGTCACTGAAACCGGCGTACTTCTCCGAAGCCGCGATCACCGATGACAACCCCTGCCCCGCGGTGCTGTCCAGCACCGTCACCTGACACAGGTGCGACTCGAGCAGCTCACGCGACTCCCGGGCCAGTGTGTCCACGGCCCGTCGCCAGTTGCTGGTGGTGTTCAGCGCCAGAGAAATGCGGCCCAGCTCCCGCAGCCTCCGGGCGTAGATCTGCGCACGGGTAAGCGCTTCCTGCAGATCGGTCTCGAACTCCACCCGTTGCGTCACATCGAGAATGAAGGCCAGCACACCGGTGGCCCGCCCCTCCGAGTCACGAGTCAGAGAGAGGGAGATCATCGCCGCGAACGCCTCACCGTCACTGTTCTCGAGCTGCAGCTGCAGCTCGTGCGCCCCCTTGAGAAGCACCGGCTCCATGAACTCACGGCGCAGGGACAACTGATCCGGCCCGGGGCGTAGCAGCCGCAGCGGGCTGCCCACCATGGCCTCTGCCTGATACCCGAACAGACGTTCGGCACCGCCATTCCAGAAGGTGATGTTGCCCGCCAGGTCCGAACCGATCACGGCCTCGTGGATCTGCTCGAGGATCTGGGCCTGGAAACGGAGCTGATCCCGGCTCTCCCGCGCCTCCGAAATGTCCCGCAGGTAGACGGCCACGCCGTCCTCGGTGGGATAGACGCGGACGTCCAGCCAGCGGTTCAGCGCCGGATCACGCACCTCCTCCACCAGCGGCTGGCCGGTCTCCATTACCTTGGTATACAGCGGATCGTAGATGGCGCGGTTCTCCGGGAACAGGTTCCACAACGGCTTCCCGATCACGTCTCGTCCCTTGATCCCAGCCATTTCGCAGATCACCCGGTTGACATAGGTCACCCGATAGCCGGCATCGAGTGTGAGAAAGCCATCAGCCAGACCATCCAGCGTGTGCTCGAGACGCAGGGCCGTAGCCTGCCGGCGGGCCTCCGTGCGTTCCCGCTCCACCATCACCAGTTGCAAGGCCTCGGCATTCCGGGCGGCGGTCACGGCGCGCTCCCGGGCCAGCAGGGCCAGACGCATGGCCACCAGGCCGATCAGCGCCAGCAGCACGCCGCTGAACAGCACCACATCGCCGACCCGTGACCGCTCCGCGGCGATCAGCGGCAGATCGGGCCAGGCGGTGGCTGTCCAGGTCGCACCGTACAGGGCGACCGTTCGCTCCGCCTGGACGAGACCACCCTCACCAGGCCCGACCTCCGGGCCGAACACGTGCGCGCCGTCGCGCTCGCGGACCTGAAAGACGAAACCGGGCTCGACACCGGCGCGGGCATGCCGGAACAACCCATCGAGCCGGCGCACACCAATCAGGAATCCGCCGTCCCCTCCCTGATGCGGGGCCGGTGTAATCATGTAGACGAAGGCGCTGTCCCGGAGCCGCTGGAATACCGGCGAGAGACGTGTACGACCAGTCTCGGCGGCGGCTTCCAATGGCAGGGCCGCGCGGCGGTCATGCTGAAACGCTTCGGGCGCCATGGCCTCCCGCCACAACCGGCCCTGCGACCAGCGCAGCACGCCCTCCGGTCCCAACAGACCGACGCCTTCCAGATCCGGAAAGTGGGTGAGGTAGGCCGCGGCGTCGCTTCGCCACTCCTCTTCGGTCAGGTCCGGCCGCTGTTCAAGGCGCCGCGCCATGCGCTCCATGGCCTCCACCCGCAGCCCCAGATCAGAGGCGACCACGACGTGGAAGCGGTCGAGAACGCCCTCGGTGCGCTCCACCCAGTGCCCGCGCTCCTCGTGCAGGATTACCTGCCAGAGCAACAACGTGCCCAGCAGCACACCACCGAACGCTGCAACGGGGAGCAGGAGACTGGCCCGTCCTTGCAACCGTGAGACGTCCCCGGGGTGCGGCGTTCCGGGCAGCAGGAATCCACCGGCCAGCCCCATCGCGAGCGCAGCCATCGGTACATCGAGTAACCATAGCGCGACCGCCGCAATCAGGGCCGTGGCACCGGCGGCGCGCCAGGGAAAGGGCACGCGATCCGGGAGGCTGGCGACCAGCAGCACGGCCGCAACCAGACCGCCAACGCTGCCGCCGGGCACGTCGGCGGGGACCACCCATCCGCCGGTCAAGGCCAGCAGCGACGCCGCGACCGCGATGGCGGCAAGCGACGCGGCGACCGTCGCGACACCGGCGAACAGGGTCATCCAGCCGGCGCCGGCCAATGCGAACGCCAGACCGGAGAAGACGGAAAGATCGCCGAGCAGTGATTCAACGCCGGTGAACCCGGCGGCGCCGGTGAGCACCAGACCGCCGGACGACAGCGTGGCGACGGCGCCGAGGCCGACGAGCGCCGCAGCCAGGAGTAGTCGGTAAGTGTCGAGCCACAGATTCACCGAACGCCTCCTCCCTGCATGCGGTTGCGCTCCCTTGCCGTCAGGCAATTTCCCAGAGGGCTTCCAGCTCGTCGGCAAGCAGCCGGTAGTCCATGGCACCGCGGCTTGAGGGCGCATACTCAAGGATGGAACGCTCCGCTGCAAACGCCTCGGCAAGCCGGATGTCCGAGCGCACTCCCCGAAGCATGCGGAACGCGCCGAACTGATGGGCGAGGTCGTCCACCACCTGGCGGTGGAGGCGCACCCGCGGATCACGCATGACCGGCAGGATGGCCAGGTACTGGAGCCGGGGATTGACGCGGCTGGCAATGCGGAAAAACAGCTGAACCAGCTGACGCACACCCTCGGCGGCAAGGGCGTGGGGCTGCAACGGAACGACCACGCCGTGGGCGGCACCAAGGGCATTCTCCAGCAACGCACCGGCCGACGGCGGCGTATCGATGATGACCCGGTCCCAGGGCGTATCGGACGCTGCGAGGAGTGCGGCGAGCCGTTCCGGCGGGGCATCGGGCTCACGCGGCGCACGGGTATCCGCCGGAATCACGTCCACGCCCTCGACACGCGACGGCACCACCACGGCCGACAGCTGCTCCACCTCGCCGGCCAGAAGTTGCTGACTGCCCGGCTGGCCACGCGCCGGCCTCACGCCGAGACCGAGTGCCGCATGTCCCTGGCTGTCCAGGTCGATCACCAGGGTGCGCAGGCCCTGTCGCGCCCAGGCGGCGGCAAGATTCACCGCCGTCGTCGATTTCCCGGTCCCGCCCTTGCGGTTGGAAACGGCGACCACGAAGGGTTCAGTCGTCATGGCTTACACCGATGGCGTCATGGTTATGTGCCAGTGATCGCGGGGGTGACCCAGCGCGCCAGAAACGGATCGGACGGCTCTGCAGAGAGTGGCGGACGCACCGCCATGAGCACCTGCAGCACGGCGGCATGCAGATGGCCGCACTCCTTGAGGTTGACCTTGCCCTGGGGATTGGCCTGCAGCCACTGTAACAGTTCCTCCGCTTCCTCGACGGTGCACGTTCCCTCGAGCCGGGCCACGGTCTTGCGGTAGTCGATGGGCATGTCAGAGCAACTCCCTGAGGTTGAGCACCAGAAGCACACGGCCATCGCCGAGCAGGGCCGTACCGGAGTAAGCGCGGATACTTGCCAGCACACCTTCCATGGGCTTGACGATCACATCGAGGCCCTCCTGGAAGTCGTCCACAACCAGCCCGACGGGGCCCTCGGGCTGCCGCACCACGAGCACAGTCACCTGGGGCTCGTCGTACGTGGCATCCACCCGCGCCCGGCGATCACTCTGGGCGCCGTCGAGCATGAGGAGCTTATCCAGGCGCCGCAGCGGGATCACCTCGTCGCGGAGCACGACCGCCTCCTCCTGTTTGACTTTTCGGACGGCAGACTCAGGCAGCCGCACCGTCTCCACCACGCTCTCCATGGGGACACCAAAAAGCTGGCCGGCCACCTCCACGCCCATGACGTAGGACACGGCCATGGTCAGTGGCATGGCAAGGCGCAGCCGCGTGCCCCGGCCCTGCTCGCTGGCCACGGACACGGAGCCACCGTAGCGATTCACGGTGCTGCGGACCACGTCCATGCCGACGCCACGGCCGGAGAGATCGGATACGGCGTCGCGGGTAGAGAATCCGGGGGTGAAGATCAGCTGCAGGCTCTCTTGATCGGTGAGCCGCTCCGCTTCCGCCTGGCTGATCAGCTCCTTGTCCACGGCCTTGCGGCGCAGGGCGGCCGGATCCAGCCCGCCGCCGTCGTCCTCCACTTCGACGATGACATGCTCGCCCTCCTGGCGCGCCGCCAGGCGGATCGTGCCCTGGGCGGGCTTGCCCGCCGCCTGCCGTGCCTCGGGCGACTCGATGCCGTGATCGATGCTGTTGCGGACCATGTGCGTCAGCGGCTCGCCGAGGACCTCGATGACGGTCTTGTCCGCCTCGGTCTGCTCGCCTTCCTGCACCAACTCGATCTGCTTGTCCAGACGCCGGGAGAGATCTCTTACGAGGCGCGGGAATCGCTGGAAGATCTGCGCCATGGGCAGCATCTGCACCTGCATGACGGCGCCCTGCATGTCCTGTGCAATGCGGCTGATGACGTTAAAGCGCTCTTTCAGTTCCCGCGCAAGATCGCGCACGCCATACTCGTGCTCGGCCCGTTCAGCGAGGAACGGGAAGCTGTTCTTGGCGACCACCAGTTCACCGACCAGGTCGCCCAGGAAATCGATGCTCTCGGCATCCACGCGGAAGCTCTTGGTCGATCGCTCTCCACCCGCCGTCTCAACCGCAGGGGCCGCGGACGTCGCCGGAACGCCCTGTGCACCGCCCTGAACAACCGCGCGCAGGGGCTCCAGATCACCCTTGGCGGCGTTCTCCAGCGCCGTGTCGACAGCGTCATCCGCCTCGCCCAGGGCAACCAGGGCCCGCTTGAGCACACGGCCGGCCGCGGCAACATGACCGGCCGCTGCCGCATCATCGGTGTCCACCGCGCCCAGCATGGCCAACTGCTCCTGCATGACGGCACGCACCGCCTGCGGATCGATCGCCGACACGTCCGCGCGGGACTCGCCCGCCAGCGGTGCTGCGTCCCCCACCGGGCCCACGGCGGCAACAGACGCGGGCGCGGCTTCCGTATAGTCCGGGTCCGGTTCGGGCTCGGGTTCCGGTTCCGGCTCCTGCGCCGACGGCGTCGTCACGGCCACTCCCAGCTCCCGCAAGAGTGCGGCCACGTGGTCCTGACGGTCGGCATCCAGCGCCACGACCAGCCAGGCCAACGCACTGCCCTCCCGGATGTCCGGGCTGACCAGAGTGGCCATGGCTTCTGCGGAGCGCCGCAACGCCGTATGGTCGCCAGCGGCGTGGAGTTCGGGCGCGCTGGCGAGAAACTCCTCCAGCATGGTGGCGTCACCAGGCTCACCGCCCGCGAAAACCAGGGCGTCCGCCGGCACGCGCTCGCAACGCAGGGTCTCCTCGTCCTCGAACGCAAACTCCGCAGCCACCGCATCCGCACCGCTGCTGGCCAGGCCGCGGAATCGCAGCCGGCAGTCATAGGCGTCCATGGACTCCGGTTCGTCCCAGGGTGTGGCGGGCTCGATGGCCAGCCATACCAGCCTCTCCACGTTGCGGACCAGCAGCAGCGGATCACCGCCCGTGAAGAAGGCCCCGCTTTCGGGCTGAAACTCGAACAGCGCCAGCTCCGCCCCGTCCTGCCAGGCGGCCATCACGGCTTCACGCCGCTGCGCATCCGGTATCGCCGCAAGCCATTCGGGTTGCCAGCCGGCATCCTCGACGGGGGGAGCCGGCGTCGGGGTGTCCGGGGCCACCGGCTCCGCGACCGGAGCCGCATCGGCGTCGGCTGCCGTGTCGACGGTGTCACCCGCGGCATGGCGCAGCTTGTCGACCAGGGCCTGGCTGGCGGCGGCCGCGTCCGGCGGCAGCACCTCGTCACGCTCGATGGCGTCGATCCAGCGGTTGACCTGATCGAGCACGTCCAGGAGCTGGTCCACCAGCGCCCCCTGCAGCGGGCGCTCGCCCTGGCGGACTTCGTCCAGCAGGTTCTCGGCCTGGTGCATGAGGTCGGTCATGGGGTCGAAGTCGAACAGACCGGAGCCGCCCTTGGTGCTGTGCATGGCCCGGAATACCCGGTCCATGGCATCTCGGTCGGTCGGGTCTTTCTCCAGCGCCAGCAGGCCGGAGGCCGCGTCCTCGAGAAACTCCCGGGTCTCTTCCACGAATTGTTTCAACAGGGGATTCATGACAACACTCCACTCATGAGCCGCACCCGACTCAGCAGCACTTCCGGCTGCACGGGCTTGGCCATGTGCAGGTTGGCGCCGGCGCTCAGGGCCTGTTCCCGGTCCCCGGCCGCGCCTTCCGTCGTGACCATGATGACGGGCACGCCGATGTCGGGCCCGTCCGTACGCACCCGGCGGACGCACGTGTAGCCATCCATTCGTGGCATGTTCACGTCTACCAGCAGCAGGTCATACGGTGTATCGGCAAGACGCTCCAGTGCCTCAAGCCCGTTGACGGCCTCGTCGACGTCGAACCCGTCCTGCTCCAGCAGTTCTCGGTGGTAGAGGCGAACGGTCTGGGCGTCATCAACAACCAGTACGCGCGTCATGTCTGGTCCTCCTCCGGTCTCTGGTAGACGATGGCCTCGGGGAAGCGCGCCGGCTTGAACAGCGACGAGATGCGGCTCATGAACTCTGAGTGCCCGAGGCAGATGTAGCCGCCCGGGTTGAGGGCATCGTAGAGCGTCTCCGCCGCCCGTCTCCGGGCTGCATCATCGAAATAGATCAACAGGTTGCGACAGAACACAACATCGAAGCCGCGATAGGGGCGGGTCTCCAGCGGATCTTGGAGATTGACGCGGCTAATGCGGATGGAATCGCGGATGCTCTTGAGGATCTGGTGGCTACCATCGGGCAGCCGCCGGAAATAGCGCTTCAGCAGCGGTCCCGGCAGGGCGTGCAGGGCACGACCCTCGTAGATCCCCTGATTCGCCTTCTCCAGTGCGCGGGTGTCTATGTCGGAGCCGATCAGTTCCACGTTGTAATCGTCCACATCGTCCCAGTACTCCAGCAGGTACAGCGCCAGGGAATACACCTCTTCACCCGTGGAACAGGGCAGCGACCAGATGCGCACGGTCTCGCCCGGCTTCTTGCGCTTCACCACCCGCGGGAGCATGGACCGCACCAGGCACTGGAACTGGTACTCCTCGCGAAAGAAGTACGTCTCGTTCACGGTCATGCTATTGACCAGTTCCTGCAGCTCGGCGCCGTCCGTCTCGAAACGCAGGCGCACGAAGTATTCGCGGAACGTACCGCAACCCGTGGCACGCATGCGGGCCAGCAGGCGCTTGTCCACGTAGTAGCGCTTGTTCTCCTCGAACCAGTTGCCGGTCTTGCGGTAGTAAAATTCGCGGAAGCGGGTGAAATCCTCGTACCCGATGCCGGGCACCTCCGTTGCCTCACGGGGAGCGTCAGCGGCCATCACCGCGCTCCTCACCGGTGATGCGCCGCTCCGCCGTGCGGACCGCGAAGGCGATGAAGGGCTCACCGGGAAACCGGGCGGGCAGCTGGCGCAAGGCATCGAGGCAGTGGTCGTCGCCCACTTCGGTGAGCACATCCACCGCCGCGGCGCACACGTTCACGTGATCGTCGCGCTCGAGAACACCGCGAAGCCAGTCGGGCACGCGCTCGTGACGCAGCGACTCCAGGATGTTCACGGCGAAGATGCGCACGTCGGAGTCGGGATCCGCCAGGAGCTCATCCATGTACCCCGCGGCGAGCTTCGGCATGCCCTGAAGCACCTCGATAGCACCGTTGCGCAGGGCGGCATCCTCGCTGCGCAGGAGTGGCAGCAGCCGCTCCTGCACCCGCTGACCGCCAGTGACCAGCAGCGCCGTGAGCATGGCGTGGCGACAGCCCTCGTCCTGCTCCCGCTCCAGTGCGTCGCAGAGCGCGTCGACGGCGCCGGCATCACCAGCCAGCTCCCGCGAGGCACGCCGCCTCGCCACCGGACGCTTGTCATCGAGCTGGGCGATCAGCCCTTCCCTGTCTCGCGGGATCTCGCGCCGCTCCTGCCCCGGTGCCGGAGCAGCGTCATCGCGTCGGATCAAAGGCATCAGGCCACCTCCCCGTCACGGAGCCAGTCCAGCAGACGGGCGCCAATCCGGTGGCAAGGCAGGATCTCCTGGGCACCGCCCTGTTCGATCAGCTCGTGCGGCATGCCGAAGACCACCGCCGTCTCCTCGGATTCCGCAATGGTCCGTGCGCCGCGACGATGCCAGGCCGCCATGGCGGCCGCGCCGTCGTCACCCATGCCGGTGAGGAGCACGCCCACCAGCGCGCCGGCATCCACCTGGCCATCAGCACTTTCCAGAAAACGGCCAACAGAAGGGTGCCAGAGATAGTCCGGGTTGGCCGGCGTCGGCACCAGCGTCAGCCCTTGGGCGCGGCGGCTCAGGGTGATGTCCGCATCGCCGCGCGCCACGTGGATGACGCCCACCTCAAGGGCAGTGGGCCGGGCGATCTCCTGCACCGCCATGGCGCACATACCGTCGAGACGGCGGGCGAACACGCTGGTAAAGCTGGCAGGCATGTGCTGGATCACCAGCACGGGCCAGTCCAGGTCCGCCGGCAGCCGTGGCAGAATTTCCTCCAGCGTCCGCGGCCCACCGGTGGAGACACCGATGACGAGCAGACGCTCCACGGCACCCCCGCTCCGCGCCGGCCGCGGCTGCGGTGGTGCCGGTTTCGCGGCCGGCTCAGCCGATGTCCGGCCGAGACGGCGCCCTCCCGCTGCTGCACGGACCTTGGCGACCAGATCCCGCTGGATACTCTCCAGATCCGTGGAGATCGTTCCGCCGGGTTTGGCGATATAGTCGAAAGCACCGAGTTCGATGGCCTCGAACGTCGCGAGCGCGCCCTTCTCCGTCAATGAGGAGACCATGATCACCGGACACGGGTTGTCCATGACCATGAGGTGGCTCAGACAGGTGAGGCCATCCATGGTCGGCATGTGAATGTCCAGGGTGATCACATCCGGCCGCAGCCGCTGCACCTGCTCCAGGGCATCCTCGCCATTCCGCGCAATCTCCACGCGGATATCCGGCTCTGCTTCGAGCGCCTCCCGCAGGGCACGGCGCATCAGCGCCGAGTCGTCAACGACCAGAACTGTCAGCATTGGGGCTCCAGGTTTGCCATGGCGACCTCTTCGGCCGCCGCTTCGACCCGCGCGGCCAGGCCGGCAGGGTCCAGTAAGAGCGTCATGCCGCCGTTGTCATCCATGGCAACCCGCGTAAGCAGGTCGGTGTGTCGTGTGGCGTTGCCCGGGGCCGGAGCAATGCTGGCGCGGGCCACCTGTTCAACGCTGAGCACCGCATCCACCCCGAAGCCGAGCCAGCCCGACTCCCGCCGCAGCACCAGCACCCGTGCCCGCTCACTGTCGGGAACCGGACCGAGCCCCAGGTAGTCGCGCAGCCCGATGATGGGCAGAATACTGCCGCGCAGGTTCAACGCCCCCTCCACCAGCGCGGGCGCCCGCGGCACCCGTGTGAGCCGCTCGGGCGGGCGCAGAATCTCCTTCACCGCGTCGATTGGCACACCGTACGGGCGCCCTGCCAGCTCGAAGGTCACGAACTGCTCCACCGCCGACGGATCGTCGGCGGCACCGGAGACGTCATCGCGATTGAGCACAGCTGCCAGATCCCGGTCGTGCAGGAGCTGCTCGGCGTCCAGAACCGACACCAGACGGCCATCCTCCAGCCGTCCCACGGCGCTGCACTCCTGCAGGCCGCCACCCTGGCGCATGATCTCTGGCAGCGGGTCGACCCGGTGAGCGGGTACCCGCAGAACCTCCCGGGCCGCATCCGCCACCAGCCCCACCACGGCGCCGTCGAGGGAATCCCGGTCGCCGGCCAGCGGCACAACCAGGACGCGCCGCTCCGCTTCGCCATCGTGCTCCGGCAGATCGAAGTAGCGGGCCAGGTCCAGTAGCGGCAGCGGGCGGTCGCGCCAGTCGGCGATCCCGAGCATGGCGGGCGGGCCGTCCGGGACGGCGGTGGTCACCTCCGGTTCGCGCAGGATCTCGACCACCTGGCGCAACGGCAGTGCAAACGTCTGTCCCGCCACATCCAGTCCAATGAGTTCCCGCCGCTGCCCGGCCGTTTCCGCCTGTTCCGCCGTGCCCCCCAGGCTGCCGCCCCCGGAGCGCTCCAGGGTCTCGGTGGTCACGATCTCCAGGCCAACATTGGCAATGAGGCGCTCCAGGTCGACGCACTGCACCAGGCGGTCGCAGCGGTGCACCACCCCTTCCAGCCAGGGCAGATCGACGACGCCGGTGACGTTCTCGGCGGGCCGGACATCGCCGGGATCAAGGACGGTGGCTTCCAGCACCGCGTCCACCAGCAGCCCCAGCCCGTCACGCAGGCTGGTGACCAGCACGCGCGCATCCTCCCCCGGTTCGACGGCGGGATACCCGAGAAGCTGGCGCAGATCTGCCACCGGAATGACCTGGCCACGCAGGTTCACGGCGCCGATCACGGCGTCGTGGCTGAGCGGGACCGGTGTGACCTCAGGGACGCGGATTATCTCCCGCACCGGCGCCATGGCGACCGTGTAGGCTCCGTCACCCAGGGCGAACACCAGGTGCTGACCGTCACTGTCCCCCGGTGCCGTCTGTACTTCGCCTGCCGTGCCCATGCCAGCGCTCACCGGATCACCCACCGTTCTGCAGCTGATCCGCCAGGGAGGCGATCTCCTCGGCCGCGGCCGCCAGCTCTTCCCCGGCCTGGTGCTGCTGGGTGGACGCCGTGGCGGCCTCGCTGGTGGACTGTTCGGCCTCCGTGGCCGCGGCGGCGATCTGCTCGATCCCCGTTTTCGCCTCGCCAACGGACTCGGTAATGGTGCGCGAGGCTTCGGCGATCTCCCGGTTCCCCTCCATCACCCTTTTTACCGTGTCTTCCACCTTGCGAAGGTCGCGCAGGATGCTTTCGTTGTTCTGGGTCTCCTCGTCAGCGCTCGCAGCGATCTGCTCCATCAGTGAGCGCACGTCGGCGATGTCATCCTGGGCCAGGCCGACCACCTCCTCGATGCGGCCGGCATTCTCCGAGGCATCCGAGGCCAGGTTGCGGATGTCGGTGGCGACCACCGTGAATCCCTTTCCATGCTCCCCGGCGCGGGCCGCCTCGATGCCGCCATTGACGGCCAGCATGCTGGTCTGGACGTTGACCATGTTGATGCCACCCATGGTCTTGTCGATGCGGCGGGTCACAAGTTCCAGTTCGCGCACGCGCTTACGCACATCGCGGGACTGATCCGCGCCAGTCGCAACGCTGCTGGCAAGCTCCTCGACGGTCTGGCGGTTCTCCTGCAACTTGGTGAACGCCTCGTCGCCCAGTTCCAGGATCTTCTGCGTCTGCTCCGACGCCTGGTTGGCGCCCTGCTCAAGCTGGGTGATGGCGGCGGCCGCCGCCTCGCCGGCGCGACTCTGCTGGCGCGCGCCCTTGTTGATCTGCTCGATGGCCGTGGACACCTGCGTGGACGAGCGATGGATCTCCTCCACCGACGTCGCCAGCTGCTCGGCCGCCGCCGCCACTTCCTCGGCGCTGCGATCGATGTCGGTGTTGTCGCGGAGGTTCTCGGACAGCTCCGAGAGGTTCTCGGTGGCCTCCTGGCACTGGTTCAGTGCGCTGGTCTGCTCACCCGCCATGCGCACCGCCTCTTCACAGGCGGACGCCTGCTCTTCGGCGGCGCTGGCGATGGTCTCGGCCTCCTTCTGCACCCGTTCGGCCGCTTCCGCCGACTCGTCGGCGATGCGGCGAATGGACTGGCCGCTGGCCTGCATGGTCTCCATGGACTTGCGGACGTCTTCGAGCTGCTGCGTGATCCGGTCGCCGGCGTCTGCGTTCTCCTGACCCTGCTCCGCGGTCCGGCGGATGTCACCGGTGACGGCCTCCACCTCCGTCTGGATGCGCGTCACCAGCTCCTGAATTTCGGAAGCGCTCTTCTGCGACAGCTCCGCAAGGCTGCGCACCTCGTCTGCGACCACTGCGAAGCCCTGGCCGTGCTGGCCGGCCCCGGCCGCTTCGATGGCGGCGTTCAGGGCCAGGAGGTTGGTCTGATCGGCGATCCGGGTCACCGCCTTGACGATGTCGCCCACCTCTTCCGCCCGCGTAGAGAGCGTATCCGCCCCTTCCACCGCACGCCCCTGGCGTTCGATGCCCCGTTTCACCACGTCTACCAGGTCCTCGATGGCATCACCGCTACTGGTGACCTGTTCGGTCATGGTGTCGAGCCGCTTCACCGCCGCGCGGGTGTTGTCCCGCTGCTGGGTGACCGCACTCGCCACCTGGGAGACCGACCCGAGGGTCTCCTGCGAGGATCCGGAGGCCTGTTCGGCGCCCACGGCGATCTGGTTCATGGAGCGGCGCAGCTCCTCCGCAGCGGATGACGACTGGGCAACGCTGCTGCCGAGCTGCGCCACGGCCGCGGCGATCCGCTCGGCGGCCTGCTGACGTTTGGCCAGGGTGCGCGCCCGGCGCCGTGCCGCCTCCGCCTCGCGGCGTGAGTGCTGCCCGTTGTCGGCCGTGGAGCCTCCCGACTCCGCGTCGTGCTCCGAACCTCCGTTGTCCAGTTCGGATTTCTTCACCAGAGCCATCTGTATCTCTCCGTGCTGGGGATTCGCACCATCGCGAACCGCGCATGCCCGCGCGCCGGACCCGTGACCCGGCAAGCGCTACTCAATCCGGGTTATCGGCGGACCACCTGCGGGCTTGAGCACGGAAATCGACGCCAGCAAAGACGCGCTGTCGAAGGGCGAAACCCGCGGTTGCGGCCCTCCTCGCCCCTCCATAGAATGAATCGCGTTGTTGGCTGCCCCGCACGGATGACGCGACGCCGACGCCCGACTCATCCACACGGCTGCCAGACAGCAGCCGCCCAGAGGCTGCGAATGACAGAGTCCGCCGCTGACGACTCCAGCACCGAACTCCCTGCGAACGAGCGCGAACTCACCGTCGTGGGCATCGGCGCCTCCGCGGGCGGCCTGGAAGCACTGCGCGCCTTCGTCGGCCACCTGCCCACCGGCACCTCCATGGCCTACATCATTGCCCAGCACCTCTCACCCCGGCACGAAAGCATGCTCGTGCAGCTTCTGGGGCGGGAGACACGGCTCAGAGTCGCTCAGGTGGCGGACGGCATGGCCATCGAGGCCAACACCATCTACATCACGCCCGCCAACAAGAACATCGTGGTGGAAAACGGCCAGCTCCGGCTGACCGCGCCGGAAGACCGCCCCGTACCCAAGCCGTCGGTGGACGGCTTCTTCCGCTCTCTGGCGGATGATTTCGGCGAGCACGCCATCGCGGTGGTGCTCTCCGGCACGGGCAGCGACGGCAGCCACGGGGTGCGCGCCATCAAGGCCGGTGGCGGATTCACCCTGGTACAGGCACCGGAGACGGCAAAGTACGACGGCATGCCGCGGGCGGCCATGGAGACCGGGTGCATCGATCTGGTGATGCCGCCGGACCGCGTCGCCGGCGAGCTCCAGCGGCTGGTGGAGATGGCGGGCCGCGCCCTTCTTACCCAACCCGAGCAGCCGGAAGCGCCGGTCTACGAACGGATTACACGGCTCGTTCATCAGCAGACCGGGCTGGACCTGTCCGCCTACAAGGAGAAGACGGTTCACCGGCGCCTGCGCCGGCGCATGGCCGCACGCCACCTCAACGAACTGGAGAACTACCTGCGGCTGCTGGAAGAAGACCCCGAAGAGGTCGGGCTCTTCTGTCAGGACATTCTCATCTCCGTGACCTCGTTCTTCCGCGACCCGGAGGCGTTCGAGGCGCTGCGGGAACAGCTCCACCACCTGCTGCGCAATCGCCGCCCGGGCGATGATATCCGCATCTGGGTCCCCGGCTGCGCCACTGGCGAGGAGGCCTACACCCTCGCCATTCTGTTGAGCGAAATGCTCGGGGCGCGGGTCCGGGACTACCGCATCCAGATCTTCGCAACGGACCTGGATGAGCCCGCGCTCAATACCGCGCGCCGCGGCGTCTACAACGCCACATCGCTGGTGGAGCTGGATCAGGAGACGGTCAACCGCTACTTCCAGCCGTACGGCGATCAGTACAAGGTCGTGAAGAGCCTGCGGGAGATGCTTGTATTCGCCCGGCAGGACCTGCTGCACGACCCACCCTTCCTGCGCCTGGATCTCCTGAGCTGCCGCAATCTGCTGATCTACTTCAACAACGATACGCAGAAGCGGCTGTTCGAGCTGTTCCACTACGCCGTCAACCCGGGCGGACTGCTGTTCCTCGGCAAGTCCGAGAACGTGACGCGGCACGAGCATCTGTTCCTGCCGCTGGAGTCCACCTGGAAGATCTTCCAGCAGCGCGGCAGCCGCAGTAGCTACTCCACCATGCCCTACCGCGCCGGTGGCGTCGGCACAACGGCGAACGATGACTCGGAATCTCCGGCTCGCCGCCAGCCCAAGCTCAGCCCGTACGACCGCATGATCCGGGCCACCATGGAGCAGTACGCCCCGGCCGGCCTGCTGGTGGACGAGACCCTGCAGATCCAGCACATCCTGGGCGACACGTCCCGCTATCTGTGCATTCCCCACGGCGACCCGGACTTCACGGTGCGCAACCTGGTCCGACGGGAGCTGCGGGTGGACATGTCGGCGCTGGTCACCCGGGTCAAGAAGAACCGGGTCTCCGCCTACAGCCGCGCCATCCACGTCCCGGACCAGGAGGAACGGGTGCGGGTCTCCGTCCACCCGGTGACCGGCGAGCTGGACGAGGAGCTTCTCTACCTGATCTGCTTCGACCCGGTACCGACAGCCGCCGGCGGCGACCCCGAGGCCGGGGACGGCGCCACGGATGCCGGTGACGCGGACGACGAAGCCACCCAGCAGCGGATCAGCGAACTGGAGGACGAACTCGCCACCACGCGGGAACACCTCCAGACAGTGATCGAGGAGCTGGAAACCACCAATGAGGAACTGCAGTCCTCCAACGAGGAGCTGCAGTCGTCCAACGAGGAACTCCAGTCCTCCAACGAGGAAATGGAGACCACCAACGAGGAACTGCAGTCCACCAATGAAGAGCTGACCACCGTCAACGAGGAGCTCAACAGCAAGACGGACGAACTCAACGCCGCCTACAACGATCTGCGCAACGTCAACGACAGCCTGGCCGACCCGCTGGTGGTAGTGGACGAAAAACTCCGCATCAAGTTCCACAACCCGGCTTGCGACCAGATCTTCATCGGTACCGACGATCTGGTGGACACCCCGCTGCTGGACGTGGATCGCCGTGTCGACGTGCCACAGTTCCGGCAGCGCCTGCAGCGGGTCATCCGCCGCGGCGAGCAGGTGGAGGTCCAGATCAGCCAGACCCTGCACACCACCGAGGAAGGCGCCGAGCACAGCGCGGCCAGCCCGGTGATGCGCTACTACCTGCTGCGCATGCAGCCCTACTACGACGAGCAGCGCAACGTCGGCGGCGCGGTTATCACCTTCTTCGACAACACGCGCATCAAGCGCGCGGAGCGCGAATCCCGCGAGAGCGAGGCGCGCCTGCACGCCATCGTCAACCGCTCGCCGGTGGTCACGGCCCTGAAGGACCCGCATGGCCGTTACATCTTCGCCAATGACGCGTTCGAGGCGTGGCTCGGCCTGGAACCAGGCGGTGCAATCGGGCGGCGCGACACCGACCTCTTGCCGGACACCGTCGCCAGCCGCAACCGCGAGCGTGAGCAGTCCGTGTTCGATGCCGGCACGGTACAGGAGCACGAGGAGAGCATCACGCTGGAGGGGCGCACTCGGTATTTCATCACGGAGCGGTTCCCCCTGAACGACGAGGACGGCCGTACCTACGCCCTGTGCATCAAGGCGCTGGACATCACCGAACGCCGGGAGACCGAGGAAAAGGTCCGCCTGCAGTCCAAGGCCCTGGACGCGTCGGTCAACGGCATTCTCATCGCCGATGCGGCCGACCCGGATCTGCCGATTGTCTACGCGAACCCGGCTTTCGAGCGCATCACCGGCTACCCCACGGATGAGGTTCTGCAACGCAACTGCCGCTTCCTGCAGGGTTCGGAGACGGACACCGAGGCACTGGACGTGGTGCGCGATGCCCTGCGTAACGGCACCAGTGCCCGGGTGATGCTGCGCAACTACCGCAAGGACGGCTCGGCCTTCTGGAATGATCTTTCCATCTTCCCCGTGCACGACGAGCATGAGCACCTGACCCACTTCGTGGGCATACAGGAGGACGCCACCAAGCGGGTGGAGGTGGAGCAGGCGCTGCGCGACAACGAAGAGCGCCTGATTACCGCCCAGGACTACGCGGGCGTCGTGAATTTCGAGTGGCGCCCGGATGCCGCGTTCCTGGGCGCTCCCGGACAACTGGCCAACCTGTTCGGACTTCCTCTCACCACCGCTGCCCTCACCGGCCTTCAACTGCTGCGGCAGGTCCATGCAGACGATCGCAGCCCACTACTGGACGCCATCCGCCTGTGCCTGCGCAGCAGCCAGGACGTGGACCTGGAGTTCCGCGTGCGCACGCAGAACGGCGGCCAGCGCTGGCTGCACATCCGCGCCAATGCCGAGCGCGGGGCTGACGGTGCGCCGCTGCGCCTGCTTGGCCTGGTCATGGACATCAGCCGCCGCAAGGATGTGGAAAACGCCCTGCTCGCCGCGCGGCTGGAGGCCGAGAAAGCGAACCGGGCGAAGTCGGAGTTCCTCTCCCACATGAGCCATGAGCTGCGCACGCCGCTCAACGCCATTCTCGGCTTCGCGCAGTTGCTGGAGGCGGACCCGGAGAACCCCGTGTCGCCCACCCAGAACGAGAACATCCAGCAGATTCTGCGGGCCGGCTGGCACCTGCTCGACCTGATCAGCGAGGTCCTGGATCTTGCGCGGATCGAATCCGGTCGGCTCCACGTGGAGAACCAGCCGCTGGACCTGCATCAGGTGGTCAACGACAGCCTGCGCACGGTCTCGCCCATGGCCGAAGAACGCCAGGTGACGCTGCACCAGGACATCCGCTTCGACGGCGAGCTGGTATCCGACGCCACACGCGTCACCCAGGTCCTGCTGAATTTGCTCACCAACGCCATCAAGTACAACCGCGACGGTGGTGACGTCTACCTGGGCGCCTGGCACGACGACCAGCGGCTGTGGATCGCCATCTCCGATACCGGCATCGGCATCCCGCAGGAGGATCGCGGCCGGCTGTTCGAGTCCTTCAACCGGCTTGGCCAGGAAGGCGGCCGCATCCAGGGCACCGGGATCGGACTGGTGCTGGTGCACCGCATCCTCCAGCTCTTGGGCGGTAGCATCGATGTGCAGAGCACCCCGGACCAGGGCAGCACGTTCACGTTCAACCTGCCCCTGATCCGGCCGGAGACCGTGGCGGAGATCACCGCGGGCGAACAGGACGTGCTGCCGGAAGAGACAGACATCGTGCCCGACGGGCTGCGTTCGCTGCGGGTGCTCTACGTGGAGGACAACCCCAGCAACATGGCCCTGGCGCGGGAGATCTTCCGGCGCGAGGCCACCGTGGAGCTGCTGGAAGCCACCGACGGCAACAAGGGCGTGGCCATGGCAGCGGCCGAGCGGCCGGATCTCATTCTCATGGATCTGCACCTGCCAGGGATGACCGGCCATCAGGCGCTGGAGGCGCTCCGCGCAGACTCCCGTACGGCCGGCATTCCGGTGATCGCGGTGACCGCCGATGCACTCTACGACGACGCCACCGCCGAGACCGGATTCAACGACCGCCTGACGAAACCGCTGCGCATCGTCGACTTGCAGGCCGCACTTCAGCACGCCATCACGCGATGACGACCTTGCACCTCAGGCGGATGCCTCCAGGGGACCAGGGAACGGTTCCGGGCGGTGGATTCCGTAGCCCTGGGCATAGGTCACGCCGATCTCGCGCAGCCGCTCCATCACCGCCTCGTTCTCCACGAACTCGGCGATGGTCTCGATGCCCATGACACTGCCGATGCGCTGAATCGCCTCGACCATGGCCTGATCAAAGGTTTCCTCCAGCAGGTCACGGACGAAGCGGCCGTCGATCTTGATGAAGTCAACCGGCAACGTCTTGAGGTAGCCGAACGACGACAGCCCTGCACCGAAGTCGTCCAGCGCAAATGTACAGCCGAGGCTACGGATGCGATTGATGAAGGCCACCGCCGCATCCATCTGGCGGATGGTGGCGGTCTCGGTGATCTCGAAACACAGCCACTCGGGAGGCACGCCCGACACGCTGACCTGCTCCTCGAGGAAGTCGCCAAACCCCTTTTCGATGAGCGTCGTCCCGGACAGATTGATGCTGTAGCGCACCGGCTGCCCACCCTGCAGGTGCTCCTCGCGCAGGTGCTTCAGGGCGTGACGGACCACCCAGCGATCAACCCGGGGCATTACCTGGTAGCGTTCGGCCGACGGGATGAACCGCGCAGGCGGAACAATGGTTCCATCCTCGTCCAGCATCCGCACCAGAACCTCGTAATGGGGCACGTGATCGGGGACATCGCACAGGGATACGATCCGCTGGCGATAGAGCACGAAACGGTCGCCCTCCAGCGCCCGGGTGATCCGCGGGACGAGCTGGAGCTGCTCCGACTCCTGGCGCACCTGCCCTGCTTCACGGCGGTAGACTTCCACACGCCCGCGACCACTGGACTTGGCGGCATAACAGGCGGTATCCGCAGCACTGAGCAGATCGCCCGTGGTGCTGCCCTCGTCATTGATCGCGACCACCCCGGCGCTGGCACCGATGAAGAACGCCTGCTCCTCCCAAAAGAAGACGAAGTTGCGGACCGCATCGATGATCTTCTCGGCCACGAGTACGCCGTTCTCCAGCCGGCAGTCCCGGAGCAGCACACCGAATTCGTCCCCACCCAGACGCGCCACCAGATCGCCGTTGCGCACCTGACGGGTGAGCACCTCGCCCAGCTCCTTCAGCAGCTCGTCACCGGCGGCGTGGCCGCAGGTATCGTTGACGATCTTGAACTGGTCAAGATCCAGGTACATCAGCGCGTGCTCGCCTCCGCGCTCCTGCGCGCTCTGGAGGAGCTCGTCCAGCTCCTGGTGGAAGCGGGCGCGGTTGGGCAGACCGGTGAGGTTGTCGTGATAGGCCAGGTAGCGGATGCGCTGATGCCGCTCCCGCGACAGCACGAGCTGGCGCAGTCGCTGTCGCAGAACCGGCAGGAAGATCGGTTTGGTGATGAAATCCGTGGCGCCTGCTCGAATCGCCTCGCCGGCGGAGCTCTCGTCATTGAGCGCGGTAATGATCAGCAAAGGCACATCGGCGTAGGCGTCGTGGCTCTTGATGCGCCGGCACGCTTCCAGACCATCCATCACGGGCATGACGCAGTCCATGAGAATCAGATCCGGGGTCTCGACAGCCAGCTGACTCAGCGCCTCCTCACCGTTGGAGGCGCAGTGCACGACGTAGCCGTCCCGGCGCAGGAACTCGGTGAGCATCAGCCGGGTGTCAGCACTGTCCTCCACCACCAGCACGCTCCGGCCATCCACCGACGTGGCGCGGGTCTCGGTACGATCCTTGCGATGCTCCCGACGCCGCGCCTCCACGGACTCATCGGCCCACCCCATGAAACGCTGAACCGTCTCGTCCAGCAGTTTCAGGGTTTCACGCGCCTCCCGCACCTGCCCTCGACCGATCTGATCTCCCAGCGCATTGGCAAGCCCCACCGCCTCGGCGGCATTGAAGTTCGACAAGGCCCCCTTGAGCGTGTGGGCAATGAACCCAGCCTCGGTCACATCCCGCTTTCTCAAGGCGTTGCGCAGCATTCCCATGCGTTCCGGGAAGTCGGCCCTGAACGCGTCCAGCATGCCGGCGAACAGGTCCAGATCGTAATCCAGCGCCTGCAGGGCCTGATCCAGCTCCAGGTCGTGGTGATCGGCAAGGCTGACCGGTTTGCCGTTGCTCCCCTCACCGTCTCCGGGGCGATTGCCCAGCACTTCCCAGAGCACAGCCTGCAGGTGCTCACGATCCACCGGTTTACCGATGAAGGCGTCGATGCCGGCGGCAAGACAGCGCCCCTGTTCCTCCGGCTCGGTGGCGGCGCTGACCGCGATGATCGGCAGGCGAGGGAGCCCTTCCCGGCGCTCCTCTTCGCGAATTTGAGCGGCGACCTCCGTACCGTCCAAGCCGGGCATGTACAGATCCAGGAACAGCACATCCGGACGCCCGTCCTGCAGGGCGTCCAGAACCTGGACACCGCTCTCCGCCACCCGCACCTCGTGATGCTGATGTTGCAGCAGACCGGTGAGCATCTTCCAGTTCACCGGGTTATCCTCACCAACCAGCACTTTCAGGTGTCTTTGCCGGAAACGTCCGGCACCATACTGCGCTGCCGCCAGGTTCACCGGGGTGCTCAGGCGAAGATGAAAAGTGAAGTCTGGCTCCAGCCATAGCCGCGCTCCACACAACGCCACCTGCCTCGCAACCTCCGGGAACGCAAGGTCAGACCACGGGCTGAGGGCCTTGTCCGGCCCCTCGGAACCGGAGATCGGTTCCGGCTGATCGCCGTTCGCCGGCACGGGGAAAATCGCGAATCGCGGGAATCCCTGTTCGCCATTGCCGAGCTCCAGGCTCAGATCAATCCGGATCTCCGCAAGCGGGCTGAATCGAAGAAGGGCCGATATGACGTACCCCAAGGTATCCACCAGGGCCTGCTGGCAACCGAAGATGCGCTCCGGGAAACGGGGCTCCCGCGTGACCTGCACTGGTACACCGGGCGCCGCATCGCCGGCGCGGCGGCGAATCTGGACGATCAGATCGTCGAGGCTGAACGGGTGCCCGTAGTGGTTGGGATCGTCGTCCTCACGGACCGCATCCAGCCCCCCTTCCGTTATATTGCCCGAGGGCGTGGCAGCTACGGTCAGCCACCGGCGTGTGGTTGCGTCGATCACCGTTCCGAACGCACGCTCCAGGTGCGCGATACAGTCCCGCAACCCCTCATCCCGGCGCTCATCGGCAATCCGGGGCCCCTCTCTCGCGGGGCCCGTGTCATCACGGGACGTCAGATTCCGCTGAAAACCAAGGTAATAGTCCGGAGACTGCCCGGGGCTGCCAATGGGGAGAAGCGTCACTTCATTGACAAAGGCCTGCCCGTCACGGGTCCAGTTCTGCACCAGTGCCCGCGATCGTGAACCGCGCCGGATCGCATCGCGCATGAGCCACCGGCCGGGCTGGTTGAACGCCTCATGCTGCAGGACGCGACAGTTTTTCCCGACCATCTGCCCCGCGGCCCAGCCGGTAAGGCGCTCGAAGGCCGGGCTGGCATAGATCACGGGCAGATCGGGAGAACGGGCGTCCGCGAGCAGGAAAGGCTGCTCGGACACCGCGGTCAGCGCTTCAACTGCAGCACGCAGCGAGACGGGTAGTGGCGCTGTAATGGCAGGTTACCTCCTGATGACGGCGCTCCCTGCCCACGATTTCCCCACGATTCCTGATTAAGAGCTGTTCAGACGTTCATTCGTTGCCCGGTGCGTGTTCACTGCGCCTGCGGGGGCAGAGCCGGAAGCGCGCCTCCACTTGATTGCCCCGCCCGAAATAACACAGCGAGTCACACATGCCGCGCAGCAGTTTGATCCCCCGCCCCGAAAGTGATGCGTCCACAGGCGTCTCGTCCCGCAGCAGGCGACCATAATCGAAACCGGCCCCGGAGTCGGTCACGCGGATGCGCAGCAGCTCACCGCGATCATCCCGCCCTCTGCCGACCTGAATCCGCAGAAATCCGGAGCTTAGCGCACTCAGAGCGCTGCAGCGATTCTCGTAGTACGCCGTGAACCCGTCAGGCGACGTCTTGAGGGATGAATCAAGCCCCAGCACGCCATGCTCCAGCGCATTGGAATAGAGCTCTGCCATGACGGTGAGAAACCGTTGACGCTCATCTTCACCCATCCGCTCCATCTGCGCGACGCCATCTGCGATGGGCTGCAAAGGGGATGTCCCTCGCAACGCGGCGGCATCCAGCTCCATGGAGAAGCTCCACTCCGGGCCTGCCTGCTCGGCGGCGATGTCCGGGTCACGCTCTGCCGCCACCTCGGGGCGCAGCTCGAGCATGGTCACGTCATCGCCGGTAACCGCCTGGAAGGTCCGCAGCTCCTCCTCCACCTGCGCGAGCCCGCCGGCCAGCAGGGCCGCCTC
Organism: Aquisalimonas sp. APHAB1-3; assembly: GCF_048323695.1. Taxonomy (NCBI): domain Bacteria; kingdom Pseudomonadati; phylum Pseudomonadota; class Gammaproteobacteria; order Chromatiales; family Ectothiorhodospiraceae; genus Aquisalimonas; species Aquisalimonas sp. APHAB1-3. The sequence goes on along the minus strand of NZ_JBLWFT010000001.1, from coordinate 342,402 downwards.
CGCCCGCGCCTGCCCATACTCCTCACCGGCGCCGTTACGGGCCTCCTGGGCTCCATCGCTGAGCACCCAGACCCGGTCGGGGAACGTGCCGCTCTCCGCATCGAGACGGGTGATCTCGCAGGTGTCCATGTGGCCCTGCACGCCCAGAGGCAGATGGCTGGACTCCACCCGATGCAACGTGCCGTCGTCGGTCCGGTAGAGCACATCCGGCATGCCGCCATTCCAGATCTCGAAACGGCCGCGATGGTGATCGTACACCAGGAGCACCGCGGCCATGAACAGGTTGGGCGGCAGATACTGGTGCAGTTTCGTGTTCACGCTATTGAGCAGTTCACGGGCGTCGACACCCCGCGCCACTTCCCGATGGAACAGATCCGCCGTAGGCACAGTACCGATGCTGGCGGCGATGCCGTGCCCGGTGAAATCCCCGAGCATGAAGAACGAGCGGCCTTCTGGCGACTCTGCGGCGAGCAGCATGTCGCCGCTGAGAATTTCCGCCGGCCAGTAGCAGAAGCGCACGCCGTCGCGCTGGAGCAGCGGCGTGGCAGTGGCGCGCTGCATCACCTCCCGGGCGATCCACTGGTCGATCTCGGTGCGCCGCTGGTAGGCGTCCAGGGAGTCGCGCTGCTTCCGCACCGTGCGGTAGACCTGCGCGATGCGCAACCATGAGTCGAGCCGGGCATTGAGCTGCACACGATTCACGGGCTTGGCGATAAAGTCGTCACCGCCACAGGAGACGCAGCGGGCGAGCTGATCGTCGTCGTTCAGCGCCGTGACGAAGAGCACCGGGACGTAACTGTCCCCGTCGAGTGCCTTGATCTGACGTGTGGCCTCGTAGCCGTCCATGGCCGGCATGAGCACATCCATGAGAACCAGGTCAATCGGCCGGGTGCGCACCTGCTCCACCGCCTCCGCGCCATCGGCGGCAGTAAGCAGGTGTATGCCCTCCCGGTGGCGCAGCATGCCTTTCAGGAGCTGCAGATTGACCGGTTCGTCGTCCACCAGCAGCACCGTGGCGGCGGCATCGGCCACTGCGGGCGCAGGAGGTTCGTGATCGTTGCCACGGGCGTCGCCCGTCACGATCCTTCCTCAATGCAAGTTGCCGCCAGGACAGCCATGGATCAACCCCGCATCGGGAAGAGCTGGTGAAAGTTCGCAATACGCAGAATGCGCTCCAACTCGCCGCGCACGTTGCGCAGCTCCACCTGCGCCACCTGATTCTCGGCGTGCTCGCGCAGCAGCAGCAGCATGCCCAGCGCCGAGCTGTCCATGTAGTCGGTGTTCTGCAGATCCACCACGAACCGTTTGACGTCGCTGGCGTCCCGGTAGGCGTCGCGGAAATCCCTGTGCAGCCCGAAATCGAACTGTCCCGTGACCTGGATGATCAGCTCGCCTTCTTCCTCGTCGCGTGTCACTGCCAGTGGCATCAATAGGTCCTCAGTCTGGTGTCTGTCGGTCAGTTCTCGACGTGAACCGTTGATACTAGAACAGTTCGACGTCGCCCGCGCCCATATCGCTCTGTGAAACCGAGCGCAGGGAGCGGCGCTCCTCTTCCCGCGCCGCACGCTGGCGGGCGAGCGCCGAGCGGGCCTCCCGCAGCCGGTCCGCGTAAGCGGCATCGGCAGCATCGTCGGTGACTTCGGCGACCACGCCACGGATGCCGGCGAGGTAATGATCCAGTCCGTCCACCCCCTTGGCCGAGTTGTCCAGCAACTGGGTGGAGATATCCTCGAACTGCAGGGCCCGAACCGCATCCTGTACGTGGCCGTCGATGGCGCCGGTGAGCGAGGAGATCCGGGAAAGCCCGGCATCCACCCGCTGATCCAGCGACTCCAGATCCTGCATCATGGAACTGATTCGCTTGCGCGCGTTCAGGGATTCGTTCATGTCCTGCGAGGCCATCTCGCTCACGGACGATTTCGCGTGATCGATGATGCCCCGGGCGCTGGATACCTGCTCGGCGATCTGGTCGTTGAAGGTATTCGCCTGCTCCGCCAACATCCTGACCTGCTCGGCCACTACCGCGAACCCGCGGCCGGCCTCGCCGGCACGGGCGGCCTCGATGCTGGCATTAAGCGCGAGCAGGTCAGTCTGCTTGGCGATACCGCGGATGTCCCGCAGCAGCCCGCCGATGGCATCCATCTGAGAGACGATATCGTCGATGGCGTGCGCCGCGTCCACGCTGTGGCGGCTCATCCCCACCACCATCTCCACGTAGTTCTCGAGAATGCTCTCGGTCTCGGCCACGAACTGCCGGATGCCCAGCGAACCGCTGGCGTCATCCTCGGATGAGGTCTGCATGACGGTCTCGGTAAGATCGGACTGCTCATGGGTCTTTTCGTTGACCCCGACAAAACTGGCGTTGAGTTGCTGCACGGCATCGGTGACCAGCGAACGGATCTGCCCCAGGTCGCCCCGGATCTGCAGGAACTCCGCGTTCAGGCTCTCATTCATGTCCTCGAGAAATCCGCGCAGCTCCCGCTCCAGCGCATCATCGCGCTCTTGGTTGCCCGGCTCCGACCACTCACCATCGGCAGACAACCGGTCCAGAACCGCCCAGAGCCCACCCGCCGCGAGCACCGCAGGGGCCGCGAGCACGGGTTGCCACCAGGCGATGCCCGCGAGCACCAAGGTAACCGCACTCGCCAGGGGCATACGGACGGCCGCGAGGCTCATCGCAGCACCTTGCCGACGGTTGCGAGGAGCTGATCCGGCTTGAACGGCTTGACCAGCCAACCCGTGGCCCCGGACGCCTTCGCCTGCTGCTTCATGTCGGCCGCGGTTTCGGTGGTGAGAAACAGTATGGGGGTGAAGCGGTAGTTGGCGAGACCGCGCAGCTCCTTGATGAGGGTGAGCCCATCCATGTGCGGCATGTTGACGTCGGTAATCACCAGATCGAACCGCTCTCTCTGCGCCTTGGTCAGCGCCTCCTTGCCATCACCCGCCTCGACCACCTGGTGCCCGCTTTCCTTGAGCGCAGTAGCTACCATTTGACGCATGGTCGCGGAATCGTCTACCGCCAGTATCTTGCCCATCAACACACTCCTTAATTCCCGCGTACAAGCCTTGTACATTACTCATTGGCGCCGCGCAATGCCTTGTCAGGAAGGCGTATCGGCCGCGACCGGCGCCCCTTGAGCGGTTTTCCGCGAGCACGGGTCATCCACCGGGAGCGGCACAGATCGGCGCCAGTTGCGTACGCAAAGCATTCAGGATGTGAACCAGCTCCCTGACCCGCTCCGGCAACACGTTCGGATCGCCAGCGAGTGCGTCTTCCGCGCGCGCCGCATGCTCACGGGCAACCCCCATGGCCATGTTGCCGAACATGCCTTTCAAGGCGTGGACCTCGCGGCGCAGCGCGTCGTAATCGCCCTCCCGCCAGGCCAGCTCCAGGAGGCCTTGCCGGTCAACCAGGCTGTCGTACAAGGTCTGCATCAGTTCGGTGAGTAGCGCTTCGTCGCCGCCGAACTGGTCCAGCAGGTGGGCGCGGTCCGGCAGCAGAGACACATCCGACGCCGACGCCACGGCGCATGACTGTACCAGTGCCCTGAGTTCATCCAGCCGCAAGGGTTTCTGCAGATAGTCGTCCATGCCGGCGGCGAGGAATCGTTCCCGGTCACCGCGCATGGCGTGGGCGGTAAGCGCGGCAATTCGGGCCCGCGGTGCAGTCCCCTCAGTCTCCCGCTGCCGCAGGCGGCCGGCCACTTCCGGCCCCGTGAGTCCGGGCATCTCCACGTCCAGCAGGATCAGGTCGAACGGCCCGCCGGTCAGCGCGGCTTCAAGGGCCTCGTCACCCCGCGCCACCGTGGTCACGGCGTGGCCGTCCCGCACCAGCAGTGACTGGGCCACCATGCGACTGGCAGGATCGTCCTCGGCCACCAGAACACGACAACGCTGCAGTCCCTCCGCGTCAGGCACCTGAGCAGACTGGCGTCGAACGTCGGTAACCGGCTCCTTTGCGTAGTCAAGCGGGACCGTGAACGTGAAGGTGCTGCCCTCGCCCGGCTGGCTCTCGAGAGTAATCGCGCCCCCCATGCCCTCCGCCAGTCTCCGGGCAATGGGCAACCCAAGCCCCGTCCCCTCGGGCTCTCCGTAGGCCTTCCCGTGCACCTGGGCGAAGGCTTCGAAAATGGCCTGACGGTCGCCCAGCGCGATGCCCGGACCGGTATCGCTGATGTGAAAGTCCAGCCGCAGCGCATTGTCGTGAACCGGTGTGGTCGCCACCTGAACGTCGACGCGGCCGCGCTCGGTGTATTTGATGGCATTGCCAACCAGGTTGAGCAGCACCTGGTGCACGCGCTGCGGATCACCGACCAGAGCGGCAGCGAGCGGCGGGGGTAACGCCACATTCAGGGTCAGGCCCTTCTCGCGCGCCAGCGGCGCCATCAGGGCATCCACCTGCTGCAGGGCGAAGCGGGGATCGAATGGCTCCTCGCGGAACACCATCTTGTCCGCCTCGATACTGGACAGATCGAGCAGGTCGTTGATCAGGCCCAGGAGCAGATCACCCGAGCTGCGGGCGACCTGCAGGTAGCGTCGCTGTTCCGCGCTGAGCTCCGTCCGGTCGAGCAGTTCCAGCATGCCGAGCATGCCATTCATCGGGGTGCGGATCTCGTGGCTCATGCGCGCCAGGAACTCGCTCTTGGCGCGGTTGGCAGTCTCCGCCTCCTGCTTGCGGGCGGCGAACGCCTGCACGCGGCGCTGCTGGGCGGCAATGGCGTCGCTGAGATCCTCCGCCGCCAGTTCGCGCTCCACCAGCCGCGCCAGCTCCAGCAGGTCGTCCCGCTCATCCGCCGTCAGATGCCGGGGCGCGGTATCCATCACGCAGAGGGTCCCAAGGTGGGTCCCGTCCGGCGCGGCAATGGGGGCGCCGGCGTAGAAGCGCAGATGCGGATCGCCAGTCACGTAGGGATTGTGCTCGAAGCGGCTGTCCATCAGCAGGTCCGGTACCTCCAGGATGTCTGGCTGACCGATCGCGTACTGACAGAATGAGTCGCTCTTGGCGGTCTCCGTGATGGACAGCCCTACTGCGGACTTGAACCACTGGCGGTGTGCGTCCAGGAGCGTTACGGCACAGATCGGAACGGACAGAAGGCGGGACGCGAGCCGCGTAAAGCGATCAAACCGGGGTTCCGGTGCGGTATCCATGATGCGCAGCGCATCCAGAGCCGCGGAGCGGGCCTGATCGCCAGAGTTTGTCTGATGCACGGTCTGCCATTATCCGGAGGTTGGCGGGGCAGCCAGACAGATCCGTTGCGCGACGCACCCTGGGTTGAAGAGGCTCTACGTTGCCACAACGCGCCGCCATGACCTAGTGGACACGTCACAGAATGCGAATCGGAAACACGCCGGTTCAGGATTTCGGAGCGGACGCGCCTCGGAAGATATGCATGAGACCGCGCCAGGTGGTGGGAACCACGAGAGAGAAAAAGTGGCGTCCCCTAGGGGATTCGAACCCCTGTCGCCGCCGTGAAAGGGCGGTGTCCTAGGCCTCTAGACGAAGGGGACGCGGCCCTTGGCTTAGCCAAGATGCGGCGCATGATACGAGCGCCCGTCGGGCCTGTCAACAGGCCGTTTGAACTGCCAACCATGCCTCACTGCAATGTCGCCGGCCTGATACACTGCGGGCAGTACTCTGAGGCGGAATGACAGGCGTTCCGGGCAACGCCGAAACCAGGGAGCCATCAATGTCGACAAACGCCAGCAGCGTCCAGGGGGGCGGGCTCCTGCAGGCACCCTTCCACTACGCCGATGGCGAGCGCGAGACGCGCATGAACCTGCTCCTGCAGCACCTGCAGGTGGGTGAGCGCGTGGTCATCCTCGAAGGCGACCCCGGCAGCGGCCGCACGCACCTGCTGCACCGGATCCTCTCCCGCGACGATCACGGACTGCAGCTCCACGCCATGAACGTGGAACCCGAAGTCACGTTCACCGAGATCCTGCTGGGGATGCTCGAGCAGTTCCAGCACGCCGAACCCACCGTAAGCGCGCCCAACCGGATTCGCGACTACGCGGCCGAGCGAATCACCGGCATGCTGCGGGCCGGTGAGTCGCCGGTGCTCGCCGTGGACGACGCGGACCGGCTGGAATCTGCCATGCTGGACAACCTCCTCGCCTTCCGTGAAGAGACACGGATCGCTTCCGGCCGCGCGCTGAGTCTGCTGCTGGTCGGATCGCACCGCCTCGCGCTTCAGGTGGCGGGGCGAGATACGGAGAAGCGCCAGAGCAACCCCGTTGCCGTCTCCCTGCACGGGCTTGAGCCGGCCGGAACCCGGGAGTTCCTCCGCCAGGCACTGGAGGCGGAAGGCGACACCGCCGGTCACCTCCTCGCCAGCCTCGACATCGACGCAGTCCACGCCGGCAGTGGTGGCCGCCCCGGGGCCATACTGGAAGTTGCCCGCAAGCAGCTGGCGGGTGGCAGGGAACGGCCACGCCCGAAACAGCGGCCCAACCGCAAGCGCTCCCGGCCGAAGACACGCCGGTCAATGCCGACCTGGCTGCAGTTCCGGGGTGCGAGGCGCAGTGTCGTGGTTGCCGCTGCGGCCACAATTGGCCTGCTGGCAACGCTGCTGACACTGGGCTGGCAGCTGAGCGACGCGCCGGAGCCCACCACCGTGGCTCAACCGCTGGACGTTGATGCAGCAGTGATCAAGGGCCCGACGCCGGGCGAACGGCTGGTCGTGGACGTCCCGCTCATTGATCTGGACACCGCGGCGCCCGGAGACGAAGCGGAGCCGCCGGTCGATCTCTCCGGAGCGCTTCCGCTGTTCAGCTACTCCGAATCACTGCACACGGACCTGACGGCGCTGGCGGACGCCGGCACTCCGCCGGAGGATGCCGCGGAGGACGCTCCCGAAGCCGGGGTAACCGCGGCGGAAGAACCCGCCTCACCGCTGGAGAAAACGCTTGCGGAGGGCCGGTCATGGCAGGCCGAGCAACCGAGTGATCACTGGACCGTGCAGCTGGTTGCGGGCCGCAGCCCCAACAACCTGCGCACCTGGATGGAGAATCATAACGGTGAGGTCGAAACCTACATGCTGGTCACCGAATGGGATGGCGGCGACTGGTACGTCGTCGTTACCGGAGCTGAATCCAGCGAGAGCGACGCCCGCGAACGCCTTGCCGCCCTGCCCGACGACGTACGGGACGGCGGTGAATGGGTGCGCCAGCTGAGCGACTTCCAGTAGCCGGAGGCTCGCGGGGCAATGGTCCTGCGGCCAACTTGAGGCCATCCCGAACCGGGAGTCACCATGCTGCCTCCATCAAGCACGGCACAACCCGGCCTCCTCCGCATTCCTGAAACGGCGCCGGGTGCGTCTCTCCGTTCCTGGCAGGCAGGCCAGGTAATCGATGCCATTGCCCGCACCGCGACGCAGAACGGGCGTGTAACCCTGCAGATCGGCGGCGCCCAGATCCAGGCCCGTACGGAGCAACCCCTGCAGGCCGGTGAACGCATCCAGGTGCAGGTGCTGCGCCAGGAAGGGGGTGCGCTTACGCTACGCATCCTGCCCTCGGAAGCCAGCCGAGAGGCCTCGGAGGCGATGCGGCAACTGCTGCCGCGACAGGGCAGCAGCGCTGGCCTGATGGCGAACGTGGCGCAAACGGTAACGCAGCCGTCGGCTCAGACACGCAGCCTCCCGGAACCGGTGCAGCAGGCGCTGCGAACATTCTGGCAGGCCCTCCCCGACAGCACCCAGGTCTCGCGCAGCGACGGCCTGCGGCAGGCCGTCGCCGACAGCGGCCTGCACCTGGAGCGGCGGCTGCTCGCCATTGGCGCCGGCCAGGAGCCGCCCAGCGTGGTTCGCACGGACCAGAAAGGCCAGCTCAGCAACCTGCTCAGCCAGGTGTTCCGGGCGCTGGACGCTCGCCCGCAGCAACGTGGTGGTGAGCAACAACCGCCTCCCGCCGCGTCGCAGCCTCGACTGGCGCCAGTGACGGCGCCGCGTCCGCCCGCCCCGCTGCAACCTGCGCCACAACCGGGGGCGCTTCCGCAGCCCGTCGCCCCCCTGGCGCAACCGGCGACTCCGGGCGCCGCACAGGCGACGGCGGCTGACACGCAGCGCGGAGCCGCCCAGCAGACTGCCAACACGTCGCCGCCCCCGGGGCCGCAGGCGCGGGGCATCCCGCCGCCGCCTCCCCAGGCCGCGACGCTCCCCGGCCTCGCCGGCGCCGGCGAGATGCTGACCGAGCTGGCGCGTCAGACCGACTCCACCATGGCCCGCCTGCAGCTCACCCAGCTGTCACTGCTGGCCGGCGAGGCGCTACCGCTGTTCTTCGAGCTGCCCGTGCGTGACGGGCGGCAGATCGATCTGATCCAGTTCCACCTGGAGCGACAGGCCGCTGGCAATGAACAGGACGAGGACAAGACGTGGCGGGTGATGTTGAGTTTCAACTTCGAGGGGCTGGGGCCAATGCATACCGTGGTGCACCTGTCACCGGACGCCGTGGCCACTACCTGGTGGGCTGAGCGGGAGAGCACCGTGCGGTTCCTGGAGACGCAGCTGGACATGCTGGAGGAGCGACTGCAGGCCATGGGGTTCCGGGTGGCCAACATGGCGTGCATGCATGGCCACCCCCCTCATCCGATTCACCTCCAACGACCGGACCACACCGAGGGCTACTCGATGAACAGGCATGACTCGGCCCGTCAGCGGCTTGCCATCGCCCTGGAGTACGATGGCGACGGCGCCCCCATGGTCACTGCCAAGGGCGCAAACAGTCTTGCCGACGCCATTGTGACCCTGGCGCAGTCCCATGACGTACCGGTCCACGGCGACCAGACGCTGGCACGCCTGCTGTCGCAGGTGGATGTGGACGAGGAAATCCCGGAACGGCTGTACCGGGTGGTCGCGGAAGTGCTGGCGTTCGCCTATCTCCTGAAAGGGAGAACGCCCGGCGGGTAGCCTTTCAGGCCTCTTCGTCGTGCTCCTGATGGATCAGCACCACCAGATCCGCCTCGACCTTGCTCAGCCCGCTGGTATCGGCGATCTCATCGGCGGCCTGACCCTTTCGGGCCATCCGGATCGCCTGCTCGAAGGCCTCGCTGCTGGTCTCGCGGGAACTGAGCATGGACAGCCGCTCCTTGAGGCGGCGCAGCTCCTGCTCCAGACGCGCCAGCCGTTCACCCTGCGCCACGGCGCCGGACGACAGGCCTTCCACGGATTCCAGGACACGCCGCCGCTCGTGACGCAGACCGGAAAGGCGGGCTTCTGCCCGCCGAACCTGGATAACCGCCACGGCCGCGGAAGTGAGGGCGATGACGAGGGCGGCCATCGCGATCAGAACACTCAGGGTCATGCATCCCCGCTATAACGCATCAAAGGGAGGAGATCTCTTCCCACTCCTCCCGGCTCAGCAACTTGTTGACATCCACCAGGATGAGCAGTTCCTCACCGCGACTGACAACACCGTAAATGTACTTGGACGACTCCTCGTTTCCGACGTTGGGCGCAGTATCCACCTCGTCCTCCCGGACGTTCATGACCTCCGCCACACTGTCGACGAGAATGCCGGCCACCTGATCACCGGTTTCGATGACCACGATGCGGCTGGCCTTGTCCGCGTCCCGGGATTCAAGACCGAAACGCATGCGGGTGTCAATGACCGTCACCACGTTGCCCCGCAGGTTGATGATGCCGAGCACGAACCGGGGCGCGCCGGGCACCGGGGCGATCTCGCTCATGGGCAGGACTTCCTGCACCCGCATGACGTCGATGCCGTAGGTTTCATCAGCCAGTGAGAACGTGACCCACTGCGTCACCGGCCCCTGGAACTGTTCCTGCTCCTGCTCATTGCTAGCCGCTTGCTGCGCCATGACTGGCCTCCACTCAAACTTTCTTTCTCAGACTGGATGTATCGGCACGGACGCCGCCGGCATGACCCTGCTCCCGCGATTGCGGGAAACGGTCAACGTTTTGGCGCCTGCGTCTCCAGCATTCGTGTAAACGCGCTGGTGTCGATCAGCGCACTCAGATGACCGATAACGGTTCCTGCCAGCCAGGGCCGTTGACTCCCCTGCTTGCGCCACTTCACCTCATCGGGGCGCAACCGCACCACGTCACCGATGGCGTGGCAGGCAAGCCCCCAGCCACCATCACCCACGACCAGAATGTGTTCGGGCGCCGCCAGCGCCTCTTCGGTCTGGCGCTTGTCCGGCGGCAGCACCATAGTGACGGTGTCGATCACGCGCACGTTGCGGTTGCGATAGCGCATCAGCCCCATGTGCCACTCCGGCTGCCGCGGCATGGGCGTGACTTCCACGTCGCGCCACGGCACGACGCTGTGGAGCTCGGTGAGCGGCACCGCCAGCTTCAGCCCGCCCACGGTGAAGAACAGCGCCTGCACTGCCTCATCGCGGCGCGCCGCCGGCTCTTCGATCACCGGGTCGGTGGCCGGCGGAGCGACCTCCGCAGTCGATTCCTCCACCGGTTCGGTCACCGGCTCGTCCGGCGCAACCTCGGGCGCCGATTCGCGAGCGCTCACCGGCGCGGGGTCCGGCATCGGCACCGGCTCCGGCTCGACCACCGGCTCCGGCCCCCGGGTCGGCTCTGCTGCAACCGGTTCGGCCGCCACGGGCTCGGGCTGGGGCGTTGCCACCGGCTCCGACGCGGGCACCGCGTCCGCTTCGAGATCGGGGATTTCCTGCAGCAGCGCGTCCAGGTAGTCGCGGATCGCGTCGTGCTGGTCCACCAGGGTAGGCTGCTGTCGCTGGCTGCTGTTACTCATGCTCCACCGCCTCCGGCGCGTCGGACGGCTGCTGCACCAGCGCCTGCAGCAGTTTGCGATAAGCCTGACTGCCCCGGGACCAGGGCTGTGCGACGGTCAGCGGCAGGCGATTCCGGCTCGCTTCCCGGAACCGCGTGTCTTCCGGGATCGCCCCGTCCCAGACCCGATCCCCGTAACGCTGCCGCAGCTCCTGCAACGCCTCCACCGACTCGCGTGTCCGCCGGTCGAACATGGTGGGTACGATCCTGTACGGGAGCTCTCGCTGCCGTGAGCGCTGGATCATCTCCAGGGTATGGACCATCCGCTCCAGGCCCTTGATGGCTAGAAACTCCGTCTGCACCGGCACCAGCAGGTCATCACAGGCGGCCAGTGCGTTCACCATGAGCACACCCAGCATGGGCGGGCAATCGATGCACACCGTACCGAACCGCTCACCCAGGGCCTCAACGGTATTGCGCACCACCAACCCCTTGCCGTGACGGGCGCCAAGCTGGCGGTCCAGGGTCGCGAGCGCGCTGCTAGCCGGCAGCAGCTTGATGTTCTCGACGCCGGTGTCGCGCAGCATCATCGGCACGTCACTCGCATCCAGCGTGTCATTGAACAGGTCGTAGACACTCGGCGAGATGTCGTCGGGGTCGTACCCGAAGTAGGCCGTCAGCGATCCGTGGGGATCCAGGTCCACCAGCAGCACCTGCTCGCCCTGGTTGCTCAGGAGCCCCGCCATGCTGACGGCCGTGGTGGTCTTGCCGACCCCGCCTTTCTGATTGGCTATTGCCCAGGTACGCATACTGTCTCCAGGCCCCTGCTCATGTCAGGCGCGCCAGTGCACCGCCGATTTCCGTCACCGCCATCTCGCGATCCGTCAGCCCCGCCTTGGCGACGGCGCCGGGCATGCCGTAGATGACGCTGCTCGCTTCGTCCTGAGACCAGACGTGCCCATGGCGCCGCTTAATGTCTGCGGCGCCCTCGCAGCCGTCCGCCCCCATGCCGGTCATGACGATGCCAAGCACGCGCCCGCCGCAGGTGTTCACCGCCTCCTTGAAGGCGACATCCACACTCGGCTTGTAGAACTGGCCGTCCCGCGGTTCGATGGTGTAGACACTCAGAGCACCACCCCGTCGGCGGACGCCCATGTGCGTGCCTCCCGGCGCGAGCAGTGCGACGCCGGGCTCCAGCGTGTCGCCATCCGCGGCCTCACGGACCTGCAGCCGGCACATGCCGTTCACCCGCTGCGCAAACGCACTGGTGAAGTTGGCCGGCATGTGCTGGACGATCAGCAGCGGCAGCGGAAAATCCGCCGGCAGCTCCGTAAGCACCTTCTGCAGGGCCACCGGCCCGCCGGTGGAGGCGCCGATGACTACAAGATCAAGATCGCGCAGCCCGGGCCCGCGGCGTGACGGACGTGCGGCGGGCGCCGCAACCGCGTCGGAGCGGGTCTCGGCCCGCGGTGAATCATGGACGGTACGCGGCCGCTCGGGCTGTGCCGATGCAGCCGGGGGCCGTGCCGGCGCGCGCGGGCCGCCACCAACGGCCTTGACCTGCTCCTGCAGCCGCTTGCGGGCCGTCTCGGCATTGGCGGAGATGTCGGAGAAGCGCTTCGGCAGGAAATCCACCGCGCCCGCTTCCAGCGCATCCAGCGTGGCGCGCGCACCGTCAAACGTGAGCGAGGAGAACATGAGCACCGGCGTGGGCCGCTGCTTCATGATCTCGCGCACTGCGGAGATGCCGTCCAGCACGGGCATCTCGATATCCATGGTGACCACATCGGGCTTCAGTCGCAGCACCTCGGCGATGGCCTGGCGGCCGTCCGCCGCCTCGCCTACCACTTCCAGGCCGCGGTCTTCCGAGAGCATCTCCTTGATGCGCCGGCGGAAGAAACCGGAATCATCGACGATCAGTACGCGCGTGGCCACGCAACTCTCCTCATCATGCCTACATCCGGGAACCGAAGGTCTTTACCAGGCTTGGAATATCGATGATCAGCGAAATGCTGCCGTCCCCGGTGATGGTGGAGCCGGCCAGCCCGGGCAACCCCTGGAGCATGCTGCCCAACGGCTTGATCACCACCTCTTCGAGGCCGATCACGTCGTCCACCACGAAGCCAACTACCTGGTTGCCGACATTGACAGTGACCACCTGCTGCTCATCGCGGCCGGCGTCGGGATCCTCCGTTTCCAGGCTGCCAATGGCGTCGATCCAGCGCTCCAGGAAGAACAGCGGCATCGCTTTCTGCCGCACCATGACCACCCGGCGGTTATCCACCACCTTGGTCTTGCCCATTTCCAGTTCAAAGATCTCGCTGACCACCGACATGGGCAGCGCAAACTTGCGCCCGCGCATGCGAACCATCAGCGTCGGCAGAATGGCCAGCGTGAGCGGTACCTTGATCCGTAGCGTGGTGCCCTTGCCCTGCGCCGAATCGATATCCACGGTGCCGTTGAGCTGCGAGATCTTGGTCTTGACCACGTCCATGCCGACACCGCGGCCGGAGACGTCGGAGATCTCCGCCTTGGTGGAGAAACCGGGCGTGAAGATCAGGTTGAAGCAATCCTTCTCATCCAGCCGGCTGGCCGACTCCTTGTCCATCAGACCCTTTTCGACCACTTTCTGGCGCAGCGCATCGGGGTCCATGCCCTTGCCGTCGTCAGCGATGGTGAGAAGGATGTGGTCACCCTCCTGGGCCGCGGAGAGCCGGAGCACGCCCTTGGACGCCTTGCCCGCCGCCTTGCGGTCGGCCGGCTCCTCGATGCCGTGGTCCACGGAGTTGCGGACAAGGTGAATCAACGGATCGGCCAGGGCCTCGACCAGGTTCTTGTCCAGGTCGGTGTCCTCGCCCTCCATCTGCAGATCCACTTCCTTGCCCAGGTTCCGGGCCAGATCGCGGACCAGACGGGGGAAGCGGCCAAAGACTTTCTTGATGGGCTGCATGCGCGTCTTCATGACGGCGCTCTGGAGGTCGGAGGTCACCAGCTCCAGATCCGCGACGGCCTGACCCATGCGCTCGTCTTCGTACTGGGACCGAATGGTGCTCAGGCGGTTGCGCACCAGCACCAGCTCGCCGACCAGGTTCATAATGTCATCGAGCTTGGCGGTATCGACGCGCACGGAGGTCTCGCCGCTGGCCTTACCGCCGCCAGCCGCACCACCGGCACCGCTATCCCCGCCACCGGAGCCACCACCGGACCCACCGTCGTTGCCGCCAGACCGGGCGGCTGGCGCCGCTGCTGGCTTCTCTGAACTGGCCGGGCGCCTGGCCGTACCGGAGTCGCTGGCTGCCGCCGGTGCGGCGGCTCCGGCGCCGGCCGCGGTCGGCCCCTTGCCCGCACCATGGAGCTGGTCGAGAACCGACTCGAACTCCTCTTCACTGATAAGGCCGTCGCCGCCTGCAGCGGGCGCCGGCGCATCTGGTTCCACGCCCGTGGGGACGCCGCCGTGCTGGCCCTCGCCGTGCAGCTGGTCCAGCACCGCCTCGAATTCCTCTTCGGTGATGTCGTCGCCGGCGGCAGGGGTGCCGCCGTTGTCTGCGGCCGGCGCCGCCGGCTCCTGTTTATCTTCGTCCAGGGCGTCCAGCAGCGCTTCAAACTCGTCTTCGGTAATGTCGTCACCGCCGGCAACGGTCTGGCCGTCCGCGGCACTTTCCGGGGCAGGCGCCGCTTGTGCAGCCGGGGCCGCCGCTGGCGCGTCGCCCACGCTCTCCTGCTCCTGCAGGAGCTCCAGTGCCCGCAGCAGCTCCTCCGGAGCCTCCCTGGGGTCCTCACCATTACCCAGGTCGGAGAACTGGTTGTTCACCACATCCAGGGCGCGCAGGACGTAATCCATCAGCTCGGAGGTCACCTCACGCTCGCCGTTGCGCAGCAGGTTGAACAGGTCCTCGGTGCGATGACAGATCTCGACCAGTGGGTCGAAGCCCAGGAACCCGGCACCCCCCTTGATGGTATGGAAGCCACGGAACACCGCGTTCAGAAGGTCCTGATCCTGTGGCGCGCGCTCCAGTTGCACGAGCTGCTCGCCCAGCTCCTCCAGGATCTCCCGGGACTCCACAAGAAAGTCCTGAACGATGTCGTCTTGCGTATCAACTGCCATAAAGCCCCCAAGCGATACCCGGCCCGCGCCCGCACGCAGGGCTTACCGGGATGCCCTACTCCGACTCGTCCCGCACTGATGCGGCGTGAGTTCAGAAACCAAGACTGGAGAGGAGGTCATCGACTTCGTCCTGACCGCTGACCGCCGATTCCGATTCCTGCCCCGGCACCTGCGGCCCCTCCAGCTTCTTTTCGTCGTCTTTCTTCTTGTCGGCCGATTTCGCGCTTTCCGTAGCCTTATCCGGCGCCTGACGCGGGGCGGAGATGGAAATGAGGGACACCAGCCCGTCCTCCACCTCTTTCACAAGCTCCATGACCCGGCGGATTATCTGGCCGGTAAGGTCCTGATAATCCTGGGCCATCAACGCGTCGGTCAGCTTCGCCTGGATGGCGTCGCCTTCACTCTCGAGACGCTCGAAGAACTGGTCCAGCTGCTGGCCCAGCCCGCGGAACTGAGTCGCAGAAAGCTGACGTGATCGGAACCGCTTCCACTCCGCCGCCAGCACCTTGCCCTCGCTGCCAATGCTGGAGAGAGTCTCCAGGGACTCCTCCAGCGCCGTCAGCGTGCGGTGCGCGGAGTTCTCCGTGAGCTCAATGACGTGGTTCAGCCGTTCATGGGCATCCGGAATCTCCGAGACGGCGATATCGCTCAGCCGGCCATCCAGCCGAAAGGACTTGAGCGCCTCATGGAGCTCCCGGGTCAGCTTGCCGATCTCCCGGAACAGTTCCGTCTCGCGCAGGCGGGTGAGTTCATCCAGCGCCTTGCCAACGGCCTCCTCGTCACCGGCCTCGATACAGGACAGTAGCTCGCGAGCCTTGGCCTCGTAGGCAGCTAAATCCGGGCTGGCGTCCGTCATGCGCCTGTCCTCACTCGGCCGATTCGATGCGGTCGAAGATCTTGTTGATCTTCTCTTCCAGCGTCGCGGCGGTGAACGGCTTGACGATATAGCCATTCACGCCCGCCTGGGCCGCCTCGATAATCTGCTCGCGCTTGGACTCGGCCGTGACCATCAGCACCGGGAGATGCTTGAGGTCGTCGTCCGACCGGACGTGCTTGAGCAGCGTGAGGCCATCCATGCCCGGCATGTTCCAGTCGGTGACCAGAAAGTCGAAGCCGCCTTTCTTGAGCAGGGGCAGCGCCGTGTTGCCATCCTCGGCTTCCTGGGTGTTCTGGAAACCGAGCTCGCGCAGGAGGTTCCTGATGATCCGTCGCATCGTGGAGAAGTCGTCCACGATCAGTATTCTCATGTCTTTATCCAGACTCACAGTCAATCACCTTTACTTTGGTCAGACGGTGAACACGTCGTTGGCTTACTAACGCTCTCACCCTGCCGGAGCGCACGCCCGCGTTCTGCCGCACACGTCGCGATTCTGACGGTCCATGCAAACGCCCTGTCACTCTGTCCAGTCGGCAAGGCGTGCCTTCAACTTGAGCATGATCCGCCCGTGAATCTGACTGACCCGGGATTCCGTCACCCCGAGCACCTCGCCGATCTCACGCAGGTTCAGCTCCTGTTCGTAGTAGAGGGACATCACCAGCTGCTCACGTTCAGGCAGCGTCCCGATGGCCTCGGCCAGGGACTGACGAAACCCGGCCTCCTGGATATGCTGCTCCGGCCCTTCGTCATCGCCCTCATGTTCCCGTGTCTCGCCGGTTGCCGGCGAGACTTCATCCAGGCTGAAGAGCTTGGCGCTGGAGACATCGCGCAGGGTCTGGTGATATTCATCGGCGCTCATGCCGAGCTCTTCCATGACTTCGCTGTCCCGGGCGTCGCGCCCTGCGCGGTTCTCGATCTCGCGCACGGCCTGCGCCACCTCCCGGCCACGGCGGTGCACGGAGCGCGGGGTCCAGTCGAGCCGCCGGATCTCGTCGAGCATGGCCCCGCGAATGCGAATCCCGGCATATGTCGGAAAACTGGCGCCGTGGGACGAATCGAACTGCCGGGCCGCTTCCAGAAGCCCGATCATGCCGGCCTGGATCAGATCCTCCAGTTGCACGGACTCGGGCAACCTGGCCAGCAGGTGGTGTGCAATCCGCTTGACCAGCGGCGCGTGCTGAACGACCAGGTCGTTCTCGCCGGTCTGCGCCTGTACCTGCGAGTACGCTGCGGCGCGCGAACTCATGAAAGCACCTCCCCCGCTTCACCACTGTACTGAATGAGACGTTCCACGAAGAACTCGAGATGCCCCTCCGCCCGGCTGGGCATGGGCAGCCGATCGACGCGCTTGGCCAACTCCCGGAAGGCCCGGGCCGACGGGCTACCTGGGTAGAGCGTGGTCACCGCCTGCTGCTGCTGCACCGCCCGCCGCTGTGCATCGTCGTTGGGAATACCGCCCATGTAGGCGACGGTCAGATCCAGGTAGCGCTCACAAACCCGCAGCAGTTTGGCATACAACTCCTGCCCCTGTGCCGCGTTGGCAATCATGTTGGCCACCATATGGACGCGGTGGACGCCGAAATCGCGGTTGAGCACCTTGATCAGTGCGTACGCATCCGTGATGGACGAGGGCTCGTCGCAAGCCACCACCAGCACCTCGCGCGCCGCCCGGGCAAACGTGAGCACACTGTCGGCGATGCCCGCGGCGGTGTCGATGATCAGATAGTCCCAATCGCCGGTGAGCTCGCTGAAGCTCCGGATCAGCCCCACCTGCTCCGCCGCGCTCAGGGCCGCCATTCCCTTGACGCCCGAGGACGCCGGGATAATCTGCACGCCGCCGGGCCCATCGATCAGAATGTCGTCCAGCTCCACCTGACCCGACAGGACGTGGGACAGATTGTGCCGCGTCTCAAGACCCAAGAGCACGTCCACGTTGGCAAGCCCGAGATCCGCATCCATGAGCAGGACGCGGTTGCCAGCGCTCGCCAGTGAGGCGGCCAGATTGACGGACACACTGGTCTTGCCCACCCCGCCCTTGCCACTGGCAATGGCGATGACCTTGACCCGCGTCAGACTCGGTGCCTGATCCATTAACGCTGTGCTCTTTGTTCTTTCATGGCGCACTCCCGGCACTACCACTGTCACGCAGGAGCCCCGTGGGCGTGAGCCCCTCAGTGCGACCCGCCCACCGAGAAGGTCACGGCCATCTGCTCGTCGTCCACTTCCTGGCCATACTCTTCCACCAGTTTCAGCGCGTCCTGCACCAGGTGGCCGGCATCGGCCGGCATCAGATCCTCCGGCACCCGCTGCCCGTTCCCCAGGAAACTCACCGGCAACCGATGCCGCAGCAGCACGGTCAGCGCCGCCCCCAGACTGGCGGCGTCGTCCGTCTTGGTGAGAATACAGCCGGACGGCTCCACCCCGCCGTACGACTTGACCGTCGCGCTCAGCGCCGCCAGCTGCGTGTTCGCGGACAGCACCAGGTAGCTACGGATACGGTCACCCACACCCTTGAGGGTGGTGAACTGCTCCGCGAGCCGCATGTCCCGTTGGCTTACACCAGCGGTATCCACCAGCACCAGGCGCTTGTCGGAGAGATCGGCGAGCACCGTCTCCAGCTCTTCGGCGGAATTCGCGGTCTGCACGGTCACGCCAAGGATGCGCGCAAAATTGCGCAGCTGATCCTGGGCGCCGATCCGGACATTGTCCGTGCTGACCAGAGCCACCTTGTGGCGGCCGTGACGCAGCGCGAACTGCGCGGCGAGCTTGGCCACCGTGGTGGTCTTGCCCACGCCTGTCGGGCCCACGAGCGCCACCACGCCGCCGCGCTCGAGCAGGTCGTCCTTCCTGACCGGCAGATGCCGCTTGACCGTGTGCAGCGCCTGCCGCAGAGCCAGCTCCGGCTCCAGCTTCTCGTCAACCCGATTGGCCAGCTGACGGCAGACATCCGGACCAAACCCGATCTCCGTGAGCTGCCGCAGAAGCGTGGTACGCCCCGGGTGGCTCTTGCCCTGCTGCTGCCACTCCATCATGGAGAGCTGGTTCTCGAACAGGGTCCGCAGCACTTTCAGCTCACTGCGCATGGCCTCCACCGACTCGTCATCACGGCCGGCGGTCTCTTCGGGGCGCTCCGCCCGTTCGGAAACGGATCGCGTTTCCGTCACCGGCGCCGGTTCGGCACGCCCCCTGTTGAGGTCGTCTTCCGTCAACGGGTCGTCCACGTGGACGTCAATCCGCTGACGGCGTCCGCCAGACGACTCACCGATACCGGACTGCTGCCGCGCGCGCCGCAGCATCTCGGTGAAATCGGCGCTGGCCCCGGATTCCGCAGCAGGGGCCGCGCGATCGCGCGTCGAGGGCGATACCCGGCGGTCATCCCGGTCCGCCTGCTCACGCAGGCTGTCCTCGTCGAAGTCCATGGCGGCGATCACCTCGACGCCCTGGTCACGCTCGCGGGTGGACAGGATCACCGCCTCCGGCCCGATTTCTTCCCGGACCCGGCGAATCCCCTGGCGGATGGTATCGGCGTGGATGCGCTTAATCTTCATGAATTCACCTTAACTGCCCTGAGCCACCTGTTGTTGACCGATGGACGCCACGATTTTGACTCGTTTCTCGTCCGGCACTTCGTTGTACGAGAGGACGTTGAGTCCTTCGACGTTGTGCCGGGTCAGACGCGAGATCCAGCTTCGCAGTTGCGGCGCCGTCAGCAGTACTGCCGGCTGGTTCGCAACCTCCTGACGCTGCGCGGAATCCGCGAGGGACCGCTGCAGGCGGTCCGCCAGTCCAGGTTCGAGGCCGGCCGTGCCGTCTCCGTTGCCCTGTACTGAGCTAAGCAATAACTGTTCCAGTTGCGGATCCAGCGTGATCACCGGCAGCTCGTCCGACATGCCGGCCACGTTCTGCACGATCATCCGGCCCAGCGCTTCGCGCACGCGGGCGGTCAGCGCAGACGGATCCTTGACGGCCTGGCCATGCTCCGCCAGCGTCTCCACGATGGTGCGCATGTCGCGGATGGGAATCCGTTCCTCGAGCAGGTTCTGCAGCACGCGCACCACGGTCGACAGCGGCAGCGTGTTGGGCACCAGCTCCTCGACCAGCTTGGGCTGCTTGCGGGCGAGAATGTCCAGCAGCTTCTGCACCTCTTCGTGCCCGAGCAGCTCATGGGCGTGGGACTGGATGATCTGGCTCAGGTGCGTTGCCGCCACGGTGCTGGCATCCACGACCGTGTAGCCGTGGCTCTGGGCCAAATCGCGCTGGGACGGCTCGATCCATACTGCATCGAGGCCGAACGCCGGGTCACGGGCCACCTGCCCCTTCACTTCGCCGCTCACTGACCCCGGATTGATGGCCATCTCACGGCTCGGCTGCAGCTCCGCCTCGGCCATGGGCACACCCAGCACGCTCACCCGGTAGCTGTTCGGGCCGAGATCGAGGTTGTCCCGTATGTGCACGGACGGCACCAGAAAGCCAAGATCCTGGGAGACCTTCTTGCGCACGCCCTTGATCCTGTTCAGCAGCTGGCCGCCCTGGTTGCGATCCACAAGCGGTATAAGGCCGTACCCCACCTCCAGTCCGACTGTATCCACGGGTGGCACGTCATCCCAGGTGAGTTCCTGGTTCTCGCTGCCCTGGGTCGCGACCGGGGCACCCCCCTCGCCACCGCCGGAGCCGCCCGCGGCCCGCCCGGACTGGGCGCCGCGCGCCGGTTTGGCCGCAGGCTCCACCGCCTCTTCGGCGAGCGGATTGTTGTGGATGCGCCAAGCGAAGAAGCCGGCAATGCCCGCCAGCGTCAGAAACGCCAGATTGGGCATGCCCGGCACCAGCCCCATCAGGCCCAGCACCGCGGCGCTCACCGCCAGCGCCCTGGGGTTGCCGAGGAGCTGGCGCACCACTTCCCCGGCCATGTCCTGGGAGGACGAGACCCGGGTCACCAGGATGGCGGTGCCGGTGGAGAGCACGAGGGAGGGGATCTGCGCCACCAGACCGTCACCGATGGTGAGCAGCGTGTAGTTGTTCATGGCCGACTGGAACGGCATACCGTGCTGGAGGATGCCGATGAACAGACCGCCGATGATATTGATGAACAGGATCAGAATGCCGGCGATGGCGTCGCCGCGCACGAACTTGCTGGCACCGTCCATGGACCCGTAGAAGTCGGCCTCCTGAGCCACCTCATCACGGCGGGTGCGGGCCGTCTCGGAATCGATCAGGCCGGCATTCAGGTCCGCATCGATGGCCATCTGCTTGCCGGGGAGCGCATCCAGCGTGAAACGCGCCGTGACCTCGGAGATCCGCCCTGCGCCCTTGGTCACCACCACGAAGTTGATGATGACCAGAATACCGAACACCACGAGACCCACGGCGTAGTTGCCGCCCACCACGAAATCGCCGAACGCCTGGATCACGTTCCCGGCCGCATCAGTACCGGTATGCCCCTCCAGAAGAATCACGCGCGTTGAGGCGATGTTGAGAGCCAGGCGCAGCAGCGTCGCAATCAGCAGCACCGTGGGGAAGACGGCGAACTCCAGCGGCCGCGGCGTATACACGGCCACCAGCATCACCACCAGCGACAGCGTGATATTGAACGTGAACAGCATGTCCAGCGCCAGCGGCGGCAACGGCACGATCATCATGGCCAGCAGGGCCATGAGCAGAAGCGGCGTTCCCAGTCCGTTGCGCGTGAGCATGCGCAGAGTGTCGAGCACGGCTGTTCCCATGATGGGTTTCCAGATCTCCCGCGCCTTTACGGCGTCAGTGTTTCGGTTGTGTCAGAAAGTTGGCGCCGGCGCTCTCAGTGGCGTGCCGCCTCCGGACCGTCGCCGTCGTTCGTCGTGTACTTGGCGAAATCGTCCGGAACACCGGGGTCGGGGCGCTGCGGGCGCTGTCCGCCCTGCCTGCGCGCTGTCTGCAGCTGGTAGATGTAGGCCAGCACCTGCGCCACCGACATGTAGAGCCCCGCGGGGATTTCCTGCTCCAGGTCGGCGGTGTGATACAAGGCCCGTGCCAACGGCGGCGCTTCGAACAGCGGGATCTCGTTTTCCTCGGCGACCTCGCGGATGCGCAGCGCCAGCACATCGATGCCCTTGGCCACGACCTGCGGGGCGCGCATGCGCTCCTGGTCGTAGCGCAGGGCGATGGCAAAGTGGGTGGGGTTGGTGACAACCACGTCGGCCTTGGGGACGTTCTCCATCATCCGCCCCTGGGCGATCTCGTTCTGCAACTGCTTGATCTTCTGCTTGACCTCGGGCTTGCCCATGGTCTCCTTGCTCTCGTCCTTGACCTCCTGCTTGGTCATCTTGAGCTTCTGGGTGTGGTCCCAGAGCTGGTAGGGAATGTCCACAAGCGCAACGAGGATCAACGAGGACGCCAGGGCGAAAAACGCCCAGAAGAACAGCGTGGCGCCGTGCAACATGCCCTGATGCAGGGGCTCCGTGGTAATGCCCTGGATGCGCTGATGCATGGCCCAGAACAGCATCAGCGCCACGCTCATGACCACCAGCACCTTGGCCAGGGCCTTCACCAGCTCGATGAGCGCCTTGGTGCCGAACATGCGCCCGAGCCCCTTGATCGGGCTCATCTTCTCCAGCTTGGGCGCCATTCCCTTGGCGCTCATGGTCCATCCACCCATGAGCGCCGGCGTGAGCATCGCGGCGACCAGCATCACGAGCGCGAACGGCGCCACCGCCTTGAGGCCCACCCAGATGGCCTCGCGCAGGTAGTAAAAGGGCGCCTCCGGATCGTAGACGTCCTCCCGGTCAATGCGGAATGCCAGATTGAAGGCCTCGAACAACTGCCCCGCCATATAGCTGCCGAAGATCAGCAGCCCGCCGGCGCCCAGTACCATGATCATGGTGGTATTCAGCTCGCGCGATCGGGGAACCTGGCCTTTGTCCTTGGCATCCTGGCGCCGTTTCGGTGTCGGCTCTTCTGTTTTCTCCTGACCGTTCTCGCTCTCACCGGCCATGACGTGACTCCGACGCTCTCAAGGGACGGCTCATGCATTTGCAAGAACCGATCCAGGCAGTTTGATCAGTTGGTGCCGATGATGGTGCCGATGGTCTGGAAGGCGTGACTCCAGATGCCGGACATGCGGCCGGGCAGCGAAGGGATGATGATGGTCATGATGGCGATGTACCCCACCAGCATGGTCACTGGAAAACCCACGGAGAAGATGTTCATCTGCGGCGCAGCCCGGGTCATCACGCCCAGCGACAGGTAGACCAGCAGCAGCAGGACCACCGCGGGCAACGCAATCAGCACGGCCCCCGCGTACATGTGCACGCCCCACTCCGCCACCGTGCGGAGATCCTCCTGCACCAGCCCCTCGGTGCCCACTGGCATGACCCGGAAACTCTCGGCCATGAGTTCGATCAGCATCAGGTGAACACCCATGACCAGGAACAGCAGCGTCACCAGCACAATCAGGAACTGGGAGACCACCGGCGTGGACTGCCCCGTGACCGGATCCACCATGTTGGCAAAACCCAGCCCCATGGACAGCGCAATGCTCTCGCCGGCAATGCTCGCGGTCTGCAACGCAAGGGCGATGAGCAGCCCCATGCACATGCCGATCAGGACCTGCTGGAGACAGATCAGAAACCACTCCGCGGACAGCGGCTCCACCTCCGGTCCCAGCCCGGACACGGGCATGACACCCACAGTCAGGGCCACGGCGAACAGCAGCCGGATACGCGCGGACACCTGCTGATCACTGAAGACCGGCGCCAGCATGACCATGGCCCCGATGCGCATGAACGGCCAGAAAAAGGCGCCGATCCAGGCCATGGCTTCGGCGGAGGTGAAGGTCACGCCATCTCTCCGCCGGTCAGCCGATCCAGGACGGCACGTTCATGAACAGATTGCGCGTGAAGTCCAGCAGCACACTGAGCATCCAGGGCGATGCAATGAAAAGCGTGATCACGAGCGTACCCAGCTTGGGCACGAAACTCAGCGTCTGTTCGTTGATCTGGGTCGCCGCCTGGAACATGCCGATGATCAGGCCGGTGATCAGCGCCACCAGCAGGATCGGCCCGGCGAGCTGCACGGCGACCCACAGCGCTTCCATTCCCAGGTTGATGGCAAAGTCAGGACTCATGGCGCCCCCTAGAAGAAACTGGCTGCGAGCGTGCCCATGATCAGCGACCACCCGTCCACCAGGACGAACAGCATGATCTTGAAGGGCAGGGAGATGATCATGGGCGAGAGCATGAGCATGCCCATGGACATGAGCGTACTGGAGACCACCAGGTCCACCACCAGGAAGGGCAGATAGAGGATGAACCCGATCTGGAACGCCGTCTTCAGCTCGCTGGTCATGAAAGCCGGCACCAGCACGGTGAACGGCACTTCTTCAATGGACTCCACCTCGCCGGTGTTGGAGATGCGCAGGAACATGGCCAGATCCTCGTCGCGGGTCTGGCTGGCCATGAAGTCCCGGAACGGCTCCTGCGCCGCATCCAGCGCTTCCTCAGGGGTGATCTCTTCGGCGAGATAGGGCTCCACGGCGTTGTTGTAGGTCTCCTCCAGCACCGGCGTCATGACGAACAGTGTCAGGAAGAAAGCGAGACCCACGAGCACCTGGTTGGACGGCGTCTGCGAGGTGCCGATGGCCTGCCGCAGAATGCCCAGGACGATGATGATGCGGGTGAAGGCGGTCATCATCAGAATCGCCGCCGGCAGCATGGTCAGCAGCGTCATCAGCAGGAGAACCTGCAACGTCACGCTGTAGGTCTGACCATCCTCGCCATCCTCCACGGTCAGCGCCTCGATGCCGCCGATCTGGGCGTGGGTCAGCGCCGGGAAGAGGAGTAGCAGTAGTGGCAGAAATCCGGGTAGTAGTCGACGAATCATTGCTGACGCTTCTCGTCTGGCCGCATCACCTGACGCAGCCGTTGCGCGAACGGGGAACCCTGCT
The DNA here is from genome assembly GCF_048323695.1 of Aquisalimonas sp. APHAB1-3. NCBI lineage: Bacteria > Pseudomonadati > Pseudomonadota > Gammaproteobacteria > Chromatiales > Ectothiorhodospiraceae > Aquisalimonas > Aquisalimonas sp. APHAB1-3. The sequence continues at coordinate 317,800 of NZ_JBLWFT010000001.1, read as the reverse complement.
GACCCGGCGCGCCCTGGCGCACCGCATCACCGGAGGCCCCTTCCAGGGGCTTGTCCAGTACATGCAAAGTCTGTACCCGTCCGGGCGCAACCCCGACGAGAAGCTGTTGTTCGCCGACCTGAAGCAGGACGACACGCTCGCGTGTTCCGACAGAAACCCCGCCCAGCACACGCAACTGACCGGAAGACCCCGTACCGTAGTTGCCGAAACGGCGCATGGCCCAGCCCAGTGCCACAACCACCAGCAGCACCACCACAAGACCGATCACCACGCGCGTCAGCGCCGCGGCATCCACCCCGGGGCCGCCCTCCGCCTCGCCGGCCAGCAACGCTCCGGACGCCAGAAAATTGGCGCATACCAGCACAGCGCCGGAGATCAGGCGCGCAGGCTGGCGGAATCGGCGGCTCAGGTTCCGGATGGCGACTACCCCTGTTCGAACTGTTGCGATGCGACCCCGGCCGATCGAGGTATGACTCGCGGACCTGAAGGTCCGCCCTACTCTGACGTTCCCGACGCATCCGCGGTGATTCGGCCAGCATGGTTCAATCTGCGTAGGGTGGACCTTCAGGTCCACCTTTGGCCATGACACGCCCCCGATCGGCGCCGGGCTCGCGGACCTGAAGGTCCGCACTACGTTTTACTTCAGTTTCTTCACCCGCTCCTGGGGGCTGATGACATCGGTGAGGCGGATACCGAAGCGGTCGTTGACTACCACCACCTCACCATGAGCGATCAGGGTGCCGTTGACCAGCACATCCAGCGGCTCGCCTGCCAGACGGTCCAGCTCCACCACCGAGCCCTGGTTGAGCTGCAGCAGATGACGGATGCTGATCTTGGTGCGCCCGATCTCCATGGCAAGGTTTACCGGAATATCCATGATGACGTCGAGGTTGACGTTCTCGTCGTCCACCTCCGTGCTCTCGTCATGGAGCGTATCCATGCCCGGTGGCTTCATGCCGCCGCCCTGAGCTTCCGCACCCGACGCCTCGGCGGCCGGCTCCTGCGCTTCCCCGGACTGGGCAGCCGCCTCTTCGGCCATGGCGCCTTCCTGTTCAGTCTTCTGATCGTCCTCGCTCATTCTGCTTGCTCCTCAACGCCAGCGGCCCCTCGGGCTCGGGGGCGTTAATCTGTTCGGTAATCTTGATGCCGACATTCCCGTTGGAAACCCCGTAGTGGCCACGCAGCACGGGGATGCCTTCGGCTTCGATGGTGACGACCTCCGGTATCTCGCAGGGAATCACGTCGCCGGGCTTCATCCGCTGCAGGTCACGCAGGCTGATCTGCACATTGGACAGCGTACTGGTGAGTTCCACCTCGGCGCCCTTCATCTCCTCGCGCAGGGAGCGGGTCCAGCGTTCATCCACCTCATTGCGGTCGCTCTGCACGCCGGCATTGAGCTGATCGCGGATCGGCTCGACGTTGGTGTAGGGGATGGCGAGCTGGAACTCGCCGGACCCACCGTCCAGCTCCACATTGAAGCGGCAGACCACCACTACTTCCGACGGGCTGACGATGTTGGCGAACTGCGGATTCACCTCGGAGTTCATGTACTCGAACTCCATGGGCAGCACCGGCGCCCACGCTTCCTGGAGGTCCTCGAAGGCCTGGTTGAGCACCATGCGGATGACCCGCCATTCGGTGCCGGTGAACTCCCGGCCCTCGATCTTGGTGTAGTAGCGGCCGTCACCGCCAAAGAAGTTGTCCACCACCACGAAGACGAGCTTGGGATCGATCACACACAGCGCCATGCCGCGCAGGGGGTGCATGCGAACGATGTTGAGACTCGTCGGCACGTACAACGTGTGGACGTACTCGCCGAACTTCATCATGTCCACGCCCTGGACAGACACTTCCGGCGTCCGGCGGAGCATGTTGAACAGGCCAATACGGAACAGCCGCGCAAAGCGCTCGTTGATCATCTCCAGCGTCGGCATGCGCCCGCGGACGATGCGCTCCTGATGCTGGAAATCGAACGGCCTGAGCTCGCCGCGCGGCGCGCGCTCGTTCTCGGAATCAACCTTGCCGTCATCGACGCCGTGCAGCAGCGCGTCGATTTCGTCCTGGCTGAGTATGTCCTCCTGGGCCATAAGCTATTGCGTCACGAAGTTGGTGAAATAAACAGCCTCGACGTGAGGCCAATGACCTTCTTCTTCCAGTACGCTGTTGATCTCTTCCAGGGCCTCTTCCCGCAGGGCATTCTTGCCCTCGCTGGAGGTGATGTCCTCGAACTGCTGGTCGCCGAAGAGGTTGATGAGATTGTTGCGGATCAGCGGCATGTGCTCCTCCACGCTGTCCAGAATCTCCTCGTCCCGCGACATGACCTGCAACCGTGCCTGCAGGATGGCACGCCGGCCGTCTTCCCGCGAGATATTGACGGTAATGGCGTCTTCCATCTCCAGGTACCGGGCCGGCCCGCGCGCCGGGGCCGGCGGCCGCTCCTCGCCGGACTCGTCCTCTGCCACCTCTTCCACATTATTCCCGCCGTTGCCCAGCGGCGAGATCACGCCGGTCAGGTACAGCGCCGCAGCGGTTCCCACCGCCAGCAGCAACGCGACCAGAACGACCAGCAGTATCAGTACGAGTTTTCCGGAGCCGCGCTGAGCGGCCTTGCTGGTGACACGCATGCCCTCTCCCTTCTGTTCTCCCCGCGAATCCCGGGGCTCTTGCACCCTATTCCTGACAGGTTATCGGCACCGCAACCGGTGACTGGAGCCCCGCGGAGCGCCGGTTCGTCACCGGATCATGCGTAGTGGTCCACCAGCCCGCGACGAATCCGGTCGCTGTCCAGGGCCACGCCATCCTCGTCCTCTTCGGACTCGGCGCCGTCACCGGTGTCCCCGCGGGCGAACCCCTCGGCCAGCTCGGTCTCGCCCTGCGGATTGCCCGGGTCCTCCTTGCCGACCGAGACTTCCGCATTCTCGATGCCGTTGTCGCTGAGCATCATCCGCAGGCGGGGCAGTTCGGCGTCCAGCGCCTCACGGGTGACGGCGTTCTGGGCCTGGAACGTGATCATGGTCTTGTCGTCACGCATCTGGATGTTCACATCCAGCGGCCCCAGCTCGCGCGGGTTCACCTGGATGCGCGCCTGCTGCACGTTCTGATTCGCCATCATCACCAGGCGCTCGCCGACTGCCTGACCCCAGCCCGACTGATCCATTGACTGGGGCACATTATATGTAGGCATGCCGGTCTGCTGTGGGGCAGCGTTCGCAGTCTGGAAAACCTGCTGGAACTGCAGTTGCGCATGCCTGGCGTTGTCGGACTGCGGCTGCGCCTCGCTGTCACCACTGCGTGCCTGGGCCGGGGCCAGATCCGCCGCCTGCTGGCCCTGGAGCTGTGCGGCACGCATGGACGACTGCGTCAGCGTATCCCGCCGGGCCATCTCCAGGCTGTCCTCGTTGCCGCCCATCTGTCCCGGTATGCCGTTACCGAAACTGAGCATGTCGTTGAGCAGCCCATCGTCGGCACTGCGACCCTGCTCAATGGCCTGGGCGCGGGCACGAATGGCGTCGGCGCGGGCGGCCTCGGTCTGCTGGGTTTCCCGGCGCGCCGCTTCACGCATGAGATCGTCGCGCGGAACACCTTCCGCCGCCAGCGCATCAGCGGGAATCCGGTCTGCCGGCACGCCGGCGTCCACCAGCTCCTGCACCGCAAAGCCTTCGTCCAGCAGTTGCTGAATCGTGGCATCGTCCAGCTCCAGGGGCTGGTCGGCCAGCCCGGCAGGACTGTCCGCCTGCATGACCCTGTCGGCCGGCGGCTCGCCCCTGGGCATGCCGCTTTGCAGCATGGCGTCCGTGGAGACGAACGCCCCACCTTGGCCGTCGGAGGCGGCCATCCGCCCCTGCGGGGCGCCCTGCATCTGCATGCCCTGAAGCTGTTTGCCTGCCTGCGCATCCGGTTGCGTACCCGGCTTGCCCGCCAGCGGCAAGTCCTGACCACCCAGCGGCAAGCCCTTGCCGCCCTGACTGGCGACCCACGCCTCCAGATCCTCGACGGTCAAGCCGGAATCCCGCAGCCCCTCGGTCTCCAGCAACGCCTCCAGAAAGGCGCGGCCGTCCTTGCCATCCGGCGCCGGTCCTTCGCCTTTCTGCCCGTTCATCTCCCTGAACGCGGACTCCAGCAGTTGCAGCCCCTGCATGACATTCTCCCAATGAAGGACGTATTGACGGGCTTACTTGCAAGAGAAGGGCCAACCTGGATCGGTTGATAACCGGGACAGAAGAGCACTCAAAAATTCTTTCTACTACATGCCGTTACGGTGAATAAACATGCGCTGGGCCAGTTCATCGGCCTCGCTCTGCTCACGCCGGGCGGCAACCCGCTGCTCGGAGCGCTGCTCCTGCTGCACGACTTTGCCCATGGCGTCCGCCCGGCTGCGCTCGGCATTCCAGTTTTCCCTGGCCAGCTCCACCTGCCGGCGCGCCTCCTCGATCTGGCGGCGCTGCTGCTCGATCGCTCCGTCGATGCGCACGAGAAAGGCGTTGAAATCGCGCAGACGAAAGGCGTCCATGGTCTCGCCCTGCCCGTCCGCCAGGCGGTTGTGGTAATCGGCGCGGAACTGCTGCAGCTGCACCAGCCGCTGTTCGGCCTGCGCCAGGGTGTTCTGCGCCTGCCCGAACGCGCGGGCGGCGCGCTCGGCGTTCTCGTCCATTACCCCTTCCACCGTCTGCAAACGCTTCAGCCGCGACATTCCAACCCCCGTCTGTTATTGAGTGGGCAGCACGGCCTGGAGCTTCTCGATACTGCTCCCAAGGGACTCCGCGGCATGCAGGTCCTGCTGCAGATACTCCAGCAGTCGCGGCCGCATTTCTATGGCCTCGTCCACACGTGGGTCGGTCCCGGGCTGGTAGGCACCCACATTGATGAGATCGCGGTTCTGCCGCCAGACGCCATAGATCTGCTGGAACCGTTGTGCCATGACCCGGTGCTCCGGGTCCACGATATTCTGCATGGCCCGGCTCACGGACGCCTCGATGTCGATGGCCGGGTAGTGACCGGAGTCGGCAAGATCGCGGCTGAGCACCACGTGCCCGTCCAGAATGGCGCGGGCGGCATCAGCAATGGGGTCGTTCTGATCGTCGCCCTCGGCGAGCACGGTGTAGAATGCGGTAATCGAGCCGCCGCCCACCTCGCCGTTCCCCGCGCGCTCAACCAGCCTGGGCAGGCGGGCGAAAACCGACGGTGGATACCCTTTGGTGGTGGGGGGTTCGCCGATGGACAACCCGATCTCCCGCTGCGCCTGGGCGTAGCGGGTGAGCGAGTCCATGAGCAGCAGCACCTGCTGCCCCTGATCGCGGAAGTACTCGGCGATGGCGGTGGCCTGCATGGCGCCGTGCAGCCGCATCAGCGGCGACGCATCGGCGGGCGCGGCAACCACTACGGAGCGCTTCAGCCCCTCCTCGCCGAGGATGTCCTCGATGAATTCCTTGACTTCGCGGCCACGCTCACCGATCAGGCCGACCACCACCACGTCGGCGTTGGTATAGCGGGTCATCATGCCCAGCAGCACGCTCTTGCCGACCCCGCTGCCGGCAAAAAGCCCCATGCGCTGCCCGCGGCCAACGGTGAGCAGGCCGTTGATGGCACGCACACCGGTATCCAGTGGCTCACGGATGGGCGCCCGGGAGAGCGGGTTCAACGCTTCCCCCAACAGCGGCATGCGCTCGGTGGCACCGAGGCTGCCACCCCCGTCGATGGCGCGCCCGGCGCCGTCGAGAATGCGACCCAGGAGGCTCTTGCCCACGGTGGCCTCGTACACACCTTCCTGCGGGGTGACCGTGGCGCCAGGCGTGAGGCCGTGCACATCGCCCGTGGGCATGAGATAGAGACTGTCGTTACCGAAGCCGACGACTTCCGCTTCCACTTCCAGGCCTTGGGGCGTGGAAACCAGGCACCGTGCGCCCACCGGCGCCTGGCACCCCTCGGCCTCCAGCGTCAGTCCGACCATGCGGCGCAGCACGCCACTGGGCACGGGCCTGGGGCGTTCCACCTGCGTTTCCACCGAACGCAGACGCTCCAGCCACTGATCCCGGCGTACGGCGCTGGGCTCGCTCATGAGCGCTCCTCGTCGGGGGCCGGAGTATTCTCGTCGGCGTCCGGCTCTTCATCGGCGTTCGCCGCACCGTCATCGTCACGCAGATCCTCTTCCCGGGCGCCGAGCAACTGGCTGGCCAGCTGCGCCAGCCGCGTCTCCAGGCTGGCATCAACCCGCGCACGCTGCGCCTGCACCACGCAGCCGCCACGACTGAGGGCCGGGTCATCCACCAGCGTCCACGCCCGCTCGTCACTCTCTTCGCCGAGCAGTTCCTGGAGAAAACGGTGGTCCTCGGGGTGAACGCGCACAGTGACGTCCCGCTCCGCCAGCGGCAACAAGGCCACCGATTCGCGGATGACGCCGAGTATCTCCCCCGGCTGCATCTGCAGCTCACGGCGGATCACCTGACGTGCCAGGGTGAGCACCAGGCTGAGCAGCTGATCCTGCACCTCGTCGTCAAGCTGTTCCAGGGGGCGGGCCTGAGCCCGGATGAGTCTGTCCAGCGTTTTCAGGCGCTGGCGCTGCTCTTTCTCGATCTTCTTCGCGGCTTTCTCGCTGGCCGCCTGCGCCTCGCGCTCACCTTCGGCGTAACCCGCGTCCCGCCCCTCGGCAAAGCCCGCCTGGCGGGCCTCTTCGCGTATCGCCTCCACTTCCTCTTCGGTTGGAAGCTGGATCTCCGGCATCTCTGGCTCAGGCGGTTCCTCGGGCTCGCCGCGCTGATTCACCACGTTGCCGTCCACGGAGGGAAGTTCCCAGAGGCTGACCGCTTCAGCCTCCGCACCGCGCAGGACTTTAGACAAACTCATCGCCACCCCCGCCCAGGGAGATCTGATCCTCGTCGGCAAGCCGCTTGGCAATACTCAGAATGTCCTTCTGCGCACCCTCGACCTCGCTGAGCCGCACCGGGCCCTTGGCCTCCAGGTCGTCCTGCAGCATCTCCGAGGCGCGCCGGGACAGGTTGCGGAAGACCTTGTCCTTGACCCCATCACTGGCGCCCTTGAGGGCCAGCACCAGGCTGTCGGTGTTCACTTCGCGCATGAGCGTCTGCATGCTGCGATCATCCAGCGCCGCCAGATCGTTGAACACGAACATGAGATCCTGGATCCGGTTGCCAAGCTCCTCGTCGACCTCGCCGATGGCCTCCATGACACCACCTTCGACGCTGGTGTCCAGGAAGTTGAGGATGTTGGCCGCGGCCTGTACGCCGCCGATGGACGACGACTTGATCCGCTGCTTGCCGGAGAATTGCTTCTCCATGATCTCGTCGAGCTGTTGCAGGGCAGCGGGCTGGACGCCGTCCAGTGTGGCGATGCGCATGACCACGTCGTGGCGCATGCGCTCGGGGATTTCCGAGAGTACGGACGCGGCATGATCCGGGTCCAGGTAGGAGAGCACGATCGCGGTGACCTGCGGGTGTTCCAGCCGCAGCATTTCGGCCACCGTGCGGCCATCCAGCCACTTGATCTGCTCCAGGCCGCGGCTGTTGCCGCCCATGAGAATGCGGTCGATGATGCCGCCGGCCTTGTCTTCGCCCAGCGCCTTCACCAGCACGGAGCGGATGTAGTCGGTGCTGCCGATACCGAGCGAGGTCTGCTCGCTGACGCCAATGACGAACTGCTCCATCACCCGACCCACCTGCTCGCGGCTGACGTTCTGCAGCCCGGTCATGGCCTGGCCGAGCACCTGAACCTCCCGCGGCCCCAGGTGCTGGAGCACCGAGGCGGCGTCGTCCTCGCCCAGGCTCATGATGAAGATCGCTGCGCGCTCGGCACCGCTGAGGTTCTGCGCCGTGATGTTGTTGCCGTCACTCATCTTCGTTCAACCAGCCCTTGACCACACTTGCCGCCAGCGTCGGGTCGCTCTGCACCACTTCCCGGGCCGCTTCCACCTTCTCGTTCTGGTCCACGGCCATGGCCGAGCTCTGACCAATGGAGCCGCTCTCCACATCCGGCCCGGTCAGGCGCTGCTGCACCTGCCCGTCAGGTCCGACGGCCGCACCGGGCGGCAGGCCATCCACATCCGGATCGGCGTCCTCGCCTGATGCCCGGGTCCCGCCGATCAGCGCCTGCACCAGCGGCCGCACCACGAACAGGATCAGGGCCAGTGCGACGACACCCGCGATCAGCCAGCGCAGAAGCTCCTGCATCCAGGGCTGTTCAAGCAGCGGCACATCGGGCACCGCATCGCCGGTATCGACCTCTTCGAACACTGCATCGACCACGTTCACGCGGTCGCCGCGGTCTTCATCGAAACCGACGGCGTCCTGCACCAGCTGGGTGATGCGCTCGATCTGCTCCGCGCTCATGGCCTCCTGGACCATCTCACCCTCTTCCTCGCCCTCGACCATGGGCTGATCCACGAGCACGGCAACCGTCAGCCGGTCGACAGCACCTTCCGGCCGCTGCAGGTGGCGCATGATGCGACCGACTTCATAGTTGCGCGTCGCGGTATTGGTGATGTCGAGCCCGGGGCCCATGAAGCCGCCGTTGTCGTCGCCATCGCCGATCTCGCCACCACCCGGGGGCTGATTGGTCAGGGCCCCGGGAATGCCCAGCGCCATGTCGGAGCCGGAACCCCGCTCTTCACTGGTCTGCTCACTGCGGATGACGGTGGCATCCGGGTCGAACATCTCCTCGGTAGTCTCTTCCCGGGAGAAGTCCACGTCAGCATTGACCTGCGCCTTGACGCGGCCGGAGCCGACCATGGGCGTCAGCAGCTCCTCGATGCGGCGCTGATAATCCCGTTCGAGGCGCTCACGCACCTCGAACTGACTGCCGGACATGCCATCATCGCGGCTTTCGTCCTGGGTCAGCAGGTTGCCGTTCTGGTCCACGATGGAGACGTTGTCTTCCGTCATCTCCGGCACACTACTGGAGATCATGTGCACGATCGCCTGCACCTGCCCCTCGCTGAGGCTGCGCCCGCCGTGCAGGTCCAGCGCCACCGAGGCGGTAGGCCGGGTATCCTCGCGCACGAATACCGAATCCTCGGGAATGGCCAGATGCACGCGCGCGTTGCTCACCGCGCTCAGGGAACGGACGGAGCGCGCCAGCTCCGTTTCCAGAGCACGCTGGTAGCGGGCACTCTCCATGAACTGGCTGGTGCCGAAGCGCTGGTCCTCGTCCAGCATCTCGAAGCCGGTCCCCTGCCCCTCCGGCAGGCCCTCGCTGGCCAGATGCAGGCGCGCCTCGTGCAGATCGCCGCGGGGTACCTCCACGGCACCGGTATCATTATTGAGGCGCACGCCGGCTCCGGCTTCCCGCAGCGCCTCGACCACCTGGGCGCGATCCTGATCACTCAGGCCGCTGTAGAGCGTCTGGTAGGAGGGCTGCTGAGCCCAGAAGAAGACGCCAACACCCAGCGCGACGGCCGCAACGACGCCACCGATCAAGCCGGCCTGACGGAAATCCGTCGGCCGGCGCAGGAAGCGTTCCCACGGTCGACCGGTCGTTCCGGAGCCGGCGTCGGCGACGCCCTGGGGGTCTGCAGAGAGGTCCTGGGCGTCCCGGGAGCTCAGTGCCTGTGACTCAGCCATGCTGGACTAACCTCAAATCACACGGGCATGTTGTAGATGTCCTGGTACGCCTCTACCAGATGATTGCGGACCTGCTTGGTCGCCTCGAACGCCACCGAGGACTTCTGCATCGACACCATCACGTCGGTGAGGTCCACGTCCTCGCCGCTGATGAACGCATCCTGCAGAGCAGCCGATTCCTGCTGGGAGTTGTTGACGCCATCCAGCGCCTCGCGCAGTGCGTTCACGAACTGCGGGCCGTCCGCCGCCTGTTCCGCTTCCTGCGCGCCGCCGGCACGATCGACCATGGCCTGCATCTGCTCGAGCGCCTGCATGACGTTGTCGTTGTTCACCGGGTTCATCGTTTCGCCTCCGTTGGCAACGGCCCATCAGGGCCGTCGTTTCGTTTCCGTTTCCACACCCACGGCGGGGCCATTACTGTCAGCCGACCTGCGCCATGGCACTGCTGTCGGGGACCTGAACGCCATCATCACGCATGCGCGCCAGCTTGTAGCGCAGGGTGCGCACGCTGATGCCCAGCCGTTCGGCGGTCATCTTGCGACTGCCGTTGGCCTGCCGCAGGGTGTCAAGAATCAGGCGGTGCTCACTGTCCTTCATGCTGTCGTCCAGCGACGCGTCCGCCTCGGGCACCGCCGCGGACAGCGGCCCCAGCTCAAACCGCAGATCCTCGGCATCCACGCAGCCGTCGTCAGCCAGGATCAGGGCCCGCTGTATCACGTTCTCCAGCTCGCGCACGTTGCCGGGCCAGTCGTACTCCCGCAGCATGTGCCGCGCCGCGGGCGACATGGTGGCCCCGCCGTCGCCGAACTTGCGCAGGAACGCATCCGCCAGCGGCAGAATGTCGTCGCGCCGTTCCCGCAGCGGCGGGAGCTGGATCGGGAAGACATGCAGGCGGTAGTACAGGTCCTCCCGGAACTGCCCGTTCTGCACCGCCTGGCGCAGATCCCGGTTGGTGGTGGCAACGACCCGGGCATCCACCGGAATGGGCGATGTGCCGCAGAGCCGTTCCACTTCGCGCTCCTGCAGCGCACGCAGCAGCTTGGCCTGCAGCTCCGGGGCGATCTCCGAGATCTCATCCAGCAACAGCGTGCCGCCTGCGGCCTGCTCGAACTTCCCTGGGTGGGTGCGGGTGGCGCCGGTAAACGCCCCCTTCTCGTACCCGAACAGCAACGCTTCAAGCATGTTCTCGGGGATGGCCGCACAGTTCACGGCCACGAACGGCCCATCGGCCCGATCCGACTGTTCATGCAGATAGCGGGCGAAGACCTCTTTACCGGTGCCGCTCTCACCGTTGAGCAGCACGGTGACCGGCTTCGGTGCCACACGGCGGGCCAGGTCCAGCACGCCGCGGGTCCGCTCATCCACTGCGATCACGCCCCGGCTATTCGTTGCCACCGCGTGACGGCGGGCAACCGCCACCACGGCCAGCGGGTCCTCGGGGTTCGTCAGAAAATCGACGGCACCGAAACGAATGGCCTGCACGGCCCGCGGCACTTCGGCGCCCTGCTCCATCACCACCACCGGAGGCGCCCCCGCGTGGCGCCGCAACTGACGCCAATCACCGGTGCTGGCACCGTGGACCAGGGCCAGGCTCACCGGCACCTGTGCAATCAGATCGCAGGCGGAATCGACAGTTGTCGCAGGCAGGGGCTCGAAACCGGCAGCGTCAAGTGCCGCACAGGGCGCTTCGCGCGTGGTCTCGTCTGCTGCGATAACCAGGATCTTGTTATCTGACACGGCGCACCCTCCGCATTCCGGACCTCGGCGTCAGTTCGCCGGCGGTTTCCGCTTCGTTGGAGTGAGTAATGCAGAACGCATGCCAGAACAGACCCGAACGGGAATCCGCCCGGGGGGCGACTCAGCTTACATCCGGTCGCCGGATGTCGTACTTGCGCAATTTCTCCACCAGCGTGGTCCGCCGCAGCTGCAGCAGATCGGCTGCCTTGGCTACAACACCGTCCGACTCCTCCAGCGCCTCACGGATGAGCCGCTGCTCCAGCTCACCCAGGTACCAGCGCAGGTCGATGCCACCGCTGGTCCGTTTCACCAACCGTGCGTCGGGATCCCGGGGCGACTTGCCGTTGACGGCGGGCAGGCGGGGCATGGTCTCCGGCGCCAGGCTGTCACCGGCCACTTCGATGGACTCGACTTCCGCCACTGCGACGGGCTCCTCGGCCGCAGCCTCGGGCGCGTCGTCGGCGTCCACGCCCATGTCGCGCAGCAGCTTCTCCGGCAACTCGTCCACAACCACTTCGTCGAAGGGACAGACGATCGCCAGGCGCTCGATCAGGTTCGACAGCTCACGCACATTGCCCGGCCACTCGTAACGGCTGAGCACGGACAGCGCTTCCGAGGACAGCCTGACGGAGCCGCGGCCCTCGTCTTCAATGCGGCTCGTCAACTCCTTTACCAATACAGGTAGGTCACTGGACCGGTCGCGCAGCGGCGGCGTCTCGATGGGGAATACGTTCAGCCGATAGAAGAGGTCCTCGCGAAAGGAGCCGTCCTGGATCCTGGCATCGAGATCACGGTGGGTCGCTGCCAGCACCCGCACATCCGCCTCGATGCGCTTGTTGCCGCCCACGCGCTCGAAGGTCCGCTCCTGCAGAACCCGCAGCAGTTTCACCTGCATGTCCGGGCTCATGTCGCCGATTTCGTCCAGGAAGATGGTGCCGCCCTTCGCCATCTCGAAACGCCCCTGGCGGGCGGTAATGGCACCGGTGAACGCGCCCTTCTCATGACCGAACAGCTCGCTCTCAAGCAGGTCCGGCGGGATCGCGCCGCAGTTGATGGGGACGAAGGGGCCATTACGACGCGCGGAGCGGGCGTGGATGTTCTGGGCCACCACCTCCTTGCCGGTGCCGGACTCGCCGAGGATGAGCACGCTGGCATCGGTGGCCGCCACCTGATCAATAAGCTTCTTCACCCGCTTCATCGGCCGACTTTCCCCGACCAGGCGCGGCACACCCGACTTGCGGGCCAACCGATCACGTCGCTGGGCATTGTGATTCAGGGCCTGCTTGAGGGCAGCGGTGAACTGCGCCTGCCGCAGCGGCAGTTCAAGGGAACCCAGAACGTTGCCGGCCACGTTCTCCGCGGCGACCCGCGGTGCGTCGTCCGGCAGCAGCAGAAAAACCGGCAGATCGTCGGTCCGCTGATTCAGCCGCTCCAGCGCGGCGACCCAGCCCGAGTCTCCGGACTCCACGGTGAACAGCGCCAGCGCCGGCTCATCGTCGCGCACGGCGGCCTCGAGATGGTCCGGCTCGGAAAAGCTGCTTGCCTCGTTATCCTGGAAACGGAGGATCGCTTCTACGGAAGCTGCCCGCTCACGATCCTCGTCGTAGATATAGACACTAACCACGCGCACCCCCGGTGAAACCGCAGCCCACCCCTGCCAAAGGATGGGTCGATCCTGTCTGGATTATGACCTTGGAGGGGGTCCGTCCCCGGTCGATTCTCTTGACGCGTCGCACAGCGGCGACGCCAATGATTCGACGGTATTGGGGGGCCGGTGGAGTGTCAACGATACGGCGTCAGGAATGCGACGCGGTTCACGCAGGCTCTGGCAGGAACGCAGCCAAAATTTCAGGCGTTAAGTCACAAAAACAACGTAAGCTATTGTTTTACAATTGCCATTGGCAGAACTTGCGATCAAGTGGTGAGAATCAACGTGAATAGCGCCGATAAGCCGACAGTGCGGTCTTGCCCGTCTGGGTCCGGCGCACCGCTTCCCCGGCTTCATCCCGCGCCGCTTCGGCCAGCTGGATGAGTTCCGGGTCCAGCGCCAGCAGCTCCCGCACGCAGTGATTCACGACGTCGGCCGCTTCCGCGGGCACGGGGTCGGCGAACAGCTGCTGACTGAGATCACGCCGCTGGGCCTCCAGCTCGGCCACCGAGGCCCACTCGCCCTGGCGGGCCGCCCGCAGCATCTGCTCGGACAGGCCGAGCAGGCGCCGGGCGGATTGCTTCTTCTCGTCAGCAGACATGCTGCAGCTCCTCAGCCGGAGACGCTGATACTTCCGGCATTGGCGGGGGCCGCGGGCGCCTTCGTGCTGGCAGGCTGCTCCACGGCCTCATCCCGGATGCCATCCCAGCCGGCCTTCACCTCCCGCATCAGCCGCATCACTTCGTCCAGCTTTTCCGGCTCGTTGCGGGAGTGGCCCAGCAGCAGGGTCTTTTCCTGGTAGAAGTACATGGACGCCAGGTTACTCGCCAGCTCACCGCCCTTGTCAAAGTCCAGGGAATCCAGCAGCCCGTGCAGAATGCCACACGCCTTCTTCACAGCGGTGTTCTTGGCATTGATATCACCCCGTTCCATAGCGGCCTTGGCCTCGGCCGTGCGGGTAATGAACCCTTCCATGAGCATCTGGATGAGACGGTGCGGATCCGCGTACTCGGCGGACTGGCTGTTCACCTGCTGATACTGGTTGAGCTTCATGTTCGCGTAGGTCATGGCTCGCTCCTTGGTCTCTCCCTTACAGGGAAACGCCACTCATGCCGCCACCCGGCAGCTGCTGGCTGAGAAACTCACTGGTCTGCTGCAGCTCGGCCACCATGCTGTCCATGGCCGTGAACTGCTGGACGTACCGGTCTTCCACGCGCGCCATGCGCTGGTCCAGCCGCGCGCGGTCGTCGTCGAGATCCGACAGCTGGTTGTTCAGCGAGCTTTCGCGGGAGGTGAGACTGCCCTGAGGCCCGATCAGCGCGTTGATGCGGTTATCCAGGTCGGACATTAGGCCGGTGGAGAAGGTCAGCAGGCCAAGGTCGCCCTCCTGCCCCTCATCCACCTGCACACTCAGGCCATCAGCGGCTCCCATGGAGCCAGTCAGCGTTTGGCCCGTACCATCGGCCTCCATCCCGCCGATGGTGCCAGCGACGTCTTGCCCCGTCGCCTGCTCCCCGACCGGGAAGTTGAGCTGACCGCCGATATCGTTAGGCCCATCCGCAGCTTCGGTGATCTCGATGGTCGAGTCTTCACCCAGCGTCCGCGACTCCATGGTAAAGCCGCCATCACCGTCGAACGAGACCGTTGCCTGGGCTCCGGCATCGTTCAGTGCTTCATCGCCGTTGATCAGCGATTGCAGTGCGCGGGCGAGCTCTTCTCCGGTCTCGAAATCCTCAGCCGGCAGGGTGAGCACACCGGACTCGACGCCATCCACGGCAACCCGGAAATCGCGGTCGCTATCCGGTGGCTCGGTAAAATCAAAATCGTCCGACTCGAACTGCAACGCGGCACGGGCAGGCGCTTCGTCCACGTTAACGGCGAATTGCCCCGGCTCTGTCGCACTGGTGGCGCCGTCAAAACTGAAACCCTCTCCATCCACGATCCCGTTCTCGGCGAACAGCGCGGTCACCGCTTCCGGATCCTCGCGCACGGCATCATCAAGGCGCGCCGGATCCAGCTCAAGTGAGCCGTCGCGCGTGGTCAAAATACCGATGTCGGCCATGGAGCGAACGGCACGCCCTTCCAGGGCTTCCACGGGTTCGGTGATGGTGTTGCGAAGCTGGGAGACAATCCCGGTCACCGAAGATTCACCGTTCAGCGGGCCGGCTTCTTCGGTCTCAGGGTCGAAGTTGGTCAGTTCGCTGATGCCGCCCTGAAATTCGTTGAACGCCTCAACAAAGCCCTCAACCTGGGACTGGATGCCGGCACTGTCCGTGCTAACGCTGACAGTAGCCGGGCCATCGGTAACACCTTCCAGGTCCAGCGTGATGTCGTCCAACACATCGTCCACCTGGTTGCTGGACCGGGTCATGGTCAGCCCGTCGACGCTGAACTCGGCGTCCTGCGCGGCCTGCAGCTCATCAAGGGCACCTTCGCCATCGGGATCCAGCACGGCTGCGAGATCGCCGTCCACCTCCATGGTGAAGGCACTGGCCTCGCCCTCGTCCTGACCGTTGAGAACCAGCCGCTGGCCATTGCCGTCGTTGATGATGGATGCGTCGACACCGGCAGTGGACTGGTTGATGGCATCACGTATGCCTTCCAGGGTCTGATTGTTCTCATCGATGGTGATGGTGCTGACGCGATCACCGGACTCGATGGTGATCTCGCCCGTGCCTAGGGGTTCGTCACGATCTTCGATGCTGTCAGCACTAAGCACCGATCGCTGAGCCTGGGCGAGCTGCTGCACCTCCACACTCCAGGAGCCATCCTCGGCATTATCACCGGCGGAGATACCCACAGCATCGCTCGTGGAGGACGCATCCCGACTGACGAAGCTGTCCGGATCCTGGAGCTCGGCCACGTTGGACTGGAAATCGCCCATCAGGCTTTGCACCTTGCCGAACGCCGAAATCTCGGTCTCGAGGCGCTCTTCCTGGCGCTCGATCCGGTTTTCGGCCGGTGCCCGCTCGGCAGCCACCAGATCGTCCACAATCTGGCGAATGTCGAGCCCGGAACCTACTCCCAACGAGCTTACTGAAGACATCGTTCATCCCCTTGCGCTACTTATTGCCAGCCTATCCGGACTGGCAGATCAGGCCTGGTCGTCGAACAGAATGCCCCGCATTTCCTCGATATTCTCCGCAATAGTGAGAATCTCTTCTGCGGGGATCTGCCGTATGACCTCGTCCGACCGGGACTCGAGGACTTTCACTACGGCCCTGCCGGTATCATCATCAACGCTGAACTCCAGGTCGGTGCGAACCATCTGCACCGCATCATTGATCTGATCGATCGCGCCTTGGACTTCACTTCGTGAGGCCGGGTCTCCGGCCTGCACCTTGTTCTCGATCGCTCTCACGGCCTGCTCTAACGGCCGCCCCTGCTGATCGCTTGCCTTTTCCACGCTTGTACGGGTTACCGTGGGATTACTTCCGCCACTGCCACTTCCAGTGCTGGAGACCGACGGCACAAATCCGACTGATTCACTCATTGTTGTTCTCCTGACGGCTCACCCCGTGAGGCGCCTATCAGCGATTCCCGGGGCGAGCTGCCCCGGGAATCGATTAACGCCAATCGAACCCTTACTGCAGAAGACCCAGGGTGTTCTGCGGGATCTGGTTGGCCTGGGACAGCACCGAGGTGCCGGCCTGCTGCAGGATCTGGCCACGGGTCAGGGCTGCAGTCTCTTCGGCGAAGTCCGCGTCCTGGATCCGGCTGCGGGCAGCGGACAGGTTCTCGGAGCTCACGTCCAGGTTGGAAATGGTGGACTCGAAGCGGGTCTGCACCGCACCGAGCTGGCTGCGTGCGCCGTTGACCTGGTTGATGGCCGCATCCATGACTTCGATGGTCTGCGTTGCGGAGTCCCGAGTCAGCACATCGACGCTGTTGTCAACAGTCCGGTTCTCGGTATCGAATGCAATGAACTCTGTAGGAGTATCAGGATCGTCAACTTCGCCGAGCCCAAGGGCTGCCATGGCCTCAACGTCATCAGTGGCGATGTTGATCGCGCCGTCGACTTCCGTCTCCAGGACGAGGCCGGCTTCGAACGTCACCTCATCAGCGCTCAGATCGCCTCCGAGATCTCCGCCAAACACGTCCGCGTCATCACCGTCTCCATCAACACCCGAAGTCGCGACATCAATCGTGGATGAGGAACTCTCAAGGACGAGCCCATCATCCCCTACCGACGCCCGAACGCCACCCGTCCTGGAAGAGGCGTCATTGATGCGGTCTGCGATCTCATCGAGATCGTCGTCTACACCGACCAAGTTGATCGTCGACCCGTTGATGGTGATCGAGCCTTCGTCCTCAAAGTCAACGTCGTCGCCAAGCTCGCCAAGCACGGCGCGAGTGAGAGAATCCTGGCGCGCCGTCACACCGGATTCATTCGCCACCTGGTTGATGTTTCCGACAACCTCAGCGATGCTCTCGACGCCGTCCAGGTCTACATCAATGCCGTTCAACGCCATCTCGGCGCCTTCCACTGCTTCCATATCGTTGACCGCTACGCCTTGCAGCACGTTGGAGCCGAGGTTGCCTCCGGTCACGTCAACACCATCGGAGATGATGGTCTGGTTCGCGTTGGCGCCAACCTGGAACACAAGTTCTTCAAGAGAGCCGTCAAGAATCTTCTGACCGTTGAACTCGGAGGATTCGGCGACGCGGTTGATCTCGGAGATCAGCTCCTGCACCTCGTTGTCCAGCGCCTCGCGGTCGCCCGCAGAGTTGGTGTCGTTGGCGGACTGCACGGCCAGCTCACGGATACGCTGCAGCGAGTTACCGACCTCGCCCAGGGCGCCTTCGGCGGTCTGGGCGAAGGAGATGCCGTCGCTGGAGTTGCGGCTGGCCTGGTTCAGGCCGGTGATCTGCGCGGTGAAGCGTTCGGAGATGGCCAGGCCGGCGGCATCGTCAGCGGCGCTGTTGATGCGCAGACCAGAGGACAGGCGCTCCAGCGACACACCCAGATCGCTCTGCGACTGAGAGAGGTTGCGCTGTGCGTTGATCGAAGCAATGTTCGTGTTAATGACCTGAGACATGGTTTATACCCCTACGTTGTCCCGATAGTGTCGTAGCCGGTTTTCCTTAGCAGCTCCGCAGTCGGTTCCGCCGGCTCACACGGGTTAACGGCCACAAGGGGCTGGACTTTAGCGTTGCCGGGCACATTTTCGTGAACTGCGTCACAAAACACCCCTCGATACACCATTGCGTCCTGCGCTATTCAGCGAGGCACACCACCAATACGCGCCCTCGAGCGCCACAGACCTGCACACGATTGCCGGCGGCAATTGCCGCCCCGGCACTTTCCGCCCGCCAGAATTCGCCGCGAACCAGCACCAGGCCCGACTCCGCCACCTCCGTTCGGGCTGTGCCGGTGATGCCTAGCAAACTCTCTGCCACATTCTGCTGCGGCGGGCGCATCAGCGCGGGTCGATAGAGCGGATAGAGCGCGACGTCCTTGACCACCCAGGCTACGGCCACCCAGAACACGGCCTGGCCACTGAGCCAGCCCCAGCCGTGCAAGATGTAGAGAACGCTGCCGAGCAGCAGCAAGCCGGGCACCTGCAGGAGGGTGTAGCGGAGCAGAGGATGCTGCAGAAACGAGGGCTGGCCGGAGCGCCTGCTGTTCATATCAAGATCACCCGGAGCGTTGCACGGAATCAGGCACGCAGGGCCACGGCGCCGCGAAACCGGGCGATCACGTCTTTCATGTCGTGAGGAAGCTTCTTCAACACGGTCTGCGCCATGGCGTCGGGCACCCCCCAGGCGGCCTCGGCAACGGAGCCAGCGATGGCTGCCTGCGTATCGGCGTCGCCGCCCAGTGAGATGGCGTTGCGCACCGCCCCCTCAACGCTGTCTGCCTCAAGATACGCGATGAGGGCTTCGGGCACGGATCCCTGGCAGGTGACATCGAAGCTGTAATCCCGTCGGATCGCATCCAGGGATCGGTCCAGCGCATACCCGCTCTCGGCCATAACCCGCTCACGGATTTCGTCCTGAGTAGCACCCTTTCGCGCCAGGAAAACTGCCAACGCCGTTGCCCGCGCCCCGCGTATACCCTCTTCATGATTGTGGGTGCAGGCGGCGCTGCGCTCGGCTTCCCGCAGGACAGTGGCCTCGTCGCCGAACCACCAGGCGACGGGGCTGACGCGCATGGCGGAACCGTTGCCAAAGCTGCTATAGGGTTCGCCATTCGCCGACATGAACCATTGCGCAAAGCGAATGCCGTATCCGCGCGTGGGGAACCGCCTCGCCCATCGACGCATGGCGGACGCGTAGGATTCGTCGTCAAGCAACGCGTCGGCGATGGCCACAGTGAGCACGGTATCGTCGGTAAAGGCGCAGTCGTGATGAAACAGCGGGAAATCCGTGTGTTTGACGGGCCAGTGCTCATAGACGGAGCCGATGACGTCGCCGGTAATCGCTCCAAGCATGGCACTCCTCCGCGGCCATTCAGCGTACGTGATTGACGTCCTGTCCGAGCATCTCGGCGGTCACCAGCACGATCCCCCGGGGCGAGACGTGGTAGTGGCGGCGATCCTGCTCAGGGTTATGACCAATAACGGTGTTATCGGGTATGCGGCAGCCCTCATCAATGACGGCGCCGCGGATGCGGCAGTTCCGGCCGACGCTCACCGCCGGCAGGATCACGGAATCCTCCACCACAGAGTTGCTTTCAACGGCAACCTGAGAGAACAACAGCGAGTGGCGGACCACGGCGCCATTGATGATGTCGCCGCCGGAGACCATGGAATCGACAGCCATGCCGGGCACCTGCTCGCCGGCCACCGTGCCGGTGGTGAACTTGGCAGGAGGCAGCTGCGCCTGGTACGTCCAGATGGGCCAGTTCTCGTCGTAGATGTCCAGTTCCGGGCTCGAGCCAATCAGTTCCTGATTGGCCTCGTAGAAGGCGTCCACCGTGCCCACGTCACGCCAGTAGGGCTGCTGGTCGGTCTGGGGATCGCGGAACGGATGAGCCACGACCCGCGCGTCGTGGATGGCGGTGGGGATGACATCCCGGCCGAAATCCCGGGTGGACGCGGGATTCTCGGCATCCTCCCGCAGCGCCCGCTCGAGAAAGTCGCGGTTGAACACGTAGATGCCCATAGACACCAGCGCGGTGGCGTCGTCCCCCGGCACCGGCTCGGGGCTGTCCGGCTTCTCGGTGAATTCCAGCACCTGGCCGTGCTCGTCCACGCTCATCACGCCGAACGCGCGCGCCTTCTCCAGCGGCGTCTCCACGCAGCCCACGGTCATGTCGGCGCCGGACTCCACATGCCGTGCAATCATGGGGCCGTAGTCCATCTTGTAAACGTGGTCGCCGGCCAGCACCAGGACGTACTCCGGTTTGTGCGCCTTGACGATATCCAGGCTCTGGTAGACGGCATCGGCGGTGCCGGCATACCACAGGGGACGATCCAGCCGCTGCTGGGCCGGCACCAGCTCCACGAACTCGCCGAATTCCCCGCGCAGAAACCCCCAGCCACGCTGAACGTGCTGAATCAGAGAGTGCGCCTTGTACTGGGTGAGCACCTGGATGCGGCGGATGCCGGAGTTGATGCAGTTCGACAGGGGGAAATCGATGAGACGGAACTTGCCGCCGAACGGCACGGCCGGCTTGGTGCGCCAGTCCGTGAGGTTGGCGAGGCGACCACCGCGCCCGCCGGCCAGGATCATGGCCAGGGTGTCCCGGGTGAGACGGCTAACGAAGCGGGGATTGCGTTCCAAGAACATCCGGCGTCCTCAAGATCCCAGTGGCGCCCTCGGGCGAACGGAGCGCTCAGGATAATGGCTGCCGGAGCCGCTCACAATCACCAGCTCCGCAGTAGGCCGGCCCGGCGCAGGCGACGAACGTCCGCCGGGCGGTCCACGTCCGGAACCGCCGCCAGTTCGCCGGCACGCCAGTCGAGGCGGCGCAGCCGGCGACGGGTCGCGGCCATGACCGCGTCGGTGCCCCAGGGCACGGTACGGAACACCGCCGGGTCCAGCCGGCGCAGGCCGATGAGCACATAGCCGCCGTCATCTGCCGGGGTGAATACGGCGTCGTCACCGGCATGCAGGCGCTGAAACGCACTGCGCACATGTTCCGGCGTCAGGGCGGCACAGTCGCCCCCGACGATGATGGCGTACGGGGCGGTGCGCAGGGTCGCCCGGAACGCGCCGGCCATGCGTGCGCCCAGGTCGCCGGGCGGTTGCGCCCGCAGTCCGGCGTCAACCTCCCGCGCCCGAGCGCGGATCCAGGGGTGATCGCAACCGGGGGCACACCAGATATCCAGCGGCGCCGCCGCGCTGCGACGGACCACATCCAGCGTCCGCCGGAAGAGCTGCTGATGAATTCGGCACGCACCTCGGGCACCCCAGGCACCGCGCAGGCGCGTCTTCACGCGCCCGGCCACCGGCGCCTTGGCAAACAGCAGTATCCGTCCTTCGGGAAACAGCCAGTCCGCCATTACGGCTGCGTCCCGTAATACCGCTCATGGAGGCGCGCCGGATCGGCGCCAAGGAAATACGCCAGCCGCAGGCGCCACATCAGCAGCACGGTCCGCCAGGTACCGTGCTGCTGCCAGCGGCGGGCCGAAGTGCTGAGCTGCTCCGGGAGGCGCACCGGCACCTGCCGCTGACGCAACGACTGCGACAGCGCCACGTCCTCCATGAGCGGCACCGCCGGGAAGCCGCCGACACTGTCAAAAAGCCGTCGCGAGGCGAACAGGCCCTGATCGCCGGTGGCGATGCCGGTCATGCGGGAGCGCCAGGTCATGGCCGTGCCGATGATGCGGAATGCGGGACCCGGCGCGTCCAGCCGGACCCGGAAAAATCCCCAGGCGCGGCGCCCGCCGGAGCAGGCATCAACGATGGCATCCGCGGCACCTTCCGGCGCCCGGGTGTCGGCGTGCAGAAACCAGTAGACGTCGCCGGAGGCCAGCTCCGCGCCCCGATTCATCTGTGCCGCCCGCCCCCGCGGCCCCTCGACCACACGATCCGCCAGAGGCGCGGCGACCTCCCGGGTGCGGTCGCTGCTTCCACCATCCACCACGACGATCTCGTGCCCAGTCGCCCTGGCCGACTGCAGAGGGGCCAGCGTTTCGGCGATGCTCGCCGCCTCATCGAGCACTGGAATGATGATGGTGATACGCATACCCGCATAGTAGGCAGGAACGCCCGGCTGCGGAAGGGGGATTTCCCGGGCTTGGTACAGCCGCCCGGCGATGGTATATTAAGCACCGTTTTTCGGGGCCGTAGCTCAGTTGGGAGAGCGCGACATTCGCATTGTCGAGGTCAGCGGTTCGATTCCGCTCGGCTCCACCAGATACGCCACCGCAAGGTGGCCTGAAGCCCTCATTACTTCGGTAGTGCGGGCTTTTTTTGTGCCATTCCCTTTATTGGTGGACCTGAAGGTCCACCCTACGCTGCTACGCCGCGTGGATTCTCGTGACGGAGTGCACAGTGTCCGATGGCTGGTCTTTCCGGGGGTGTCTCCCCCGTGGCACCCTGAACGAAAGGACTGGATGCGAATACCGGAGGGCCATTGGACCAGGAATCGGCGTCCGCCCCCTGCAGCAACGGGGAGCTGGGCCCAGACCACCTCGCGCTCATGCGCGACATCCAGACTCTGGCAACGCCATGGCGGGCGCTGCTCGTCTATCAGATGCCGTGGCCGGGACAGGCCGTAAGCATTGCCGCGGAATCCTTGGAAGGCCTCGCCGCAACGTTGCGCCAGCGCGCCGGGCCGCTGCGCCACCTGAGCGAGACAGGGCTCCATTCCGTCATCGCCATTGAATCATCCCGGGCCGGCTTCGGCGGATGCATCACCCGCCGCATCGACACGACATTCAACGAAACCGCACTGCTGGTGCTGCTGGCACCGGACACCACGGCAGCGCCCCCCGCGACCGACGACCTCACCAGGCTGGAGCGACGGATCACGGACCTCCCCTCACCGACCCACCCCGGCCGACAGGCTCTGGAACGCGCCGGCCTCGACCCCGAGACCGGCCTCCCTGATCACGACGGGTTCTGCCAGGTGCTGCAGGGCATGCTCGGCGGCCGGCGTGGGCAGGGAGGTGGCCAGGAGCGCACCGTCTTTCTGGCGGTACTCAACCTCGCACCCGGCGCCATGCCGGCCCCCAGTGCCCGCGCCATCAATGAAACCGCCCACCGACTCCTGCGCCAGCTCGGCCCCGGCAGCCGGGTCGGGCGCATCACGCCGGCCGCAATCAGCGCGGCCATCGCCGCCGGAGACTACGAAAGCGAAGACGATGTCGTCCGGCGCATCAGCCGCATCCTGCCGTCGCTGCCTGACACCGGCGCACGGCCGGCCATAAAGGGCCTGCGACTGCGCCGCTCGGACATGGACCAGCCCGCGCGACGCCTGCAGCAGACCCTGGACCGCACCGGCTGATCCGGCCCGGGTTCAGCCCGGCGCCCTCCTCCGCTATACTGCAGCCCCTTCAGCCCCGGTAGCTCAGCCGGATAGAGCAACCGCCTCCTAAGCGGTAGGTCGCAGGTTCGAATCCTGCCCGGGGCGCCAGCTACCCTTCCAGCACCTTCCGAACAGATCCACCACCCTCTGCGGTTTCAAGTGGTCGGCCTGCCCCGAACAGGCCAAGCTCGTGGCCGTAGAACACGGTTACGCCCAATTCAGCCGGGCAAGGTCATGTTCCCTAGCATGGCTTCAGCACACAGTTCCCGTCAGCCCATCGCCTTCGCCAGAATCCCGTTCAGCGTCTGGCTGGGCCGCATGACCTTGTCGGCGGCCTCGGGAGACGGGTGATAGTAGCCATCCAGCTCTGCCGGACTGCCCTGGACCACGCTCAGCTCCTCAAGGATCTGCTCGGCCTTATCTTTCAGCTCCTTGGCCACTGGCGCCAGATGGTCCGCCAGTTTCTGGTCCTCGGTCTGAGCGGCAACCGCTTCCGCCCAGTAAAGGGCCAGGAAGTAATGACTACCACGGTTGTCCAGTTCCCCGGTCTTGCGGGACGGTGACTTTTCGTTCTCCAGCAGCCGTTCCGTCGCCTGGTCCAGGCACTCACCCAGCACACGGGCGCGGGGGTTGTCCTGCTTCATGCCCAGGTCGTCCAGCGAGACCGCCAGAGACAGGAACTCGCCCAGCGAATCCCAGCGCAGATGGTTCTCCTCCTGGAGCTGTTGCACGTGCTTGGGCGCGGAGCCACCGGCGCCGGTCTCGTACATGCCGCCGCCCTCGAGCAGGGGGATGATGGAGAGCATCTTGGCCGACGTGCCCAGCTCCATGATGGGGAACAGATCGGTCAGATAGTCACGCAGAACGTTTCCGGTGACCGAGATGGTGTCGCGACCGCGGATCATGCGCTCCATGGAGCGGCGGATGGCCTCCTCGTAGGTCTGGATACGAATGTCCAGGCCGCTCAGGTCGTGCTCCTGCAGATAGCAGTTGACCTTCTTGATGAGCTCGATGTCGTGGGGGCGGTTGCGATCCAGCCAGAAGATGGCCGGGGTGTCGGACTCGCGGGCACGGCCCACCGCCAGTTTGACCCAGTCACGAACGGCGACGTCCTTGGTCTGGCAGGCGCGCCAGATGTCTCCCTTCTCCACCTCGTGCTGCATCAGCACGTCGCCCTTATGGTCGACGATCCGCATGACGCCGTCGGCCTCAAGCTCGAAGGTCTTGTCGTGGGAGCCGTACTCCTCGGCTTTCTTTGCCATCAGGCCCACGTTGGGCACGGAGCCCATGGTCGTGGGATCGAAGGCGCCATTGGTTTTGCAGAAGTTAATCATCTCCTGGTAGATCTTGGAGTATGTGCTCTCCGGCATAACCGCCTTGCAGTCCTTCGACTTGCCGTCCGGCCCCCACATCTTGCCGCCGTTGCGGATCATGGCCGGCATGGAGGCGTCCACGATCACGTCGCTGGGCATGTGCAGGTTGGTGATGCCCTTGTAGGAATCCACCATGGCCATTTCCGGGCGGTGCTCGTAGCTGGCCAGGATGTCCCGGTGGATCTCCTCCTGCTGGGAACGCGGCAGGCTTTCGATCTTCTCGTAGACGCTGCTTAGGCCGTCGTTGGGGTTCACGCCCAGCTCTTTGAACAGGTCGCCCCACTTCTCGAAAACCTCTTTGTAGTAGACCTTCACGGCGTGGCCGAACACGATGGGGTGGGAGACCTTCATCATGGTTGCCTTCACGTGCAGGGACCACATCACGCCGGACTCCCGGGCATCTTCCATGGTGTCTTCCAGGAAGGCCCGCAGCGCCTTGACGCTCATACGCATGCTGTCGATGATCTCGCCGGTCTCCAGCTCCAGCTTCTTCTTCAGCTTGACGTTGCCGGCCTTGTCAACGAACTCGATGCGCACCTTACCGGCCTGAGGCATAGTGAAAGACTGCTCGGCCGAGTAGAAATCGCCACCGCGCATGTAGTCGGCGTGGGTGCGGGAGGCCTTGCTCCACCTCCCCATGGAATGAGGGTGCTTACGCACGAAGTTCTTGACCGCACGAGGGGCGCGGCGGTCGGAGTTGCCTTCGCGGAGTACCGGGTTGACCGCACTGCCCAACACCTTGGCATAGCGGTCGTGGATGGCCTGTTCCTCATCGTTCTTGGGCTCGGCCGGGTAGCTCGGCACATCATAGCCCTGGGACTGCAGCTCGCGTATGCAAGCGGTGAGCTGTGGGATGGAGGCGCTGATGTTCGGTAGCTTGATGATGTTGGCGTGTGGATTCTGGGTCAGCTCGCCCAGGAAGGTCAGTCCGTCCTCTACCTTCTGGTCGTCTCTCAGCCGCTCCGGGAAGGCGGAGAGGATGCGCCCAGCCAGCGAGACATCAGAAAGTTTGACATCGATGCCGGCGGCGCTGGTAAACATTCGGACCACGGGCAGCAACGAACGGGTGGCCGCCGCAGGGGCCTCATCCGTAAGCGTGTAGTAGATCGTGTTCTTGGCAGTGTCAGTCATGGAATCCTCTTCATCGTGATTATCGGATGACGACGATGTTGCTATTGTCCCATATGATCGGGCTGCCGTGTTCTGATAGTAACGGACTGAACCGTACCGGGGTTCCCGGAGGCACTCGGCTTTGACTCATCCCTCTTGCTCACCCTCGAAGGCCAGCAGCGGCCCGGAGGCGTGCCACAGCCCCTGGGCGGCGTGGAACAGCAGCGCATGGCGCTGGGCCAGTGCGTCGATGTCGCGGTCGTAGCCGCCGCCGATCAGCCCCGCCACGGGAATGCCGCTCTCGCGGCACGTCTGCAGCACGTAGGTATCGCGCCGGGTAATACCCGCGTCGGAGAGCTCCAGGTGGCCGAGGCGGTCCTGCGCATGCACGTCCACCCCCGCATCGTAGATCACCAGCTCCGGGCGCACCTGCGACAGCAGCCGAGGCAGCGTGCGTTCCAACATGCCCATGTACTCGGCGTCCGCAACCCCTTTATCCAGCGCGATGTCCAGATCGCCTGCGCGTTTGCGTGCCGGGAAGTTGGTGCGGGCATGCATGGAGTACGTGAAAACCGCGGGCTCGTCCTGGAGCAACCCGGCGGTGCCATCCCCCTGGTGCACGTCCAGATCCACCACCAGGATGCGCCGCGCCCAGCCGCTCGCCAGGGCGTGAACGGCTGCTACGGCGATGTCGTTAATGAGGCAGTACCCACTGCCGGCATCGGCGTGCGCATGGTGGGTACCACCGGCCGTATTCAGGGCCAGTCCGCACTCCAGGGCCGCCTGCACCGTAAGGACCGTGCCACCGGTCTCCAGGCGCACCCGGGCCACCAGGTCCTCGGACCACTGGAACCCAGTCCGCCGCTGTGCGGCGCGCTCGGTTCGACCGTTAAGGAACGCATCGATGTACTCCAGCGTGTGCACACGGGTGAGCAGGGCCGGATCCACCGGCTCCGGTTGCAGCCACTCCGCCACTTCCGAATACGGCGAGGCCGCGAGCTGTTCCCTCAAGACGCGGAACTTGCGCATGGGAAACGGATGCGCGTCGGGCAGATCGATGGTGTAGCCCGGGTGGTGGACGGTTGCTAACCCCATGGCGGCTCCCGGCGAACAGGACGGATCGATTCCGGCAAGCGGGCAGAATACACTGCTCTGCCAACACCCACGCAACCGGGCACGCCCAAGGAGAATGCATGGTGGCAGTTGCACGCTTCGGTCTGCAGGCAGAACCCGCCCCATGGGTATCCGTGGGTGACCCGGTCATGGGAGGCCTGTCCACCGGGGCTGTGGAGCCGCTGGACGCCGTGAGCAGTGTCTTCCGGGGAGAGGTCAGCCTGGCCAATGGCGGCGGCTTCGCCTCGGTGAAATGCGACGTTCCCACCTTGGACCTGTCGAGCCATGACGGCGTAGTGCTGGATGTCCGCGGCGACGGCAAGGAGTACAAGCTGGGGCTGCGCATGACGTGGGACCGCGACGCCCCTGTGTATCAGCACTCATTCGCGACCACGGCAGATCGCCGCGAACCGATCACGCTGCCATTCGCCGGATTCGTTCCGTCGTTTCGGGGCCGCACGCTGCCCGACGCCCCGGCGCTGGACCCCGCATGCATCGCGTCGCTCAGCCTGTTCATCTCCGGCAAGCAGGCCGGGGCATTCGCGCTGGTTCTTCACGGAATCGATGCCTGAACGGTGACCTGCTTGGCCCGATTTTAGGCCCGCCAGGTTGATTCCCCACCGTAGCCTTCTCCGCTACGATCCGGGACGTTCTTGGATGGCAGTGCCCGACCCGTAGAGGTCGCGTTTGGAGCAACTGGTTTCGTGGAGCAGTGCATTGTATACAATAAAGGTGCCCGGAAAACTGAACTCAGCTGCGAGTGCGAAGAGGTAATATGGACGCTCATGAACTCATGCGGGAGACGCTCAATCAGGGGCGACGCGCCCTTCGCGAACCCGGTACCAAGCCGTTTGGCAGTCTGGTCGTTCGCGAGGGAGAGGTGGTGGGCGTCGGGATCAACCGTGTGGAGGTAGATCGGGACCCGACGGCGCACGGAGAAATTGTTGCGATCCGGGATGCCTGTCACCGCCTCGATACCTGGGATCTGAGCGATTGCATTCTATTCGCGCAAGGTGAGCCCTGCCCGCTTTGCGCTGCGGCGATGCAGCTTGCAGGAATCCGGGAGCTGTACTTCGCGGCAGACAGTGAAAAGGCGACTAGCCTGTTTGCGCCCTTGCAGGGGACGCGGTTCGCGGATGCGGATGTGCCGAGTCTGCGCGCCGAGGCTTGCTTGCCGGCGACACAGGGCAAGAGCATTCGCGCAAGCCGGGTCATGGAAGCTGATGCGATCGCTGTGTACAAGGAGTGGTTGGAACTTGTTCGGAAGCAACTCTAGACGGCTTTAGAGGGCATCACTGGGGCGGTGTTATCCGGCACACCTAGAACGGTTTAACCCCGGGTGACCTTAAAACGCCAGCGGCTCCCGCGCCGGCGGCGCTTCGGGGCCGGTGCGGCGCGACTTCTGCCCATCGAGTCCCAGCTGTGACCACGTCCCTGTAGCGCAGGTGAACCGTACCGGCCTTGCAGAAGGTTCGTTGGTGTGAGTCGCGCCACTCCGAATAGCGGACTTCCGTTTGTGACGAGTCACCGGCAGCTCAGGGTCGAACAGTGTCCCTTGGTTACGGGGTCGAGTTTGGTCAGAGAACGTCTGCGAACTCCCGCAGCCTTTCCGCCGTGACGACAAGCCCCTGCGCCGCGAGGGTATCGAGGTAGGCGTCGACAGGTTTCGGAGGGTTGCGGAGAGCAGCGCGGTGGCGTTTTGCGGTTGCGACAACCGCCCCGTCATGCAGATCGAACTGCTGTTCCACGAAAGTATCGGATGAACGGCCTCAGTGACTCAACCATCTATGGTGCGGTTGCCTTGTCGGCGCCACGCAGGCGTCGATCGCCGTCCCAGGCGAGTAGTGTGGGAGTGAGCAGCACGGTGATGAAGGTGGCGATAGCCAGACCGCCGACAATGGCCGTTGCAAGCTGAATCCAGAACTGCCCTGAAGGCGCGCCAAAGAATAGATCCCGGGCGAAGAAGTCCACGGTCAGACCGAACACCATGGGCATGAGCCCGACGATGGTGGTGATGGCGGTGAGCAGCACCGGGCGCAAGCGTTCGGAGCCGGCGCGCAGGGCGGCCTCGCTGGGTGACATGCCGGTGCCGCGATGCTCGTTGTAGGCATCAATGAGCACGATGTTGTTGTTCACGACGATGCCGGCGAGCGCCATGATGCCGATGCCACTCATCACCACCGAGAACGGCTCCTGACGGAGCACCAGCCCGAGTAGCACGCCAGCGATGGAGAAGATGATGGCGGAGAGCACCAGCAGGCCCTGGAAGAAGCTGTTCAGCTGGGTGAGCAGCACCAGGAACATCAGGAACAGGGCCACGATGAACGCCACCATGAGGAACTCGATTGTCTCCTGCTGATCCTCCAGTTCTCCGGCGAAGCGCACGTCCACCTGTTCATCCAGTCCGGAGGCGGCGATGGCGTCCTCCAGGGTGGTCAGCTCCGCGGCCAAGGTAGTGCCAGGGGCGATGCCTGCGGAGACGGTCTGGACGTTGCGGCCGTCCACGCGCTTGATCACCGACGGTGCCGGTGAGGCCTCCAGCGCCACGAAGTTCGTGATCGGCATCATGCCGCGCTCGGTGGCGATGCGCAGCTCGGCAAGCTGGGCGAAAGTGCGGTCCTTCACGGGGTAACGCAGCCGGATGTCCACTTCGTCCGGCGCAAACTCGGGCAGGTAGGAGCCCAGCAGCAGCCCGCCGGTGAGCAGCTGGACGGTATCCCCCAGGGTGGCAATGTCCACGCCGTAGCGGGCTGCCTGCTCCCGGTCCACCTGCAGGCGGATCTCCGGTTGCTCGGTCGGTACGTCACTGGCCACATCCACGAACGTTCCCTGTTCCGCCATCAGCTCCTGGAGTTGCCGGGACGCGGGCGCCAGGAGATCACGGTCGCGTGCGGAGAGTTCGATCTGCACCGGCCGCGCAGCGCCGGGCCCCGCCTGCTGCTCCTCGACCTGGATCCCCAGGCCGGGGATGGCGTCTGTGGCGTCGCGGATGCGGCCCAGGATCACCGCGGCCGGCTCGCGCTGGCGCCAGTCATCGAAGTCGAGCTGGATGGTGCCGATGACGTCCGGCCCGAGGTTGGCGCCCAGGCGCGCCTCCACCGAACCGATGGTGCGGGCGTAAACCCGGTCTACCCCAGCCTCGCCCATGACCGTGTCTTCCACGAGGCGGACCAACCGATCGGATTCCTGTACCGACAGGTTGCCGTCCGCCTGGATCTGGATCTGGGCGCGTTCCGGCTCCACCGCCGGAAAGAACGCGACACCCTTGCCCAGTGCCCCGTAGATGGCGAACGAGCCGGGCAGCACCAGCAGGCCAAGCCCCACGGCGAAGCCCGGGCGGGCGATCATGTAGCGCAGCACCCGGCCGTAGGGGCCAGGCGCCGACGCGGCGCGGGCCGGTGACAGGGGTGACGTGCCGGCGGAGAACAGTGAGCCCACCACCGGCACGAATACCAGGGCCATGAACAGCGACGCCGTCAGGGTGACGATCACGGTCGCCGGGAGATAGCGCATGAACTCCCCGGCAGTGCCCGGCCAGAACAGCAGCGGGATGAACACCGCCAGGGTGGTGGCGGTGGCGGCGATCAGCGGCCAGGCCATGCGCTGGGCGGCGGCCAGGAACGCCTCGCGCCGGGCACGGCCCTCGGCGCGGTAGCGCTCCGCCAACTCCACCACCACGATGGCGCCGTCCACCAGCATGCCCACCACCAGGATCAGGGCGAACAGCACCACGATATTCAGGGTGAAGCCCAGGACGTTGATGGCCAGGATGCCGGCGAGGAAGGAGCTGGGAATGGCGATGGCCACCAGCAGCGAGGCGCGCAGGCCGAGGGCCAGGATCACCGTGAGCATGACCAGCACGATGGCGGTGATGACGTTGTTCTCCAGGTCCCCCAGCAGGCTGCCGATGTCGTCGGCCTGGTTCTGTAGGTAATCCACCCGCACCGCCGCGGGCCAGTCCTGCTGCATGGACTCGACCACCGCCTGGACCTCGGTCACGGTGTCGATGATGTTGGCCCCGGAGGTCTTGCTGATGTCGAGGCCGATGGTGCGCTGGCCCTCGATGCGCGCGAAGCTGGTCGGGTCCTGGAAGGTCTGGCGCACCTCGGCCACGTCCTGAACGCGGACCACGGCGTTGTCGGTGACCTGCACGGGCATGACCAGCACGTCCGCCACCGACTGGATGGTGCCCGGGATGGAGACGCCGATCCGCCCGGAACCGGTATCGAAGGCGCCGGCGGGCACCAGCTGGTTGTTGCTACGGACCGCCTGGCTGACTTCCTGGGGTGAGATCCCGTGGGACTGCAGCGCCAGCGGATCGATGATGACCTCCATGAGGTCTTCCCGGGCGCCGGAGATGTCCGCCTCCAGCACCCCGGAGATGGACTCCAGCCGCTCCTCCAGTTCCCGGCCAATGCGGATCAGTTCCCGCTCGGGCACGTCGCCGGACAGTGCCACGGTGAGGATCGGGAACAGCGACAGGTCGATTTCCCGCACCACCGGCGCCTCCGCGCCCGCCGGCAGGTCCGGCGTGGCGTTGTCGCTCTCGTCGCGCACGCTCTGCAGTGCGGTCTGGTGGTCGAAGCCCGGGTCGAACTCCAGGGTCAGGGTGGCGAAGCCCTCACCGGCCTGGGCGTCGATGCGCCGCAACCCGGAGACGGTCTGTAGCTGGCGCTCCATGGGTTCGATCAGCAGCCGGGCGCTGTCCTCGGCGGAGATGCCCGGGTAGGCGATATTCACCACGAAGAAGGGGATGTCGATCTCCGGTGCCGCCTCCTTGGGCACGGTCACGTAGGAATAGCCGCCGGCGAGAACAATCAGCGCCAGCAGGACCACTACCGTGCGCACACGGCTGAAGATGGCCGCCAGTGCCCGCGCCACTAGCGCGCCTCCCCGCCCGAGCGGAGGTAGGCTGCCGGCGTCTCCCGCACTTCCACCGCCTGTCCGGGACTCAGCAGACCCCGGCTGATGGTGACGATCCGGGCCGGATCCGGCAGACCGGTGACCCAGACGCCGTCGGCGCGGGCCCGGATTACCTCCACCGGCGTGAAGGCGATGCGGTCATCCTCATCCACAGTCTGCAGGCCGATCCGGCCCTGGGTGTCGAGACGGATCAGGGCCGGGGATACCCGATGCGCCTCCACCGTGTCGGTGGGGATGATGACTTCGGCGCTGAGCCCGGAGGGCAGGGCCAGGTCGCTGTTGTCAACCTCCACTTCCACCCGGAAGGTCCGGGTGGCGCCATCGGCCAACGGGGCGATGTAGCGAATGGTGCCCTCGCGCCGGTCGGCGCCGACGAAGTCCACGTGGGCCGGCATGCCCGTGCGCAGCCGTGGCGCCGCGGCCTGATGGACATGCACCACGGCGATCAGCGGGTGATTGTCGACGATCTGCAGCACCTCTCCGCCCATGGACACGTAGGCGCCCACATCCGCGTCGATGCGGTTGACCACGCCGCCGATGGGTGCCTGCAGTGTGGTGTTGTCGATCTCCAGCTCCACGGCCCGCAGATCGGCGCGGGCCGCTTCCAGTTCGGCCAGTCGGGTCTGCACTTCAGCGCGGGATATGAATCCGCCCTCGACCATCTCCATGGCGCTGTCATAGTTGCGCTGGGCCGAGGCCACCTGCGCCCGGGTACGGGCGAGACGGGCCTGCCGGTCATCGGTGGAGAGCTGGCCCACCGCGTCGCCGCGCTCCACACGGGTGCCGGTGGCGATCATCTCTTCCACGATGCCGTCGGTGCGTGCTCGCAGCAGCGACACTTGATTCGGCTCCACGTCGCCGTAGAGCACCACTTCCCGGGTCACCGATTCGGCCTCGCTGATGCTCACCGCCACCGTGGGTGGCCCTGGGGGCCCCCGGTCCGCCACCGGGGCGTCGTCCCTGCCGATCACGCCGCTGCCGATCCACGCCGTGAGCAACACAATGATCGCCAAGAACACGAGAGTGGTGGAGTTGAGGAACCGGGAGCGGAGTCCTCTGGACAGCGCCATGATTTGCTCCTGCGTGTGAAGGATCCGCGGTAAAGCGGGCGAGATCCCCTCTCCACGGTAGATTGAGCGGAAGTGTAGCGCAGCGGTAACCCGCATTGTCTACTTCGGCTACCCGAGAAGGAAGGCGCGGGCGCGCCCTCGCCAGGTTGGCCGGTCAGGCCACTGCCGCCTGGCGCCGCATTGCCGGCTTCTCCCCTTTCACGCCCCACCGCCACAGCCACTCCACAGGCCCCATGTGGAAGCGACGCAGCCAGGCCGGCGCCACGATCAGAGAACTGCCCAGACCGCGAGCACCACCAGGAGCTGATCCACGCGGTCGGCTTGCCCGAACAGGCCAAGCCCGTGGCCGTAGAACACGGTGCCGCAGAGCACGCTGGTGAGGAGATAACAGCTCAGGGCCGTCTGGCCGAGCCAGCCGCTGCGATAGGCTTCCTGCTGGGCCGCAATCGCCTCGATTGAGGGCTGCCAGTGGGCCTGCACCGTTGCCTCGTGCTCGTCGCCGGGCATGGCGAAGAACAGCCCGGTCATGGCCAGTCCGACAACAACGGGCACCGCGTAGAAGAGCGCGGCGACGGTCAGTAGACGCCGGATCGAGGCCTTCCGGAAGGCGAACGCAATCAGCCCGATGACGGCATAGATGAACAGGACATCGCCGTACCAGATGCCGTAGGCGTGGATCAGCCCGATAAGCGCCAGGATACCCATGCGTCACCTGTGCTGGCGCCATGTAGAGATGCCGGCGGCTTCGGCCCGCTCCGCCATGACAACCATTCCGGCGCCGAACAGGGCCGCGAACAGCGCCAGGAACTTTGAATCGAACGGGACGTGGGACACCGCCCACAGCCAGAAATCGACGCCGGTCATGGTCCCGCCCAGTGTCGGGTTGAGATAGGCCTGGCTGATCATCGAGAACGTCTGGATGTTCATCACGGAGCGCCCGATCCGCGGCGAGCTTCTGTGCCTGCAGATGCAGGATCACTACCTTGCCGTGCACAGTACCGATGGCGAGCAACTCATCCTGTGCCGGATGGAAGATGCCGCAAGAGAGCTCGACGGCTTGGGCCGACGCGTCCACCGCTCCTGGTGGGTTGCCCACGACGCTGTCGAAGCGGTCAATCGGCACAACGTGCGGATGAGCCTCCTGCTCAAGGATGGTCGGGAGGTGCGGGTCAGCCGCACCTATCAGCAAGAAGTAGCCAAAGAAAAGCACCCCTCTCGGATGGGCCGGAACGCTGACTATGTCCGCAGCGACTTCAACGGAATCTCGCAGCACCATCACGGTTCTCCTGGTCCAGCGCTCAACCTCGGCGTTCAGTCGCGCTGTCGCGCCTCCTCTGTTGCGCGCTTCACGGCGGTAGAGCGCAGTTGCTCGACCAGTCGTGGCAGTTTTCTGAACGGTATTGCCGGGGCCGTCAATTGGTCCACTGTCCCGGTGAGGTACAGGTCGGAATCGGGGGCATAGAACAGCCATGAGCCGGACACTCCGGTATGCCCAATGAGCGTCGGGACGGTGAGGAACGGTCTCAGCAAGCGTGGGGTCTGAAAGCGCATCATGGCCAACCCGTACTCGATGGGCCAGCCGGGGGCTGTCGGGATAAGGGAAAACCCCAGCGGGTTCCAGTGCTCCCGCATCCGCTCCGCCGTGGCTGGCTCATCGAACAGGGCCCCGGTGATCAGGGCGCGCAAGAAGCGCAGCGTCTCCTCGGCCGTGCTGAAGAGATCCCGGAATGAGCGCAAGGCGAGCGGCCGGTCAAACGGCGCCTCACCCGCCCATGGCACTGCGGCTGGCGGCATGGATGCCTCCGAAGGCGTTCCCGGGTGCCATGTGCGGGTCAGGCCCAGCGGCGCGTAGATGAGCGTCGCGAACGCTTCATGGATTGGTTGGCGGGTAACCGCCTCGATCACGGCCATGAGAAGCTGGAAGTTGGTGTCCGAGTAGCGCACGGTATGCCGACGTCCGTCGAAGGGGCGGGGATTGAAGTGCGCGCCCTTCGCTGTCCGGACCAGTTCGGTCACGTCGGCTGGCTCCCAGCTCAGGTCACCCTGCTCAACGATTCGGTCCAGTAGCGCCTTGTTCCCCTTGGGCGCCTCCGAGAGGTATTCGGGCAGCCCGGAGGCATGCGCCAGGAGGTGGCGCAGTGTGAGATCGGCCGTCCTATCCACGCCCCGGCGCCGATGGAGACCAGTGACCAGATGGTCGGGCAGATGGTCCGTGAGCGGATCATTGATGGAGAGCCGGCCCTGTTCCTCGAGGCGCAGGATCGCCGCACCGATGTAGAGCTTGGTGACACTGGCCAGGCAGTAGGGCGTCTCCGGCGTCATCGGTGTACCACTCGGGTCCGCGGCACCGGCGGCACCGATCCAGCGGTACGAGCGATCCCCTGGCTCGACACCCAGGATGGCGTGCCGGATTCCCCGCAGACCGGCCAGGTCCTGAACCGCACGTTCCAGTAGGCTGCCAACGGCTGGCGGAAAGCTCCCGTGATGGATTGAATCGACCATCGTCTTGCTCTTCCCGACCGTGATTCGTCTTTACGGCGATTTGCCCCCTGGGATGGCTCGGCTCGCCTGCATCGAATATCACGTGCCGACGCGGGGCAGCCAGCGCCCGAACAGGTGCAGCGCTCGCACGTCGCCATCACCGTCACGCTCAAAGTACCCGGTGACGCCCTGGACCGGGGCGCTTGCGAACACGTACCGATCCGCAGGCCCACTCACCAGCCCGGCGCGCAGGTTCATCGGCTGCGATGCAGGCACTTCACCGTCCTCGGCCATGAGTGCCGGCAGTTCCGGATCATTCCGGAGGGTGAATTCCAGGTCTCCGGCCTCACCGACCGCTACCTGGCACCGCATGCCGCGAGCGCCATACGTCCCCGCATAGCCAGCAAGCGCGCCCGGCGTTGCCGACTCAGGCTCAGGCTCCGGCTCAATGACCCCTGTACAAGCCTCGAGCACGCGCCGTCGGGCCATGCGGTTGAACGCCAGACCGCCGGGGCTTGCATTGGTGAGTAGCGCCAGCGCCCAGTCATGTCCAGGGAGGAAAGACAGACTGGCCTCCTGGCCATGCGTGCTGCCGTCATGGCCCACGAGCCAAGCGCCGCCGACGTCGGTCAGAAACCAGCCGATACCCAGTGCATCGCCAATCGCGCAGCCGCGCATGGTCACCGTGGGCTCGTGCATTGCACGCAGCCTCGACGTGCTAAGAACCTGCGGCCCACGAGCTTCGCAATCCTCACCGGCATGGAATCTGGCCCAGCCGAGCAGATCCTTGATGCTGGTGACAAGGCCACCCGCGGGGTGGCCACTGCGCGGTACCGCCGACCAGGGTCGAGCGACCTGCAGGGTGTCGTCCGCCGACGGCCTGTGCCCGACGACAAACCGACGCGTCATGATGTGGTTGGGAAAGTAGAACGACGCGCGCAAGTCCAGAGGCTGCAGTATCAGCTTGCGAATGGCGCGCTCGTAGGTGTCACCGGTGACGTTCTCGATCACTCGGCCCGCAAGGCAGTATGCGGCGTTGTTATACGAAAACAGCGCGCCCGGCGGCGTGAGTTGTGCAACCTCGTTCAGACGAGCTACGAAACGCGCCAGCGCACCATCGCCTTCGCCGGTATCCGGAAAGAAATCGCCTTCCCAACCGGCGGTATGGTTCAGGAGCTGCCGCAGCGTGACCTGGGCGGCCGCCGTCGCATCCGCCAGTTGCAACTCCGGCACATAGCGGTGCACCGGCGCGTCCAGCTCCACGCGTCTTTCAGCCTCCAGCAGGACCAACGCGGTGGCCGTAAAGGTCTTACTGATTGAGCCCGCCTGAAACAACGTGTGCACATCGACCGGCAACGGGTTCTCGATGCTGGTCACTCCGTGACAGGCGTACGTCGTCTCGCCCCGGTGCCAAAGGGCGGCAGCGACGCCGGGAACGCCCCAGTCGTTGGCGAGCTCGGCGATGACGTCCAGCAGTGCCTGATCGTTCATGGGTGAAGCCCGATGTCGGCCGAAGCCAAGGTCGATCCCAGTCCCCAGTATCGCTGATCCATTCAGGGGGTAATGTCAGAAGCGGTACCCGATGCCAACCGAGACGTGGTGTAGCCATGCGAATGTATAGACGCTGCTGTTGTCGGCGCCGCCTTCCAATGTGCGATAGCCGCCGAACACCTGCCAGCCTGACGGCAGCGCATGACGCACCTGTACGGCAAGATCAAGGGCGCGCCCCTGTGGCGCGGCCGCACCCTCCAGGTCGAGCACCAGCGACGTGCGATCGGTCAAGTGATACCCGCCATACAGATGCAGCAGCGGTACGAACCCCAAGTCTTCATTCCTGGCGCGCACGTTGTCCTGGCGCAGTTCAATGTGGGCATCCCTGACCAGGAGCGCGGCTCCCACCCCGAGATCCCAGTCTGCATCGCGATGGAACATCCAGCGATAGGTCAGCCGATAGGTGTTGAACTTGTAGCTGGCACGGGTCGGTGTGTCCGCCTCGAACGTCTCACCGTCGAACTCCACCTCTCTGTCCAGGGTTCCTGTGCCCGTCTCCCTTACGGGCGCCAGGTTGAGGCGAACACTGTGCCGCTCGTTGAACTCATAGCCCACGTAAAGGCGAACATAAGGATCACCTCCGCTCCCGGTCAGATCGCGCAGGTCAACGGTGGTGCCCGTGTCGGAGGGAATGCGAGCGCGGTTGCGGCTGAACCAGAGGCCACCGGTCTCCAGCTCAACCGTCCAGCCCGAAGGATCGGATTCCGCCGCCTGCACCTGCCCGGGAGCCGGCAAAGCCATCAATACCAAGACCAGTAAGCTGCACGGACAGGCCCGGAGCATCATCGTGTCCTTCTCGTGGGGGCTTGACCGGAAGTCGCCCGAAGCCGGGGGTACCGTCTGCGGGGCACCGGAGGGCATGGCCATGCCATGCACAAAGGTCATTATACGTTCAAACCGATGAACGCACCGCCGATCACGGCTTCGGGGCCACGAAGGCGCTCGCTGTTCAACGACTCTCGAACGCTGGTGCGTGTGAGTTCGTCGCTTTTGTAAGACGTGCTGCGGTTCCCATGTCATGGCTGGGCAGAATCACCAATCCGGGCAGCCGCTCGCGTAATGCGCGCACCCTTGCGTAGGAGACACGCATCGCCTCGGAGCCCTCGCCCACGCCAGGCAATCGATCGGTCATGAGCATGTCCAGCTCAAAGGCCAGATCGGCGATCAACAGGATCGGTGGCATGCCGTTACTGCGCAACAACATGGAGACTGATCCGGCAGTGTGCCCCGGTGTCGGCAACAGCACGATCGAGCCATCCCCCATGACATCGAAGCAGGCGCCAAACGGGGCAAGCGCCGGGTCGTTGCAGGGCTCCATGTCGAATAACGTCCACTGCGCGCCGGGGCGATCAACATGCTGACGCAGATACCAGTTGCGTTCGGCATGCGGCCGAGTGAGTGCCTCCCATTCCTTCCGCGGTGCCAGAAGCTGGGCATGGAGCAGATGGTCGATGCAGCCGGTGTGATCGAAATGCAGATGGGAAAACACCACCTTTCGCACCGAGCTCACGTCATGACCCATCCGCGCCAGTTGGTCAGTGACGTTGTCCTGGGGGCTGATCTGCCAGCGAAACAACCGGTGCAGGAAGAACACGCCCACCGCGCTGCCCAGATAGCCCCGTGGATCGCTGGCAATCGCCGGATCCAGACCAGTGTCGAACAACACCAGCCCATCGCGATGGTCGATGGCGAAGAAATGCACCGGCACCCCATCGACCCAGCGCCGTGACAGAAGAACCCAGAGCATGAGCGGCAGCCGCGAGCCGTACCGGTGTTCGGGATGCATGCTGCCCGTCCCGGTTGTGCCCACTTGCACGCCTCGCAGCGTCCTCGATTGCTGTGGGTCTTGTATGGCGGCATCTCGGCGAGTCATGGCGGCCATGGTTCCCAACACGGAATGATTTATTAAGAGCAGCTTGGCTCACATCGATCCCGCGATCCACCCTGCAGAATGCGGTCCATGTCGGCGTTACGGCGAACGTCGACCCGAACCTGCCAGTGGCGGCCGCACCCCACAGTGACCGCTCTGAGGTGTTCCCGCTTCGCACGACAACGGGGTCGGCAAATGCAGCTTACGTCAGCCAGACGCGTTTCGATTCTCTCTGGATGAGCCCTTCACGCTCCAATTGCGCCAACGCGCGGTAAACCGCCTCGTGCGTCAGGGAGAGTTCCGTGGCGACGGCTTTCCAGTCGGAAAGCATGTCAACATGGTCAGCCCCGTTGCGCCGGGCAAGCTGGAGGTAATGCAATATGCGGTCTCGTGCTTTATTGAGGCTGAGCAGGGCAACGCGGGTTCGTGTGGACTGCACCAGATGCGCCATGCTCATGGCTGCCTGTAGCGCCATGTCGGGATTCGAACGCAGGCTCTCCAGGACGGCTTGACGTGGGTAAACAGTGACCGACGTGGGCGAGACTGCTCGGGCATCACAATGGTACCGCTCGGCGAACAGCGAGGGCTCAGCGACGCACTCTCCGGCTATGGCCTTGTATAGTGTGATTTCTTCGCCTCTGGCATCCGTTCGGATCAGAGCAACCGAGCCTTCCCGAACGACGTGCAGCGAATGCACAGGTTGCGTTGCCCGGAAAAGTACATCTCCAGTGGTCAATGTGCGAATCCCAGGAGGTTTCCCGGTGCACGTCCGAAAGAGGTCGTCCAACTCGCCGCTGTTCCGCTGCATGATTATAATCATATGTGTCGGTCAATCCCTCTGACAAACTCGATGGCGTTTTGGTCAACCTTCAGAGGCTCACCATGCGACACTTCGTGTCGGTCATCCTGCTCGTCGCTCTCTCGGGTCCACTTGCTGCGTCTGGCGATGATTCGGTCACGCATGGCTCGAATGCCCAGGACCGTCATCATGAGTATTCCGGTTTACAGCAACGCGAGATTACGAGCTTGTCGGAAGAAGAGCTGGAGGATCTCCGTGCGGGCAGAGGCATGGGGTTCGCCCTGCCGGCAGAACTGAATGGCTACCCCGGCCCGCGACACGTGCTGGATCTCGCTGATGAGCTGGAGCTGACGGAAGAACAGATCGAACAAACTCGTCGCTTGTTCGAGGATATGCAGCAGGAAGCGATTGCCGCCGGCGAGTTCTACATCGAGCGTGAACGTGAGGTTGACGCCGTGTTCGCGGATGACAACGCCAGCAAGGCGGAGGTCGACGCGGCAACTCAGGCGGCTGCCGAAGCACAAGGGAGGCTGCGGGCGGTTCACCTACGTTATCACCTAAAGATGACGGAACTGCTTACCAGGCATCAAATACACGAGTACCAGCAAGAAAGGGGTTACGGCGGCGATGGTGGGCACCAT
The DNA here is from genome assembly GCF_048323695.1 of Aquisalimonas sp. APHAB1-3. NCBI lineage: Bacteria > Pseudomonadati > Pseudomonadota > Gammaproteobacteria > Chromatiales > Ectothiorhodospiraceae > Aquisalimonas > Aquisalimonas sp. APHAB1-3. Next base: position 277,495 of record NZ_JBLWFT010000001.1, on the reverse strand, counting down.
CACCACCATTAGGCTCACCAGCCGACCCTGAACGATCACCGGTGTGTCGCCTCCGACCGAGCGCCCGAGGCTCGAGCCCTAAGAGGGGGGCGGAGCGTTCCGTCGTGGTGCAGTTGTCGCTGGTTGGAACAGATCTATTCCGTGCGCGGAATGTTCTCTAGTAAGCGTTTGCCATGAACGATTGCAATCACGACGACAGCCGCCGGATTGACTCGATAGATTGCCCGGTAGCTGAAGATGAAAGTCTCACGATAAGCGGAATCCTCGAACTCCGGAACTACTCTGCCGCGGGAGGGGTTGTGGTCGAGGGTGGCGGCCGCCTACAGCAGTCGATCAACGACGGCCTCAGCGTGCTGCGGCGAATCTCTGCCAATCCACGCAGCAATAGCTTCGATGTCCTCAACCGCTTCCGGTGACCACCTTACTTCGTACGCCATTTCGAAAGACGGTCCAAGTCCTCCTGGTGAGATACAGTGCCCTCTGACTCGGCACGAGCTTCGCCACGCCTGACTTTCTCCAGGACATAAAGGTGGTACTGGATGTCTTCATAACTGCTATAGCGGCCGTTCGGTGACCGCAGGCCCGATGACGCCTTCAGGTCGGGATCGAGCCATAATGGGACCGGCTTCAAGGCAGTGTCACGTGAGGTATCGGTCGATATCCATAGCGCGGTGAAGCACGCTGAGGATATCCCTTAGCCAGCGCTGTACCTCCCTCGCCTGCTTCAGCTTTGCCACGACCGCATGCGCTCCTGCGCCTCCTGATTACTAACCGTGCGGCTAGCGCCTGAATCGGCGGGACGGCGGTCGATCGTCCTCGCGGAGGACCTCAGTCGAGCGCCGAAAGAATTTGTTAGGCGCGCCGACCGGCTTGTGGCAGTGTCACGCATACTCCCTTCCGAAGCATTCAAACGGAGCCCGCTGTGCGCAACAGCTCGGCCTTTCTTGTCAGTGTGATCGCAACCCTACTCGCGCTGGGGCTGGCCTTGTTGCTGGACGATGGCGCGTACCGTGTCGCCGGTCTCCCGCTGTTGCCAGCGCTGGCCCTGTTCTCGTTTGCGGTGCAGTGGCTGGTGTTCGTGCCATCCTTCCTGCGCCAAACCGAGCATTATTACGACCTCGCCGGCGCACTAACCTACGCCAGTGTGATCCTGCTGGCAGCCAGCTTCGCGAGTCCGGATGCACGTGGGTGGGTGATCACGGCGCTGGTACTCATCTGGGGCGGTCGTCTGGGCAGCTTCCTGTTCCTGCGCGTAAAGCGCAGCGGAAAGGATGGCCGCTTTGACAACCTCAAGCCCTACTGGGGCAGCTTCCTCATGGCCTGGACGCTCCAGGGGCTATGGGTTTTCGTGACGCTGCTGGCCGCATTGATTGCGGTGAGTAGCCCGGGGGCCTCGGGCTGGGATGTATTGGCCACGCTGGGGCTGATCATCTGGGTTGGCGGTTTTGCCATTGAGGCTGTAGCGGATCACCAGAAGAACGCCTTCAATGCCGACCCGACCAACCAAGGGCGCTTCATCCAACAGGGCCTGTGGGCCTGGTCGCGCCATCCGAATTATTTCGGCGAAATCATGCTGTGGACGGGTATCGCGGTCATGGCGACACCGGCCCTGACCGGATGGCAATGGCTGGGCTGGCTCTCGCCGCTGTTCGTCTGCTGGCTGCTCTTGAAAGTCAGTGGCATTCCGATGCTGGAGCAGCGCGCCGATGAGAAATGGGGTGGCGAGGCCGACTATGAGGCCTACAAGGCGGTCACGCCGGTCCTGTTGCCCCGGCCGCCCCGACGTCGTGCGAAATGATCGACTCCATCCTCGCCTGGGCCGGCGAGCACCGCGAGCAGGCCATCTTCCTCGTGCCGCTGCTGGCTTTCATGGAAACCTGTGTCGGCGTGGGCCTGTTCGTCCCCAGCTTGATGATCGTCGTGGTTACTTCAGTCTTCTACGCCAATGACTGGGCCAATATCTGGCTCATGGCTGCCATGGCGATGGTGGGCTCGTCGCTGGGTGACCACGTGGGCTATTATGCGGGTCGCGGGATCGGCCACCGTATCCATGGCTGGCGCATCATTCAGCGCAACGCGCAGCGCTGGGAACGCACCGAGGCCATGGTGCGTCGCTACGGCGTTTTCGTCATCTTCATCGGCCGTTTCATCCCGGCTATCCGTAGCCTGGTCCCCGCCATGATGGGCGTCACGCGATTCAAACGCACGCGCTATACCCTGTACGACGTGGCGGCATGCAGCCTGTGGGCGCTGGGCCTGGTCGCCATCGTGCAGGGCGCGCATACGCTTTTTCTCCCTTCCTGATTGATCCACCTGCTGCGAGACCGGGTCGCACGGGGCAAGCTGCTGTGTGTTCTAGTCGAGCTGAAGCCGGGCGCGGGAACCCAGTGATCCACTCGGGCTTGACTGAGCCCGGAAATCAGATCGCCTAGACCTGCAACGATTCCCCAGAGTCGTTCAGGAACCCCCTCACGGCGTCAGACGGCAGCGGTCGTGCGATGAAATACCCCTGCGCGTGATCGCAGCCCAGATCGGCAAGCAGATCGAGCATCCGGCGATCCTCCACTCCTTCGCCCACTACCTTCAGCTGGAGATCGCTGGCGATCTGCACGATCCGGCGCAGCATCTGGAGGTCCTTGGGCTGGTCGGGTGCCGCCTGGATGAACGAGCGATCCAGCTTGAGGACGTCCACCGGCAGCTTGCGGATGTAAGCCAGCGATGCGTAACCGGTGCCGAAGTCGTCGATGGCGATGCACACGCCCATGTCGCGCAGTTCCGCGAGCAGCTCGCAGTGGGCCTGTTCCACTTCGGTCAGCGCGGTTTCCGTGATCTCCAGCTCCAGCCGGTCGCCGGGGAAGCCCGTGCGCGCCAGTAGATCCCTGATGTGGTCGATCAGCGCCGGACTCATGAGATTCCGGCTGGAAATGTTCACCGCCAGCCTGGGCGTCGTGGCGGTCTGCCAGGTCTGGCTGTCCTGCACTGCCCGGTCCAGTACCCAGTGGGTAAGGTCCTCGATCAGTGCCGTCCCTTCCACAAGCGGAATGAACTGGTCCGGCGAGACGAGCCCGTGCTCCGGGTGGTTCCAGCGGATCAGCGCCTCGACGCCGACAATCGTCCGCGTGCGCAGGTCCAGCTCGGGCTGATAGACCAGATACATCTCACCGGCCTCAAGCGCCCGGGGCACCTGAGCCAGCAGTTGCAGAGCATGCCGGCGATCATGCTCGTCGCTGCTGTTGTGCACATCCATCCGTCTCCCGCGATCCCGCGCCCTACCGGCGGCGGCCGACGCCTGACGCAGCAGTTCATCCGGCGACTCCAGCGGGAACGCGGCCCTGGCCGACCCGAGGGCGATATCGGCGTACACCTGCATGCGCCCGATCTCGAGTGTCGACGGCAGGCTCTGCGGCTTTACCGAGGCGTCGCCGCCGCGCGCGATGCGCTCCAGCGCCACCAGATCATCCGGGGCCGTGCGTCCGAGCATCGCAGCGTCCGGCAGCCCGTCCGACACCCGCTGCCCGAGGGCGCGCATGATCTCGTCGGCCCCCTGATAGCCAAAACTCCCCACCAGGGCGTCGTAGTTCACCACCTTGAACGCCGTGGCGATCACGTCGCGGTCATCGCCGGCGTCGTTGTTGCGATCCGCCACGGCCATGAGGCGCCTGAGGCCCGGGAGGTTCGGCAGGCCGGTGCCGTTGTCCGTGTGCCAGTGCCGCTCCAGCAGCCCGGCCTGTCGGCTCGCGTATCCGAACAGCGCGCCCAGCGTGAAGCCGACCACGCTGATCCAGGCGGCTCGCACGAGCCAGCTCAGCTCTGTGGCGGGGTCGCCAGTGGCAATCCAGGCGGGCAACCGGCCCCACCAAAAAGCCTCCGAGGAACCCGCACAGCGCACCACCGACGGCGCGATAGCGGTAGGCGGCAAGAATGGTGGGGGCGTACATGAAATGGGCGTAGGCCGAGGGCGTCCCGCCATCGAGGACAACAGTCCAAAGTGCTGCAAGGAGCAGCAGCGCGATCAGCAGCAGGCTGACAAATGCACCATCCGTCCATCGCGCCAGCCGCGGCAAGGCCATCCGTTCCGCGTCCAAACCGCCCCCTCCCGGAACGCCGCTCCCGGATACGCGCCTGTCACCCCTGGAAAACGCGAAACGGCCCCTGGCGAACCTTCTTGTCTCAGCTTGTTATCGGTATTGTGCTTCCCGCACAAACCGGCTCATGTTTCCGTTGGTTTTCGTATTATGGATTGAGCCCTTTTCCCATAGACTTGCAGAACAACCACCGGTTAACAACGCCTTTCTGCACGCAGCACCCACGGGATGGTGCCGGCATGTCGCACCAGAGCTGAAGGCGCCCGTAAGCGGGCGATCCCATCCGTGATTGCGTTCGCGGACCCCACAGCCCGCTTGGGCGGATACTGGCCAGATGACGAACTGGAGACCCTTTCTGCTGATCGCCCTGCTTGCACCGGCGCTGCTCCATGCGGACGGCCGCTGCGGCGCGCCCGCCCTGGAGGCGCCGGACAACGCATACAAGGCGCTGATCCACGGGCTGCACCGCCAGCTGGAGATCCCATCCGACTACGTTGAGCGCACCGGGCTACCGCTGCAGCCGCAGGCCGAGACGCTGCACCTGATCGCCATCGACCAGCGCCGCGGCGCCTTTTTCATGAGCCCGGACGCGGCCCGGGCCTGGCTACGGATGCAGGCGGCAGCGCGCATGGACGGCGTGGAGCTGTTCCCGGCCTCCACGTTCCGCAGCGTCTTCCAGCAGACCACGCTGCTGAACCGGCGCCTGGACAACGGCCGGGCCATTGACGCCATTCTGCGCACCAGCGCGGCTCCGGGGCACAGCGAGCACCACACCGGTGATGCCATCGACATCGCCACGCCGGGCGGCCCCGGACTGACCCGCGAGTTCGCCGAGACAGACGCCTTCGCCTGGCTCGAAGCCCGCGCGGACGAGTTCTGCTTCGCCCTCTCCTACCCGGAAGACAACGACAACGGGCTGATCTTCGAGCCCTGGCACTGGATGTTTCAGCGCGGCGAGTGAGCTCCACTACCTGAAACCGGCCTACCTCGAAAGGACTACCCCTTCGGTTGATCTACATCAACAACGGGCGCCATGACGCACTGCAGAATACAGCCGTCCTTCAACTGTGGAGTGCACGGCCGTCATGGAACTGGATCCACTGCTTCTTTCTCGCATTCAATTCGCCTTCGTGGTGTCGTTTCACGCCCTGTTTCCGGTTTTCACCATCGGGCTGGCGGCGTATATCGCCACGCTGGAAGGCCTCTTCTACCGTACGGAGAACCCGGTCTACGCGCGGCTGTCCCGGTTCTGGACGCGGATCTTTGCCGTCATCTTCGGCATGGGGGTAGTCTCCGGCATCGTCATGGCGTTCCAGTTCGGGACCAACTGGAGTGCGTTCTCCTACGCCTCGGCGAACTTCCTGGGGCCAGTGCTGAGCTACGAGGTGGTCACCGCCTTCTTCCTGGAGGCCACCTTCCTCGGCGTGCTGCTGTTCGGACGCGACAAGGTGCCCAAGGGGGTCCACCTGTTCGCCGCCTGCATGGTCGCGCTGGGCACGTTCATCTCGTCGTTCTGGATTCTCTCCGCCAATAGCTGGATGCAGACTCCGGCCGGGATCGAGATGCGCGACGGGCTGATCTACGTCACCTCCTGGAGCGAGGCCATCTTCAACCCGTCTCTGTGGCCGCGCTTCTTCCACATGGCACTGGCGTCGTTCCTGACCGCCGGCTTCGTGGTGGCGGGGGTGAGCGCCTGGTACCTGCTGCGCGGGCGGGCGCCGGAAATCAACAGGAAGGCGCTGGGCATGACCGTGGTCCTGCTCGCCTTCATCGCCCCGGCACAGCTCGTGGTCGGCGACCTGCACGGGCTGAACACCTTCGAACACCAGCCGGAGAAGGTTGCCGCCATGGAAGGGGCCTGGGAGACGAAACAGGGCGCACCGCTGATCCTGTTCGCCATCCCCAGCGCCGCCAACGAGCGCAACTACCTGGAGATCGCCATTCCCAACGCGGCCAGCCTGATTCTCACCCACGACCTGCAGGGCGAAGTGCCCGGCCTGAAGGAGTGGGCACCGGAGGACCGGCCGCCGGTGGGCTGGGTGTTCTGGAGTTTCCGGGTGATGGTGGCCATCGGCCTGCTGATGATCGCCGTGGCCGCCGTGGGCCTGGTGCAGCGGCTGCGCGGACGGCTGTTCGACTCGCCGCGACTGCTGCGGGTGTTTACCTGGATGATCCCGCTGCCCTTCGTGGCCGTGCTGGCCGGGTGGTTCGTCACCGACATCGGCCGCCAGCCCTGGGTGATTCACGGCATCATGCGCACCTCCGAGGCGGTCACACCTTCTCTCACTGGATGGATGGCGCTGTTCAGCCTGATCGGCTTCATCGCCGTGTACGCGGTGATCTTCGCCGCCGGGCTCTACTACCTGGTGCGTCTGATCCAGGCCGGACCGGAAGCCCTGGAGGGCACCCCCGAGGCGTCGGAAGGACGGCCCAAGCGCCCGTTCTCCGCCGTGGACACGAGCTTTGACGACGGCGCGGCTCCGGAAGGCGTGCGGAGGTAGATGACCATGGAACTGATTGACCTGACTCTGATCTGGATCGGCATCATCGGCCTGGGCGTGTTCATGTACGTGCTCATGGACGGCTTCGACCTGGGCGTGGGGATTCTCTTCCCCTTCGCCCCGGACGAGGAGGCCCGGGACACCATGATGAACACCGTCGCCCCGGTCTGGGACGGTAACGAGACCTGGCTGATTCTTGGCGGCGCCGGGCTGCTGGCGGCTTTCCCGCTGGTCTACGCGGTGTTCCTGCCGGCGCTGTACATCGGCGTGTTCCTGCTGCTCGCCGGCCTGATCTTCCGCGGCGTGGCGTTCGAGTTCCGCTTCAAGGCGAACCGCTCGAAGTACCTGTGGAACTGGTCCTTCTTCGGTGGCTCGCTGGTGGCCTCCTTCGCCCAGGGCGCCGTGGTCGGCGCCTACATCCAGGGCTTCGAGGTGGACGGGTTCACCTACGTGGGCGGCCCGCTCGACTGGCTCACGCCATTCACGGTCATGACCGGTCTGGCGCTGGTGTGCGGTTACACCCTGCTCGGCGCCACATGGCTGATCCTGAAGACCGAGGGCGCGCTGCAGACCTGGGCCTACAGCGTGGCACGCTGGATGCTCGGCGCGGTGATGCTGTTCTTCGCCATCATCAGCATCTGGACGCCGCTGGCGGAGGCGCGGGTCCTGGACCGCTGGCTCGGCAACATCGAGTGGCTGTGGATCTTCCCACTGGTCACCCTCGGCGCGGCGGCGTGGCTGTGGCAGGCCATCGAGAAGCGGCGCGAGGGGATTCCGTTCATCGCCACGCTGACGCTGTTCATTACTTTCTACGCGGGGCTGCTGATCAGCATGTGGCCGCTGGCCGTGCCACCGGAACACACGTTCTGGGACGCCGCCTCGGCACCGGAGAGTCAGCTGTTCCTGTTGCTGGGCGTGCTGTTCATCACGCCGGTGATTCTGGGTTACACCGCGTGGACCTACTGGGTCTTCCGCGGCAAGGTCCGCGCCGGCGAGGGGTACCACTGACGGCGCCACGATGAGAGGCGCATCAGCCGGAGGGGTGTAACCGACCGCCCCTCCGGCTAATTAACATGCATTTGATCCACATCAATGTGATGTCTGCACCGCGACGGGCATGCTGGCAGGGCAATCCAGGGCCACCAAGAGCCTCCCATGCATGCGCTGTTTTCCATCGCTTTCCGCCCCTTCTTTCTCGGCGCGGCCTGGCTGTCCCTGGCCTGGATGGGTGTCTGGGTTACCCTGCTTGCCTACGGCGTCGGCACTACGGCGCCGGTGCCGCCGATGATCTGGCACGGCCACGAGATGCTATTCGGCTTCACCATGGCGGTGATTGCCGGATTCGTGCTGACCGCCGCGCAGAACTGGGCGGGCCGGCAGTCGGTCACGCCCCGGGAACTGGCGCTGCTGGTGGGCGTCTGGCTGGCCGCCCGCGTGGGCTTTCTGGTGCCCTGGCTGGTACCCTTCTGGCTGGTGAGCATCGTTGACCTGGCGTTTCTGCCGCTGCTGGCGTATTTCGTTGGTCGCACCCTTTTGCCGGCCCGCAACACCCGCAACTATATGTTCATCCCCCTGTTCGGCGCCTTCGCCGTACTCAACGGCGTTATCCACCTGGATATCCACGGCATCCTGCCCGGCGCGGCAATGCCGGCGCTGGATGTGACCATCCTGCTGGTGACCATGCTGCTGGTGTTCATGGGTGGCCGGGTCATTCCCTTCTTCACGGAGCGCTGGCTGGCCGACAGCCGTCCGCGCCAGTGGCCGGCGCTGAACTGGTGCGCAACCCTGGCGGTGCTGCTACTGGTGCCCATGTACCTGCTGGGTGGCCGCGATCCCATGCTGGCGCCGATCCTGTTCGCGGCGGCCGGCTTTCTGCTGGCGCGCTGGATCGCCTGGCGGCCGTGGCAGACCTGGCGCACGCCGCTGCTGTGGATTCTGCACCTGGGGTATCTTTGGATTCCGGTGGGGCTGGCGCTGCTCGGTATGAGCCTGTCCGGAGCCACCATCGCGTGGTCGGCCGGGCTGCATGCGCTGATGGTGGGGGCAATGGGATCGTTGTGCATCGGCATGATGGCGCGTGTCTCCCTGGGCCATACGGGGCGGCCGCTGGTGGCCCCCTGGCTGGCGGTGGCCGGCTTCGCACTGATCACGCTTGCCGCCCTTGCGCGCCTGGGCCTCGCCTTCTCCGTCGAGATCCCGTGGCTCGCCGCCGCGTCCGGGCTGGGTTGGGCGCTCGCCTATCTCTGTTTCGCCGTCGCCTACACGCCCCTGCTGGTGCGCCCGCGAACCACCTAAGCGTCGGGGCGCGTGAGCAGGAAGATGGTGACGCACACCAGGGCGATCACCTGAATCGCCAGTGCCGCCGGCGGCAGCTGCGCCCACAGCGCGATGCCAAGGCTGGCCACCACCGACGCGATGCCGATCCACTTCACTTTGCGGGGAATTGCGCGCTGGCTCTGCCAGGCGTGGATGGGCGGCCCGAACCGGGGGTGGTTCAACAGCCACTGGCGCCAGCGCTCGGAGCCGCGCGCAAACGCCCAGGCGGCCACCAGCAGAAACGGCGTGGTCGGCAGCAGCGGCACGACGGTGCCTGCGGCGCCAATCCCCACACAGGTCACACCGAGCACCCGCCAGAGCCAGCGCGTCACCACGGCAACCCTCTCGCGGTCAGGGCGCGCCATACGGCGCGGATACGGTCATGCTACACCGTTCGGGAGTAGCGCACGTTCGCCGTCCCGTCCTGCAGATACCGATCGAATACCATGGCGACGTTGCGTAGCAGCAGGCGCCCCGTGGGCAGCACCCTGATGCCGTCGGACTCGCGCTGGATCAGCCCGTCCGCCTCCAGGGGCGCCAGCGCCTCCAGCTCCGGGGCGAAGTAGTCGGTGAAATGAATCCCGAAACGCCGCTCGATGGCGTCGAAATCCACCCAGGTGCGGCACATGAGCCGCTCGATCACGGTTCTGCGCACCCGGTCGTCGAAATCGAGCTGGCAACCCTTTGCCACGGGCAGACGCCCGGCGTCCAGGGCGGCGTAGTAGCTGCGCAGGTCGGCCGCGTTCTGGCAGTAGTGACCACCGATCATGCCGATGGCGCTCATGCCGGCGGCCACAAGGTCGCACTCGGCGTGGGTGGAGTAGCCCTGGAAGTTGCGTTGCAGGGTGTTGTTCTCCATGGCGTGCACCAGGTCGCTGTCCGGCAGCGCAAAGTGATCCAGGCCGATGGCGACATAGCCCGCCTCAGTGAGCCGCTGCACCGTGTGCTCGAGAATGCCGAGCTTCTCTTCCGGCGACGGCAGGGTCTCGAAGGCGATGAGCCGCTGGGCCTTCACGCGCTCGGGGAGATGGGCGTAGTTGTACACGGACAAACGGTCAGGACGGATGGCGAGCACCTCGTCCAGGGTCGCATCGAAGGTACGCACGGACTGGTGCGGAAGCCCGTAGATGAGGTCCAGGCTCAGGGACTCCATCCCCGACCCGCGCCCCTGCTCGATGACCTCACGCACCAGGGTTGCGGACTGCTCGCGGTTGACCGCTTTCTGCACGGCGGGGTCGAAATCCTGCACGCCGATGCTCATGCGGTTGAAGCCCATCTCGCCCAGCATGCGCATGGTATCGGGGCCCACAGCGCGCGGGTCGATCTCGATGGAGAACTCGCGCTCGCCCATCGGCGCCGGCGGGAAGTGCCGGATGATGGTCTGCATCAGCCGCCAGAGCTGGTGGTCTTCCAGAAAGGTCGGTGTGCCACCGCCGAGATGGAGCTGCCTGAGGGGCCGATCGTCGTCGAACAGCGCCCCCTGCAGGGCCAGTTCGCGCTCCAGGTAGTGGAGGTAGATCTCGCCTTTGTGCGGGTGCCGGGTGATGATCTTGGTGCACGCGCAGTAGTAGCAGAGGCTGTGGCAGAACGGGATGTGCAGATACAGCGACAGCGGCCGCGGCACGGGATCGTCGTTGCTGGCGCGGGCGACGTCAATGTAGGCGTCGGCGCCGAATCCCCCGTGGAAATGCGGCGCCGTGGGATACGAAGTATACCGTGGCCCGGGAACGTCGTACTTGTCGTACAGCGGGCGGTCGAAAACGGTCTGCATGGGCTCCATCACCTGACGGGTTTCTTGCACCCGATCAGGCTAGCCCCGCGACCCGGCGCGGACATTGACCCAGGTCAACCGTCGGCGAGAGCGCCCTTGCCGACACCCTCGAACGCGCGCACGGTCAGGCGAACGGTGGGCTCTTGCTCTTTCATCGACGCATGCAGGTGAGCGGCGATCTGCTCCACCGTTGTTTCCGTTTCCAGCAGTTCGCAGGCCGCCGCGGGCAGTTCCAGCGTGAAAACGCCCTCGCCCGACGTGTAACGAAACCGGTGGAAGGGAACGCCGTCGCGGTCGGATGTGGCCACCAGGTGCTGGCGGGTACCGAGGTAGATGTTCTTCCAGCGTCGGGCCCAGTACTGCTCCCAGTCCCGCGCCGGCTCACCGTCGCGATGGACGATCAGCCGGGAGCGGTGACCATGGGCGATCCGCTGGCAGGCGCCGCCGTGGGCCTGCAGGCCATGGCTGTAGGCGTACCAGGCGCCGTCGATGGCCTCGTGCCGGAGGTGCACGACGAGATCCGTCACGTTGCCCGGGAGCCGCTGTAACAGAGTGCCCTGCAGCAGCCGCTCCAGCGCCGCAGCGTCCACCCGCGCACCGGGCACCACCACCACCGTGTGCGCCGGGCCGCTCATGCGAATCGTGCCGCGGCGACTCGGGAACTCCACCGCGACTCCGCCGTCGGTGTGGCTGACCTCGGTGCCCTGCTCCGGGACCAGCAGACGATGATCGACGGTGTCATCAATGGCGGCCTTGAGCTCGCGCTTGATGTCACCGAAATCGAAGACCATGCCCTGGGCATCCAGGCTGCCGCCGATCTCCACATCGACGATCCAGCTCTCGCCCACCAGCCCGTCGACGGGATCGAGCCGCGAGGAATCGATGACGGTCAGCTGTTCGACGAATAGGCGGGCCATGGGGTACTCGCAGCGTGGTGTGGACAGTCGGGCTGCGCAGTTTACCCCAATGGCCGGGCGGATGTCCCGACGCTCAGTCGGTCACGTCCGCCGGCGTGAACCGGGAGGTGTCCGCGCGCTCCATAATGGCCCGCTCGGCCTGCGGGTTGAGCACCACGATGCTGATGCGCCGGTTGATCGGATTCTGCGGATTCTCCTTGTCGAATAGCACCGTATCGGCAAGCCCCGTCACCTGCGCAATGCGTTCGGCTTCCGTCCCGCCGGCCAGCAGCGCACGTCGGGCCGAATTGGCACGATCAGCGGAGAGCTCCCAGTTGTCGTACTCGTCCGGGTCCGTGAACGCCACAGCGTCCGTATGGCCCGTGAGACTGATCTTGTTCGGCACGGCATTGATGACCTCCCCGAGCTCCATCAGGATCGCCTCGGCGTAGTCCCGCAGATCGTCCTCCCCCAGATCGAACATGGGCCGGTTGCGCTTGTCCACAAGCTGTATGCGCAGCCCTTCAGGGGTGATATCCAGCAGCAGGTGATCCTTGAAAGGCTCCAGCGCCTGACTCTGCTCGATGGCGTCCTCCAGATCGGCCTGCAGGGACTCCATGCGGTCGCGCTGGTAATCTTCGGCGACGCGCATGATGTCCTCCACCGTCGGTTCGCGCGGCGAGTCGGCGATGTCCAACGGCGTCTCGCTGCCACCTTCCAGATCGATGAGGTTGTCACCCGGCTGCTCGCCGGCGTCCTGGTAGGCGGTGGGGTTCTGGAAGTAGTTCGCGATTCCCCGCCGCTGGTCATCGTCCACGACCGAAACCAGCCACAGCACCAGAAACAGCGCGAACATGGCGGTCATGAAGTCGGCAAACGCCACCTTCCAGGAGCCGCCGTGAGCAGCCTCCTGCTTCTTCTTGACGCGCTTGATGATTATCGGCTGAGTCTTGTCATCCATGCTTTCGCTCCTGGACTACCTCAGCCGCGGCCCTTGAGATGGTTCTCGAGTTCTTCGAAACCGGGGCGTTCGTTGTCGTACATGACCTTGCGCCCGAACTCCACGGCAAGCACCGGCTTGTATCCGTTGAGAATGGCCATGATGGTGACCTTGATGATCTCCAGCAGCTTGGCCTTCTCCCGTGCACGGTGCTCCATGGCCTTGCCCAGAGGACCGACGAAGGAATAGCCGGCGAGAATGCCGGTGAACGTGCCGATCAGTGCGGCGGCAACCAGCTGCCCGATTACTGTGACCGGGCCGTCAATTTCACCCATGGCAATGGTGATGCCCAGCAGCGCCGCAATGATGCCGAAACCCGGGAGCGCGTCGGCGGTCATGTTGACCGCGTGGGCGGGCATCTCCTCTTCTTCGTGCAGGGTCTCCAGTTCCAGGTCCATGAGGTTTTCCAGCTCATGGGGATTCATGCTGCCCCCCACCATCAGGCGCAGATAATCCGTGAGAAAGGTCATGGCCTCTTCTTCGGCGAGGATGCGCGGATACTTCTGGAAGAGCTCGCTGTTCTGCGGATCATCGACGTCCTCCTCAATGGCCAGCAGCCCTTCGCGCTGCGCCTTGTAGAAGAGGTCGTAGAGCATGGCCAACAGGTCCATGTACGTGGCCTTGCTGTAGACCGTACCTTTGAACAACAGCGGGATCACCCGGAAGACCTTCTTGACGACCTTGCCCGGATTCGCGATCAGAAAGCCGCCGAAAGCGGCGCCACTGATGATGAGGAACTCGTAGGGCTGCCATAGGATTGCGAGCTGGCCACCGTGGGCCACATAGCCCGTAATGACCGAAAACACCACAATCAACGCACCCAAGACAATCAACATGTTCCACTCCCACGCCCTGTGGACTTGTTTGTTTGAAGCGTGTCGGAGGACGGGCGCGCACACCGCCGCCGTCCGCTTGAACTCTGTCCCTGTGATCGGCCGGTATTGCGGAAACTGAAGCCCGATGATTCCCGCCCGCTCACCCGGCCCTCCTGACCGGCCATTCAAACGGCATGCTACACGGGGGCGGGTATTCATAACGGCCAACTGGTTCGCAAACTGCCGCCGGGCCATCGGCGACAATCGGGCCACAATTAAAGAGGTTCGCGAGCCCGAGCATCAGGAGCAGACCATGCAACAACGCCTGGAGGACTGGCTGTCCCACCTGGAGAAGCCGTATCTGCCGATACTGCCGTCGTCTGCGGCGGCGCTGGCACGCCTGGCAGGGCCGGAGGGCAACAATCTCGGTGTACGCGACCTGCACCCGATAATCGTCCGGGACCCGGCCCTGGCCATGAACATCCTGCGCGCGGCGAACGGCCACAAGCACCGGCACCTGGACGCACAGACCACCACACCCGACCAGGCGCTACTCATGCTCGGGCAAAGCCGGGCCATGGAGCTTGCCAAGGGCTGGCCCGCGATTGACTCCACCCTGTCCGCATCCGCCGCGGAGAAGTACCGCCGCGCCCTCGCGAACGCGTACCACACGGCCCGACAGGCGGAACATTGGGCAGAACGGCGCAAGGACATCCTCCCGGGCGAGGTCTATGCCGCGGCCCTCGCGCGTTATGCAGGCGAGTTCGCACTGCGGGCCGACCCGGATGGCCAGGCGCTCATGGAGACGATGGACGAACTCCGTGAGCGCACCGGCATCCGCCGCCGCGAGGCGGAGTACGTCACCCTCGGCTTCGCCGCCATGGACCTCGCCATGGGCCTGAACGAGGCGTGGCGGATCCCGACGCTGATGATGGAGTACGTCCTCCCGGAGAACATCACCTCCCGGCGGACCCTGGGCATTCGCCTCGCCCTGGAGCTGACATCCATCGGCGAGCATGGCTGGGAAACTACGGGCATGGAACGGCTACTGGAGGTGCTCGCAACCTATCTTGCAACGGACACCGAGAGTGCGGCCGAGACCATCCCGCCCATCTCCCGGCAGGCGGCAGAGGAGCACCCGCTGCAAAGCCCGCCCGCGTGGCTGCCGCTCACCCGCACGCAGCCCCAGCCGGAGGCGTCCGTGCCCGCGCGCGGCATGTGCCTGATGCCCCGGCATGACGTGTTCCAGCGCCTCATCGAAGAGCTGGAAGAAGACAACCTGGACCGCATTCGCAACGAGCTGGAACTGCGGCATGAGCGCGTGGACACCTACGCCCCCCTGCTGACGCTGGCGACGCGCGCGGTTCACCACGGGCTCGGCATGAACAGGACGATCTTCTTCCGCCTCAACAAGAACGCCGACACACTCCGGCCCTATCTGGCGCTGGGCGCGGAGACAGACCCTATCCTGCTCACCACCGGCCTGCCCGCCGAGGGGCAGTGGCTCATGAATCATCTGCCACCCGGCAGGAAACCGGCGCGGGTGACGGCGGGTAAACCATCACCATTGCGGCACAAACTGAAGGCCCTGGGCGGCGTACTGTTCCAGGCCGACGATTACCTGATACAGGCGATACGGGGCCCGAAAGGCCTGGTCGGCGTACTATTCGCAGACCGGCTCGGCAACGAATGCGCCATGGACGACGGCGCCCGGGAGGCCTTTCACCGGGTGTGCGTGGCCCTTGAGGAGGCACTGGAGAAACAGTAGCGACACAGCGCCCGGCCGAGCCCGGGCTCCAACCGGGAAATGGAACATGTCATACTCGCCGACGTCACGGAGCAGCGGCTCTGGGGGCCATTGCACCCGCACAACAACAATACGTCATACGTCGGCGTCCGGAGGACGCAAGGAGAGACACGGAATGCGACGCTCAGTCATTGGTCTTGGAATCCTGGGTCTACTGGCCTCGCCGCTCGCGGCGCACGCCGGCATCTCGGACGGCGAGGTGCGCATCGGCCTGATCTCCGACATGCAATCGACCTACCGGGAAGTGGGCGAAGGGGCCGAGATCGCCGCCGCCATGGCCGTGGAAGACTTTGGCGGTGAAGTGCTGGGCAACCGGATCCGGGTCATTTCGCGCGACCATGCGCTGGATGAAGACCTCGCCATGGAGCACGCGCGCGACCTGCACGAGAATTACAACGTGGATGCGTTCCTGGGCATGGTGGGCTCCAACACGGCCATTCCCATTCAGCACTACGCCCGCGAACACGGCATCATCACGCTCCACACCGACTCCGTCTCGTCGAGCCTGACGGGCGAGCACTGCTCGCCTCTGGGCGCGCACTGGATGTTCGACACCTATGCCCTGGCGGCAGGGACCACCGCGGCGCTGCTGGAGGAAGGCTACGAGAGCTGGCATTTCGTCACCGCCGACTACTCTTTCGGGGAGAGCCTGCAGGCGGACTCCACCGCCGTCATCGAAGCCCACGACGGCCGGGTTGTAGGCACCTCCCTGCACCCCTTCCAGGGCGAGGATTTCGTCGGGCCGATCCTCGAAGCGGCAGCCTCCGGGGCGGACGTCATTGCCCTGGCCAATGCCGGGCAGGATCAGGCCCGGGCCATCCGCACGGCGTACGAACTCGGGATTCCCGAGGGCGATCAGATCCTCGCCGGTCTGCTGACCACGGAAGCCCTGCCCGAGGAACTGAGCCTGTACGTCTCTCAGGGCCTGCGCTTGACCACGGCCTGGTACTGGAACGACGACGACGACAATCGCGCCTGGGCCGAGCGGTTCCAGGAACGGTCCGGCTTCTTCGGCAGTCAGTTCAGCGCGTCCGTCTATTCGGCCGTCACGCACTACCTCCGCGCCATCGAGGCGACGGGCACGGACGACCCGGAGACCGTGATGGAACAGATGCGCGCCACGCCGGTGGACGACATCTACGGCCGCGGCGGGGAACTGCGCGCCGATGGACGCCTGGCCATCGACATGCACCTGGCCCGCATCAAGTCGCCGCGCGACACGGAAGCCGCGGGTGACTACTACGAGATCCTGAACACTATCCCGGCGGAGCAGACCGTGCGGCCACTGGACGAGAGCAACTGCGACTACCTGCAGTAACCGGTTACCCCGTCCAGGCGAAGCGCATCAATCGCGCGTACTGCCGGGACGGGACACCACCACTCAGCGCAGGCGGGTATCGGCTTCACGGCCCAGGGCGTGCAGCGCCAGCGCGCCCCGGCGCAGATGCAGGGTCGTGACCGAACAGTAGTCGGGCCGGAACACCAGCACCCGCGGGTCATCGGTGACGGCCGCCACCACGGCGTTGATCAGGACCGCGTGGGTGACGAACACCGTATCGCGCTGGCAGGCGCACAGGGTGTCCACTGCCTGCTCACGCCACTGCCACAGATGCGGCTCGAGATCCGGCCAGCGGGACTGCAGCAGGCCCTGCAACCAGCCACCCCGCTCCTGCAGTGACATCCCCGGCGACGGCACTTCCGCCACCCCGGGCTCCACGGCGGGGGCCGTTTCCCAGCGCGCCGCCAGGGGCGCGGCGGTCTCGCGGGCCCGCTGCAGCGGGCTGGTACACAGCGCCAGCGGGCGCCCGGCCATTGCATCGATTTCCGCAGATGCGCGCTCGGCCTGTCTGTGGCCCTCGGCATCAAGCCGCGGGTCCCGGGATTCGTCCCAGGAGCCCGCAGCCCTGCCGTGGCGCACCAGATAGAGAGTTACTCGGTCATCTGCGACTCCGCTCACACCGCTTCCCCTTTAAATGCCCCACTGTTGTGCATGCATGTACGATCGTGAACAGTCCACCACAGGATCGGGGAGCACCGCCCGCGACACGAATGGTCGACCAGCCCGCAACAAACCAACCCTCGACCCTCGAATCCTCGTCGGCCTCACGCTATACCATCGACCCGATCCGCGCCCGCTTCGCATTCTACAGCCTGATGGCCATGCGAGTGGCAACCAGCTCGCTGGTGCTCGCGTTCGTGCTCCTGACATTCCGATGCGGCGCTCTGCCAGGGCAAGGAATCAGGCCGCAGCACAGTGGACAGTGAGCGCAGGACGAAGGCCTGACTGCCCGCTATGTTCTGCACTGCGAAATCCTTGTTCGCAGTATGGACAACCCTCAGCCTTCTCCACTAGTCTTCCCCGATCGCCCGGAGACAGGACGTAATTCCATGGACCTGAACGCCCTCAGTGAACAGCCCTTCGCCACTGTGCCGGACCTGATCCGCACCCACGCCGGGGAACGCCCGGACGCCCGGGCGCTGGTGCAGGACGGAGCGACAATGACCTACGGCGAGCTGAACGCCGCCATGGAGCGGGTCGCGGCAACGCTGCAACGGGACGGCCTCGGCCCCGGCGATGCCATCAGCATCTGCGCGGGCACATCGATCGCCTACGTGACCGTTTTCCTGGGCGCACTGCGTGCGGGTGTCGTCGCCGCTCCGCTAGCCCCCTCGGCCACGCCGGAGAGCCTCGCCCACATGGTGACCGACGCTGGCGCAGGCCACCTGTTCGTGGATGCGGCCAATGCGGAAGCCCTCGCCCCGGTCAGCGCACGGATCGATGCACGCTGGATCACCCTGGATGACACCGCCGCGGGCACGCCGCTCGGCGAATGGCTCGCAGCGGAAGGAAGCCAGGCCGATGCTGTGAGCATCGAGCCGGAGTGGCCCTTCAACATCATCTACTCCTCAGGCACGACCGGGACGCCCAAGGGGATCGTGCAACCCCATCAGCTGCGCTGGGGGCACATCCGCCGGGGCATCTCCGAGGAGTACGGGATCGGGCCGGAGAGCATCACCCTCCTGTCGACGCCGCTGTATTCCAACACCACGCTGGTGCCCTTCTTCCAGACGCTGGCGCTGGGCGGCATGCTGCTGCTGATGGCCAAATTCGACGCCGTACGCTACCTCCAGCTCGCCGAGCAGTACCGCGTCACGCATACCATTCTCGTGCCGGTGCAATACCAGCGCATCATGGATGTGCCGGACTTCGACGCCTACGATCTCTCGGCCTTCCAGTGCAAGCTGTGCACCAGCGCGCCCTTCCGCGCCGAACTCAAGGCGGACGTGCTCGCGCGCTGGCCCGGGCGCCTGATCGACAACTACGGCATGACCGAGGGCGGCGGCGTCTGCAGCCTGCTGGCCCATCACCATCCGGACAAGCTGCACACCGTGGGACAGCCCGTGCCCGGCCACGACATCCGGCTCATTGATGACGACGGCAATGAGGTCCCGCACGGCGAGATGGGCGAAATCGTCGGCCACTCCGCCGGCCTTATGATCGGCTACCACAACCAGCCGGAGAAGACCGCCGAGGCGGAATGGTACGCCCCGGACGGGCGGCGGTTCATTCGCACAGGCGACATCGGCCGCTTCGACGAGGACGGCTTCCTGGTGATCATGGACCGCAAGAAGGACATGATCATATCCGGCGGATTCAACATCTACCCCACCGATCTGGAGGCCGTGCTGCGCGAGCACCCGGCCGTTCACGACTGTGCTGTCGTGGGCGTGCCGTCGGAGCGCTGGGGCGAGACGCCGGTGGCCTTCGTGGTCATAGAGGACGGTTACGAGGGCAACCCGGACGACCTGCTCGCCTGGGCCAACGGCCAGCTCGGCAAGACCCAGCGCCTGGCCGACATCCAGTGCGTGGACGAGCTGCCGCTGTCCGCCATCGGCAAGGTCCTGAAACGCGAGCTGCGCGACCGCTACCAGCAGGGCATGACCACCAGCTGACACCAATACTCACACAGCGTATTTCGCGAATCGGCCACGGCGGGTTAGGCTTGACGATAATCAAAAGGATGGCTAGGCCGGCGTGGCCCGGCTGGCCGTCGAACAATAACTAGAATGAGTCGCCGAATCCCGGAAGGCAGCTCCACCTCGGCCGGTGTCGGCGCGGCGTCAACATGGAAAAATCCGTCGAGTCCGTCAGCGGGGCCCAGTCCCTGAGACTGCAGCGCACGCTGTGGGGATTTCTGGCCCAGCTCTGCCTGCTGCTGACCCTTGCCAGTGCCACCTTGGCCGGCTTCATGGAGCCCGTCCGGGTGGTGCATGTGGCACTGATGTACCTCACCCTGCTCGCAGCGTACGTGCTGCTCATCCGTTCGGGCGTGAACCTCTATCTGCACGACCCCAGCATGACCGGAGCCCAGGTCATGCTGAGCCTGCTGCCCGCCCTGTATGGCATGTATCACCTCCAGGATCCGCAGCTGCGCGTGGCGGTGGTGCTGATGGCAACGGTCGGGATGCTGTTTGCCGCTCTCGCCTACGATACACGCCGCCTGCTGTGGCTCGGCGGCTACCACGTCGCAGCCTACGTCTTTCTGATCGGCACCCTGGCTTTCTGGGCGCCGGAGCGGCTGAATATCCGCGCCGAGGCCCCCTGTGATTCTGACCTACGCGCTGGTGATCACTATGCTCTGCCTGCTGGGCGGTTTCATAGCCGGGCTGAGACACACCCTGCGCCAGCGCAACGCACGCCTGGAGATCGCCCTGGCGGAACTCCGGGACCTGGCCACACTGGACCCGCTCACGCGGCTGCCGAACCGGCGCGCGGCTCTGGAGCAGCTCAATTCACAGAGCGAAAAGGCGCACTCCCAGCGCGCCGAAGGTACGCCCGTGGCAGTGGGCCTCGTGGATGTCGACCTGTTCAAGCAGGTCAACGACACCTACGGCCACCAGGCAGGTGACATGGCGCTGTGCCGCGTAGGAGATGCACTTCGTGCGTCACTTCGCCAGGGCGATTTCGTCGGACGCTTTGGCGGCGAGGAGTTTCTTCTCATACTCAACAACTCCGGCCCCGAGGCAGCCCACCAGGCCGCGGAGCGCTTGCGGGAGACCGTTCTCGATCTGCAGCTACCAGAACTGCCCGACGACTACCGCCTCACCATCTCCGTTGGTATCACGCTCCACATCGCCGATGAACCCGTCGAGTCAACACTCTTTCGGGCGGACCAGGCCCTCTATGAGGCAAAGAACCGTGGCCGTAACACCACCGTGCTGCTGCCGCCCGGTGCTAGCGGGACGCCGACGTCAACCCCAACGCCGCATTGCGAGAAAAGCGGGCATTGAACCACAGTGATGCCGCCATGATCGCTCCCCCGAGCGCCAGCCGGGGCAGATCGGCATTCTGGTTCCAGATGAGCAGGTTGACCAGCAGCCCGGCGGGAATCATGGCGTTGTTCATCACTGCCAGGGTGCCCGCATCCACCCTGCAGGCGCCGTGATTCCACAGAAACAGCCCGAGACCGGTGGCCACCAGCCCGAGCCAGCC
The DNA here is from genome assembly GCF_048323695.1 of Aquisalimonas sp. APHAB1-3. Taxonomy (NCBI): domain Bacteria; kingdom Pseudomonadati; phylum Pseudomonadota; class Gammaproteobacteria; order Chromatiales; family Ectothiorhodospiraceae; genus Aquisalimonas; species Aquisalimonas sp. APHAB1-3. The sequence continues at coordinate 256,810 of NZ_JBLWFT010000001.1, read as the reverse complement.
GAGTACGGCCCACTGCCAGGCGGTCTCCGGCAGCATTCCCGCGTCGCCGAAGAGCAGGAAGCTGGGTACGGAGACCACTGCGCCGCCAATGAAGAAGAAGCCGAAATAGCGGTAACCCGGCACAGCCACGGGGTAGCGGCGGGTCAGGTGCTTGTAGCCCACCTGCCCTGCGGCAAAGGCCATGTTGGCGACCTGCAGCAGGACCAGACCGGTGATGAAGTCCCCGGTGACACCGTCATAGCGGATCACCGCCGCACCGATGACGGCCATGGCCGCCGCGGCGAGCGCCACCGGGGAGAACCGCCGATACAGGGCATCATCAATCAGGGCAACGTAGATGGGGGTGGTGATGGTGAACAGCAGCACCTCCGGCACCGTGAGATAGGCGAAGGACCGGTACAGGCACAGGTAGGTCACCCCGAACTGCAGCATGCCCACCAGAAGCATACCGCCAATGAGTGGAGCCGGCAGACCGCGCCAGCGCAACAGCGGCAGGAACAGAGCTCCGGCGAGAAGGACGCGCGTGACCACCGCGAAGTCGTTGTCGACCTGCCCGCTGAGATACTCGCCGATCAGGCTGAACGAAAACGCCCACAACAGGGTAATGCCAATGAGATAGGCCATGAGCCGGGTATCCCTCCGCGAAGCCGAGGGCGCGAAGGCTACCCCGAACCGGCGCGTGCGCCAAGCGCGATCACGGCCCGGCCCGAGCTGATACACTCCGGGGCGATTCCGTGCCGGTTGGAAGGAGACATCTCTTGGCCGTATCCGCTGCAACCCAGGGTCTCTGGATCCGGGCCATGCCGATCCTGTTCGTGCTGCTCTGGAGCACCGGGTTCATCGGCGCCCGGTTCGGACTGCCCTATGCCGAGCCGTTCACGTTCCTGACCATCCGGTTTCTCTGCACGCTGGTGGTGCTCTATCTCATCATCCGCGTCATGCGGGAGGTCTGGCCGCGCACCCTTAAGGCCTGGCTGCACATCGGTGTCGCCGGGGTGCTGGTACATGCGGCCTACCTCGGTGGCGTCTTCTCGGCCATCGACCAGGGCATGCCCGCTGGCGTCACGGCGCTGATCGTCGGCCTGCAGCCGCTGGTGACCGCGGCGCTGGCACGCTCCTGGCTCGGCGAGCGCATCAACCGTAATCAGTGGATCGGGATCATCCTGGGCCTGGCGGGCATCACCCTGGTCCTCGGCGAGCAACTGGACCTGGCGGACCCGGCAACGCTGTTCACCGGCTTCGGCCCCGTGGCACTGCTTGCGGCAGCACTCGCCCTGCTCGGCATCTCCATCGGCACTCTGTACCAGAAGCGCTACTGCACCGAGATGCCGCTGACCACCGGCACGTTCATCCAGTTCGTGGGCGCATCGCTGGTGCTCGGCCTGGCCGCGCTGGTGTTCGAGACGCGCGAGATCGAGTGGACGCTGACCTTCGTGCTTACCCTCGGCTGGCTGATTTTCGGGCTGTCCATCGCCGCCATCCTGCTGCTCATGGCGCTGATCCGGCGCGGTGAGGCCTCGCGTGTGGCGAGCCTGTTCTACCTGGTGCCACCGGTCACGGCGGTGGAGGCCTGGATTCTCTTCGGCGAGCGGCTCGGTCCCATGGCATTGACGGGCATTGCCGTGGCGGTGTTTGGTGTGGCCATGGCCGTGCGGCAGCCGACTGCCGGCAAGCAGTGAGCACAAACAACAACGTAACGGAGGCAGCATGGATCTTGGACTCAACGGCGCCCGGGCGCTGATTACCGGCAGCACGGCAGGCATCGGCGCGGCCATAGCGGAGACTCTCGCGCAGGAGGGGTGTCATGTAGCCATCTGTTCGCGAAGCCAGGACAAGGTCGATGCCATGCTCGAGCGGCTCGAGCCGCTCCCCGGCAAGGCCATCGGGCGCGCGCTGGACGTGAGCGACCACGCTGCCTTCTCCGGCTGGGTCGGCGACGTCACCGACGCCTTTGGCGGCCTGGACATCTTCATCCCGAACGTCAGCGCCATGACCACCGACTGGAAGGCCATGGTGGACACGGACATCCTCGGCACCGTCTCCGAGGTGGATACGGTGCTGCCCCACCTGCTGGAGTCCGACCGCGCGGCGGTGGTCTACATCAGCTCCATCGCCGGCATGGTCGGGGTGCCCCCGCTGGCCGCCTATGGCGCCATCAAGGCGGCCATGAGCCACTACATGAAATCCCTGTCCATGAAGCTGGTGAAGAAAGGGGTGCGCGTCAACGCCGTGGCGCCCGGCGACATTCTCTTCCCCGGCGGCATCTGGGACCGCGTGCAGCAGGGCGACCCGGACCAGTTCGCCCGGGTGCTCAAACGCAACCCCATGGGCCGGCTCGGCACCCCGCAGGAGATTGCCAACACCGTCGCCTTTCTCGCCAGTCCCGCCGCCAGCTTCATCACCGGCTCCCAGGTGGTCGTGGACGGCGGCAACACGCAGCACGTTCAGGGCTGATTCCCTCTCCCGCCCCGTCGCTGCGGCACTTGCCGCAGCGCACTACAAGTCACACTTGACGCTTACGTAAACGATACCTATGTTCTGGTTCTAGGCGCAGTAACGACGAATGCGAGCGTGAATTGCTTTCCGTTTACGTAAGCGTCATTACTCCGCCTCGCTGCCCCTGCGGGGATGACAGGAGGAGAGAGCCGCGGCAACAGTGGCTCCAACAACAACGCAGCGACAAGAGGATCACTCCGTGGATACGACGGATCAGACGACGCATGACGGCGTCACGCTCGCCTGTGAGCAGGTCGTGCGCCGCTTCGGCGGCCTGAAGGCCCTGAAAGGAATCGATCTCGGCATTCGCCAGGGGGAGATCTTCGGACTTGTCGGTCCGAACGGCTCCGGCAAGACCACCCTGGTCAACGCCGTCACGGGCTTCTACCCGCCCCAGGAAGGCCGGATCGTCTTCGAAGGCGCCGCCATCAATCACCTCAAACCCTATCAGGTCGCCTCACGAGGCATCGCCCGCACGTTCCAGAACGTGGCGCTGTTCAAGGGCATGAGCGTGCTGGACAACATTCTCCTCGGGCGGCACATCTTCATGCGCCCCAGCGCGCTGGCATCGCTGTTCTATTGGTGGTGGGCGCAGAAGGAGGAAGTGGCCCACCGCCGGCAGGTCGAGGAGATCATCGACCTGCTGCAGCTGGAGAGCGTTCGCGACGAACCGGTGGACGTCATTCCGCTCGGCATGCAGAAACGCGTGGAACTGGCGCGGGCGCTGGCCGCGGAACCGCGGTTTCTGATCCTGGACGAGCCCATGGCAGGCATGAACCAGGAAGAGAAGGAGTACATGGTGCGCTTCATCCTGGATGCCCAGGAGGCACTGAACCTCACCATCCTGCTCATCGAGCATCACATGGACGTGGTCACCGCCATTTGCGACCGCGTGGCCGTGCTCAACAACGGCGAGAAGATCGCCGAAGGCACGGCCCGGGACGCGATCAAGGACCCCGCCGTTGTCGCGGCCTACATCGGGAAGAGCAACGATGCAGCCTGAACAGCAGCTTGCGAACGAGACGAACCCTGCGGCGCTCCACCCCAACTGGCAGCACGACGATCACCTGATCAATCTGCTGGCCAGGAACGCCCGCGAGTACCCTGACCGGATTGCCATGCGCGAGCGGGACCAGGGCATCTGGCAGGAGTACACCTGGGCCGAGTACCTGGATCAGGTGCTCTGCTTCGCGGCCGGACTCGAAGCCCGCGGCGTGGGGGAGGAAGACAACATTCTCGTCATCGGTGACAACCGCCCGGCGCTGTACTTCGGCATGCTCGGCGCGGTGGCACTGCGCGCCGTCCCCTCCCCCGCCTACCCGGATACCACTCCCGACGAGGTCGCGGACCAGCTCCGCCGTGAGGGGATCCGGTTCGCCATGGCGGAGGATCAGGAGCAGGTGGACAAGCTGCTGCAGATCCGCGAATCCTACCCGGAGCTGGAGCTGGTCATCTACGACGACCCGCGCGGCCTGGCCGGCAAGGAGCCGTCCGGCGTGGCCGCCTTCCGTGATATTGCGGCAGAAGGGCGCAAACGCCTGGAAGGCGACGCCTCGCTGCGGGAGTCGCTCACGGGCCGCGCGACCGTCCACGACGTGGCGGTACTGCTGCACTCGTCCGGGACCACCGGCGCGCCCAAGGGCATCCCGCTGAAACACGGCCATATCCTGGCCGGGGTGCGCAACGCGGCGGCGGCGGGCTACTTCGACCAGGGTGAAATCCACATGGCCTACCTGCCCCTGGCCTGGGTGGGGGATTTCATCTTCTCCGTGGGTGCGGCCATCGCGCTGCAGTTCTCGGTCAACATCCCGGAGCGGCAGGAGACCGCCCTGCACGACCTGCGCGAGATCGCACCCACCCTCTACTTCAGCTCGCCTCGCGCGTGGTCGAACATGCTCACCCGCATCCAGGTGGGCATTGACGAGTCCACCGGTTTCAAGCGCTGGCTCTACAACCGGTTCATGCCGTTCGCCGTGGAGCTGGAGCGCCGCCGTCTGAACGGCGAGGCGCCGAGCAGCGGTGAACGGATCTGGCGCGCGCTGGGCGAGATTCTGGTCTACGGCCCGATCAAGGACCAGCTCGGCCTGGGGCGCGTCCAACGCCCCTACACGGCGGGCGAGGCCATCGGTGAGGAGGTGTTCCTGTTCTTCCGCGCCCTCGGCCTCAACCTCAGACAGTTCTACGGTCAGACGGAAAACTGCGCCCTTTGCGCCGCCCAGGACCCGGACACGCTGAAGCTCCACACCGTGGGCAAGGCGTTCCCCGGAGTCGAGGTGCGGATCAGCGACGACGGCGAGATCATCATGCGCGGCGACAACGTCTTCGACGGCTATTACAACAAGCCGGAGTCGACGGCGGAGACCCTGCAGGACGGCTGGCTGCACACCGGCGACGCCGGCTATCTGGAAGAGGACGGTCAGATCGTGGTGCTGGGCCGCGTCTCCGAGGTGGTGTATACCGCCGCCGGCGAACGGTTCATCCCCACCTATGTGGAGAACCACCTCAAGTTCAGCCAGTACATCAAGGATGTCTGCGTGGTCGGCGAAGGGCGTGATCACCTCACCGCCATCGTCTGCATCGACATCGACGCCGTAGGCCACTGGGCTGAGGAGAACGGCGTGCCCTACACCTCCTACGCCGATCTGTCGCAGAAGAGCGAGGTGTACGACCGGCTTCAGGGCGTGATCACGCACGTCAACACGAAGTTGCCGGAGGGCTTGCAGATCCGCCGCTTCGTCAATCTCCACAAGGAGTTCGACCCGGATGACGGGGAGGTCACCCGAACTCGGAAACTGCGTCGGAACGTGATCGACAAGCACTACGCGCCGATCATCGAGGCGCTCTACGACGGGCGCACCGAGATCGAGTACGAGGCCCGGATTACCTATGAAACCGGCGAGTCCGGCGTCCTCCGCCGCCATCTCGCCATCCGCGATCTGCCCGCAGCCGGGAACAAGTGAGGCAAGGTTATGGCGTACTTTCTCGAACTGCTCATCAACGGCGCCCTCACCGGGCTGATGTACAGCCTGACGGCGCTTGGCATCGTGCTGATCTACAAGTCCGCCGGCGTACCCAATCTGGCCCAGGGCGCCATGGTCATGATCGGCGCCTACGCCATCTGGATGCTCGCAAGCATGGCCGGACTGCCCCTGTATCTCGCCATTGCACTGGCGGCAGCGGCGATGTTCGGCTTCGGCCTCCTGGCCGAGCGCCTGCTGCTGCGCAAGATGGTGGGGCAACCGATCATCATGATCGTCATGCTCACCCTCGGTCTGGAGATCTTCCTGCGCGGCCTCGGGCCGGGGCTGCTCGGCGCATCGCCCAAGTCCCTGGACCTGGGCATCCCGCTCACCCCGGTGATCGTCGGTGACGTGTTCATCAACCGCGATTACCTGGTTGGCGGCATCGTGGCGATGATTCTCGTGGGGCTGTCACTGCTGTTCTTCCGCACCCGGCTCGGCACCAAGCTGCGAGCGGTGTCGGACGATCACGTCTCGAGCTGGTCGGTGGGCATATCCGTGGAGCGCGCGGTGGGCATCTCCTGGGGGCTCGCCGGCATCTCCGCCGTTGCCGCCGGCGCGCTCTGGGGCTCGGTACAGGGGGTGGACTGGACGCTGTCGACGCTGCTGTTCCCGGCGGTGGCCGTGGTGATTCTGGGCGGGCTGGACAGCATCATCGGCGTGCTTGTGGCCGGGCTGATCGTCGGCATTCTCGGCAGCGTCATCCCGGGTTACGTGGACCCTATCGTGGGTGGCGGCACCCGTGACGTGGTCACCTCGCTGATCATCCTGTTCACCATCATGATCCGGCCGCACGGCATCTTCGGCCGCGAAGACATCGAGAGGGTCTGAATCCCATGTTCTATCGACTGTCCGGAGTCCACCACACCCGCTACGAGACCGCCCGGCGCCTGTGGCCGGTGCCGACCGACCGCTGGCAGGTCTGGATCCTGCTGGCGCTCGCGGTGGCCGCACCGCTGTACATGTCGGACCTCTACCTCAGCAGCTACATGCTGCCCTGGCTGGTCTGGAGTGCAGCAGCGCTGTCACTGACGCTGCTGATGGGGATCGCGGGCCAGCTGCACTTCGGCTTCGCCGCCGTCATGGCCATCGGCGCCTACTCGAGCATCCATATCGTCCGGGCCGGCTGGCCGTTCGAGATCGCGCTGATCGGCGCAGGTCTGACGGCCGCATTCATTGGCTGTCTGTTCGGTGCGGCGGCGCTGCGCGTCAAGGGCCTGTATCTGGTGATGGCAACCCTCGCCATGCAGTACCTGGTGGACTGGGTGATCATCAACGTGCCGGCCATCTCCGGGGGCGCCCAGGCCACGCTGCAGACGCCGGACGTGACCTTCCTGTTCGTGCCCATGCAGAGCGATGCCGCACTGTACTACGGCGCCCTGCTCTGGGCCGTGATCGTGACCCTGCTGGTGCTCAACATCAAACGCACCAGTTTCGGCCGCGCCCTGGTCGCCGTGCGTGACAAGGACTACGCGGCATCGATCATCGGCGTGAACAGCTTCAAGTACAAGCTGCTGGCATTCTTCACCAGTTCGTTCCTGGGCGGGGTCAGTGGCGCCGTGCTGGCATTCTGCTATTACCAGGCGGTAACGCCGGAGCAGTTCGGTTTCAACGTCTCGATCCAGCTGGTGGCCATGGTTCTCGTGGGCGGGCTCGGCAGTGTCATCGGCGCCTATCTTGGTGCCGGATTCGTCCTGCTGGCGCCGATATTCCTGACGAACGTGGTCGCGTACGCGGCCATCCAGGGCTGGCTGTCAGTGTCCACGAACCTGCTGGCGCACATCCCGCTGATGGCCTATGGCGCGCTGATTATCGGCTTCCTGCTGTTCGAGCCCCTGGGGCTTGCCAAGATCTACGACAACATCAGGAAATACTTCCTGGTCTGGCCGTTCCGCCACTCACGGAGCTGAACGACCGGGAAAACAACAAAACGAGGAGGAGACACCATGCGCAGCATCACCAAGGCTCTGACCGGCACGGTCGCCGCCGCGGCACTCGCCTTTGGCGGGACCGCAAAGGCGGACAACGACACCATCAAGTTTGCCCTGCTCCAGGATTTTACCGCCGTCTACACGTTCCTCACGGATGAGTACAACCAGGGGCAGCGGGATTACCTGAAACTGATCAATGCCGAGGGCGGCATCGACGGGCACATGTTCGAGGCCCTCGTGCGCGACACCGGCAACGAGCCGCAGCGCGGCCTTGAAGCGTACAACCGTGCCCGGCGCGAGGGCGCCGTGCTGGTGGACTTCCTCAGCACACCGGTCTCCCGCGCCGCCGTGAACCGGGTCCTGGATGACGAGATCGTCATGATCACGGCGCTCCACGGGCGCGGCGACGCCAGCGACGGCACCACCTTCCCGTACATCTTTCCGCTGATGGCCACATACTGGTCGCAGGCGACCATTCTGGCCGAGTACATCAAAGAGAATGAGGGCGGCCTGGAAGGCAAGCGCATCGCGCACGTCTACATCGACTCGCCATTCGGCCGGGAACCCGTTCCCGTGCTCGAGAAGCTCGCCGAGAGCGAAGGGTTCGAGCTGCGCACATTCGCCTATCCGAGCCCGGGCAACGAGCAGTCGAGCACCTGGTCGGATGTCCGCCGCTACCAGCCGGATCACGTGCTGATCTGGGGCGCCGGTGGCGGTCAGGCCGTCTCTGTGCAGACGGCGATCCGCAACGGCATCGACCCGTCGCAGATACTCTCAGTGGTGTGGATGGCCGAGACGGACGCGCGCACCATCGGCGTTGACCGGGCCCAGGGTCTGAAGCGTTACGAAGCCGTTGCCACCGGTACCGACTACCCCATCATCGAGCGCATCCAGGAGCAGGTCATCGACGCCGGTGAAGGCACCGGTGAGGCCGAGAACGTCGGCACCACTTACTACAACATCGGCGTGGCGACCATGGCCGTGGCGGTGGAGGGAGCACGCCTCGCTCTGGAGGAATACGGCGCTCCGCTGACCGGGGAAAAACTGCGTGACGGCCTGCGGATGATCGACAACTTCGACGCCGAGGGCATGATGCCGCCGGTGTCGTTCTCGGAAGAGGACCACCAGGGCGGTGGCTACGGCCGTGTCACCGAATGGAACGGCGACAGCTGGGAGCCGATCACCGACTGGTTCCACTCCTACCAGGACCTGGTCTGGGAAGAAATCCGCGAAGACGCGGCGGGCTTCCGCGAAGGCCGCTAACGGCAGACGGCCCGCCGGCGCAGGCGCCGGCGGGCCGGCACACGACGGGGAATACGTTCATGACTGCAGAGACAGCGCAGACAGCCGGCACCGCCCCGGCCACCGTGCTCTCCATGAGCAACGTCGAGGTGATCTACGACAAGGTCTTTCTCGCGATCAAAGGCGTGTCGCTGGAGGTGGGAGACGGTCAGATCGTCGCCCTGCTGGGCGGCAACGGCGCCGGCAAGAGCACCACACTCAAGACCATCAGCGGCCTGCTCGCCCCCGAACGCGGAGAAATCACCCGCGGCCACGTCCTGTTCAACGGCGAGGATCTGGCGCCGCTGGGCGCTGCCCAGCGGGTCGAGCGCGGCCTGGTGCACGTACTCGAAGGTCGACGCATCTTCGGCCACCTCACACCCGAGGACAACCTGCTTGCGGCCTACCCGCTGCGCGGCAGCCGGACCCGTTACCAGGAGCTTCGGGATCAGGTCTTTACCTATTTTCCGCGGCTGAAGGAACGCGCCCGCAGTAAGGCGGGCTACCTCTCCGGCGGTGAACAGCAGATGCTCGCCATCGGCCGCGCGCTGATGACGGAACCCAGACTACTCATGCTCGACGAACCGAGCCTGGGCCTGGCACCCGTACTGGTCGAGGAGATCTTCTCCATCATCCGCGACATCAACGCCAACGAGGGTGTGAGCGTCCTGCTGGTGGAACAGAATGCCTCGGCGGCCCTGGAGATTGCCCACCACGCCTACCTGGTGGAGAACGGCCATATCGTCATGACCGGCGAGGCGGATGTGCTGCGCCAGAACCCGGACGTGCAGGAGTTCTATCTTGGCGGCAGCGGCAAGGTGGACTATCACAATGTCAAACACTACCGGCGCCGGAAACGCTGGCTCGCCTGACGCGAGCCGCGAGAACGGTGGCAGGATCTACCGGACGGAAACGGCTCATGTTACGTTTACGTAAACGAAAAGACTGTCGCCACGAGGAAGTCCAGAGACCATGGAAGCCGTACGGCATGTGAAGAGCGCCCCGGTGTACACGATCGGCGAGCTGGCGCGCGAGTTCGACATTACAACACGGGCGATCCGGTTCTACGAGGATGAGGGGCTGCTTGCTCCGATCCGCGAAGGCCGCAAGCGCCTCTACCGGCGCCGCGACCGGGCCCGGCTCAAGCTCATCCTGCGCGGCAAGCGCCTGGGGTTCACCCTGGGCGAGATCCGCGAGACGTTCGAACTCTACGACCAGGCGCACGGCGAATCCAGGCAGTTGCGCTACTACCTCGGGGTGCTGGACGAAAAGCGCCAGCAACTGAAGCAGCAGCGCAGGGACATCGAGGACGCACTGGCGGAGCTGGAGCAGTCCTATACGAGGTGCCAGGAGCTCCTCAGCCGCCAGAACGATGAACAGACCGGCTGACGGCCACCCCAGACACAGACGATCAACAGGAAACACACGCAGCCTCGGCTGCCGGGGAGACACCAATGATTCAGCTTCCGACCCTGAATTTCGGCCTCGGGGAAGACATCGACATGCTGCGCGACTCGGTGGCGAATTTCGCCGCTGCCGAAATCGCTCCGCGCGCCGCCGACATTGACTCCAGCAATGAATTCCCGCCGGACCTCTGGCCCAAGCTCGGCGACATGGGCTTGCTCGGCATCACCGTGGAGGACACATACGGCGGTGCGGGCATGGGGTATCTCGCACATATCGTCGCCATGGAAGAGATCTCCCGCGCATCGGCTTCCGTGGGGTTGTCCTACGGCGCGCACTCGAACCTTTGCGTGAACCAGATCCGCATCAACGGCTCCGAGGAGCAGCGGCAGAAGTACCTGCCCGGACTGATCACCGGCGAGCACGTGGGCGCGCTGGCCATGTCCGAGCCCGGCGCCGGCTCCGATGTGGTCTCCATGCGGCTGCGCGCGGAACGCCAAGGCGATCACTTCGTGCTCAACGGCAACAAGATGTGGATCACAAACGGCCCCGACGCCGACACCTTGGTGGTCTACGCCAAGACCGACCCGGACGCGGGCAGCAAGGGAATCACCGCCTTCATCGTCGAAAAGGGCATGCCGGGTTTCTCCACGGCGCAGAAGCTCGACAAGCTGGGCATGCGCGGCTCCAACACCTGCGAGCTCGTGTTTGAAGACTGCAAGGTGCCCGCGGCGAACATCCTGGGCGAGGAAGGCCGCGGCGCGCGGGTGCTCATGAGCGGGCTGGACTACGAGCGCGCCGTGCTCGCTGCCGGCCCCCTGGGGATCATGCAGGCCTGCCTGGACGTAGTGGTACCCTACGTGCACGAGCGCAAACAGTTCGGTGAACCCATCGGCACCTTCCAGCTCATGCAGGGCAAGCTCGCCGATATGTACACCACCATGAATGCGTGCCGCGCGTACGTCTACGCCGTTGGGGCCGCCTGCGACCGTGGCGAGACCACCCGCAAGGACGCCGCCGGCGCCATCCTCTACGCCGCGGAAAAGGCCACTCAGGTGGCGCTGGAGGCGATCCAGGCGTTGGGCGGCAATGGCTACATCAACGAGTACCCTACCGGCCGGCTGCTGCGCGACGCCAAGCTCTACGAGATCGGCGCCGGCACCTCCGAGGTGCGGCGCATGCTGATCGGCCGGGAACTGTTCGAACAGACCAAATAGGCGAACCAGCCAATGACGGTGCTGAAATCCAGAATCGACCCCCGCTCCGAGGAGTTCCAGGCGAACAGGGAATCCATGGGCGCGCTGGTGGCCGACCTCCGCGACCGGGTGGCCCGGATCAAGGAAGGCGGCGGCGAGACGGCGCAGACGCGGCATACCGACCGCGGCAAACTGCTCCCCCGGGACCGGATCCGCGTGCTGCTGGACGTGGGCTCGCCCTTCCTCGAGCTCTCCCAGCTCGCGGCGACGGATATGTACGACGACGCCGTACCCTCCGCCGGCATCATTACCGGCATCGGCCGGGTGAGCGGGCGCGAATGCCTGATCATCGCCAACGACGCCACGGTCAAGGGCGGCACCTACTATCCCGAGACGGTGAAGAAGCACCTGCGCGCCCAGGAGATTGCCGCGGAGAATCACCTGCCGTGCATCTACATGGTGGATTCCGGCGGCGCCAACCTGCCCAACCAGGACAAGGTGTTCCCGGACCGCGACCACTTCGGGCGGATTTTCTACAACCAGGCGCACATGTCCGCCGCCGGCATTCCGCAGATCGCCGTGGTCATGGGGTCGTGCACCGCCGGTGGCGCGTACGTGCCCGCCATGTCCGATGAGAGCATCATCGTCAAGGAACAAGGCACCATCTTCCTGGGCGGACCGCCGCTGGTGAAGGCTGCCACCGGCGAGGTGGTCAGCGCCGAGGATCTAGGGGGCGCCGACGTGCACTCCCGGGTCTCCGGCGTGACTGACCACTACGCGCTCAATGACGCCCATGCGCTGGGCATCGTGCGCCAGAGCGTGGAGTACCTGAACGGCACCAAGCGGGTAGAGCTGGACGTGCGCGAGCCGCAACCGCCACTCTACGACCCGGAGGAACTCCACGGCGCCGTTCCCACCGACCTGCGCAAGCCCTTTGACGTGCGCGAAGTCATCGCCCGCATCGTCGACGGCTCCGAGTTCGAGGAGTTCAAGCAGCTCTACGGCACCACACTGGTGTGCGGGTTTGCGCGCATCTTCGGCTACCCCGTGGGCATCATCGCCAACAACGGCGTGCTGTTCTCCGAGTCGGCCCTCAAGGGGGCCCACTTCGTGGAGCTGTGCAGCCAGCGCGGCATACCGCTGGTATTCCTGCAGAACATCACGGGCTTCATGGTGGGCAGCAAATACGAATCGGGGGGCATCGCCAAGGACGGGGCGAAACTCGTCACGGCCGTGGCCTGCTCCGCGGTGCCCAAGTTCACCGTCATCATCGGCGGCAGCTTCGGTGCCGGCAACTACGGCATGTGCGGGCGCGCCTACTCGCCACGTTTCCTTTGGATGTGGCCCAACGCCCGGGTCTCGGTGATGGGCGGCGACCAGGCCGCCAACGTCATGGCGCAGGTGCGCCGGGACGGCCTCGAGCGCAAGGGCGAGCAGTGGAGCGAGGCGGACGAGGAAGCCTTCAAGGCGCCCATCCGCGAGCAGTACGAGCACCAGGGCCACCCCTATTACGCCACCGCGCGGCTGTGGGACGACGGCGTCATCGACCCGGCGGACACCCGCATGGTGCTCGGCCTGGGCATCTCCGCCAGCCTCAACGCGCCGGCGCAGGACACGCGCTTCGGCGTGTTCCGCATGTAACCGGGAGTTTCGGGATGAACGACGAAGCCGCCATTCTCACCGAACAGGCGCACGGTGTCGCCACGGTGACACTGAACCGCCCGGACCGCCACAACGCCTTTGACGACGTCTTCATCGCCGAACTCACCGCCGTGCTGCGGGAGATCGAGCGCGACGACGGCGTGCGCGTGGTAGTGCTGGCGGGCAACGGCAAGAGCTTCTCCGCCGGTGCCGATCTGAACTGGATGCGGCGCATGGCCGGATACACGCGCGAGCAGAACGAAGCCGACGCCCTCGCCCTGGCCGAACTGATGGAGACCCTGGACGGTCTGGCGAAACCCACCATTGCCCGGGTGCACGGGGCGGCCTTTGGCGGCGGCGTCGGGCTTGTGGCCTGCTGCGACATCGCCATCGCCGCAGGCACGGCCAGCTTCTGCCTGTCCGAGGTCAAGCTGGGGCTGATCCCGGCGGCCATCTCACCTTACGTGGTCAAGGCCATGGGCGAACAGCAGGCGCGCCGGTATTTCGTCACCGCCGAGCGCTTCGATGCGGCGGAAGCGGTGCGGATCGGCCTGATACACGAACAGGTACCCGCCGGCGAGCTCGATGCACGCATCGATCACCTGATCACACAGATGCGCGGCAACGGGCCGGAAGCCATGGCCGCCTCAAAGGACCTGGCCCGCGCCGTGGGCCGCGGCCCGGTGGACCGCGCCATGATCGAGGACACCGCGCGCCGCATCGCCGCCATCCGCGTCGGCGCCGAGGGGCAGGAAGGGATCGGTGCCTTTCTGGAGAAACGCAAACCCGCGTGGGTCGAGGAGTCCTGAGGGATGTTGCAGACCGTACTGATTGCCAACCGCGGGGAAATCGCCTGCCGCATCGCCCGCACCTGCCGCGCCATGGGGGTACGCACTGTCGCCGTGTACTCGGAGGCGGATGCGGACGCCATGCACGTGCACGCCTGCGACGAGGCATGGCCCGTGGGCCCGGCGCCCGCGAAGGAAAGCTACCTGAACGTGGACCGGATTCTGGAAGTGGCCCGCCGCAGCGGCGCCGACGGCATCCATCCCGGCTACGGGTTTCTGTCCGAGAACGCGGAGTTCGCCGAGGCATGCACGCGCGCGGGCATCCGCTTCATCGGTCCGCCCGCCTCGGCCATCCGCGCCATGGGCTCCAAGAGTGCGGCCAAGACCATCATGGCGGACGCTGGCGTGCCACTTGTACCGGGCTACCACGGCGACGATCAGACGCCGGAGCACCTGGCCAAGGTCGCCGACGAAATCGGCTACCCGGTGCTGATCAAGGCCTCCGCCGGCGGTGGCGGCAAGGGCATGCGGCGGGTGGACGACCCGGCCGACTTCGCGGAGGCTCTGACCAGTGCCCGGCGCGAAGCGGCGGCAGGCTTCGGCGATGACACCGTACTGCTGGAGAAGTACCTGCTGCAGCCCCGCCACGTGGAAGTACAGGTGTTTGCCGACGACCACGGCAACGTGGTGCACCTGTTCGAGCGCGACTGCTCGGTCCAGCGGCGCCATCAGAAAGTGATCGAGGAAGCGCCCGCCCCGGGCCTGTCCGACGAAAAGCGCCGGGCCATGGGGGACGCCGCCGTGGCAGCGGCGCGCGCCATCGGCTACGTGGGGGCCGGCACGGTGGAGTTCATCATGGACGCCCACGGCGCGTTCTTTTTCATGGAGATGAATACCCGCCTGCAGGTGGAGCACCCGGTCACGGAGATGATCACGGGCGAAGACCTGGTCGCATGGCAGCTTCAGGTGGCCGCCGGTCAGCCACTGCCCCGCAACCAGGACACCCTCGCCTTCTCCGGACACGCCTTCGAGGCGCGCATCTACGCCGAGGATCCGGACCGCGACTTCCTACCGGCCATCGGCACCGTGAGCCGCCTGCGCACGCCCGCCGAGGACGACCATGTGCGCATCGACACCGGCATCCGCGAAGGCGATGCCATTTCGATCCACTACGACCCCATGATCGCCAAGCTGGTGGTGTGGGACGACGACCGGGACAAGGCCCTGCAGCGCCTGCGCAACGCCCTGGCCGGATGGACCGTGGCGGGCACCACCACAAACACGCGGTTCCTGGGCCGCATCGCCGCCCACCCGGCATTCGCCCGGGGCGGGGTCGACACGGGCTTCATCGAGCAGTACCAGGACGACCTCTTCCCTGCGGCGCATCCGGTCCCGGACCCCTTGCTGGCCGTGGCGGCGCTGTATGAGCTGCTCAGCGTCGACCAGGCCGCTGCGGAGCGCTCCCGCGCCTCCGGCGACCCTTGGTCACCCTGGCACAGCACGGATGGCTGGCAGCCGAACAGCGACAATCACCACGTGCTGCACTTCCTGGATGGCGACACCGACCTGACCGTGGTGGCCCACTACCGGCATGACTGCTTCCTGCTGGACCTCCCCCGCGGCACGGTCACCGCCAACGGTACGCTGGGCTCGGACGGCCACATGCGTCTCGTGCTGGACGGCGTCCACCAGGACGCCCTCGCGCTCCAGTCCGGTGACCAGCTCAGCGTCGCCATCGGCGGCGCTGAGCGCAGACTGGTCATCCACGACCCGCTGTCCGCCGGCATGAGCGAGGAACTGCGCGAGGGCAGCCTGACAGCCCCCATGCCGGGCTCCGTGCTGCAGGTCATGGTGGTTGAAGGCGATCACGTGGAGGAAGGTGCGGCACTGATGGTGCTGGAGGCCATGAAGATGGAACACACCATCCGCGCATTCACCTCCGGCCGGGTCGACAAGGTCAACTTCCGCCAAGGCGATCAGGTCTCCGAGGGCGCAGAGTTGCTGACCATCGGCGCGGAGGAGTAACGATGACGGATGTGGTGGACCTGAAGGTCCACCCTACGCACAGCCCGAAGCACTGGCCAACGCAACCGTAGGGTGGACCTTCAGATCCACCAGGCACACGACCCGAAGCACCGGCCAACGCAACCGTAGGGTGGACCTTCAGATCCACCAGGCACACGACCCGAAGCACCGGCCAACGCAACCGTAGGGTGGACCTTCAGGTCCACCACGAACCGCAACCCGGCATCAGCAACACACCCCCGGAGGCCCCATGTCCCTCCCCGACCACGTCCGCATCGTTGAAGTCGGCCCGCGCGACGGGCTGCAGAACGAGACCGTCACCATCCCCACGGCCACCAAGCTGGAGCTCATCCACCGCCTGGCGGACGCGGGCCTGACGACGGTGGAAGCCACTGCCTTCGTCTCACCCAAATGGGTCCCGCAAATGGCGGACCACGCCGACGTGCTGCGGAGTATCCGGCGTCGCCCCGGCGTCAACTACCCGGTGCTGACACCCAACATGAAAGGCTTCGAAGCCGCCGCCGAGGCGGGGGCCGAAGAGGTCGCGGTGTTCGGCGCCGCCTCCGAGACATTCTCCAACAAGAACATCAACTGCAGCATCGACGAGAGCCTGGAACGGTTCCGCCCCGTGATCGAGGCCGCTTCGGAACGGGGCATCCGCGTGCGCGGCTACGTCTCCTGCGTGCTCGGCTGCCCGTACGAGGGCGCGATTGATCCCACCACCGTGGCCCGGGTAGCGACGGCCCTCTACGCCATGGGCTGCTACGAAATCTCCCTGGGCGACACCATCGGCACGGGCACGCCGCTCAAGGCGAAGCGCATGGTGGAGGCCGTGGCCGGGCATGTGCCCATGAACGCCATCGCCGCTCACTTCCATGACACCTACGGCCAGGCCCTGGCGAACCTGTATGCGGTGATGGAGTTGGGCGTGGCCACCGTGGACGCCTCTGTTGCCGGCCTCGGCGGCTGCCCCTACGCCAGGGGCGCCTCGGGCAACGTGGCCACCGAGGATGTGGTGTACATGCTCGACGGCATGGACATCACCAGCGGCGCGGACCTGCAGGCCCTGGCCGCTACGGGGCGGTGGATTTCGGCCGAGCTCGGCCGCGAACCGGTGTCCAGGGTCGCTCGGGCCCTCGCGGCCAAGGGGTGAAGAGTCCACTCGACACGTTTACCGGCGTGACGCTCCCGACGGCCTGAACGTCGCAGGATCACAAGCGCACACCCATCCGCGGGTGCACACTCCTCCAATGGCATTGGAGGTGCCCCATGACGCTGAGTGTTTTCGACTTCTTCCGTATCGGCATCGGGCCGTCCAGCTCCCATACCGTAGGGCCCATGCGGGCGGCGGGGCTTTTCGTCGCGACGCTGGCAGCGGACGGCACTCTGGACCGGATTGCCCGTGTTCGCGCAGAATTGTTCGGCTCGCTGGGGGCCACGGGCCGTGGTCACGGCAGCGGCCCGGCGGTCCTGCTTGGTCTGGAAGGGGCAGACCCGGAAACCGCCGACCCCGAGCGCCTGCCCCGGCGCAGCGCCGCCATCAGTGACGCGGGCGCGCTCATTCTGGGCAACAGTCATCCGGTGGCGTTCGATTCAGCGCGGGACCTGCTCTTCCACGGCCGCAAGAGCCTGCCCGGGCATCCGAACGGGCTGCGCTTCACCGCCTGGGACGGCGCAGGCACCGTTGTTGCCGAGCGCGACTACTACTCCGTGGGCGGCGGTTTTCTGCGTGGGCCTGACGTCAGCGACGAGGGCAGCGACGGCGACCTGAAGCTCCCCTGCCCCTTCACAACTGCGCAGGGACTGCTGGAGTGGTGCGAGCGGCGCGGCTGCCGGATCAGCGACGTGACCCTTGCCAACGAGCAGGTACTGCACACCGAGACCGATATTCGCGCCGGCCTCGATCGGGTTCGCCGCGTGATGGAGGCGTGCGTGGCCCGGGGGTTCGAGCAGGAAGGCGAACTACCGGGGCCGTTCCGGGTCCGGCGCCGCGCCCCCGGGCTCTACCGCCGGCTCACCTGTGGTGGCACGCCGGACCCGCTCGCGGGCATGGACTGGCTCGCCGCCTATGCCATCGCGGTGAACGAGGAGAATGCCTGCGGCGGCCGCGTGGTAACCGCGCCCACCAACGGTGCGGCCGGCATCGTCCCCGCCGTTCTGCACTACTACCTGCGGCACACATCGCAGCCCTCCGACGACGGCGTCGCCCGCTACCTGCTCACCGCAGCGGCCATCGGCATGATCATCAAGCGCGGGGCATCGATCTCCGGTGCCGAGGCCGGCTGCCAGGGCGAGGTGGGCTCCGCCTGCGCTATGGCCGCCGCCGGGCTCACCGAAGTGCTGGGCGGGACACCCGCCCAGGTGGAGAACGCCGCCGAAATCGCCGTGGAGCACCACCTGGGCATGACCTGTGACCCCGTGGGCGGACTGGTGCAGATCCCCTGCATCGAGCGCAACGCCATGGGCAGCGTCAAGGCGGTCAACGCCAGTCGCCTCGCCCTGAGCGGCGACGGCAACCACGTGGTGTCGCTGGACAAGGCGGTGAAGACCATGCGCGACACCGGTCGCGACATGAAATCCAAGTATAAGGAGACGTCGCGGGGCGGACTGGCAGTCAACATCGTGGAATGCTGAACGGGCCTGGCCCGCTACCCCGTGATTGCCAGCACCACGAACAGCGCCGGCACGGCCAGCACGTTGGCAATCACCACGATGCTGGAGGCCAGTCCCTCGTCGCCCCGCAACTGCTGCGCCAGGATGTAGGAGACCGACGCCGTCGGGCAGGCGAGCAGGATCAGCGCAATCTGCGTGTGCTCGGCGGACAGCCCCACAGCCCGGGCCAGCACGAAGCCGATGGCCGGCACCAGGGCCACCTTCATCACCGCCCCGGTCACCGCCCAGCCGATCCGCCCGCGTATGCGCGTGGAGTACAGGGTCGCACCGATGCAGATCAACGCCAGAGGCAGCGCCATCTGCCCCACGGCCGACAAGGTACGCTCTGCGAATGCAGGCAGTTGCAAACCGGAGAAGGCCAGCAACACACCCGCCAGGGACGCGATCAGAATCGGATTGGTGATCAGCCCGTAGACCGCCGGCCTGACCACCCCGCGCCCGGCACCTCCGCCGGAGAGCACCAGCACCACCACCGCGAGCACGTTGTAGAGCACCACCAGGGGCCCGAACACCAGCAGCGCGCTCGCCTCGGCGCTGCCGTTGCCATTGGAGAAGGCGTACAGCACCACCGGCAGCCCGATGAAGGCCAGGTTGCCGCGGAACACGCCCTGCATGAAGGTGCCGTAGGAGCCCCCGGGGAGCCCCAGCACGCGGGCGCCCAGGCCGGCGGCAACAATCGCCAGCAGCGTTGCCGCGGCGGTAACGAACAGCAGTCCGGTGACCCCCTGGATCTGCGGATCGGCCGTGCCGATGCTGTAGAACAGCAGCGACGGCAACCCGACCCAGTAGCTGAGCCGGTTCACCTCGCCAATGGCCTGCGCCGGGAGAAAGCCCGAGCGCGCCAGCGCCCACCCCAGGACAATCACCAGAAACACCGGCGCCAGGATGTTGATGATTTCGAACAGAGCGATGTCCCTCCGGTTTTCTGGAAGTGCGCAGCATTACGGGGTTTGCTGACAACGTCAACACACCAGAAAATCCTTGAACACATCTTCATGTATTGGCATTATCAGGCCATGTCTGATCTGACCGATGACCAACTGACCGAACTCGGCGAGATGTTCCGCATGCTCGGGGACCCGACTCGGCTCGGCATCGTCCTGGCCTGTATGGATGAACCAGTCAGCGTCGGCCACATGGCGGCTCGGCTGGACGCGTCCCAGTCGCTGATCAGCCATCACCTGCGGCTGCTGCGCGCCACACGATTGGTGCGGGGAACACGCCAGGGTCGCAGCGTCCTCTACCAGGTGAGTGACGAGCACGTTCGCACCATGCTCCAGAACATGGTGGAACACATCCACGAAGACACGGGAGAACCATCATGAGTGACGTCGACCGCGTAAAATGCGCCTGCAGCGACTGCGTCTGTGTCATCGCGCCCGAGAAGGCCGTTGAGCAGAACGGCCGCCTCTACTGCGGTGATGCATGTGCCAAGGGGCACGACAGCGGCAGTGGCTGCGGCCACGCCGGCTGCGACTGCAAGGGCTGACCGGCGCTGCCGTTCCCATGGCCCGGGGCAACCGTTCACCCCGGGCCATTCCAACCGATAGCGCTGCAACGACAGGGATGCCCGTCGCCGTCGAGTTGAGTAGAATGGGCCGTGTTCCGCAAGAACCGAAAAGAATCCCAACTGACTGAAACGGGGCTCCGCCCATGAGCCGCAAGACGCCTCTCGCCCTTGCCCTGAACGACGACAGCCGCAGCAGCCGTCCAACCCCCATTACCGCATTCCGCCTGGCACGCCGCTGGTGGCTGGATGGCAAGCGCCTCAACCTCTCCGCCCTGGCGGAAGAGCTGGAGATCGGCCGCGCCACGCTCATGCGCTGGGTCGGCAACAAGGAGCTGCTGCTCGGCGAGATCCTCTGGTCGCTCTACAAGGATGTCTTCGACGAGGCCAAGGCGCGCGCCGACGCCAACCCTTCGCTCCTGGGCGTGGATTACCTGGCGGCCATCTACCACGACGTGAACACGGAGGTGATGGGCGCAGAGGCATTGCACCAGTTCCTGCGGCAGGATCCACAGTTCGCCCTGCGCGTGCTAACGTCCAACGTCAGCGGCCTGCAGCGCCGGCTGATCGATACGTGGTCGGCTCTGTTGCGAGAGCAGGCGGACGCGGGCCGGATCGACCCGCAGCTGGATACAGACAGCCTCGCCTTCTTTCTCGTGCGCATCGGCGAAGGCGCCATCTACAGCGACATCATCTGCGGCCGCGAACCGGGGCTCGACCAGGCGACCACCGCCTTCCGGCTACTGCTCAGCCGCCCCGACACGATCGGCCGCTGACGCCGGCCGGCCGACCGCGGCCGATGCCGACTCGGGCGCATGGAACCGGTGCAGCAGCGTCTCCTGCTGCTGGCGCATCCGCTCCACACTGGCCTTTTTCACGTGGCCGTAGCCACGCACGGCGCCGAACTGCCGCACGAGGGCCACCGCATGATGGTGGTTCTCCGGGCGCAGCCCGGTCAGCAGCTCGTCACACAACCGCTCGAACTCGCCGATCAACTGACGCTCCAGCCGGCGATCCACTGAATACGCAAACGGGTCCAGAACGGTTCCCCGCAGCACCTTCATGCGCGCCAGAACCCGCATGGCCGGGAGTATCCAGGCGCCGAACTCGCGTTTGCGGGGCTCACCGGTGTGCGGATCCCGACGCGCCAGCACCGGCGGCGCAAGATGCAGACGCACCCGGTAGTCGCCGGCGAAGGTCTCTTCCAGTTGGCGCGCGAAGGCGCCGTCGGTATAGAGCCGTGCCACCTCGTACTCATCCTTGTACGCCAGCAGCCGGAAGTAGCTGCGCGCCGTGGTATCGGTGAGCTCCCGGGAGCCGGGCATCACCCGGTGCTCGGCGTCGCGCATGCGTTCCACCAGCGCGGTGAACCGGTCGCCGTAGGCCACGTTCTGGTAGGCAGTCAGGTCGGCGTGGCGGCGCTGGATCCAGGTCTCCGGGTCCGGCGCTTCACCCTCGCCCTGTTCACCCGGTTGCGCCTGGCGCTGTAACGCCTCCAGGTCATGCGCCGCGTGACGTCCCCAGAAAAAGGCCCGCTGGTTGGCTTCAACGGCGGTTCCATTGAGCTCGATGGCGCGGTCGATCGCCTCCGACGAGACCGGCAGCAGCCCCTGCTGATAAGCGAAGCCGACCAGAAACAGGTTCATGGTGGTGCTGTCACCGAACAGGCCCTCGGTGAGTGCGGCGGCGTCCAGGGCGTGACAGGCACCGGCGCGGCTCTGGCCACGGATCTGCTCCACCATCTCACGGGTGGGAAAGGGCATATCCGGGTTACTGATGAATGCTGCGGGCATGACGCCGTGGGTGTTGATCACCGAAGCGGTGCGGCTGGCATCCATGCGGCCGAGGCTGTCCCGGCCGGAGGCCACCACAAGATCGCTGCCCAGCAGAAGGTCCGCCTCGCCCGGGGGGATGCGCGGCCCGTGAAGCTGATCGGGATCACCAGCCATACGGATGTGGCTGGTGACCGCCCCGTACTTCTGTGCCAGCCCGGTCATGTCGAGCACGGCCACACCCTTGCCTTCCAGGTGCGCGGCCATGCCCAGAAGCGCAGCGACCGTGACGATGCCGGTACCGCCCACCCCTGTCACGACGACACCGTAGGGCGTGTCGAGTCGCGGCAGCGCGGGCTCTGCCAGGGGCGGCAAAGCGCTCGGGTCGGCGTTCGCCTCCGGCCTGCGCCGGGTGCCGCCGTGGACCGTCACGAAGCTCGGGCAGAACCCGTCAACGCAGGAGAAATCCTTGTTGCACTGGCCCTGATCGATTGCCCGCTTGCGGCCCAGCTCGGTCTCCACAGGCACCACGGAGAGGCAGTTCGACTTGCTGTTGCAGTCGCCACAGCCTTCGCACACCCGGGTATTGATGAAGGCGCGCTTGGCCGGATCCGGCATGGTGCCGCGCTTGCGCCGGCGCCGCTTCTCGGCGGCGCAGGTCTGGTCGTACACCAGCGCGGTCACCCCCGGCTCCTCGCGCAGGTCCTTCTGAATGACGTCCAGATCACGCCGATGGTGCACCCGGACACCAGGCGCCAGGGGCGTGGACGTGCCGTACTTCTCCGGCTCGTCGCTCACCACCACCGTGCGCCGGACGCCCTCCGCGGCCAGTTGCCGGGTGATCTGCGGCACGTCCAACTCGCCGTCCACGTGCTGGCCGCCGGTCATGGCAACGGCATCGTTGTAGAGAATCTTGTAGGTGATGTTGGCGCCGCTAGCCACGGCGGCCCGAATCGCCAGCAGCCCGGAGTGGAAATAGGTGCCATCGCCCAGATTGGCAAAGATGTGCCGCGTCTCCGTGAACGGCGCCTGCCCGATCCACGGCACCCCCTCACCGCCCATGTGGGTGAAGGTCTCGGTGTGGCGATCCATCCAGTTGGCCATGTAATGACAGCCGATCCCGGCCGTGGCGCGGCTCCCCTCCGGTACCCGCGTCGAGGTGTTGTGCGGGCAGCCGGAGCAGAAGTGCGGCAGGCGCTCCACCAGCGTCCGGCCGGCAGCCAGCGCCGCCTCCTGCTGTTCCAGGAAACGCAGCCGCCGCTCCATGACCGTGCTGGCGTGGAACCGGCCGACACGCGCCGCAATCACCCGCGCCACCTGCCCGGGATTGAGCTCGCCGGCCGACGGGAGAATCCACTCCCCGTACTCGTCATACTTGCCCACCACCCGCGGACGGCTGGCGTGCTCCAGATTGTACAGCTGCTCCTTCAACTGGCTCTCGATCAGCGGGCGCTTTTCTTCCACCACCAGGATCTCTTCCAGCCCGTCGGCGAAGCGACGCACTCCCTCCGGCTCCAAAGGCCAGCTCATGGCCACCTTGTAGAGGCGCAATCCGATGCGCGCCGCCTCATCGTCGTCGATGCCGAGATCCAGGAGCGCCTGGCGCACATCCAGATAGGCCTTGCCGGTGGTGACGATGCCAAGGCGCGGCGCGGGGGTGTCGATCACGATCCGGTCGAGGCGGTTGGCGCGGACGAACGCCAGCGCAGCCTGGAGCTTGTAGCGCTGCAACCGGAACTCCTGGTCCATGGGCCGGTCCGGCCAGCGGATGCCAAGGCCATCCGGCGGCATCTGAAAATCCTCCGGCAGAGCAATGGTCACTCGATCGGGGTCGATGCTGACCGAGGCAGACGCGTCGGCGGTATCAGCGACAACAATGAACCCGGTCCAGCAGCCGCTGTAGCGGGACAACGCCCAGCCATAGAGCCCCAGATCCAGGACATCCTGGACATCGGCCGGGTGCAGCACCGGCATCTGCAGATCCATGAAGGCGAACTCGGACTGACTCGGCAGCGTAGACGACTTGCAGCCGTGATCGTCTCCAGCCACGGCGAGAACACCACCATGGGGCGCGGTGCCGGCCGAGTTGGCGTGGCGGAACACGTCGCCGGTGCGATCCACCCCGGGCGCCTTGCCATACCACATGCCAAACACGCCGTCGTAGCGCGCGCCCGGCCACAGTCCCACCTGCTGGCTGCCCCAGACGGCCGTGGCGGCCAGGTCCTCGTTGACCCCGGGCTGGAAGCGGATGGACTGGCGATCAAGGAACGGCCCCGCGTCCCACAGGGCCTTGTCCAGCCCGCCCAGGGGCGAGCCGCGGTACCCGGAGATGTAGGCGGCGGTATTGAGACCGGCGTTGCTGTCACGCTGGCGCTGCATGAGCGGCAACCGCACCAGCGCCTGAATGCCGTTGAGATACACGCGCCCGGCATCGCGGGCGTACTTGTCGTCGAGGCGAACGTCGGCGAGCACCATCAGGGGATCTCCCTTATCGGACACCCGGTTTGTGCTCCGGCTGCCGCCGGAGCGCGTCGTCCACCATTCGCCTTTTGAGCCCGGCGGACCATCCCCTGACGATCCGCCGCTCCGTCCGGCGAGTCAATTTGCACTGCAGCATGCCGTAACCCGCGGACGCCGCCCTCAGGCCGACAGCCCCGGGATCACATGGCGCTCCAGCACCGCCCGACTGGCTTCCGGGATGACCACGGCCTTGCGCGCGTCCAGGTCCAGCAGCACGGCGACCGCTTCTGCCGTCGCCACGCACTCCCCCGTTGCCCCGTTGAACAGCCAGTGGCCGAACTGATAGGTCTTGGTCGAGACCGCCTTGATGCCGCTGCGCAGCTCCAGCAGATCATCCCCGGATACCGGCCGCCGGTAGACGAAACGGTACTCCAGCGCGGCGCCACCGAGCGGGCTCTCGGACCGGTCCTCCGCGGTCAGGTGCACCAGCAGATTGGGTATGGCGTCGGAGACGATGCCCATGTGCGCCTCGGTGGCGAGGCGGCCATGGTGGTCGCACATGCGCGGCAGAACCGGCCCCTTCCAGGTGCTCAACATGCCTTTGTCCACGGCCTCGTCCAGGGTCGGCTCCGACCTTGGCGGCGCCATCTCAAGCCCCCGCGGAGCACCGTGGGCGGGGACCTCCGTGCGTAGGGGCTGCGTCTGCTCCAGCACGTGCTCCGGGATCGGCCTGGATTCCCTGCTAACGCCATCCTGCAGCGCCACGGTCACGATGAAGGAGGCCGCCAGGTCACCGCTCGCCGCGTTGACCATCTCCTGGTATACCACCAGCCGCTCGCGGGTCGCCTCGACGATGCCGGCGTTGATCACCAGCGGTGCTCCCGGGCGCTGCTCCCGGAGAAAACGGACATGGTGCTCCGTTGGCACCAGGCAGGCGCCGCTCTCCCGCGCAAACCGTGGGCCCAGCCCGAGATGCTGACCGAGCATGGCGAGGGCGGCCACGGACTTCTCCACATAGAACTTGACGTTCATGTGGCCCATCATGTCGATTTCCCACGACTGAACGCTGTTACGGTAGACTTCCAACAGGGGTGTCATGATTCGCGTACCATCCCGTTTGTCATGTTGATGTGCCGGCGCAGCCGGATTCTACACGCCAGGCCGGGGCAGACGTCTCCATCCTGCAACAGGTCGAAGGCGACGCGCATTGTGCTAGCGTTGTCCGATCTCAACATACAACACTGTCGGGGGATCACCAGAGCAATCCCGCTCTGGACGAACCGCCGGGAGAACGCATCAACATGCACAGTCTTCGCACACGGATTACAGCGGAGATCCCTCACCTGCGACGTTACGCTAGAGCGCTTGCCGGCTGCCCGGAAGAAGCGGATGATCTCGTCCAGGGCTGTCTGGAGCGTGCTCTGAAGAACGCCCGGAAGTGGGATCCCGACAAGGGCTTGCGCTCGTGGCTGTTCCGCATCCTGCACAACAACCACGTCTCACGCCGGCGTTCCGTCGACCGTGAACTCCACTTCCGGCGCCACTTTCGAGAGCCGGATGCCGTCGCTGCCGGACAGGAGGTTTCCACTGAGCTTGATGGCGTGCGGGCGGCCATGGCAGAACTACCGGAAGAGCATCGTAACGCGCTGCTGCTTGTTGCGGTGGAAGGCTTTACCTACGAAGAGGCCTCGGAGGTGCTGTCAGTGCCCGTAGGCACACTGCGCTCCCGGCTTTCCCGGGCTCGGGAAGCGCTGAGGACAAAAACCAACGGCGCATCGGCCAAGCGTGTGGAACGAGGTGCCGAATGAGCAACGACACCGTCAGTTCCGAAATGATCAACGCCTATCTGGATGGCGAACTGGATGGGGCCGAGCAGGCGCGCGTTGAGAATCATCTCGCCCGTAACCCGGAGGCCATGGAGACCGTGCGCGATTATGAAGCGCAGGCCCATGCATTGCGTCAGCTCTACGACCCCGTGCTGGATGAACCCATTCCCGACCGCCTGCTGGACACCATCACCCCCGTCGAGGCGCACGACGGCGCCCGGGTCAGCTGGCTGCGGCGCAGCATGCCACTGGCCACTGCGGCCTCGGTTGCGCTCGCTGTAGGCGTGGTCGCCGGCTGGATGCTGCGCAGCGACCTCTACGAACAGGAAGCCGAACGCATTGCGATGCAGATGTTCCTGCAGCAGGCGTCCAGCTCGTACTCCCTCTATGCCCGCGAGGATTCGCCCTGGCGGGAGACTCGCCTCGAGGAAGACCGGGACCGCTTCGGCGAGTGGTTCCGTGAGCGAAACGAGCTGGAAATCGCCGCACCCGAGCTGGACGACGACGGCTTCCAGTTCATCGGCGGGCAGGCGCTTCCGGCCTCGTCCGGCTCCGCCGGCCAGATGCTTTACCGCAACGATGACAACCAGATGGTCGCCATCTATTTCCAGTCCCGCGGTGACGACGGAGTCCTTTCACGCGCGCTCGAGCGCAATGGTCGCACTGCATTCCAGAAGCAGGACGACCTGTCCATGTATCACTGGAACTCGGAATCCGGCTCGACCCGCTATGCGGTGCTCGGCTCCGTGGATCAGGACATGCTGGGTTCACTGGCGGAACGGGCGTTCGACCACTTCCGCTAGCCGTTCCACCGACCGCATCACATTCCATGGAACTCTTCCGGCACATCCTGCGTATGTATGGATAGACGACGGCGCGAAGGGGCGACCCGCCCCGCCGTCGTCCGAATCCCGGCCCACGCTCGGGCCGGACACGGACTGTCAGAAGGAAGGTAATCGACGATGTGGAAGCTACGCCACGCCCTGCTCATTCTGCTCCTGGGCCTCGCCCTGGGCACGCTGGGTCTCACCGCCTGCGATGACCAGGGACCCGCCGAAGAGGCCGGCGAAGAAATCGATGACACCGCCGATGACATCGGCGATGAGTTCGACGACGCCGGTGACGAGGTGGAAGACGCGTTCGACGACTGACGCAGCCACAGTAGCCCGCAGCACCACCCTGCCCGTTGGCGGCGGGGGCGCTCTCTTTTTGCCATGAGACAGGAGACTCATCATGACGCACACAAGGATCTGGATTCCGCTCGTGATCACCGGCCTGATGGCCGCGCCGGCCACGGTGGTCGCACAATCAGCGACGCAACCGGAGGTTCGCGGCTACCTGGGCGGCGGCCTGGGCTACTATCGTCTCAACGACGAGGACTTCCCAGAGTCTGATGATGACATCAAGGACAATCGCTGGTCCTGGCGCGTGTTCGCCGGCATGGAGGCCAACCGCATCTTTTCACTGGAAGCGGGCTATATCGACCTCGGCACCGCCGAGGACGGCAACCTCGATACGGATATCAACGGCTGGACC
Organism: Aquisalimonas sp. APHAB1-3; assembly: GCF_048323695.1. NCBI lineage: Bacteria > Pseudomonadati > Pseudomonadota > Gammaproteobacteria > Chromatiales > Ectothiorhodospiraceae > Aquisalimonas > Aquisalimonas sp. APHAB1-3. The sequence goes on along the minus strand of NZ_JBLWFT010000001.1, from coordinate 229,254 downwards.
ATCGCCGGCATGGCCGCGCTGCCGGTCACGGAATTCTTCGCCCCGTATGCCCGGGTTGGCCAGTTCTTCTGGGACCGGGAGCGCAGCTCCTCCGGTCCGCTGGACGCCAGCTACAGTGACGACGGCAACGACATGTTCTACGGCGTCGGTGCACGGTTCACCCTGACCGAGCACACCGACCTGCGTCTCGAGTACGATCGGATGTCGGTTGACGACACGGATGTCGATCTGGCTTCGATCAACATGCAGTTCCGTTTCTAAGGCGCAATCCCGCAGTACGGGCCGGCGACTCCCCCCCGCCGGCCCGCCCTATTTCACAGGCGCGCCCCTGGTGAGCATACGGGTACCATTGATCCCGTGCGTAGCGAACCGGACAGCTTGATGGCGGACCTGAAGGTCCACCCTACTCGGTGACTAGGCACTACGCCTTCCGCAGGGTAGACGTTCATGTCTACCAGCCGGCGTATCCCCCCCGGGCGATGCATCGTCAATCCCCCCAGAGCGCATCAAGCCGCGCATCCCGGCCGCAACTGGTGCGGTAGAAGCGGTACCGCAGCGGGCGGTTCTGGTAGTAGTCCTGGTGGTAGTCCTCGGCAAGATAAAACGTGTCGGCATCGCGAATCCGGGTGACGATCGGATCCTCGAACCGCCCGGACGCCTCCAGCGCCTGCAGCGAGGCTTCGGCCTGCTCCCGCTCCGCCTCATTCGCCACGAAGATGGCCGCACGGTAGTGACCGCCCCGATCGCAGAACTGTCCGCCGTCATCGAGAGGATCGATGTTGCGCCAGAAGACCTCCAGCAGCGACTCGTAATCGATGCGCTCCGGATCGTAGGTGACGCGCACCGCCTCCAGATGACCGGTGTCGCCAGCGGTCACCTGCTCGTAAGTCGGCTCCTCCACATGCCCGCCGGTGTAGCCCACCTCGGTGCCGAGCACGCCGTCCAGCTCATCGTAGGGCGGTTGCATGCACCAGAAACAGCCACCGGCAAAGACGGCCTGGCGCTCGTCCGCCACGGCAACGCCGGTCAGGGCCACCCCCAGCAGTAGCCCCACGGCACCCGCCAGTGCAGCAGTCAGTCGCTTCATGTGGTGCGCCCCCTCAGTTCGGGCAGCGGATCGCCGGAAGGCACGAAGCGTAGCGCCAGCCCGTTGTTGCACCAGCGCTCGCCCGTGGGCTCGGGGCCGTCATTGAAGACGTGCCCCTGGTGTCCGCCGCAGCGGATGCAGTGATACTCGGTACGCGGCCAGATCAGTCTGAAGTCGAGCCTGGTGCCCACGTGCCCGTGAAACGGTTCGTAGAAACTCGGCCAGCCGGTACGGCTGTCGAACTTGGTCTCGGAGCCGAACAGCGGCAGGTGGCAGGCCGCGCAGATGTAGGTGCCGTCACCGTACTCCGAGTCCAGCGGGCTGGAGAACGACGGCTCGGTCCGCCCGCGGAACAGCACCTGCCAGACGTCGTCACTTAGCATGCCCCGCCACTGCTCCGCCGTCCGGCCGAGACGCTCCAACTCCCGGGCGTCCACCGACACATCGTGGTGCGCAGCGCGCGCACGCGCCGCCAGAAGCCCGGGTGGCAGCATCGACAGCACACCCAGTGCCGACGCTCCGCCGATGAAACGACGCCTGTTCATCACGTTCCTCCACCCTCACCCATGCCTTTGACACCCGGGTGGGGGTAAAGTTGACAGGGCGTTCCGCCGGAGTCAGCCCCGGCCGGGCTCGCCACCCCCGGGCTCCCCGCCCAGCGGCCGGTAGGTGTCGCGCAGCACGTATTTCATCAACTTCCCCGACGGCGTGCGCGGCAGTGCGTCCACGAACACCACGTGCCGTGGCCGCTTGTAACCGGCCAGGCGCTCGCGGCAGAAGTCGATCACCTCCTCCTCTCCGAGGCTGGCACCGGCGCGCGGGACCACCACGGCACAGACCGTCTCCACGAACTTCGGATCAGGCACGCCGACGATGGCCACCTCGCGCACGTCTTCGTGCCGCATGAGTACATCTTCCAGCTCGGCGGGGTAGATGTTCTCACCGCCGCTGCGGATCATGTCCTTCTGGCGGCCGGCGATACACAGCAACCCGTCCGCGTTCAGCCGGCCGAGGTCCCCGGTGCGGCACCAGCCATCCACGAACGTCTCCGCCGTTGCGTCCGGGCGCTGCCAGTACTCCGTGCAGACGACCGGGCTGCGGATCCAGATCTCGCCCTCCTCACCCGCCGGCACGGGTTCGCCCGATTCACCGCGGATGCTGATCTCCGTGAACGGCATGGGGCGTCCCACACTCTCGGGCGCATGGCGGGTTTCCTCCCCCGTGGTGGCCGCTGCGATGGGTGTCCCCTCGGTGAGGCCGTACACCTGTACCAGCTCGATCCACGGGTAGCGTTCGTTGATGGTCTGGATGGCCCATGGCAGCAGCGGATCGCCGCCACAGAGAATCCGGCGGACGCTGCCCAGCTCCACGGGCTGACCGTCGTCGAGCTGAACCAGGTCATAGATCATGAACGGGAACAGGAAGACGTCGGTCACGCCGCGCGCGGCGATGATGTCCAGCACCGTGCGGATGCTGAACCCGCCGCTCTCCAGCACGACGGCGTGGCCACCCACCGCCAGGGCGGCGCTGGTCAGGTCCTCGACGGCACCCACGTGGTACATGGGGCCCGTGGTCATGGCCACGGTCTGCTCGTCCAGCCGCCACTGCATGGCCTGCATGGCGGCAAACCACAGGGTGTTGGCGTGTTTCCAGAGGGCGCCCTTGGGCCGCCCGGTGGTGCCCGACGTGTACATGAGCATGGCCGGCGCATCCGCCGCGGGCACGGGCACGTCGGGTTCGCCGGCGGCCCCCTCCTCCAGCACGGACCAGGGATGGGCCCAGCGCGGCACCGGGGCATCGCCATCGGCCAGCGCGATCCACTCACCGGCTGCGACCGTCTCCCGGATGGGGTCGACGCGCTCGGCCAGGGAGGCGTGAAAGCAGACGGTGCGACTGCCGGAGTCGTTCAGCGCATAGGCCAGTTCTTCCGGCGCCAGACGAAAGTTCAACCGGACCGCAACGGCGCCCAGCCGCATGACGGCCAGATAGAGCGCCCAGTACTCGAGGCAGTTGAACAGCAGAATCCCCACGCGGTCGCCTTTACGGACTCCGCGGGCGTGAAGGCTGTTGGCGTAGCGGCAGACTCGGTCATCCAGCTCCGCATAGGACCAGCTCGCGCCCGCGCCGAAGGATACCGCCGGCTGTCGGGGATCAATGCGGCTGCCCGGCCAGCCGGTTCGCCGCGCGATAAAGCCTGCGTCCATGATCATCTCCTCCGGTGATTCCTGTTATTGCCATCGTGTCAGGTGGTTCGCCCACGGAACAAACGCACCCGGCGGAACTTGAACAGCGGAATCAGCAGCATGCCGGCCACGAACCCGCCGATGTGGGCCAGAAAGGCGACGCCGGGCTCATTGGGGTCCACCGTGGCGCTGCTCAGCAGCTGCAGCCCGAACCACGCCAGCAGCACAATGCCCGCCGGGAGCCGTACCGGGTAGAAAATGATGCCGAGCGGGATGATCACCGTGATCCGGGAGAAGGGGTGCAGCATCAGATAGGCGCCCAGCACCCCCGAAATGGCGCCGCTCGCACCGATCATGGGGATCTGCGACTCGGGGGCCGCCAGCCCGTGGGCAAGGGCGGCGAGAATGCCGCACAGGGCGTAGAACACGATGAACCGCATGTGGCCCATGGCGTCCTCGACGTTGTTGGCGAACACCCACAGGTACAGCATGTTGCTGATGAGGTGCATCCAGCCACCGTGCAGAAACATGGACGAGATCAGTGTCGCCCAGGCCGGCACGATCTCCAGCGACGGTGGCAACTGCGCATGATCGAAGAAGACGGCGGGAATGAATCCGTAGCCGTGCACGATGCCGGCGTGTTCGCGCGGATCCAGCCCGATCTGCCAGACGAACACGCCGATGCAGGCCGCCAGCAGGGCCCAGGTCACCAGTGGCGCGATACGGGTGGGGTTGTCGTCGGCGACCGGGATCATGCCGGCGCTCCTGTGTGGCCGTCCGGGAGTCCGTCAGACGGCGACAGTACCACACCGGATCACGATCGTGCCGTGACGACGGACTGGGACGACACGGTCCGACGGTGCCGGTCGGCCGACGACCGCACGGCCTCACGCGTGGCATCGTCCAGGCGCTCCAGATTGCGTATCTGCATGCGGGTGCGCGGGTTCTCCCGCAACCGCTGTTCATGTCGCTGGAGAAAGTCCCAGTAGAGGGTCGTGAACGGGCAGGCGTCGTCGCCGCTGCGCTTGCCGGGATCGTAGCGGCACTCCGCGCAGTAGTTGCTCATGCGCTGGACGTAGCGGCCGGAGGCGCAGTACGGCTTCGACGCGAACACACCGCCATCGGCGAATTGCGACATACCCAGGGTGTTCGGCGCCTCCACCCACTCCACGGCATCCACGTAGACAGCCAGGTACCATTCGTGGACCTGGCGTGGCTCCACACCCAGCAGCAACGCGTACAACCCCGTGATCATCAGCCGCTGGATATGATGGGCGTACCCGTGATCCAGGGTCTGGCGCAGCGTCTGCCGCAGACACGCCATGTCGGTGTCACCGGTCCAGTAGAAGGCCGGCAGATCCGCTTGGGCGTTCAGCGCATTGCCGTCCAGGTAATCCGGCATGTGCAGCCAGTAGACACCGCGCACGAACTCCCGCCAGCCCAGGATCTGGCGGATGAACCCTTCCACCGAGGCCAGCGGTGCACGCCCCTCGCGCCAGGCCCACTCGGCCGCATTCACAACCACTCGGGGCGCCAGCAGCTTCAGGTTCATGGCCGCGGACAGGCGGGAGTGGTACAGCCACGGTTCGTCCCGCCACAAGGCGTCCTGGTAGGGGCCGAACGACGGCAGCCGATGATTGATGAAATCCTCCAGCGCATCCCAGGCCTGCTCGGCGGTCACCGGCCAGTCGAAGGAATCCAGACGCCCGGGGTGCCCCGGGAAGTGCCTCTCCACGTCGGCGATCACTTCGTTGGTCGTGGCATCCGGCGGAAAGCGCACGGGCTGAGGCAGCGCACCGGGGCCTTCCGCGCCGAAGGACTTGCGGTTGTCGGCGTCGAAGTTCCAGGCGCCACCGACAGGCTCCTCCCCCACCATGAGGATACCGTGATGGCGCCGCATGGCGCGGTAGTAGTTTTCCAGGCGCAGCTGTTTGCGGCTTCTCGCCCACACCCGGAACCGCTCCGGCGAATCGAAGAAGTGGCGATCGCGGACGACGATCAGGCGAAGCCCGGCCGCCCGGACGGTCGCCTTGAGCCGCCTGGATACGCGATAATCCCCCGGATGGGTGACCAGTACACGCTCCGGCCGCAGGCGCTCGAGATCCGCCGCCAGCGCCGACGCCAGGCTGGTATGCTCGTGCTCGCCCAGCCGGTGGTAGTGGACCGTCAGCCCACTAAGGCTCAACCCCTCGGCGAAGTGGCGCATGGCGCTGAGAAACAGGGTGATGCGGGCCTTGTGCGACCAGACGTGCGTGGATTCCTCCGGCACCTCCGCCATCCAGATCGCATCGGTGGACTTGTCAAAATCATCGAACACAGCCGCATCGCGGTTGAGTTGATCGCCCAGGCAGAGGATAAGCTGTCGAAGGGCCACGAGGGTCTCCCGGTGACAAGAAGAGTTGCTACAGCGTTCGCGGGCAACGCATGATATACAAGAAGTGTACAGGAGATGTATAAATGTCGCGATTCCGCAAGCCACCGAACGACGTCTTCGTCTCCACGGACATCGAGGCGGACGGCCCCGTACCGGGGCTCTACTCCATGCTCTCGATCGGATCGGCCGCCTACTCCCTGGAGGGCGAGCTGCTGGACACCTTTTCCGTGAATCTGGAGACGCTACCGGAGGCCGGAACCCATCCGGACACCATGACGTGGTGGGAGCAGTGGCCGGAAGCATGGGCGGCTTGCCGACAGGACCAGCAACCCCCGGAACAGGGAATGCAGGCCTACCGCAGCTGGCTGGAGGGGATGGGCGGGCGCCCGGTGTTCGTCGCCTGGCCGGTGGCTTTCGACTTCACCTTCGTGAACTATTACCTGCACCGGTTCACCGGAGGAACACCGTTCGGCTACACGGCGCTGGACATCAAGAGCTATGCCATGGCGGTGATACAGACGAGTTCCTTCCACCGGGCCACGAAGAAACGCCTGCCGGCCCATCTGTTCGAACCGGGCCTGCGGCACAATCACATCGCGCTGGATGACGCACTGGAGCAGGGATCGCTGTTTCTGGCGATACTGCAGGAGAACCTCTCCCGTGGCATGCCCGATGTGAACCCGGCAGACTACACGGAGTATCCGGACTGGAACGGGAACTGACGGCCCGGACGGTGACTCGCAGACCGATCTGTACTCATCAATCCGGGGCCGTAAGCTCCCACTCCTGACCGTCCTGGAACCGCAGCACCAGTGTATCGCTGCTGCGCGACCACTCCATGGTCCGGGTGAGATTGGTCACGAACAGATCCTCGAAGGCCCGGGCGTCCGGGTCCTGGATCTGGCAGGCGGCGCGGGTCAGGCCGATGGCGCCGAACCGGAGGTGGTCGTCGTCGACGTGTTCCACCTGGGCGTTCCAGCTGTTGCATGCGGCAGAGCCGGCGACCTGTCCGTCATCGGCGATTTCCAGGGAGAACGACACCGCATCGGGTTCCAGGTAACGCCCCTGGGGATCGACGGCCCCGACGACGCGCCAGTCGCCGACGAGGGCCTCCGGCGGCTCGTCCATGGACACGGGCCGCACCGTATCCGGCTGCGGATCCGTGGCACAGCCCGCCAGGAGGACCCCTGTCAGAAACAGGGTTGAACGCACTCGCATTGTCAGCTCTCCTGCATCGAATGTATCCAGGGGCGGCGCATGGGTTCACCGCCGCTTTTTCTTCTTCTCGCTCTTCTTGATGTGCCGGATCATGCGGTCCCGGCGCTGTTGCTGCCGCTCACTCAGGGTATTCCGGCGCCCTTCAAACGGATTGCCGGTGGTCTTGAACTCCAGGCGCACCGGCGTGCCCTGGAGTTTCAGCACGTCCCTGAACGTATTGGCCAGATACCGTCGGTAGTCACGGGGCGTGCGCTCGGCCTGATTGCCGTGCACCACGATCACCGGCGGATTGCGGCCGCCCTGGTGGGCATAGCGAAGCTTGATCCGCCGACCCCGGACCAACGGCGGTGGATGGCGGTCCACGGCGTCCTCCAGCACCTGGGTCAGACGGCCGGTGGACAGATCGCGGTTGCCGGCCTCATGGGCCTGATCCACGGCCTCCAGCAGCAGCCCCACGCCCGTCCCGTGGAGCGCGGAGATGAAATGGATCTCGGCGAACTCCAGAAACCCCAGCTTGACGCGCAGCAGCCGACGCACGTCGTCCTTGTCGTGGTCGGTCAGCCCGTCCCATTTGTTCACCGCGATGACCAGCCCGCGCCCCGCTTCGATGGCGTGCCCGACCAGGTGAGCATCCTGCTCCGTGACCCGACCGCGGGCATCCAGCACGATGATGACCACGTGCGCGGCGTCGATCGCCGCCAGCGTCTTCACCACGCTGAACTTCTCCACCGACTCCTGGACACGGCTGCGACGGCGCACCCCCGCGGTGTCGATCAGCGTGTAGTGGCGGCCATCCTTCTCGAACGGCACCTCGATACTGTCGCGGGTCGTCCCGGGCGCGTCGTAGACCAGAACGCGCTCCTCGCCGAGCAGACGGTTGATCAGCGTCGACTTCCCCACGTTCGGCCGGCCGAGCACCGCCACACGCGTACCCGAACCCTCTTCGGGGACGACCGTCGCGCTGTCACCCTCCAGCCGCTCGCGGGGAACGCCACCGAGGACCGCTTCCAGCAGCGCCTTGATCCCGTGCCCGTGGGCAGCGGCGATGGGCGCGGGCGTCCCCAGGCCAAGCGCATGGAACTCCGCTCCTGCGACGCCCGGATCCAGGCCTTCCGTCTTGTTCACCGCCAGTACCACGGGTTTGCCCGCGCGCCGCAGACGGGCGGCCACATCCTGATCACCCGGCGTAATGCCGGCGCGACCGTCCACCAGGAAGACCACCCCGTCGGCCTCTTCGATGGCCTGCATTGCCTGCTTGTGCATGCCGGCTTCAACACCCTCGGGATCATCCCCCAGTCCGCCGGTATCGATGACGACGAAGGGTTGCCGGCCCACGCGCGCACGCCCGTACTGGCGGTCGCGGGTCAGACCGGGGAAATCGGCCACCAGGGCATCCCGGCTCCGGGTGAGGTGGTTGAAGAGGGTCGACTTGCCGACGTTCGGGCGTCCAACCAGGGCGATTACGGGGTCCATGGGTCTGTTTTCAGATCATCTGCCGGCAGTGAAATAAGCCGGATCGCAGGATAGCAGAACTCCACGGCCAACGCCGTGCCAACGTGCCGGGCTGCCCGAAAACACCGGGAATACGTTATAGTCCGCCCGGTATCGTCACGGTCGCGCCCTGCCCCGCGGTGCGGGCACGCCGTGTCGCTGTTCACGATGACAACTGTCACAGCGAGGAGACCTGTCATGGGATTTCTTTCCGGAAAAAGGGTGCTGATCACGGGCGTGGCCAGTAACCGCTCCATCGCCTACGGCGTGGCCCAGGCCATGCGGCGTGAAGGCGCGGAACTGGCGTTCACCTATCTGGGCGAAAAGCTCAAGCCGCGGGTCGAGAAGTTCGCCGCGGAACTGGGCAGCGATATCGTCCTGCCGCTGGACGTGAGCCAGGACGAAGACTTTGACAATCTCGCCCCGGCGCTGTCGAAGCACTGGGACACAGTGGACGCCGCGGTGCACTCCATCGGCTTTGCTCCCCAGGACGAGCTCAAGGGCTCGTATGTGGACAACACCACGCGCGACGGCTATCGCATCTCCCACGACATCAGTGCCTACAGCTTCGTGGCCCTGGCCCGGGCCCTGCGCGGCATGATGCACGAGGAATCGTCGCTGCTGACACTAACCTACCTCGGCGCCGAACGAGCCCTGCCCAGCTACAACGTCATGGGTGCGGCCAAGGCGAGTCTCGAGGCCAGCGTGCGCTACATGGCCTACGACCTGGGCCCCCACGGTATACGCGTCAATGGCCTGTCCGCCGGCCCGATCAAGACGCTCGCGGCCGCCGGAATCGGCAGCTTCCGCAAGATGCTGGAGTTCAATGCCCGCTCCGCGCCGCTGAAGCGCAACGTGACCACCGATGAAGTGGGTAACGTGGCCGCGTTCCTCTGCTCGGATCTTGCCCGGGGGATGACGGGCGAGATCGTGCACGTGGACAGCGGGTTCCACATCGTCGGGCTGCCCGGCCTGGACGGCCTGGAAGAGGAATGAGGGAAGGCTCCCCGGTGGCGCCTCCATGAGGCGCCACCGGGGAGCTGACTAGCGGTAGTCGTCGTCGTGGATTTCCACGTCGGCATCGGCGCGCAGCTGGGCCAGGAACTGCTCCACGGCTTCGTCGCCGTAGGAATCCCGCAACCGATCAGCCAGCTCGCGACGCTCCTCGGGGTCGACCCCTTCGACGTCACCATCGCGTACGCCGCGCAGAACCAGCACAACCGGGTCGTCCGCAGCCAGGATCTTCTCCAGGCCGGGGCGGTCGTTCTCGGGGCGTGCCATACTGAATACCGCGCGCAACACCTGCCACGGGGCCTCACCCTCTTCGCGATTCACCCAGCCGATGTCCTCGAAGGACACCCGCCCGTCTTCGGAGGCGATGTCCGTCGGATTATCGCCGTCGCGGATACGCTCAATGAGTTCGTCCGCGAAGGCTTCCGCCGCCTCCACCGCCTTGCGGTTACGCACACGGACTTCGATGTCATCACGAACGTCGTCGAGGGAAAGCTGGTCCTGCGGCTCGTGCTCCGCGACCCGCACCACCACCGCGCGGTCATCACCCAGCTCGATGACGGGACTGTTCATGCGGTCGTCCAGCACTTCCGGATCGAACGCCGCTTCCACCACCTCCGTCCGGGCGGCAATGCCATCGTCGCCCCCGTCACGAGTGAACCAGTCGCTCTCGCGAATCTCCAGCCCCAGGGCATCTGCCGCGTCATCGAGGGTGCCCGGGGAGTCGAAAGCGAGCTCGTCAAGCCGATTCAGGTCGTCGAAGTACTCGTTGCTCACCTGCTCCTCGGCGATCTCGCGGCGGAGTTCGTCGCGCACCTCCTCAAGGGGGGTGACCTCGCCACCGGTCGCGGTGGTGGCTTCGATGAGATGGATGCCGAAGGGCGACCGGACCGGCTCGGAGACTTCACCCTCGTCCAGTGCGAACAGCGCGTCTTCGAACGGCTCCACCATATCGCCCCGTTCGACACGCCCGAGATCGCCTCCCCGGCCGGCGGAACCGGGATCATCGGAATACGCTTCAGCAAGCTCCACAAAGGATTCGCCGTCCATGATGCGCTGGCGCAGTTCCTCGACACGCTGCTTCGCCTCTGTCACGGTCTCGTCATCCGCATCCTCATCCACACGGATGAGGATATGCCGTGCCTCAACGAGGCGATCCTCGGTGTACCGGTCCCCACGAACCTGCTCGTAGCGGGTCTCGATCTCATCGTCGCTGACGTCGACGTCGTCGATGAGATCCTCGCGGCGCAGCTCCACATAGGCAAGCCGCACCCGCTCCTCCGTCACGAAGGTATCGCGGTGCTCATCGTAATAGGCCTGGATGGCGTCTTCGGAAACCTCCACGTCGTCATGCCACGCGGCAGCATCCAGCCGTAACCAGGCGATATCCCGCTCCTGCATCTGCAGGCGCAGAAGATCATCCACTTCCCGTTCCGTGACCAGCCCGCTCTCACTGAATGCGGCGCGCAACTGCTGCGCCAGCGCATCCCGGCGGATCTGCTGTTCGTACTGCGCGGAACTCATCTGGTTGGCCCGCAACACCGCCTGGTAGCGCTCCTGCGAGAACCGGCCGCCTTCATGGAACATTTCCTGCGACCGAATGATGGCGGCGAGATCCTGATCCGAGAGGGTCATGTTGCGATCGCCGATGTAATCGGCAACCAGACGCTGGTTGATCAGCCGCTCCAGCGCATCCCGCCGGATCTCGCGATCGATCTCCTCGGTGATTTCCAGATCATCGCCATAGGCCCGCTCGATCTGCTGTCGCTGATCCCGGTAGGCCTGGCCCACCACGTTGCGGCTGATCTCGGACCCATTCACCGTCGCCACGGCGCGCGGCGTTCCGCCCGGTTCCATGTAGTTGGACAGGCCAAACAGCGCGAACGCGGAACCGATGAGGATAATGACCACCCAGGCGATCCAGCCGGTCGCCCGATCTCTGATGGATTGCAGCATGCTCCACCCTGTCCCTATTGATGCAGCCAACCCCGCGTGGTCGGCCGCCACTGATGCCACTTATCGTATCAGGCCAAGGGCACTGACCGTCAGGGCCATGTAATGGTTCCGGAACGTCTGCACCGGACGCAATCGGGCACTGCGAGAAAATCCATGCCCTGTAACACGAAAGGCGCCCTAAGGCGCCTTTCGATAACAAATATGGCGGAGCGGACGGGACTCGAACCCGCGACCTCCGGCGTGACAGGCCGGCATTCTAACCAACTGAACTACCGCTCCGGATTTTGATACACCACTTGGTGGGTGGTGAGGGGATCGAACCCCCGACATTCGCCTTGTAAGGGCGACGCTCTACCAGCTGAGCTAACCACCCCAATCGAAGAAGGCGCTAGTTTACAGCATCCTTCAGCGCTTTGCCAGCCTTGAAGCTCGGCACTTTGGTCGCAGGGATGTTGATGGTGGCACCGGTCCGCGGGTTGCGGCCAGACCGTGCCGCGCGCTCACGCACGGAGAAGGTGCCGAAGCCGACCAGGCTCACGGAATCGTTCTCCTTCAGGGCGCTGGTCACAGCGTCGACCATGGCGTCCACTGCCTTGGCGGCAGAGGCCTTGGACAGGTCAGCATTCTGGGCAACGGCTTCGATCAGTTCCGATTTGTTCATCCTGTATTCCCCTTAGTGTTGTTCTACCTGGACAACGTCACTTCCATTTCTTAACCGCAGCCAACTCTACAAGCTATGCGGTTCCTCGGGAAGATGCGGCCTGCTTCTCGCAAAGGCGCCAGCGGCGCCAGCTGCAGGGCCACTTTATCGCATCTGAGCCTGCCTCTGTCCAGCCCCCGGGCCAATATCCGGCCCAACAAAAAAGCTGGTGGTGCATTGGTGCCCATCACCACCAGCCGCGTCGTTTATAGCAATCGGGCCAACGCGGTGTCAATGCGCCCGGACACCGCCTTCCTTCTTTTTGCTGCGTGACCGCTTCTTCGGCGCCTGCTCTTCATCGGTGCCAGCCTCGTCCTCGGGCAGCGGCTGGGGGGTCTGAACCAGAGCCAGTTCAAGCACTTCATCAATCCAGCGCACCGGACGCACGTCCAGCTTACCGATGACGCCCTTGGGAATCTCCTGGAGGTCCTTGCGGTTCTCCTCCGGGATGACCACGGTGGTGATTCCGCCACGGTGCGCCGCCAGAAGCTTCTCCTTGAGGCCGCCGATGGGCAGTACCTCGCCCCGCAGGGTGATCTCCCCGGTCATGGCCACCGACGACTTCACCGGGATGCCGGTGAGCGCGGAGACCAGCGCGGTGCACATGCCGATACCGGCACTCGGACCATCCTTGGGAATCGCGCCTTCCGGAACATGGATGTGAACGTCGCTGTTCTGGTGGAAGTCCGGCTGGATGCCCAGCATCCGGGCGCGGCTGCGAACCACTGTCATGGCGGCCTGAATGGACTCCTTCATCACCTCGCCCAGCTGGCCGGTGTGCGTCATCTTGCCCTTGCCAGGGACGATTGCGGACTCGATATTGAGCAGCTCGCCGCCGACTTCGGTCCAGGCAAGCCCGGTGACATGACCGATCTGGTCCTTCTCCTCCGCGACACCGTAACGGTAGCGCCGAACGCCGAGATACTTGTCGAGGTTCTGGGTATTGACCACCAGCTTCTTCTCGCGCGGGGCCTGCACCAGCTCCTTCACCACCTTGCGGCAGATCTTGGCGACTTCACGCTCCAGGCTGCGCACGCCGGCTTCACGGGTGTAATGCCGAACGATATCCTTCAGCGCGTTCTCGCTAACCTCCAGCTCGCCCTCCTTGAGCCCGTTCGCCTTCATCTGCTTCGGCAACAGGTACCGCTGGACGATATTGACCTTCTCGTGCTCAGTGTAACCGGCAAGGCGGATGACCTCCATGCGATCCAGCAACGGCGCCGGGATGTTCATGGTGTTGGCCGTGCAGATGAAGAGCACCTCCGAGAGGTCCACATCCACTTCCAGATAATGGTCCTGGAAGGTCGCATTCTGCTCCGGATCAAGCACCTCGAGCAGGGCCGAGGCCGGATCGCCACGGAAATCCATGGCCATCTTGTCCACCTCGTCCAGCAGAAACAGCGGATTGCGCGTCCCCGCCTTGGAGAGGTTTTGGACGATCTTGCCCGGTAGCGAGCCGATATAGGTCCGGCGATGGCCACGGATCTCCGCTTCGTCACGCACACCGCCCAGGGACATGCGCACGAACTTGCGGTTCGTGGCCCGGGCAATTGACTGGCCCAGGGAGGTCTTGCCCACGCCGGGCGGGCCCACGAGGCACAGAATCGGGCCCTTGAGCTTCTTCACGCGCTTCTGCACGGCCAGATACTCGAGGATGCGCTCCTTGACCTTCTCCAGACCGTAATGGTCGTTGTCCAGCACGCTTTGCGCCTTGTCCAGGTCGTGTTTAACCCGGCTGCGCTTCTTCCACGGCACAGACACCAGCCACTCGACGTAGTTGCGCACCACCGTGGCTTCCGCAGACATGGGCTGCATCATCCGCAGCTTATTGAGCTCGGCCTTGGCCTTGGTCATGACCTCGTCGGGCATGCCGGAGTTCTCGATCTTCTGCTCGAGCTCGTCGGTATCGTTGGGCGCGTCTTCCAGTTCGCCCAGTTCCTTCTGGATGGCCTTGGCCTGTTCGTTGAGGTAGTACTCGCGCTGGCTCTTCTCCATCTGCTGCTTCACGCGACCACGGATGCGCTTCTCGATCTGCAGCACATCGATCTCGCCCTCGATCAGTCCGAGCAGGTGCTCCAGCCGCTCCCGCACGTCCTCGATCTCCAGGATCTGCTGCTTGCCCTCGATCTTCAGCGCCATATGCGCAGCGATGGTATCGGCGAGCCGACCGGGATCGTCGATGCCCTGCAAAGAGGACAGAATCTCCGGCGGCACCTTCTTGTTCAGCTTCACGTACTGATCGAACTGGCTCATGATCGAACGGGCCAGAACGTCAACCTCGCGATCTTCCGAGTAGTCCGTCTGCTCCGGGATCACGGCGTGCGCCGTGAAGAAGTCATCGTCAGCATGGACGCTGATCACACGCGCCCGATGCAGGCCTTCGACCAGCACCTTGACCGTGCCGTCCGGGAGTTTGAGCATCTGCAGGATGGTGGCGACAGTACCCTGCTCGTAGAGATCGGACACCGCCGGGTCATCCACTTCCGCACTCTTCTGTGCCACCAGCAGGATCTGCTTGTCCGCTTCCATGGCGGACTCCAGCGCCTTGATGGACTTTTCCCTGCCCACGAACAGGGGAATCACCATATGGGGATAGACGACAACGTCGCGCAGCGGCAGCACCGGCGCGGCGTTCAGGGTTTCCTTGACGATTTCAGAGCTGTCGTCATTGCGGGTCATGTAGGGTCAACCTCGCTTGAACTGGTTTGAAGGCAGGGCGGATACGCCCGAGCCATTGAACTTGCCTGACTCTCAATATGTGGTCATGTCATGCCGGTTTCAATGGATCACTGCAGGCAATCGGGACAACGACACCATGACCCACGCCAATCGGCTTCGTGAGCCCGTCGGTGAATCAGGGAAAAGGCAGGAGCGCCGGGGCGGCGAACCCCGCCGCCCCGCATCACGCTAGTCGGACGCCGCCCGGGAATGCTCCGGGGACTCGTAGATCAGGTAAGGTTTGGTTTCGCCGCGGATCACCGCGTCATCCACGACCACCTTGCTGACGCCTTCCATGGACGGGATGTCGTACATGGTATCGAGCAGGACGTTCTCGATGATGGTGCGCAGCCCGCGAGCGCCGGTCCCGCGCTCCATGGCTTTCTGCGCCACTGCACGCAGCGCTTCTTCCCTGAACTCCAGCTCGACCCCTTCCATCTCGAAGAGCTTCTGGTACTGCTTGGTGACCGCATTCTTCGGCTGACTGAGGATCTCGATCAACGCATCCTCATCCAGCTCGTCCAGCGTGGCGATCACGGGCAGACGGCCGACGAACTCCGGGATCAGTCCGTACTTGATCAGATCCTGGGGCTCCACGTCGTGCAGGGTCTCGCCCATGCTCTTGCGCTCGCTCTCGGCCTTGATCTCCGCAGAGAAGCCAATGCCACCACTCTCGGAGCGGTCGCGGATGAGCTTGTCCAGCCCGGCAAACGCACCGCCGACGATGAACAGGATACCGCCGGTGTGCACCTGCAGGAACTCCTGCTGCGGGTGCTTGCGTCCGCCCTGGGGCGGCACCGACGCCGTCGTCCCTTCGATCAGCTTCAGCAGCGCCTGCTGCACCCCCTCACCTGAGACGTCTCGGGTGATGGACGGGTTGTCCGCCTTGCGCGAGATCTTGTCGATCTCGTCGATGTAGACGATGCCCGTCTGGGCCTTCTCCACGTCGTAATCGCACTTCTGCAGCAGCTTCTGGATGATGTTCTCGACATCTTCACCAACGTACCCCGCCTCAGTCAGCGTGGTCGCGTCGGCGATGGTGAACGGGACGTCCAGCAGCCTCGCCAGCGTCTCCGCCAGCAGCGTCTTGCCCGAGCCCGTGGGCCCGATCAGCAGGATGTTGCTCTTGGTGAGCTCGACGTCATCCTTCTTGCCCTGAACTGCTTCAAGCCGCTTGTAGTGGTTGTAGACAGCGACCGAGAGCGTCCGCTTGGCCAGGCCCTGGCCAATGACATACTCGTCCAGTACGTGGGCGATTTCGTGGGGTTTCGGAAGTTGCGAGTCGCCGGACGCACTCTTCTCCTGCATCTCCTCACGGATGATGTCATTGCAGAGCTCGACACACTCATCACAGACGAACACGGACGGACCGGCGATCAGCTTGCGTACTTCATGCTGGCTCTTGCCGCAGAAAGAGCAGTACAGCAGCTTACCGCCGTCGTCACCACGCGTCTTGTCTCTGTCGCTCATGACCGATCCTCGGTTAGTTCCAGGACTTGCATGGCTTGCGCCACACCGCGCTGGCGGATGCCATCACTTCAAACCTTGCCTGCTTTTGAGGGGTCACGCAAGAGCGGACGCCGCGGATGGCGCCCAACGTCACAGTCCGGAAGGGATAACCGGATGCCACACTAGCATGGCACCCGGCAATGGGAGCTAGGATTCGGCGACCTTGGAGCGGTCCTGCAGGACCTGATCCACCAGACCGTACTCCCGAGCCCCTTCTGGCGACATGAAGTTGTCTCGCTCGGTGTCGTTCTGCACGGTCTCCAGGTCCTGACCGGTGTGGTGGGCAAGAATCCGGTTCAGCCGGTCACGGATGCTCAGGATCTCCCGGGCGTGGATATCGATATCGGTCGCCTGCCCCTGATAGCCGCCCAGCGGCTGATGGATCATGACGCGGGAGTTCGGCAGCGAATAGCGTTTGCCGTGGGCACCCCCGGCGAGCAGCAGCGCGCCCATGCTGGCCGCCTGACCGACACACATGGTGGACACATCGGGCTTGATGAACTGCATGGTGTCGTAGATGGACAGCCCCGCGGTCACCGACCCGCCCGGCGAGTTGATGTAGAGGTGGATGTCCTTGTCCGGGTTCTCCGACTCGAGAAACAGCAGCTGCGCCACGATCAGGTTGGCCATGTGATCCTCGACCGGCCCGATCAGGAAGACGACGCGCTCCTTCAGCAGCCGCGAGAAGATGTCGTAGGCACGCTCGCCCCGGGACGTCTGCTCAACGACCATGGGCACCAGGTTGGCCTGGATTTCGGACGCACTCATCGAGGTTTCGTTCGTGGCCATGATCAGCCCTCTTTGCTGGTCTCTTCGGTGGACGCTTCGCCGTCGTCGGCCGCTTCGGCCTGCTGCGCCTGCTGGGGATTGAGCAGCGACTCGAGGTCAATGGGCTTGTCTTCCACCTGGGCCTGCTCGGCCACCCATTCGACGACCTGATCCTCCAGGATGTTCACTTCCAGACCCTGCATCATTTCGCGATTCTGCACGTACTGCTGGAGCATCTCCTGTGGATTCTGGTGACCGGCCACCATGTTCTGGAGTTCCTCCCGAACGCGATCCTGATCGACCTGGATGCTGTTGTCGGCGATCAGCTTGTTCATGACCAGACCCAGCGTCACCCGGCGGCGTGCCTGCTCCTCGAACAGGTCTGCCGGCAGCTCGAGGTCGTCCGCCGCCTGCCCGGTCTGCGACTGCATGCGCTGGCGCATCTGCTGCTGCATCGACTCGATCTCACCATCCACCAGGGCCTTGGGCAGCTCGATCTCGTTGGCCCTGGCCAGGGCGTCGGTTACCTGCTCCTTGAGCTTCGCCTTCTGGGCGCGCTCCACTTCACGCTCGAGGTTGCTGCGGATGAGGTCGCGCAGCCCCTGGAGTCCACCTTCCTGAAGGCCGACGGTCTCCGCCAAGGAGTCGTCCAGCTCGGGGTATTCGGGCGCCTTGACACTTTTCACGGTAGTATCGAAGACGGCCGTCTTGCCGGCAATCCCCTCGGTGGGGAAGTTCTCCGGGAAGGTGTACTCGATCTTCTTCTGGTCGCCGGCGCGCAGGCCCACAAGCGCTTCCTCGAACTCGGGAGGCATCTGGTTGGCGCCCAGGGTCACCGGTGTGTCTTCGCCCTGATTGCCCTCGAAATCCTCGCCGTCCACGGTACCGTGGAAGTCGATGACCACCTGGTCCCCGTCCTCGGCGGCCTTGTCGGCCTCGTTGTAAGTGGCGCGCTGCTTGCGGAGGTCTTCAAGGACCTTGTCCACCTCCTCGTCGGTCACTTCCGCGACCGGGCGCTCCAGCTTCATGTCGCCCACACCCTGAACCTCGAACTCGGGCATGATCTCGAAGCTCGCCTCGTACTCCAGGTCGCCGGACTCGGCGCCCTGCTTGAGGTCCACATTGGGCGACCCGGCAGGCTGGAGTTCTTCCTGCTGCAGCGCTTCACCGTAGGTCTGCTGCACCACTTCACTCAGCACTTCCTGGCGCACCTGGCCGCCGAAGCGCTGCTGCACCACTTTCATGGGCACCTTGCCAGGCCGGAAACCATCAAGCCGCACGCGGCCGGCCATGTCTTTCAGGCGTTTCTGGACTTCCCCGTCAACGCGCTCCGCCGGCACCTGGACCCTGATCTTGCGCTCCAGGCCCTCGGCCGTTTCCACTGTTACCTGCATTGATGCCACCTCAGTTCCACAAGGCCAAAATCTGAACAAATTAGGACCCATCGGCCGCGCGGCAACGCCGCGTGCAGCGATGGATCGAGTCCCGAGCCAGTGAGAGCAACCGGTTGCGCCCGGGCCACAAGCCCCTCCAGGGCCGCGGCGTCACGGCTCGGGTCACTGGTCACGGTGTGACGTTCTGGTGCGGCAGGAGGGACTCGAACCCCCACAGGCAATGCCCAGCAGGACCTAAACCTACCGCGTCTACCAGTTCCGCCACTGCCGCGTTGGTGCGTATTGTGCCCATGATGGACAGAGACTTCCACATCACTTGCGGCCAGGGATTAGTCTCCCGCGTCGGCCTGCACTCCCTGCCCGGGCTGCCACCCGCCCCCGAGGGCACGGTACAGGGTCGCCGTGGCCGCTAGCCGGTCACGAATCGCTTCCGACATGGTCAGGCGGGCATCGAACAGCGCACGCCGGGCGTCGAGCACTTCCAGATAAGGGATGTAACCCCCCAGATAACGCCGCTCGGCCAGCCGCGCGACTTCCACACGCGCGGTGATCTCGCGTTCGCGTGCCTGAACGCGCTCATCAGCGGCGGTGAGCACCGTCCAGGCGTCCCCCACTTCCACCAGGGCATCCTGAATGGTGCCCCGGTACTGCAATTCGGCAAGTTCACGCGCTGCTTCAGCCTGCTCGACCTCCGCCTGGCGTCTGCCGAAATCGAGGATCGGGATGGTCGCGGTGCCGATCACCTCCCACAGCGTCGCCGGCCCGGTGAACAGATCACCCACGGATGTGGCGCCACTGCCATACAGACCCACCAGGTCGACACTGGGTAGCCAGGCGGCCCGGGCGGCGCCGATATCGGCATTGGCAGCAACCAGAAAGGCTTCCGCCGCCCTGACGTCGGGCCGCCGCACCAGGAGGTCCGAGGGGATTGACTCGGGCAGCTCGTGCCCCGTCTCCGGAAGCTCATCGAGGCCGTGATCGCCCAGGCCCTCGAGCCCGCTCAGCACCGCCTCGGCATCGCCAACGAGCACGGCCAGGGCGCGGCGGCGCTGCTGCGCTTCGGAGCGCAGCCCCGGGAGGCCGGCGCGACTGGTTTCGAGCTCCGCCTCCGCCTGTCGGACGGCCAGCTCCGTGGAGGCGCCGCTGTCCAGGCGTGAACGCTCCAGATTCAGCGCTTCGATCAGCGAGCCGATGGTGTCCTCGGTGGTGTCGATCTGCGCCCGCACAGCGCGATAATCGAAATAGGTGGTTACCACGTCACTGATGACCGCCAGCTTCACGGCATCGCGAGTATAGGCGGTACTCAGTAGTTCGGCTCGTGCCGATTCCCGGCTGCGCGACAGCCGCCCCCAGAGATCCAGTTCGTAGCTCAGGGCGGCCCCGACGAGGAACTCCGACTCGGTGTCCCCGCCGGTGAGGCCGGGGTTCTCGCGTTCGGCCTCGATGACGCCGTCCAGCCGAGGGTAACGCTCCGCGTCCCGGAAGCCGAGGACAGCCCGGGCCTGCTGGACCCGCGCCGCAGCGGTCTCCACGTCCAGGTTGTTCTCCAGCGCCTCCTCGACCAGGCCTTCAAGCACCGGGTCATCGTAGCGCTCCCACCAGAACTCCACGTCGTCGTAGCCCACATCCATCTGCGCGGCGATCTCGTCCGGCCACTCCTCCGGCAGCGCGAGATCGGGACGCTCGTAGTCGGGGCCCACGGTGCACGCTGACACCGCCAATACGGACGCGGTTACCAACCAGGCCTTACGCATTCTGCTCGCCCTCAGCGCGACGACGGGACAGACGGGCCTGCATCCACTCGGTGCCCAGCGAGATCAGGTAATAGAACATTGGCACGAACAGCAGCGCCAGGAAGGTGGCGCTCAGCATGCCACCAATGATGCCGGTGCCGATGGCCTGCTGACTGTTGGCCCCGGCTCCGGACGCGAACGCCAGCGGCACCACCCCGAGAATGAACGACATGGCGGTCATCATGATGGGCCGGAAACGCAGCCGCGCCGCCTCCAGCGCGGCATCGACCAGCTCCAGCCCCTCGTTTCGCTTGAGCACGGCAAATTCCACGATAAGGATGGCATTCTTCGCCGCCAGGGAGATCAACACCAGCAGGCCCACCTGGAAATAGATGCCATTCTCAAGTCCGGTCGCCCAGATGGCCACCAGCGCACCGAACACGGCAAAGGGCACCGCCATCAGAACAGCCAGCGGCAGGCTCCAGCGCTCGTACTGGGCAGCCAGGATCAGTACCACGAAGATCACCCCGAGCACGAACGCCGCCACCGCTGCGCCGGAGGCCTGCTGCTCCTGGTATTCGGCGCCGGTCCAGCCAAGAAGGTAGTCGTCGGAGAGCGTCTCCTCCACCACCTGGTCGAGGGCGTGAATCGCATCGCCGGAGCTGTAGCCGGGTGCCGGCTCGCCCATGATGCGCGCGGACGGGAACACATTGAACCGCTCTACTTCATCGGGCCCCTGAGTCCGCTGCACGGTGATCAGCGTGGACAGGGGCACGAGCCGGCCCTCGTCCGAGCGCACGAAGACCTTGTCCAGGTCGTCCGGCCGCTCCCGGAATTCAGATTCCGCCTGCATGTGCACGCGCATGACCCGGCCGAAGAGGTTGAAGTCATTGACGTAGACCGCGCCAAACGTGCTCTGCATGGCTTCGAAGACGTCACTCAGAGCAACCCCGGCGGCGAATGCGCGGTCACGGTCCACGTCCGCCTCGTACCGCGGCACGTCGTTATTCAGGGCGGTACGAAGCCTGGCGAGCTCCGGCCGCGCCTCGGCGGCATCGATCAGTTCCCGCGCCCGCTGCTCCATGGTGACCATATCATCACCTATGCGGCTCTGCAGGTAGGCCTCGAACCCGCCGGTGGTGGAAATACCGGTGATGGGCGGCGGGTTGAAGGCCTGGATCCGGGCCTCCGGAATACCCTCGCCGGCCTGTTCCAGTCGCCCGATCACCGCATCGCTGCTCCGAGCCGCCTCGCGACGCTCGGACCAGTTGTTCAGCGTCACGTAGGCGGCCCCGGTGTATGTCTTGAGACCATCCGACAGCAGATCCATGCCGGAGAAGCTGACCACATCCGCAACGTCGTCGTCATCCAGAGCCTCGGACCCGAGCCGGTCCATCACGTCCTGGGTGCGGTTCAGTGCCGACGCCGCTGGCAGTTCCGCCGCCGCGAAGACATACCCCTGGTCCTCGTCCGGCACCAGCCCGCCCGGAACAATCCGGAACATGACGACGATTGCTGCCAGCAACAGAGCGAATAGCCCCATGCCTACGCCTGGGTGGCGCAGCAGGTAGCGTACACCGCCGACGTAAGCCCTGGTGAGCTGGTTGAAAGCGCCATTGAACCAGCGGAAGGGCCGGGCCGGCTGGCGCGGTTCGCTGGAAAGCAGTCGCGCGCACATGGCGGGGCTCAGCGTCAACGCCACGATGCCGGAAATGAACACGGACACGGCGATGGTAATGGCGAACTGCTGGTACATCTGGCCGCTGAAACCGCCGATGAACGCCACCGGAACGAAGACCGCCACGGTTACCAGGGTCATGGCGATAATGGGGGCGGCCACCTCGTCCATGGTCTTGCGGGCGGCTTCCCGTGGCTCCAGCCCCTCCTCGCGCATGATGCGCTCGGCGTTCTCCAACACAATGATGGCGTTATCCACCACAATGCCAATGGCTAGTATCAGGCCGAACAACGTCAGCATGTTCGCGGAAAAACCGAACAGGTACATGCCGGCCAGCGTGCCCACGAGCGACACGGGTACCGCCACGATCGGTATGGCTGTCGCCCGCAGGGTCTGCAGGAACAGGTAGACCACGGCGACCACGAGCACAAGCGCCTGTACAAGGGTGAGCAGCACCCGCTGGATCGATGCATCGACAAAGGTCGTGGTATCGAAGGGGATGGCGTACTCGAGGCTGTCCGGGAACCGCGGCTCCAGGTCATCGAGGATCTGGCGAACCCCGGCCGCGGTCTCCAGAGCATTGGCACCGGGCTCCAGGTAAATGCCGACGGGCACCGTCTCCTGACCGTTGTGGGTCGCGCTGAAGGCGTACTGGTGCGCACCCAGCTCCACCCGCGCCACATCGTTCAGACGCAGCGCAGACCCGTCGGAGCGGCTGCGGAGAATGATCTGTTCGAATTCGTCCACCTCGGAGAAACGCTCCGGTGTGGTGACGGTATAGGTGAAGTCCAGTCGCCTGTCCTGTGGCTCCGCGCCGAACTCGCCGGCCGCGTACTGCTCATTCTGCTCCTGAACGGCGTTCCGGACATCGCTGGGCGTGATGTCGAACTCGGCCATGCGATCCGGATGCAGCCAGATGCGCATGGAGTAGATCTGGGCGCCGAAGAAGTCCTGGTCACCGACACCGGGGGCACGGCGCAGCTCCGCATAGACGTTACGCCAGACGTAATCACTGATGTAACGGGGGTCGAGGCTGCCGTCCGACGAGGTGAAGGTGATCATCTGCAGCATGGACGGGGCGCGCTTCTCTACCGAGATTCCACTGCTGACGACCGTATCCGGAAGGCGCCCCATGGCGCCCTCCACCTCGTTACTGACGTTGATGGCCGCGATGTCGGGGTCGGTGCCGACTTCAAAGGTGATGATGAGCTCCATCTGCCCGTCATCGGTGGAGCTCGAGCGCATGTAGGCCATGTTGTCGACGCCGTCCACCGTGGCCTCGAGCGGCGCAGCCACGGTCTCGGCAACCGCCTCGGCGCTGGCACCGGGGTAACTGGCCGACACCATCACCTTCGGCGGCAGGATGTCCGGGTACTGATCCACCGGCAGCATCCGGCCGGCGGCAAGGCCGGCGAGCACGATAAGAATGGAGATGACCGTGGCGAAAACGGGGCGGTCAATGAAGAAGCGAAGCATCAGTCGCTCCCATCGCCGTTACCGTCACCCTCGATCGCTTCCGCCGCCTCCTCGGCCGCTTCACGCGCATCGGCCGCGACATCGCTCTCGTCGGCGTCGGCGTCGGCGTCGGCGTCGGCGTCCGTGTCGTCCGTGTCGTCCGTGTCGTCCGTGTCGTCCGTGTCGTCCGTGTCGTCCGTGTCGTCCGTGTCGTCCGTGTCGTCCGTGTCGTCCGTGTCGTCCGTGTCGTCCGTGTCGTCCGTGTCGTCCTCGTCGTCCTCGTCGTCCTCGTCGTCCTCGTCGTCCTCGTCGTCCTCGTCGTCCTCGTCGTCCTCGTCGTCTTCCTCCAGATCCTCTTCGGAGAGTTCCTCGTCGGCCGGCGGCAGAACACCGAGCACGTCACGGGGGTCGTCTTCCTCATCCCGCGGTGACGGCTGCGGGTCCACCCTGTCGCCTTCATCAAGATCGGCGACGCCGCCAACCACCACGCGGTCACCGTCTTCGAGCGCTTCGGTCACCAGGAAATCGTCGCCGAGATCAAGCCCGACACTGACATACCTCTTCTCCAGCCGGTCGTCATCATCCAGCAGATAGAGCGCGGGACCTTCCCGATCATCCACCAAGCCGGCATGGGGAATACGGAACCCCCAACCGGCGTGCAGACCCGAGACGGCCAGCCTCACGAACTGACCCGGCATCAGTTCCTCGCTGGGGTTCGGAAACACAGCGCGCGCATCGACAGTGCCGGTTTCCGGATCGACTGACGCTTCGGTGTAGTCGATGCGGCCGAGTTCGCCATATTCGCTACCGTCCCGGCTGCGCAGCGTCACGGTAATCCCGGTGCCGCTGCGGATCTGGGACCCATAAGCACTCATGTGCCCTTCCGGGATGGCAAAGCGCACGTGGATTGGATCGAGCTGGGTCACCGTGGTCAGCAGATCACCGGCGTCGATCAGGCTGCCCTCCGGCGACTCCTCCATGCCGGCAACACCCCGCAACGGCGCCTCGACCACGGTGAAATCCAAGTCGATCTGCGCTTCGGCGAGCTGCGCCTCCGCAAGCGCCACCCCCGCACCGGCCAGTTCCAGCTCGGACTGCGCTTCATCGCGCTCCCGGGCACTGGCGGCGTCATCGTCATAGAGGTCGGACACGCGCTGCCACTCGCGTTCCGCCTGACGCTGCTCCGCCTCGGCGCGCTCCAGCTCCGCTTCCGCACTCTGGACGATCACCTCGTAGGGGGAGGCGTCGATCCGGAACAGCTCCGCGCCTTCCTCGACAATGGACCCTTCGGCGTAGCCGCGACGATCCAGCAGCCCATCGACGCGCGCACGGATATTGACCTGCCGGGCGCCAAAAGTGCGGCCGGTATACGTCCTCTCAACCGAAATGGGTTCACGGATCACCTCACGAACCGGCACCTCGGGCGGTGCGGCATCCGCATCCACCTCCTCTTCGGACTCGACCGAGCATGCGCTGATGGCGAAAACGGCAATCAGACACAGCGGAACAAGCGTTGCCTTGACACAACACTCTGGACGGGAGGGGAAGGTCGGGATCATTGGCGGTGCACCCTGCGTGGTTCTTTTCGCTATTGAGGCGCGACATCCCTCACGCCACCGCTGGCCGCACGATTCAGACCAACCGGCCCACGCAAGAGGACTGGGCAACAAACGGCAGTGTAACGGATGAGCGGATCACGCATGCATGTCGCTACTTGGCAACACACCCTCGCGGTGGCAACTTTACAACAATAGCTTGGCGCGATGAACCAAAGAAAAGCCAGGCGAACGCCTGGCTCGGGATGAAATCCTGGTGGGCCGTGAAGGACTCGAACCTTCAACCTGCTGATTAAGAGTCAGTTGCTCTACCAGTTGAGCTAACGGCCCGACTTGATTGAATGGGGTGGACGATGGGACTCGAACCCACGACGACTGGAATCACAATCCAGGGCTCTACCAACTGAGCTACGCCCACCATTGTTACCGACTTGTCCGCAACGCCGACCGGACTGGCGCGCCCGGCAGGACTTGAACCTGCAACCCTCGGCTTAGAAGGCCGATGCTCTATCCGGTTGAGCTACGGGCGCTCGGTTTTCATCCTGTCATGACCTGGCGCGAGAGTCATGGTCGGGGTGGAGGGATTCGAACCCCCGACTTCCTGCTCCCAAAGCAGGCGCGCTACCAGGCTGCGCCACACCCCGAAGAGTCGCTCCATTCAGCCTCGAACGACATCACCGGCTGCGGAGCGAAGAATGATACGCAGCCGGCCTCAGTGCGTCAATTGTACGCTTGTCGGTCTCAAGTGGCGCGTGCGAGAATCCCCGACCATCCCGACCGCCTCGACCCACACGGAGCACCGCCAGCCCAATGACCGCAAAAATCCTCGACGGTAAGGCCGCTGCCCTGAGATTGCGTCAGTCCGTTGTCGCTGGCGTCGCCCGGCGCACCGGAGCCGGAGGCCGCGAACCGGGGCTGGCGGTCATTCTGGTCGGGGAGAACCCCGCGTCGCAGGTCTACGTCAGCAAGAAACGCGCGCAGTGTGAGGAAGTCGGCATCACATCGTACGCCTACGACCTCTCTGCCACGACTGCCGAGGAATCGCTCCTCGAGCTGATCGACTCCCTCAACGCAGACCCGGCCATCGATGGCATTCTGGTGCAGCTCCCGCTGCCGCCCCAGATCGACGCCCAGCGCGTCATCGACCGCATCGACCCGGCCAAGGACGTGGATGGGTTCCACCCGGTAAACATGGGACGGCTTGCACTGAAGCTGCCCGGGCTGCGTTCCTGCACGCCCCGCGGGGTGATGACGCTGCTGGAGGATGCCGGTGTATCCCTGCCCGGCAAGGATGCGGTCATCGTTGGCCAGTCCACCATCGTCGGCCGCCCCATGGCCCTGGAACTCCTCAACGCACGTTGCACGGTCACCATCTGCCACAGCCGCACCCGCGATCTGGAGACCAAGATCCGCAACGCGGACGTCCTGGTCGCCGCTGTCGGTCGCCCGGGATTCGTCGCGGGCGACTGGATCCAGGAGGGTGCTGTCGTCGTGGACGTGGGCATCAACCGTCTCGACTCCGGCAAGCTGACCGGCGACGTGGAGTTCGACAGCGCGAGTCAGAGGGCTGGCTGGATTACGCCCGTGCCCGGCGGCGTGGGCCCCATGACGGTTGCCACCCTGCTCGCGAACACGCTGGAAGCCGCGGAGGCGCGGGATCCAATCTGAGCAAGAACGTCGCCGCCACGGTCAAGCGGTGCTAAGGTAGCTGTGAGATTGACCGGCGAGAGACCCAGAATGGCACCTTCCACTGAAAGACGGCAGTTCAGCCGCATCCAGTTCGACAGCCCGGCGCGTCTGCAGACGGGCGTGCACGCACTGGATGTGCGTATCGTCGACATCTCTCTGAAAGGGGTCCTTGTCCTGCTACCGGATGCGGGCACGGTCTCGGATGCGGAGCGGTGCCTGCTCAGCATTCCCCTGACCGACGAAGTCCACATCGAAATGACGCTGGAAACGGCCCACCGCCGCGAGCAGCATGTGGGCTTCCACTGCACGCACATCGATATCGAGAGCATGGGCCATTTGCGCCGGCTGGTCGAGCTCAACCTCGGCGACGCGGACATGCTGCGCCGGGAGCTCGCCGACATGGCCGATGACGGTCACGCGTCGCCCTGACCCGCTGGCACCATCAGCGGCTGAAGACCGCGTCCATGGCTTCCTCCAGGCGTTCGACCGGGCTCACCTCCAGCCCGCCGATCGCCTGGCTGCCTCGCGGGGCATTCTTCGCGGGAACCACCGCCCGTCGAAAGCCATGTTTCGCCGCTTCGGCCAGTCGCTCCTCGCCGTTGGGCACCGGGCGAATCTCCCCCGCCAGCCCTACCTCCCCGAAGACCACGCAATCCGCCGCCAGCGGACGGTCACGGAGGCTGGACAGCGCTGCCAGCAACACCGGCAGATCACTCGCCGTCTCGGCCACCCGCACCCCGCCGACCACGTTGAGAAACACGTCCTGATCCCCGGTCATGACGCCGCCGTGACGCAGCAGCACGGCCAGGAGCATGGCCAGCCGGTTGCCGTCGAGCCCCACCGCCACCCGGCGCGGTGTCGACGACGGACTCTCGGCCACCAGCGCCTGGACCTCCACCAGCAGTGGACGACTGCCCTCCCGCGTAACCATGATGGCGCTGCCGCTAACAGGCTCGCTGTGGCGGGAGAGAAAGATGGCTGACGGGTTCTTGACCTGCTTGAGGCCGCTTTCGTCCATGGCGAACACACCCAGCTCGTTCGCAGCGCCGAAGCGGTTCTTGACCGCCCGCAGCAACCGGAACCGGCTTCCGCCCTCGCTCTCGAAATAGAGCACGGTATCCACCATGTGCTCCAGCACCCGGGGGCCGGCAAGCTGCCCGTCCTTGGTCACGTGGCCTACCAGGAACACGCTGGTGTCGGTCTGCTTGGCAAAGCGGATAAGCCGCGCAGCACTCTCGCGCACCTGCGCGACGGCGCCCGGAGCCGACTGTAGCGCTTCGGTAAAGACGGTCTGGATGGAATCCACCACGAGTACGCGCGGGCGGCGCTGCCTGGCGTGCTCGAGAATCGCCTCCACGCAGGTTTCGGCCAGCACCTCGAGGGTATCGGCGGCCACGCCCAGGCGGGAGGCGCGCAGTGCGACCTGCCGCAGCGACTCTTCACCGGTGACGTAGAGCACGCTGTCCCGGGCGGCCAGGTGGGCCGTGGTCTGCAACAGCAGCGTGGACTTGCCAATGCCCGGATCGCCCCCCAGGAGTACGGCGCCGCCGTGTACCAGGCCACCACCAAGCACCCGGTCCAGCTCCTTGAGACCGGTGGAGAACCGTGCGTCCTCCGAGAGCGCCACATCGCCGAGGGTGGTGACGCCGGCGTCCCCGGCATACTGTCGAGCTCCGGCGGGCTGACCGGGGCGCTCGGGCGCCCGCACGATTTCCTCAAGAGTGTTCCAGGCACCGCAATCGGGACACTGTCCCGACCATTTCGGGCTGGTTGCGCCGCAGGCACTGCAGCAGTACTCAGTCTTCGTCCTTGCCATGGGGGTCCCGTTCTTCCTGAAAATGCACCCGCTGCGTCACCGTGCAGAACAGCTCATAGGCGATGGTACCGGCGTGTTCCGCAACCTCTTCCGCCGGCAGCCCCTCCCCCCAGAGGGTCACGGTATCCCCAACCTCCACGGGTCCGCTCAACCCGCGCAGGTCCAGACAGATCATGTCCATGGACACCCGGCCGATCAGCTGTGCCCGCTCGCCGTTGACGAGCACCGGTGTGCCGGAGGGGGCATGGCGCGGGTAACCATCCCCGTAACCAATCGCCGCCACGGCCACCGGCATGTCCTCCGGACAGGTCCACGTGCCGCCGTAACCGATGGCATCGCCCGCACGGTGCTGGTAGATGGCGTTGATACGGGTGGTGAGCGTCATGGCCGGCCGCAGCGGCGCATGCAGCGGCGACCCGGCACCGAACGGCGACGCACCGTAGAGCATGATACCGGGGCGCACCCAGTCGCCCCGGGTTTGAGGCCAGCCAAGCAGCCCGGCGGAGTTGGCCAGGGATCGCTCTCCCCGCAGGCCTTCAACCGTGTCGGCAAATACCCGACACTGCTGCGGCGTCACCTCGGATTCCGGATCATCCGCCTCCGCCAGATGGGTCATCAGCCGCAGGTGCGGTGATACCCCGGACAACCCGGACAGCCGCGCGTAGGCATCAGGGACAGTGTCGGGCGGCAGACCCAGGCGATGCATGCCGGAATCCACCTTGAGCCAGACGTTCACCGGCCGCGTCAGCCGCGCCCCCTGCAGCACACTAATCTGCCAGTCCGAGTGCACGGCCATGTCCAGCCGGTAACGACTGACGAGCTGGATCTCGTTCGGTTCGAACGGCCCTTCGAGCAACAGGATCGGATGGGCGAATCCGGCTTCGCGCAGCGGGATTGCCTCTTCCAGCGACGTCACGGCGAAGGCGTCGGCGTGACGCAGCGCGTACGCCACCCGAAGCAGACCGTGACCATACCCGTTGGCCTTGATCACCGCCATCACCCGCGCGCCGCCGGCCGCGTCCCTGGCCACGGCCAGGTTGTGGCGCAACGCAGCAACGCTGATGACCGCCCGCGTGTTCCGGCTCACTGCCAGCCCTCGCCGCCGTAGACGTCGTGGATGTAGTTCTCGAAACGCGTGTACTGACCGAGAAACGTGAGCCTGCAGGTGCCGATGGGGCCGTTACGCTGCTTGCCGATGATGATCTCGGCGCTGCCCTTGTCGGGGCTGTCCTCGTTGTACACCTCGTCGCGGTAGATGAACACGATAACGTCGGCATCCTGCTCGATCGCGCCGGACTCGCGAAGATCGGACATAACCGGACGCTTGTTGGGGCGCTGCTCGAGGGAGCGATTGAGCTGGGAGAGCGCGATCACCGGCACGTCCAGCTCCTTCGCCATGGCCTTCAGTCCACGGGAGATCTGGGAGATCTCCGCGGTTCGGTTCTCCTTGAACCCGGGAAGCTGCATCAGCTGGAGGTAGTCCACCATGATCATGGACAGGCCGTGTTCGCGCTTCAGGCGCCGCGACCGCGCCCGCATCTCCTGGGGCGAGAGCCCGGGTGAGTCGTCGATGAACAGCTTCGCCTCGGAGAGCAGACTCATGGTCGACGTGAGCCGCGGCCAGTCGTCGTCGTCGAGATTGCCGGTGCGGATCTTCTGCAACTCCACCCGGCCAAGCGACGAGAGCATGCGCATGGCCAAGGCGTCGCCCGGCATCTCCATGCTGAACACCGCCACGGGGGCGCTGTCCTTCAGGGCGACGTGCTCGGCGATATTCATGGCGAAGGTGGTCTTCCCCATGGACGGGCGTGCAGCGACGATGACGAGATCGCCCCCCTGCAGCCCGGACGTCATGTGATCGAAGTCGGTGAACCCGGTGGGCACACCCGTGACGCTGCCATCCTGGTGGTACAGGGTATCGATGCGCTCCACCACCGTCGGCAGGATGTCGCGCACGCCCACAAAGCCCTGCTGAAAGCGCCCGCTGGTCTCCGCGATCTGGAAGATGAGACGCTCCGCCTCTTCCAGCAGATCCTTGCTGTCGCGGCCATCCGGCTTGAAGGCGGAGCTGACCACGTCCGTGCCGGCCCGGATCATCTGCCGGAGGATGGAGCGCTCGCGCACGATGTCCGCGTACGCGGAGATGTTGGCTGCGCTGGGGGTCTCCGCGGCGATACTGCCGAGATACCCCATGCCCCCGGCGTCATCCAGTTCGCCGGCGTTGCGCAACGCTTCGGCGAGGGTGACCACATCCATGGGGCGCTGCTGCTCGGCGAGAGCACCAAGGGCGCGGAAGATGAGGCGGTGGTCGTGACGGTAGAAATCGTCTTCGCTGACGCGGTCGGCGACGTTGTCCCAGGCTTCGTTGTCGACCATGAGGCCGCCGAGGACGGCCTGCTCCGCCTCCAGTGAGTGCGGGGGCACCTTCAGGGCGGAGATGTCCAGCTCTTGAGCGGGATTCGAATCAGCCATGGAGTAACCCGCCACCCCTCATCCGGAACAGGCCGATGGGCACATGGGCATGCCCGCCGGAACCCGACACTACTCCAATTCCGGACCCGCGGCCTGGTGCCGCGGGTCCCGAACGGGATCACGCCCTCAGGCGCTTTCCACGACCACGCGCACAGTGGTGTCGACGTCGGTATACAGGTGCACATGCACGTCGAACTCGCCGACCACGCGGATCGGGCCTTCTGGCATGCGCACTTCGTGCTTGGCCAGCTCCAGCCCAGCCTGCTCCGCAGCATCCGCGATGTCCGCCGGACCGACCGAACCGAACAGCTTGCCTTCGTCTCCGGTCTTGGCGGTGATCGTCAGCGTTGCCTCTGCGACCTTGTCACGACGCGCTTCGGCGGCAGCGAGCGCCTCCGCAGCGGCCTTCTCAAGTTCAGCACGACGCTCTTCGAAGATCTTGATGTTCTCCGCCGTTGCCGGCTTGGCCTTGCCGTGCGGCACCAGGAAATTACGCCCGTAGCCAGGCCGCACAGTGACCTTGTCGCCCAAGTTACCCAGGTTCTCTACCTTTTCCAGCAGAATGACTTCCATCGTTCCAACCCCAATGATTTTCAAAGCCCGAACCGGCCGCGCCGGCTCACCCACCGTTATCCCTGATCAGGCGTTGCCGCAGATCGAACCAGGTATCGGCGATACCCAGCAGCGCGTACAGCTTGAACAGAAACGGCATCAATCCGTAAACGGGCACCAGCATCATCCAGTGCCAGCCCCGTGCATGCGCCACACAGTGCGCCACCGCCAGCGCCTGCACCGCGAAGACACCGGACAGCAGCAGGGACAGGTCGTAGACCAGCCCCGGC
Source organism: Aquisalimonas sp. APHAB1-3 (assembly GCF_048323695.1). Taxonomy (NCBI): domain Bacteria; kingdom Pseudomonadati; phylum Pseudomonadota; class Gammaproteobacteria; order Chromatiales; family Ectothiorhodospiraceae; genus Aquisalimonas; species Aquisalimonas sp. APHAB1-3. The sequence continues at coordinate 197,604 of NZ_JBLWFT010000001.1, read as the reverse complement.
CCGGTGAACGTCGCCATCAGCATGACCACCAGCGTACCGGCCGCGAATCGCCAGTCCAGCCGCAATCCGTGGAACTCCTCGCGGAATCCCCCGGGATTGTACAGCACCGCCTGCCACCAACGTGCCAGCAGCAGGCTCGCAACCGACAGGGACCACAGCCCGAGGACCCAGAAACCGGACATTACCGGTCCGAGGGCACGCATCAGATCCGCGCCCTCCTCGCCCTCGAACATGCCGCCGAGGGACCGGGCCCAGAAGGCGGCCGGATCCTGAACCACGACGTACCAGAGCACCAACGCCGCACTGCCCAGGGCCGCGCTCACCAGCACCGTCAACGGCAACGACACCGTCGCCCTGAGGACCACGGCAAGCAGGAACACCGGCAGCCAGTACTCCAGCAGACCGGCCACGGCCACCATGGGGTTGACGCCCATGGCAGCAAACGCGATGCCCATGGCCAAGGCGGCACCCGCCATGACCAGGCCACCTTCCGCGGCGCCCCGCCGGAGGGTCACCAGGGCAAGGACCGCGCCGCCCAGCCAGGCCAGCAAGGGCATCAGCGTCGCCGCTGCCATGATCAGCATCGGCTGCCAGCGGCCCTGCATCATGAACGCCAGCACCGGCTTCACCGGACGGCCCCGCGATGCCCGACCAGGCCTTTAATGACGGTCCGTGTACGGCAGCAGGGACAGGTAGCGTGCGCGCTTGATGGCGCGCGCCAGCTGCCGCTGGTACCGGGCGCTCGTGCCGGTAATCCGGCTCGGGACGATCTTGCCCGTTTCAGTGACGTAGTTCCGCAGCGTGGCGAGATCCTTGTAGTCGATCTCCTTCACGCCCTCGGCGGTAAAGCGGCAGTACTTACGGCGACGGAAAAAACGTGCCATTACTCGACTCCTTGCGTTTCGTTCGTTAGCAGCTGGATGCGCCTTGCGAAGACCACCAGCTGATGCTGTTCGGGGCGGTAACCCGAGCGCCCGAGATGTCCGAGCACCCTGACTGGGCTACCCGCCTGCAACGTACCGATCACGTCCTGCAGCGTTCGCCCTCTGGCATGGACCGCGACCCGGAACCGGACCTGACGGTTGTGGCCATCTTCCGGCTGGTGCGATTCGTGCTCCAGGGTAAAGCGGCTGACCGGGACACCTGCGGGCGTCATGCGGGTCTGGGGATCATCCAGCAGCTGCCCCGTGAGGGCCAGACGATTATCCGGCCAGGGCGGCTGGGTCTCACTGCCCATCCGCAGACTCCTCGGACTCAGCTCTCGGCTTCGCTGCTGGCTTCCTCGGCCGGGGCCTCTTCCGCAGGCGCTTCCGAGCGCTCGTCACGCGGGCGGTCCTCGCGGCGGCCGCGATCCCTGGTTTCGTCTTTCTCCTTCATCATCGGCGAGGCTTCGGTTACCGCCTCGTCGCGGGAGAGAACGAAGTGCCGGATGACAGCATCGTTGAAACGAAACGTGGAGGTCAGTTCGTCGAGCGCATCCTTGCCGCACTCCACGTTGAACAGAACGTAGTGCGCCTTGATGAGCTTGCGAATGGGGTAAGCGAGCTGACGACGGCCCCAGTCCTCGAGACGGTGAATGGTACCGCCATTATTCTCGATAATGCCGCGGTAGCGCTCCGTCATGGCCGGAACCTGTTCGCTCTGGTCCGGGTGGACCATGAACACGACTTCGTAATGCCTCATTGGTAACTCCCTGTGGTTACTCGGGGCGAACCCCGGAGAAGCCTTTCGTGACCCCGAAAGGCAGGGACGGGCCGGTATGGCCCTCAATGTCCGGGCAAGGGCCTCCCGGACAAGCGCGGGATTATAACGTGACACGCACCCGCTTGGGAAGCTGAGTGCCCGGCAGACACCGTCGGCCGCCCGTCACCGCTGGCGCACGGCCTCGAAGAGCAGCACGCCCGTGGCCACCGACACGTTCAGACTGGACACCTTGCCCGCCATGGGAATCCGCGTGAGGAAATCACATGCTTCGCGGGTGAGACGGCGAAGCCCGTCCTCCTCCGCGCCCATGACGATGCCGAGCGGGCCGCTCAGGTCCAGCGCCCAGGGCGGGTTCTCCGCCTGTTCCGCCGCCCCCACCAGCCAGATGCCGCGCTTCTTGAGGGCATCCAGAGTGCGTGCCAGATTCGTGACCTGGTAGAAGGGCACGTTCGCGGTGGCCCCGGAGGCCACCTTGTGGACGGTCGCCGTCAAACCGACCGCCCGATCACGCGGAGCGATGACTGCGTGAACCCCGGCCGCATCGGCGGTGCGCATGCAGGCCCCCAGATTGTGAGGGTCCTGCACCTGGTCGAGAATCAACAGAAACGGCGCCTCGTCCATGGCTTCCAGGCGCGCCTCGAGCGCATCCAGCCCCTGGGGTTCCGGCCCACGGTAGCGGATCACCACGCCCTGGTGCGAGGCACCATCACTGAGGCGGTCGAGCTCACGGCGCGGCACCTCCTGGATGCGCGCACCGGAACGGGAGAGCTCGTCGCGCAGCTGCCGCATGCGCTGATCCTTGCGGTTCCGCTCCACCCAGACTTCGACCACGCCGGTGGGGTCGAAACGCAGCGCCGAGCGCACGGCATGCATGCCGTGGATCAGCTCACCGGCTTTCACTGCTGTTTGCCTCCGCTGCGACGCCTGCGGCCTTTGCCGCCATCACGCTTGCCAGGGCCACCCTTACCGCCCTTGCCCGGTTTGCGGCCACCCCGACTGCTGTCGGCCACCGGCTCGGCGAGCTCGCCGTTGGCGTCCAGCGGGCCGAGCATGGCCAGATCCACTTTGCGCTCGTCGGGGTCGACCTTGTCGATCCGCACACGCACGCGGTCCGTGAGCCGGTAGACCCGTCCCGTGCGTTCGCCGGTCAGGTGGTGACCGATGGGGTCGAAGCGGAAGAAGTCGTTCTCGAGCTGGGTGACGTGCACCAGGCCATCCACGTACAGGCCATCCAGTTCCACGAACAGCCCGAAGCCCGTCACACCGGTCACCACGCCGTCGTACTCCTGACCCACCTTGTCGCGGATGTACTGGCACTTGAGGATGGACTCAGCATCCCGGGTCGCCTCGTCGGCACGGCGCTCGGTCATGGAACACTGCTCCCCGAGCCCGAGCAGCTCGTCCTGCCCCACCGGGAAGGTCTGCCCCTTTCCGCCATCGATGACGTGCCCGATGCCACGATGAACCAGCAGGTCGGGGTAACGCCGGATGGGCGACGTGAAGTGCGCGTACTCTTCCATGGCCAGGCCGAAGTGGCCGCTGTTCACCGGGTGGTAGACCGCCTGCTTGAGCGAGCGGAGCATCACCGTCTGGATCAGGTGACGGTCCGAGCGGTGCTGCACGCTGCGCAGCAGCTTCGCATAGTCGGCCGGCTGCGGATCGTCACCACCCCCCATCACCAGCCCGGTCTCGGCCAGGAACCGGTTGAGGTTGTCGAGGCGGTCCTCGTCCGGGCCGTCGTGGTTGCGGAACAGGGTCGGCAGCCGCTGCTTGAGAAGGTAGCGGGCCGTGGCCTGGTTGGCCGCCAGCATGCACTCCTCGATCAGCCGGTGGGCGTCGGTGCGCTCCGTGGGCCGGATATCCTCGATGGAGCCATGGTCGTCGAACAGGATCTGGGTCTCGGTGGTCTCGAAGTCGATCGCACCGCGCCGGTTGCGGGCCTTGCGCAGCGATTCATACGCACCGTAGAGGTGATCCAGCTGCGGCAGAATCGGTGCGTACTTCGCCTGCAGCGCCTCGTCCTGATCCACAAGGATACGGGCCACGTCTTCATAGATCATGCGCTCGTGGGAGCGCATGACCGCGCGATAGAACGTCGACCGCCGGATCTCACCGCTGGTGGTGATGAGCATGTCACAGACCATGCACAGCCGATCCACATCCGGATTCAGTGAACACAACCCGTTGGAGAGCTTCTCCGGCAGCATCGGCACGACATTGCGCGGAAAATACACGGAATTGCCGCGGTGCCTGGCCTCCTTGTCCAGCGCGGAGCCCGGCGTCACGTAGTGGGAGACATCCGCAATGGCCACCACCAGCCGCCAGCCGGACGGTTTGGGCTCGGCATAGACGGCATCGTCGAAGTCCCGGGCGTCGGCCCCGTCAATGGTGATCAGCGGCAGTTCCCGCAGGTCCTTACGGCCCTGCTTGTCTGCCTCGGGCACTTCATCCGGAAGGCGCTCCACTTCCTTGGTCACGGCCTCCGGCCACTCCACGGGAATCCCGTAGATCAGCTGCGCCGTCTCGATCTCGGTGCCGGGACGGATATGCTCACCGAGCACCTGGATCACCTCGCCGATGGGCTGGCGGCGCGCCTGGGGTTGCTGGGTGATCTGCACCACTACCAGTTCGCCGTTGCCGGCGTTCTTCTGAGCCTGCGAAGGCACGATGATGTCGTGGTGCATACGCTTGTTGCTGGGCACCACGAAACCGACGCCACTCTCCTGGAAGAAGCGGCCGACCACCGTTTTGTTGGCGCGCTGAATGACGTCCACGAGAATGCCCGAGGGCTGCCCCTCGTGGTTGACGCCGGTCACCCGCACCACCGCCCGGTCACCGTGCATGACCAGGCGCATGTCCCGGGGCGAGATGAAGATACGCTCGCCGCCGACGTCCGGGGCGAGCTGGCCGTAACCGTCCTGGTGACCGATCACCCGGCCTCGCACCAGTTCTTCGTTGTCCACCAGCACGTAGCCCCGGCGGCGGTTGCGCACCACCTGACCGTCACGTTCCATGGCGATCAGCCGGCGGCGCAGCCCTTCCAGGGAATCCGGGTCACTCAGCCCGAGCGCCTGGGCCAGTTCGTCGCGCGTGAGGGGACGCGCCTGATCGGCAATGAATGTCATCAGGTGTTCACGGCTAGGCACCGGATTGTCATATTTCTGCGCCTCACGCTCCCGGTAGGGATCGGCTCCGGCGTCAGCCTGCTTTCGTTTCCGTGTCATAACGTCTGCTTGACTCCAGTTTTCATCTGTTTGCCCCGCTTCTGTGCCGGGCTATCCGCCATTTCAGGGCGGATCACGTGTTCTCAAGGGCGCGCAGCGCCAATGCCGGACGAGCATACGCGAACACCACAGCCATGCAACGCGAAAGCCCCCTTGAAGCCGTTGACAGGCCCACACCCCCTCGGTAAAGTACGCGCCCTGACCCGGGTTGGTTCCCGGCGAAAGGCCCAGGTGGCGGAAATGGTAGACGCGCTAGCTTCAGGTGCTAGTGGGGGCAACCCCGTGGAGGTTCAAGTCCTCTCCTGGGCACCAGACAGAAACAAAAAAGGCGGCCAACTGGCCGCCTTTTTTGTGTGTAATCGCTAAACCGTTGGCTCACCAAGAGCCCTACCAGCACCAGAACGCGCTCGCAACCATATGCAAGACCGGGGAGTACCCCTTTAATCTCCGCTTCGTACAGCATCGTGCTCAACTCGGCTACGGAGAACGGCGTTTATCACGGCCCCCTCAAGGCCAGACCTGACTGCCCGTTCAAGGTCACTGCGCACCCGCCAGTCTGGATCCTCTGCTTCAAGCCGCGTCGAGACGACCCTCTGCACATCCTCGCGGCATTCCCGCATCACGGCCTCTGCCACCAAATCTGCCTGGCTAGTCCGATCATCTAACCGGGGGATCGCCCGATCAGTACACTCTAGGAGCGCGCTCATCTCTTCCTGGTAGCGTTCTTCTAGCTCTTCCAGCAAAGCCCGCCGTTCTTCGGCTTCTTGGGCCTCCCGCGCCTCTCGTGCCTCCCGGGCGGCGTCGGACCCCATGTAGAATGTCTCACATCCGGCGACGCTCGCCGCAGCGACGCATACCACAATGAAAATCCGCAACTTGCTATTAGTCACAGTCCGATCCCGTGATGTACTCGTCCGAATGAGCATAATCAGCAGTCAGCCCCAGAGCCTCCCCCGAGGCGTCAGCACGCCCTCCGTCGCTCAAGCTTCCAAGCAGATGTTCAGCGCTCAGCAGCATGAGCGCAAGGACCAAAGCCCCAACATTGACGATGCGAGCCGGTTTCTCAAGCCAGCGCAGTCGGCTCAAGAGTCGCCCAGCCACCAGACGCTCGTCCTCTGCCCTCTCGCTGACTGCACCCCGGATTGAACCGTGGGAGAGGGTGTACTCGCCCTGCTGGAATACCGAAGCCACTCTCGGGAGTCGTTTCGCGCACCACTGCGCAACGCCCCCTGCTAGCGCCGAAACCAGCAGGAGCACAACGCCCGTTAAATGGACGACAGTGACTAGCGCATGGTCTTGTGCCGGCAATTCCTGCTAGAGAACCACGAGCAGTGCGGCGACAGGTAGGCCCATGGAATACCAGGCCCACCTGTCTTCTCGCCCCTTAGCGATGGCCTTCAAGTAGTCAGTGCCTTCCTGCTTAGTCGAGCGCCGATCTTCGGCCACTGTGCCCCCTGGCTCCTAAGCCTGGTAAATCCGACATCAACCCAACCAACCTCGGCACTGCCGGTTAGCGTTCAGGCGGAAGGCTGATCAGGGTGCACCCTTCGCTTTCCTCGACAGGAACAGCGAACCGGTACAAACAACCAGTCCGCGGAAGGTTTCGTGTGGGCTTAGGATGTCGTCCGCTCTGCACCGATCTTGAAGAACAGTGCCTGCAAATGGATTCGGGGGGTGTGGTAGCATTGCGCCTCGCCGAACGAACGGTTTGTTTGCCACAAGAAAACTAAACAACAACGGGGGCACCCATGTCTTACCGCTTTGGCCTTAACGCAATCATTGCCAGTTCCCTGCTCGCCGTTACCTTTCCAGCAACTTCACACCAAGCCTCGGAGGGTGTCGGGTACGCCGGTGGTATGTTTACCCAGCTAACTTACGATGAGGACGGCGTATCCAACGATGCAGAGCCGACCGCTCTCATCGGCCGCCTGGGATACCATGCAACCGAGTACTTTGCCGTGGAAGGCCGGCTTGGCATCGGGCTGGCCGACGACTCGGTCCCGGTGACCGTGGGAACCGAGACCGTTGACGTTGATGTCGAGCTAGACAGGCTCTTCGGCGCCTACGCGGTTGGCTACCTCCCTCTCGGAGACATCGCCGCGGCGTACGGCCTTGTCGGCATCACAAACGCGAAGGCCACCTTCTCCGCCGGTGGCTTCTCCGACTCGGACACAGATACAGGCCTGAGCTACGGTGTTGGCTTCGAGTTCTACCCCTCAGCTGAGGTCGGGTTAAACGCAGAATACGTGCAGTACCTGGATGAGTCCGGATACGATTTGTCCGCTCTAAGTGTCGGAGCTAAATTCCTTTTCTGACACCAGCTGACTACTAGAACGTCACGGAACAGTTGCCGTGACTTCTGCAAAGGCGGCCAAAAGGCCGCCTTTGTTGTCTCCGCACGCTGCTGACCGGAGCGGCCGGCGCGTCGCACGCCCATCACGGGAGGACTACCGGCTCAGACCACATCCTCGTCGTAGGGATGGCGCAGCATGATCGTCTCGTTGCGATCCGGGCCGGTGGAGATAATGTCCACCGGCACGCCGACGAGTTCGGCGAGCTTGTCGAGGTAGGCGCGGGCGTTATCGGGCAGTGCGTCGAGAGACGTCAGGCCGGCGGTGGAACCACTCCACCCCGGCAGCTCGATATACTCCGGCTCGCAGTCCGCCATGGCTTCCGCACCAAGCGGCGGCACATCCTGCCATTGGCCACCGCACTGATAACCAACACAGATGCGAACCGTCTCGAGACCATCGAGCACGTCCAGTTTGGTGATACAGAGCCCGGAGATGCTGTTCACCTGCGCCGAACGCCGCAGCGCTGCCGCGTCGAACCAACCGCACCGGCGCGCACGCCCGGTGGTGGACCCGAACTCGTTGCCCTTCTCCGCCAGGTGGCGCCCCACGTCGCAATCGAGCTCCGTGGGAAACGGGCCGGCACCGACCCGTGTGGTATAGGCCTTGGTGATACCCAGGACATAGTCGATGTCCCGCGGCCCCACGCCGGTTCCGCTGGCAGCACCGCCGGCGGTGGTGTTGGACGATGTCACGTAAGGGTACGTGCCGTGGTCGATATCCAGCAGGGCGCCCTGGGCGCCCTCGAACATGATGCGGTTCCCCGCCCGGCGGTGGGCATGGAGAATGCTGATGACGTCCTCGACCATGGGTCGCAGGGGCTCGGCATGCTGCAGGCACAGATCGTAGACAGCCTCGAATGGCTGGGCCGGCTCGCCGAAATACTGCTCCAGCACGAAGTTGTGGAAGGCAATCAGATCGCGGAGCTTCGGCGCCAGCACCTCGGGCCGCAGCAGGTCCGCGACGCGGATGCCGCGCCGGGCAACCTTGTCCTCATACGCGGGGCCGATGCCGCGACCGGTCGTGCCGATGGCCGACTTGCCGCGCGCCTTCTCGCGCGCCCTGTCCAGCTCCACGTGCGTGGGCAGGATCACCGGACAGGCAGGGCTCAGGCGGAGCCGTTCACGGGCCGGTACGCCGCGCGCTTCCAGCGTCTCGATCTCGCGGAACAGCGACGCCGGATCGAGCACGACGCCGTTACCGATCAGGCAATGCACACCCTCACGGAGAATCCCCGACGGAATCAGGTGCAGCACGGTCTTCTCACCGTCGATCACCAGTGTGTGCCCGGCGTTGTGCCCCCCCTGGAAACGCGCCACCGCAGCCGCACGCTCCGTCAGCAGGTCGACCACTTTCCCCTTGCCTTCGTCACCCCACTGGGTGCCGATCACCACCACGTTCTTTGCCATGCTGTCCGTTCCAGTTGCCCATGAGCGGCCTGCAGCCGCGATTGACTCACTCGGCCAATGGCACCACTTTCCAGGCGCCATTGCTCTCCACAAGCTGGCGGTCGCAGCCGAGCTCCTCCGGCGACGCAGTCGCTCCCGGGAGTTCGACGACAACACGCTCCCCGTTCGCCCGGAGCTCCCGGACTGCGGTCACCAGGTCACTGGCGTCCCCCCAGGGTGCCAGTATCCCGGTGCGTTCAGGCTCAAGCTCCCGCTCGCTCAACGCAAGCAGGTTCTTGAGATCGGCGCTGAAGCCGGTCGCCGACCTCGGCCGCCCGAACACCTCGCCAATTCCGTCATACCGCCCGCCCCTGGCCACTTCCTGGCCGCAGCCGGGCGCAAACGCGGCGAACACCACGCCGGTGTGGAAGCGGTACCCGCGGAGCTCGGCGAGATCGAAGTGCAGCGTCACCTCCGGAATCTGCCGCTCCACTGCGGACGAGAGCGCCCAGAGATGCTTCAGTGCAGTCTGGACCGCCTCGCCGGCGCCCGCGAGCTGTTCGCCCGCGTGATTCAGCACCTCCACGCTACCGTTCAGGTTGGTCAACGCGGCCAGTCGATCCCGCGCCGCCCCCGACGGCACGCTCTGCAGCAGGTCGCGAATCTCACCGGCGGCCTTGCGCTGCAGACAGTCAAAGAGGCGGTTCTCGGTGTCCGGGTCCAGCCCCGCTTCACTCGCCAGCGCACGATAGATGCCCACGTGCCCGATATCCAGGTGCGGCGTGGGCAGGCCGGCGATACGCAGCGTCTCCATCATGAGGGCGATGATTTCGACATCGCTCTCGACGCCCCCATGCCCGAACAGCTCGGCTCCGAGCTGCACAGGGTTCCGGCTGCGCCCCGGCCCTTCCGGGCGGGTATTCAGCACGGTCCCCAGATAGCAAAGCCGTGTCGGCCCTGACCGTTTGAGTTGGTGTGCGTCGATGCGGGCAGCCTGCGGGGTCATGTCCGCGCGCACGCCCATCATGCGGCCCGATAGCTGATCGGTCAGTTTGAAGGTCTGCAGGTCAAGATCCGGCCCGGTGCCGATGAGCAGGGAGTCCAGATACTCAATGACCGGGGGCATCACCAGTTCGTAGCCCCAGTTCCGCCAGGCATCCAGCATATCCCGCCGAAGGGTTTCCAGAGCGGCCGCCCGGGGCGGCAGGACTTCGTCCACACCATCGGGCAGGAGCCACCGGTTGGCCCGGGAGAATTCTGCTTCTTTCATTGCCCTGAAGGCTCCCTCATGCGCCAAACAAGTACAACAGCCCGAGACCGCTCAGCATGGCGGCGAGCCCGCCGAGCCGCAGGCTGCGGTCATCCATGGCCTGGACCTGTTCAAGATAGCGCCGCAGCAGGCGCGGGCTGAGAAACGGCAGAATGCCCTCGACGATGAGGACAAGCGCAATCGCCGTCATGAACAGTTCGAACGGTGCCATGCCGACTCCAAAAAAAGCCGGGCGGTCATGTCAACCGCCCGGTTCCGTCAGTGCTACCGGTCTTCGCCTGAACGGCCCGACGCCGGGCGCGTGCCGTTCAGTCGTCGTCACCGCCGGACGGGTCTTCCAGATAGCGGAAGAAGTCATTGTCCGGCGTCAGGACAAGCACGTCATCTTCACCCTGGAAGGCGCGGTCGTAGGCGCGCAGACTGCGGATGAAGCTGAAGAATTCCGGATCCTGTTCCGCTGCCTGGGCAAAGATCGCAGCGGCTTCCGCCTCACCCTCGCCTCGCAGCTCCTCACCATCACGGCGTGCTTCGGCAACCAGTACGGTACGCTGCCGGTCGGCATCGGCGCGAATCCGCTCAGACGCTTCGTCACCGCTGGCGCGGATATCACGTGCGACCCGCTCACGCTCGGCAACCATGCGCTGAAACACGGACTCGCTGACGTTGGGCGGCAGATCCACCCGCTTCAGCCTGACTTCCAGCACCTCGATCCCCAGGCTGGCGGCGTAGGTGTTCGCCTCCTCACTGAGGATATCCATGATCTGCGAACGCTCGCCGGAGACCACGTCCTGGATGGTGCGGCGACCGAACTCGCTACGCAGCCCGTCCTTGATGTTCTCGTTGAGACGGGCATTGGCACGGGCCGGATCGCCACCCACGGTGGTGTAGTACTCACGCACGTCTGTGATGCGCCATTTGACGAAGGCGTCCACGATGAGGTTCTTGAGCTCACCCGTCAGGTAGCGCTCCGGCTCGGCGTCGAGAGTCTGCACCCGCGCGTCGAACTTCCGCACGTTGTTGATGAAGGGCATCTTGAAATGCAGCCCCGGCTCATAGTCCGCGCGCTGGATTTCACCAAGGCGGAACATCAGCGCCCTTTCGGTCTCATCCACGGTGAACACCGAGAAATAGCCCACCACCAGGGCCACCACCAGAGCGATGCCGCCAATTGACTTCAACGATTGCATTAATAGGCCTCCCGCGAACGCAGGTCGCCCCGACTACGGGCGCCGCTGGGCTGCTGCTGATCCTGCGTGGACAGACGGCGATCGAGAACGTCGGGATCCAGCGCCCCCGTATCCCGCCGGGCGTCGTCACCGCGCGACTGCCGATCGCCCATGCGATCCAGCGGCAGATACAACAGCGAGTCGGCGGCATCGCCGGTCATATACACCTTCTGACTCCGGGAGTAGATATCCGACACGGTATTGAGATACAGGCGGGTACGCGTGACTTCCGGGGCCCGCTCGTACTCACGGAGCACGGCAAGGAAGCGGGCACTTTCACCCTCCGCCTCGGCGACAACCTGTTCACGATAGCCCTGCGCTTCCTCGCGCACCCGGGCCGCTTCACCCTGAGCGCGCGGAATCACTTCGTTGCGGTAGGCGTTGGCCTGATTGATCTTACGCTGCTCGTCCTCGCGCGCCATGATGGCGTCCTCGAAGGCCGGCTGCACTTCCTCCGGCGGCTGGACGTCCTGCATGTCCACGCTGACCACGCGCAGGCCGGTGCCGTAGGATTCCATCGCCTCGCTCAGCAGCCGGCGGGTCTCCTGGGCGACTTCGGTCCGTCCCTCCGTGAGCACGAAGTCCATGCGCCGCTTGCCGACCGTCTCGCGCAGTGCGCTTTCGGTGACATCCTTGAGGCTCTGATCCGGGTCACGGAAGTTGAACACGTACTTGGCCGGGTCTTCGACCTGATACTGCACGGCCAGTTGGACGTCGACGATGTTTTCGTCCTGGGTCAGCATCAGCGCCTCGCGCGGAACGTGCCGCCGGCGCTCACCGCCACCGGTCTGGTAACCGATTTCGGAGACACGCACCGTCTCGACGTTCACCCGCTCGACGGTGCCGATGGGCTGCGGCGGACGCCAGTGCGGACCGGGCATGGTCGTCTGGTGATAGGCACCGAAGCGCTTCTCCACACCACGCCAGCCCTCATCAACGATGTAGATGCCCGAGGCAAGCCAGACCAGAACCGCAACGCCGATGATGGCGCCGATGGCCGTGCCACTGACACCGGGCGGGCCTGAGCCCTCACCGCCGTTGCCCTGACTGTCGCCGTTGCCGCCGGAACCGCCCTTGCCACCGAACAGGCCGCCGAACTTGCCTTTGACGTTCTTGATCACCTCATCGAGATCAGGTGGCCCCTGATTCCCTGAGCCGCCCCACGGGTCCCGATTCCCACGACCGGGTTCGTTCCAGGACATACTGTTCTCCGTAGACAGGATTAATTATTGGAATGCGGGCGGGCCACAGACCGAACCGGATTGTAATGATCTCCGACGCTGCCCCGCAACATATCACGGAACCGCGGCTTCCAGCGGAGCCGTGAGACCCTCCTTTTCGTACAGACGCTCCAGATCGCGACGACGGATATCCACATCCAGCAGCAATTCACCGTCGTCGGTCCAGACTTCTTCCAGGACCCGCCCCAGGTCGAACAGCCGCGCACGCAGCCGACCCTGATCAGGCGACAGAGTGAGCCGCCCCTGCACACGCTCTGCGGCAACGGCATCGGCAATCGCAGTCAGCAGCAGATCCATTCCGCGCCCGTCCTGGGCGGATACCCAGACTTCGGTCAGCCCGGTTTCCGGATCCACCATGACGCCGGGCTCACGGCCGGCCTCATCGATCTTGTTGAACACGCGTATGGTCGGAATGCTGTCCGCCCCAATGGCCTCCAGCACAGAATCGACCTGTTCGATGCTGCCGTCGCGATCATCCGCGCTGGCATCCACCACGTGCAGCAGCAGTTGCGATTCGGTGGCCTCTTCCAGAGTCGACCGGAACGCCGCCACCAGCTGGTGGGGAAGCTCACGGATGAATCCGACGGTGTCGGCCAGAATGACGTGCTCGCCACTGTCCACGTTCACCCGACGCAGGGTGGTGTCCAGCGTGGCAAACAACCGGTCATCGGCATACACCTCCGCCTCGGTCAGACGATTGAACAGTGTGGACTTGCCGGCGTTGGTATACCCCACCAGTGAAACCGTTGGCACATCCTGCTTGCGGCGCGCCTGGCGGCCCTGCTGGCGTTGCTGGCGAACCCTGGCAAGCCGCTTTTCCAGCTGTTTGATGCGGACGCCGAGCATACGGCGGTCCATCTCCAGCTGCGTCTCACCCGGCCCGCGCTGCCCGATGCCGCCCTTCTGGCGTTCCAGGTGCGACCAGCCGCGCACCAACCGCGAGGCCACGTGCCGGAGCTGCGCCAGCTCCACCTGCAGCTTGCCCTCATGAGTGCGGGCGCGCTGGGCGAAGATGTCCAGGATCAACCCGGTGCGGTCAAGCACGCGGCAGCGCAACGCCGCCTCGAGGTTGCGCTCCTGACTGGGCGACAGCGCATGGTTGACGAGCACGAGGTCCGCCTCGCCGGACGCCACCAGCGCAGCCAGCTCATCGACCTTGCCGCGGCCGATGAAATACCGCGGATCGGGCCGGTCGCGCCGACTGACGAAGCTCTCGACCACCTCGGCACCGGCGGATTCGGCAAGCGAATGCAGCTCGTCCAGGGCGTCGGCAACGCCGCGCCCGTCCATATCGAGATGCACCAGCACCGCCCGCTCGCCACCGCCGGGCCGATCAAACAGTTTGAGTTCCGAGGCTGCCGCCCCGGGTGTTTCATGCGTTACCAAGATCCGAAGCGCCTCGCTCCTGCTCCGCCGGCGGAAGTTTGACGTTCCGGGCAGGTACGATGGTGGAAATAGCGTGCTTGTAGACCATCTGGTTCACCGTGTTCCGCAGCAGAACCACAAACTGGTCAAAGGATTCGATCTGCCCCTGCAGCTTGATACCGTTGACCAGATAGATAGACACCGGAATCCGTTCCTTTCGCAGCGCGTTGAGAAAAGGTTCCTGCAGCGACTGTCCCTTGGACATTTTTGACCCCTTCAAATTCCCGTTGAGCTTGTTCTTATCGCGGATCCGCGCGTAGACGCCTTGGAATCGGGCCTTATTGCGAACCCGAAGCCAGTCTAGCACAGGCAAACGCGTCCTTTCGGCGATGTTACCCCTCACGACACACTCTCGATCAGGTGCGTCAGCCGATCAACCACGGCGTCCCGATCGGGATCCATCCACAGAGCATCCGTCTCCTTGCGCAGCCACGTCATCTGCCGCTTGGCGAACTGACGCGTTGCCACGACGCCGTTCTCCCGCAGTTGCAATCGGTCGAACGCGCCGTCGAGATAGTGCCAGACCTGCCGATAACCGACAGCACGCATGGACGGGTGGTTCAATCCGAGATCACCTCGCGCACGCAACGCCTCGACCTCCGGGACAAAACCATTGTCCAGCATGGCATCAAACCGGTCCGCGATCCGGGCGTTCAGGACCTCCCGCCGGGCTGGTGCCAGCACGCACTTCATCAGCGCACCACCCGGCTCCGGTCGCCGCACATCGGCAAGCAACGCGGTCATGGTTGAACCGCTGAGCCGGTAGATCTCCAGCGCCCGCTGAATGCGCTGCGCATCATTGGGATGAATCCGCCGCGCGCTCTCCGGGTCGATCGTCGCCAGTTCCCTGTGCAGTGCATCCCAGCCCCGTTCGGCCGCCTCACGTTCCATCTGCGCGCGCAGAGAGGCATCCGCGGCGGGGAGGTCGGCCAGTCCGTGCTCCAGCGCGCGGAAATACAGCATGGTGCCGCCCACCAGCAGCGGAATCCGCCCCGCGTCACGCGCCTTGCGGACCTCGCCAGGCACATCCTCGCAGAACCGGGCCGCCGAATACGCTTCCACGGGATCACAGATATCCACCAGTCCGTGGGGCACACTATCCAGCACGTCCGGCGACGGCTTGGCGGTACCGATATCCATGCCCCGGTAGACCTGCGCGGAGTCAACACTGATGATGCGCACGGGAAAGCGCCGGGCGAGTTCCAGCGCAACGCCGGTCTTGCCGGACGCGGTTGGCCCCATGAGACAGAGCAACGGCTGATCGCGACGGGTCATGGGTTATTGACCGCGCAAAAACAGCCGATCCAGATCGGCCATGGCCAGCCGGGTCCAGGTCGGCCGGCCATGGTTGCACTGACCACTGTTCGGCGTGCTCTCCATGTCCCGCAACAGCGCATTCATCTCCGCCCGGGTCAGCTGCCGGTTGGCACGCACGGACCCATGACAGGCCATGGTGCCAAGTACGTGATTCAGCCGCGCCTCAAGCCGCGACGCATCCTCACAGCCACGCAGATCGGCAAGCACATCCGCCACCAGCGCGCCGGCGTCCGCATTGCGCAGCAGGGCCGGCACCTGTCGCACCAGCACGGTCTCCGGTCCGGCCCGATCCAGCTCGAAGCCGAGGCGTGCGAAGGCGTCGTGGTGCTGCTCCGCCAGATCGGCTTCGGCCGGCGCCACCGCAACGCTGACCGGAACCAGTAGCGGCTGCGCGGAGACCCCCTGCGCCGCCAGCTGCTGCTTCATGCGCTCGTAGACGATGCGCTCATGAGCGGCGTGCATGTCCACCAGCACCACGCCCTCGGCGTTCTGCGCCAGAATGAAGACGCCATGAATCTGCGCCAGCGCGTATCCGAGCGGCGGCCCCTGCGCGTCGGGACCATCATCCGCCGACTCGGCGGGAGCGGGCGGGACAGCCCCTGCCGCGCCCGGTTGCCCGGTCGCCTCGGCCCCGGGCGGACCCACGTCACCGTAGAGCGCCTGCGCTTCCCTGACGCCGAACCCGAAACCATCCTGCCGCGGCGGGGAGGCGGATGATGTCGACGGCTGTACCACCGCCGCTCCGCCCCGCGACAGCATCTGATCGGACGAAGGCGACGGCGGCTGCGCCCCCGGCGCGGCGGCGCCGCCGGTGGTCTCGGGCCGCACGGACTCCAGCGCCTGCCGCAGGTGGCGGAACAGGAAATCGTAAATCAGGCGACCGTCACGGAAACGAACCTCGTGCTTGGCGGGGTGGACGTTGACATCCACCTGACCGGGGTCTACGTCCATGTAGAGCACGTAGGCGGGGTAGCGATCCTTGTAGAGCACATCCTGGTAGGCGCGGCGAATGGCGTGCGAGGCCAGGCGGTCACGCACCACACGGCCGTTGACCACCAGATACTGGAGGTCGGCCGTCGTTCTGGAAAAGGTCGGCAGCGCCACCCAGCCACGGAGCACCAGCCCCGCGGCCTCCACATCGATGCGCAAGGACTGCTCCACGAACTCGCGCCCCAACAGGCGTGCCAGTCGTTCCTCGGCGGCATCCTGACTCCGGGCGGCGGCCACCTGCAGCCCGGGCTTGTCGTTGTGGCGAACGTGGATGCTGACGTCGAAACGCGCCAGCGCCAGCCGCCGGATGAGCTCCTGGATGTGCCCGAATTCCGTGCGGTCCGCCTTGAGGAACTTGCGCCGCCCGGGGGTGTTGAAGAAGAGATCGCGCACCTCAACGGTCGTCCCCGCAGGATGCGCGGCGGGCGCCGGCTCCGGCGGCACCTCGTCGCCATCGGTCTCCACCTGCCACGCGTGCTCGTCGGCTGACACCCGGGATGTCAGACGCAGGCGCGATACGGACGCGATGCTGGGCAGCGCCTCACCGCGGAAGCCCAGGCTGCCCACGTGCTCAAGCTCGTCCAGCGACCCGATCTTGCTGGTGGCATGGCGGCTCAGAGCGAGCGCCAACTGCGTCCGAGGAATGCCGCGACCGTTGTCGCGGATCCGAATCAGGCGCTTGCCACCGGTCTCGAGATCCACATCGATACGGTCCGCACCCGCGTCAAGGCTATTCTCCATCAGCTCCTTGACCACCGACGCGGGGCGCTCGACCACCTCGCCAGCGGCGATCTGGTTGATGAGCTGCTCGGGAAGGGGCTTGATCGGACGGGGTAAAGACATGGGCGACAGTGACGGCAACATTGGCGGAGAACGCCGGCATTATGGCGCACGCCGTGTGCCGCCGGCCACCCTTGGTGGCCCCGGGAAGTGGCTTACTCGGGGATGCGCAGCGTCGTCCCCACGGACAGCACGTCACCGTTGAGATCGTTGGCGGACCGCAGCTCGGAAACGCTCACACGGTGCTCGCTGGCGATGCCGCTGAGGGTGTCACCACGCTGGACTTCGTACTCGCGACCGGCCGAGGCCATGCGCCCGCCCGATGGCCGGTGTCGCTCCGCATAACCGGATACGCCCCGCGAGACGGCGCGCGCCAGGTCCCACTGATGATCAGCCTGCTGCAGCCGGCGCTCTTCTTCCGGGTTGGAAATGAACGCCAGCTCAACCAGAACGGACGGCATGTCCAGCGATTTCAACACCACGAACCCGGCGCGCTCGACGTCGCCCCGGTGAATGGGTCCAACGCCCGCAAGTTCGTGCAGCACCTCACCGGCCAGTTCGACGCTGGCCTCGAGCGTCGCGCCGCGGGAGAGATCCACCAGCACCGAGCGGGTCATGTCGTCCTTGTCAGACAACGAGATGTCCCCGAGGAGATCTGCCGCATTCTCGCGCTGCGCCAGCAGGCTGGCCGCCTGGGACGACGCGCCGGTCTGGGACAGGGTATAGACCGACGATCCACGCGGACCGCCACTTTCCGTCGCATCCGCATGCAGGGACACAAAGATGTCCGCGTTGTTGGAGCGGGCCATTTCCCGCCGCTCCGAAAGCGGCACGTACGTGTCGGAATCACGAATCATCAACGGCTTGATCCCGGGCGCCTGATCCAGGAGGTAGTAGAGCTTGCGGCCGACCTCGAGCACCACATCCTTTTCCATGGCCCCGGTGGGCCCGATCGCACCCGGGTCACGCCCGCCATGGCCTGGGTCGATGGCCACCACGAAATCGCGTTGCGCGCTGTCCTGGGCCGTGCGCACGGGTTCCTCCCGCTCTTCGCCGGGATGCAGGTCAACGACCAGACGGTGACCATACTGGTCGTTGGGCTTCACGAGAAAGGACTGCGTCCGGACCGGGCCATCGGTGTCGAGGACGACGCGCAGATCACCGTCTCCCCGGGCGGCACTGCGTAGGCGCTGGATGAGACCGGCGTCGCTGACGCTGGAGCTGTCGGAGATTGCCGCGCCCGTGATGTCGATCACGACCCGGTCAGGGTCCTTGAGGTTGAACACGCGGTGCTGAACGTCACCGCTCAGATCAAATACCACCCGTGTGCGCTCGGAGCCCGCAGACGTACGCACGTTCTCTACCTGCACCTGACTGGCGATCAGAGTGCCGGAGGTAACGAGCAGCAGTAGCAGGACGAATAAACGTGCCATGGCCCGGGCGCTTGTTCTGACAGACATTTACCGAAACGGTAACCCCGTTGAACACGAAATTGCAAGAACAACATCAAGGGCATGCTCTAAACAGCTGATTAAAATAACTTAGACCCCGTTACCCTCTGGCCAACACCTGCAGCATGGTCCCCCCCTGCGGGGAACGGGCGGACACACCAACCGACCTCCCCTCTCCGGCGTGGTCCAGATGCACGATCAGGTCTTCGTCGGGCAGTGCACCACGGCCGCGCTGCGGCCACTCCACCAGCACCAGCGTCGCCGGGCCGAGCTCGTCGCGCAGACCGAGAAACTCCAGCTCCCCGGGATCACCGAGTCGATACAGGTCCAGGTGCAGCACGCGCCACGCACCGAGAGCGTAAGGCTCGATCAACGTGTAGGTGGGGCTACGCACACTGCCCTGTACGCCCGCCCCCCTGAGCAGGCCGCGCACGAGCGTCGTCTTGCCGGCGCCGAGATCGCCTTCCAGCAGGATGACGCACTGCTGTTCACCTTCCCATGCGTGCCAGAGTCGCGCGCCGAACCGGGCCGTGGCTGTCTCATCCGGCAGCCAGACCATACCTTCGTCAACCCCGCCGCGTGTCAACACTGGTTCGCTCATGACGGATTCAGCAACGCTCGCAGTTCAGCCAACAGATCCGTGGCAAGCAACCCCCGCTCGCCTGCCTTGGCCGCCCGATCCGCCGCCGCTGCATGCAGACAGACACCGGCCTCGGCCGCTTCGGCGGGCGGAAAACCCTGGGCGATCAGGCTGCCAATGATACCCGAGAGCACATCGCCCATGCCGCCGGAGGCCATCCCGGGATTGCCGTCGGTACACAGCGCCGGGATGCCGTCCGGCCCCAGCACGAGCGTACCGGCACCCTTCAGCACCGCCGTGCCGCCATAGCGCCCGATGACGCCGTGCGCCGCCGCGAAACGGTCCTGCTGGACCTCTGCCGCCCCCACTCCCAGCAGCCGCCCAGCCTCGCCCGGGTGAGGCGTAAGGACCTGCTCATCGTGGCGATCCGGCGTCTCCGCCAGCTGGTTGAGCGCGTCAGCGTCCAGCACCTGTGGCCCCGGGAACGCACGCACCTCGCGGTACATCGCCTGCCCCCACGGCGAGCGCCCAAGCCCCGGGCCAAGCACGATCACGCTGGCACGCTGCAGCAGTGCGGCAAGGTGATCCTCCCCATGCACCATGAGTTCCGGCTGTGCCGCGAGAAATCCCGGCGCGTGCTCCCGCCGTGTGACAACACTGACGAGCCCCGCGCCGCATCGTGCCGCAGCCCGTGCCGCCATCAGGGCAGCACCGCCCATTCCGGAATCCCCGCCGACGACCAGCACGTGCCCGAAGCGCCCCTTGTGCGCAGTACGTTCACGCCGCGGGAACCAGTGCCGGAGCCCGTCGTGACTGCTGCGCCGTGCAATCGGCTCGATACCGCCGAAGACCGCCGCGGGCACGCCCAGGCCGTCGTACAGGACCGTCCCGGTGTGTGCCGGACCCTCGCCCGTGAACAGTCCGGCTTTCAAACCGATGAACGTGGCCGTGAGGTCAGCCCGGACGCCCGCTCCCAGCACGGCACCCGTACCACCGTGGAGCCCGGACGGGATATCCACCGCCAGCACGGGCAACCCGCTGGCGTTCACCGCATCCACGGCCTCCCGGTACGCCCCCTCCACCGGGCGCTGCAGACCGGTGCCCAGCATGGCATCGACCACCAGATCACACCCCTCGGGCAGCGCACCGGCGAACGGAGCCACCTCGGCTGCCGCACCGTACTGGGCCGCCACCGTGGCGGCATCACCGCGCAGGCGCTCGGGATCGGACAGCGCCAGCACGTCCACCATCAGCCCGTCGCGGCGCGCCAGCTCGGCGATGACGTAACCATCACCGCCATTGTTGCCACCGCCACAGAGCACGCACAGGTGGCGACGCTCCGGCCAGGCGGCGCGCAGTGCGTCGTAGGCCGCGGCGCCGGCACACTCCATGAGAGCGAGACCGGGCACGCCGTGGTCCTGGATCGCACGACGATCCATCTCGGCCACCTGATCCGGACGATAGAGCGCATGGGGCAAAGTCGACATGAGCGTCAGTATAACTGCAGGCGCAGGAGCAACGCATGGCCTCCCCGCTCTGGGGCGCGAGGGCCGCGGCGCGGTACACTGCCGGCCATGAGCACGACACGTGACAACACGCCGATCGATCCCGGTCTGCAGGGCCTGGCGGATAACATCCGCAGCTGGGGGCGAGCGCTCGGCTTCCAGCAGGTCGGGATTACCGATACCCGGCTCGACACGGCGGAAGCGCGACTTGATCAGTGGCTGGCCGACGGCCGGCAGGGCGACATGGAGTGGATGGCCCGTCACGGCCGCAAACGGACCCGCCCGGAGCAGCTCCTCCCGGGGACCCAACGGGTTATCAGCGTGCGCATGGACTATCACCCTGCGGATACCGCCGCTGATGGGGATGCGATTCTGGACGACGCCACGCGCGCCTTTATCTCCCGCTATGCCCTGGGCCGCGACTACCACAAGCTCATGCGCAAGCGGCTGCAGCAGCTCGCGTCCCGCATCGAAGCCGCATCCGGGTCAGCCGGCTATCGCGTGTTCGTGGACAGCGCGCCGGTCATGGAGAAACCGCTGGCCGAGAAGGCCGGCCTGGGCTGGATCGGCAAGCACACGCTGTTGCTGAACCACCAGGCCGGCTCCTGGTTCTTCCTGGGCGAGCTCTACACCGACCTGCCCCTGCCGGTGGATACACCCGGCACCGACCACTGCGGCACCTGCCGGGCGTGCATCGATGTCTGCCCCACCGGAGCGATCACCGGTCCTTACCAGCTCGACGCCCGCCGCTGCGTGTCGTACCTGACTATCGAGCACAAGGGCAGCATCCCGGAGTCGCTTCGCCCGCTAATGGGCAACCGCATCTTCGGCTGCGACGACTGCCAGATGGTCTGCCCGTGGAACAAGTTCGCCCGACCCACCGACGAAGCGGACTTCCACCCCCGTCACGGTCTGGACACCGCCAGCCTGGTCACACTCTTCCTGTGGGACGAGCAGACGTTTCTGGCCAATACCGAAGGCTCGGCCATTCGCCGCCTGGGGCACGAGCGGTGGCTGCGCAATATCGCCGTCGCCCTGGGCAATGCGCCCACGGAGGCTGCCGTGCTTGAAGCGCTGCACCACCGCCGGGAGCACCCATCGCCACTGGTCCGGGAGCACGTCGCCTGGGCACTGGAGCGCCATCAAACGCAAGGAGACCACCGTGAGTGAGCAGGAACTCGAGGGCCTGACCGTCGCCGTCCCCGAGAGCCGTGAACTGGACCTCTTCGCCCGCATGCTGGAGGAACGGGGCGCCACGGCGTTCCGTTGCCCGTTGGTACGCATCGCCGACAGTCCGGATGAAGACGCCGTGCACCAGTGGCTGGATCGCTTCTGCGACAACCCGCCGGATGAACTGATCCTGCTGACTGGCGAAGGGCTTCGCCGCCTGCTGGGCTTTGCCGAACGGCGCGGGCAGCACGAGGCGTTCATCTCCGCGCTGAGCCATCCCCGCATCATCGCCCGTGGCCCCAAGCCGGGGCGCGCGCTGCGGCCGTTTGGCCTCAAGCCGGACCTCCTCTCGGAGTCACCGACCAGCGCCGGCGTCATCCGTACGCTGGAGGAGCTGGACCTCACCGGCCACCGGGTCGGGGTGCAGCTCTACGGCGAGGAGCCCAACCACCCGCTCATGGACGCGCTGCAGGCGGCCGGCGCCGAAGCGGACGCGGTGGCGCCCTACGTCTACCTCTCGGACCGGGACGACCCCGCGGTGCTGGAGCTGATCCGGGCACTGGATACAGGCCGCATCGACGTGATCGCCTTCACCAGCAAGGCACAGGTGCAGCGTCTGTGGGAGGTTGCCGAGGGGGCGGACTGCCAGGATGCACTCAACCGCGGCATGAGCCGCACGCTGGTGGCAGCCATCGGCCCGGTGGTGGAAGAAGCACTCACGGCGCGCGGCCGACCCGCGGACCTGGCGCCGGAGAAGAGCTACTTCATGAAGCCACTGGTCAGGGAAATGGTAGCGCGGCTGCACTCATGAGAGTAGCCGCGCCCCGGCGCTCACGACACCAGATCAGCCACCTCAATGTTGTCGATCAGGCGTGCGCGACCCAACCACGCCGCAGCCAGCACCACAAAGGCGTTGGCAGGGAGATCCGGCACCGGCTCGGCCAGATTGTCCCGCAGGCGGATGCTGACGTAGTCGGGTGCCAGGCCAGCCTCAGCCAGATGCTTCCAGCCGTCGGCTTCCAGCTGCAGGAAGTCCCGCTCGCCGCCCCGGAGTGCGGTGGCGATGCGATGCAGCTCCCGGTACAGCGCCGGTGCGGTGTCACGCTGCGCCGGCTCCAGGTAGGCGTTGCGTGAGCTGAGCGCCAGACCATCCGCCTCCCGCGCCGTCTCGGAGCCAATCACCTCCACTGGCAGATTGAGATCGGTGACCATGCGCCGGATCACCTGAAACTGCTGAAAGTCCTTGCGCCCGAACACCGCCAGATCCGGCCCCACCATACCGAAGAGTTTGCACACCACCGTCGCCACACCAGTGAAGTGCCCGGGGCGGTGGGCACCGCACAGGATGTCCGACAGCCCGGGGACATGGACCGTCACCAGGTGGTCGAGGCCGCGTGGGTAGACTTCATTCACCGTGGGCGCGAACAGCGCATCCACTCCCTCCGCCAACAGGTGCTCGCTATCGGCCTCCAGCGTGCGGGGATAGGCGTCGAAGTCTTCGCCCGGGCCGAACTGGGTGGGATTGACGAACACGCTCACCACCACGCGGTCGCTCACGCGGCGGGCATGACGGACCAGGCGCAGATGCCCCTCGTGGAGATTCCCCATGGTCGGTACGAACCCCACCACCTCACCCGCCGCCTGCCAGCGGCGGACCTGGTTGCGCATGCGCTGGATCTGATGAAACGTATCCATGAGCGACTCAGAAGCTGTGTTCAGCCGACGGGAAGCGGCCATCGCGGACCGCCTGCACGTAGGCTTCCACCGCACCCTGGATGGTGTCCGCCTCGGCCATGAAGTTGTGGGAGAACTTCGGCGTCTTGCCCGGCGTGATGCCGAGGATGTCCTGCAGCACCAGGATCTGGCCGTCGGTGTCGGCGCCCGCGCCGATCCCGATTACGGGCACGTCGACCTCGCGGGTCACGCGCGCAGCCAGCGCCGCGGGGACACACTCCAGCAGGATGGCATCGGCCCCGGCATCGGCCAGCGCCCGGGCATCCGCGACCATGGCGTCGGCATCACTCGCCTCCCGGCCCTGGACCCTGTAGCCGCCCAGCTTGTGGACCGACTGCGGCTGCAAGCCGAGATGGGCACACACCGGTACACCGGCGCCTGTGAGTCGACTGACGGCCTCGGTCTGCTCGCGGCCACCCTCCAGCTTGATGATCTGGGCGTTGCCCTCCTTCATCAGCCGGGCGCCATTGCGCAGAGCGTCGTCGACCGTGGAGTGGCTCATGAACGGCATGTCCACCATGAGCAGCGCACGTGGCCGCGCCGCGGCGACACAGCGGGCGTGGTAGATGATGTCTTCCATGGTCACGGGCAGGGTGGTCTCCCGCCCCTGCATGGTCATGCCCAGGGAGTCGCCAACTAGGATGACATCCATGCCCGCGGCATCCGTGAGCGCCGCGAAGGAGTAATCGTAGGCGGTCAGGCAGGCGATGGGTTCGCCGGCGGCCTTCATCCTGGCCAGCGAGGCCACCGTGACAGGGCGTTTACGGGTTTCACCGGCGTACATAAGCACTCCAGACGCTAACACACAGGGACGGTATCCGGACGGCTTCAGCCAATGGGTGCCGGATTGAAGAAATGGCGGCCGCTGCGCACGGTCTGCAACCGCTCCAACAGCTGGCCATAGTCGGCATCGCTGTTGACCAGGTCGATCTCGGCCGCGTTGACGATCAGCAGCGGCGCCTGCTCGTAGTGATGAAAGAACTCCACGTAGGCATCGCTCAATCGCTGGAGGTACTCCGCGTCGATCTGCTGCTCGTGGGCGATGCCCCGTTTGCGAATCCGCTCCATGAGAATGCTCACCGGTGCCTGCAGGTAGATCACCAGTTCCGGCGGGTGGACATCCGGCGCCAGATGGTCGTAGACGCGGCGGTAGAGGTCGAATTCGTCGGCATTGAGGGTGAGTTGGGCGAACAGGCGGTCTTTCTGGAACAGGAAATCGGCGATGCGCGTCGTCTCGAACAGGTCCGCCTGGCGCAGGCCGCGCAGCTGCTCGGCGCGCTGCATGAGAAAATGCATCTGCGTCGGGAACGCCGCATCACGGGGATTCGCGTAGAAGCGCTCCAGAAAGGGGTTGTCGTCCGCCCCCTCAAGCAGTAGCTCGCTGCCGAAACTCGCGGCCAGGCGCCGGGCGAGACTGGTCTTGCCAACCCCGATCGGCCCCTCAACCACTAGATAGCCGGGATAATTGCGCTCGCTCATGAGGCGCCGTTCCACTCATTCTCGTGATCGCACAGGCGGCGGACCCCATCATCGGAACACGCCGCCAGCAGCTCCTGCACTCGCCCCAGACCCGGCACGCGGCGTCCGGGATCCAGTTCGGCGAGAGGATACAGCACAAAGGCGCGCAGGTGCAGACCGGGGTGCGGCACCTGCAGCCGTGCCGTGCGGATCGTGTCGTCACCGTAGAGCAGCAGGTCGAGATCCAGGGTCCGTGGGCCCCACCGACGGCCACGACGGCGCGCCTGGGCCGCCTCCTGGGCCTGCAGCGCATCCAGCAATGACAGCGCCGGCAGCGGCGTTTCCACGACCGCTACCGCATTGATGTAATCCGGCTGGTCCTGCGGCCCCATGGGCGCCGAGGCATACAGCGATGAACACGCCGTGACCCGGATGGCCTCATGGGCGGCCAGGGCATCAACGGCGCGCTTAACCTGGAGCAACGGGTCGTCGAGATTACTGCCCAGCCCGATACACGCCGTGACGGTCGCCGCGCTCATTCCGATGGCGCCGGCGCATCCCCGCCGCGACGGCGCCGGCGACGCCTGCGGCGACGCGGCTTGCCCTCGCTGGCCGGCTCCTGGGCGGGAGGTTGCTGGCCCGGCGCCTCCTGGGCCTGCGTCCACCAGTCCGCGAGTTCCTGCGGCGCGTCGCCGGCGGCGGCGCGAATGAGGAGAAAATCGTAGGCGGCCCGGAACCGGGGGTGGCTCAGCAGCCGGGATGCACGCTTGCCCCGAAAGCGCGCCAGACGCGGCTGCAGCAGCATGATCTCGCGCATGGGCACGCTGAACCGCTTGGGGATGGCCACGCGCTCGAGCTGCGCTGCAATCACCTCGCCGATGGCTTCCTGCAATGCCTGGGTGGGGTGCATGTCCTCGGCTTCCAACACCTGCGCGCGCTCACTGATGCTCGGCCAGAGGAGTGCCGCGAACAGGAAGGCCGGGGTCACCGGCTTATCCTCGTTCACCCGCCGATCGGTATTTCCCAGCGCCCGCAGAATGAACAGATCCCACACCTCGCCCGACGGCCCGGCGAGGGCGGCCTCGGTCTGCGGAAACAACTGCTCGAACAGCCCGTAACGGCGCAGCACACTGAAGGTGTGGGCACCGACACCGCCCATGAGCAGCTTCATGATCTCGTCGAACAGCCGCGCCTGGGGGATGTTGGCCAGCAGCGGCGCCATCTCCGGGATGGAGTCGCCGGTCTCCGGGCTGATCTGGAAGCCGAGCTTGGCGGCGAAACGCGCGGCGCGCAGCATGCGCACCGGATCTTCCCGGTAGCGCGCGTCCGGGTCGCCGATGAGCCGTAGGCGTCCGGCCTCCAGGTCATCCATGCCGTTGGCGAAATCCACCACCGAGAAATCGGCAATGTTGTAGTAGAGGGAGTTGATGGTGAAGTCCCGGCGCAGGGCGTCTTCCTCGACGGTGCCGTAGACATTGTCGCGGAGGATCAGGCCATCCTCCACGGCCACGTCACCGTCGCCATTCTCCGGATCATGGAGGGCGCGGAAGGTGGCCACCTCGATGATGTCCCGCCCGAAGAACACATGCGCGAGCCGGAAGCGGCGCCCGATGAGGCGGCAGTTACGGAACAGATCCTTGACCTCTTCCGGCTTCGCATCGGTTGCCACATCGAAGTCTTTCGGCTCCCGCCCCAGAGAGAGGTCCCGGACCCCGCCACCCACCATGTATGCCTCGAATCCGGCATTCTTGAGCCGGTAGAGCACCTTGAGCGCGTGGTCGCTGATCTGGCTGCGTGAGATCTGATGCTCCGAGCGCGGTATCACACGCACCTGCGCCCGCAATTGTTCGAGTTCCTGTTCTGTCACGGAGTCCAAGCTTGAGCCGTTGAAGTGAGCGCGTATAATACCACCCTCGCTGGCGCGATGCAGACACGCACTGCCACGCCGCCTGCGACAACAGCCGCGCTCCCATCGTCTAGCGGTCCAGGACGCCGCCCTCTCACGGCGGAAACCGGGGTTCAAGTCCCCGTGGGAGCGCCATTTTTCACCCCTGCCCGAAGCAGCCTGACGCGAAACCTTATGACAGCCTCCGCAACCGCGCCGAGCCTGCTGCGGCGACTCGCGTCGCTCACCTACGACTCGATGCTGGTGCTGGCCATCATCATGGCCGCAACCGCGCTGCTGTTACCCATTACGGGCGGCGAGGCGCTGGACGGGCTGGGCCCGCAGACGGTGCTGTATCAAGCCTATCTGCTGCTGGTTGTATTCGGCTTTTTCGCCATCTGCTGGACCCGCGGCGGCCAGACCCTGGGCATGCGCTCGTGGCGGCTCCGGGTGCTACGAGCAGACGGGCGCCCTGTGACCCTGCGCGACGCGGCGCTTCGCTATGGCGCCGCAGTGATGGCATGGCTGCCCCTGTTCCTGATCTATCTCTGGAGCTTCACGGCCGGGCTCGCCGCAATCGTGTGGCTCCCGTTGCTGGGCGTCTTCCTGTGGAGCCTGGGGGGCCGGCGCAGACCGGCCTGGCACGACCTGCTCGCCGGTACGCAGCTGATCCACGAGTTGGCAGACTCGCGCTGAAGAGCCGCGTCACGCATCCCCTAGCGGATGCGTGACGTGAAGTAGATGGCGACCGCGAGGCAGACCAGCGTCGGCAGGAGTGCGCTGATCATGGGCGGTATGCCGTACACAAGCCCCAGATGGTTGAGCAGCCGGTTCGACAGATAAAACGCGATACCAATCATCACGCCCACGAAGATCCGCTGCCCGGCACCGGTGGAGCGCAGCGCCCCGAATGCCAGCGGAATAGTCAGCAGCAGCATGGTCAGGGTGGCCAACGGGGTGCCGATCTTCAGCCACAGGGCCAGCTCGTACTGCTCGCTCTCCAGATCGTTGCGCTGCAGATAGCCGATGTAGGTCCACAACTCGGCCATGGAGAGCGTCTGGGGGTCGACCACCACCACATCGAGGACCTCCGGGTGCAGACCTGCCTCCCACAGGTAGGTGTCGTCACGCTCTACGGCAACACCGTTACCACCGAACCGGCTCTGCGCTACGCCGTGCAGCAGCCAGCCGTCGCCCTGGAACTCAGCGCGGCTGGCGGTGATCACGTGGTCCAGCGCCCTGCTCTCGTCGAAGGCGTAGATCTGCACGTCCTCCAGCAAGTGGGCGTTCGGCGCCGCGCCCACGCGAATGAAACGCCGCCCGTCGCGCGCCCAGAAGCCGTCACGGCTGAGCATGGACACGTCACCACCGCGCGCCTGCGCCTCCACGTCCTGTGAAGCGCGCTCGGCCGGTGGCGCCACCCACTCGCCGATGGCCGCCGCCAAGGCCGCCAGCAACAACCCCGCAACCATCACCGACCGCCCGATATTGAGCACCGACATGCCGGCGGCACGCATGACCACCAGCTCGGAGCGGGCCGCCATGCCGCCCAGCGCCATGAGGCTGCCGATCAACGTGGCAATGGGGAACGCCTCGTAGGCCCGCTGCGGGCCGGTCAGCCCCACGTGCAGCAGCGCCTGGAACGCCGTGTACTCGTCATCGATGTCACCGCTCTCCTCCACGAAGGAGAAGATCAGCTCCATGGACACGATGATCATCAGCACCGTCAGGCTGCCACCGATCACCGCCTTCGCGATGTAGCGGTCGAGGATTCTCACGTTGCCACCT
This sequence comes from Aquisalimonas sp. APHAB1-3, assembly GCF_048323695.1. Taxonomy (NCBI): domain Bacteria; kingdom Pseudomonadati; phylum Pseudomonadota; class Gammaproteobacteria; order Chromatiales; family Ectothiorhodospiraceae; genus Aquisalimonas; species Aquisalimonas sp. APHAB1-3. Next base: position 169,117 of record NZ_JBLWFT010000001.1, on the reverse strand, counting down.
GTCCGCTGGTGTCCTGCCGGCGCCGAGGTCGCAGCAGGCCGTATTGTCGCGACAGCCAGATGACGGCGATCACCGCCACCAGAATGTGCACGGGCCACAATCCGATCCAGGGTGGCACCGTGCCATCCTCCAGCCAGCCCTGGCTGATCGTAAGGCCGTTGGAGTACACGGCGTATACGAGTACCGCCAGCAACAGGCGGCCGTACCGCCCGTCCCGCGGTGAGCTCCGGCTGAGCGGGATGGCCAGGAGCCCGAGCGTGACCACCATGATCGGCATGGAGACACGCCACTGGAACTCGGAGATATCGCGCAGGTCGTCGGAGGCCAACAGGTCGCCGGTGGGCATGCCGTCACGGCGCACGCGCACATCCGACGGCTCGCCCTCGGCGATCCGCACGCCGTGGACCTTGTACTCGTACTCGCGCCAGCGTCCGCCCCCGGGGTCGCCGTCGTAGCGGCGCCCGTCCAGCAGCACCAGATACTGGTCGCCGGTATCCGGGTCCGCCTCCACGTAGCCCTCGTTGGCGGCCAGCAGGATCTGCTCCCCGCCCTGGCGGGTCTGCAGGAAGACGTTGCGCATGCGCTCGCCGTCCTCCGAGAAGCGCTCGATGTAGAACATGCCGTCGGCCTGCCCGGACTGGATGAAGCGGCCGGGGCGAATGGCCTGGATCTCCACGGCCTCACTGGCAAGCTGCTCGGCTTCGCGCCCCTCACGCGCCGCCCAGGGGCCCACCTCCAGCGCCAGCCAGGCAATCAACAGGGCCAGGGGGGCGGCCAGCATGATCAGCGCCTTGTAGAGCTCCCGGGGACCAATCCCGCAAGCGCCGAGAGCCGCCATTTCGCTGTCGCGGTACAACCGGCCCAGCGCCAGGATGATACCGAGGAAGAAGGCGCCGGGTATGGCCAGGGCCAGGTAGCTCAGGGCCTTGTAGCCCATGAGCTGGAGCACCATGTCGCCGGGAAGGCTGCCACTGGCGGCATCACCCAGATACCGCACCAGCCGGTTCGTGAACAGCACGGCCGTCAGCACCAGCGTGACCGCCAGCCAGGCCTGTGCGATCTCCCTGATCAGGTAGCGACTGACGATGGAAAGCCCCAAGCCGGACCCTCTCCTCTGCAATGGCGGCACCCGGGATTCTCGGGAAAATCTGCGTTAGACTGCCCGGCGCGCACGTTAACGAATGGCTCCCGAGCATACCAGTCCGGGGCCCGGGGGCGCGCGTTTCCCGAGTACATCGCGGTTTGTTCACGGACAAGGCGTCGGCCGAGGAGTTGCACATGGACTACACCGTCAAGAGCGGTAATCCGGAAAAGCAGCGTTCAGCCTGTGTGGTCGTGGGTGTTTTCGAGAACCGGCGCCTCTCCAGCGCCGCGGCGCAGCTCGATCAGGCCTGCGACGGCTATCTCTCGCAGCTGGTCCGGCGCGGCGACATGGACGGGCGCGCCGGCCAGGCACTCATGCTCCACCGCATCTCCGAACTGGTCTGCGACCGGGTGCTGCTGGTCGGCCTGGGCCGGGAGCGGGATTGCGACGACCGCGCCTACATCAAGGCCATCGAAACCACGGTGGAGGCACTGCGCAACTCCGGCGCTGTGGAGGCCACCTGCTACCTCCCGGAGATCAACGTCAAGGGCCGGAACATCTTCTGGCGCATCCGCACCGCCACACGCACCATCGAGACGCTGCGGTACCGCTTCGACCGCCTGAAGACGGACAAACACCCACCCGCCCGGCTGAACCTGCGGCGCATGACGTTCAGCGTTCCCAGCCGCCGGGAGCTCGCGGACGGCGAACAGGCCGCCCTTGAGGGGGCCGCGATCGGCCGGGGGATGAACTTCGCCCGTGACCTTGGCAACCTGCCCGGCAACTACTGCACCCCCCGGCACCTCGGCGAACAGGCCATGGACCTCGCCGCACGGCATACACGGCTGGAAGTGGAGCTGCTGGACGAAAACGCCATGGACGATCTGGGCATGGGTGCCCTGCTCGCCGTCTCCCGCGGCAGCCAGGAAGAAGCGCGCCTGATCGTCTTCCGCTATCGCGGTGCGGACGAGGACAGCGCCCCGTACACACTGGTCGGCAAGGGCATCACGTTCGACACCGGCGGCATCTCGCTGAAGCCGTCCGCCGCCATGGACGAGATGAAGTTCGACATGTGCGGGGCCGCAAGCGTGTTCGGCACCATGCAGACGGTCGCGGAACTGGGGCTGCCCATCAACGTCGTGGGGATCGTCGCGGCGGCGGAGAACATGCCCGACGGCCGCGCCATCAAGCCCGGTGACATCGTCACCAGCATGTCGGGACAGACCATAGAGATCCTCAACACCGACGCCGAAGGCCGGCTGGCGCTGTGCGACGCCCTCACCTACGCCGAGCGCTTCCACCCCGCAGCGGTGGTGGACATCGCCACACTGACCGGCGCCGCCATTGTCGCCCTGGGCCACCATACCCACGGCCTGATGGGCAACAACGGCGGGCTGGTCAACGAACTCCTCGGGGCGGGCAAGAGCGCCGGCGACCGCGCCTGGGAGCTGCCGCTGGGCGACGAGTACCAGGAGCAGCTCAAGAGCAACTTCGCCGACATGGCCAACATCGGCGGCCAGCCCGCCGGCACCATTACCGCCGGGTGTTTTTTGAGCCGTTATGCGCGAAAATACCGTTGGGCGCACCTGGATATCGCCGGCACGGCATGGAAATCCGGTGAACACAAGGGCGCCACAGGGCGTCCCGTGCCGCTGCTCAGCCAGTGGCTCATCGATCGTGTGAAGCGCTAGGCCGTGGTGCAGGTGGACTTCCATATTCTGGATTCCGACGACGCGCGCGCACGCTTGGTCTACGCCTGCCGTTTGACCGACAAGGCCCGCGAGCGGGGGCACCGCGTTTTCCTGCGGGTCGCGGACGACAGCACCGCAAAGACACTGGACGAACTGCTGTGGACGTTCCGGGATCGCAGCTTCATCCCCCACGCCATCGACGGCCCTGGCGCTCCGGACGAACCCGTGCTCATCGGCACGGACGACGCCCCCTCCCGCGGCGAGGGCGACCTGCTGGTCAATCTGGCGAACAGCCCGGTGGCGACACCGGGTGTATTCCAGCGGATCGTGGAGATCGGCGATAACGACCCGGACGTGCGCCAAAGCGCGCGGCAGCGCTTTCGCTGGTACCGCGAGCAGGGCATTGAACCGGAACACCGCAAGGTGGGGCACTCATGAGCAGACGCCAGCGCATTCCCGTGCTGCACAACGCCGTCATCCCCGGCGAGCGGCTTCGCCGCCTGGGGCTGTGGCTGCCGACCCGGCCCGTGCCCCGGGACAGCCTTGCGGCCGTATGGCCGGAGTCCATCTCCATGGATCTCCAGCACCGCGCCGAGCGCATCCTGCCCGTGATCCGCAAACGGGCGCTGCGTGCAGGCACCGCCACCCTGCGCAACAGCCTGGGCTTCGACCGGCGCGACGATGTCGAGTCAGCCACCCACAGCACCGACGAGCAGCGATAACCCAGACACCCCTGATACGACCAACAGACTGACAAGGCAAGGCATGGACAAGACGTACGACCCGCACCGGATCGAGCAGCACTGGTACGCCAAGTGGGAGAGCGAGAATCACTTCGCCCCCGGCGGCACAGGCACGCCTTACTCGATCATGATTCCGCCACCCAACGTCACCGGCACGCTGCACATGGGTCACGCGTTTCAGGACACCATCATGGACGTCCTGACGCGCTACCACCGCATGCACGGCCGCAACACGCTGTGGCAGCCCGGCACCGACCACGCCGGCATCGCCACGCAGATGGTGGTGGAACGGCAACTCAACGCGGAGGGCCAGAGCCGCCACGACCTTGGGCGTGAGGCGTTCGTCGACCGCATCTGGCAGTGGAAGCAGGAATCCGGTGGCACCATCACCCAGCAGCTGCGGCGGATGGGGGCGTCCGTGGACTGGTCGCGCGAGCGCTTCACCATGGATGACGGCCTCTCCAACGCCGTGCGCGAAGTGTTCGTCCGCCTGTTCGAGGACGACCTTATCTATCGGGGCAAGCGCCTGGTGAACTGGGACCCCGTCCTGCTCACCGCCGTGTCCGACCTGGAGGTGGAGTCCGAGGAAGAAGACGGCCACATCTGGCACATGCGCTATCCGCTCAGCGACGGCAGTGGCCATGTAACCGTGGCCACCACCCGGCCGGAGACCATGCTGGGTGACACCGCCGTGGCGGTTCACCCGGACGACTCGCGCTTCCAGCATCTGATCGGACAGACCGTCGATCTACCCCTGACGGAACGCCGGATTCCGGTGATCGCCGACGACTACGTGGACCCGGAATTCGGCTCCGGGTGCGTCAAGATCACGCCGGCCCACGACTTCAACGACTACGCCGTGGGTCAGCGCCACGATCTGGAACAGATCAACATCCTCACGGAAGATGCGCACATCAACGACAACGCGCCGGCGGCGTATCAGGGGCTGGACCGCTACGCTGCACGCGAGCGCATCGTCGCCGACCTGGACGCGGCGGGCCTGATGGCCGCCACCGAGAAGCACAAGCTCATGGTGCCCCGCGGGGACCGCACCGGGGCGGTGATCGAGCCCTTTCTCACCGATCAGTGGTTCGTCCGCGCAGAGCCCCTGGCAAAGCCGGCCATCGAAGCGGTGGAAGACGGCCGCATCCGCTTCGTGCCCGACAACTGGAAGAACACCTATTTCGAGTGGATGCGGCGCATTGAGGACTGGTGTATCTCCCGCCAGATCTGGTGGGGCCACCGCATTCCGGCCTGGTACGACGAGCAGGGGAACATCTTCGTCGCCCGCGACGAGGCAGCCGCTCAGGAGAAGGCGCGCGCCCATCACGGCCGTGATGTCAGCCTGAAACAGGACGAGGACGTGCTCGACACCTGGTTCTCATCGGCGCTGTGGCCCTTCTCCACCCTGGGCTGGCCGGAGGACAGCGACGCACTGCGCACGTTCTACCCCACCAGCGTGCTGGTCACCGGCTTCGACATCATCTTCTTCTGGGTTGCCCGCATGATCATGATGGGCATGAAGTTCATGGACGACGTGCCCTTCCACGAGGTGTACATCCACGGCCTGGTGCGTGATTCCGAGGGCCAGAAGATGTCCAAGTCCAAGGGCAATGTGCTGGACCCCATCGACATCATCGACGGCATCGACCTGGAATCCCTGGTGGAAAAGCGGACCTCCGGCATGATGCAGCCGCAGCTCGCCAGGAAGATCGAGAAGGCCACCCGCAGGGCCTTCCCCGAAGGCATCGCCTCCCACGGCACCGACGCCCTGCGCTTCACGTTCTGCGCCCAGGCCACCACCGGCCGGGACGTGGTGTTCGACATGGGCCGCGCCGACGGCTACCGGAACTTCTGCAACAAGCTCTGGAACGCCGCCCGCTACGTGCTCATGAGCACCGAGGGCGAAGACTGCGGCGCCGACCCCGCTGCCGAGGTGCACTACACCGTGGCCGACCGTTGGATCCGCTCAAGGCTGGAGCGCACCATCGACGAGGTGAACCGCAACATCGATGCCTACCGGCTCGACCTGGCATCCCAGGCGCTGTACGAGTTTATCTGGAACGAGTACTGCGACTGGTACCTGGAGCTGTCCAAGCCGGTCCTGCAGACATCGGAAGACGCCGCGCTGCGGCGCGGCACCCGGCAGACTCTGGTACGCGTGCTGGAGACCGTACTACGCCTCGCCCATCCCATGATCCCGTTCGTCACCGAGGAGATCTGGCAACGCGTGGCCCCGCTGTCGGGCAAGACCGGTCCCACGATCATGCGAGAGCCGTTCCCGGTGGCGGACGAGACACTGCAGGACGCATCCGCCGAGGCGGACGTGGACTGGGTCCAGGCCTTCATCCTCGGCGTTCGCCGCATCCGCGGCGAGATGGATATCTCCCCCAACAAAGCCCTGCCGGTGCTGCTGAACAAGGGCGGCGCGGAGGATCGGCGCCGGCTGGATGAGTACGGCGTGTTCGTCAGCCGCCTGGCCCGGCTGGAGCAGGTCCAGTGGCTGGACAACGACGACGAGCCTCCGGAAGCCGCCATTGCCCTGGTGGGGGACATGCAGATTCTTGTGCCCATGAAAGGGCTGATCGACAAGGACGCGGAGCTGGCCCGGCTGGACAAGGAGCGGGCCAAGGTGCGCAAGGAGCTGGAGAAAACCGAGCAGAAACTGGCCAACAGCAGCTTCGTGGAAAAGGCACCGGCCAGCGTGGTGGAACAGGAGCGGCGGCGTCAGGACGAACGGCGCGCCACTCTGCAGCAGCTTGATGACCAGTACGCGCGCATCGAGCGCCTGTAGTGACCGCACCAACCCGGGTGGTGGCGCATCAGCGCGTCACTGCCCGGGCTCACCTACGTCGCCTCGTCAGACACCGGCGTTGCTCAGCACCACGTTGACCACAACCACGAGCACCACGATCAGCAGCACGGTGAAGATGACGCCACCGACGATATAGGGCATCGCACTGCCGCTGTTGAAATCCCGCTTGCGCGCTTCATTGGTCTGCACGCCCAGCGCACCCGCCAGCACGCTCTGGATCACCTGCCAGAACGTCGGCTTGCGCTGATCACCACCGTGATCACTCATTCCAACTCCCTCATGCGTCATGGCTCCCGTGAGCACCGCCCCGGCGCGTCGGCAGAACGCTGCCGAGGTCCCGCGCCAGAATGAGTGCATCCTCCCGGCGCCCACCGGCAACCGGGTAGTACTGCGGCCGCACGCCGACCTCGCAGAAGCCGTTGCGATGATACAGGTTCACCGCCCGGCGATTGGACGGGCGCACTTCCAGGAACACCGTTTCCGCCCCCAGCCGCCGGGCATGTTCGATGCCGGACTCAAGCAGGGTACGGCCGAACCCCTGACCGTGACGGGCCGGATCGACGCAGAGATTCAACACGTGCCCCTCGCCGGCCACGACCGACATCACCAGGTACCCCGACACGCGCCCGTCATCCAACAGCACCCAGCAACCGTAACCCACCCGCATGCAGTCGCGGAAAACAGCCGCCGTCCAGGGAAAATCGTAGGCATTGCGTTCGATGGCCAGCACCTCCGGAAGGTCGTGCTCGCGCATCCGGCGCATCTCCGGGGATTCCGCGGTGACCACCGCATTCATTCCGTCCCCCCTCCACCTGATCGCGCGTGAACCAGCTCACGCAGCCGCTTAAGGTCTTCCCACGCCTTGGCCTTGTCGGCCGGTGAACGCAGCAGATACGCCGGATGATAACTCACCACCACCGGGATGGCGTGGGTCTGCAGCGTATGCACCTGGCGACGGAGCATACGCAGGGGACGTTCGTCACCAAGCAGGTTCTGGGCGGCAATGCGACCGACGGCCAGAATGACCGCCGGCTGGACCAGCTCGATCTGGCGCGCCAGATAGGGCCGGCACGCTTCCACCTCCTGCGGATCCGGATCACGGTTCCTCGGCGGGCGACACTTGAGCATGTTGGCAATGAAAACGCGATCACGGCCGTAGCCGAGCGCCCGCAGCATGTTGTCCAGCAACTGCCCGGCACGTCCCACGAAGGGCTCGCCCTGACGGTCTTCCTCCGCCCCGGGGGCCTCCCCCACCACGAGGATGTCCGCGTCGCGGCGGCCGACACCGAAGACGGTACGGGTCCGGCTTTCACACAGTGGACAACGGGTGCAGCCCGCCACGGATTCCGCAAGCACATCCCAGTCCATGGCACCGATGCCGGTGGAGGTGGTCGCGTCGGACGGCATCGGCGCTGCCACGGCATCCGCCGTTGCCGTCACCGCGACCGGAGCCTCGGCCGCGGGCGCCGACGGTTCCACCGGACCGGCCACCGGATTCTCCGCCGGCTCCTCGCCGCTATCGGCGTGCGCCCCCCCGGAGCGGCGCACCCAGACGTCCACCCCCATGCGTTGCAGCAACTGCAACCGGCGGCTGTCCATTACGATCCCCGGCGCGAGCCAACCCGCTGGCGCCGCCGCTGGACAAACGTCATACCAGGGCCGGAGAGCGCGTAGGCGAGAAACCCGATGAAGAGCACCAGCGGCGGGTGAACGGACGCAAAGGCGATAATCACCACCAGCGCCACCAGAAAGATGAAAGGCACGCGGTAGCGGAAGTCGAATTCCTTGAAGCTGTAGTAGCGGAAGTTGCTGACCATCAACAGCCCCGTGCCGACGGTCACCACCAGGGCGAAGACCTTGGCAGCGCTGCCATCGAAACCGAGCGCGGTACCGAACCAGACCATGCTCGCCAGGCCCGCCGCCGCGGCAGGGCTCGGCAACCCCTGGAAGTAGCGCTTCTCGGCCACACCCGCCTGGGTGTTGAAGCGCGCCAGCCGCAACGCCGCACAGGCAGCATAGGTAAACGCACCGATCCAGCCCAGCTTGCTCCACAGCTCTCCCAGGCCGGCGAGATCGCCGAGTGCCCACTGGTACACGATCAGCGCCGGCGCCAGCCCGAAACAGACCATGTCCGAGAGGCTGTCGAACTGCACGCCGAAATCACTCTGGGTATTGGTCAGACGCGCAACGCGGCCATCCAGCCCGTCCATGACCATGGCCACGAAAATCCCGATGGCCGCCAGGTGGAACTCGCCGTTGATGCCGGAGACGATGGCGAAGAAACCGAAGAAGAGGCCTGCGGTAGTGAACAGGTTGGGCAGGAGATAGATGCCCCGCCGTCTTTTGGGTTGCTGCTCTGCGGCCATGCCGGGTTGATCCGCTCAGCTGGAGAAAGCAATGTCGGCAGGCTCCGACAATAACATAGATGCGGTCGGGCCCACGGACCCGACGCGGTCCCGACCCCCGTTGCAGGGGCCGGGCCCGGCCATGGCACTCAGTTCTTGCTGCGGTCCACCAGCTGCTTCTGGCGGATCCAGGGCATCATGTCCCGCAGCTTCTCGCCCACCACCTCGATGGAGTGCTCGCGGGCGATACGGCGGCGCGCCTTGAGGGTCGGCGCATTCGCCTGGTTCTCCAGGATGAAGTCACGGGCGAACGTCCCGTCCTGGATGTCCTGCAGAATCTCTTTCATCGCCTTGCGGGATTCATCGTTGATCACCCGCGGGCCGCTGACGAAATCGCCGTACTCGGCGGTATTGGAAATGGAGTAGCGCATGTTCGCGATGCCGCCCTCGTAGAGCAGGTCCACGATCAGCTTCACCTCGTGCAGGCATTCGAAGTACGCCATCTCCGGGCTGTAACCGGCGTCCGTCAACGTCTCGAAGCCGCCCTGGATCAGCGCGGTCAGACCACCGCACAGCACCACCTGCTCACCGAACAGGTCGGTTTCCGTCTCTTCACGGAATGACGTCTCGATAATGCCGGCGCGGCCGCCACCAACGGCGGAGGCGTAGGAGATGGCCACTTCCTTCGCCTGTCCGGAGCTGTTCTGCTGGATCGCCACCAGACAGGGCACCCCGGCGCCCTCGACGTAGGTGGAACGCACCAGGTGGCCCGGCCCCTTCGGCGCAATCATCACCACGTCCAGGTCGGCGCGCGGCTCGATCTGCCCGTAGTGAATGTTGAAGCCGTGCGCAAACGCAATGGCGGCGCCCTTCTTGAGGTTGGGCTCAATGCTGTCGCTGTAGATCCGGCCCTGATGCTCGTCCGGGGTCAGGATCATGACGAAGTCCGCCTGCTTGGTGGCCTCTTCGACACTGGCCACCTCAAGCCCGGCGTTGCGCGCCTTCTCGGCGGACGCGGAGCCTTCGCGAAGGCCGACCACCACGGAGGCACCGGACTCCTTCAGGTTGTTCGCGTGGGCGTGACCCTGTGAGCCGTAGCCGATAATAGCCACCTTCCGGTTCTGGATGATGGAAAGGTCGGCGTCCTTATCGTAATAAACTTTCATTCTGCCCCCGTTACAGTCAGGTTGAACTCGTAGCCAAAGTCGGGTCGCGGCCGTCCGCAGTGCCGGTCAGACCCGCAAGTGTTTCTCGCCCCGGGAGATCCCGATCACGCCGGAGCGCACCACTTCCAGAATGGTGTTATGCCCGAGCGTGTCGATGAAGGCGTCAAGCTTGGCGCTGTTCCCGGTCAATTCCACAGTGTAGATGCGTTCCGTCACGTCGAGGATGCGGCCGCGGAAGATGTCGCTGAGACGCTTGATCTCCTCCCGGGACTCACCGGAAGAGGCAGCCACCTTGACCAGCATCATCTCGCGCTCGATGTGGCTGCCCTCGGTCATGTCCATGACCTTCACCACATCCAGCAGCTTGTTGAGCTGCTTGATGATCTGTTCGATGATGCTGTCGTCGCCGATCGTCACCAGCGTCATGCGCGAAAGTGTGGGATCGTCGGTGGGCGCCACCGTCAGACATTCGATATTGTAGCCCCGTGCCGAGAACAGGCCGGCCACCCGGGACAGGGCACCGAATTCGTTCTCGACCAGGATGGAAATGATGTGCCGCATAAGTCCAGGAATCCGTCCAGCGTTCCCGCCGCAGGGCCTGACAGACCGCAGCGGATCCACATGGCCAAGGCGCCCGACGGCAGTGATGAACGCATGAGAAACAGTCCACGGACCGACAGCCCGGAGCGCCGCCTGTTCGACCGGCGACACCCACCGCGGCCCGTGTCCGGGAACCGGTGAAAGGGGGCAAAATTACTGTGGATCACCAGGGACGTCAAGGCGACAAGGAGTTGATAGACCGATGAACAGGCTGATCTTCGCAGGGCTGGCCATGCTGCTGGCCGCCACCACCAATGCCGACATCTATCAGTGGACCGACGACGACGGCAACGTCCACTTCGGCGAAACCCCTCCCGCCAATGCAGAAGCCGAGCGCCTCGACCATGCCCCGGGGCCGGCGAGTCGGCCCGATGACACGGCAGCGGAGGATGACCAGACAGGCTCCGGGCCTCCCGAGGAGCCGGCGCCCGATGAGGAGCCCGCGGCCGATGACGATCAGGCCGACGGGGTGCTGGCCGAAGCGTGCGAGGACGCCCGGCACAACGCGGAAGTCTACGCGGACGAGTCCGTACGCCGGGTGCAGACGGAAGATGGTGACGTTCAGGTCCTGGAACCGGAGCAGCGGGAAGCGAGGCTCGAGGAAGCACGGGCGTTCCTGGACGAGCACTGCTAACCGGCCACGCCCCCGGCCTTGTCCGACGATCTTCGCTCCGGGTACGCCGGTGGGGTATTCTGTGCGGCCCGGCCGGACACGGCGCCCGTTCAATTCGCCAACAAGGAATCAGAATCACCGATGCGACTGTCGCGATTCCCACTGTCGACCACCAAGGAAACCCCCGCCGACGCGGAGATCGTCAGCCACCAGTTGATGCTGCGCGCGGGCATGATCCGCAAGCTGGCGGCCGGCCTGTACACCTGGATGCCACTGGGCCTGCGCGTGCTGCGACGCGTGGAGGCCATCGTGCGGGAAGAGATGAACCGCAGCGGTGCCGTGGAACTGCTCATGCCGGCGGTGCAGCCGGGTGAACTGTGGGAGGAGACCGGCCGCTGGGACAAGTTCGGCCCCCTCCTGCTGCGCTTCAAGGACCGCCACGAGCGCAACTTCTGCTACGGTCCCACCCACGAGGAGGTCATCACCGACCTGGTCCGCCGGGAGATTCGTAGCTACAAGCAGCTGCCGCTCAACCTCTACCAGATCCAGACCAAGTTCCGCGACGAGACACGTCCGCGTTTCGGCGTCATGCGGGCCCGCGAGTTCCTGATGAAGGACGCGTACTCCTTTCATCTGGACCACGATTCCCTGGCCGAGACCTATCAGGCGATGTACGACACCTACAGCCGCATCTTCGAGCGCACCGGCCTGCACTTCCGTCCGGTACAGGCCGACTCGGGCGCCATCGGCGGCAGCGTGTCCCACGAGTTCCACGTTCTCGCCGACTCGGGCGAAGACGCCATCGTCTTCTCCGATGGCAGTGATTACGCCGCCAACGTGGAGCTGGCGCCGACCCTGCCGCCGGCACAGCCCCGCCCCGCTGCCGGCGCCGACATGACCGCGGTGCCAACCCCGGGCGTTCACACCATGGACGAGCTGACGGCATGTCTGGACGTGCCCCTGGAGTGCTGCCTGAAGACGCTCCTGGTGCGCGGCGCCGAGACGCCGGTGGTGGCCCTGCTACTGCGCGGCGACCACGACCTGAACGAGCTCAAGGCGGAGAAACACCCGGAGGTGGCAGCGCCGCTGACCATGGCCGACGAGGCGGCAATCCGTCAGGCCGCTGGCTGCGGCCCCGGCTCCGTGGGCCCGGTGGGTCTGGACGTGCCCCTGGTCGCCGATCACGCCGCCACGGTCATGGCCGACTTCGTCTGCGGCGCCAACCGCGACGGCGAGCACCTGACCGGCGTCAACTGGGGGCGCGATGTCGGCGAGCCCCAAGCCGCCGACCTGCGCGATGCCGATGCCGGCGACCCGAGCCCCGACGGCAAGGGCACGCTTGCCCTCGCAAGAGGCATCGAGGTGGGCCACATCTTCCAGCTCGGCACCACGTACAGCGAAGCCATGGACGCCACCGTGCTGGACGAAAACGGCGCCAGCAAACCCGTGGCCATGGGCTGCTACGGGATCGGGGTCTCCCGCATCGTCGCCGCCGCCATTGAACAGAACCACGATGCCAACGGCATGATCTGGCCCGAGGCCATCGCCCCGTTCACCGTCGCGGTGGTGGGCATCAACATGAACAAGTCGGAGAAGGTTGCGACGGCCGCCGAGCGCATCTATCAGGCGCTGCTGGACGCCGGTGTGGATGCCCTGCTCGATGACCGGGATGCCCGGCCGGGGGTCAAGTTCGCCGACATGGAGCTCATCGGCATCCCGCACCGCATCGCCATTGGTGAACGCGGGCTCGATCAGGGCACCGTGGAGTACCGCGGACGCCGTGACACGGACAACCAGGACGTCGCCGTCGATGACGTGGTGGATCACCTGCTCGCCAGGCTCCCGCAGTAAGCCCGGCCGGCACACCGGCCTGCGGCTGGGCGTGCTGGCGCTGACCCTGCTGCTGTTCCTGCAGCCCGCCGTGGGCCGGGAGGATGCCGCCCGACAGCCCGTGGAACCGGAGCTGCGCGAGCGGCTGAAGCAGGCGGTGGAGGCGTCGGAGAGCTTCGAGAACCGCTACGTCGCCCAGGTCTGGCTCATGGACATGAGCCAGCGGCTGTCGAGCCAGGTGCCGGATCACGACCGCCGCCTGGAACTGCTGCGCATGATCCACTTCGAGGCAACGCGCGCCGATCTCGACCCGGAGCTGGTGCTGGCCGTGATCGAAGTGGAGAGCAACTTCAACCGCTATGCCATCTCATCGGTGGGCGCCCGCGGCATGATGCAGATCATGCCCTTCTGGCTCGACGAGATCGGCCAGGACGACGACAACCTCTTCGATATCCAGACCAATCTGCGCTTCGGCACGACCATCCTGCGCCACTACCTGGACAAGGAGAACGGCGACCTGACCCGGGCACTGGCACGCTACAACGGCAGCCTCGGCCAGACGTGGTACCCGGAGCGGGTGTACCGTGCCATGGAGCGGCGCTGGTACTCCCACTAGGACGCATCCGCCCTCTGGAGCACCCCCATGCCACCAACAACGTGACCCTCATCGTCCAGGTCCGGGTAGCGCAGCCCGCGCTGACGGCAGTAGCGGGCGATCTTCGGCTGGACCCACTCGAACAGCGTGCGCCGGTAGGTCTCGTCGTCCAGCCGGCGCTGGTCGTAGAGCCCCGCCGCCAGTCGCTGGCGCTGGGCCTCGTAGAGCACCACCGCTGCAGCGACGGACACGTTCAGGGAATCGGTAAAGCCAGCCATGGGAATGCGGATGACCGTATCCACCTGCGCCATGGCCTCCGCCGGCACGCCCAGTTTCTCGCGGCCCAGCACCAGGGCCGTTGGGCGTGTGTAGTCCACCTCGCGGAAATCCACCGCCTCGTCACACAGGTGCGCGGCGACCAGCTGAAAGCCACGACCCCGAAGCGCGCGGCACCCCTCGGCCACGTCGGGGTGCTGGTGCAGACGCACCCAGCGCTGCACGCCGGCCGCCGCGGTACGCTTGATAACGAGGCGCCCGTCCTGGCCGACACTGTGTATCTCCCAGGCGCCAACTGCGTCGCACGTACGCATGACGGCGGAGACGTTGTGCTCCTTGTGGACGCCCGCCATGACGGCGGTAAGGTCGGGCTGGCGCTGGTTCAGCACCTGCTGGATTCGTTGCAGACGACTCGCACTCATGGGCGTTGTTCCAGTAGCATCAATGCGCATTGGCAGCCCGCGCGGCAGCGCGGGGAACGCCGTATTCTACGACAACCAGCGGGACAACCAGAGGATGCGTCATGGCGAACGTACTCATCGCCGGCTGCGGTGACCTGGGCGGCGGCGTCGGCACGCGGCTGGCAGCGCAAGGCCACTCGGTATGGGGGCTGCGGCGCCGCCCGAAGCTGGTCCCGGCACCCATCACACCCCTGGCAGGCGACTTCTCCCGGACCGGCGGGCTGCCGGAGCTGCCTCCCGATCTGGACACGGTCTACTTCATCGCAACACCGGGGCGCTTCGAGGACGAGGCCTACCGGCTCGCGTTCGTTGAAGGCATGCGCAACCTGCTGGCACAACTGGACGCCCAGACGCAGTCACCTCGGCGTATCATCATGGTCACCAGCACGGCGGTCTACGGCATAACCGATGGCAGCTGGGTGGATGAGGACACGCCCACCGAGCCGGAAGGGTTCTCCGGCAAACGCCTGCTGGAGGCCGAAGCGCTGCTGCGGGCGAGCCGGCACCCGGGGGTGATCCTGCGTTTCGGGGGCATCTACGGACCGGGGCGGACCCGGATGCTGAAGAAGGTGCGCAACGGCGACCCGGTGGTGGCCGAGCCACCCCAGTACACCAACCGCATTCACCGGGACGACTGCGTGGGCGCTCTACTCCACGCATTCACTCTGGCGGATCCGGCACCGATCTACCTGGGTGTGGACTCCACGCCATGCACGCAGGTGGAGCTGGTGGACTGGCTGGCGGAGCGCCTGGGCCTACCGCCCTGCCCGCGCACCCAGGGCAGCGCCGGCGGCGTGCGCAGCAGCAACAAGCGCTGCCGTAACCAGCGCCTGCTCGACAGCGGCTACCGGTTCCTCTACCCGGACTACCGCTCCGGGTACGAGGCGATGCTGGCGGCCGAGCGGGAAGGAACCGCATAGCGCGGCTGCCGGGCATCAGCTCTCCTTGTTGACGACGATCTTCGGGAACCGGCTACCCTTGTCCGTGGCCTGCTGGGACAGCTTGCCACCGACCCGACGGGCCATCTCGCGATAGGTCTCGGCGGCCGCGCTGTCCGGCTCGGAGATCACCGTGGGCTTGCCGCCGTCCGCCTGTTCGCGGATGTGCAGTGACAGCGGCAACGATCCGAGCAGATCCACTTCGTACTGCTCCGCGATGCGGGCACCGCCGCCGTCGCCGAAGATGTGCTCTTCGTGGCCGCACTGGCTGCAGATGTGGGTGCTCATGTTCTCGATCACGCCGAGCACCGGCACATTCACCTTCTCGAACATCCGCAGACCCTTGCGCGCATCCAGCAGAGCAATGTCCTGGGGCGTGGTCACGATCACGGCGCCGCTCACCGGCACCTTCTGCGACAGCGTCAACTGGATGTCACCGGTGCCGGGCGGCATATCCACCACCAGGTAGTCCAGTTCCTGCCAGTTGGTATCCCGAAGCAGCTGCTCCAGCGCCTGGGTGACCATCGGCCCGCGCCAGACCATCGGGGTTTCCTCGTCGATGAGAAAGCCCGACGACATGACCTGCACGCCGTAGTTCTGCAACGGCTCCAGCTTCTTGCCGTCGTGGGAATCCGGCTTGCCACTGATGCCCATCATCCGCGGTATGCTGGGGCCGTAGATGTCGGCGTCCAGGATACCGACACGCGCTCCCTCGGTGGCCAGCCCCAGGGCCAGATTGACCGCCGTGGTGGACTTGCCCACGCCCCCCTTGCCCGAGGCAACGGCAATGATGTTCTTCACGCCCTGCACCAGGGAGGTGCCGCTCTGTGCGCCGTAGGACGCGACCTCGGAGCGGATGCCCACCTGGACTTCGTCCACACCGCCCAGCTCGAGCACCGTCTCCTGCACGGCCTGCCGCAACCCCGACTCCCAGCGTTTGGCGGGAAAGCCCAGCACCAGATCAATGGCCACCCTGCTGCCGGCGATGCGGATGTCTTCAACGCAGCCCGCCGTGACAAGATCCTTGCCCAGATGGGGTTCCGCGTACGCCTGCAGCCGGGCTTCCACGTCCGTCCGGGTTACCTCGCTCATACCAACCTCCGCCGAGCCCGTGCGGGTTATGCTTGCATTCCCGCCACGGGTGTTATTTGCTTTGGGATAACTGTGTTCTTACAAACGGGAATCCAGAATCCATGATAACGCATCGCGTGTTGCTCTTGGCGTTTCCATTACTGCTTTTCGTCGCATCGGCTCCGGCACTCGCCCACCACAGCGGTGATCATGCTTCGGAGGAGGCACTCATCAACGCAGTGCGTGCTGCCGATTCAGAGCGCGTCGCGGAGCTGCTCGATGACGGCGTGACCGCGGATGCGGCGCTGTATTCCGGGGAACACGAGGACAAGAGCGCGCTCATGTGGGCCGCGGAGGCCGGCGAACTGGAGCTGGTGAACGCACTGCTCGACGCCGGCGCCAGCGTGGATGCCCGCAACGCCAAAGGCGGAACCGCGCTCATGTATGCCGCGGTCCATGGCCACGCGCTGACGGCGGAACGCCTGATCGAAGCGGGAGCCGACCCCAATCACACAGTCCGCCACGGCTGGAACCCGGTGCTCCTGGCCGCGGCCAAGAGTCACGAAGAGACCGTCACGCTACTGGTGGAGCACGGCGCCGACCACGAGGCCCGGGACGTCTACGGCTGGACACCGCTGATGCGGGCGGCAGAACGGGGTGACCGGGACATGGTCCGTACCCTGCTCGACCTGGGCGCAGACGCGGAGGCGGAAGACAGCGCCGGCAACTCCGTGGAGACCATTGCGCGCCGCAACGGCTCGGACGACGTGGTCAGTCTCCTGCGCCGGGCACAGCGCGGCTGACACCCACTTTCTCAGCAGCGCATGACGTTGCCGCTGAACTGCGACATGGGCAGCACTTCCGAGTAATCCCTGACCCTGGCATCGGGCTCACCATTGGGATACTCCATGGCGAGCCGCGCCTGGAACTCGTCGAAAAAGCGCTGAAACAGCTCGCCGCCGAGTGTCCCGGTGGCATAGAGCCCATCGCCAGCCGCGTCGTACTCCAGCAATACTGCGGCCAGGGGCTGCTCGGCCGGGCCGGAGACCACATCGCCACCCGCATAAGGGTCGTAGACACTGTTCTCGGCGCAACAGGTGATCTTGCCGCCGTTCGCCCCTTCACCCGGTTGCCGGAACCCGATGTAGCTGACCTGGGAGGTGGGGTGGGCCATCTTGTGGGCACAGATCGCGGAGAACGCCACCAGCGACCCTCCGGGCCCGACGCCGCCGGGCCAGTCATACGTCGCTCCATCCCGCGTACGCAGGCCGTTGCGCGCCTCCACGGACCGACCAAGATCCAGTAGGAAGCAGGGCGTCGCCTTGTACGGATAATGAAAGACGTAATTGCGGCCTTCCTCGACATCGCTGGCCCGCAAGGGCTCCCCGCGTCCGTCGACAAGCCGGACGGATTCGTAGCGGCGTGGCGTTGCCTCGCCGTTTGCAAACAGCCAGTTGGGTCCGGCCCCCAGACACCCGACTCCCACGGCGCACGCCGTGACGAAGCTTCTGCGACGCATAGGCACCCTCTCTCGATCGGGGCCATCCCGGGCCGGTTTGTCCTGCAGGAAACGCGAGCATCCGGCACGGATGCCCGCTCATGACGATCAGTCGTCGGATTCCACCACGCCACAGGCGATCCGCGCCCCGGCGCCACCAATGGGCTGGGTCATGTGATCATCGGGCGCCTCGTGGATGACGAGGGCCGTGCCGTCCTCGTGCATCATGTTGGCACCGAAACTGCCATCCAGGCTGACCCGCTCGTTGAACATCTCGGCCATGGCGGTGCCGTCGCCGTGCACGTAGAAGTTGGGCAGGTCACCGGCGTCGGGGCCTTCCGGATTCAGGAAGCCGTGCTTGGCGTCGTCCGGGTTCAGGTGCCCACCGGACGCCTGGAACCCGTCCTCGTGGTCGTGACACTCACCTTTGGCATGAACGTGAATGGCCTTCCAGCCTTCGGGAAGGTCGCTCAGCTCCAGGTTGATGACGACACCGACGGGCCCCTGCTCGATGCGTGCATGGCCGACGACCTCGCCGTCATTGTCCAGGAACTCCGCACTCGCCTGGGGAGCATCTTCGACCGCGTGCGCCTGCATGGCGAATGGCAGCGTCGCTGCGACACAGGCAAACAGTATATGGCGTGGCTTCATGGGGGTCCTCCAGGGTGGTCTGTGTTATTGGCTTTCGTCCAATCTACAGCATAGTCCCGACCGCCCACCGCACAACCGCGGCCCGCGCACGCCGCGGCGGACTCACTTTTGCAGGTGCTCGCGCAACCGCGGGATGAGCGACACGAAATTGCACGGCTTGTGCCGGCGATCCAGCTGCGCCAGCAGAATGCCGTCCCAGGCCGTGGCGCAGGCACCGGACGACCCCGGCAGCACGAACACCAGGGTTCCGTTGGCAACGCCACCGACGGCACGGGACTGGATCGTCGAGCTGCCGATCTCCTGCCAGGACAGGTGCCGGAACAACTCCCCGAAACCGCTCACCTCCATGTCCAGCAGCGGCGTGATGGCCTCGGGGGTGGTGTCTCGGCCGGTAATGCCGGTACCTCCGGTGCTGATCACCACCTTGACGCCCTCATCGGCGATCCAGCGGGAGACCACCGCGCGCACCTGGTAGACGTCGTCACGCACCAGCGCCCGATCGGCAACGGTGTGGCCGGCGGCGGTGATGCGGCCGGCCAGCAGATCGCCGGACTTGTCGTCATCGGCGGTGCGGCTGTCCGACACGGTGAGCACCGCAATGGGGAGGGGCACGAAACCACTGGCATCCGGCGTCACGGCGTCACTCATGGCCACGACCTCCGCGCTCTGTCTCTGTCGCCTCGGAGGTCTCCAGCGGCACACCGTCCTGATAGCCACTGCTGCCATCGGTGTAGAAGTCCTCCTTCCACACCGGAAGACGCTCCTTGAGCGTGTCGATGGCGTACTGACCGGCCTCGAAGGAGTCCGCCCGGTGCGCGGAGCGCACCGCCACCAGCACACTGGCCTCGCCGATTTCCAGTTTGCCTATGCGGTGCATGATGCGGCACTCGGCGACCCCGAACCGCTGGATCGTCTCCTGCTCCAGCTCTTCCAGCACCTTCTCGGCCATGGGGCCGTATGCGGTGTAGCTCATGCCGGCGACGCCACGCCCCTGGTGGTGGTTGCGCACCACCCCGCCGAAGACCACGAATGCACCGCAGGTGTCGTTCTCGGTCTCTGCCAGGAGCGTGTTCACGTCCAGCGGCGCTTCGGTAATGCGCTGCATCAGGTGTTCCTCCATTGGCCGGGACCGCGACCGCCACTGACCGGTGGCAGCAGCACCAGGGGCTGGCGCGGGTCCACCGCGTCGGACCGGCGCACCAGACTCTCGCCCTGAGCGCAGGCCACCCGCGGCAGATGAGCGGAGAGCGCCGGCACGTCCTGCCGGAGCTGCGTGAGCACCTGGTCCACGGTGATGTCGTCATCCTTGAGGTCCACCTGCAGTGACCGCGTCCCCGCCACCTGCTGCAATACACCGTAAAACTGGACGTCCAGCATTGCACCTCCACGTCGGGTTTACGCCGTCGCGGCCCGCCGGCCAGCGACGCCCTCCTGGCATGAGTATGCCACACGTCCCGGCGACGCCCAGCGACCTTGTGTTATGGTGGGGCCTCAGTTCTGAACCGAGTGCTGCTCCATGGAACTCCAGGATCTCGTCGACACCTTTGAATTCCTCGATGACTGGGAAGACCGCTACCGGCTGCTCATCGACATGGGCAGGGACCTGCCGGATTTCCCGGACGAGGCGCGCACCGAGGCCAACCGGGTGGACGGCTGCACCAGTAACGTCTGGCTGATCACCGACGTGGAGGACGGCAGCCCACCGCGGCTGCACTTCCGCGCTGACAGCGACGCCTTCATCGTCAAGGGGCTGGTGGCCATCCTGCTGAAGGCGTACTCGGGCCGCACGCCGCAGGAGATCATGGATACGGATATCGAGGGGCTGTTCAATCAGCTGGGGCTGGGCAAGCAGCTCACGCCCAACCGGCGGGACGGCTTCTTCGCCATGGTCAAGCGCATACACGGACTGGCAGCTCGCAACTCGGACGCTGCGGCCAACGCCTGATACCTCCTCCGGGCCCCGGTGCCGCCGGCTCCGCCGACGGCACCGTGATCGATCAGCCCCGACCCGTGGTCAGTACGATCTTGCCCGTGGCTTCGCGGCTCAGCAGGCCGTTCAGGGCATCGGCAGCCTGTTCCAGCGGGAACGTCTTCCACACGTGCGGCTTGAGCTTGCCGTCGGCGTGCATGGCGAAGAGTTCCTGAAAGTTCTTCGCATTATCCTGGGGCTGCCGGCGCACGAAGTCCCCCCAGAATACGCCCACCACGCTGGAGCCCTTCAGAAGCGGCAGGTTGGCGGGAATCTTCGGGATGGTGCCGCTGGCGAAGCCGATGATCAGCAGGCGGCCGTTCCAGTTGATGCAGCGCAGGGCCTGCTCGCACGCCTCACCACCCACGGGATCATAGATGACGTCGGCGCCCTTGCCCCCGGTGAGCTCTTTCACCTTGTCCTTGAGGCTGCCTTCGCTGTAGTTCACCAGTTCGTCGGCGCCGTGCTCGCGGGCCACTTCCAGTTTGGCATCGGAACTGGCGGCGGCGATCACTCGGGCGCCCATGGCCTTGCCCAGCTCCACGGCCGCCAGGCCCACACCACCGGATGCACCCAAAACCAGCAGCGTCTCGCCGGCAGCCAGGTTGGCGCGCTGTTTAAGGGCATGATACGAGGTGCCGTAGACCATCGGAAAGCCGCTGCCGGTGACGTAATCCATGGTCGACGGCATGGGCAGCACGCGGTCGGCGCCGATCACGACTTCCTCGGCGAAGCCACCCCAGCCGGTGAGCGACATCACCGGGTCGCCGACCTTGACGTTGGTGACACCGGCGCCCACTTCCAGCACTTCACCGGCCACTTCCGAACCGGGCGAGAACGGCAGATCCGGCTGGATCTGGTATTTGCCCTGGATGATCAGCGTGTCGGGGAAGTTCACACCGCAGGCGTGAATGCCGATACGGACTTCGTTCTCGCCCACGGCGGGGCTTGCCACGTCCTCGGTCACCAGGGATTCCGGTGGTCCGTGCTCCTTGCAGAGTACTGCGCGCATGGTGCTGTCTCCTCGCTCGTCTATGGTCGTGTCTTGTATGGACATGGAATGGTGGACCTGAAGGTCCACCCTACGGTTCTGTGATGGTGCCGTTGCATGACGGTGCCTGCGGTCGTCAGTCGTCCTGCACCTTGATGACCAGCTTGCCGAAGTTCTCGCCCCGGAACAGCATCATCAGGTGCTTCTGGAAGTCGTCGATACCGTGCACCACGTGCTCTTTCGCCTGGAGCTTGCCCTCCTGGATCCACTGGGCCATCTCACGGGCCGCCTCGTCGTAGCGACTGGCGTAGTCGAACACCACGAAGCCCTCCATCCGCGCCCGGTTCACCAGCAGCGACATGTAGTTTCGCGGCCCGACCAGGGCGTCGGCATTGTTGTACTGGGAGATGGCGCCGCAGAGCACCACGCGGGCGTTCAGCCGCAGCCGGGACAGCGCCCCTTCCAGGATCTCGCCGCCGACGTTGTCGAAGTAGACATCCACGCCCTTCGGGCAGGCACGCTTGATGCCCTTGGCCGCAGCTTCGGCCTTGTAGTCCACGACATCGTCGAAGCCCACCTCGCGGGCGAAGTTGCACTTGTCCTCGCCGCCGGCGATGCCCACGGCGGTGCAGCCCTTGATCTTCGCGATCTGGCCGACGGTGGCCCCCACGGCGCCGGCTGCACCGGAGACCAGTACGGTGTCGCCCGCTTTCGGCTGGCCGACTTCCAGCAGGCCGAAGTAGGCGGTCATGCCCGGCATGCCCAGCACACCCAGGTACCGCTCCAGCGGTGCAATGGACGGATCCACCTTGTGCACGCCCTTGCCGTCGGACACGGCGTAGTGCTGCACGCCGAACATGCCGCTGACGTAATCGCCCTCAGCAAAGTGGCTGTTGCGCGAACTGACGACCCGGCCGACAGCGCCGGCACGCATGACGTCGCCCAGCTCCACCGGTTCAATGTACGAGCGGCCTGCGTTCATCCAGCCGCGCATGGCGGGATCCACGGAAAGGTAAAGTACCTTGACCAGGAACTCGCCCTCGCCCGCCTCGGGCACCGGCGTCTCACTGACCTCGAAAATCTCCGGGGCGGGCTCGCCCTCGGGGCGCTGGATCAATTTGACCTGACGGTTGTTGTCACTCAATGGTCTCTCCTCGGTTTCAGAACCAGTCCTCGCGCATGGCGAGGCAGGTGTCGTCGAGCCCCTGAAGCAGGCGGCTCTGATGCTCGATCCGGGGCAGTTCCCAGCGCAGGTAGTAGCGCGCCGCCTGGAGCTTGCCCTGATAGAAGGCGGTGTCGTCCGCGTGGGCATTCGGCAGGGCGCGTGCCGCCACCGTGGCCTGACGCAGCCACAGCCAGCTGACGACGAACCGGCCCATGAGGTCCAGGTACACGGAGGCATTGGCCATGACCCGCTCGGGGCCCTCGCTGCCGAACGCCTCGCCAAGCGCCCTCGCAGTGGCGGTGACCGTGCCCATGGCCTGCTCCAGGTCGGCCGCCAGTGGCGCCGTCTCGTCATGACCGCGGGCTTCCTCAATCGCGGCGCTCACGCGGGTGAGCAACGCCTTGAAGCCGGCACCGCCGTTCTGGTGCATCTTCCGCCCCAGCAGGTCCATGCCCTGGATGCCGTTGGTGCCCTCATGGATGGGGTTGAGCCGGTTGTCGCGGTAGAACTGCTCCACCGGGTAGTCCCGGGTGTAACCGGCACCACCCAGCACCTGGATGGCCAGGTCGTTGGCCTTGCAGCCGTACTCGGCAGTCCACGACTTCACCACCGGGGTCAGCAGATCCAGCAGCTCCTGCGCCTCGGCGCGGCTCGCCTTGTCGGGGCCGGTGCTGGTGTCATCGAACAGCGAGGCGGCGTAGAGACACAGCGCCATGCCACCCTCGGCGTACGCTTTCTGCTCCAGCAGCATGCGGCGCACATCGGCGTGCCGGATGATGGGGATCTGACCGCCCTCGCCCTTGGCCGTCACCGGCCGCCCCTGGGGGCGGTTGCGGGCGTAGTCGAGGCTGTGCAGGTAACCGGTGTAGCCCAGCAGGGCCGCGCCCACGCCCACGCCGATCCGCGCCTCGTTCATCATGTGGAACATGTAGGCCAGGCCCTTGTTGGCCTCACCCACCAGATAGCCGTGGCAGTCGCCGTTGTCGCCGAAGTTGAGCACGGTGGACGTGGTGCCGCGATAGCCCATCTTGTGCAGCAACCCCGCCAGGGTGACGTCGTTGGGCTCGGCCGGGTTGCCGTCGGCGTCCAGGCGGTACTTGGGCACGATGAACAGGGAGATCCCCTTCACCCCCGCCGGTGCACCCTCGATGCGCGCGATCACCATGTGGACGATGTTGTCGGTGATGTCCTGCTCGCCACCGGAGATGTAGATCTTGTTGCCGACAATGCGGTAACTGCCGTCGTCCTGCGGGATGGCCCGGGTGCGCAGATCGCCCAGCGAGGACCCGGCGTGGGGCTCGGTGAGCGCCATGGTGCCGGAGAAGCGGCCGTCGAGCATCGGCGGCAGCCAGCGCTCCTTCTGCTCCGCACTGCCGTGGGCGCCCAGAAGGTTGCCGGCCGCCACGGTCAGGAACGGATAGGCGGCGGTGGAGACGTTGGCGGCGAAGAAGTACCCATGGCACGCCTGCTGGATGGTGGTGGGCATCTGCATGCCCCCGTCCTCGGCATCGTGGTGAGCGGCCAGGAAGCCGGCGTCGGCGAAGGCGCTCCACGCGGTCTTGGTCTCGGGGATGGTCTCGGCCCGGCCATCCCGGAACACCGGCTCGTTCTCGTCGCCCTTGCGGTTGTGCGGGGCAAACTGCTCTTCGGCGATCTGCCGGGCCGTCTCCAGCGCGGCGTCGAAGGTCTCACGGCTGTGTTCGGCGAAGCGCTCGCGCTGCGTCAGCGCCTCGATGCCCAGCAGTTCATAGAGCTGGAACCGCAGGTCGCGGCTGTTGATCAGCATTTCGTTCATGTACGTAATCCCGGTTATCGCGCTACTGCGCGGTCATGCCGCCATCGACGGCAAGCTGATGGCCATTGACGAAACTCGCCGCGTCCGAGCACAGCCAGATCACCGCCTCCGCCACTTCGCCGGGCTCACCGAGCCGGCGCATCGGCGAGTTGCGGACCAGCTTCTCGGCAAGATCCGGGCGGCCGGTCAGGGAGCGCTGGAACATCTCGGTGCGGATGGTGCTGGGACACACGGCGTTCACCCGCACGCCCATGCGGCCGTACTCCAGCGCCGCGGTGCGCGTCAGGCCGACGACACCGTGCTTGCTTGCAGCATAGGGGCCAAGCAGCGGCGCGCCCACCAGCCCGGCCACCGAGGCCAGGTTGACGATGCTGCCCCGCCCCTGCCGGACCATCTGCGGCAGCTCGTGCTTCAGACACAGCCACACGCCCTTGAGGTTGATGTCCTGGATGCGGTCCCAGTCTTCGTCACCCACGTCCGCCAGGGCCTGCAGGCCGTGCTCGACACCGGCATTGTTCACGGCGCAGTCGAGCTGGCCGTGGGCATCGACGATGGCCTGCACGAGATCGCGGACTTCATCAGGCTCGCGAACGTCCAGCGGCAGAAACCGGGCGTCCACCCCCTGTTCCCGGGCGGCCGCGGCGGCCTTCTCGCCTTCCCTGCGGAGGATGTCCGCAATCACCAGGGTGGCGCCCCGCGCCGCCAGGCGCTCGACGATGGCCCGCCCGATCCCGGACGCGCCGCCGGTGACCAGCACCACCTTGCCCTTGAAGTCCCCGACCATGGCGCCTCCTCAGGCCAGCAGGCCACCGTCCACGTTGACGCAGGTTCCGGTCGCGTAACTGGATGCGTCGGAGGCGAGATACAGGATGGTGCCGGCCATCTCCTCGGGCTCGGCGTGGCGCTGCATCGGGATGGATGTCATCACGCCCTTGCGCACGTCCTCGTTCTCGAACAGCGCCGAAGCGAACTTGGTCTTGGTCAGACCCGGCAGCAGCGCGTTGCAGCGGATGTTGAACTGCGCGCACTCCTTGGCGAAGGCCTTGGTCATGTTGATCACCGCCGCCTTGCTGATGGAGTAGATGCCCTGCATGTTGCCGGGGCTGACGCCGTTGATGGAGGCGACGTTGACGATGCTGCCACCGCCCTGCTCGCGCATGATCTTGCCGGCCTCGGTGGACATGAAGAAGTAGCCACGGACGTTGACGTCCACGGTCTTCTGGTAGGCGCCCAGGTCGGTGTCGAGAATGTGCCCGAAATAGGGGTTGGCGGCGGCGTTGTTCACCAGGATGTCGAGCCGGCCGTGGGCCTCGCGGATGTGCTCGAAGATCGCCGTGATCTGCTCCATGGTGCCCACGTGACAGGCGAAAGCCGATGCCTTGCCGCCGTCGGCGCGGATACTCTCGGCCACTTCTTCGCACACCTCCTGCTTGCGGCTGGAGACGATCACATGGGCGCCGTGGTGCGCCAGCAGCCGTGCACTGGCCTCACCGATCCCGCGGCTGGCGCCGGTAACCAGTGCCACGCGGCCGGTCAGGTCGAACAGGTTCTTCTGCGTCATTGGTGCTTCTCTCCCGTAACGGTTGTCGCCGTCGCCACCGGTTCGCGGCAGACGACTGAGGACTCAACGAATGCGATCATGCCATCAGCGTAGCCGTCCACGCTGATGTTGCGCCGCCGGTACTTCCAGCGCTTGAGGTACCACTCCTGCAACAGCGGCTTGATCAAAGCCGCCGTGAACTCCGGATCCTCGATCCGGTATGCGCCCTGGGCGATCCCCTCCTCCAGCAGGCCGATGATCAGCCGCTCGGTCCGCAGCTCACCGGCGATGGCACGCTCGCGCGCGTCGCGGTCGAAGTGGCGGGACTCCATGTAGGAGAAATAGAACCACGGCTGCAGCACCTCGGTAACGTACACGTGCGTACGCAACACGTGACGCAGCCGGGCAACCGGATCGGTAACCGCGTCCGGAATGCGCAGGGTGCGATCCACCACGACCCGGCCGTAGCTGAGGATCATGCCGAGCAGACGGTCCTTGCTTTCAATGTAGGAGTACAGCGATCCCATGCTGATGCCGGTGGCCTCGCTGAGGTCGCGCACGCTGGTGGCCTGAAAACCGTTGTGGTTGCTGATCTCCAGGGTCTTCTCGAAGATCAGCCCCAGCTTGCGCAGGGCCACGGCCTCCGACTTGATGCGAATGACGTCCTGGTGGCGCTCGTAGACTTCCCGCAGGAATTCCTCCTGCCGGCTGCACAGCGCCCGGTGAAAAGCGGGAAAACCCTCGCTGTCTGTCGCCATCGCTGTCATCGGAACGTGATCATCTCGGCGGAATCGGGGTGTTCCAGGTGGGGCACGGCGTTGAAATCGGTCAGACTCGCCTCGTTGCCGCTGCCGAACCGCAGGCGCGTGAGGGAACTGTTGTAGATGGTCCATCCCAGTCGCACGGCGGCATGGTCGTCCAGCCCCAGCACCCGGCCCATGAGCACGCCGATCACCCCGGCGGATGTCACCACGCCCAGCCGGGCGCCGCGGGGGTGATCCCGCACCAGCTCGTCGAGTGCACCACTGCAGCGCTCGCGGAAGGCCGGCCATGGCTCCAGCCCCTCCATCGCCGGCAGGCGGTTATCCACCCAGGCGGTCATGGCCTCGGCATAGAAGCGCTGGAAGACACGGCGATCGGAGTTCAGCAGGTCGCGATCCGGCATGCTGCCCGGGTCCTGCTCCCGAAGCCGACGTGCCCACGCACGGAGCACCGGCTGGTGGGCAAATTCGTCAAGACAGGCGGATTCACGCCACTCGGGTGCGAGCTGGCCGCTCATGAGGATATCCGCCGTGGTGCGCTGGCGGTGGAGCATCCCGCAGTAGATCACATCAAAACGCATCCCCAGGGCACGCCAGTGATCCCGCAGGCGCAGCGACTGCTGACGGCCGGTCTCGGAGAGACGATCATAGTCGTCGCTACCGAAGGACGCCTGACCGTGGCGAATCAGGTGGATCTCACTCATGGATGATCATGCCCCCAAAAAATAGAGCGAGCGCTCGCTCTATTTTTAGAGCATTTGAGGGTCGGCCGCAACCGGCGTCCGGCTCAACCGGTCACCCGGTCGCGGAGATAGACCGGAACGGCGTCACGGGCGGCAACGGTGTCACCAAGAGCGGCACGGTGGCGGGCGAACGGCAGGAGGTCACGGGCGTCCGGGAGTTCCACATCGTCGCGCGCGTCGGGGGCACCGGTGCGGGCGGACAACGCCTCCGGATAGGCGGACCAGCCGCTGCCCACGGCCGTGAATCCGGCCCAGGCACCCGGCACGGTCACCTCCTCCGGGGCGCACACACGATCCTCGCTGGCAGGTAGCATCAATCCGCTCCCGGTGTCGAGGGCATAGCACCCCCAGTACACTTCGCCCATGCGCGCATCCAGCGCACTGCAAACGTGGGTCGCCGCCTGCCGGCGGGCTGCGCCCTGGGCCAACACCGCGAGCGTGGACACTCCCACCACCGGGACACTGCCGCCCCACGCAATCCCCTGCACTGCCCCGGCCGCGATACGCAGTCCGGTAAATGCACCCGGCCCATGGCACCAGGCGAGCGCAGCCAGGTCGGCGACGCGCACCTGCAGTTCTTCCATCACCTCGTCGACGAGACCAAGCAGCCTTGCCGCGTGCTCCCGGGGCATGACACCGCCACGGCACGCAGTCCGCCCGCCCGCGGACAGCGCCACGGTACAGGCGTCCGTTGCCGCATCCACGGCGAGAATGGGGGCGTCCGGCCCCGGTGCGGTGGTGTTCATCGACATACGCTCCTGAGTCCGACCGACGGGTTGCGGACTGGTTCAGTCATCCTCTGAAAACTCGAACTCGAACTCCAGCTGGTCGTCCTCGCCCTGTGGATCCAGGCCGGCCCAGTACGGAGTCGAATGCGTTGCCTGCGGTGTCGCCGTGTAGCGCTCCTGGGTCGCCACCTGGATGGACTCCCCCACCAGGTCTCGATACCAGCCAAACAGGGCGATCAACACGGTCACCACGGCCAGCCCGAAGAACAGGCCGTGAGCGCCGGTCAGCCCCATGAACTGCGACAGCACCACCGGGCCGATGATCATGCCGATACCGTGCACCAGCAGCAAGGTGGCGCTGGCGGGAACACGCTCGTCGGGATCCATGAAGTCGTGAGCCAGGGCCAGTGCCAGGGCGTACATGGTGAAGTTGGTACCGCCCCATACCACGGCCACGGGGATCACAGTCCAGGTGGGCTGGCCCTGCATCGCCACCATGGTCAGGCTGGCACCGGCCACCAGCAGTGCCACCACCATGATCATGCGGCGGCGGTCATACCGGTCCGACAAGCGCCCGATCAGATACTGGAGGAACAGCCCGCCAAGCACGGCCGCCCCCATGAACGTGCCCACCTCACCGGAACTGAAGCCGACATCCACCGCAAACGCAGGCCCGAGCGCGAAGAAAGCGCCATTGGTCACACCGGCACCCATTGCGGTGATGGTCGCCAGTGGCGAGATCCAGTAAAGCTGCCTGAGCCCGACCCGTCCCGTTGGCCTGAGCTCCGGCGACGGCACCCGGGCGAGGGCCACGGGGATCAGCGCCGCCGCCAGCAGCATGGCCGCCAGGCTGAACAACTGATGACCGGAGACGTCGCCCATACCCAGAAGAAACTGGCCCGACCCGAGCGCGAGCGACGTCACCACCACATACACACCCAGCACCTGCCCGCGGACTTCCCGGGGCGTGCGGTCGTTGAGCCAGCTCTCGGCCACCATGTACAGCCCGGCGATGGCAAAGCCCACCACCACGCGCATGGCCGCCCAGAGAAGAGGATCGAGATGGAGTCCGTGTACCAGCGCGGCACAGGCCGCGACCGCGGCCATGGCGGCGAACACACGGATGTGGCCGACTTTCTGGATGATACGGTCGCAAACCAGCGTGCCAAGCACGAACCCCACGGAATAGCACGCCATGACGAGACCGATTACCGTGGCCGACTCCCCTTCCACCCCGAGCCGAACGGATAACAACGTGCCAAGCAGCCCGCCCCCGAGGAGCAGGATCCCAACCGAGACAAACAGTGCCCCAAGGGAGGCCAGGGTCGGAACCATCATCTGTGGCGATCACTCGTACAATTCGTATGGGCAGGGGGCGCGCGGCAGCGCCATTCCCGCGGCAATCGTCCGCTCCCGGCGTACCATAGTCAACTACCGGCTTACCACGTTGTGACACGCCTCATGAAAGAATAAAATTCGCAATTAATGCAATAATTAATTCAATTAAATTTGAAAGAAAAACCAAGAACAAAACAACAATGGAATTATTTTCCAAACGACCCCGAAAACGAAAACAAAGCTTGACGAGATGGGGAAACAATGCTTGAATGGAAAGCGAACTAAAACAGAGAGGCCAATCGTTGGCTTACTGCAGAGCACCTGTTCCGACCAAGTCGGCTGGTAGCCGGATGCTCCTCCCAAGACCTTGCTTCAAGGTTCTTTCCCGCGCCCTGACGCTTGCCGCATGCGGCCAGTGTCGATCTGTGTCTGCCGATCGGTCAGTTGCGCCATTCTGCCGCCAGCACGGACGTGCTGCCTGCCGGCTCTGAACATTGGTAACCCAACGGGGATTGTTAGCGTGAGCGGCAACGAACTCAAACCAGTGCAGTTTCGTAATCCCACCGTCGAAGATGGTGCGGGAATCTGGCGCGTGGTGAAAGAATCCGGCGTACTGGATCTGAACTCGGCCTACATGTACATGTTGCTTGCCCGGGAATTCAGCGGCACGTGCATCGTGGCCGAGAACGAAGGCCGCATCGTCGGTTTCGTCACCGGCTTCCGCCCGCCGCAGCGGCCGGACAGCATTTTCCTGTGGCAGGTGGGCGTGGACGCCAGCATGCGCGGCCAGGGGCTTGGCAAACGGCTGCTCCGCGCTTTCCTGCAAAGCCCGGGAGCAGCTGGAGCGACGATGCTCGAGACGACAATCTCGCCGTCCAACGACGCCTCCAAGGCCCTGTTTACCGCCATCGCCCGGGAGCTCGACACGGCCATCAGGCCCACCGAGGGCTTCCGGGAAGACCAGTTTCCGCCGGAAGGCGATCACGAGGCCGAAGAGTGGTACTTCATCGGCCCCTACGACGCGAACCGGCCCAATCAACTCAAGCCGTGAGGACAGTCTCATGACCATGGATCACATGCAGATCATCAACCAGCACGAGTCGGAAGTTCGCAGCTACGTGCGCGGCTTCCCGACCACGTTCGCCAAGGCGAGCGGCTCGTACATGTACAACACCGGGGGCGACGCCTATCTGGACTTCTTCGCCGGCGCCAGCGTGATGAACTACGGGCACAACCACCCGGAACTCAAGAAGGCGCTGGTCGAGTACCTGAGCGACGACAACATCACGCACAGCCTGGACATGGCGAGTGTCGCCCGCGCCGAGTTCCTGGAGACGCTCGAGCGACTGATCTTCAAGCCGCGCAACATGAGCTATCGCGTGCAGTTCCCCGGACCCACCGGCACCAACGCCGTGGAGGCCGCGCTGAAGGTTGCCCGCAAGGTCAAGAAGCGGGACACCATCATGGCATTCACCAACGCCTTCCACGGCATGACCCTGGGCTCGCTCTCCGTCACCGGTAACGGCTTCAAACGCCAGGGTGCCGGCGTCACCCTGGACAACACCACGCACATGCCCTTCGACCGTTACCTCGGGCCGGACACCAACAGCCTCGAGTACATCGATCGGATGCTCGCCGACGGCGCCTCCGGCGTGGACGTGCCGGCAGCGGTCATCACCGAGACGGTGCAGGCCGAGGGTGGCGTCAATGTGGCCGACCTGGAATGGCTCAAGGGGCTGGAGAAGCTGTGCCAGAAGTACGACATGCTGCTCATCGTCGACGACATCCAGACCGGCCTTGGCCGCTGCGGCCACTTCTTCAGCTTCGAGGAAGCCGGGATCAACCCGGACATCGTCACACTGTCGAAATCCCTCAGCGGCTACGGTCTGCCCCTGGCCATCACGCTGATAAAGCCTGAATACGACATCTGGGCCCCGGGCGAGCATAACGGCACGTTCCGCGGCCAGAACCCGTCGTTCGTCACGGCGAAGCGAACGCTGGAGCTGTTCTGGTCCGACGACCGCTTCGAGAAGGACATCGCCCGCAAGGGCAAGCGCATGGCGGAGTTCCTGGAAGGGCTGGCGCACAACTACCCCAACGCCCGCGGCTGCCCACGCGGCCGGGGCATGATGCAGGCCATCGAGTTCGGCAACGTCGAGCTGGCGGAGAAGATCTCCGAGCACGCCTTCCAGCGCGGCCTGATCATCGAGACGGCCGGCACCGACGACCAGGTGCTCAAGCTCCTGCCGCCCTGTGTCATCGAGGACGCAGACCTGGAGAAGGGGCTCGCGATCATCGAGGAGAGCCTGGTTGCTGCCATGGGGGACCTGGGGATCTCTGCCCAGAAGGCCTCCTGAGCCGACACCGGCTGCCCGATGCGAAACACTCTTCGCGAAAGCCGAAGCCACCCATCGCCGGTGGCTTCGGCTTTTTTCATTCAATGGTCGCGGACCTGAAGGTCCGCCCTACGCCAGGTTCATGCCTCCCCGGCTCCCGTAGGGTGGACCTTCAGGTCCACCATCACTGAAGGCCCACCATGACGGAAGCTCAGGGTCCGTTTCCACCCGACCGGTTGGTGCAATGCGCTCGCAGGTGCGGCACCATGGAGCCATTACCGATCGGTCACCAAAGGAGAGCACACAATGAAGATCGTCGACATTGAGAAAATCAAAGGCACGGATCGGGAGGTGCAGGGCGAAGGCTGGACCAGCTACCGCATGCTCCTGAAAAAGGACGGCATGGGCTTTTCCTTTCATGAGACCCGCATCCCGCCCGGCGCCGAGCTTCACCTGTGGTACAAGAACCACCTGGAGGCGGTGTACTGCGTCGAAGGCGACGGCAGCATCGAGGATCTCGCCACCGGTGAAGTACACCAGCTTCACGACGGGGTTCTCTATGCCCTGGACAAACACGACCGGCACATCCTCCGCGGCGGCAACAAGGAGATGCGCCTGATCTGTTCCTTCAACCCGCCGGTAACCGGACGGGAGACCCACGACGAGGACGGCTCCTACATTCTGGTCGAGGACTGACGCCCTCCCCATGTCTGCTTGACGGACCCGGGAGGGAGCACCATACGTTCGCTTACTCCCGGGCCCGGGCCCGATACCCCGCCACGCCGCGCTCTCCCTATCAGTACGCCTTATTCCCTGATAAGCTCTCGCGCTCGTTTAATCCGGCGTTTCCCTCGCAAACGCCAGCCCACTCATTCGGTCTTTTCACTGGTCCCTGCCATCCGGTGCGGGATGCGGGCGCCATTCATTCAAGAAGCATTAGAAACGGAGCGGTAATCATGAGTCAGAGCACAACGGCCGACGCGCGCACGGGAGTTAGCGCGGGCCTTGGCGACCCGTGGGTTCTCGGGCTTAGCGGCGGTTTTATCGTCGCCTTTCTGATCTTCGCACTCATCGATCTTGGGCAGGTCCAGAGCCTGGTGGACAGTGGCCACGCCATGGCCGCCCAGTACCTGGGATCGTTCTGGCAACTGCTGCTGCTTGCGACGTTCTTCACCGCCATCGGCGTGGCCATCTCGCCGGCGGGCAGTGCCGTCATGGGCGATCTCGACGAACCCGAGATGAGCACCTTCAAGTGGGTGTCCATCATCATGTGCACCCTCCTCGCCGGAGGTGGCGTGTTCTTCGCCGCCGGCGAGCCGTTGTACCACTTCCTCGAAACGCCTCCGGTGTTCGGCGCGGATGCGGGCAGTCAAGCTGCGGTGGCGCCGGCGCTGGCGCAGTCGTTCATGCACTGGGGCTTTCTTGCCTGGGCAATTCTGGGCGCCCTCACCAGTATCGTGCTGGTGCAGACCCACTACCGCTACGGCAAACCGCTGCAGCCACGCACTCTCCTCTACCCTCTCTTCGGAGAGCGTGTCATGCGCAACCCCTGGGGCGGCATCGTCGACGCGGTGTGCGTCATCTCGGTGGTCGCAGGCACAGTGGGCCCCATCGGGTTTCTTGCCACGCAGGTCAGTTTCGGCGCCAACACCCTATTCGGCCTGCCCGAAGGATTCGTGACGCAGTTCGGTATCCTGCTCGTTCTGGCGTCCATCTACGTGACCTCGGCGGTCACCGGCATCCACAAGGGCATCCAGATGCTCAGCCGGTTCAACGTCTTTCTTGCCCTGGGCATCGGTGCCTTCATCCTGCTGTTCGGCCCAACCCTGTTCCTGGTCAACAGCTACCTGCAGGGTTTTGGCACCTACATCAACGATTTCCTGCCCATGGCCACAGTGACCAGTGAGACGGCACCGGACTGGTGGATGCAGTGGTGGACGGTGTTCTTCTTTGCCTGGTTCCTGGGCTACGGGCCGCTGATGGCCATGTTCATCGCGCGCATCTCCCGGGGCCGGACAATCCGCCAGATGATCATCGCGCTGGCGCTGGCCGCGCCCATCGCCTCGACCGTCTGGTTCACCCTGCTGGGCGGCTCAGGCATCTACTATCAGCTCACCGGCGCCATTGACCTGGCGGAACCGCTGGCGAACTTCCAGTTCGACGTGGCCACCCTCACCGTCGCCCAGGCGCTCCCCCTTGGTGGTCTGATGGCGGTGCTGATCCTGGTCCTGACCACGATCTTCGTTGCCACCACCGGCGATTCCATGAGCTACACCATCTCCATGGTCGCCACCGGGGATCAGGAACCGCACCCAGCCGTGCGCGCGTTCTGGGGCATCACCATGGCGCTGACCGCCGCTGTACTGCTGTTCATGGGCGAAGGCAGTATTTCGGCCCTGCAGCAGTTCATCGTGGTCACGGCGGTGCCGGTGTCACTGGTGCTGCTGCCGTCGCTCTACACCGGCCCCAAGATGGCCTACGCCATGGCGCGGGAGCAGGGACTCGTGCGCTGAACTCAGCGCCCGTCGCAACTGACGTCGCTCCTACTTAAGGGCCGCGGTCGCTCCGCTGTAGGTGCGACGTCAGCCGCGAGCATGCCACTATCAGGCACGGTCCTCCGCCACAACCGGCTCCAACCGCACCGCGCAGTACTTGAACGCCGGGATCTTGCCGACGGGGTCTACCGCCGGATGGGTCAGCACGTTGGCGCAGGCTTCGCGGAAGTGCATGGGGATGAACACGCTGCCACGGGCCACGCGATCCCGCAGCCGCGCGCGGATACGGATGTGGCCGCGGCGCGAGGTCACCTCAACCCAGCCGCCGTCGGCGACGCCGTATGCGGCGGCGTCGTCCGGGTGGATCTCCACGAAACCCTCCGGGCTGATGCCGTGGAGCGCGGCGGAGCGGCGGGTCATGGTGCCGGTGTGCCAGTGCTCAAGCACCCGACCGGTGTTGAGCACCAGCGGATACGCCGCGTCGGTGGCCTCCACCGGCGGTGACTGGCGCGCCGGCACGAGCAGCGCCCGACCTCTGGGGAAGGTCTCCTCGAAGACGATGGGTTCACCTTCCGAGTGCTCCGGGTCCGGGCAGGGATACCAGCGACCGCGGTCACCCAGCACCTCATGGCTGAGCCCGGCGTAACTGCCGGTGGCGGCGGCAAACTCGTCGAACACCGCCGACACGTCGGGATAGCGCATGGGATACCCGATGCGCTCGGCAATATCGCAGATGATCTGCCAGTCCTGCCGTGATTCGCCCGGCGGCTGCAGGGCCTGGCGACCCACCTGCACGCGCCGGTCGGTGTTGGTCACGGTGCCGGTCTTCTCCGCGAAGGCGCTGCCGGGGAGAATCACGTCCGCGAATTCGGCCGTTTCCGTCAGGAAGATATCCTGCACGACCAGGAACTCCAGCGTCCCAAGCGCCTTGCGCACCTTTTCCACGTCCGGGTCGGAGACGAACGGGTTCTCGCCGAGGACGTACATGCCTCGGATCGTGCCGTCCAGTGCCCCGTCGGTGATCTCGGTGACGGTACGCCCCGGCTCCGGCGACAGGGAACGCCCCCACAATGCCTCAAAACGCGCCCGCGCCCCGGAGTCGCTGACCTTCTGGTAGTCGGGGTACATCATGGGGATGAGCCCGGCGTCAGACGCACCCTGGACGTTGTTCTGGCCGCGCAACGGGTGCAGGCCTGTTCCCGGCCGGCCGGTGTTCCCGGTGATCATGGCCAGGGCAATCAGGCAGCGGGCGTTGTCGGTGCCGTGGGTGTGCTGGGAGATGCCCATACCCCAGAACAGCATGGCCGCATTCGCGCGCCCGAACCGGCGCGCCGCCTCGGTGATGCGTTCGGCGTCCACACCGACCAGCTCGGCAACGGACTCGGGGCTGTACTCCTGCACATTCTCGCGGATGGCCTCGAAGTTCTCCGTGCGCGCGGCGATGAACGCGTCGTCCGTGAGCCCCTCGTTGATGATCACGTGCATCATGGCGTTGTAGAACGCCACGTCGGTGCCGGGCCGGATCTCCAGGTACATGGCGGCATAGTCGGCGATCCGCGGCCGCCGCGTATTCACCACCAGCAGCTCGGTGCCGTTGGCAGCAGCATCCTTCATGAACGTGGCCGCCACGGGATGATTCTCCGTGGGGTTGCAGCCGGTAATCAGCGCCACATCGGCGCGCTCGATATCGCGCACGATATTCGTGACACCGCCGGAGCCGATCCCCTCCAGCAGCGCCGCCACCGACGAGGCGTGGCACAGGCGCGTGCAGTGATCAACATTGTTGGTACCGAATCCGGCGCGCACCAGTTTCTGGAACAGGTACGCCTCCTCATTCGAGCCCTTGGCGGAGCCGAAGCCGGCCAGCGCATCGCCACCATGGGCATCACGAATGCCACGAAGCCCCTGCCCCACGCGCTCCAGCGCTTCCTCCCAGGTGGCCTCACGGAAGTGCGGCAACACAGTCTCGGGGTCCACCGGTCCGCCCGGGCGCCGCGGCCCGTTGTCGTCCCATGACAGTGCGCCCTTGGGATAGGCATCCTCACGGCGGATCAGGGGTTTGGTGAGGCGGTGGGCGTGGGTGGTGTAATCGAACCCGTAGCGGCCTTTGACACACAGGCGACCCTCGTTCGCCGCGCCGTCCCGGCCACGGGCTTCCAGAATGCGGTTGCGCTCGGTGTCCACCACCCAGGACAGCGCGCAGCCCACACCGCAGTATGGGCACACGGAATCCACCACCCGCGCCTTGACGTCGATGGCGGTCATTCTCTGTCCTCCGCGAGTACATGCAGCCCGTGCAGGCTGCGGTTGGTCAGGGCACCGGTCGGGCATACGGCTTGGCACTCGCCGCAGGCCACACAGGTGCTCTCGCCCATGGGCACGTCCAGATCGAACGCGATGTGCGTCGCCGCCCCCTTGCCGCTGCGGGTCATCACATCATTGTGCTGGAGTTCATCGCAGCCGCGAATGCAGCGATCGCAGAGAATGCACGCGGCATGATCCACGACGATCACAGGGGAGGAGTCGTCCACGGGAGCGGGTGCGGCCGAAGCCGACGCCTGGAAGCGGCTGTGCTCGACGCCGTAATCGCGCGCAAGGGCGAGCAGCTCGTCGTCGCCGGTGGTCGCCTCGCGGTTGCCCGGCGCCGGATAGTCGGCCAGGAGCAGTTCCAGCAGCATGCGGCGGTTGCGACGGACCTTCTCCGAGTCGGTGTACACGGCCATGCCCTCCTCGCACGGCCGCACGCAGGACGCCTGCAGGTTGCGCACACCGGTATCCACGACACACATGCGGCAGACGCCTACCGGGCGCATGCGCGTACTGTGACAGAGCACGGGGATGTCGATGCCGAGCGAGCGCGCGGCATCCCAGATGGTGGTGCCGACGGGCACCTCCACTGCCTGGTCGTCGATGGTCAGGGAGACGGTGTCAGTCATGCGGCCTCCGCAGTCGCGCGGCTTCATCGGGGAAATGGCGCAGCAGCCCCATGATCGGCGTCAGGGCCACCTGGCCCAGGCCGCAGATGGAGGTCTGCACCAGGGTCTCGTCGAGGGCCTCCAGCAGTTCGGTCAACCCTTCTTCCGGAGCACCGGCCTGGGCGGCCTCGAGCTTGCTTACGGCCTGGGCGGAGCCGGTGCGGCAGGGCACGCACTTGCCGCAGGACTCGTTGCGGAAGAAGCGCACCTGCTGGATGGCGAGATCCAGCAGATCGCGCCCGCTGCCCACCACGAACAGGGCACCGGACCCGAGCCCGGCACCGGCCTGGGCCAGGGCATCGAAATCCACGGGCGTATCGGCCAGGGCTGCGGGCAGGAACGGCGTGGAGGCGCCACCGGGACAGAACGCGTACAGCGACCGGCCGCCGGCCATGCCGCCGGCGCGCTCGATCACTTCACGGATCGGCGTCCCCGCCGGTACGCAATAGACGCCGGGGGCGGCCACATCACCGGAGACCGACAGAAACTTGAGGCCGCTGTATCCCTCACGTCCACGCGCCTTCCAGCCCTCCGCGCCATCCTGAAGGATGCGCGGGATCAGGGCGAACGTCTCGACGTTATTCATGAGAGTCGGGCCGCCGTTATAACCGACCTGTGTCGGGAACGGCGGTTTGTTACGGGGCTCGCCGCGCCGGTCTTCAAGCCCCTCCAGCAATGCCGTCTCCTCGCCCATGATGTAGCCGCCGGGCGAGATGAACAGGTCCAGCTCGAAGTCGAACCCGCTCCCGCGAATGTTGCTGCCGATGTAGCCGTCCGCCCGCGCGCGCTCCAGTGCCTTGTGCAACGCCTCGCGCGCGTGCTCGTACTCGTGGCGCAGGTAGATGATGCCGTGACTTGCCCCGATGACCCAGCCGCCGATGATCATGGCTTCAATCACCAGGTGCGGTGCCCGTTCCAGCAGCAACCGATCCTTGAAGGTGCCCGGCTCGCTCTCGTCCGCATTGCAGACCACGGTGCGCGGCCCGCCCGAAGCCGCCCTCGTGAACCGCCACTTGCGGCCGGTGGGAAACCCCGCGCCACCCATGCCGCGAAGCCCGGAGGCCTCCAGCGTCTCGATGACGGACTCGGGACGGCCACCATCCAGAAGCTCCACCAGCGTGCCGTAATGCCCGTCGGCACCGCGGTACGGATCCACGGCCGCCACACCGGCCGGCGGGTCACCCACCAGCGGCTGCGGCTGCCGCCCGCTCATGCCGTCCCTCAGACGCTCAGGAGAACCGGAGACCGGCACGTCGCCGGCCAGCGCCGCGGGTGCGGCATGGCACAGCCCCAGACAGCTCACCGACTCCACCTCGATCCCGTCAAAACCCATCATGGCCTGGGCGACGCGCTCGGCGAAGTCAGGACCTGCGGCCATGCGGCAGGCCACGTCACGGCATACGGAGAGACGGCGCGGCGCCCCGGGCTGGTCACGGAATACCGGGTAGAAGGAGCGCAGCCCTTCCAGACGGTAGAGTGGCACGCGCCACTCTCGGGAAAGCCCACGGAGCACGTCGTCGGTCAGCGCACCCTTGCGGTGCTGCACCGCCATGAGCCGATTCAGAAGCTCCATCCAACGCTCTCCCCGTCGCCTTCGAGCCGTCACTGATTACTAGTGTAAGCGAAGCACGGGAGACAGCGGGGGTAAATGACGTGCAACGGCACCCACGATGCCATATGCGACAGGGTCACCCGGCCGCGAGCCGCCGCCACAGGGACTCGAACGGCCCCATGGCGTGGTACTGCCGCCAGATGATGGAGAAGGCGATCTGGATCGCCCACACCAGCGCCACCACACCCAGCAGCTCCAGGTAGCCGAAGCGGGAGAACAGCCCCAGGCCGATGCCGTGGAAAATCCCCACACACAGGATCGACTGCCCCAGGTAGTTGGTCATGGCCAGACGCCCGACCGCCTCCAGCGCTCGTGTTGCCACGCTGAACAGCGAGTGGCGCACCACCAGAATCACGGTGGCAATCCACGCCAGCGCGATGGCGATACTGGCCCAGTGATTGGCAATGCGCCCCAGGAACATGGAATACCGGAAATCCCAGTTCACCGCCTCGTTGAACCAGACACCGGCAAGCACCGCCGGCACGCCCACCAGCAGGCCACCCACGACCACCCGCCGGTAGCTGGCAAGCGACCACTTGCCGGGCAGAAAACCCACTTTCATCAGCGCCATGCCCAGCAGCATCATCGCCAGCATGCGCCAGATACGATCGGAGACCAGCATCCACGCCTGAGCGCTCAGAGCGTCCACGGCGCGCTCGCCCACGGTCGATATCCAGTTGAATGTCAGCCGATCCACCTCGGCGTAGACCACGTCGGCCGTCGGGGTCCAGTAACGCCCAGCCAGCTGGCCGACCCAGTCCATGGGCAGTACGAACACCAGGCCCACGCTGAACAGCATCCACAGCACGGTGGCGGTGGCAAAAAGCAGCAGCGACAGCCACACCAGTTCCGCGGGAGAGCGCTGCCGAAACTGCAGCGCAATGGCACCGCAGATGGCATATGCGGCAAGTATATCGCCCGGCCACAGCAGTAGCCCATGCGCAAGCCCGAAGACGAACAACCACGCCATGCGCCGCCGGTAGCGCTGCTCGAAGGCGACGGCCGACTCCTTCGAGGCGGTCGCCATGATGACGATACCGGCGCCGAAGAGGATGGTGAGCATGGTGATGAACTTCTCGTCCGCCACCACGTGGTTGATCAACCACACGATCCAGTCCAGCGTCGGCGGGTCACCCAGCGCCTTCGGATTGAGGTATTCACTCGACAGCCGCCCGAACGACTGGATGTTCATCAGCAGAATGCCGAGCACCGCAACGCCGCGCAGCACGTCCAGCACCGCCATGCGCTGTCCCTTACCGGGCGCCTCAGGTGTGGCATGATGGCTCGGGGGCTGGCTCATGGGTTGCGTCGGCACATTCCGGAAACGGCTGGAGGAGCGGGTTTGACGCAGCAGAGGAAACTGTTTTTCGCCATCATGGGTGCTCTGCTGCTCGGGGTTGGCTACATAGCCTACACCCAGTACGCCGCCGGCCTGTACTACCTGGCCGGGCAGTACGACCGCATGATGAACCCCTACGGCGTGGACGAAGACGCGCCGGAGCCGGACGCACGCGACCGGGCCCTGCATGAATCACTGTTCGTCGCGGACCTGCACATCGACACCCTGAAGTGGGAGCGCGATCTGCTGGAGCGCTCCTACTTCGGCCACGCCGACGTGCCGCGGCTGCATGAGGGTAACATCGCCCTGCAGGTGTTCACGATCGTGACCCGCAGCCCGCTGAACCTGCCCTGGCAGACCTGTGTCAGCGGCGACTCGCTCGACACCAACACCGCGCTGTTCTTCATGCAGGGGCGACCGGTGTTCGGCCTGCGGGAGCGCGCCTTCTACCAGATCGAACGCTTCCACGAAGCCGCCGAACGCTCACGGGACACCGACGGCCCGGAACTGCGCCTGATCGCCACGGCAGACGATCTGCGACAGCTGGTCGCGGACCGGGCCGTCGGCAGGGACGTGATCGGCGGCATCATCGGCATCGAAGGGGGTCACTGGATCGGCGGCGACGACGTCACCGGCGCAGACGTGCGCGCCGACATGGAAGACCTGTTCGAGGCCGGAGTGCGGCTGTTCGCCCCCACGCACCGCTTCGACAACAACCTCTCCGGCTCCAACGAGGGCTGCGAGCGCTACGGGCTCACCGACCACGGGTTTACGGCGCTGAGCACGGCGCAGGAACTGGGCATGGCGGTAGACCTGGCGCACATCTCCAGTGCCGGCCTTGCGGATGCCACCGCTTATCTGCGCCAGCCGGTCACGGTGTCGCACACGGGCATCGCGGAAGGCTGCGAGGCGCCCTGCCGGCCCGACCGCAACCTCAGTGACGACGACATCCGCCGCATCATCGATACCGACGGCGTCATCGGCATCGGCTTCTGGCCACAGGCCATCGGCCCCAGCGTCTGGCGCGTAGCCGATGCCATGCGGCATATTACCGGGATTGCGGCGGAGATGGGGGTCTCCGAGCCCAGCCGCCACGTGGCCATCGGATCGGACTACGACGGCTCCGTGACGCCGATGATCGAGGTCACCCATCTGAACGTGCTCACGGCGCTGTTACGCCGGGGTGAGGAGCCCTTCGCGGAGCACCATGTCCGTCGCATCATGGGCGCCAACACCTGCCGCCTGTTCGGCACCGTACTGCCCGGCGGCGGCACTGACACAGCGGAAGCGATCTGCGGGCCGCTCGCTCAACCGCGGCCCCTGGAATGGACTCCGGACACCGACACCGAAACACCATCATTAGAAAATGATCCGGAG
Organism: Aquisalimonas sp. APHAB1-3; assembly: GCF_048323695.1. Lineage (NCBI taxonomy): Bacteria > Pseudomonadati > Pseudomonadota > Gammaproteobacteria > Chromatiales > Ectothiorhodospiraceae > Aquisalimonas > Aquisalimonas sp. APHAB1-3. Next base: position 127,576 of record NZ_JBLWFT010000001.1, on the reverse strand, counting down.
GAGGACACCGAGGCATGAGCACCCCCCGAGCCACCGTGCACACAGACCAACAGCCCAACGACGTACCCCTGACGCCCCTGTCGATGCTCGACTGGGCCGTGCTGGTCTACCCCGACCATCCCGCCGTCATCCACGGTGAACGCACCACCACCTACGCCGAGTACGGCGCCCGCTGCCGGCAACTCGCCTCGGCCCTGCGCGCCCGCGGCATCGGCCCGGGGCAGACCGTGGCCACGGTGCTGCCGAACATCCCGCCCATGCTGGAGGCGCATTTCGGCGTGCCCATGGCGGGCGCCGTGCTCAACACCATCAACATCCGCCTGGATGCCCGCACCATCGGCTTCATCCTCGACCACGGCGAGGCGGATGCGCTGATTACCGATACCGAGTTCGCCCCGGTGGTGCGCGAAGCGCTGGCCCATTGTGATCGCAAACCGCTGGTAATCGACGTGGACGACCCGGAAGGCCCGGGCGGCGAGCGCCTGGGCGACCTGGACTACGAGGCGCTGGTGGCCGAAGGCGATCCGGAGTTCCGCTGGCAGTGGCCCGCCAGTGAGTGGGACAGCATCAGCCTGAACTACACCTCGGGCACCACCGGCAATCCCAAGGGTGCGCTCTACCATCACCGCGGCGCCCACCAGGGGGCCTACAGCAACATCATCGCCTGCGAGATGGGCCGCCACCCGGTCTATCTCTGGACGCTGCCCATGTTCCACTGCAACGGCTGGCGCTTTCCATGGACGCTGCCTGCGGTTGCCGGCACCAGCGTGTGCCTGCGCAAGGTGGAGCCGGCGGCCATTTTCGAAGCCATCGGCAAACACAAGGTGAGCCATTTCTGCGGGGCGCCGCTGGTGCTGAACATGCTCACCAGCGCACCGGAGGCGAACACGGCACGCTTCGATCACAGCGTCACCGCCTACGTGGGCGGTGCGGCCCCGCCGGCGGCGGTCATCGGCGCACTGGAGGGCATCGGCATCCACGTCATCCACCTCTACGGGCTCACCGAGACCTACGGCCCGTCGCACTACTGTGCCTGGAAACCGGAGTGGGACGCCCTGCCCCTGGACGAACAGGCCAGCATGGCGTCGCGGCAGGGCGTGCGGTACCTGAGCGTGGAGGAGACCATTGTCGCCGACCCGGACACCATGGCGCCCGTGCCCATGGACGGCACAACCATGGGCGAGATCATGGTGCGCGGCAACTCCATCATGACCGGCTACCTGAAGAACCCGGAGGCCACCGCGGAAGCGTTCCACGGCGGGTGGTACCACACGGGGGATCTGGCGGTCTGGCACCCGGACGGCTACCTGGAGATCCGCGACCGGGCCAAGGACGTGATCATCTCCGGGGGCGAGAACATCTCCACCATCGAGGTGGAGGACACGCTCTACAAGCACCCGGCCGTGCTGGAGTGCGCGGTGGTGGCGGCACCCAGCGACCGCTGGGGCGAGACCCCCTGCGCGGTGATCACCCTGCGGCCCGACGCCGGTGAGGTCACGCCGGCGGACATCGTCGCCTTCTGCCGCGAGCGGCTGGCCGGGTTCAAGATCCCGCGGCATGTGCTGTTCGAGGATCTGCCGAAGACGTCCACGGGGAAGATTCAGAAGTTCGTGCTGCGGGAGAAAGTCAACGCACTGACGGATGCGGAGATGGTGCGGTAGTCAGGGAGGGTCGCCCTGTTGCGTTGCAGGGTCGCGGCATCGCCGCTCCTACAGGAGTCCAGCGCCCCGTAGGAGCGGCGTCAGCCGCGATACCTCCCCATCCGTTCAGTCGGGCTCAGAAGTTGTAAACCAGCCCCGCGGCCACGCTGTGGGCGGTCTCGCCGACTGTCTCTGTGCCAGTCAAGGTGCTGGCCTGCACCCACGGCTGCCGGTCCTGACCGTCCTCGTTGTCGATCTGCGCGTAGTTCAGGTAGAAGCGCAGCTCGTCGCTGTAGTGGTAGTCGGCGCCCACGGCGATCATGTCGGCATCCTGATCGCTGTCATCGGCGCTCAGCACGTAGTACTGCCCCTTCAGGAAAATGTTCCCCACCAGTGCGTAGCGCAGACCCACACCAAAGGCATCGTCGGATGGCCGGCCGGTGGTCTGCGCCAGGGCGGTGACACGCAGGTCGGCGAGGTCGTAGGAGCCGGCTACCCGCGTGGCCTCGCGCACCCGCTCGCCGCCCTCGTTCCAGCGCTCGTGGGCGACGGCAGCGTACACCGGGCCCTGCTGATAGGTGAGCGAGGCGCTCCAGGCGTCGTCGTCGTTGCTGTCGGCGGCGTTGTCGTCGTCTCCCGTATCCACACTGTAGTGGAGGTCGACGAACACCCCGCCGAACGACGGCGTGCGGTAGGCGATCCCGTTGCGGAAGCGCTCGTCAACACCTTGACCCGTATACTCGCCGCGCACGATGTTGCGCGCGTCACCCACCTGGTTGCCGAAGAGATCCGTGCGGCTGCGCAGGGTCTTGTTGGGCGTGTCGAAGCGGCCGGCCCGCAGCAGCCCCCAGCCGCTTTCCAGGCCCACGAAGCTGTCACGGGAGGTGAAGGTCTCGTTGTTATCGGTGTCGAAGTCCACCTGCCCTTCCAGTTGCACCAGCGCACGCAGGTTCGGGCTCACGTCATGCCCGGCCCGGAAGCCGATGCGGCTGGCATTACTGGAGAGGTTGAAGGCGCTGTAGTCATCGCCGTCGTCCAGGTGGCTGAACGCCAGGTGGGCCTGACCGTAGACTTCGATATCGGCCTGGGCCGCGGTAATGCCGCTGACGCCCAGCGCGAGGGCGGCAACCAGGGGAAGGCGTTTCATGGTGTGCTCCTGTCATTCCTTATGCATGATTAGTGTTCAGGCGGGCAGTCTAGGGCGCGGTCCAGCCCTGTCGCGTTGACCCCCGTCACGATTTTCGCTGCCGCAGTTGCCACACGGCGACGGCCGCGGCGGCGATACTGGTCGCTCCGACGGAGGATGGCAACCCTACGGCGTACCCTCGCAGCCTAATCCACGCGCGCGAGAAACGCCTGGACCGTCTCCGGGTCCCGAGTTCGGCCCATGGGGGGCAGACTGTTAAGGAACAGTCGTCCGTACGATTTCCCGGTGAGGCGCGGATCGCCGATCATGAGGACGCCGTAGTCCGACGCGTCACGGATCAGGCGGCCCACCCCCTGGCGCAGGGCGATCACCGCCTGCGGGATCTGGAAATCCCGGAACGGATTGCCGCCGTGACGGCGGAGGAAATCGATCCGCGCCTGGGTGACCGGATCGGCTGGCGAGGCGAAGGGCAGGCGATCAATGATCACGGCCGACAGCGCCTCGCCCTTGACGTCAACCCCCTCCCAGAAACTTCCCGTTCCCAGCAGCACCGCGTTGCCGGCCTCGCGGAAGCGTTCCAGCAGCAGGTTCTGGGAGGCATCGCCCTGTACCAGCACGGGGTAAGGCAGACGGTCTCGCAACTGTGCAGCTGCCTGTTGCAGGGCGCGGTGGCTGGTGAACAGCACGAATGCCCGGCCGCCGCTGGCCCGGATCACCGCCTCCGCGCGCTCGATGAACGCCTCCGTGTAAAAGGCACTGTTGGGCTCAGGCATGCCGGCAGGCACATACAGCAGCGCATTGCTGGCGTAATCGAAGGGGCTGTCCACACGCAGGGTGGACGTCTCCTCGTCCAGCCCCATCCGCTCCAGAAAGTGCCCGAACCCGCCGTTGACGGACAGGGTGGCCGAGGTGAACACCCACGCTGCGGGGTGCTTTTTCATGCGCGCCTGGAACTGCTGGCCCACATCCAGCGGGGTCAACCGCAGGATGAACGCCTGCTGGTAGGTTTCGAACCACTGCACGAAGGCGTCCGTCTCGCCATCGGCGAACCGGTCGAGCAGCGACGCCATGTCCCGGGCGCGACGGTGGCAGTTCTCCAGCCCGCGACCGCGCTCGGCCAGCGTCTCCAGCACCTCGGCCAGGGCGCTTGTTGCCGCACGCAGGTGAATGAGCGCATCCGTGGCCTCATCCGCGTCACCGAGGCCACTCCACGCTGCCCGCTGGCCCGCCTCCCCCAGCGTCAGGCGGAAGTCCTGAATAGCCTTTCGCAGCACGTCGAGGCAATCGGGCAGCGCCGGCTGGTCACCGGCATCGCGCAGATACTCCGCATGGGTATCGCGGATCAGCTCCTGCAGCTGACGGCTGCTCACCGACACGCCGAAGAACTGAGCGGCCACGTCCGGCAGCTGATGCGCCTCGTCGAGGATATAGGCGTCGGCGGACGGCAGCACCTCACCGAAACCGCCCTCCTTCAAAGCCATGTCGGCCAGCAGCAGGTGGTGATTGACCACCAGCAGGTCAGCCTCCTGTGCGCGACGCCGCGCAGCCATGAGAAAGCAGTCGTCATAGAGCGGGCATTCCTGGCCGAGGCAGTTGTCCGCGGTGGACGTCGCGCGCCCCCAGATCGGCGCGTCGTTGGGGACTTCGGCCAGCTCCGAGATGTCGCCGCTATCCGTCACCGCCGCCCACTGACGGATGGCCTGCAGCTGCGCCCCGGTGCCGGGGCGGTCGAACCGGGCGTCCACCTCGGCCATGTCGGTGCGGTAAAGACAGAGGTAGTTGGTTCGACCCTTGAGCAGCGCCGTGCGCCGGGGCAAGTCCAGGGCATCCCGCAACAACGGGAGGTCCTTCTGATAGAGCTGGTCCTGCAGGGTCTTGGTGCCGGTGGAGACAATCACGCGCTTTCCGGAAAGCAGCGCCGGCAGGAGGTACGCGAAGGTCTTGCCCGTGCCGGTACCCGCCTCGGCGATCAGCGTGTCGCCGGCGTCAATCGCCTCCGCCACACCACGCCCCAGGGCCTGCTGCTCCTCGCGGGACTGGAAGCCGGGCAGAGCCCCTGCCAGCGCCCCGTCGGGACCCAGGTGGTGATCAATATCGCTCACGGAGACTCTCCCGCAGTCCGCTGGCCGGTACCGGTCGCGCACGGGATGGTACTAACCTTTCAACAGGTAAAGCCAGGTCTCAGCGCGGGCGTCGGCAGATCCAAAGCGCCCAGAGGCCGAGCAGCGCATACCCGGCCAACGTCCAGCCGGGAAGTGTCAGGCCGAAGACCTCGTGGACTTCGGCGCACTCGCCGGAGCCGGCAAGCACCATTGTGATGACTTCCGTGATCGGAAACGCATCGACCATGTAATCCAGCCCCGGACCACAGGCAGGCACCTCTTCCGGGGGCAGGCTCTGCAGCCACAGGTGGCGGCTAGCGACCCCGATGCCGGTAGCGGCAACCAGTGCCCCGAGCACGCCGTAGAAGTAGCGTCCCCAGAACGGCGCCCCGTGGAGAAAGCCAAGCAGGAAGACCACCGCGAGTGCCGCGAAGACAAGGCGCTGAACCATGCACAGCGGACAGGGCTCCATGCCACCGACGTACTCAAGCCCGTAAGCGGCTGCGAGTATCAGCAGGGTCAGGATCAGCGCAGTACCGTGACCCCAGCGCTGCCGCTGGCGCATCTGCGTTTCGGCGGTGGCAAACATTGAACGCATTCAGACGCCTCGTATTCAGGTTCGAGCGCCAGACTACCAGAAGCGTTCAAATGAAAAAGACGCAGATAGTCACAGTTTTTGACAACCAGGGGTCACTTGTCCAGATGACGCTAATCCCCGACACTCGGACGCACACGCTCAAGAATGGGCGACATTGGCCGTTACTCCGGGACGAAAAGACGCTTCCCTGTAGCGGGCGGCCTTCATCATAAGAACGTCAGGAGCGAGGAGACACCCATGCGCCTTCCCTGGATCAGCTCCCGGGTAAGACGGGAGCACGTCGCGGAGCACGATCATCGCGCGACAACGGATCATGCCGGGTTGATTGAGCGCCTGAGCGGCCATGCGGACGGGCTGCACGGGGAAATCGATCAGATTCAGCAGGAACTCGTGGCCGTCAGCGACCGCGTCGACCAGGAGGCGAAACGATTCCAGTCGCTGCTGGATCTGGGTCGGCAACTCGCGCGCACAAACGAAACCACCGAGAGCGCGGCCCGCGAGGCGCGCGAGGCCACCACCGAAGCCGATCACGCCGTGGAGGACTCCCGCGCCACACTCACCCGCTCGCTGGACGACATCACCGCCCTCACCGACGCCGTATCAGCCACAGAGCAGGAAATCGGCAACCTCGACACGGCCCTGGAAGGCGTCGGCACCGCGGCGGACTCAATCGCCACCATCGCCAAACAGACCAATCTGCTGGCCCTGAACGCCACCATCGAGGCCACCCGGGCCGGGGGCATCGGGCGTGGTTTCGCCGTGGTCGCCGAACACGTGAAGGAGCTGGCGAAACAGACCGGCCAGGCCACGGAAGAGATCAGCGGCATCCTGGGCGAGCTGCGGGAACACGCGCAGAAACTGATCGAGCGTGCGAACCATTGCACCACCCTGACCGGCACCATCCAGACCGGGACCAGCACCGTGCAGGACCTCCTGGACAACGTGGGTGGCGCCATGGCCGCCGTGGACGGCGCCTATACACGCATCAACGAATCCGTGCGCGAGATCAACAGCTCCTGCCGGGAGACCGTCGAAGGTCTCGAGGGCATGAGCGGCGAAGTGGACACCACACGCAACGCACTGACCGAGGCCCGGGACAATACCCGGCAGCTCGCCGGGTCCGCCCAGACGCTCTCGGCGGGCCTGCGGAGCGGCAACGCCGGCGGCGATGCCGAGCGCCTGATCCAGGAGACCGCCAGCACCACCGGCACACTCACCGTCTACGTCTCGGACGTCGCCGGAGCCGTCTACCAGGTGGAAGGACGGGTCGCCCACGAAGCCAGCATGCTGGAGACCTTCTCGCGCGCCACCGGGCAACTGGAGACCGCGAGTCAGTCCGTGCAGGAGGCCGCTGACGAGGCCCGGCAGAGCGCGGACTCCACGGCGGGCAGCCTCAACTCGGCCTCCGAGGACATCCACGCCACCGTTACCGACCTCCAGGACATGACCGGGCAGGTGGGGCAGATGACCACCGAGCTGTCACAGCTGCAGGACGCCCTCCAGCGGATTCACAAGGCCTCCACCAGTATCTCGGCCATCGCCAAGCAGACCAACTTCCTGGCGGTCAACGCCAGCATCGAAGCAGCCCGCGCCGGATCGCGTGGCCGCGGGTTCTCCGTGGTCGCGGAACAGGTGAGCACCCTGGCCGAGGAAACCGGCCAGGCGACCCAAAGCATCGAACAGACCCTGGAGGGGTTGTCCGGCACCGCGGCAACCCTGGCGGCGAAGGGCCGCGACGGCGCCAGCCGCGCCGAGCGCGTGCAGGCAGACTCCCGGAACATCAGCCAGGTGCTGACCACCCTGGAGCAGGCCATCCGCCAGGTGGGCGAGCAGTCCCGGCACATCCAGACCGCCACCGGCGAGATGAACGAGACCTGCAGCCGGGCAAGCCAGGAGCTCAACGAGCTGCACGGCGAAGTGGACCAGTCCGCGAGCGATCTCACCAGCGCCAACGGTCGGCTGGACACGCTACTTGGTGAAGGGCAGAAGCTGCTCAACCTCTGCAACTCCGTGGACGTGGACACCGTGGACCGCTTTTTCATCAACAAGGTGCAGGAAGGTGCCAGGGCGGCAGGAGCGGCACTGGAGGAGGCTCTCCGCGACGGGCAGCTCACGGAAGCGGACATCTTCGACCGGGACTACGCCCCCGTGCCCGACACCGATCCGCAGCAGTACATGACACGCTACGTAGAGGTCACCGACAGACTGTTTCCGGCATTCCAGGAGGAGATCCTGAACTGCCACGACAAGATCATCTCCTGCTGCGCCACCGACGATCAGGGCTACATCGGCACCCACAATCTGCACACCTCCAATCCCCAGCGCCCCGGCGACCGGGACTGGAACCTGGCGAACGCCCGTCACCGGCAGATCTACACCGACCGGACCGGACAGAGTGCAGCGAAAAACACTGAGCCCTTCCTGCTGCAGGCGTATCGGCGGAACATGGGTGAGCGGTTCGTGCTGACCAAGGACGCGTCCGCGCCCATCTACGTCCACGGCCGACACTGGGGCGGGTTCCGGTTGATCTACGTGCCCTGACCCTGCTCCGTCGAGGCAGCGGCGTCATCATCGGCCAGCGCGGCCGACAGCGACGCCCAGGGCAGGCCGGCGCACTTGAGGCGGGACGGAAACGCCCTTACCGCCAGCAGGGGCTGCAGGGTCTCCGGTACGACAGCGGTCTCGTCGCCGTCCAGGGTGCGGTTGAAGGCGTCCATGACGGCCAGTGCATCATCCACGCTCCGCCCTTCCAGGGTCGTGGTCAGCAGAGAGGCGGACGCCGTGGCGATGGCGCAGCTTTCACCCTGGAAGCCGATGGCGGCAATGACGCCATTGCGCACGTCCAGGGTCAGCTCGATGCGGTCGCCGCACAGCGGGTTATAGCCGTGTCCACGGTGGGTGGCCGGGTCCACCTCGACGAAGTTGTGCGGTTGCCGGTTATGCGCCAGGACCACATCCTGGTAGAGCTTCATCAGATCGTCAGCCATCAGTGGAGCGCACCGGGCTAGGCGAACAGTCGCCGGACCTTGTCGATGGAGGCCACCAGGCGGTCCACGTCGTCCCGGGTGTTGTACACACCGAAGGATGCCCGCGCCGTGGCGGGAATGCCGTAGCGCTGCATCACCGGTTGGGCGCAGTGGTGACCGGAGCGAATGGCAACACCGTCGTTGTCGAGAATGGTACCGATGTCGTGGGGATGGGCCTCGTCCATGACGAACGACAGCGCCCCGGCCTTGCGCTGCGCTGTGCCGATGATGCGCACACCCTCCATGGCGCCTACCCGGTCGTGGGCGTAGGCGAGCAGATCCGCCTCGTGGGCTGCGACCTTGTCCAGGCCCAGGGCCATGAGCCACTCCAGACCGGCGCCCATGCCGATGACACCGGCGATGTTGGGCGTGCCCGCCTCGAACCGCTGGGGCGGCTCGGCGAACTCCGAGCGCTCGAAACTCACCGTCTTGATCATGTCGCCGCCACCGTGCCAGGGCGGCATGGCCTCCAGCAGCGAATACCGGCCCCAGAGCACACCCACGCCGCTGGGTCCATAGGTCTTGTGACCGGAGAACACAAAGAAATCGCAGCCCAGCGCCTGGACGTCCACCGGCATGTGCGGCGCCGACTGCGCGCCGTCCAGTAGCACGGGCACGTCACGCTCGTGGGCCAGGCGAATGATCTCCTCGACCGGATTGATGGTGCCCAGGGCGTTGGAGACATGGATGATGCTCACGAACTTCGTGCGCTCGGTCAGCCGCTCGGCCACGTCGGCGAGATCGAGCTCGCCGGCGTCGGAGAACGGGACGACCACCAGTTTCGCTCCGGTGGCGTCGCACAGGAGCTGCCACGGCACGATGTTGGAGTGGTGCTCCATGGCCGTGACCAGTATCTCGTCACCCGCGCGGAGCTTCGGGCGGACGAAGCTGTTCGCCACCAGGTTAATGCCTTCGGTGGTGCCGCGGGTGAACACCACCTCGTCTTCCGAAGGCGCGTTCAGGAATCGCTGCACCGTGCCCCGCACCGCCTCGAAGGCGGTGGTGGAACGCTGCGAGAGATCGTGGACCCCGCGATGGATGTTGGCGTAGTAACTGCTGTAACAGTCGCTCACGGCATCGATCACCGCCTGCGGCTTCTGCGCGGTGGCGCCGTTGTCCAGGTAGACCAGCGGCTTGCCGTTGATCGCCTGGTGCAGGATGGGGAACTGGGCGCGGATCGCGTCCACGTCCAGCCCGGAATCGCCGTTGACCACGGGGTCCACGTTGCTCATAACAGCTTCCTCACGGCCTCCTCGCCCGGAAGCAGGGACAGCAGGGCTTCACGCTCGTACTCGCGCAGCGACTGCAGCGCCACCGATTCCAGCATTTCATTGGCGAAGGCGAATGTCAGCACGCCCCGGGCCTCCTCGTCGGAGACACCGCGGGTGCGCATGTACAGCACCGCGTCCTCGTCCAGCTCGCCCACGGTGGAGCCGTGGCCGCACTTGACGTCGTCGGCGTAGATCTCGAGCCGCGGGTTGGAGTGCGCCAGCGCCTTGGGGCTCAGCAGCAGGTTGCGGTTCTGCTGATCCGCATCGGTCTGCTGGGCATCCCGGGCCACGTGGATCATGCCGTCGAATACCGCTTCCGACTTACCTTCCAGCACGCCCTTCATGAGCTGCTGACTGGTGCAGTGATCGGCGTTGTGCCGCACCCAGGTGTGGATATCGGCAAACTGCCCGTTACGCACCAGGTACAGCCCGTTCAGGGTGGCATCGCCACCGGGGCCGTCCAGATTGACGTAGAAGTCGGTACGCACCGTACGGCCGCTGGCATGCAGCGCATGGCCGTTGATCCGGGCATCACGATCCACGGTGGCGTGAATTACGCCCAGGTGGGCACCCTGATCGCCCTCTTCCACGTGCTGGTAGAAGTTCACCTGACTGTTGGCGTCGGCAACGATCTCGGTCACCGGCGACGTCATGTAAGCCGTGCCATCGGCACCGAAATACCGCTGCACGACGGTGACTTCCGAGCTGGTCGCACCGTGGATCAGCACCCGCGGCCACGCAGCGACACTGCCCGCATCGGCCGTCATCACGTGCACCAGCTCCAGGGGCTGGGCCGGCGCGGCGCCGCTGCCCACTTCGATCACCAAGCCTTCGGTGGTGAACGCGGTGTTCAACGCCAGAAACGGGTGGGCTTCGGCGTCGGCATGCCGGGCCAGATGGGTCTCGGCGACGCCACCGGATTCCTGCAGCGCATCCGCCAGGGTCCGCACGGTGAGACCATCCGGCAGCCGGTCGAGCTGCGACCGGTCGGCGTCGAGAATGCCGTCCACGAACACGATGCGCACGGCGTCATCGACCACCGCCAGACGGCTCTGGGCGTCCTGATCCAGCTGGCCGGCAGACGCGGCCGCACGGAAGTGCTCCTGGGTCACGTGCGCCAGTTTGGTCTGTTTCCACGCTTCCACCTTGCGCGACGGAAATCCGGCCGCCTCGAACCGCTGCATGGCGGTCTCGCGGCGGGTGCCCCACCAGGTCGGCTCACTGGCGCGGTCCCGCTGCTGGAAATCCTGCAGGTAGACGCTTTTCTGTTCTGCAACTGCTTCCATTGGTTTACCCCGTTAGTCGCCGTTGGCTCAGGCGGCCGTACCTTCCTCGAACATCGCGTAGCCGGATGCTTCCAGCTCCTCGGCCAGTTCCTTGCCACCGGACTTCACGATCCTGCCATCAACCATGACGTGCACGGTGTCCGGCACGATGTAGTTCAACAGACGCTGGTAATGGGTGATCAGCAAGAAGCCGCGATCGTCGGAGCGCAGGGCGTTGACGCCGTGGGAGACCGTGCGCAGGGCGTCGATGTCGAGGCCGGAGTCGGTCTCGTCGAGGATCGCCAGGCGCGGCTCCAGGACCGCCATCTGGAAAATCTCGTTGCGCTTCTTCTCACCACCGGAGAAGCCGGCGTTCACCGGTCGCTTGAGCAGGGATTCGTCCATCTGCACCAGCTCCATGCGCTCACGCACATGCTTGAGGAACTGGGCGGCATCCACTTCCGGCTCGCCGCGGTGCTTACGGATGGCATTGGCGGCGGCCTTGAGGAAGTAGGTGTTGGAGACGCCGGGGATTTCCACCGGGTACTGGAACCCCAGGAACATGCCCTCCCGGGCGCGCTCCTCCGGCTCCATCTCCAGGATGTCCTTGCCGTCCAGCAGCACTTCGCCGCCGGTCACTTCGTAGCCCGGGTCACCGGCGATGACCTTCGCCAGGGTGCTCTTGCCCGAGCCGTTGGGGCCCATGATGGCGTGCACTTCACCGGTGTTCAGGCTCAGGTTGATGCCCTTGAGGATTTCCTCGCCTTCCACCGTGGCGTGCAGGTTACGGATTTCAAGCAATGCCATTTCCGAACTCCAGATTCACATCTATTCCGTGTACCCCGACCCCGCAGGGTCGGGCGTTCATTGACTTCTCGCCGCGAAGATCAGCCGACGCTGTCCTCCAGCGTGACCTCCAGCAGCTTCTGCGCTTCCACGGCAAACTCCATGGGCAGGGTCTTGAAGACGTCCTTGCAGAAGCCGTTGACGATCAGCGAGACGGCCTCTTCCGTGCCGATACCGCGCTGCTGGCAGTAGAACATCTGCTCGTCGCTGATCTTGGAGGTGGTCGCCTCGTGCTCCAGCTGTGCGCTCGGGTGCTGGATGTCGATGTACGGGAAGGTATGCGCCCCGCACTTGTCGCCGATCAGCATGGAGTCACACTGGGAGTAATTACGGGCACCGGACGCCGTCGGGTTCACCCGCACCAGGCCGCGGTAGGTCTGGTCCGCCTCACCGGCGGAGATGCCCTTGGCGACGATGGTGCTCTTGGTGTTCTTGCCCATGTGGATCATCTTGGTGCCGGTATCGGCCTGCTGCCGGTTCCGGGTCACCGCCACGGAGTAGAACTCACCCACGGAATCGTCGCCCTTGAGCACGCAGCTCGGGTACTTCCAGGTGATGGCCGAGCCGGTCTCCACCTGCGTCCAGGCGATCTTGGAACGTTTGCCGGCACACAGACCGCGCTTGGTCACGAAGTTGTAGATGCCGCCAACGCCGTTCTCGTCCCCCGGGTACCAGTTCTGCACCGTGGAGTACTTGATGTCGGCATCGTCCAGTGCGATCAGTTCCACCACCGCGGCGTGCAGCTGGTTCTCGTCGCGCATGGGTGCGGTGCAGCCTTCCAGGTAGGAGACCGACGCGCCCTCTTCGGCAATGATCAGCGTGCGCTCGAACTGCCCGGTATGGTTCGCGTTGATGCGGAAATACGTGGACAGCTCCATCGGACACTTCACCCCCTTGGGGATGTAGACGAACGAGCCGTCGGAGAACACCGCCGAGTTGAGCGCGGCGAAGAAGTTGTCCTTGCGCGGCACCACGGTACCCAGGTACTTCTTCACCAGCTCCGGATGATCGCGGACAGCCTCCGACATGGAGCAGAAGATAATGCCCTGCTCCTTGAGCTTCGCCTGGTAGGTGGTGCCCACGGAGACGGAGTCGAACACCGCGTCCACGGCCACTTCCGGCTTTTCCTCCTCGGGCCGCTCCACCCCCAGCAGCGCCTCGCGCTCGTGCATGGGGATGCCCAGCTTCTCGTAGGTCTCGAGCAGCTTCGGGTCCACCTCGTCCAGGCTCTTGGGCTTGGCTTTGGGCGCCGCATAGTAGGAGATGGCCTGGAAGTCCACCGGCGGAAAGCGCACTTTCTGCCAGTCGGGGTGCTCCATCTCCAGCCAGCCGCGGTAGGCCTCGAGACGCCACTCCAGCATCCACTCCGGTTCTTCCTTCTTGGCCGAAATGAACCGGACGATGTCCTCGTTCAGCCCCGGCGGGGCATACTCCTGTTCGATGTCGGTGACAAACCCGTACTCATAGCCTTTCCGGGTCACCTGCTCGATGGTTTCATTACTCGCAGACATTGACACGCTCCGCTCAGCTGACTGCCGATTTGATCCGGATGTCGATGCCCCGGAGGCTGGGATGCTCCGGTGACAGCGGTTCACTCATATCCTTGATGCTCACCCCTTCCAGGGCCTGGTAGAACGCATCGTTGATGCGCGACCAGTTACTGCTGATGGCACAATACGGACTATACTGACAGGCCTGGCCGCCGCCCTCGATGCAATCGGTTAGAGCGATGGGCCCTTCGATGGCACGCACGACCTGGGCGATGGAAATCGACTCCGCCGGCCGTGCCAGGCTGTAGCCACCCTTGGCGCCGCGGTGGGATTCCAGCAACTGGCACCGCACGAGCTGCTTGAGGATCTTGCTCACCATTGCCGGTGGCAGACCCCTCTGTTCCGCGAGCCAAGCGGCGCTGAACCGTTCGCCGGGGCGACCGGCCATCAGCCCGAGAATTGCGGTGGCGTAGTCGGTTTCCCGATTGATCCGTATCATGTGGGTTAGTTTACAGGAAACAGGACCATTTTGGTACACATTCAAACCGGCAGCCGGACGACCGATCCGCCTGCGGTATCAAGTACGTGGACGAATCATTGATGAGCACTTACCGCCACGCCGCGTGGACGCTGCTGCTGGCCGCCGGGGTTGCCGCCGCGGCGCCGGGCGACCTATGGGAAGTGCAGAGCTATTCGTCCAACTTCCGCTCCGGTCCGGGCACCGAGCACGGCGTGGTCACCCAGGGCGATCGCGGAGATGTGGTGATGGAGCTCCAGCGTGAGGGCGAATGGCTGCACGTGTCCTACAACCGCTCCGGCAGCACCGCGTGGGCCCATGAGAGCCTCGTGGATCAGCTCACCGTACCCGCCGGCGAAGCAGAGGACTCCCCCAACTTCGACGGTTTCGCCAGCACGTTCGATCCGGATGATCCGGAGAACCAGTTCGGCGCCCCCGCCTACTTCAGCAACCCGGTGCACAAGGAGTTCGGTGTGGTGCGCGTGGACGCCGTGAACGGCTTTTTCAGCCTGGACGACGCCATTCGCGACAGCCATCTGGAGAGCCTGCTGCGCCTGTGGGTCACCGCTGACAACTCCGGGCTTCCGGGAACCCTGGTGGTCCGCGAAGCCGACGGCGGGGCCGCCCGGCTCATCCACAGTGATTACCGTGGCAATCACGACCTCCAGGCGCCGGAGCCGCCGGCGGAATAACGGTCGTCACAGGAACAGCCACAGGCAGATCGCCACGGCAGCCATTACCGCCACCACATCCGCCGTAAGCGCCGCCGCCAGGGTATGCCGGATGCGCCGGATCTGAACGGCGCCGAAATAGACGGCGATAACGTAGAAGGTGGTCTCGGTGGAGCCCTGAAGGGTAGTCACCAGCAGCCCGGTGTAGCTGTCGGGGCCGATGGCCGGGTCGTTGATGATGGACGCCATGATGCCGTAGGCGCCGGAGCCGGACAACGGACGCAGCAGCGCCATGGGCAGCGCTTCCGCCGGCAGGCCCAGCCGCTCGGTGAAGGCGCCGACCCAGCCCACCATCGCCTCCATTGCGCCACTGGCGCGGAACATGCCCACGGCCACGAGGATGGCCACCAGGTAGGGGATGATCCGCACCGCCACCTGAAACCCCTCCTTCGCCCCCTCCACGAACACTTCGTAGATGCGCACGCCGCAGATCACCCCGTAGAGCAGAAAGAACACGATCAGCCCCGGGATGATCCACGGCGCAATCGCCCGGCCGTAGAGGATGCTGAGCGGGATCAGGCTCAGCAGACCCGTTAGAAACAGATACGACACCCACACCGGATAGCCTGTGGCGGACTCCGCTGCCGCCCGGGTCATGGCCGGATCGTCGGCCTGCTCCCGGTCGCCGCCGTCGGACGCACCCGCTTCCCGGGCATCCCCGGCCGTCATGGTCACGGGCTCGGGCGCGGCCGGCGGCCGGCTGAGACGCTGGAACGCCTTGGCCGCGACCACGGCCGCCACGGTCGCGCAGGCAGTGGCGAACAGCGTGGACGGCAGGATTGCCGCCGGCTCGGCCGAACCAGAGGCGGCACGCAACGCAATCACCCCGGTGGGCAGCAGGGTGATGCTGGAGGTGTTGATGGCAAGAAACAGCGCCATGCTGTTGGTGGCGGTGCCGGGGTGCGGGTTGAGCTTCTCCAGCTCCTGCATGGCGCGGATGCCGAACGGTGTCGCGGCATTCCCCAGTCCCAGCGCGTTGGCGGACATGTTGAGGATCATCGCGCCCATGGCCGGGTGATCCGGCGGCACATCGGGAAACAGGCGCGTCATGAGCGGACGGATGAGGCGCGCCAGCACGGTGAGCATGCCGCCCGCTTCGGCGACCTTCATCAGCCCGAGGAACAGGGTCATCACGCCGATCAGCCCGATCGCCAGCTCCACCGCTCCGCCAGCGGACTCCACCACCGCCTCGGACAGGCCCGCCATGGGCGAGATCTCATCTGGGTCGTCCGGATCCACAGGCGTGTACTGCAGCTGATGCCATGCGGCGGTCACGAAGGCCACCAGCACGATCACCAGAAAGACAACGTTCATGGGCGCTCTCCATCGCCACGGCAAGGCGGACACGGCACTCTCAGCCGCCATGCCCGCGCGGTCAAGCCCGCCGGGGCGCAGGGGTGGACCGGGCCGCCAGTTGCGTTCATCCTATGCGCTCTTCGAATGTCCGACCCATCCAGATAGCAGAGGGGAATCGACGCATGATGCGGGTGACGGGTTTCATCGTCTTCGCGGCTGCCGTGCTGATTGCACTGGTGTTCGTGGTGATCGCCAGTTTCAACCGCATGCCCGAGCCTTACGCCAGCTGTGTGGATCAGCACCGGGAGCGCCCTGACATCGCCCTGGGGCAGATCTACGACATCGATCTGGTGCTGGATGAAGACCGCTCCAGCGTCGAGGACGGCGAACACGACGGCATCGGCTACCGCATCGTCACGGCCCGCGTCGATCCCGCGTCGCGCGCCGCCGGCCGCGGCGAGACCCTGACCTGCTACGAGGTGGACGGCCACGGCAGCATCGTGCTGGACGAGGAGACCTTCCGCAATATGGTGGGATTGGACGACTGACCGCACCGGATCAGTGGCGAGCGTCGCGAACGCAACGGTACGGCATCAACGCCAGGTAGGGTGCGATCAGAGGCCCGCCACAGCGGTCACAGATGAGCTCGCGCCCCCCAAGCCATCGCCTGTAGGTCAACAGCGCGCGCACAGCCTCCACTGCGGACGCGACGGCAAGCACGAAACCGGCACCCGAAAACAGGACAGCGGGCAGGGACAGCGTCTCCGGGTCCGGCATCAGCAGGTAGCCGGTCACCCCGAGCACCGTCCCCAGTATCAACAGAATGCCGGCAGGCGCCAGCATGCGGTTCACAAGACGTGAATGGTCATGCCACATCATGCAAGCCAATCGTTGTAGTGCGAGCTGGACAGAACCATACGAACCATATCGGAACTGTTACGCGCCCCGATCTTCGCCAGCACGTGCGCACGATGTACCTCCACAGTGCGCACACTCACGCCCAGATCGTCGGCGATGAGCTTGTTCAGTTTGCCCGCGAGCATGCCCTCCATCACCTCTTTCTCCCGGGGCGTGAGCTGTTCCAGACGCTCGTCAATGGCAGCGCGCTCCCGGGCCTGCTCCGACTGGCGCGCATCCATGGCGAGTCCGGCTCTGACTTTCTCCAGCAGGACCTCGTCGCGGAAGGGTTTCTCCAGAAAGTCCAGCGCTCCCGCCTGCACCGCACGGACAGCCAGGGGGATGTCGCCATGACCGGAGATGAAGACCACCGGCATGGTCACGCCGCGCGCATGCAGCGCCTCCAGCAACTGCAAGCCGTCCATCTCCGGCAGGCGCACATCGAGGACGAGGCAGCCCCGGCTGCGCCCGCTGACTTCGCCAAGTAACGCATCGGGCTCCGCGAAAACGCCGGCGCTCAACCCATCGCTCTCGAGCAGAAACGCGATGGCGTCACGGACATCCGCGTCGTCATCGACCACGTAGATCAAGGGTTCCTGGCCGTCGGGTGCACTCACTCTTCGCCCCCACGGTACAGCGGCAGTGTCACACGGAAGTGGGCACCCGCCCCTGGTTCATTGGACACGCTGATCCGGCCGTGGTCCGCCTCAATGATGGACCGGGCGATGGCAAGCCCGAGACCGGTGCCACCACGCCGCCGGGTTGCAAATGGCTCGAACAGCGATCCGTCCCCGGGATCCGCAAGCCCGGGGCCACCGTCGATCACCGACAGCACTGCGGTCCCGGCTTCACCATTGGCCGTGGTGCGCAAGGTTACCCAGCGCTGCACCGTGTTACCCCCTTCGTCCACTGCCTCCAGCGCATTCTGCACGAGATTGACCACGACCTGCTGAACCCCGAGCCAGTCCACCGATACCGGCACTTCCTGCTCGGACAGCCTGAGGCGGAGTTCAACCATTCGCCGGCGGAACTCCGGGCGCAACAACTCCACCGCTTCCATCACCAGCACGTTGATGTCTGCCGGTCCCGTCTCCGACTCGCCCCGCGCCAGGAACCGCCGCGTGCGGCGAACGATGTCGGACGCACGGTCAGCCGTCGCCACGATGCGCTCCAGTGGCTCGCGAAGCTGCTCGGGTGTCGCTCCACGGGCCAGCATGCGGTTCGTCCCCTGGGCATAACTGCTCAAGGCGCACAAGGGCTGGTTGATCTCATGGGCGATACCTGTCGCCAGCGTACTCATGGCGTTGATGCGCCCGGCCCGCGCCAGCGCCTGCAGGTGCTCATGAGCCTGTGCCTCCGCCGCCATGCGCTCGGCGCGGATTGCGGCCAGCACCATGCCGGTGGCCACCAGCATGGCAAGCTGCGCGTGCAGGGAGAGCAGGTCCGGCGCCATGCCCATGTTGGCAAACGGCCCCTTGTTCATGCCCGTGCAGTGGATCGCCACGGCGCTGGTTAGCGCAACCGTTGCCATGACCACCCAGGGCGGCAGCGTCAGGGCGACCAGCATGACCAGGGGGAACACTGCGTACGACAACGGCAGACTGATGGGTTGTGGAATCCAGCTCGCATAGATGAAGAACGTCACCAGAGGAACCAGAACCAAGGCTGCCACAACGCCCAGGGTCTGATGCACGGGCAGCGGGCGGATGTGCAGACTGACCACCAACGGCGCAATCAGCACCACACCCATGGTGTCGGCCAGCCAGCACAGAAGCACGGTGCCAAGGAGATCGCCGGACAACCCCACGGCAACCAGCGCCCCGGACGTGCCGCTCGCCAGCGCCGTCACCCCGACGCCCACGCCCACCAGCTTGTACAGCTCCGACAACGAGGCCAGATCGCCCCGCAACCCGAGAAACCGCAGCAACGCCGCTCCGATGACAGCGCTGGCGCCATCACCCAGGGCCAGCGACAGGCCGTCCGCGACGGCCGCGCCAAGAGACACGTGGGCAACCAGAGCAGCCGCCACAACGGTTACAGCGAGGGCGTATCCGAAGCGCCAGATGACCGCCATCGCCAGCCCAACGGCCGGCCAGATCAGCGGCACGCCGGAGGCGTCGAACGTGTACTGTGACGCCCAGAACGCCAGAGCCAGGTACCCGACGAACGTCAACACGTGGGGAGCGAGGCCCCTGCCCGCGTGCGAGCGCACCTCGCTCACGACCCCTGCCGCCTGCATGGCGACCACCTCCCGGCACCTGGCACCACGGCGGGCCGTGGCGCTCACGGCACCAGCCGCTGAATCCAGCCCACCACGCGGCGCGTCATGGGGGAATAGAGCCGATCCGCATAGAGCGTATTCACCGCACGGCGATGGATCTGGGCTAGCGTCGGATAGGCGTGCACGGCACCGGAGAGGTGCTTGACCTTGATCCGCGCCTGCATGGCCAGCACCAGCTCGTGGACCAGCTCGCCCGCATGGGGCCCGAGGATGGATGCGCCCAGGATCCGGCCACGGTGGATCACCATCTTGAGCAGCCCCGTCGTATTGCCTTCGGCCAGCGCACGGTCCACATCGCCGAAGCGAAACCGCGCAATCTGTATATCATACCCCTGCTCCCGTGCTGCCGCTTCGGTGAGGCCGACATGTGCCAGTTCAGGCGCGGTATAGGTCACCCAGGGGATCACGCGGTAATCGGCCCTTTTCGGCAGCCGGAAGACCACGTTGGCAATCACCACGCCGGCCTGATACTCGGCCACGTGGGTAAAAGGGTACGGGCCGCACACGTCGCCCACCGCGAAGATGTGCTTCACGTTGGTGCGCATGCGCGCATCCACGATGATGCCGCTCTTCTCCACCTGAACGCCGGCGTTCTCAAGCGCCAGCGTATCGGTGTTGGGCTGGCGGCCCGCCGCCACCAGAATTCTGTCCACGTCGACGGTCTGGTCGTCATCGCCCTTGCGACAGGTCAGTCGATAGCCACCCCCGTGCCGGGCCACGGAGGTGACGGCGGTACCCGTGCGCATGTCCAGGCCTTCGTCGGCAAGCACGCGCTCGAGTTCCGCCGTGATCTCTGGATCTTCCCGCGCAAGGATACGATCCGCCATCTCCAGGACGGTGACCTGACTGCCCAGGCGGGAGAACGACTGGGCGAGTTCCAGTCCGATGGGGCCACCGCCGAGCACGGCGAGCCGTGCCGGGAGCTCACGCTGCCGGAAGACGGTCTCGTTGGTCCAGTAGTCGGCTTCGGCGAGCCCAGGTACCGGCGGCATGGCGGGGCGCGATCCGGTGGCAACCAGAATGCGTCGCCCACGCAGGCTCCGGTCACCGACGGCAACGGTGTGAGCATCCACGAATCGCCCTTCACCGAAGATCACATCCACTCCGTACGAACGGAACCGGTCCGGGTCGTCATGCGCCTGTATACCCGCCACCACGCTCGCGACACGATCCATGACCGCACCGAGATCGGTGGGCCCTATGGACGCATTGACGCCGAAACGCGTCGCATCACCAGCGAGGTGGGCAACTTCCGCAGAGCGGATCAAGGTCTTGCTCGGCACACAACCGTAGTGAAGGCAATCACCTCCGAGATTGTCGCCCCGCTCCACCAGCGCCACACTGAGCCCGAGCTGCCCTGCGACGCTGGCGGTCACAAGACCACCGACGCCGCCCCCAATGACAACCAGATCAAACGTTTCGGTCATTGTTCTGCTCACCCGCTGTCGCTGTGGCCGAGTCCGACGCCGCTTCGACATCCAGGGTCGGATCATTCTTGAATCGCCTGATCAGTCGCGGCAGGAAGATCACCGCGGCCAGCAGGCCGAGGGCGATCAGCACCGCGTTGATGCCGCTGCGCCCGCCGGCCACCGTTTCGGCACCCGCATGCCCGATCCAGGTATAGGCGAAGGCGCCGGGGGCCATGCAGATGAAGGTGGCAATGGCGTAGGGCACGAACCCGATGCGGGTCAGCCCGAGAGCATAGTTGAGCAGGTTGAACGGAAAGATCGGCACCAGCCGCGTGAACGCCACGAACCGCCAGCCCTCGCGCTCCACGCCGACGATCAGTTTCTTCAGCCGCCCGCCGGTGTAGGCAGCCACCAGATCCGAGGCGGCATAGCGTGCCACCAGGAACGCCAGCATCGCACCGACCGTTGCCCCCAGGAGGCTGTAGACGGTGCCGAAAATCGGCCCGAAGAGCACGCCACCGGCAATGGTAAAGACCAGGCCGGGCAGGAAAGCCACCGTTGCAACCGCATAGGCCGCCATGAAGGCGAACGGCGCCATCATGCCGAGGTCGTCCAGGCGACGCTGCAGCATGCCCGGGCTCAGCTCGCCCCGGAACTGATAGCCGACGATCAGCAGCCCGGCCACAGCCAGGCCGAGCGCGATGCGCATGATGAGTTTTCCGTTTCCTGCCATGTCGAGCAGCCCTGTCGAGTATGGATACGCCGTGAGTGTGCCCGCGCGCGGCGGTGAACAACATTCGTAATTACCGTACCCGAATCACTCCGGCAGCAGGCGGATTTCCCCGTACCACGCCTCGATGGGCTCCCCCACGTCGTCACAGTCGGTCATGATTGCCAGAGCATCGACGGTGTCGGGCTCGCGGTCGTGGTAGGTCCAGAAATCGTCACGCAGGTTGCGGCGCTCGGTTACCCACCGCCCGCTCTCCTCCGGGGGGCCGGACTGCAGGGCGATCATGCGCGCCTGGGACGCATAGGCATTCTCCCAGTCGGTGCCCTGCGCCATCTCGCTTGCCCAGACGTAGTTGAGCGCACGGGTGCGCCAGCGCAGCACGCTGTGCTCGTCCACGGCGTAAAGGCGCGCGGGGTAGTCATCGCCGGCACGGACGGTTTCGTCAATGCCACTGAACGTCTCGTCCACCCGCCATTCCCATTCGACGATGGGCGTCTTGTCCAGATCCACGGACTCGTCCAGAAACAGCCCGGAGGCCGTCGCATCGGTGCACCGGGCGTGAATGGCCTGGCGACCGTCCACTTCGACGAGTTCATAGGTGGTGTCACCCTCGAACGAATGGCGATCCCACTCGAGGATATCCGACGGGGTAAACCGCCTTTCGTCCGCAGAGACGGCCGTCGCCGCCACCGCCATGCCGACAGCGACCGCACGCGCAGAACCGATGAGCCACACCATCGTCTTGCCTCCATACATTCAGGGGTACGGCGCTACCCTAACCGGCCCACGCCGGCCTGACACATTGGGGAAAACCGCAAAGCGCGGCGGGGGGAGAACGGCCGCCACTTTCCGGTGACGGCCTGTGGCGTCACGCCGGTTCAGCTACGGCCGGCGAAGGCATCATCCACCGTGGTGTGGAAGATGTGGTTGGTATAGTTGCTCAGGGTCTTCACCGCCAGAGCAAGAATGACCTCGAGCACATGCCGCTCACTGAACCCGGCGACCTTGAAGGCCTCAACGTCCGACGGCTCGGGCTTGCCGCGCGTGTCGAACATCACCTGCACGAAACGCTGCAGGGCACCGAGTTTGTCGTCCGGCGCCGGTTTGCCGGCAAGGATGGCGTCGGTCACTTCCCGGGGCACCTTGGACATGTTGTCGGCAATGGTGCCATGGGCCGCCCGGCAGTACCCGCAGTCGTTGGCGACACTGATGGTGAGAAAGACAACTTCCTGTTCCTGTGCCGAAAACCCGGATTCCTGGCGCAGTTTCGCGTAGCCGTGCTGATAGGTCGTCAGCACGCCCGGCGAGTTCGCCATGGCGCCATACATGTTCGGCACGAAGCCGAGTGCTTCCTTTGCGTCTTTCAGGCCCTTGGCGGCATCGCCCTCGGCCGTCTCCGGCGCCCTGAGATCCAGACTGGTCTGATACGGAGCGCTCATGACTCTCTCCTAGTTTAAGACCGAAAAGTCCATAATAGACCCGGCACGCCTCCCCGACAATTACGCGTTTCTACGGACCGGCCGACGCGGGTCGCTTCAGTGACCCGCGGCCGCCCCCGCGGTTGTGCGCCGAGGAACCGGCATCGCGGCGTCCATCCGTGAAACTCCCTATTGCCGGTATTGGCCATTGGCAGTGTCATGCGTAATCAGGCCTCTGTTGAAGGTGCACGATCATGCATCACCGATTCCTCGCGTGCGTTCCTGCCTTGACGCTGGCCATACCGGGGCTGGCGGATGGAGCCAACGGTCTGCCAACCACCGACCCGGCGCTGCTGCCAATGGAACTGTCCACCTACGAGACCGACATGCTCTCGGGTGGGCCATCCAAGGACGGCATCCCGTCCATTGACGACCCCGAATTCTGGTCGACAGCACGCGGCGCGGAGTATCTGGAACCGGACGACCGGGTGGTCGGCGTCCACCGCAACGGCGAGGCGCGCGCCTACCCGCAGCGCATCCTGGTGTGGCACGAGATCGTCAACGACACGGTCGGCGGCGACAATGTGGCGATCACCTACTGCCCGCTGACCGGCACCGCCCTGGGGTTCGAGCGTGGCGACGTGGAGCTGGGCGTCTCCGGCCGCCTGGTGAACAGCAACCTGATCATGTTCGACCGCGACACCAGCAGTTTCTGGCCGCAGATCCTGGGCGCGGCCATCAACGGCCCGCACAAGGGCGCCGGTCTGGACGAGTTCCGGGTCATCTGGACCACCTGGGCGCAATGGCGGGAACGCCATCCCGAGACCGAAGTCCTCACCACCGATACCGGCTACGTGCGCAACTACCGACACGACCCGTACGGGGACTACAACCCGTTATCCGGCTACTACATGCCGGAGAGCGAACGCATCTTCCCGGTCCAGCACGAGGACGAGCGGTATCCGAACAAGCACGAGATTTTCGGCTTCCGCACGGGCGCGGGGGCCTTGGCCGTGGACATGGGGCATCTGGCGAGTGAGGGTGCGATCCGGATGGAACACGGCGACGACCACATACTGGTGCTCCACGATGACGGGCTGGGGACGGCCTGGGTCTTCCGCGGCGATGAACCCGTGGACGTGCCGGATGACGTCACCTTCGGCAAGGACGGCCCCGAACATGACGCCCTGAACCACCTCGAGCCGGTGAACGGCTTCGAGGCCATGTGGTTCGCGTGGGCGGCGTTCTACCCGGACACGATGGTGGTGAACGGGCAATGATCCGTGCGCTCGCCAGTGTTGCCGGGATGCTGTATGCCGGCATCTATCTCGTTGGCATCGGTGACCTGACCTTCGATACGGGGGCCGGCTGGTTCTATCAGGGTGGCGCCGCAGGCCTGGAGCGGATGCTGACCATGCGCTCGCCGTTCCTGTTCGAGGGGATCGCCCTGGTCGAGGCGGGCTGGTGGGTGGTGCTGATCAGCCCTCTCAACCTGTTGCTCGCCGCGTTGCTTGGCGGGCTCCTCGCAGTGAATCTGCACGGCGCCGTCACGCTGTGGCGCAACCCCCGCGCCTGCAGCCTGTCATCCGCCGGGAGCGCATCCAGTGCCGTGCCCGCGCTGATCGCGGGGTCGGCCTGCTGCGCACCGAGTCTTCTGCTGCTATTGGGCATGCCCGGCCTGGGAGTGCTCGCCGCATTCTTCGGCTATCTGATCCCCCTGTCGGTGCTGGCGCTGGTGGCGTCCCGGATCTGGCAGCGGCGTCTTGGCGCGCCACGCTTCATTCAGGGCTACAGCCTGTCCGCTTCCGGCAATCCGTGATCCGGCCCCTGCCGCAGCCGCGTACCGTAGGACGCGGCTGCCGGGCTGTCAGCCGGCCAGACGCGCCGGAACCAGTCCTCCCACGCGGGAGTGACGCAGGACACCGCAACGGCATCGCAGTGGACACCGTTCACGGTGGTGCCGTACAGACGCTGCGCGGGCGGGGCCGGGCGGGTGCTGATCCGCGTGAGAATGCCCCGGCGATCACCGCGAACGTTGGGCATTCCGGTGGCACCATTGTTGATCACCAGCCGCGCCTGACCGCTCGCCGTGAACGCCTGGGCGAAGGGCAGACAGGTGTGCGTACAGGCGAACACATCCACCGCCGCGCGCCGGAACCAGGACTCCAGCTGCGGCGGTGTCTCGTCCCGTGGCGGCATGGCCTCCACGGCCAGCCCCCAGCCGGCAAGTGATTCCGGGTCGCCGTGGATGACACCCACGGCCAGACCACCGACGTGCACACGCCGTTGCCGCGGCAGTCGTGCCAGCGCCTCCACATGGGCCGGGTGCTCCCGCGCCGTCGCCTGAAGTCGCTCCATGATCCTGTTCGACCGCTCCACGGTGGCGTCATCGACCCATGCCGGATACGCGCAGCCGCAGCCCGCCTCCCCGTCCGGCATCGCCAGCTCCGCCTCCACGTTGCCCTGCAGGGCGTGGTGTCGCAGCACCTCCGCGTTGACCCGGTCGAAGGTCGTTGCATCCGCGTTGAACCAGTTGAAATCGCCGTTGAAGAGCAGGGTCGGTGCGGGCTGCCCGGCGGTTGCCTCCTCGGCTGCCATGTGCAACACAGCCTCAAGAGCGGCGGTATTGCCGTACAGCCCGCCGATCACGTAGAGCGTCTCCGCGGTCAGGTCCGGCGCACGGTCCAGTTCCGCCGGATCGGTGCGGTAATGCAGCGGGCAGTGGCGCCCCGGCGACTCCATCAGCTGCTCCCTCCCGCGCGTTCCCGGCGGCGCACCCCCAGCGCAAAGGCCGCCATGCCCCCCGCCAGAATGAACACGGTAACCACAAGCAGTTTGCTGTAGCTGTGCTCCACACCGGTGAGAGCACCGATCCAGGCCACATACCCGGAGTCTTCCAGGAAGTACACAACGGACCCGGCCATGGCCAGCCCGAACGTAACCAGCAGGCTCCAGCGCGCCACATCGCGCCCGAGCAGAATGGAGAAGACGATGACAGGCGCCAGGAACAGCGAGGCCGTGCCGCTGACGGCCACCGCCGCGAACAGATCGTCCGTGCCCACCAGGACCAGCACCAGGCCACCCAGGGCAGTGGCCACCATGGCGAGCCGCCCCCATGTGGCCGATCGGCGCACCAGCCCCATATCCACCACCACCAGCTTGGCCGTGCTGGAGTAAACGGAATCCATGGTGGACGCCGCGGACAACACCAGCGCCACCGCAAGCACCAGCATGGCGCCGCCACCGAGCAGCGGTTCCAGGGAGGCGAGGAAACCGTCTTCACCGCCATCGTTCAGCCCCGCGAACACGCCCAGCAGGCCGAACGCCAGTATGCAGAACGACGAGAGCCAGAACGCGTGGAGAAAGCTGTGCCGCGTGGTCCTGCGGTCGGCGATGAAGCCACGGTCCATCATCACCGGGTCGTGGAGCGGATAACTCAACACCTGTAACAGCGCCACCGCGAGCAGGATCCAGCCCGGGCTGGACAGCTCCGGGCTGCTGACCACGATCGCCCCGGCACTGAACAGCGGATGCACCAGCGCAAACCCGAGCAGCAGCACCAGAGCCCCCCCCAGCAGCACCATCTGCAGGGCATCGGTGCGCAGCGAGGCGCGCAGCCCGCCAACGGCCGAATAGATCAGCGTCACCGCCGCCACGGCCACCATGGCCAGATTACTGGCCTGATCACCGGCGGCGGCGAACACGATGCCGATCACCAGCAGGTTGGCGAAGACTTCGCTGAGCAGCCGCAGACTGATCAGCAGATTGAAGCACCAGGTGCCGGTGCGCCCGAACCGCTGGAACAGGAACGCCTGGACACTGCTCGCGCCGTGATGGAAACGCAGCCGGTCGGTGATCAGCCAGCCCGTGAGGAACGAGCCGTAGTAAGCAGTGTAGGCGAGCACCCCGGCGATGCCGAAGAAGTAGCCGAGTATCCCCGCGTTGAGCAGGGAGCGGGCGAAGATCCAGGTGGTGACCTGGGAGAGTGTCAACGTGAGGACGCCGGGCGGTTGCCCCGTCTCCGTCCAGCCACGAAAGAAACCATCCGCCGTTCGCACGCGCGGTGACAGGGCGACACTGGCGACGGCGAGGCCGACGACGATCAGCGTCAACACAGGAATGTTCAGGCTTTCCACGGGCTCTCCCATGACGACCGGCGTTCTGGACGCCTGAACGCTACCTCACCGCCATGGGAGCGAAAATACGCAATTCTCCGGTGTTGCCAGCCCGGCCTCAGCGGAGTACGCGAAGTGGCGAACCATCAGTGCTCCGCCATCTCCAGAATCGGGGTCACGATGTCGTTGCGGGCGACGATGCCCTCAAGCGCACTGTCGCGCAGCACGACGACACGACGGAAGTTCTGCCGCACCATCAAGCGGGCCACGTGTTTGACGTGCATCTCCGCATGCACGGTAATCACCGGTTTGGTGCACACGTCATAGACGTTGATGAGGTCGATGTCGCCCTCTTCCGCGACGATGGTCCGCAGGATGGTAGCGTAGGTAATCAACCCGTAGGCGTCGTGCTGATCCTTGCGCTCGACAACCAGCGCCCGGACGTTGTTGCTGCGCATGGCCTGCATGGCCTCGCGGATCGTGGCCAGTGGCGAAATGGTGACCACGTCGGTCTGCATGATGTCTTTCACTAGCATGGATGGGCTCCCAGGCGGTGTCTCGACGGCGCCGTTACGGCGACTCAGATATCATCCCGGATGCGGGACTCGAACTGCTCCAACTGCGCCATATCGATGCCGGCGATATGCTCCAGCGGCAGCGTGAACACCACCCCCTTGCTGGTGGCGTTCAGATCCAGATCCCGAGTGATCTGCTTCAGCACCCGCACCGAAAGCTTCTTCTCCAGGACGAACAGCAGCACCGACTGACTGCCCTCGTAAGTCAGCCCGAAGAAGGTCTTTTTCTCTTTCGTGCCAATGCCGCGGGCATCCATGATGGTGACGCCACCGGCACCGGCCTGCTTGGCGGAATCGATAGCCTGCTCTTCCAGATCTTCGGCCAGGATGGCCACCAGCGCTGCGAATTTCATGTCGCACCTCCTCTCGCCTTGGCGACGAGCTCCACGCCGATAGCGTAGAGCATGACGGAAATAATGGGGAAAATGGACGCGAACGCGATCAGACCGAAACCATCAATGAGCACGCTGCGCCCCTCGATATGGGTTGCCAGGCCGATCCCCAGGGCCGTGACCAGGGGTACGGTCACCTCGGAGGTCGTGACCCCGCCAAGATCGAACGCCAGAGCCACAATGTACTTCGGCGACAACCAGGTGAGCAGAATAACCAGCGCGTAGCCGCCCATGATGTAGTAGTGGATGGAGTCGCCGGTGATGATGCGGTGCACGCCCACGGTGATGCCAACGGCCACACCGGCGGCCACCAGCAGCCGGATGACATTGCCCTTGAGCTGCCCCTTGGCCGCCTCTTCGGCCTTCTCGCCAATGGCGATGAGCGCCGGCTCGGCCATGGTGGTGGCAAAGCCGATACAGAAGGCGAACAGGTAGACGAACAGGATCTGCTCGCGGGCGATGAGCTGCTCGGCCATGCTCTCGCCGATGGGGAACAGCCCCAGCTTGAGCCCCACCACGAAGGCGTACAGGCCGACAATCACCAGCACGAAACCGACCATGACCTTGTGCAGGTGAGCAATGTGCTTGCGCAGCACCAGATACTGGAACACCAGCACCACGGCGATGATGGGCAGCACATCCCTGACCATGACCAGCAGATCGCTCAGCATGCCGAGCGCAAGACTGCCGGCAACCGGGTCGGCCACGCCGTCGGTTTCTGCCTGCATCTCCAGCCCGTTACCTGCCACGTCACCGGTCTCGCCGAAGGTGTACACCACGATGCCGTAGAGCTGCACGGAGATCATGGGCACCAACACCGCCAGTGCCACCAGGCCGAAGCCGTGCATGAGCGCGGTGCGCCCGCGGATGGAGACCGCCAGGCCGATACCGAGGGCCGCAATCAGCGGCACAGTGACGATGTTGGTGGTCACGCCGCCGGAGTCGTAGGCCAGCCCGACGATCTCCTCCGGCGCAAAGAAGGTCACCAGCACCACCAGCAGGTAACCGGCAATCATGTACCAGTGCAGGCTGTGGCCGAGGATAATGCGCACGATGCCAAGCCCCACCACCGCACCCACGGAGGTGGCCACGAGCAACCGCAACGTGAACGCATTCACCCGCCCCTCGCTGATCACTTCGGCCTGATCCGCCACGGCGATCAGCGCCGGCTCGGCGATCACCGCGGCAAATCCCAGGGAGAACCCGAACAGCATCAGCAGCACCAGCGAGCCGCGCCTGGCAAGCTGGTTGGAGAGGTTCTTGCCGATGGGGAAAATGCCCAGTTCCAGCCCTTGCAGGAACAGCGCCACGCCAAGCACCACAATGCCCAGGCCAACGGCCATGGACAGCAGCCCGTCGGGCACTTCCTGCATCACCGCGAACTGGAAAAAGCTCACCACGGCGATGATGGGCAACAGATTGCGGAAGGCATGCTTGAGGATGCCGTAGAATTCCCGGAGCTGATTCACTGGCTGCAGGCTTCCTCTGCTGCTGTGCGCATGGGTCTACTCCGAAGCCCCGGGTCCGTCGCCCAGATACTTGCGGATGGCCGCCGGGTCGATACCGCCGGTGGCATCCACCGGCGCCACGAACGCAAGCCCCTGAAAGGGCCGCAGCAGCTCCAGCTCACGGTTGAGACGGGCGGCGATGCGCGTCGCCCGCTCGCCGTCCAGCACCCAGAGCAGCACCACCCCGATCCCCCGATAGGTGACGCCGAGGACGGTGATGTGCTCGGGAAAGCCGATGCCCCGGGACGGCAGAATGGTAACACCGCGGGCCCCTTCCTCCCGGGCAATGGCCAGCGCCGACTCCTTCAGCTCATCGGCCACCGCCGCGATCAGCAACGAGGCACCCTGGCGTTTGTCGTCGATCATGATCCTACCCCGTTTCCACCCACGGCAACCGTCGCAGCACCATCTTCTCGAACTCCACGATCACGAACACCGCCGCCCCGAATGCCAGGATTCGTGCCCAGTCGTCCGGCCCGATGGCGGTGGTTCCGAACAGGGTATGCATCAGCGGTGCGTAAGTGAACGCCAATTGCAGCAGCACCAGCACCCCGATGGCAATCCACATGGCCTGGCTGCGCAGCAGCGCCCCGCCGACCAGCACCGGTTGGTGGATCAGCCGCAGGTTGAGCAGGTAGAAGGCCTGGCCGGCCACCAGCGTGTTGATGGCCACGGTGCGGGCCACCTCGTCCGAGGCGCCCACGACTTCTTCCATCCACACGAAATGGCCGAAGGTCCCCAGCCACAGGAGGATGGCCACGAAGGGAATGCGCCAGAGCAGAAATCCCGACAGCAGCGGTGCCGCCGGATCCCGGGGCGGGCGCCGCATGACGCCCGGCTCGCTGGGCTCGAACGCCAGCGCCATGGCCAGGGTCACCGAGGTGACCATGTTCACCCACAGGACCTGCACCGGGGTCAGCGGCAGGGCCAGGCCCATGAGAATGGCCATCATGATGGTCAATGACTGCCCGGCATTGGTGGGCAGCATGTGCAGGATGGCCTTGCGGATGTTGTCGTAGACGGTGCGGCCCTCTTCCACGGCGTGGGCGATGGAGGCGAAGTTGTCATCGGCCAGCACCATCTCCGAGGCCTCCTTGGCCGCCTCCGTGCCCTTGTTGCCCATGGCCACGCCCACGTCCGAGCGTTTCAGGGCGGGGGCGTCGTTGACGCCGTCACCGGTCATGGCCACCACGGCACCCTCCGCCTGTAGCGCGCTCACCAGACGCAACTTATGCTCGGGCGTGGTGCGGGCGAAGACGGCGGCCGTGTGGGCAGTGCGGCGCAGGGCATCGTCATCCATGGTGTCCAGTTCATGGCCGGCGACGGCGCTCCGAGCCGCTTCGCCGAGCCCCAGCAGCCGGCCCACGGCGCTGGCGGTCACCAGGTGGTCTCCGGTGATCATCTTGACGCCAACACCAGCCTCACGGCACTGAGCGACGGCGCGAATGGCCTCTTCCCGGGGCGGATCGATAATGCCCAGCACGGCCAGCAGCGTGAACCCGCCGGCGTCCACATGGGGGTGATCCAGGGCGGTCTCTCCAGTGGCCGTCCGCATCGCCACGGCCAGTAGGCGCTCGCCCTGGCCGGCAATGTGGTCCAGGCAGTCGTCCCAGAAAGCGCGGTCCAGTGGCTGGTCGCCATCCGCGCCGCGTTGGGTGCTGCACAGGTCCAGAACCCGCTCGGGCGCGCCCTTGAGCACAATGTACCGGTCGCCATCCAACGGGCCGTGGAGCGTTGCCATGTACTTGTGGTCGGACTCGAACGGGATGACGTCCAGCCTCGGGTGCCGCTGCTCTTCCTCGCTGCGGTCGAGGCCACCCTTGCCGGCAAGCACCAGCAACGCCCCCTCGGTGGGGTCGCCCTCGATGGCCCAGTCGCCCTGCCGCTGGATGAGCCGCGCGTCGTTGCAGAGCAGACCGGCGCGCAATACCTGGCGCAGCACCTCGTCATCCAGCGCTTCAATGGGCTCGCCGTCATGGCACAGCTGCCCGGCCCCGGGGTCGTAGCCCACCCCTTCCACCTGGACCCGGCGGTGCGCGCAGGCCACGGTGGAGACGGTCATCTCGTTCCGGGTCAGGGTGCCGGTCTTGTCCGAGCAGATCGTGGAAACGGAGCCCAGGGTTTCCACCGCCGGCAGCCGGCGGATGATGGCGTTGCGCCGCGCCATCTTCTGCACACCAATAGCCAGGGCGATGGTCAGTATCGCCGGCAGCCCCTCGGGAATGGTCGATACCGCCAGGCTCACGGCGGCCAGGAACATCTCGTCCAGGGGGTAGCCGCGCACCCAGTACCCGAACGCGAACGTGGCCGCCGAGATCACAAGGATGACGCCCGCCAGCCAGCGCCCGAACTGCTCAGTCTGCCGGATCAGGGGGGTCTGCAGGCTGTGCACCTCGGTGAGCATGCCCGAGATCCGCCCCACCTCCGTTTCATCCCCGGTTGCAGTCACGACACCCAGCCCACGGCCAAATGTCACCAGGGTCCCGGAGTAGGCCATGCACACCCGATCGCCCAGTGGCGCATCGTCGGCCACTGCATCCACCGACTTGGCGACCGGCACGGACTCGCCGGTAAGCACGGCCTCGTCGATGCGCAAATTCTTGATCTGCACCAGACGCAGGTCGGCGGGCACCTTGTCGCCGGCCTGGAGCACCACGATGTCCCCCGGCACGACGGTATCCGCCGGAATCTCCTGGCGTTCCCCTTCACGTATCACCAGCGCGGTCGGCGACAACATCTGGCGAATGGCGTCCAGCGCCTTCTCCGCCCGCCCCTCCTGGACAAAGCCGATCAGGGTGTTGATCAGCACCACCGCAAGGATCACGCCGGTATCCACCCAGTGACCGAGCAGCGCCGTGCCGGCTGCCGCGGCAATGAGGATATAGATCAGAACGTTGTGAAAGTGGCGGAAGAACCGCACCAGGGGACCGGCGGTCTCCGGAGGGCGCAGGCGATTGGCCCCGTAGCGCGCCAGACGGCTGTCCGCCTCAGCAGCGGCGAGACCGTCACGGTGCGCCTCATGGGCCTCCATGGTGGACTCGACGGATTGTGCGTGCCAGGACTGCCGCGCGTCAGACATGCATCTCACCAAAGCCATTGAAGAGGCCTCACTCTACCCACTCCGGGATGAGAGGCAATTGATACAGATCACCCGGGATGGCAAGCAGAGGTGAGACAGTGCCCGGCACATATACCGCCGGGCACGGGTTGGCGGGGATCAGAACGCCGGTACAACGGCACCGTCGTACTCGTCTTCAATGAAGGTGCGAACCTCGTCACTCAGCAACACCTCTTTCAGCGCCTGGACCGCCTCGCTGTCCGCGTTGTCGGGGCGCGCGACCAGGTAGTTCACGTAGGGCGACTCCGCGTCCTCGATGGCCAGGGCGTCTTCCACGGGGTTGAGGTCCGCTTCCAGCGCGTAGTTGGTGTTGATCATGGCCACATCGACCTGGTTCAGCACACGCGGGAGCATGGCCGCTTCCAGCGCTTCGAACTCCAGATTCTTCGGGTTCTCGGCGATGTCGCTCTCAGTGGCGGAAATGCTGTCGCCATCCTCCAGAGTGATCACGCCCAGTTCGTGGAGCAGCAGCAGGGCGCGGCCACCGTTGGTGGGGTCGTTCGGAATGGCAATGGTGGCGCCATCCTGCAGATCGTCGAGACTGTTGATGCGGTCGGAATAGGCGCCGAAGGGCTCGATATGCACGCCGGCGATGGCCACCAGATCGGTGCCCTGGTCAGTATTGAACTCGTCCAGATACGGCTTGTGCTGGAAGAAGTTGGCGTCCAGCCGCTGCTGATCCACCTGGGTGTTGGGCTGGACGTAGTCGGTGAAGACCTGGACGTCCAGATCCACGCCGCGCTCTTCCATCATGGGCTCCACGAACTCCAGAATCTCCGCGTGCGGGACCGGCGTCGCGGCGACGCTGAGGCGCTCATTGGCGAGGGCATTGGCGGTGGACAGAAGGCCCGCCGCGGCGATAACGGTAACGACATGGCGCAAGTGCATTGAGACTCTCCCTGATGTTGGTTGAACGGGAACGAACCTGATCCGGTCACCGGCGGCTGAAGTACAGCACCAGCCGGTCACCAAGCATCTGCAGCAACTGCACGAAGACCACCAGCAGCACCACCGTGACCAGCATCACGTCGGTCTGGAAGCGCTGGTAGCCATAACGGATCGCCAGATCCCCCAGCCCGCCCCCACCGACGACACCTGCCATGGCGGCGTAGGATACCAGGGTGATGGCGGTCACGGTGATGCCCGCGATGATCCCGGGGCGCGCTTCAGGCAGCAGCGCCCCCATGACGATCTGCCAGGTGGAGGCACCCATGGCCTGCGTGGCCTCGATGATGCCGCGGTCCACCTCCCGCAGGGAGGTCTCCACCAGCCGTGCGAAAAACGGCGTGCCGGCGGCGACCAGCGGCGGGATAACGCCCCGCACACCCAACGACGTGCCCACCAGCAGCACAGTGACGGGGATCATGACGATCAGCAGAATGATGAACGGGATGGAGCGCAGCACGTTCACCACGAACGACAGCACCGCGTAGAACGTATTCTGCTCCAGCAGCTGGCGCTTGCCGGTGAGAAACAGCAGCACCCCGAGCGGCAAGCCGAGGAGCACAATGAAGAACATGGAGCCACCCACCATCAGCACCGTATCCCAGGTGGCGACGCCGATTTCGTCCCAGCGGATGTTGACGAAAAAGTCGCTCATGGTCGCAGCACCTCCACGCTGACTCCGGCACCGTGCAGGGCCTGCTCGGCGCCGTCCGTGTCACCACCGATCAGCGACAGCGTGATCTGCCCGTAGGGCGTGTCCTTGATGTGGTCGATCCGCCCGTTGAGGATGCTGTAGTCCACGCCGGTGCGGCGGGCGATATCACCGAGCATCGGCGTGTAGGTGGCTTCACCCTGAAAGGTGAGACGCAGCACCCGGCCCGGGACATGTGCAAAGTCATCGTGCAGTTCGTCCTCGTCGATGTGCTCGGTCTCGAAAACGAAACGCTGCGTGGTCCGGTGCCGCGGGTGCAGAAAGACCTGCGCTGCCGTGCCCTGCTCGACCACTTCGCCGGCATCCAGCACCGCCACCCGGTCACAGATGGTGCGGATGGCGTCCATCTCGTGGGTAATCAGAACGATGGTCAGCCCCAGCTCGCGGTTGATGTCGCCGAGCAGCCGCAACACCGACTGGGTAGTCTGGGGGTCGAGGGCGCTGGTGGCCTCATCGCAGAGCAGAATGCGCGGCTCACAGGCGAGCGCCCGGGCAATGCCCACGCGCTGCTTCTGCCCCCCGGAGAGTTGCGCCGGAAACTTGTTGGCCTGATCTGCCAGCCCCACCCGATCAAGGAGATGATCCACCCGCTGCTGCATCTGGTCACGCGAGTACGTTCCGGCCAGCTTCATGGGGAAACGCACGTTCTCGGCGACCGTCTTCGACGACAGCAGGTTGAAGTGCTGGAAGATCATGCCGATGCCGCGGCGCAGCGCCATCAGTTCACCGCCCCGGCTGTCGGTGATGTCGTCACCATCGATACGGATGCGGCCACTGCTGGGCCGCTCGATCAGATTGATGAGCCGCAACAGAGTGGACTTGCCGGCACCGGAGTGCCCGATCACCCCGAACACCTCGCCGGCACGGACTTCCAGATTGATATCGCGGAGCGCCGGCACGTCGCGGCCTTCCACGCGATACGACTTTTGAACGTCCTCGAATTCGATCACGACACAGCTTTCCTGGTCCGCGCAACGTCGCGGGGGAGCACCGTGCGGTCTTGCTGCCGGACACGAACTCCCGCCACCCGAAAGCGCCGGATTATAACGTGACCGACGCCGATCGGATAATCCGAACAGCTATCAGGTTATAACGAGCGCACGAACCAGGCGTTCAGCCCTGCAGGGAGATCCCCATAACGATGGGAAGAACCCAGTAGATGAACGCCGTCGTCAGCACGATGGTGACAACATTCAGGAGCAACCCTGCCCTGGCCATCTGCGGCACCGTGACCGCGCGGCTGCCGAACACCACCGCGTTCGGCGGCGTTGCCACGGGCAGCATGAACGCGCAGGACGCCGCAACAGCGACGGCGGCCATCAGCGCCAGCGGGTGAAAGCCGATGGCCACCGCCAGTGCCCCCATCAAGGGCACGAACAGCGTTGCCGTCGCCGTATTGGAAGTGACTTCGGTGAGAAACACCACCAGCGCAACGCAGGCCGCGATCATGAGCAGGACCGGAACGCCGGCCAGGCCCTCCAGGCCGGTCGCCATGGTCTGAGACAGCCCGGATTCGGTGAATCCGGCCGCCAGTGCGAAGCCGCCGCCGAAGAGCAGGACGATGTCCCAGGGAATGGTCACCGCCGTTTTCCAGTTCAACAGCCGCTCACCCGAACCATCACCGGCGGACAGCAGGAACAGCACCAGCGCGCCGGCGATGGCAATGCTGGAGTCGTTGACCTGGTTGAGCGCCCCTTCCGGAAGAAAACCGCGGAACACCCACGCCAGCGCCACGGTCACGAACACGATCAGCACCCGCCGCTCGGCCACACCGATGGAGCCGATCTCCTGCAGCTCGCGCCGCACCAGACCCCGCCCACCGGGAAGACTGGCTAGGTCACGACCGTGCCGCCCGAACGCCAGATACCCCCAGGCGATCACCAGCATGATGACCGACAACGGCAGGCCGAACGCCATCCACGCGGCGAAACTGATCTCGATGCCGTAGAGCTCGTTGGCCATGCCCGCCAGCACAGCATTTGGCGGCGTGCCAATGAGCGTCGCTACACCGCCGATGGAGGCGCTGTAGGCAATGCCCAGCATCAGCGCCACGCCGAACCCGCCGGACAGGGTCTCGCCAGCGCGGTCCGCATCTTCCCGGCTCTGCTGCAGCACCGCCATGGCGATGGGCAACATCATCATGGCGGTGGCGGTATTACTGATCCACATGGACAGCACGGCGGTCGCCAGCATGAAACCCAGGATCATCCGGCGCGGGTCCGTGCCCACCAGGTTGATGGTGTGCAGCGCGATACGGCGATGCAAGTTCCAGCGCTGCATGGTCACGGCGATGAGAAAGCCGCCGAGAAAGAGGTAGATGAGGTCATTGCCGTAGGCGCGGGTGACATCCCCCGGGGCCAGTACGTCCAGGGCGGGAAACAGGACGATGGGGACAAGCGCGGTGGCCGCCAGAGGCAGCGCTTCGGAAATCCACCAGGTGGCCATGAGAATCGCCACTAGCGCCACTGCCCACTCGCTCGACTCCAGCCCGGCGGGTGGCCCGATGAGCAGGCCTGCAATCAGAACACTGGGGCCGAGATACAGTCCCACACTCTGCCTGGAAAGGGCCATTGCGCGCTCCTTGACTCGAAACCGGGTTATCCGGCGAGAGTCGTCGGGATGGGCTGGTTGTCGTGATCGATCGCGTTTCGCTATCCCAAACAAAAAAACGGCGAGCCGGTGGCTCCCATGCCTCCTGACTCGCCGTTTCAGAATATGGTCGGGGTGGCAGGATTTGAACCTGCGACCACCTGCACCCCATGCAGGTGCGCTACCAGGCTGCGCTACACCCCGAGAAGGCTGGCAATATTACACAAAACCGCGGGGCCGTCCAAGCCTCGCGTCCGCATCAGCGCTTGAGCGCCTGCGCCACTTCCTCCAGCTCCAGCCGGACCTGATGGATCACCTGTTGGCTCTGATTGAGATCTTCCCTGGCATCGTCACCCGAAAGGCGCTGACGCGCCCCGCCAATGGTGAACCCCTCCTCGTACAGCAGGGACCGGATCTGGCGGATCAGGATCACGTCCTGGCGCTGGTAATACCGTCGATTGCCACGGCGCTTGACCGGCTTGACCTGCGGGAACTCCTGCTCCCAGTAACGCAGCACATGCGGCTTCACGCCGCACAGTTCACTGACCTCACCGATGGTGAAGTAGCGCTTGGCCGGGATCGCCGGCAGTTCGTCGTTATTCCCCGGTTCCAGCATAGGCTTCTACTCTCGCCTTCAGTTTCTGACCGGGCCGGAAGGTCACCACGCGCCGGGCGGAGATCGGGATCTCTTCACCGGTCTTGGGGTTGCGTCCTGGCCGCTCGCTCTTGTCACGCAGATCGAAATTGCCGAAGCCGGACAGCTTGACCGCGGTTCCATCTTCCAGGCAAGAGCGGATCTCCTCAAAAAAACACTCTACCAGATCCTTTGCTTCCCGCTTGTTCAGTCCCACCTCTTCGAACAGACGCTCCGCCATGTCTGCCTTGGTCAAAGCCATGCGATTATCCTCTCAACTCCGCGTGAAGCTCGTGGCGCAGCTGGGCGACCACACGGTCCACTACAGCGTCCACGTCACTGTCTACTAGCGTGCGCGATAAATCCTGCAAAATCAAGCCTATACCCACACTCTTCATGCCATCACCGACGCCCTTGCCCTGATACACGTCGAACAGGATCACGTCCTGCAGCAACTCGCCGCCGGCCTGGCGCACAGTTGCGTCCAGGGCCGCGGCAGAGACGGATGCCTCCACAACAATCGCCAGATCACGGCGAATGGACGGGAACCGCGACAGCGGCTCGAAGGCCGGCAAGCGCGCCTCCTGCAGCACGTCGAGGCGCACCTCGAACAGGAACGCCGTGCCGTCGAGTTCAAGCCGGCCCTGCAGCTGCGGATGCACCGCGCCGAGCCAGCCAACGGGCTCCCCGTCCAGTTCCACCCGTGCGGTCTGACCCGGGTGCAGCGCCGGGTGCGTATCCGCCACGAACCGGAAGGCCCCGCCACGCCCGGAGACCGACAGCAGAGCCTCCACATCGCCCTTGATGTCGAAGAAGTCCACCGGTCGGGGCCGCTCTGCCCACTGCTCCGGCGCAACCGGGCCCAGCACCACGCCCGCAAGCATCGGCTCCTGGGCAAGATCGTCCAGGGCGCCACGGAAGCGCAGCCCGGTTTCGAACAGCCGCAGGCGCTGCTGCTGCCGGTGCCTGTTGTACACGGCCGCTTTCACCAGCCCCGGCCAGAGGGACGTCCGCATCACCGCCATCTCGGCGGAAATGGGATTCGCCAGCGGGACCGGCGGATGATCGGGGTCAAGCAGGGCCTGCACGCCCGGCTCCACGAAACTGTATGTCACCGCCTCCTGATAGCCGCGATCGACCAGCACGTCCCGCAACCGCGACAGCGGCAACTGCGTTTCAGACTGCGGCTGGATTCGCGCCGGCGTCGCCGGACGGGTCTCGGGGATACGGTCGTAGCCGTGAATGCGCGCCAGCTCTTCGATCAGATCCGCCTCGATGCTGATATCGAAGCGGTAGGCGGGCACCCGCACCTGCCATTGGTCGCCCTCGGCGGTCACGGTCATGCCCAGCCGCTCGAGGATACCGACCACTTCGTCGGCCGGGATGTCCATACCGAGGAGCTGGCGGATGCGCGCCGCACGCAGCGTCACGTCCCGCGGGGCCGGGACATGCGCTTCGTCCACTTGCTCCAGCACCGGCCCCGGCTCACCGCCCGCGATGGCAGTGAGCAGTGCCGTCGCCCGCTCCACGGCGCGCACCTGGCCAGCCGGGTCAACGCCCCGCTCGAAGCGATGGGAGGAGTCGGTGTGCAACCCGTATTGCCGGGCCCGGCCGGCGATGGCGTCCGGCGCGAAGAACGCACTCTCGAACAGGATATCCGCCGTGGTGTCGCCCACGGCGGAGTCCGCGCCACCCATGACGCCCGCCATGGCGAGCGGCGCCTGATGGTCGGCGATCACCAGTGTCCCGGCGCGCAGTTCTACCGTGTCATCGCCAAGTAGCCGCAGGGTCTCGCCGTCACGCGACTGGCGCACGATGATCCCGCCCTGAATCCGGGCGAGATCGAAGGCGTGCATGGGCTGCCCCAACTCCAGCATGACGTAGTTGGTGACATCGACCACCGGGCCGAGGCTACGCACGCCGGCGCGGCGCAGACGCTCCTGCAGCCAGATGGGCGACTCGGCGCGTACGTCCACTCCGCGTACCACGCGGCCCACATAACGCGGACAGGCCACCCCGTCGTCGAGATCGATACTGACGCGGTCATCGGCAACCGGTGCCACGGATTCGGGCTCCGCCGCCGTCACGTCGACCGCGGTCAGAGCGGAGACTTCCCGGGCGACACCGTTCATGCCCAAGCAGTCGCCCCTGTTGGGGGTGAGATCCACTTCGATGACGGCGTCGTCCAGCTGCAGCCACT
Source organism: Aquisalimonas sp. APHAB1-3 (assembly GCF_048323695.1). Taxonomy (NCBI): domain Bacteria; kingdom Pseudomonadati; phylum Pseudomonadota; class Gammaproteobacteria; order Chromatiales; family Ectothiorhodospiraceae; genus Aquisalimonas; species Aquisalimonas sp. APHAB1-3. The sequence continues at coordinate 88,124 of NZ_JBLWFT010000001.1, read as the reverse complement.
CGCGGAGATCCCGGCCCACCGGCGCATCGGCCGGCAACGCCATCAGCCCGGCGGCATCGTCACTGAGCCCCAGCTCACGGGCCGAACAGAGCATGCCGGTGGACTCGACCCCGCGCAGCTTGGCGCGCTTGATCTTCATGCCCTCCGGCAGGACGCCGCCAACCCGCGCAAGAGGCGCCTTCAGGCCCGCCCGCACATTGGGCGCACCACAGACAACCTGCAACGGTTCTCCGCTGCCGTCATCCACGCGGCACACGGAGAGCTTGTCGGCGTCCGGGTGGGCGCTGCACTCCAGCACTTCGCCCACCACGATCTGCTCAAAGGCCGGCGCCGCCATCTCCACGCCATCCACTTCGAGCCCGGCCATGGTGAGCCGGTGGGCCAGCGCCTGGGTATCCAGGTCCACGGGCAACCACTCGCGTAACCAGTGTTCACTGATCTTCATCCGGACTCCTCAGCTCAATCACCGTCACCGCGCAGGCCGTCGGCCGGCACCATGCGGTCTTGCCTTACTGGAACTGGCGCAGGAAACGCAGGTCGTTCTCGAAGAACAGCCGCAGATCGTTGACGCCGTAGCGGAGCATGGCCAGGCGCTCGACACCCATGCCGAAGGCCCAGCCGCTGTAGCGTTCCGCATCGATGCCGCAGTACTCGAACACTTTCGGATGCACCATGCCGGAGCCCAGCACTTCCAGCCAGCCGCTGCCACCGCATACCCGGCAGCCCTCGCCACCGCAGTGCACGCACTGGACGTCCACCTCGGCCGACGGTTCGGTAAAGGGGAAATAGGACGGCCGGAACCGGACCTCGAGCCGCTGCTCGAAGAACGCTTCCAGGAAGTCGTGCAGCGCGCCCTTGAGGTCGGCGAAGGTAATACCCTCGTCCACCAGCAGGCCCTCGACCTGATGGAACATGGGCGAATGGGTCAGATCTGAGTCGCACCGGTAGACGCGCCCGGGCGCGATGATACGCACCGGCGCCCCTTCGTTCTCCATCACCCGGATCTGCACCGGCGAGGTGTGGGTGCGCAGCAGCCGCGAGGCGTCGAAATAGAAGGTGTCGTGCATGGCCCGCGCGGGGTGGTGCGCCGGAATGTTGAGCGCCTCGAAGTTGTGATAGTCGTCTTCGATCTCCGGCCCTTCCGCAACCCGGAACCCCATGCTGGCGAACAGCGCCTGGATGCGCTCAAGCGTCCGCGTCACGGGGTGCAGCCCCCCGGTGTCCTGGCCGCGCCCGGGCAGGGTCACGTCCACGGCTTCGGCGACAAGCTGGGTCTCGAGGCCGGCGGATTCCAGTGACTCCCGCCGCGCCTCCAGGGCCTGCTGGACCTCTTCCTTGGCCGCGTTGATCGCCTGCCCCGCCGCCGGCCGCTCCTCCGCGGGCAGCCGCCCGAGCTGTTTGAGCTGTGCGGTCAGATGCCCCTTCTTGCCCAGGTAGGCGACGCGCACGGCGTCAAGATCCCGGGCATCGCCCGCATCCCTGATGGCGGCGAGGGCCTCCTGTACCAGCGTGTTCAGTTCCTCGGATCGTTGCGCGCTCATGCTCTTCCGCCGTCACGGCTGCAGCCCCCGGAACGGCGGGCCGCGGCATTGTCACAAAAAAAGGGAAAGGTCTGGCCCACCTTTCCCTTCATTCCCGGGCCCCGGGCCGAGGCCCGGGACACCAAAGGCGAGCCGATCAGCCGTTCAGCGAGGCCTTGGCCTGCTCGGCCACGGCCGTGAACCCGGCTTTGTCGAACACGGCCATGTCGGCCAGGACCTTGCGATCAAGCTCGATGTCGGCCTTCTTCAGGCCACTGATCAGGCGGCTGTACGACAGACCGTTGTTGCGCGCGGCCGCGTTGATCCGCGTCACCCAGAGGGCGCGGAACTGGCGCTTGCGCTGGCGGCGGTCACGGTACTGGTACTGGCCGGCCTTGATGACGGCCTGGTTGGCGATCCGCCAGCTCCGGCTGCGGGCACCGTAATACCCTTTGGCGCGGGACAGCACCTTGTTGTGCTTGGCGCGGGCGGTGACGCCCCGTTTAACTCGTGCCATGGTTCAAACTCCCCGATTGACAATCAGCTGTACGGCAGCAGACGCCGCACGCCGTCGTGATCCTGCTTCGCGACCAGGGTGAAGCCGCGCAGGTTGCGTTTCCGCTTCTGCGCCTTCTTGGTCAGGATGTGGTTGGCAAACGCCTGCTTGCGCTTGAACCGGCCCGACCCCGTCCTCGCAAAGCGCTTCGCCGCGCCGCGGTTGGTCTTGATCTTTGGCATTGCCAGTCTCCAGTCTAAAAAAACAGCAGGCCAGCGCGAGGGCTGGCCATGCAGCATTCCACGAAATGACGAATCAGTTCTTCTTGCGCGGAGCAAGCATCATGATCATGGTGCGCCCTTCCATCTTGGGGCGCTGCTCCACGGTGGCGATGTCTTCCAGGTCGGTCTCGACCCGCTCCAGCAACTTCAGCCCGAGGTCTTGGTGCGCCATCTCGCGCCCCCGGAACCGCAGGGTGACCTTGCCGCGGTCGCCATCTTCGAGAAACTTCCGCAGGTTCCGGACCTTGACGTTGTAATCGCCAGCGTCGGTGCCGGGCCGGAACTTCACTTCCTTGAGCTGCACCTGCTTCTGCTTCTTCTTGGCGGCCTGCTGCTTCTTGCTCGCCTCGAACTTGTGTTTGCCGTAATCCATGATGCGGCAAACGGCCGTCTCAGGATGCGGCACCATCTCGACCAGGTCGAGACCGGCCTCCTCTGCCCGCTCCAGTGCCTCCTGGAGCGACATGACCCCGGCCTGTTCCCCGTCCTGATCGATCAGACGGACCTGCTCAGTACGAATCTTGTCGTTGATGGGTTTTTCATCAACGGGCGCAGACCGCTTCCGCTTATTCTTCAGAGCGATGTTTCAATCCTCCGCTGTACCACGAGTGCGCCGCGCCACTTCCGCTTCAAGCTTGTCGATCAGCGCCTCGACCTTCATCGAGCCCAGATCTTCACCTGACCGGGTCCGCACGGCAACGGATCCTGATTCCATTTCGCGGTCCCCGATGACGAGCATGTAGGGGACCTTTTGCAATGTGTGCTCGCGGATTTTAAAGCCGATCTTCTCGTTTCTCAAGTCAGAGGAGGCGCGAAATCCCCGACTGCGAAGGGTTTTTTCAACCTCACGGGCAAAATCCGCCTGCCGGTCGGTAATATTCATCACCACCGCCTGCTCGGGAGCCAGCCACAGGGGCAGCGCTCCGGCGTGTTCTTCGATCAGAATACCGATGAACCGCTCGAAGGAACCGAGAATCGCCCGATGGAGCATGACCGGCTCGCGACGCGAGCCATCTTCGGCCACGTAGTCGGCACCGAGCCGCCCCGGCAGGGCGAAATCCACCTGAATGGTACCGCACTGCCACACACGGCCGAGGCAATCCTTCAGGGAGAACTCCACCTTCGGCCCGTAGAAGGCGCCCTCGCCCGGCTGCAGCGTGTAGTCGAGACCGGCGTTGTCGAGCGCGGTCTCCAGCGCCGCTTCCGCCTTGTCCCAGACATCATCGGAGCCCACGCGCTTTGCCGGCCGGGTGGACAGCGCGATGAGAATGTCATCGAAGCCGAGCTCCCGGTAGGCGCGGAAGACCATGTCGATGAACGCCGCCACTTCCGACTGGACCTGCTCCTCGGTACAGAAGATGTGGGCATCGTCCTGGACGAAGTTGCGCACGCGCATGAGCCCGTGCAGCGTGCCCGAAGGCTCGTTGCGGTGGCAGGAACCGAACTCGGCCATACGCAGGGGGAGGTCGCGGTAGCTCTTCAGGCCCTGGTTGAAGATCTGCACGTGGCAGGGGCAGTTCATGGGTTTGACCGCATACATCCGGTTCTCGGATTCGGTGTAGAACATGTCGTCACCGAACTTCTCCCAGTGCCCGGATTTCTCCCACAGGCTACGGTCCACCAGCTGCGGCGTGCGCACTTCCTGGTAATCGTGCTCGCGCAGCAGGTTGCGGATGTAGTCCTCCAGCACGCGATAGACGCGCCAGCCCTTGTCGTGCCAGAACACCATGCCCGGCGACTCTTCCTGCAGGTGGAAGAGGTCCTGGGCCTTGGCGATACGCCGGTGGTCGCGCTTCTGCGCCTCTTCCAGCCGCTTGAGATAGGCCTTGAGGCCCTTGCGGTCTCCCCACGCCGTGCCGTAGATGCGCTGGAGCATCTCGTTGCTGGCGTCGGCCCGCCAGTAGGCGCCGGCCAGCTTGGTGAGCTTGAACGCCTTGCAGAAGCGCGTATTGGGCACATGCGGGCCGAGGCACATGTCCACGTACTCCTGATGGTAGTACAGGGCCATGTGGGTGACATCCGGCATGTCCTCCACCAGCTTGACCTTGTAGCTCTCACCGCGCTCACGAAAGATGCGCAGCACCTCGTCGCGCGGCGTCACCTCTTTGATGACGTCGTACTCCTGGTCGATGAGCTCCGCCATGCGCTGCTCGATCTTCTCCAGGTCGTCCGGCGTGAAACCGTCATCGAAACGGATGTCGTAGTAGAAGCCGTCTTCCACTACCGGGCCGATGGCCATTTGTGCTTCCGGATAGAGCTGCTTCACCGCCTGCCCGAGCATGTGGGCACAGGAGTGACGGATGATCTCCAGCCCCTCGTCGCTCTTCGGCGTAATGATCTCCAGCTGCGCGTCGTCAGTGATGAGATCGCAGGCATCGTGGAGTTCGCCGTTGATACGGCCGGCCAGGGTCGCCTTGGCGAGCCCGGCGCCGATGTCAGCGGCGACGTGGGAGATGGAGACGGGGTCGTTGTATTCGCGGCGACTGCCGTCCGGCAGTGTAATGACTGGCATGGAGAGCTCTCCTGACAGTGGTGACCCATACGAGAGGCCACGTGTATTTGCGGTGCCGGCCGTCACGGGGGCGGCCGGCACGGAGCGATCAAGCGGCGCAGTATACCCACCGCGGGCGCGGGATCATAGAGACACGCCGCGCTCCGTCCCGCCCTCCACGCGATTCCGCCCGAGGCGCTTGGCCCGGTAGACGCCCGCATCGGCCCGGGCGATCAACAGCGCGGGCTCGACGGCATCGCCCACAGCAGTGGCACAACCGACGCTGACCGTGACCACGGGGCTGTTGGCCTCAGGCGGCTGTGGAATCCCGGCCGCCTCCACCGACATGCGGATCCGCTCGGCCACGATCACCGCCGCTTCCGCGCCGGCATGGGGCAGAATAACGGCGAACTCCTCGCCACCGTAGCGGCAGATGAGGTCGTCGGAGCGGATAACGCTCTGCTCGAGCACCGTGGCGATCCGCCGCAGCGTCTCGTCACCAGCCGGATGCCCGAAGGTGTCGTTGAATACCTTGAACTGATCCACATCCAGCATCAGCAAAGACAACGCTTCGCCGGAGCGACGCGCACGGATGCTCTCCCGCTGCAGACTGGTGTCGAGCATGCGGCGGTTACCGAGGCCGGTGAGCGGGTCGCGGGCGACCTGCTCTTTCAGGGATGACAGCTCCCTTGCACGATCGGCGATGTCGTGGAAGACCCCCACCACGCCTGCCTCCCGGCCCTTCAGCGGAGCCACGGTGAGCGAAATCGGAAGACTCGAGCCGTCGCGGCACTGCAGCTGGTGATTATCGCTCCGGTAGGTGCCCCCGGTGGAGGTCACATCCCACCCGGGTATGTCGGCCGGCCGCCCCTGGTCGCCTCGGCTATCATGGAACAGCGCGTTGGCGCGCGCCCCGACGATCTCGTTCTCGTGATATCCCAGCAGATCGCTGGCCGCCTGATTCACGTACCGAACCCGGCCATGGGCGTCGAGGACGTAGACCCCCTCGCCCATGCTCTCCGTAATCGCGTTGATCTGCTCGCGCAGGGCACTGGCCCCGCGCCGGGAGCGCACCATCAGCAACGCCACGTGCCCGAGCGCGCCGACAAGCAGAAACACCAGCCCACCCGAGAAGGCAAGTTGCTGCCGCCAGGCAATGATTGGAGCAGCGTTGCTCTCCGACGCCGCGTAGCCAATGGGATTGCCGGAGATATCGCTGACCGGGGCCATGACCACGGCAACATGGCGACCGTACGCGTCGCGGACCAGGGCGGTGACGGGCTCATTCCGCGGCAGGCTCTCACGCAGGGCGCTGCGTAGCGCGGAAGACTGCTCCAGCCAGTGCGGCATGCGAGAGGCGAAACGACCGGCCTGAACAGGCTCCAGCAGGTCCGGGTGCAAGTCCGTGGACTGGACCCACTGGCCGCTGCCGCCCCCACCCGCGACCTCCGGCAGCGCATCAGCGCGCAACAGGAGATGGTAGAGCAGCGCTTCCCCGCCGATGCGGCGCAGGAGCGTGGTCAAATCACCGGGCTGGAGCACGGCCTCCACCGCACCCACCGGGCGATCGCCATCCCAGATTGGCAACACCCGCCGATAGGCGAGCCCCACCGCATCAAGCTCAAACCCCTGCGCGCCCATGCGATTGCCGAGTATGCGTTCGATACCGGGCCGGGCGGCGACGCTGTCCGCTCGATCCTGCTCAAGCCGGGCATCGAAGTGGACGATCGACTCACCGTTGGCCCCGACCACATGCAGACTGGCGCCACAGCAGTTGCGCAGGCTGCGGTGGGTCTGATGGCCAACCGCCAGCACCGGATCCCGGTGGAAATCGGCAACGCCTCCCAGCGGGCCATCATAGGGACGGGAGAGAATCTCACGCAGCTGGCCCCGCTCGAGAAGATCGGCAAAGGCCTGATTGGTCATGGTCCGCAGCAGCGCATCGGTGCTGCGCAACGCCGCCTGGAGTTCCACCCGCTCCCGCTCCAGGTAGGCATCAGTCTCCCGATCATGCAGCAACCATAACGGCAAAGCGACGAGTGCTGCCGCCAGCACCCACACACCCACGACTTGCAACCAGAACGGCAAACGCATGGACCATGCCCTGTCCAGTTACGCCCCCCCGCAGAGCGACGCCAGCCCAAGTGCACGGCACCTCGAGGAAAAGGCCGTAGAGACGTGAGCACTCTTCGACTGAAAGATCCAGAAACGGCCAGTGTGTCCGCCCACCCCCGGACCACCAGCACATGAGGTATTCCCCGCAAACATTACAGGCATCGGCTCTGAACGCAAGTTTGCGACATTGCCGCAACCGCATGCAGCGAAGAAACCGAGTGGCCTGCCGTCAAGCTGGCCGGATATTTGCTTCAGGCGAATCCCAACGCCACAAACGCAAGGAGCACCCGATGTTTGCACTCTCCCGCCTCGCCACACACCAGCGCAGCGACTCAATGGATACCGGCCAGGACTGGCTGAAAGCACTGGAGGCGGGAGATATCGCAGGCGCTCTGGAGGTGGGCGGCGACGCTGTCCCCGAGCAGGTGCGGGCCGCACTGCTCGCGGCGACAGGAGAGAGCGATGAACGCGCAACCGCGCGGCATGCGCACCAGATCAGTGCGCGCGCAGAGGCCCTCGTCGCCCACGCGGAGCAGGGGCTGGACGTGGTGGACACGACCCTGGGGGAAATCTCCGCACGTTCTGGAGAGCAGACCGAGTTCCTCGGCCGGACCCGCGAACAGCTCGGGGAGAGCGACCGAAACGCCGAAGCCCTGCGCACCGACATGGAACAGGAACTGGCTCGAACGCACCAGTTTTTTACAGAGCAGTTCGCGGCACTGGCGAACCGCATCGAGCAACAGTCCCGGGGATCAAAGAAGTTCATAAAGACCATCGACGGCATCAGTCGGACCGTCCAGCTGCTGTCTCTGAACGCGGCCATTGAGGCCGCACATGCCGGAGAGCACGGCAACGGGTTTGCGGTGGTCGCAAACGAGATACGCGACCTGGCGTTGCGTACCCAGGAGAGCGCGCAACAAGCCGCCGAGCAGATCGATCTCACCACCGTCTCCGAGGCACTTGAACAGGTCCTCGCCGACGCGGAAACGCGACTGCAGTCGCTGTCCGGACGGGTCACCGATTCCCTCGGCACTGCTCACCGGCTGCTTGAGGCAATGAACGGCCATGTCGACGAGATCCAGTCCAACAACCGCATCATCGCCGAAACAGTGCAGCTGGCCGGCGACACCAGCCTCCACGCACGCACACGCAGCGAGTGGGGCCGCGCCACCCTGTGCGATCTTGCCGCGGCTCACAGCAGCGACACGACGGATCACCTGAACAAGTCCCTGACCGCGATTCTGACCACAGAGCAACTCGTGTCCACCCCGGGTTGGCAGCGCCTCGACGCAATCCGCGCCCGCGGCGCCGTGCGCATCGCCATCGAGCCCGCGTTCCAGGGGGTCTCGTTCCGCAAGGCGGCGGACCAACCCCTGCAGGGGCTGGATGCCGAGATCGCCATGGCGTTCGCCCGCTGGCTGGGCGTGGAGTGTGAGTTCGTTGAGCACCCGTGGGCGCTGTGCACGCAATTGCTCGAAGCCGGTCGCACGCGCGGCGAGCCCGAAGCCGACATAGCCTGGAGCGCGCTTCCGCCGGTGGCGGGCTACGACCGGGCCGCCTTCTCGGAACCCTACACATTCCTGCCCTACGTGCTCGCGCGCCGGACGGGAGACGACCGCATTCAATCACTGAACGACCTGCATGGCCGCGTGCTGGGCGTCATCAACGACCCGGCCGCACTGGAAGTGATGGAGGCACGTGGGCTGAGGTGGCAGGCCAACCGGAACACGCCGGGAGGCCGCACTGAACTGGCCAACCTGCTGGCCTACAACGATCAGAGCGTCATTCACGATGCACTCGTGGAGGGTATCGTGGACGCCTTTGCCGTGGACCTGCCGATCTTCCACTGGAGTTGCTACGGCAACGACAGTCCATTGCAGGGGCGCATCGAGACCCTTCCGGACAATCTCGACGACAGCCTCTGGTACTACAGCGCCGCCGTTGCCAACCAGCCGGAGAACCTGACGCTGCTGGACGCCATCAACACCTTCGTACGGGAATTTCGCGGCACGGAAGACTACTGCCGGATCGTCACGCGCTGGATGGGCCGTGTATACGACGACCCGCACTGGCGCTATCCGGATGGCGTCGTCACGCGCGCCAACATGGCCGGTCAGAACTAGAACAGCTCGCCCTGGGGGTCATTCCGGGGTGACGAGGGCCGCTTCTTCGCCGTTCTCGCTCCTCGGCGGCTGCCGTGACGATGCTGTATGGCGTCCGCCTCGCGATTCGCGTCAGGGTCGTGCCGTACCGCGCGAAAACGCTCCCGGGCCCGTCTGGCCGCCTCTTGATGATCAACAATGCGGTGCGGGTAATCGCGGTCCAGCACGCAGTCGGCCTGGCGCTGCACGGACATCGGCATGGCCCAGGGCTGGTGCAGCCACCCCGTCGGCACGTGGTCGAGCTCCGGGACCCAGCGCCGGATGAACGCCCCTGCCCCATCCTGCTCTTCACTCTGTTTCACGGGGTTGTAGATGCGCAGCGTATTGATCCCCGTCGTGCCGGACTGCATCTGCATCTGGCAGTAATGGATGCCCGCTTCGTAGTCCGTGAACTGCCGCGCGAGGAACGGGCCTGTGCGTCGCCAGTCCAGCCAGAGATTGTAGCTGGCGAACGAGACCACCATCGCACGCATCCGGAAATTCAGCCATCCGCGGGCGTGCAGCTGCCGCATACACGCGTCCACCAGCGGAAATCCGGTCTCGCCGCGACTCCAGGCGGCGAACAACGCGTCGTTGAATTCACCCTCGCGCAAGCCGTCACAGGCACGCTGCATATTCTGGTACTCGAAGCGCGGCTCCGACTCCAGCTTCTGCATGAAGTGGCAGTGCCAGTGCAGTCGCTCCTCGAAGCGCTTGAGTGATCGCAGCCACTGTGCCCGCTGTGCCGAGGGGGCGTCACCCTTGACCACTGCACGGCGCTCGCGCGCGGCCTGCACCACTTCCCTGAGACTCAGCGTACCGTGCGCCAGATGCGGGCTCAGCCGCGAGCTGGCCAGCCAGGCCGACTCCGGGCGTGATATGCCACCTGAGTAACCCTCCACGCGGCGCCCCAGGAAACCGTCCAACACGGCCTGCGCCATCTTCCGGCCACCCGGCTGGATCAGCACATCACCGGGTTCTCTGGCGAGCTCGGGCGCGGGCCAATCGGGAATAATACCGGCGTCGAGCCCCGCCACGCCCTTGATCGCCCTGGGCGCCCCACAGCGGGTGGCACCCACCAGCGTTTCCCACTGCCGAGCCCACCCATCCCTGGACCGAAGCCCGCGAACAACGCCGTTCTGCCGGTACTCGAACAACGGAACGCCCGCATCACGAAGGTAGGCGCGAACACGCTCATCGCGGGCGTAAGTCCACCCGTTACCGGTCTCCTGATGGGCATGCACAGCCGCAATCACGCAAGTATCGCGCAACGCCGCAAGCACATCACATGCGTCACCCTGTCGCACAAGCAGAGGCTGGCCAAGGGCGGCAAGCGCCCTGTTGAGGTCCTGCAGGCTCGCGTGAACAAACTGCCATTGACGACCAGAGGCGTCAGGCTGACGCCACAGCTCGGGCTCTACCACATAAAGAGGGAGTACGGGGCCCCGCGCCGCTGCCGCATCCAGGGCGGCATGATCATGCACCCTGAGATCGCGCTTGAACCAGACCAGTTGAACCGCATCGGCCACGGCACCTCCGAACGTCCGTCCGGTGTGAGGCCGTGTCAGTTAACCGCCTTCACCGGCAGATCCGTTGCTCCGGTAGATACGCACACCGGCCATAAGCCCGCCTACACCCAAGAGCAACAGTATGGCTGAAGGCATGTAGGAACCGCGAGACTCTTCTGCAAGCGCCTCGATTTCGGCCAGCTCCTGGGCACGCTCGGCCGCATTCTCATCACTGCCGTTGGTCATTTCCGCGGAGTGCGTGATGGCCTCCTGCGCTGCCTCAACCTCGGCGGCAACCGCCGCATTATGCTGATACGTGGCAATGAGCAGAAGCACGGCCAGCGCCGACAGCACAATGCCGCCACCGACGAGGACGTAGCTGAAACGCTTGCTGAGAGTGGAGTTCATTGGATCCCCCGGCTGACCACGATTGCCCTCGGGGGAAGTCAGACGACACAGGACACCCGAGCGGGCAATACAAGCTGGCCGTGAAACAAAAAAAGGCTTACGGATCCCGTAAGCCTTTCACGAATCTGGTAGGCGCGAGTGGACTCGAACCACCGACCCCCACCATGTCAAGGTGGTGCTCTAACCAGCTGAGCTACGCGCCTGTCGGTTGTCCGCGTATTCTACAGCGCCTCACCACACTGTCAAATCGCGATCATATCCCTCTGTTTTCACGAAGAAAAAACATGCATCAAACAACAGAAAAAACACGTCATGATGGACTTCCCCGGAGGCGTGGCCACTCCGACGCAATAATTCGAGCAGCGGCCCGCCCGATTCTCGAGCATTACGCTTTGGCCTCTATGCAACCGGCCCAGCGACGCAGGCTGGCAGAGAGCCTTAGATAAGCCATGAAGGCCGTATCCGGATTCGCTTCCCGCGCCTCATGGAATAACTGAGGCAGGCGCCCGCGCAACTTGCCAACATCAGCGCAAAGGTCCCAAGCGTCCCCATCACCCTCTCGATACCCATCGAAATGCTTTCCACGAAGAAGATCATCTTCCAGTCTGAGCCCACGGCCAACGACGCGCTCGAGGTGCTCCAACGCCTTTCGCCAGGCCCCTGTCCCTGGTCGATATGCGAGTTGCTGGTCCAGCAAATGAATGACCCGAGCCCGGATGCCTCGTAACTCCTTGCGCAGACTTGCGTCGAGAACCTTCTGCTCGAGCCCTGCATACATCTGCCCCGGATTCGCGTTCACCCTTTCCATCCACAACCTCCCACCTGCGTAGAATGCCAACATTCGTCCTGCGTCTCCTGAGGGTTTCACCACGAAGCCTTCCCGCAACGTCGAATGACGCCCTCACGGCCTGTCATGTACCGCAGAAGGTTCTGAGCACTCGCTCTCTCGCCTCCGGTGGGCGAGCGCCGTCAGCATCCTCCGGATGATCTGCGAACGGCTGTGTCACCCTCGACAGGAGTTCCTGAAACGGGGCCAGGTCGCCGTGCTGCTCTGCCGCCTTGATAGCGGCATTCACCGCATGGTTTCGCGGAACAACAGCGGGATTGACCCGATGCATGGCACGCATGCGCTCGGTGCTGCGCCCGCTATCCCGCCGAAGACGTTCAAGCCAGCGTGTATACCACTGCTCCCAGTCATCCGGGGCACTGAACAGCTTGCGAACCGACGAATCGAGGTTCGGCTCGACAGCGATGGCACCCAGGCGCCGGAAGAAACGCGTGTAATCCACCCGCTGGCGCTCCAGAAGCGCGAGCAAGTCATGCATCAGCGTACTGTCGTCCGGGTGCTCGCTGAACAGGCCCAGTTTGCGCCGCATACCCTGCAGGCGATCACGTTCGTAGAGCGCAGGGAACGAGCTGACGGCCTCCTGCGCCTGTTCGATGGCTGCGTCCTGATCGTCATCCAGCAGCGGCAGCAAGGTCTCAGCGAGACGCATCAGATTCCATTGCGCGACGGCCGGCTGATTCTCGTAGCGGTAGCGACCGCCCTGGTCGATGAAGCTGAAGCAGGCGCCGGCATCATAGTCGTCAAGGAACGCGCAGGGGCCATAGTCCAGCGTCTCGCCGATCAGCGTGGTGTTATCGGTATTCATCACGCCATGGATGAACCCGAGGTTCATCCACAGGGCGATTAACGCAGCCTGCCGGCGCACCACTTCACGCAGAAGCGCCAGATACCGGTTCTCGCCGTCATCTCCGGCCAGCCCATGCCGATCAATCACGTAATCCGCCAGAATGCGCAGGGCCTCGACGTCCCCACGCACGGCGAAGTACTCGAATGTGCCAACGCGTACGTGGCTTTGTGCCACTCGGGTGATGACCGCACCCGGGAGGTGCGTTTCGCGCCGCACGCGCTCTCCCGTGGTGACCAGCGCCAGGGCACGGCTAGTGGGCACACCCATTGCGTGCATGGCCTCGCTGACCAGGTACTCCCGCATTGCAGGTCCGATCGGGCAGCGACCGTCACCACCGCGGGAGAAGGGCGTCATGCCGGACCCTTTGAGTTGAACGTCCCGACGAACACCGTTGCGGTCGACCACCTCGCCGAGCAACACAGCGCGCCCGTCCCCCAACTGAGGAACGAGGTGACCGAACTGATGGCCGGCGTAGGCCAGCGCGATGGGCTCTGCATCCTGCGGAACCTGCCAACCGCTGAAGACCCCCGCGATCCGGGCACGCTCCAGGTGAGGCAGGCCGAGTTCCGTCGCGAGCCCGCGATTGAACTGTACCGTCGCTGGCGCCGCCGGCGTCGCCGGCTTACAGCGGGCGTAGAAGCGCTCCGGCAACTGCACATAGGTGTTGTCAAACCGCAGCAGCACGGGCTCATGCTCAGAGGCAGCGACTGAGGGTCCGTATGCGTTCATGATGCATAGACCTTGGTATTTGGTTTCGTTTCGACACTACCAAAGGCGCAGACTGGTTTCAAACCGATAGTGTTTCGCTATCATATGGGTATGAACGAGAATACCTCTGAGCTCTCGGCCGACCTGATCATCCACGCGGCCAATCAGGCCTCGGGCAGCCACCGCGCCCCGGCGCTGTCCGCTGCCCAGTGGGCAGCCCTACGCTTTTTCGCCCGCGCCAATGACTTCTCGCGTACGCCGTCTGCGTTCGCGAGCTTCCACGGGACCACCCGTGGCACTGCGTCCCAGACAGTGAAATCTCTGGTGCGGAAAGGCTATCTGCGACGCGAGCGCAGCACCGCGGACGGGCGCAGGAAGGAACTGAACTTGACCGCCGAGGGAGAGCGAGCGCTGGCGGAAGACCCTGCCGAGGCGTTGGTTCGCGCCATCGACATGCTTCCCCCCGCGAAGCGACGGGTGCTTGAAGACGTCATGCGACATATTACGGCGCACGTCGACACGCAGTGCGGCGAGCCCACGTTCGGTGTCTGCGCCGACTGTGGCTACCGCGATGACGGCGGAAGCCACGGCGTCACATGCCGGGTGACCGGAGAGCAGGTGGGTCAACGCGGTGCCAAGCAGTTGTGCTATGCCTTCAAGCCCACCGGAACCGTGCCAGAAACTCAGTCCTAACGCGGGAGGCCTGCACCGTGGCGCCGATACTCCGAACCGCTCCCCTACCCTACTTGTCCATCAGGTAGTCTCGGTCATCGAATGTCCGTACCCACTCCGGCCGGAAAACCACACACATGGTCATGATCATGCCGGTGATGAAGCCTTCCGGGAACATCACGAGCGGCATGACCATCAGATAATCACGCCAGATGAGATCAGGCGGGTATGCACCGATTGCAGCATGGAGCGCGGAGGACGTCACCAGAACCACTGCTACCGCGAACATCGCGCCGAAAAAGGCCACCACGAAGATGTAAATGAACAAGTGGTGCGGCAGCCAACGATAGGCGTAATACCCGATCACATGCGCGGTCAACACAGGCAAGACGGCCAGCAGCAAGGCGTTGACTGGCAACGCCTGCCACTCGTAGAACCCCAGCACCGAAAGCGCGACGAGCGCCCCGGTCGCACCGGCAATGGCGAGCATGCGCCCGAACAGCAGCGTCAGCACGGTCGTGCCCAGCAGGTGAAACTCCAGGCCCGGCTGGACGCCGGCACTCATGGACCACGCCAGGGCCACCAGCCCGCAGCAACCGACGAACTGGGGTTGCAACCTGTTCTCGAAAAGCAGTGACCACGGTGCACGAAGCACAACAGGAATGATCACCAGCATGAATACCGGCCAGAGCCCCCACAACAGCAATGGCGGCAGCAGTGACGCGTGAACATTCATCAGATCGCGGCTCTGTTATCAAGAGAGCCCCGCCGGCGCGGGGCAAACACAGCGACGAGGTGATATTACATCAACTGTGCCTGCGCAAGTGACTCGTAAGGATGGTCGCTCGAACCGGATTTCTCTCCCTGAGTGAGGGTCAGTTTTTTGCGGCGGAGATCACCATAGCGACTGGCGCGAACAGGAATTCCGGGATAGCCTCCGCTTGCGGGACGGAGCCGATTGCCAGTCAACGCGCGGATTACGTCAAGCAGGACCTGCAGCATGACAGCAAGTGTGGAGAGCACCGACACAATGACAGACGCCGACCTCTCGGATCTTTATTCCGCGTGTGAACATTACTTCCAGACGTTCTTCGTCGGGAGAGACGCCAAGGCGTCCGCCGCCCTGGCAACGCCCGACATCTCGGGCTTTGGCACGGGTATTGATGAATCCGTCTACGAACTCGATGACGCACTCACGCTTTACCGGCGCGACGTGGAGCAGGTGCCCGCCCCCATTCATTACACCGTCCACAGGCGCGAAGCGACGCGGCTGGGTCCCGGCGTCGGGCTCGTCATGGGAGAGATGGACTGGCATCTCCACGCCGCCGACCAGGCCGTCACCATGCACCGGGTACGGTTCTCGCTCACCTTCCAGCATGACGGGGCACACTGGAAGCTCTGCCACAAGCACCTGTCGCAACCGAGCAGCGCGCACGGCCCCGGCGAGGGCTATCCGTTGAAGGAGCTTGAAGACCGGGCCGCCGTTCTAAAGCGCATGGTCGATCAGCGCACAGAGGAACTGGAAGCGGCCCACCGGGAGATGCGTCGCATCGCGACCACGGATACGATGACTGGCCTGCATAACCGCTACCACACGGAGCAGGTCCTGCACGATGAACTGAAACGCCAGGGCCGCGTGGGCACCGGCCTTACCGTGATCCTTCTGGACGTGGACAACTTCAAACCCATCAACGACGCGTTCGGACACCACGTCGGCGACAAGGTACTCGCCGATCTGGCCCCGCTACTGCAATCCCGCATCCGCGAGACCGATGTCCTCGGGCGCTGGGGCGGCGAGGAGTTTCTCATCATTTGCCCCGACACGTCGCTCAGCGAGGCCACCGTGCTGGCTCAGCACCTGTGCGACCGGGTTGCAGCGCACCCTTTCCCGCACGGGCGCAGCATCACTCTCAGCCTGGGTGTTGCAGCACACGCGCCACAGGAGCCTGGCCATGCGCTGCTCGAGCGGGCCGACCGCGCCCTGTACCAGGCGAAGGCAGCCGGACGAAACCGGGTGATCACCGCAGATCGGTGACGCCTGACGCGCCGAAAGGTCGTGTTGATCACCTCTCCTGTTCAGTGCCCTGCCAAGGCCAGCGCCCCACAATCGTAAGCGACACCAGCCCCACCAGCCCCTGCAAGTGGTTCTTGATCGGGTGTCGACCGCCCGGCGTTCTGACGACTCCTGCCCGCGCAGTGCGCGCCGGCCCGGTTTGCCGACGGGTCGTGCCCGCAAGTCATCTCAGGCCGCAGGGAACAGGCGACGCTCAGCTCCCGGACTCATCAATCAGCGCATCGGCCATCCCTTCAGCCCACGACACTGCCTCAAGGTAGCTGTCCCGGAGTGTTCGGGGTGCGACGCCGCTTTCGTTGACCAGCGCACTCTCCCAGTCGCCCTGCTCATAGTTGATGACGAGCTGAAGCGTTTCGCCGATCGTCCCGCTCCGGTTGAGCAGCGCGGCCACCAGTGGCCTGCTCAGAGGGAGCTCAGCCACCAGTTCGGCCATGGGCCTGTCCGTCAGTGCATCGAGCGTCGAGAACAGGCCGGCCGTGAAGTATGTTTCCGGACCAAGAGCCCCACCATGATGGCGGCCCAGTGTCTCGGCCATTCTGGCCCGGATCGTCGCGGTCCGGACCAGCTCACCGGGCTTGTCTTTCACACTGGACAGGGCGAGCAGGCTGATCCAGCTGCGCAGGTTGCGCGGCCCCAGGAGCATGAGTGCGTTGCGAACCGAGTCGATGTCCCGGGCCACGGCGAAGCGTGGTGAATTGATCAGCCTGAGCAACCGATACGAGAGTGTAACGTCCTGCGTGATCAAGGATTCGAGCTGATCCACAGTGACATCATCGCTTTGCAGCATTGCGAGGAGCTGCAACAGGGAAAGGCGGTTATTGGCTATGCGTTTTCCCTTGACGGTATTGGGCTTGCAGAAAAAGAACCCCTGGAACAGGTCGAACCCGAGTGCATCGCACAGCCGGTACTCAGCCTGGGTCTCCACTTTCTCGGCCAACAGCATCAGTCCGGGGCGGCCCAGCGTCTGGACATGCTCCTCCAGCTCGGTTCGCGTCAGGCGGGTAATGTCGATCTTGATGATATCGGCAAGGTCCACGAGAGCCGCCAGATTCGGAGCGTAGACGAAGTCATCCAGGGCTATCGTGTAACCGAGGTTCTTGAGCCTGGCGATGGACGCGTGGAGCTGCTCAGACGGCTCAACATCTTCCAGCACCTCAAGAACCAGAAGATCGGGTGTGGACGGCAACGGGTAGTGGCCGTGAATGAACGGCGTTGTCAGGTTCACGAACGCTCTTTTCTGACCGGTAATCGTTTCGATGCCGATTTCAACAAAGGCGTTGTACAGAACCTGGCTGGTCGCCCAGTCGCCGTCGATGACGTTGGCCCGATTCTGGTCGGTATCCCGAAACAGTAGTTCGTAGGCCCAGGTGTTCAGCTGCCTGTCGTAGATTGGCTGTCGCCCGACCATGATGTCATCAGCATTCGCTGAGTTGGTCATAGGCGGGCTCCATGCAGGGGAAACGTCAACGGGATGATCTGGAAAGAGTGCCTTTCCGGCAGTGGTTAAGTAAAGGGGGCTAAACGCCCGTATGATCCCGCCCCCTGCACAGGGCGCCGCGACGGTTTGACGCGGAGCCGGTGCAGCCTTCAGAATTGTATAGATCGTTCTATCTTAATTCAGGTCTCAAGATGCCAGCCAGAAAGCGCGATATATTGCTCGACACCGCCGAGCGGCTTTTCTATGCGGAGGGTTTCCACGCCACAGGGATCGACCGCGTGGTCGCCGAGGCGGGCGTGGCCCGGATGACGCTGTACAACCACTTCCCCTCCAAGGAAGCATTGATCGAGACGGTGCTCGACCGGCGCTACGCGCGCTATCTCGACCAGCTGCGCCATGCGGTGGACGAGGCCGCGGCGGGCGAGGCCGTGATGGCGCTGGCTGACGTACACTGCCAATGGCTGGAGACCACCGCGAACCGCGGCTGCATCGTCATCAAGGCCATCGGCGAGTTCGAGCAGCACCACCCAGCCATCGCTGATCAGGGGCGGCGGCTCAAGCGCGAGCTGATTGCCGTCATCGCCGGCGCACTGTCCCGGGACGGGGTGGTGGACGATTCCGTCGTGGCGGAGCGCGTGCTGGTGATTCTGGAGGGCGCGGACGCGCTGACACCCGTTCTCGGCGCCACCACTGTCACCAGTCACCTGCGCGCAATGCTGCCCGCGGTGCTTGCCTCTGCGACCCGGGGCCACGCATGAGGCCCGTTAGTGCCACCGGCTATGCGCTACTCGGTGCCGGGCTGATCGCGATCGCCTACGGGCTCGCCCGGTATGCATTCGGGTTGTTCGTGCCGTCGATCCGCGCAGAGCTCGGACTGTCCGCCGACGCGATCGGTATCGTCGGCTCGCTGGCGTTTGTCAGTTTCTGTTTTGCCAGCGTGGTTGCCCCCCTCGTGGCCGACCGTCTCGGCCCGCGCCTCACGGCAGCACTCTCGGGCGTGTTCGCCCTTGCTGGCCTCACGCTGATCAGCCAGGCGGGTAACGCCGTGGTTCTCGGCACAGGAGTCTTCGCCTGTGGCATCTGCACCGGCCTGATGATGCCCGCCCTCTCCTCCGGCGCGCAGGTCGCGGTTCGCGCGGACCTTCGCGGGCGCGTCAATGCCGTCATGAACGCCGGCACAAGCGCTGGCCTGATCGTCTGCGTCCCGGCCGTGCTGCTGCTGAGCGGGGCCTGGCGCCTCGCCTACGGCTCCTTCGCGGTGCTGGCGGCGCTGGGCGTGCTGGCAGCCCTCACGCTGATCCCGTCATCCGCCCCGGGCAGCCGGGGGCAGGCGCAACCCGCGGCACCCGTCTCCCGCGAGCGGTGGCTTGAAGTCATGCGCCTGACCGCGTTCTGCTTTGCCATGGGGGTGGCCGGTTCCGCCTACTGGATCTTCGCGCCCGACCTGGTCGTCGAGGTGGGCGGCCTTCCGGAGAGACTCACGGGCTATCTCTGGCTGGTGGTGGGTATCACGGGCCTTGCCGGCGCCTGGGCGAGTGACCTCGGCGACCGCTTTGGTCCGCCCGCCACCCAGGCAGTGGCGCTGGTCGCCCTGGGTGGTGCAACAGCGCTGGTCGCGGCTGCGCCCGGCAACCTGCCGATCGCGCTGATGTCGGCGGCCGTGTTCGGCTGGGCCTTCATGACCCTGACCGGACTCTATCTGGTGACCGGCATCCGGCTGCTGCGGGATCGCCCCTCCATGGGGCCGGTCATTCCGTTCCTGGCGATCACGATCGGCCAGGCGGTCGGCTCCCCGCTGGTCGGGTGGACCATCGCCCGCGCCGGCTACGCGGAGGCATTCGTGGTGTTCGCCGCGCTCGCGGCCCTGGTCGCAGCCGTATCCGTCCTTTTCCCACGCACATGCAGCGACGCCGTCGCCGAGGAAGCGGCCGTGCCGCGGAGCCCGGCGGCGGCCACAACAATAGAGAGGAGACCCGAATGATGAATCCAGACCAGAACGACGTCCTCCTGCTGGACGGAGGCATGGGCCAGGAGCTGCGTCGGCGCAGCAGCCGCCCGGTATCGCCGCTGTGGTCCGCCCAGGTGATGCTCGACGAGCCGCATCTGGTGATCGAGGCCCATCGCGACTTCATCGATGCCGGCTCCCGAGTCATCACCGTCAACTCCTACAGCGCCACCCCGCAGCGCCTGGAACGTGACGGCGAGCCAGGCCTGTTCGAGCCCCTGCACGCCGCCGCACTGGATGCCGCCCGCCAGGCCCGCGAGGAAAGCGGCCGGGACGTGCGCATCGCCGGCTGCCTGCCACCGCTCATGGCGAGCTACAGCCCTGACATCGCACCGGACGACGCCACCTGTCTGCAGGCCTACCGGCAGATGGTCGCGGCGCAGGCCGGGGGCGTCGACCTCTTCCTCTGCGAGACCATGTCCCTGGCCCGCGAGGCGCGCGCGGCGACCATTGCCGCCGCCGAGAGCGGCCTGCCGGTGTGGGTGTCGTTCACGGTGGATGATGGGGACGGGACGCGCCTGCGTTCCGGCGAATCCCTCGCCGAAGCGGCCGCGCAGGTCGTGGCCGCCGGTGCGACGCACCTGCTGATCAACTGCTCCGTGCCTGAAGCGGTCACGTCCGCCATGGACGTGCTGGCGGAAACCGGCGTGCCGTTCGGCGGTTACGCCAACGCGTTCACGTCCGTGGATGCCCTGAAGCCGGGCGGCACGGTCGATGTGCTGGAGGCGCGCAAGGACCTTGACCCCGCCGCATACGCAGAGCACGTCCTGGGCTGGGTCCGGCAGGGCGCAACCATGGTGGGTGGCTGCTGCGAAGTGGGCCCCGCTCATATCGCAGCCATCGCCGAGCGCCTGAACGCAGAGGGGTATCGGCCGGGGTCCGTTTGACTTCCGGGCTGTGAACCCAAGCTCTATCCACTACATAGGGCCGCCAGCCCGCCCTGCTCCCAATTCGTCAGCAGGGCGGGCTGCGTGGATCCCGATCACTCCGCACACACGTCGCAAG
Source organism: Aquisalimonas sp. APHAB1-3 (assembly GCF_048323695.1). NCBI lineage: Bacteria > Pseudomonadati > Pseudomonadota > Gammaproteobacteria > Chromatiales > Ectothiorhodospiraceae > Aquisalimonas > Aquisalimonas sp. APHAB1-3. Next base: position 67,568 of record NZ_JBLWFT010000001.1, on the reverse strand, counting down.
CAACTCTGTGCTAGTGCTAGCTACACACCGACCTACTCAATGGTGAAAGGAGATCGGTGCCGTAATCCGACCAATCGTGGAAAGTCCTCTGAATTCCGCGGTTTCCGGGTTGACATAGTAGACTTGGGTAGACGTCCCTTGCTGCAACCCCATCAACAGGTCTGTGCCGTATCCTTCGGCGGAAGCAGAGCCCGCATTGCGAGTGATGACCTGCGTTGAGGCCAGCTCTTCGGAGCCCGCAAAGTCCTTGGCATCCACCACCGCGAGCAGCTCTCCGCTCGTCAGATAGAAGATGTGCTCCGCCTGCTCTCCGATCCCGGAGATGGTCCGGTTCCAGCTCTGACTCAGGAAGATACTGCCTGCCATCTGCTCGCTGTCGGTGCTGTCAGTGATCGATTGCGCTCTGGCCGCACCCGGCGAGTTCTGGTTGTAGTAGATCCGGCCAGCCGGCGCGGAAGGCGAGTAAACCGTTCTATCAAGGCCGCCCGGGCGAACGAGGTCGAGATTCTGCTGGTACATGGTGGCGTCGCCGGTGTCCGTGTCGAATCCGCGCACCGCCCACGTCCCCTCAGCGTCTCCGGCTTGGTTGATTGCCGCATACGTCCAGCCCAGTTTCTGGCCGTCGGTGACGAAACTCTCGGGCTCCAATCCGGTACCCCAGTCCCCGTCGACTATCTGGTACTCGGGCACGTCGACGTCCGCGGGGTCCAGGTCGATCTCGATCAGGCGGCCAGTATCAGCGTCCTCGTCCTCGATATCCAGAATGTACACGCGGTCATTCACGAACAGCGTCTCATCCCGGCCCGTGGGCCGCGCGGCGACATTCAGTGCGCCGCCGGGCAAGCCATCTTTGGGTTCGATCAGGGAAAACTGGTTGTTCGTGGCATCGTAGAGGAACACATACCGCGGCGACGTGGGCGCCCCAGCATCGTGAAACGTAGCCTGTACGAGGTGGCGCTGGTCCTCCAGGGAGATCAGTTTTCGGAAGGCGCAAATGGAGTCATCGTTGATCGAGAGACCGGGAGATCCGCCAGTGGGTTCCAGCATTTCGCGGTCGCCGCTGCTGACTGAAATCCGCCAGAGTCTGCCCGTGCCGTTGTCACCTTGGGAACAGGAGAAGTTATTGTTCCCCTGATACACGACCAAGTCGTCGATGGCTCCCTGGTCGTCGCGCAGTGGAAACACCCATTCGGGGGACAAACCGAGCTCAAAATCGTTCGCATAACCCTGAACGGTTCCCGGCTTGGTGAGTTTGACCGGCGCGGTGTGCTCATCGGCGTCGAAACGAACGGCGAACCACTGCGTCGCGTTAGTGCAGCGGCGGTCGCCCGAGGTGGGAATCTGGTACGCCAGGACCGACTGGGTGACATCCATGTAGTCGGTCATCACCTTGGCGGCGCAAACGAGGTTCGCATCCGATTCGGAGGACAGGCGTACGCTTTCGTCCAGGCCATCGAACCCGTCCACTCGGCGCAGCTCTCCTTCGGGGGTGTTGAAAACCACTGCGTGACGCTCCCCGACCTCAAGGTCGTCATCGCTCGTCAGCTCGACCGCCAGCACCCCGAGCGGCAACGTGTTTCGGTCCGCTGCAAATTCGTTGCCGCCACGCCGCTCGGCAACGGAGCCGCCATCACTCCGGGACCGCGCATTGTCGGTGGCGAGGACATCCACCTGCGCTGTTCTGTCGGAGCGAGGATCTGCCGGGTCGACCGCATGGATCGACTTGCGGACGTAGTCTCCCTCCTGACCTGCATCTTCAGAGAAGAACAGCAGCGGCTTCTCCGCGTCACTGAGATCCGCATCTCCGGGGGCATCGCCACCGACCTCGATCGCAAAATCATCCTGAGCATTCACGCCCTCAGCGTTGGTTACACTCAGGAAGACTTCAATGGTTCGGCCTTCCGCGGCGGATCCAATGGTCAAGGTGGTTTCCGGCGCGTCCCTGTCCGCGATGGTGGCCGATGAACCTGATGGAAAAGAGAACCAACGCCACTCGACGATTTCATCGTTGCTCGCCGAAATGCTGCCGCTGCCGTCTAGCTCGATGGTCTCGCCCACCTCGGCTGTGATGTCCTCACCGGCAACTGCGGTGAGTCCGGTGCCGGAGCCGTTGCCGTTGTCACTGTCGGAAGAGCTGCCGAAGCATCCGATTAGCGCGAACGGGGTGGTCAAAGCCAGGAGTAATGTCGATAAGCGTCGGTGGAACATGGGTGTGCCCTCCATCAAGTGAAGATTCGGTTCCGGATTGTTATGCCTGCAGGTTAGCGGCCAGATTGTTAGGCCGGCCTTACAGGGGTGGTTATAGTGGTCACCATTCCACCGGCGACGGCCTGCAAGAGCGGTGTGTGCTGGCCACGGCGTAGCGCATGAGGTGCGTTTAGTCCCTTTGCGCACTCGAACGGTATCGCCCCACCAACGACCAGGAGCGAATGACCCACCGCAGGCGCAGATCGACCGCGAGGGTGTAGGCTACGCCGCGCTACCGCGCCCCCCGGTCTCACAGCACGCGAGGGGAGCGAGATCATGCGGTGAGCGCGAGACCGGGAAGCCCGCCCTTAGTGAGGTTACGGCATCCTCCAAAGTCTCAACCCCCAACAATCGGACCGCGGTTCCATGTCAGTCATGGAGCGGTGCCGCAGTACTGACGCTCGCCGTCGCTCGAGAGCCCGGTATAGTTGGTATCGAGTTCAATAGAGACGGACCCGGACCGATTTACGAAGACTTCGCCCGTATCGACGTCGGCATCCATCGTCACTACCGGCCCGTCCACCTCCAAAGAAAGGAAGCGATCACCGGCAGGGGCGCTGAGGATCATCTCGTGGGCCTCGATAGTTACCGAAACCGGCGCGATCTCGGGAACAGGATCGAGCTCTGGAATTCCCGAGTATGTCCAATCGTTGGGGCCAGCGTTTTTCCAATTTTCGCGCCAATCGAAAGGCTCGTTCGGCGCAAAGGTCCCTTCGATCCGGGCCTCGAAGGTGCCCGTTTTTCCCGCAGGCACCGGGGTGACAAACTCCAGCGTGGCCTCGGGGAATGCCGTGTCCTCTATCGAGTTTCGGAACACAATCGCCTCGAGAGCCTGCGTGTCCTCGTCAAACTGAATTTCCGAGATGCGATCGGCAAAGCTTTGGCTCCAGTCGCCGGACACCGTGGCGTCATACCAGCAGCTGCATTCCATGGTCACCACCGCTCCGGCGGTGACATCGGGATTGTCATCGAGCGTCGCCGTGACGACCGAGGTCATCTCCCAGCCCGCGTTCATCGCCCCTGGGGAGGTGAACGTCCCGTCGGGGCTGATCTCTCCATACTCAGCGTCCCAACTCACGTCTAATGCCTCGCCGGACTGCGCATCGACCGCCTCGAAGTTGGTGCTCTCGCCTTCGTCGAGACAGATCCGCCCTGGCTCGACCGCCAGCTCCGGGTCGCCAGTGCTGATGAAGGCACGGGCGATGGCCGGCTCGCGGTTGGCGGCGAAGCCGCTGTTGGTGTTGCTCTCGGCGGTGATCGTGATCACCTCCTCGTCGGGGTCGTCTGGCACCGTGTAGCTGAAGGTATAGCCCCCGCTCGGGACATCGACATTCGACATATTGAGCGACAGATCGTCGGAGTAGAGCTCGATCTCCGGGTCGTGCGCGTCAACGTAGACGGTGAACTCAAGTTCGTCGCCGGTCTCGGCAATTACGCTCCCTGGCTCGATATCAATGGTGACCGGCGCGAGCTCGATCTCCTGGACTAGATGGAAGCCGGTACCGAGCGGGGTCAGGGTGATTTGCCCCTGGGCGAATTCGTCGTCGTCGAGGAAGTAGTTCTGATGCTCGCTGGAGCCGAGCATGAACGAAACCGTCGCTTCGCTATATGCCGGGTCGCTCACGTCCGCCTCCCAGCAACGGGCTGGGATCGTCAGCTGTTCGGAGTCGACGCGGCTGATCACCTGGTTGATCAGCTGGCCCTTGGCGTAGCTTCGGACATTCTGCGCGAAGTTGGCGTCGAGGTTGTTGTTCAACCACTTCTTGTAGGTGTCGCGCCCGCTGTGGACCTGAACCACCGTCTCGAGTAGCTCCTGATCGATCGTCCATTCCTCGCTGTAGGCGCGCACGATGAAGTCGCTCCACTGGAAGGTGTCGGGGTTGTCCTCGAACACGGCCGTCGCGCCGAATTCGGCCTCGCCTTCCTCGATACTCGAGGGGAGCGTGCGATACGTCGCTTCGGCCCGCTTTTGGTACGCGAACAAGCTGCCGCCGCCGACGGTGCCCACGACCTTGCCGTTGCCGGGGAGAAAGGCGCCGAGGGCGAACAGGTTCTGCAAGTCGTCGAGGATCCCGCCGGGAATACCGTCCACATCGCGACGGGCGACCTGGCTGTCGTCGAGCTTGCTACCCAGCTGCTCGGCAGTGACCTGCTCGCAGGAGTCGGCCGTGCTCATCAGCATCGACGAGGCGCTCTGTGTTGTCGCTCCACTGCTGTCCAAGCCCTGGAAATCTTCGACCCGCTCGTGGAGATACTCGGCCAGGCCCAGGTGGGCGAAAAGGCGGTCGAGCAGGTCGCGTTCGGCATTGTCCACCTCCCAGCGCGGGTCGTCGCCGTCATACAGCGCCAGCAGCGAGTCGTCAGCGTCGGGGTCGGTCAGATGCACACCGGCGGCCAGCGGCCACCAGTCCTCGGGCATATCCTCCGGATCGGTGTCGCGCACCTCGGCCATCGTGGTGCCGAGGTAAGTGGCACCGGCTTCACCGAGGTCTTCCAGGGCACCGACGACCGCTGCCAGGTCGTCCACACCCTGCTGCGCGGGGGGCAACTCCTCAACGTGAAAGTCGATCGGGCCACAGGTGGTGTCCTCAAACTCGAAGGTCAGCGTGACCGGCCCGCCGAGGACGGTGCCATTGGGGTGGATGGGGGCATAGAGTACTTTTTCGTCGTCCACCGCCTCGATCCAGGTCACGGCGCTGTCGGCGCTGGAGGTGTCCTCGACCTGCACAGCGGCGAGCTCTAACCCGGTATCGTCGAGCCCGGAGACCTCGATGCGATCCAGCGGCAGCGCGCTGGCCCTGGCGAGCGAAACTGCCCCGCAGTCGACGGCGACCCCAGAGTTGCCGTTGTCACTGCCGTCATCGTTACCGTTACCGCCATTGGTATCGCCATTCGCGCCACTATCGGAGCCTGAGCTGCCGGAACTGAGGCAACCACCGAGGCCAAGCCCCAACGCGGTCATGAGCATGATCGCCGTTGCTTTCCTGTTCCTGGTGGGCGATGTAACAGACTCCTCAGTCCGGGTACCCCTTGAAGCTGCCGACAGGAGCGATGCGCGCCGGGGGAAGAGGCAGGCGGATACCTTCGGATGGTACATCACAACATCCTTCTTGTTCGTTTGTTCTGCACAAAACCCTACGGACGCGCACCTTACATGGGCCATACATACATCCCTGGCCGAGGGTTTCGTCACCGCCGCGGTAGAGGCGGATCAGAGGGCAGCGGCGCGCTGCCGGTAGAGTGGCATGGTTGCCTCCGGAGAGCGTGCCGGAAGGCGCCTTACAACGACCTTACAAACGATCGGGTTGGAGATTTTTTGTTCTCCCATGCTTGATCCGGCGCTTGAAGTGAGGTGGACTCGAGCGCGTTTCTGGCCCTAAAGGCCAAGAAGAGGCTGACAGAATTGACGCCTGTCACTGTCCCTCCCCCAGAATTCGCCGTCCAACTCCAGGTTGAAGGGCCCGGATTCCCGAACAACCACCTGAATCTGGTCATCCGGTGCATCCTCTGCGCCAAGCCGCCGCACCTGTCCTTCCACCGCCAATGACAGCGAGCGCTCTCCGCCTGCAGCCTCTGAGCCGTCCGGCAGTTCGCTCCACATCTCGTGTCGATCAATGGTGACCTGGACCGGTGGCACTTCTGCTGGCTCCGGCGGCAAGATGTCCGCTTCTATCAGCGAGAGTCTGCCCCAGAACTCCTCGTCTTCGAGAGGGAGATTCCACCATGAGCCAACGGGAGTTCGATCCAATAGATCGTCGATAATCACCAAGTCATCGCCAAGGAATGTCGCCACTTGCGGGATGCGGGCGTCGAACGTCCCAGTATCTCCGGCAGGCACCGGCGGCTCGAATGACAGCGTCATGCCCACCTGGATGCCACTGTCGTCCAATCCTTCCTGTAGATCGATGCGCTCGAGGTTCCCGTCCTCATCGAAACGGATTCCCATTGGCCCCGCCGCGTAGGATTGATCGATGTTGTTTCCGACATTGACGTCGTACCAGCAATCGCAGCTCAGGGCGATATTCGCCTCGGCGGTGATCTGGTCGTCGGCGACTAGGGTTGCGGTAACGGTGTCCGTTCCTGAGCCGGCGGCGAAGTTGGGTGCAGTGTAAGTCGCACCGCTCATGGAGCCGACGTCTGCCTCCCAGGTTACGTCCAGCGTTTCGCCGTTGGGATCTCTCGGGTCCACGGCTTCGAAGGTCTGTGTCCCGCCTTCATCAAGGCAGATGCGTTGGGGGTCAACGGCGAGATCCACGTCCTCGCCCCGCAGGAGCATGCTTCCGATGCGCCCGGGTGGATTACTTTCGCGACCGCGAACGCCTTCGGTCGAGGCAGCCTCGGCGCGTACGGTGACGGTCTGGAAATCCTCCAGATCATCGGGTGCCGTGTACCGGTAGGTGTATGTTCCGGCGTCGGGATCGCGATTGACCTGCTCCAGCGTGCCCAGACGTTCCTCGTCGTCGGCGATCCTTGGCACGGTGTGTTCCGCAAGATCCTCGTATTCCAGGGTGGCGTCTTCGGCGTTACGCACCTCCACGGTGAATTCATGTTGCTCACCGGGCGCATCGACGTCGATGGTGTTCGGATCAAAGACGATCCGGATGATGGTGCCGCGGATGAAGTTGCGGTCCTCTGGAATGGGCGGATGCCAGGGGCCGAATGTGAAGGGGTCTTCATCTTCTACAGGGTGGGCGTAGAACGCATTGTCCTCCGTCTCTCGCCCGAAGAAATGATCTTCGTCATACCAAAGGGGGAGCACTCCGTCCTCCGACAACGGCGCCTCCCTGAAGGTGGCCGGCGCGCCGCTGAGGCCTTCAACGTCCCAGTCGATACGTTCGTCAACGTTGGGGCCGGCGATGTCAACGCCCTCCCAGACGAAGTGAACATCGAACAGGTCGGCATCGAAACCGAAGACAGCACCGAAGCCGGCATCCAGGACCTGCTCCTGGAGATTGGTCTGGGACAGCCCCGTGGCGAGGGCATCCGACATATTGTCACCGAGCTCCGAGATGATGAATCGCTCAAGGATTTCCTTGCCGAAGTCCGTGCCATCGCTCTTCATGCGTGCCGTAACACCGTCCACGCGGAGCACGCTGGTTCCGCCATCCTCCGTCTCGCCAACCTGGGTGCTCGGGTCGAAGCTGGTGTCGATCTCGTGCAGGCAGCAGGGGAGGAAACCCAGCGCCAGCCGCGAGACGCCTGCCCCGGCCTCCAAGCCGTAAAGCAGTGCCTCCAGACTTTTCCTCGTGGCTGCGCGGGCAGCAACTGCCTGAGGCGTTGCGGCTCCGGATGAGCTGGCGATGGCGAGGATGGTGGCGGCCGTCAGGGCGTCGTCGGCGACGCCCAGAGCGGTGTCGACTCTGCCCTGGGCCCGCCAGGCGCTGTCATAAGTGCTCATCCAGGAGTCGACAGCTTCGGGGCCATCGACTTCGAAGAAGCCATCAATGAAGGCTGTGCCGTCCTCGAACGTCACGACATCGTCAAAGGATTGGGTGACATATCCTTGCTGTTGGATCTGTGCGGCCATCTGGGCCTGGGCTAGACCATCAGATAGCTCACCGACGGTGGGGATGTCGGAACTTCCCGGTGCGTCCCGTTGATCAAGGGATTCGTCGATCAAGCTCTGGTCGGAGCCAACGAAGTCGATATCGCTCTCCAGAAGGTGGGTCAGTCCCATGTGCGGGATGATGCGCTCAATGAGTTCGAGATCGTCCTGGTCAAAATCCGCGTTTCTCAGCGCAAACGTATTGCCCTCGCCATCCAGTGCGTACTGGGCCAGCACCAGCGGCACGAACGGAAACTCGACCATGTCGGCGTTGGCAGCACTGATTTGCGAAGGGGCGAGTTCGTACGCATCAGCGGTTTGCTCGATCAGCGTCTCCAGGGCATCCAGATAGCGCTCCCAGGCCCCGTCGTCGCGCGGCGGTAAGGGATCGATAGCGACGGTGAAGCGCTGGCTGTCGTTGACACCGTCGGTGATGCGCATTTCGATGGTGGCGCCATCTGCCTCGACCAGCGGCACCAGGAACTGGATCGGCCCACCTCGGAAGCTGGCCAGCGGGGCCAGGGAGGCATCCGGGTTGTCCCCGGTCAGCGGCGTGGAATCGCCCTCGGCGCGGTAGCGAGCATGGAGATCGGAGGCCTGTGCGTCATCGGGCAGGCCGTCGACACTGACCAGCCGGAAGGGGGCCAGTCCGTCTGTTGCGGCCAGGCTTACATCGGAGAGTTCCAGGCCATCATCGCCGCCGGGATCGCCTCCGCCGTCACTGGAGCCGGAGCCGCCGGAGCTGATACAGCCCCCAAGACTCAGCGCCAGCACAGCCAGCAGCGAAACGATGATTGTCTTCTTGTTGTTGATGCACATGCCTTGCTCCTTACGCACGGGTATCCTGCGTTCCCTGCTTCAATAGCCGCTCACGGGATAGCTGTGCGGCGAGGCCGAGTTGACGATGGGCTCAAGGGAACCCTTTTCGTTGACGTCGACGTAGATGATTTGCCCGTTTTGATCCCCTTCCAGTTCGGCACGGAAGAGGCGGTGCGGGCCGGTAGCGAACGCCTCCTGACCCAGGAAATCGGCCCCCTGGGACCCGATGTGCCCCTGCTCCACGAATTCCGTACCGGCGGGCAACGCTCCCAGCTCCACCATGCCTGCCAGGGGGTCAGCCGCGTCCACGGCGCCAAGAATGGGATCGCCGGAGTCATCGGTCTTCATCAGGAAGACTTCGCTGAGACGACCTTCTCCGAGGAAGCCGGCAGGGCCGAGCGAGCCATCGCTGGAGGAGCCCACCCACTCCGCGCCGGCAATGGCCCGGAGCTCACCGGTCTCGATGTTGTGGATGACGGCGGCAACCTCGTCGAACCGGTTCTCCGCCGTGTAGAAGAGCCAGCCGTCCTCGTGTACCGCACGCACCGGCGTTCGGTACTCGCGCAGGCTCACAAGTCCGGTGTCGAAGTCGTCGCGGAAGGTCTCCCCGTCCGCGATCAACTCCGCATCGGCCCCATCGAGGGAAACCTTCCAGATCTCTTCCCCTTCGTCGGTCATCCAGATGATGGAATCCGGTGCGCGGAACAGGACGTCAGAGTCGGGGCTGGTCAGGACCGAATCACCTGATGTGAAAACGGTCTCCAGCGTCGTTCCTTCAACCCGGTAAAGCGAATTGCCCGTCACCCCAGAGAAGAACCCCGGCTCGCCGGAGAAAAAGAGCGCCCCGTCATCGCCATAGGCCACGCGATTCGATTGCGCGCCGACCGACCCTAGAAAACCGCTCCCGATGAACTCTTCCATATCCACGACGTTGTCGGCGTCATCGGTCACCACCTCGACCGTGCCAGCGCCATCGTCGGCATCCGGTGTATAGAGCCTGAGCTGCAACTCGGCGACTGAATTGCCCTCGTCTTCGATCACTAGGTAATAGGATCCGTCGGGCAGGATCTCTCCGAATTTGGAGACACCATCAACGGCGAAAGCGGCAGTACCCGAATCCTCGACAATTATGTTGTCAACGAGGTCACCCTGCATATCCAGAAACTGGAGCGTGTTGCCATCCAAAGGGTCAGGCTGGACGGCCACCCAGCCAATCGGCTCAAGATTCGCGATGTCACGAATCGACACCAGACTTCTGCCTAGCGCCTGCTCAGAGGAAACGGAGGGGACGGTGTCGCCGTCATTCATACCAGGGTTGTAGAAGAAATTGTCGTCCTCTATCCCGACAAAAAGCTGCGCCGCATCGATGTTCCCCGGTGATTGGGTGACACCGACGAAGCCAACACCCGCAGCCGCATTAAGGAACTGCTGCTGACCGATTTTCTCCGCCGCATCAGGATCACCTGCAGAGCTGGGACCGGTGCGAATGGTTGCGACACCGTCGTCGCTCAAAGGCCCATCTACATCAATCTTCGCAGCGATCAGTTCACGCTCGATGCCGGTCAGATCGAAGTCGTCCTCATCCCAGTCACCCGAGATGACCGGCGTGGTGGTCTGGAGCTGTGCGGCACTGACCTGAATATCAAACGTTGTGTAATCGAGGGGGTCATCCGGATGGATTGCCCGAAGCTCGCCACCGCCTAGGCCACCACCGGTACCGCCGATCTTGTAAAACAGCAGCTCGTCCCGGGTCTCCTCGACGCCGAGCCCGCTCAGCCGGTCGAGGGTCATGAAGACGTCGGATTCGCCCCAGTTGCTGTCATCGCCACCGTTATCCGAATCCCCATCGCCACTGGATGAGCTGCTTCCACTGAAGCAGCCCGCGAGGGCCAGCGCGCTTGCGGCCCCCACAATGGCGAGCGAGTGACGGATTCGGCTGGTCATCTGATCGTGTTCGGTTTCGGCGGCCATAACGACATCCCTTGTGTTGGTTTTTCTGCACGCGACCCTACGCGCCCGCGCCTTACAGGGGCCTTACAACTCGCGGCCAACCAAAGGCCCGGCGCATGTCGCGCGCGGAGGCATAGGGTCATGCGGGGAGGATGCCGGACGATGCCTTACACACACCTTACAAACGGTCGGGCAGGAGACTTACAGGGGAAGGCGGCCATGACACGTGGCGGCGGTCTGCCGTCCGGGCCAGTGTGCTTCTGGTGAACGCGTATGAGGCCTCCGCTGGCGGCGGGTGCCGCCAGCGGCTTTGCTGGTTACCAATGGATCAATTGCCGGAGATTCCGGTGAACAGCGTGTCCAGGAGGGTGGCGGTGTCAGACTGCCCGCCCGAAATCACGAACTTCTCACACTCACCCGTTTCACTCAGGTCTGCGACGATCTCGGGGCCATCGTGGGTCATCGTCACCCGTCCGTTGTCGGCATCCCTGTAGTCGTCTCCAAAAAGGCCGTTCGTGCAGGTGAAACCCGCAAAAAACCCGTTCTGACCGTCCCCATGGGTTTGCTCGACCTCGATCCGACCACCGAGCAACGGCGTGGCAATGTCCATGGTGCTGGTTCGGGAAAGGTCCTGCGGATTCTGAATGTCGACACCTGTCGCCTGCTGGTCCCAGAGTAGCCGTATTTCGGCTTCAATGCCTTTCTCGTCATCACTGGTGAACACCAGGTCCACCGCCATGGCGGTTCTATTCTCGTTTGATGAGGAATCCCCGGCCGATACCTCCGTGCCGGTCATCACGATCTTGCCGCCTCGGAACGTCGCTTTCAGTCCGTCGAAGAACGTTTCCGCTCTCCCCACAGTAACCTGGCCTGCCGAGGACTCGAAGGTACTCTCCCGCTCGACCACGCCCATGATGCAGACAGGTCCGCTCGTATCCATCTTCTCGGTGCAGAAGCCGTCGCCCCCCTCCATGGTCCACGTTTCGCTGAAACCGTCAGCGTCCCCGGAACTGTCGTAGACAAGTTCCACTGCATCTTTGGCATCTGGACGGTCACTGGGAATATTGACGGGCGTATCCTCAAGCTCGATTTCGGAAACCACCTGTTCCAGCGTGAAGATGACATCCTCTACACGGGTGGCCAGGTATGCCAGATCCATGGCCTGCGCCGCCTTTTCGACCGTGGCCAGCTCCGCCAGATCTTGTGGGCCACTGTAGTCCCCATCATAGATCTCGGCGGCGGTGACGAAATCGGCGAGGCTGCTGCCACCGCCTCCGGATCCACTGCTGCTGCCACCGCCCAGGCAGCCTGATGCGCCCAGGGCGATGGCGCTAAAGGCAGTGAAAGCGGTCAGGTGATAAGAATACCGGGCTCGTTTGTTGTTCATGGGTTTGTTCTCCACCGTGCCGACGGTGTCCGTCTGGCGCTGAAATGCGAGGGGTCTACGCGTGGCGCACAGCTCTGCCAACGTGTGAGCGAGCATATAGGCCCGCAACTTACATTCACCTTACATCCGGCTACCGAGCGACCTGACGCTCGAACTGCTCAGCAGGTATCGCCGGGCTGAACAGGTAGCCCTGGAACCGCTGGCACTCGGCCTCCCTGAGAAACCGCCAGGCCTCCTCCGTCTCCACGCCCTCCGCGATGCAGGTAAGACCGAGGTTGTCGGCCAGCGCGATGATGGTCTCGACGATGGCGGTGGCATCGGAATCCGCCGGCATTTCGCGGACAAAGCTCTGGTCAATCTTCAGCAGGTCCAGGGGCAGCCGCTTGAGATAGGCCATGGAGGAGTACCCCGTACCGAAATCGTCCAGCGCAAAGGAGATGCCCATGCGGCGCAGCGCCGCGATGCGCGCGATGGCCTCGTCGGCGTCATCAAAGAGCAGTGACTCGGTGACTTCCAGGCAGAGTTGATGAGGATTGACCCGGGTCTCGTCGAGTATGCTTTTCACGGAGTGGACGAAATCCGGATCCCGGAATTGTTTCGGGCTGACGTTCACGGACACTTCGAGCCGGCTCAGGCTCTCATCGAGAGCCCACCGTGCCACCTGCTCGCAGACCTGACGCAGCATCGATTCCCCGATGGCGTGGATCAGGCCGCTTTCTTCCGCCACGGGAATGAACGAGCCCGGAGAGATCAGGCCGTGGGTCGGGTGCTGCCAGCGGATCAGGGCTTCTGCCCCGACGCAGCGCCCCGCCGCATCCACACAGGGCTGGTAGTAGGGTACGAATTCCTCATTGGCCAGTGCAGCGGGCATCTGGTGTTCGATACGCGCGCGCTCTTCGGCACTGCGCTGGAGAACCGGGTCGAACACGCTGATCCGGTTGCGGCCCTCGCGCTTCGCGTCCTGCAGGGCCAGGTCGACGCGCTTCAGGGCATCCTCGACCGTGTCGTCCTCCGGGTGCAGCAGCGTAATGCCCGATGACACGGTGGCGTAATAGCCCCCCTGCTTCCAGCTGTATGGCGCACCCAGTATGTCGCGCGCCTGCTGGGCAAAGCGTTCCGCGTAGCGAATGGCGTCGCTGGCCTGACCGAGATCGTCCAGCAGCACAGCGAACTCGTCGGCGCCAACGCGCGCTACCAGCCGCCCTGGCCCCGCAAACGCAGTCAGCCGCCCCGCCATGTCACACAGTAACTGGTCCCCGCGACTGTGGCCCCGGGTGTCATTGAGCGCCTGGAAGCGATCCGGATCGATCACGACCAGAGCACCGAACTGCCCTGAGTCGGTCAGGCCCTCGATGGCCTCGGTGATGCGGTCCATACAAAGGCGCCGGTTCGCGAGCCCCGTCAGGGGATCATTGAATGCCAGAAACTCGATCTCGGCCTCCTGGCGCTTGCGCTCGGCAATATCGATGACGGACACCAGCACGGCCGCGCGTTCGACCGTCTCGAGTGGCGCCAGCCCGATCTCCACCGGGAAGCGGGATCCGTCCTTTCGTTGGCCTTCGAGATCACGCCCTGCCCCCATTTGCCGCGCACGGGGCTGGTGGGAGTATGCTGTGCGGTAATCGCGATGGTGGGCCCGGGCTTCGTCGGGAACCAGCAGTTCGACCTCTCGGCCCACAAGCTCGCCGGCGCTGTACCCGAACAACTCTTCCGCGGTTTCGTTGACCCGATCGATGCGGCCATCCCCGCGGACCAGTATCAGACCGACTGGCGCTGCGTGGAACACGGTCTCCAGATAGCGGTCCTGCCCCCACGCATCCTCGACGCGACGCTGGATGGAGACGAGCCGCATGCAATCCGCCACTTTGTCGTGGACCGGCGTGATGCTTACCTCACAGAGATAGGGCGTACCGTCCTTATGGTGTTTCAGCGTGGCTCCCCGATAGGATCGCCCGCTCTGGATCGTCTTGCGCAGATCCTGGAAAAACGCCGGATCAGGCTTCTGGTCGTAGAGCATGCGGATGCTCTGCCCGACCAGTTCATCCCTGCTGTACCCCGTCATGCTGCAGAAGGCGGGGTTGACGTAGATGATTTCGGGGCCGGGTGCATTCAACTCCGCAGTAGTGACGACGACGGCGTCGGTTGTCGCTTCCGCGGCCGAGCCGAGCAGGCAGTGTTCCCATGTCGCGAGCTGGGACCTGGGCACATCTGTCATGGAGTCTCCGAATAGCTTGACCGTGACGGCAAGCACGAGATTATACCTTTCGAGGTAGTCAAAAACTATTACACACGGGATAGGTAACTCCGTTACCATCCCCCGCGTTCCGGTTACTGCCTCCCAACCTGGGGCCCCATACCCGGCACGGGAAAGGGTATCGACCGGCAGCCACGTATTGTGACCCAGCTCAACGAAGCCGGCGCAGCTTTGGGACTAGCGTCTCGATTCCGGGTTTCCCGGATCCACAACAATAACGTTCTCCGATAAATGCAGGGGTTTCCGCTCACTTTGGAACACGATCCAGCACTGGTCGGACTCGCGATTGCCGTGGGCGCCCTTGCCGCCTATACCACGCTGCTGAGCCTCGACTTCATCGACGATCTCGGAGACCGGTCCGGGTTCTGGTGGATGATGGCCGCCGGATTCACCCTCGGGCTTGGCGCGTGGACACTGCACTTCGTCGCCATGCTGGCGATGAAGCTCCCCGTTGATCTGAGTCTTGGCGCTTTCCGCACGCTGATCTCACTGATGATCGGCTGCGGCGCCACCATGCTGGCGTTCGGGCTGTTGTGGCGCAGGCCCGCGCGGTTCGATGTCCGGCCGGTGATGGCGCTCGTCTTCGGCGCTGGCATCACGGCCATGCACTACACGGGCATGGCCGCTATGGGAGGAGGTATCGTACAGGCCCATACGCTCCCCGCCATGGCCGGCTCCCTCGCCTGGGGCACCACAGTGGCCTATATCGGGTTCCTGGTTGCCTTCCCGCCCAACGCACGGCGCGGCAAGCATGGCTGCAAACCTCAACGTCTGCCGCTTGCCTCGATGTGCTTCGGTATCGCCGTGGCCGGACTGCACTTCATCGGCATGGCCGGTTTCGACCCCCACAGCCTCCCCGAGCAGCACGCTGCCCTGGCCATTGACGCGCAGACTCTGGTTATCCTGGTCAGTGCCGGGATGATCGTGATCCTGTTCATCCTCCTCTGGCTCGCCCTGCTCACCCAGTGGCGCAAGAGCAAGCGCCTGCTGGCGGAACGGGATCGCACCCTGCGGCGCATCATGCTGCACCTGCCAGCCATGGCCTTCCGATCCGGGTACGGCGCGGACGACTATCTCACCTACATCAGCGAAGGTGCCGAAGCCATCACCGGGTACCCGGCAGAGGCATTCCAGCAGCGCGACGTCTCCTACGATGAACTGATCATCGCCGAGTCCCGGGTCAATGTGCTCTCCGCGCGACGGAACGCGGGGCCGGAAGGCTACGTGATCGACTATCAACTGATTCGTCGCGACGGTCACCGCCGGTGGATCAGGGAGCGCGGCTCGCGCACCACGATCGAGGGTGAGGGCCCGGTCCTGGAGGGATTTGTCGAGGACGTCACCAAGCGCAAGACGCTGGAAAATCAGCTCCAGTACCAAGCGAGCTACGATCACCTGACCGGCGTCATGAACCGCTTCCGGATCGAAGCTCGACTGGAGGAGGAGATGGAGCGCACGTCCCACCTGGGGATTCCGCTGTCGATCCTGATGCTCGATGTCGATCATTTCAAGGCGCTGAACGACAACTTCGGCCACGACATGGGAGACCGGGTCCTGGAGGGCGTGGGGGAGCTGCTGCGCAAGCGGCTGCGCTCCCTGGACTGTCTCGGCCGCTGGGGCGGTGAAGAGTTCGTGGTCATCCTACCCGGCTCGGACCTGGAGAGCGCCCAGGCCGTCGCCGAGTCGCTGCGCGCGATCATCGAGTCCACGCCGTTCGCGTCGGGAAGCCCACTCACGGTCAGCATCGGCGTTGCCAGCCATAACGCGGGCGAGCGGCGCCGGGATTTCGTTATCCGGGCCGATGACGCCCTGTACGCCGCGAAGGAGTCGGGGCGTAACACAGTAGTCGCCGCCTGACAGCGCAATCCGCCGTTTCAGCGGCCGACAACGCGGTCGCGGCCGCGGGTTTTGGCATCGTAAAGGCGCGCATCAACAACGCGGTACAGATCGGTCCAGACGCTTCCGTCCAGGCCGAGTTCGGCGACTCCGGCACTTATGGTCAGGTCAATGCGCTCCCCCTGCCACCGCGCCGCTCGGGTCGTGATCGCGCGGCGGATATCCTCGGCCACTTTCATGCCGCCCTCGATCGGCGTCCCGGGCAACAGCACTGCGAACTCCTCACCCCCCATGCGGAAGGCTACGTCGGCACGGCGGAGATGGGTCCTCAGCAACCGCGCCACGTGGACGAGCACATGATCGCCTGCATCATGGCCGAAGCGGTCGTTGATGTCCTTGAAGTGATCCAGGTCGATGAGAATCACTGAGAGGACATGGCCGTCATGCCGGTAGCGGTCGTGCTCCCTGAGCATCATCCGCTCCAGGGCCTGACGGTTGTAGAGCCCGGTGAGCGAGTCGGACAACGACTGCTTCAGCATCGCGCTGTTGGCGTGATGCTGGCTGCGGAACCAGAAATGGCAGAGCACGAACATGCCCAGGGTGGCCGTCACCAGATCCACGGCCACGTCGGCACCAAGCAGCTCCGGCACCCGCTGTCCGCCCACCACGAACGCCGCGACACCGGCAATCAGTGCCGCCAGCGTCATCCACAACCCACCCCGATGCCCCAGCAGGATGTAGCTCAATACGGGAATGGCGGGGAGATACACGTAACTCACGGGATGGAGATCCGGCCGCAGGATCAGCATCAGAATGACCGCGATGACGAGGACCAGGTACGTCACGGCGAGCGGCCCGTAGGGTGCCTCACGCCGATTGGCTACAACCAGGCCGACACAGGCCACGAACACCACGGCGTGGGCAATGGGCAACAGCACCAGGCCCTGCGCCAGCGCATAGACGAAAATGGTGCCTCCGGCGATCAGGGTAAAAACCAGCAGCGCCTGCAGGGTTGAGCGCCGTCGGCGGATTTCCCGGTCGTCGTCCAGCAAGGCGCGCCCATCGTCCGGCGGGGGCTGTCCGGGCCTGACCGTCACAAGGGGCGCCTCAGCCAGTGTGCAGAAAACGCCTGTGCCGGTTGCGGATACCCGAAGAGATACCCCTGCCCACGCTCGCAACCCATTTCCAGGAGTGCCTCACGATGCCCCTCGGACTCCACGCCTTCGGCGATGCAGTTCATTTCCAGGGCATGGGCCATGGCGATGATGGTACCGACAATGGCGTGGTCGCTGCGGTCATTGAGCATCCCGAGTACGAAGGAAAGATCGATCTTGAGTGTATCCGCGGCCAGGTTCTTGAGATAGCTGAGTGAGGAGTAGCCGGTGCCGAAATCGTCGATGGCTATACTGCTGCCGCGCGCCCGCAAGCGATCCACCAGCGCGGCGGCGGTCTCCGGATCACGCATGATCCCGGTTTCGGTGATCTCCACGGCGATGATTCCCGGCGGCAGGCGATACTCCTGAATCACCGCGTCCACCTGCTCGACAAGGCTGTCGTCATGGAGCTGCTCGGCGGCAACATTCACGGAGACCTCTGGCGGCAGAGCGTGACCGGCATCCCGCCACGCGGCCACATCCCGTGCCACACCGCGTAACACCCACCGGAAGACCGCCCCCATCATCTGGCGCTGCTGCGCCACCGGCAGAAACCGGGACGGTGGAACCCAGCCCTGATCGGGGCAGTGCCAGCGAAGCAGCGCCTCGACCCCGATAAGGGTTCCCGTGCGCAGATCCACCTGCGGCTGATAATGCATCTCCAGCGTATCGCGCCGCAGTGCATCGCGCAGCCGTCGCGCCAGTTGCAGCTGGGTGTTGAGGTCATCGAACAGGGCGTGATCGTAGAGCCAGTAGTCCGCGCCCTCCTTTCTGGCCTGGTGCAGGGCGATATCCGCGTGCTGGACCAGTTCCATAGCGGTGCGGCCATCATCGGGCGCCATGGCAACACCGGCGGTGGCGTCCATGGCGATCCCCATGCCACCGACGTGGAATGGCGCACGAAACACTCCGCGGACACGTTGCAGCAGCTCCGGCACGGCATCGCGGCCCCCACCGGAGGCCACCACGGCGAACTCGTCGCCCCCGAGGTGCGCCACGAACTCGCCGGGCGCGGCGGCGGACTGCAGCCGCGTGCCCACCTGGGCCAGCAGGTCGTCGCCGGCGGAGTGCCCGAGGGAGTTGTTCACCTCCTTGAACCGACGCAGGTTGATGGAGACCAGCAGCAGCTCGGACGAGGGTCCCACGGACGCACCATCCAGGCACCGGGCGAGGTACGCCATGCACGCCGCCCGGTTGGCCAGCCCTGTGGTCGGATCGTGATAGGCCAGTGCCCGCATGTGCTCTTCCGCATCCATGCGCTCCAGTTCGGCCACGGCCCGGGTCGCCACCAGTTGCAGCACCGACAGCGCCACCTGCGCGTCGTCCACTGGCTGACGATAGAGTACGAACAGCGCCCCGACGGGCTTCCCCGATGCAGATTCCAGGCGAAGACCAACGTAGCCCTCGACCTCCAGCTCGCGCAGCATGGGATCGTCAGGGAACGACGACACGACACCGGCGGTGTGCACGCATTCGCGCTGGGTGATATAAGCCTCACAGGGCGTCCCATGAAGCGGATATACCTCACCGTTCACCACGTCCCCGTCAACGGCCATGGCGACGGGCGCACTCATCCACAACTCGCCGTCCACGAACCGGGCAATGGCGCCCACATCCGCATCAAGCGCCTCGGTCATGGCCAGCACCAGCTGCTCGAAAAACGCCCCACTGGAGCGGGCCGAGCCGGCCGTGCTCATGCCTCCGAGCACGCGCTGCAGCCGCGACTCCCGCTCCTGCACCCGCCGCACCTGCAGCCCGAACTCAAGGTTGGAGGCCAGTTCCCGCAGCAGGCTCCGTTCCTCCTCTGTGGGTGCGGTGGGCACATCCCGCAGGAGCACGAACACGCCGTAGGGCGCGCCGTTGGCCAGCAGCGGCAGGCAGATGCAGCTACCGCGCCCGTACTGTGATCGCGGGCCGTCCGTCAGCGTACTCACATCATCCACGAACACGGGCCGACCCTGCCGCACGGCCCGGGCAACCGGATCTCCGGACTCCACCGCCTCCATGGACCAACACACCCGCCCTTCGCCCGGACAGTGGCGGGTCTCGCCGCTGGCGCACACCGGACTGATCTCCTGGGCCCGGTCATGGCGCACCTGCCCCACCCAGGCCAGCGCGTAGCCGCCGTCCTCCACTGCCACCTCACAGACCGTCTCCAGCAGCTCACACTCGGAGTCGGCGTGAATCAGCGCCTGATTGCAGCGGCTCAACATGCGCAGTGCGCGGACGTTGCTTTGCAGCGCCAGCTCGTTGCGCTTGAGCTCCGTCAGATCCACGATCACGCCCTCGATTCGGTCATCGTCACCGACGAAACGGGCCTGCTCGCGTACCCAGCCCACGGAGCCGTCCGCCCGCCAGATGCGGTAGTTCACGTTGTAGGGGCGATCCGACGTCCGGGATTGCTCCACCGCCTTGCGCACGAAGGCGATGTCGTCGGCGTGGATCAATCCGGCGAGTGTGACGTCACCGTCCAGAAAGGCCTCGGGCGGGTGACCGAAGACCTCCTTGGCGCCGGCACTCATGTACTCGACCGTCCAGTCGGCATCGTCACGGCAGCGCCAGGCGGCGCCCGGCATATTCCCCACCAATGTCTCGAATTTCCGCTGACTCTCCTTCAGCGCCTCCTCGGCCTGTTTGCGGCGGGTAATATCCCGCAGCGTCCCGGCGAACCGCAGAAGGCCGCCCTCGGAGTCGCGCACCGGCGCACCGCGCTCCATGATCCAGCGCACCTGGCCATTCGGGTCGACAATGCGGAACTCCTGCTCGTACTCCGCGCTTGTACCAATGTCCGTCGCCCGGCGAATGCGGCCCACATCGTCCGGGTGCACCGCATCAAGCCAGGCTCGCGGCTCGGCATAGACCCGCTCCCGGGGAACGCCCCACAGGCGCTCGAAGGCAGGGCTGAGATAGTAAACCTGTGCGCTGTTGCGCCCGGAGACCCAGAAAACCTCGTCGACCACATCCGCCAGCTCGTGCAGCCAGCCGCTCCCGTTATCACCCGTCATATCCACCGCTCGCAGGCCTGGCGCCCATTCTGTCGGCAAAATGCCCTTCGGGCGCGATTTGACCACGGGGCGCAGGGTGCAAACCATCTGCCTGTTCACATCACGTGACAACGCTGACGGCGGGCCGCACAACACCGACCTTCGCGCCATCCCGGCACGGTGGCATGGCGAAGACGCGACCGGCTGTGGTTCACTGCACCCGAGCGGAAAAGGACGGCCATGTTCTACGTCTACCACCACCACGACCAGATCCGGCTTGCGGAGCTTCTGGCAGTGCTGCGTCAGCGCCAGCCGGCGGCACCACTGGCACCCGACACCGTGCTGGTGCCCAATCGCAGCGTCGGGCGCTGGCTGCAGATGGAACTCGCCGGAAGCGAGGGCGTGGCCGCCAACCTGAGCCTGCCGCTGCCGGCCAAATTCGTCTGGGGCATTCTCAGCAGCAGCCTGCCGGAGACACCGGACAGCTCCGCGTTCGAACGCGGCAACCTCCGCTGGCACCTGTATACACTGCTGCCGCGGATCGCCGCATCGCAACCGCGCGTGGCCCGCTACCTGGACGGCACACCCCGGGAGCTCCGCCGCCTGCAGCTCGCCGACCAGCTTGCGGACGTCTTCGACCAGTACCTGATCTACCGCCGCGACATGCTGCTGGCGTGGGAGCGCGGCGAAGGGGAACAGCGCAGCCCGGCGGACTGGCAGGCGCCCATCTGGCGAGCACTGGTGGACGCCCTCACCGAACGCCATCGGGCGCGGCTGCTCGGCGAGTTCATCGACGCGGTGGAAGCCGGCAAACCACTCGAGCGCAGCCGCTGGCCGGCGCGGATCTACTGCTTCGGCCTGATGAACCTGCCCCCGGACTACCTGCGGCTGCTCTACGCCCTGGGCCGGGAGATCGACATCCACTACCTGCTCCCCAACCCCAGCGAAGCCTACTGGGGCGACATCCAGCGGCAGCCGGTGAGCGTGTTCGACACCCCGGAGCCGGGCACGGAGCCCGGCGAGGCACCGATCACCCAGGGGCACCCACTGCTGGCAAGCCTCGGCCACTCCGCCCGGGATTTCCTGCGCGTGCTCTACGCCGACGAACTGGCCGCCATCCAGGAGCCGGAGCTGGGCGACGCGCTGGCCTACGAACCACCGGGTGACGACACGCTGCTGCACCGACTGCAGTCCGGCGTCATCCGCATGAACGCAGCCGCCACGCCCCCGGGCTGCGCCGAGAACGACGCCTCCCTGCAACTGCACGCCTGCCACGGGCCACTGCGGGAAGTGCAGGTGCTCCACGACCAGATCCTCGACCGCCTCGCCGCCGACGACACGCTGCAACCCCGCGACATCCTGGTCATGCTGCCGGACGTGGCCGCCTACGCGCCGGCGATTCACAGCGTCTTCGGCAACCCGGACAACCAGCAGCGCCTGCCCTATACCGTGTCCGACCAGCCGCGGCTCAGCAGCCACCCCATCGCCCTGACCGTGAGCGAGCTGCTCAACCTGCCCCTGTCGCGCTGGAGTGCGTCGGAAGTGCTGGCGCTGGCGGCCGTCCCTGCCGTCATGCGGCGGTTCAGCCTCGACGACGGCGACCTCGACCTGCTGCGCCACTGGCTGCAGCAGGCCGGCGTGCGCTGGGGGCTGGACGCGGACACGCGCACGCAGCACGGCGCCGGGTCCTGGGAGCAGAACACCTGGCGTTTCGGGCTCGACCGCCTGCTCCTTGGCCTGGCCCAGCCCCGGAGCGACACGCTGGTGGACGGCGTCGCCCCCTGGCCGGACCTGGAAGGCGGCAGCACCGCCGCGCTGGGACGGTTGTGGCTGCTGGTGGACACACTGCGGCAGTGGCGCGACACCATGACCGAACCCGCGCCGGCCGACACGTGGCACCAGCGCCTGAATGCCATCATGGAGGCGCTGTTCCTCGCCGACCGGGACGACGCCGACGAGCGCGCCGCACTGGAGGCGGTGCACGAGGCCGTGGCCGTGCTGGGCGAGGCCCACCGAAGCCTGGGCGACGAACCGCTGGGCTGGGAGGCAGTCCGCGAGGCGGTCGGCGCCGCGCTGCAGGACAGCGGCGAACGCCAGCCCTTCCTGGGCGGCGGCATCACCTTCTGCGGCCTCATGCCCCTGCGCGCACTCCCCTACCGCATGATCGCCCTGCTGGGCATGAACGACGGCGACTTCCCCCGGCAGGAGCGCAACCGCAGCTTCAACCTTATTCGCCGCTTCCCGCGTACCGGCGACGCCAGCGTGCGCGACGACGATCGGCTGCTTTTCCTGCAGTCGCTCATGGCGGCGCGGGATGTCTTCTACGTGAGCTACACCGGGCAGGACGTGCGCTCCGGCGAAACCCTGGAACCCGCCCCGGTGGTGGGCGAGTTGCTCGACTTCCTGCACCGCCACCATCTCCCGGATCACACAAGGCGCGCAGCCGGCGAACAGCTGGTGACCACCCAGCCCATGCAGCCCTTCAGCCCGCGCTACTTCAGCACCGCCGATGCGGCCGTCTTCACCTTCCAGGGCGACTGGCACCCTGCCACCCTCGCCATGCACGAGACGCGCGACGACCCGCGCCCCTTCGTGGACGGCGCCCGGCTTGCCCCGGAGCCGGAGGCGGTCATCGCACTGGACAACCTGAAGCGGGTTCTCGACCACCCGGCCCGGCACTTCCTGAGGGACTGCCTGCGGCTGCGGCTGGAGCGAGACGACACCACCGTGGACGACGACGAACCCCACACCCTGGACGGCCTCACCGCCCACCAGCTCCGGCACGAACTGTTCGCGGCCGCCTGCAGCAGCGGTGAACCGCTGCCTCCCGCCCCGGACCCGGTGCTGCGCGCCCGCGGCGTGCTCCCGCCACCGCCCCTGGATCTGGGCATCTACCGGGAGCAGATGGAACAGATCAATCCGCTCCTGCCCCTGTGGCAGCAGTGGCACGCCGAGCACCCGGAGCCCACACCGGTGGACGTGGACATCACCCTGCCCGACGGCCGACGGCTGGCCGGCAGGCTGGCGGACACGCGTCCCGACGGCCTGCGCCGCGTCCGGCCCGGCACACTGCGCGCCAACCACCGACTGGCGGACTGGATCGACTACCTGGCGCTGGCCGCCAGCGGCGCTCCCGGGAGCCTGCGCTGTGCCGGCCTCGCCGACGGCGCCGTTCAGATCCTCGGGGCACAGGTGGAGCCGGCCCACGCCCTGACGCTGCTGCAGTCACTGGTGGACGTCCACGACCAGGCCCGGCAGCAGCCCCTGTGCTTCATGCCCGGGCTTGCCACCACCTTCATGGAAAAGCAGAGCCCGCACTGGACCAGCAAGCCCAAGGACGCCCAGGCCGCCCTGGAGGACCGCAACGGTTACCTCGGCCGCACCTGGTACCCGGCCTGGGAACTGGCGAACGACCCGTGGTTTCCGCTGGTTGCACCCCCGCCGACGCTGCTCGGTGACGACGCCGGCTCCAGCGCCTTCTGCCGGCTGGCGACGCAGGTCTGCGGTCCCATGGTGGAAACGCTCCTGCCCGTGGAGGCCACCCCGTGAGCACAGGCACGCCATTCGACCCGCGCACCATGCCGCTGGACGGGCTGCGGCTCATCGAGGCCAGCGCCGGCACCGGCAAGACGTTCAGCCTGGCGGGGCTGTACCTGCGGCTGCTGGTGGAACAGCGCCTGACGGTCCGCGAAATCCTGGTCATGACCTTCACCCGCGCCGCCACCCAGGAACTGCGGGAGCGCATCCGCGCACGCCTGGTGGCCGCCGCACGCATCGCCACGGATCCGGCCATTGCCAACCCGGAACACCCCGAGGACGCCCTGACCCTGGACATTCTCGCCGCCAGTGACGAAGAACGCCCCGCTCTGGCCCGCCGGCTCCGGGACGCGGCCGCACGCATGGACGAGGCCACCATCAGCACCATCCACGGCTTCGCCCAGCAGGCGGCGGCCGACAACGCTTTCGATGGCGGCCTGCCCTTCGACCGCGGCGAACAGGTGGACGACACCGCCCTGTTCCGTGAGACCGCCGCCGATTACTGGCGCAGCCAGACCATCGGCGAGCCCGCCGCCCGGGCCAACGCCTTCCTGCAGCTCTGGGGCAGCCCGGAGGCCCTCTTCGACGCCCTGCGACCGGCGCTGCAGCAGCCCCACGTCACCCTCGCCGGGCCAGACACGGCCACCATCCAGGCCCGAACCGACGACCTGCGCCAACGCTGGCAGACCGAGGGGGACGCCCTGCGCGAACTGCTGCTGCAGGCGGAAGCCGAAGACGCTCTGCTCAAGAGCGGCGACCTGCACAAGGCCGTGGAGGCCCATGGCGGCATGGACGCGGTGCTGACACTGCTTGATCACGGCATTGCCGGGACCGCGGTCGGCTACGCCGCCCTGCCGGGTTGGCTGGCCGATTTCGGCGATGCGGCCGGCGTGCGCCGGCACATCAAGAAGGCGCCGGCGGACAAGTGGTGCCAGCCGCACACCCTGCCGCTCACCGGGGAGCTCGCCGCCCTGCAGCCCCTCGGCCGCCTCGCCGCCCTGCGCGATGCCCTGGAGACGGTCCGCACGGAGAGCCTGCGCCGCAAGCGCGACCGGCGGCAGTTCAGCTTCGCCGACATGATCGAAGCGCTCCACGACGCCATAACCGACCCGGACGGCGGCGACCACTTGGCCGCCGCCCTGCACGAAACCTGGCCCTGGGCGCTGGTGGACGAATTCCAGGACACCGACCCGCTGCAGTACGCCATCCTCCAGCGCATCTACCGGGGTCGCGATCGTGGTGGCCTGCTGATGATCGGCGACCCCAAGCAGGCCATCTACGCCTTCCGTGGCGGCGACGTATTCGCCTACCTGGACGCCGCCCGGGACGCCGACGGCTGCTACCACCTGGACACCAACTTCCGCTCCACCGGCGATGTGTTGCGGGCGGTGCAGACCGTCTTCGAAACACCCGGCGACGACGCCTTTCTGATCCCGGGCATCCGGTTCCAGGCGGTCGAAGCGGGCCGGCGCGACGGCGATCGGGTCATCAGTGTCCATGGCGATCCGCTGCCCGCCATGACCGTCTGGCCCTTCGACGCCAGCAGCGACAACAAGGGCGACACCGAGGCAGCCCTTCTGGAGGCCGCGGTCACCCGCATCCACGCACTGCTGGACACCCCGGCCACGGTCACGACCGACAGCGGCGACGCCGCGCCGGTGCGCCCCCGGGACATCGCCGTGCTGGTGAACACCAATCAGCAGGCCACCGCGGCCCAGCAGGCCCTGAGCCGGCGCGGGATCGCCGCCGTATGCCTCCACCAGGCCAGCGTCTTCACCAGCGACGAAGCGCTGGACGTGCTGCGCGTCCTCCGCGCCGCCGCCACCCCCGCGGACGAGAGCAGCCTGCGCGCCGCCCTGACCACGCCGCTGTTCGGCTACGTCCTCGGCGAGCTGATCGCCCTCACTGAGGACGAATCCGCCTGGCAGACCGTGGTGGAGCGCTTCCAGGCCGCCCATGAGCGCTGGCACCGCCACGGCGTGCTCGCCATGCTGCAACCCCTGCTCCAGGCGGCCGCGCCCCGGCTGCTGACCCTGGACGACGGCGAACGCCGCATGACCAACTACCTGCAGCTCGGCGAACTGCTGCAGAACGCTGCCGGCGAGACCTTCGGCATGAACGGCCTGATCCAGTGGCTCGACGACGCCCGCAACAACCCCGAGCGGAGCGAAACCGGCGAGGCGGAACAGCTGCGGCTGGAATCCGACGACGCCCTGGTGCGCATCGCCACCGTGCACAAGGTCAAGGGGCTGCAGTACCGCATCGTGTTCCTGCCGTTTGCGCCTTTTCTCGGCGCCACCGGCAACCCCGACAAACCGCCGCGCAGCTTCCACGACGACCAGCACCGCGCCTGTCTCGACTACGGCGTCGCCGACGCCGCCGGCCGCGCCATCCGCGAGCGCCGCGCCGAGGCGATACGGCTGCTGTACGTGGCGCTCACCCGCGCCGAGCAGGCGTGCTACCTCCCCTGGGGCGCGGCCACCGGCGTCGAGAACGGCGCGCTTGCGTGGCTGCTGCACGGCCCCGACGGCGCCGCGCCCGACCAGTGGAGTCGCGCCAGGAAAGCACCGGACTGGGTCGGCGCCGAGACGGTCCAGTCGCGGCTCGGGGAACTGGCCGGGCGCGCCGGTGGCGCCATCGCCGTGGAACCGCTGCCGGAGCCCATGCCGGCCGGCCAGCGCCTGCCCCTGCCGCCCCCGCCCGAGGGAGGGCCCCGTAGCGACGCGATCATGCCGCGGCCGGACTGGTCGGTGTACAGCTTCTCCCGGCTGGTCAGCGGCAGCCGCCACACCACCAACACCGCTGGCGCGGACGACGAGACCCCGGATCCCGAGCGGCCGCAACCGGCGCCGCGCCGGATCGAGCTGCGCGGACCGCAGTTCGGCACGGCGATCCACGACATGCTGGAGGCCATGGACTTCGCGGCGTGGCCGCAACCGGACGACGCCGCGGTCAGCGCTCACCACGACTGGATGGCCGGCCACCTGCGCAACGCCGGGGTTGCCCTCCCCCAACGACCGGCCCCGCTGCTCGACGCCATCGGCGGCATGCTCAGCCACACGGCCCATGCACCACTGCCCGGAACCGGCCCGCTCGCCGCCATACCGGATACCCAACAACGCCGGGAGATGGAGTTCTTCCTCGGCCTGAGCGGCAGCCGGGTGGCGGCGGTAATCGACCGCCTCACCGCCGCCGGCTACGCCACGGCCCTGCCCGCCGACCGCCGCGCACAGACCCTGCGCGGCCTCATGCACGGCTTCATCGACCTGATCGTTGCCGTCGACGGGCGCTATTACATCATTGATTACAAGACCAACGATCTGGGCGCGGAGGCCGGCGCCTATCAGCCCGATGGCCTACAAACCGCGGTGCGGCACGGGCATTACGACCTGCAGTACCTGATCTACACCCTGGCGCTGCACCGCCACCTGGCCCGCAGCCTGCCGGGCTACGACCCGGCCGAACACCTGGGCGGCGTGCACTACCTGTTCGTTCGCGGCATGACCGGCGAGGACGCGGCCGGCGTGTTCACGGACCACCCGCCCGCGGACCTCATCCTCGCGCTGGACCGGCTGTTTGCAGGGGAGGAGGCGGCATGAGCCCGTTCATGGAACGCCTGCGCGAGCGCACCGCGGCCGGACAGGTCCAGCCGCTGGAACTGGCCCTGGCGGACTGGTGCCTGCGCCACGGAGGCACCGAGCCCGTCGCCCTGGCCATGGTGCTGGCAAGCCGTGCGGTCCACGACGGGCACAGCTGCCTGCGCCTGGATACGCTGGAGCCGGCGATTCCCGGTGAAGGGCCGCTGCTGCCCGCCGACGCCTTCATGGAAGCGCTGGACGCCAGCCCGCTGGTGGGTGCGCCCGGTGATGCAACACCACTCGTCCACGACGGCCGGCGCCTCTACCTCCAGCGCTACTGGCAGTACGAAACCCGCCTGGCCGCGCGACTGAGCCACCTGCTGGCGCAACCCCCGGAGCCGGTGGACACCGCCCGTCTGGCACGCGATGGCGGCCTGTTCGACTACGGGTGGGTCGCTCCAGGGCAGACCCACTGGCAGCCGGTGGCCGCAGCCGCGGCGCTGCGCCACCGGCTGACGGTGATCTCCGGCGGCCCCGGCACGGGCAAGACGTATACGGTGCTGCGGCTGATGCGCCTGCTGATCGAATCCGCAGCGGCGCAGGGAAGGCCGGCGCCGGCCATCCGCCTGGCCGCGCCCACCGGCAAGGCCGCGGCGCGCATGCTCGAGTCCGTGCGCGCCGGGCTGGGCAGCCTGCCGGACGCGGAGGCGGTCAGCGCGCTGCTCCCGGATCGCGCCGACACGCTCCATCGCCTGCTCGGGCTCACCCAGGCTTCCACGCAGCCGCGCCACCATGGTGATAACCCGCTGCCGGCCGATGCGGTCATCGTCGATGAGGCCTCCATGGTGGACCTGCCGATGATGGCCAAACTGACCGAGGCCCTGCCCGATCACGCGCGCCTGATTCTGCTGGGCGACCGCTATCAGCTCGCCTCGGTGGAGTCCGGCTCGGTGCTGGCCGAACTCTGTGACGCCGCCGGGGTCAACGCCTTCTCGGCGGACCAGTACCGCGCCCTGGGCGAGCTGATGGGCGACGACACGCAGCCCACGACGGCGCCCTCAGTGCTGGGCGATCACGTGGTGACTCTGCGCACCAGCCACCGCTTCCACGCCGACAGCGCCATCGGCCGGCTGGCGGCCGCCATCAATGCCGGCGACGGCCACGGGGCGCTTGCGGTGGGCACAGAGCCGCCGCCGGATCTGGACCTGCAACTGGGCGCCACCGTGGACGTGGACCACGTGGTGGAGCAGATGGCGGCCGCCTACCTGCCGCTGGAGCACGCGGCCGACCGTGACGCCGCACTGGATGCCCTGGAAGCCGTGCGCCTGCTCACCGCCACCCGCGTCGGCCCGGCGGGCAGCGAACACCTCAATCAACGGATCCACGAGCGCCTGGCGTCCCGACAGGGGCGCGATCCACAACAGCGCTGGTACCACGGCCGGCCCGTGATGGTGCTGCAGAACGACTACCGCGCCGGGCTGTTCAACGGCGACACCGGAGTCTGTCTGGCGGACGGGTCCGGCGGCCTGCGGGTCTGGTTCCGCACCAGCGAAGGCGCCCGCTCGCTGCTGCCCTCCGCCCTGCCCGGCCACGAGACCGTCTACGCCATGACCATTCACAAGAGTCAGGGCTCCGAGTTCACGCGGGTGACTCTGCTACTGCCGGATGCGGATACGCCGGTGCTCACCCGTGAGCTGCTCTACACCGGGATCACCAGGGCGCGGGAGCAGCTCACGGTGGTTGGTCCGGCGGCGGTGTTCCAGGCCGGGATCGAGCGGCGGACCCGCCGGGAGTCGGGGCTGGCGGAGCGGCTTGGGGGGTCGTCACCGGACGTGTGATGGGAGTCGGGCAATCAATGGTAGACGTGAACGTCTACCCTACGGCTACAGCGAGAGCTGTACACGTGATGTACAATTATTATACCACCAGACATCGCAAGCCGTTGGAGGCTCCCATGGCACCGGAAGGATTGCAGCAATTGCTCACGCAGGCGGACGGCCGATTGATTGTGTTCTATGACGGTGGCTGCCCGCTGTGTCGGCGGGAGATCCGGCACTACCGGCGGATGGACCGCCAAGGCGGCATATTCTGGCAGGACATCGCCCACCAGCCACAGGTGCTGAACGACACGGGCATCGGCTTCCGCGACGCCATGGCGCTCTTCCACGTGGTGGAGCCCTCCGGGCGGATCGTGGTCGGGGCCCACGGGTTCGTGCGGATCTGGCAGCGACTGCCGGGCTACCGCTGGCTCGGGGCGGTCTGCCGCTATACCGGGCTGGTGTGGCCCATGGACGGTGCCTACAGATTGTTTGCAGCGTGGCGGTGGAAACGGCGGTCGGCGTGTGCCACGTGTGCGTGACGGGGGCATTTGCAGGGTTGGTAGACGTGAACGTCTACCCTACGGTGGCCGAGTGATCCGCATGAGCGTGGATCCGGCGACGGAGGCGCGGCGGTCGGCGCGCATTGGCCGACCGCCACGGTCAGGTCATCAGTACGCGTAGTCGCGCCCTTCGGAACGCGCCCGCTCTCTGGAGCTCATGTTCACCGAGGGCCGGAAGGGCATCTGCACCACTTCCGCATGCTCCGGATAGCCGGGGTAGTTCTGGTACTCCTCCGGCAGCCAGGCCCGGAGCTGTGTGCCCAGGGCAGACTTCTCCACCGGCACGTAGGCCATGGCGATGTTCGTCTCCAGCTCCGGTGAATACCAGGGCGACGTAATCCAGCCGATCGGGTCGTCGCTGGCGTGGTCGCTGATCAGCCAGAAGTCCGGCGCATAGTCCTCGATGGGCTTGCCACCCACCTTCAGGCCCACCAGGGTATGGGTGAACGGCGGCTTGCCGGCATTCACCAGCTCGCGCGTCTCCTCCAGTACCTTCTTGCCGATGTAGTCCGCCTCCTTGGACTTCGGCACCATATGGCCCAGGTAGCACTGGAACGGATTGCTCTCCATGTCCATGTCCTGGCCGAAGGAGAGAATACCGGCGGCGATGCGCCGATGGTGTGCCGGCGCGATCACCATGAGGTTGTGCCGCTCGCCGGCCTCGAGAATGGTGTTCCAGACCTTCTCGGCGTGGACGGTGGAATCGTAGGCGTAGACCTCGTACCCCTTCTCACCGGTGAAACCGGTCTGCGAGATCA
Source organism: Aquisalimonas sp. APHAB1-3 (assembly GCF_048323695.1). Taxonomy (NCBI): domain Bacteria; kingdom Pseudomonadati; phylum Pseudomonadota; class Gammaproteobacteria; order Chromatiales; family Ectothiorhodospiraceae; genus Aquisalimonas; species Aquisalimonas sp. APHAB1-3. The sequence goes on along the minus strand of NZ_JBLWFT010000001.1, from coordinate 37,139 downwards.
GGCAGTCGACGCCACCAACCTTGGCCTGCATCAGGCCGTAGTAAGGCACTTCACGGATGCCCTCGCCCACCAGGTCCACCAGCAGCGCTTCGGACTTCGGCCCCTGGATCTGCAGCGGGCAGACGTCGATCTCGTCGATGGTCACGTCGAACCGGCCACCGACATTCACCCCCTGGAACCACAGCATGAGGTCGGAGTCGCTGATGGTGAACCAGAACTCGTCCTCGGCAAGCCGCAGCATCACCGGGTCGTTCAGCACCTTGCCCTGCTCGTTGCAGAGGATCACGTAGCGGCCCTTCATGGGCGGCACGCGGGTGATGTCACGGGTGCACACGAAGTTGCAGAACGCCTCCGCGTCCGGCCCCTTCACCCGGATGGGCCGCTCCACGGCCACGTTCCAGAGCGTCACGTCGTTGACCAGCGCCCGGTACTCCACCATGGCGCCGCCGTCCTCGGGGCGGACGTAGCCGCGCGGGTGGTACATGCGGTTGTACACGGTCGCCCGCCAGCAGCCGGCCTCGCAGGACAGGTGCCAGTACGCCGACTTCCGCACCCGGTTGGAGATGAGCATCTCGATACCCGGGTCGCCGGTCTGGCGAAGATTGATGGGGACGTTCCGGTCACGCTGGTCGACCGTGTCCTGGTAGTTGATCTTGCTGCTGTCGGCCATGTCTGGACTCCCTCGCCATGGATCGTGTCGCGCCAGTCGGGCAACGCGCGGCTGCCGGTGACGGCTGAAACCGCCGTCACTGAGAGGGATGCTATGCCCGTGTGAACCGCGGCGGGCACTCAGGTGCGACACCCCTTTTTGCACCCACGACATCACGAAAAAACCCCGCGGAACGGGGCTTTGGGAGTTATCCGGGAACGTCGTCGCGTTACCCGGCGGCGTCAGCGTGCCGGTATCCGAGCCAGCCGGCCCGGATCAGAAACGCCCAGGCGATCATCAGGGTCGTGCCCCCCACGGGCGTAATGGCCGTAAGGGCCGGCATACCCAGCAGCGCGGATAGATAGATGCTGAAGCTGAACAACACGGTCCCCAGCGTGAACAGCCAGCCGCTCACCGCCAGGCCCCGCCGGATTCGGTGCCCCAGCGGGGCCAACAGGGTGAGGCCGATGGCGGTCACCACCACCGCGCCGATCTGGTGATAACGGATGGCCGTCATGATGTAGCGGAAGACTTCGTCGTCCACCCGCGGTCGCAGCGCGTGCTCCGCCGACGCCCCGATCATCACCGACAACAGCCCCAGGACGGCGCCCACAATCAGCATCAAACGCACGGTTCACTCCTTCTGGCAGGCATGAATTTCGAAAAGCTTGTTACGATACCGCATCCAGAACACCCGACTCCCTTTCCAATGCAAGAAGGACTGCAGCAGACCATGAGACACCTCACCACTGCCCTGTTCACCGTGGCCACGCTGGCCGTCTCCCCGCTCGCCGCCGCCTCGGATCTGGTCATCCACGACCCGTGGGTGCGGGAGATGCCGCCGGTGGCGGACAACTCCGCCGGCTACATGCGCATCGAGAACCCGTCCGATACCGACCGCAGCCTGGTGGATGCCGAGAGTGACCTGTTCGGCCATCTGGAGATCCACGAGAGCGTCGAGGAAGACGGCACCATGCGCATGGAACACCGGGAGGAGCTGGTGATCCCCGCCGGTGGCGAGGCCGTCCTGGAGCCCGGCGGCTACCACGTGATGCTCATCGACCGGCATGGCGAGCCGTTGAAGGAAGGCGACGAGGTCGCCTTCACCCTGATCTTCGCCGACGGCCACACCCAGGAGGTGGTGGCGCCTGTCCTGCGACATGGCCCCGATGGCGAAGCCGGTGACGACCATGATGATCACCACGGTGACCATCACGGCGACCACTGACCGGAAGCGGCGCACGGGAACGGTTGTGTGGCGCCGTTCCCGTTTCCCCGCTTCGACGCTTTACCCCGCCGGACAATCCGATTACGGTACCTGTACATTAATTATACACAACAGGTACACATGGATCGCACGTTCTGTAATCTCGGCCGCGACGGGCTGACCCACACGGATATCGACGCCATCGCCCATGGCGAACCGCTGCATCTCGACGAGGCGGTGAACGGCCGCGTCGTCGCCAGCCACGAGCGCCTGCAGCGCTACGTCACGGAGCAGCGGCGCATCTACGGGGTGACCACCGGCTACGGCCCTCTCGCGGACACCCTGGTGGGTCACGCGCACTCGGAGCAGCTCCAGCGCAACCTCATCGCCCATCTGAGCGCCGGCGTCGGCGAGCCTCTGTCCCGCACCCAGACACGGGCCACCATGGCCGCCCGTGTCGCCGCGCTGGCCCAGGGCAACTCCGGCGTCTCCCCGGCCGCTCTCGGGCTGCTTGTCGATTGCCTGAACGCCGACGCCCTGCCGGTGGTGCCCTCCATGGGGACCGTGGGCGCCAGCGGCGATCTCACACCACTGGCTCACATTGCCGGGGCCCTCATGGGACACGGCCGCATGCGCGTGCAGGGCGGCGACCCGGAACCGGCCGGCGCCGCACTGGAACGCCTCGGCCTCACCCCCTTCAACCCGGAGGGCAAGGACGCCATCGCGCTGGTCAACGGCACGTCAGCCATGACCGGCATCGCCGCCCTCAACGGCGCGGCGTGCGAGCGCGCCCTGCGCTGGAGCAGCCTCCTCACCGCCGGGCACGCCGACGTGCTGGGCGGCCGGCTGGAAGCGTGGGATCCGGCGTTCGGCGCCCTGCGGCCCCACAACGGCCAGCAGCGCCTGCACCGGTGGCTGCGCTTCCTGACCCGTGGCAGCGGCTGGGTTACTGCACCCGAGCACGGCGAGACGGTGGCGGGCAACGCCCTGGAGCGACTGGATCAGCCCATTCAGGACCCGTACACCCTGCGCTGCGCGCCCCAGCTCCTCGGGGCCGTGTCGGATCAGCTCGCCTGGCACAACAGCGTGGTGGACACGGAACTCAACAGCGTCACGGACAACCCTGTACTCCCCGACGACGCGGATGTTGCCCTGCACGGCGGCAACTTCTACGGCCAGCACGTGGCGCTTGCCTCCGACGCCCTGGCGAACGCCGTGATCACCCTCGCCGTTCATGCCGAGCGGCGTATCGCGCGGCTCGCCAACGTCCGGCTGAACCATGGCCTGCCGGCGTTTCTCCAGGCGCGGGAGACGGGGCTGCACAGCGGTTTCATGGGCGCCCAGGTCACGGCGTCAGCCCTTCTCGCCGAAATGCGCACCCACGCGACACCGGCGTCCATCCAGTCCATCCCCACCAACGGCGACAATCAGGATGTGGTCACCATGGGTACCATCGGCGCCCGACGCTGCGCGCGGTTGCTGGACCTGCTCCACCACCTGCTCGCCATCGACGCACTCATGGTGGCGCAGGCCGTGGACCTGCGCTGGCAGATGGACCAGACGGCCACGACGACGCCGTCGGATGCGGTGCAGGCACTGCACCGCTGGGTTCGCCGCATCGCACCGCCCCTGGACGCGGACCGCGCCCTGCACGACGAGATCGAGATGGTCGCGGTCCGGGTGGCACTGCCCGGCGGGCTGGTGGAACAGCTCGACGCCTTCGCCGGGCCTGACTGACCGCCCCAGTCCAGAAACGCCTGCACCGCCGCTTCATCGAAGGCGCCGGGTACGCGGCTCCAGCGCCGCAGCTTGTCGCGCAGGTAGTACTCCGGGTCCAGGCCGATCATGTGCTCCGGCAGGCCGTCGGACTGGATCAGGAAGAACCAGTGGTAGTAAGCGGTAGCCAGGGCCTGGCCGGCGGTGCGGAATACATCCCGGGTGGGAATGATATCCAGCACGGCGAGCCGGGTGACCCGGTCCGGGTGGTCCAGCGCCATGCGGTGCCCCACCCGTGCCCCGCGGTCATGACCCACCACCTGGAAACGCTCGAAGCCGAAATGCGCCATGACCGCCACCTGATCCGCCGCCATGGCGCGTTTGGAGTACGGCGCATGGGTATCGTCGGAGGTCGGTTTGGCGCTGTCGCCGTAGCCGCGCAGGTCCGGGCAGATCACTGTATAGCGCTCGGCCAGCCGCGCGGCGACGGGGTGCCACATAACATGCGTTTGCGGATAGCCGTGAAGCAGCAGCAGGGGCGGTCCGTCACCACCCATGCGGAGGTGGATATCGGTGCCGTTAGCGGTGACGCGATGTGTTTCGAATCCGGGGAAGAACATGCCGGCAGCCTCCCGGTAGGGTGTCGTAAGCGTGTTTCATGGTGGACGTGAACGTCCACCCTACGCCGTGTGCCGCGGTGTCGGCCGTTCGGCGTAGGGTGGACCTTCAGGTCCACCGTCCCGCCCCCGTCACGCCTTCGCCGGTTCCACCTTCGCCTGATCCCGCGCCAACTCTTCCTTCTTGGTCAGGCGCCGGTAGAACAGCGTCGCCAGAGTCGAGGTGATGATGATGAACAGCGAGTACAGCACCGGCATGATCAGAATGAGCTGCTGGGTCTCGCCCGAGAACACCAGGATCACGATCAACGCCCCCAGCGGGCCGTTCTGAATACCGGTCTCCAGCGACACCGTACGCGCCTTCTGCGGTTCAAGCCGCGACAGTCGGGCGAACACGTAGCCGAAGGCGAAGCCGATCACGCCGAGCAGAATCACGGCGGCGTAGACCTCTGCACCGGTTTCGAACAGCAACTGGTAGTTGCGCGGCGCCCAGGTAGCCATGAGGAAGACAATGACGATGACGCCGATGAGCCCGCCCACCAGCTCGGTGACGGCACCGAAGTTAGCGTTCTTCTTCCGCGACCACATGCCGAGCAGCGTCGGGATCAGCAGCACGAACAGCAGGCCGATGATCTCGCCCGGCGGGATCCGGAAGGCTTCATCGATGCCGGCGGTGTAGAACTCCATGAGAATCGGCACCATCACCACCGCCGCCAGCGTGGAGCAGACCGTCATGAGAATGCTCAGGCTCAGCAGGCTCTTGGAGAAGTAGGCGAAGATGTTGGACGTGGTACCACCGGGCATGCAGCCCATGAGCACCAGCCCCACCGTCTGCTCCGGCGTGAGCTGGAGCACGCGCGCCAGTGTGAATGCAATGAACGGCATGAACATGTACTGGGAGGCGAAACCCACAAGCACCGCCTGCGGATGACGCATCGCGATGCGGAAGTCCTTGAATGTCAGCGACGCGCCCATGCCCAGCATGATCACGATCATCATGATGGCCAGCAGGGCCTCTTCGACGGGGCTCAGCATTCAGTCTGCTCCTCTTTACTGTCTCGTTCTTGTCAGGCCTGTCAGGCCTGTCAGGCCGCGCGCGTATCGGTGCTGCTGGCGGAGCCGGCCGCCTCGCTGCCACCGTCGCGCAGTTCCTTGCGCAGCACTTTGCCGACGGGGGTCTTGGGCAGATCGTCGCGGAACTCGATCTGCTTCGGCACCTTGTAGCCGGCCAGCTTCTGCTTGCAGTGCTTGCGCACCTCCTCGATGGTGAGGCTGTCGTCGCGCTTCACCACGAACGCCTTCACCGCTTCGCCCGTGTCCGCGTCGGGCACGCCGATCACCGCCGCCTCGTGGACCTTGTCCAGCTCGGCGATGCAGTCCTCCACCTCGTTCGGGTACACGTTGAAGCCGCTGACCAGCACCATGTCCTTCTTGCGGTCGACGATGTGGAAATAGCCGTCTTCGTCCATGTAGGCCACGTCACCGGTATAGAGCCAGCCGTCCTTGAGCGTCTTGGCGGTCTCGTCGTCGCGGTTCCAGTAGCCGCGCATGACCTGGTCGCCCTGGACGATGATTTCGCCGGGCTCGCCCTGGGGCACGGTCACGCCGTTGTCGTCAACGATGCGCACGTGGGTGCCGGGTGCCGGGATGCCGATGCTGTTGCGCTTGGCGCCCGTGCCGATGGGGTTGAAGCTGACCACCGGCGAGCTTTCGGTGAGTCCATAGCCCTCGGCGATGGGACAGCCGACAATCCGTTCCCAGCGATCCGCCACCGCGCCCTGCAGGGCGGTACCACCGGCGATGGCGACTTTCATGGTCTTCGGCGGGTATATGTGGAACCACTCCTCGTTCAGCAACGCATTGAACAGGGTGTTCACGCCGGAGATCCAGGTGATCGGGTAATTCTCCAGCGCCCGCTGGCAGTTCTGGATCGGCCGCGGGCTCGGCACCAGCACATTGCGCGCGCCGCGGCAGTGGAAGGCCAGCATGTTCACGGTGAACGCGAAGATGTGGTAGAGCGGCAGGGCCGTCAGCACGCACTCCTCCCCGTCCTCGATGTGCGAGCTGGCGACAGCGTCGATCTGGGCGATATTCGTGAGGATGTTGCCGTGGGTGAGCACGCCACCCTTGCTCACGCCGGTGGTGCCGCCGGTGTACTGAAGCACGGCCACGTCGTCCCGGGTGATGTCGCGCCACCAGGCGGCAACGTCCACATTCCGGCTCTGGCGCACGTCGCGCGCCTGCTCCAGGGCGTCATCGATATAGGTGGCGTCGATGGTGAGATCGGGGACGGCCTTGTTCCAGTACTTGAGCACGCCCTGGAGAATGCCGCGCACCACACCGGGGAACCACTGGGCCACGCTGGTAACCACCACGTGCTTCACCGAGGTGCGGTCGATGATGGCGGCCAGCTTGTCGGTGAACATGTCCACGATCACCAGGGCCTCCACCCCGGCGTCGTTGAACTGGTGTTCCATCTCCGATTCCGTGTACAGCGGGTTCACGTTCACCAGCGTGCAGCCGGCCTTGAACACGCCCATGGCAGCCACCGGGAAGGTCAGGCAGTTGGGCATCTGCACCGCAACGCGCGTGCCGGGTGCCAGGCCGATCACCTCCCGCAGGTAGACGGCGAAATCGTCCGCTTTCGCGTCGGCCTCGGCGTAGGTCAGCGAGCCGGACATCCCGTTCGGCATCACCGTGGTGAACGCGATATGGTCGGCGTACTCCCGGGCATTGTCCGTCACCAGCTCGGCCAGATTGCTGTAGCCGTGCAGGCGAGCCTCGCTGTAATCACCGGTGTAGTGGCGTGACCACGGTGCACTGTCGTATACGGAATCGTACGACATCAAACTCCTCCAGTCGGTCGTGCGGTCGGCTTCTCGTTCTGATAAATCGGTCGGTTACGGCATTCGCCCCGAACCATACGCTAGCGTATCCTAACGAGATCAAACCGAAAAGCCTTACGGTTGCTGCCGACATACCGTTTCCGGCTGGATACATCTTGTCCAATCCGGAAAGAACTCTGATACCATCCGGCACAGATCGCCGCAAGCGATCCGGCCACAGGGATCAGACAACAATACAGAGGAGAACCGCCGTGACTCGCATCCTGACCGCTCTCGCCCTGTTCGCGCTGCTGTGCGCCCCGCTCGCCACCGCCACTGCCGACGACGTGCGCGAAGTACGCGGCGTGGACCTGCCCCTGCAGGTGTCCGTGGGTGATCACGAGCTGCACCTCAACGGCGCCGGCGTGCGCTCGCGCTTCTTCGTGCGTGTCTACGTGGGCGCGCTCTACACCACCGAGTCGGTCACCGACGCCAGCGAGGCCATCACCATGGACGCGCCCCGGCGCATCCACCTGGCGATGCTGCGCGACGTGGGCCGGGACACCATGGTCGACGCCCTGGAAGACGGCCTCGAGAGCGCCATGACCAGCGAACAGCGCGTCGACTACGCTGACGCGATCGAGACCTTCAAGTCGTTCTTCCCCGGCGATTTCAACGAGGGCTACACCGGCGACATCGACGTCATCCCCGGCGAGGGGCTGATTGTCTCCATGAATGGCGAGGAATTGGGCCGCATCGAGAGCGACACCTTTGCCCAGTTCGTGCTCGCCATCTGGCTCGGCGACGACCCCGCGGACAGCAACGTCAAGAGCGGCATGCTGGAGGGCTGAGGCGGACGCCCCGAAAGAGTGCATACCGGGTCACAGGCCGGTCCACGGACCATTGGCCGGCCTTCCCGGCAGTGATACCGTTCTCCGCGGACAGGGGTGTTCTGCCCCTGCTGCGGGCGCATGGATTCGCTCGCCAGCGGACGAGCGACTCGAGCATGCGGACGGAACACAATGGGCAGACAGCACCGCGTACAGTCCGACACCCGTCGGCCGACCACCCTTGTACGCGCATCCAGTGCGAACCCCTGCCCGGTCATGGCTTTCGGCGTCGACGGCGAATTGCTGGACGCCAACGCCGGGAGCTGGCTCGTGCTCCAGGAACTCGGCATCACCCCTGGCAACCACCTCCCCGCATTGTGGCTGTCCATTCTCAACGCCGCCGTGGCGACCGGCGAAACCCGTGAGAGCACACTTGTTTGCGGCCTGGTGAGCACCCAGCTGCTGTTCGTGCCGGCGCCCGACGACAACATGGTTCATGTCTTCGGCGTGGACGTCACCTCGCGCACCCATGACGCAGAGAAGATCGCCCTCAACGCGCAGGTCTTCGAACACGCCTCGGAAGGCATCCTCATCATGGATGAGGACATGCGCGTCATCGACATGAACCCCGCCTACGCCCGCATCACCGGATACAGCCCGGAGGAGACGCTGGGTGAGCCGGCCGCCTTCATCAATACCCGACAGACCGACCCCGAGCTGGTCGAGCAGATCTGGAGCGCCCTGTGCCAGAACGGCAAGTGGCAGGGCGAGGTCTGGGGCCGCCGCAAGAACGGCAGCGCCTACGCCGAATGGCTCTCGGTGGTTGCCGTCCACGACCATGGCGGTCGCGTCGCCCAGTACACCGGCATTCTCTCGGACATCACCGGCCAGAAAGAGGCCGAGGAACAGCTGTTCGAGATGGCCCACTACGACACCCTCACCGGCCTGCCCAACCGGCGGCTGTTCCATGACCGGCTGGCCGAGGTGAGGGACGCCGAAGCCAGCGAACGCTTCGGCGTGATGCTGGTGGACCTGGACGGCTTCAAGCTGGTGAACGATCAGCTCGGTCACGGCGCCGGCGACGAGATGCTGCGCATCGTCGCCAGCCGGCTGGAGAACTGCCTGCGTGGCACCGACACCATCGCCCGCATGGGTGGCGACGAGTTCCTCGTCCTCCTGCGCGGCCTGAAAGGCCCCGACTGCACCGCCCAGATCGCCGAGAAGCTGCTTGGCCGCATCGCCGAACCGGTGGTGCTGGAAGGCCAGGAGTTCTTTCTCACCGCCAGTATCGGCGTTCACAGCGACTGCCGGGGCATCGAAACCGAGGCCCTGCTGCGCGACCTGGACAACGCCATGTACGGCGTCAAATCGGACGGCAAGAACGGCTATCGGTTCGTCTCCCGGGACGGCGGCGACCGCATCGGTACCCGCCTCACCTGGCAGTCGCGTCTGCGCCGGGCCCTTGAGGGAAACGGGATCACCCTGCATTATCAGGTGCTGGTGGACGTGGAACAGGGCACCGTCCTGGGCATGGAGGCGCTGGCGCGATGGCAGACAACAACCGACGGCTTCATACCGCCCAGCGACTTCATCCCTCTGGCAGAGGAATCCGGACTCATTCATCAGCTCGGTGAACAGCTCCTGCGAAACGCCTGCAGCCAGGGTGCGCAATGGCTGGCAGACGGCATCGACACCGGCGCCATGAGCGTCAACGTCGCGGTGCGTCAGCTCCGTCACGAACAGTTCGTACCCATGGTCGAGGGCATTCTGGAGCAGACCGGCTTCCCGCCGTCCAGGCTCGATCTCGAACTGAGCGAGACCATGTACATCGAGGGCGAAGACGAGGTCGTGGCCAAGCTGGAGCGGCTGCGCGACCTCGGCGTGACGGTCTCCATCGACGACTTCGGCACCAAGTACGCATCCCTGGCCTACATCACCAAGCTCCCGGTGGACCGCATCAAGATCGACAAGGCCTTCGTCGACGGCCTGCCCGACGACATCGGCTCGGCCGCCATCGTCTCCGCGGTGGTCTCCATGGCGAAATCCATGGACCTGGACGTGATCGCTGAGGGAGTCGAGACCCGGGAGCAACTGGATTTCCTGCTCACCAACGGCTCCCCCTGCATCCAGGGCTACTACTGCGGCCGACCCGTGCCCGCCGACCGGATCCCGGACATGATCACCAACAGGACCTACCTGCCCACCCCGCGCCTGCGGGCCCCACACGCCACGGACAGCGAGCCGCCCCATGACGCATGAACTGGATCTCACCCTGCGCCCCGACTGGCAGGAAGTGGAACAGCTCAACCAGCAGGCCATGACGTTCCTCACCGACACCGGCATGGCGCACGCCGAAGTGGACACCTACACCATGGTGATCTGCGAACTGGCCGAGAACAGCATCAAGTACGGCGACAGCAGCCAGCCCATCTGCCTGAACGTGAAAGTGCGGGACAAGTCGGTCTGCGTACAGGTGAAGAACAAGGTTCGCAGTGAAGCCCACGGGCATCTCCGGGAGCTGGACCAGACCCTGCAATGGATCCGTGGCGTGCAGGACCCCTATCAGGCCTACCTGGAGCGCATCCGCGAACTCTCGCGCGAACCCATTGCCAACGCGCGCAGCTGCCTGGGCCTGATCCGCATCATGTATGAAGGGCATTCCGACGTGGACTTCGTGCTCGATGACGACACCCTCAACGTCTCCGCTCTGTCCAGGAGCCGGTGAGAGACGAACGCAACGACACACTGCGGAGCAAGCGAATGACGAGTATCGAACGACTCAGCGAGGGCGCCCTGAGCATTCAGGAGTCGAGCACGGCGACGGCGCTGACGCTGCATTTCCAGGGCAAGAGCATTGTGCGCAATGCCAACGACTCACTGCTGCCCGTGGTACTGGACGCCATGGGTCAGGCCGATCAACAGGGTCTGCGCCTGGTGCTGGACTTCCGCGGGCTGTCATACATGAATTCCTCCTCCTTTGCGCCGATCATCAAGGTGCTGGAGAAGGCCCGTATGGGGGAGACGCCGGTCACCATCATCTACAGTAGCGAGCAGAAATGGCAGGACGTGTCGTTTTCGGCACTGACGATCTTCCAGACACAGGACGGACGAATCTCAATCACGGGTGCGGATCATGATGAGCGAACACAATGACGTCGACCACAACGCCACGGACACGGCGGCTCCGGTAACGGCTGCAGCCCCTGCAAACCACGCCGAAGGCGCCATCAAGCGCGGCGGGCAGACCACAGCCGTCGACCTTCAGTGCGCCTCGCGCTACTCCCTCTGGCTCGCCTACCGGGACGAACCACCCCACCCGGCGACTGGCGCCTTCGACAGCCTCACCTTCGAGACCGACGCCCACACCATCGCCCTGGGCCCCTGCCAGGTGCTGGAAGACGCCGACGCGCCGGACGGGCACTACCGGCTGGTCCCCATGGCGTCCATTCACGACTTCGAAAAGCTGTTTCAGCAGTCCCGCGCGGACGTTCTCGACCTGGCGGCCCGCAACCTGCCGCTCATCCTGCAGTACCGCAACAACATCGACCCGGCGTTCCGGACCTTTGTCGGCGACGTGGCCTACGACATCAGCGTCTACAAGGAGCTGTTCGACCGGCTTGATGCCGAGTACGCCGGCGAGCCGGAGCCCGTGCGCGAGGTCATCCAGCAGGGCCTGATCCGGAATACCGGGCAGGAGTTCATCGACTGCCTGAACGCCCACGTGGCGGACATGGAACGCATCATCGACAACTTCGAAGGCGAGCAGCACAGCCAGCACGGCTACTACCTGCGCAAGCAGCTCTGGGGCGAACTGCTGACCGCGCCGTTCATGGCGCGCACCAACCTCAAGCCGCGCGGCTACATCGGCGACTCCGAGATGATGCAGATGTGCTATCGCAACACCTACGAGGGCGACAGCACCTTCGGCAAGCTGCTGCACCACCATCCGGTGTCATCGGCCGCCGCCCAGGCCGTGCGCAACCGGCGCCCGCTGGTGGCCGCCATGGCCGGCGACTTCGCCGACCGCATGGGCGCCAGCGCCGACAACCGGATGCGGCTGCTGTCCGTGGCGTGCGGGCCGGCCCTGGAACTGCACGATCTGCTGAACAGCCGCGAGCGCTGTCAGCAGGTGGAATACTCCCTGCTGGATCAGGACGACCTCGCCCTGGGCGAGGCGGCCGCCGCGCTCGGTGCCGTGGAGAAGCGTCTGCAGACACCGGTCAAGGTGAACTACATCCAGGAGTCTGTGCGCACACTGCTTGCCACCCGCGCCCTGCGCGAGCGCTGGGGCGAATTCCATTTCATCTACTCCATGGGCCTGTTCGACTACCTCACCCCCCCGGTTGCCAAGGCTGTGCTGAGCAAGCTCCATGCGCTACTGTTGCCCGGGGGAGAAATGGCCATCGGCAACTTCCATGTCACCAACCCGACCCGGCGGTACATGGATTACTGGCTGGACTGGCCGCTGTACTACCGCACGGAGGAGGACTTCCTGGCCCTGACCGAGGACTTCGGCGACGCGACGGCCTGGATTGAATACGACGACACCGGCGTGCAGATGCTTCTGCGAATACGGAAGGCGACTACTTGATTTTCACAAACCATAACGACAAGACCGACGTCACAGCGGCAATCAACACCAACGACTTCGGCACCTACCAGATCGGCCTGGTCCACGACTGGCTGCGAACGGTCACCGCCCTGGTCTTCTGCCTGGTGCCCATTTTCTTTCTGCTGGACACCATCATCCTCCCCGGGGACAACCTGGCGCGGTTCGCCATCTACCGTGGCATCTCCACCGCGCTGGCCCTGGGGCAGTTCCTGATCATCATCAACACGCCCCCGAGCCGGTTCTCGTACCTGCACGGCTACTTCGCCTCCACGCAGGTGGGCGCGGTCATCGCCATGATGACGGTCTACCTGGGCGGCTTCGACTCCAGCTACTACGTGGGCCTCATCCTGGTGATGATCGGCGTCAGCCTGGTGCTGCCGTGGCGCGGCAAGCACACGGCCATCAACGCCGGCATCATCATCCTGATGTACGTGGCCTTCAACCTGATCTGGCCGCAGCCCTACGATCAGGCCTCGCTGGTGAACAACATGTTCTTCCTGCTCGGTGCCGCCATCATCGCCGTGGCCATCACCGAGCTGCGCTACCGGCTCATCGCCAACGAATTCGCCCTGCTGGTGAAACTCAAGGAAGCGCGCGACTCCCTGTGGAGCGAGATGGAGCTGGCGCGGGACATCCAGCTCACCCTGCTGCCCCGCCGGCTGGACGTGCCCGGCTACGAGATCGCCGCCACCATGCAGCCCGCCAAGGAAGTGGGCGGCGACTACTACGACGTGATCACCACCGCGACCGGCGGGCGCTACGTGGCCATCGGCGACGTGGCCGGTCACGGGCTGAGCGCCGGCCTGATCATGATGATGGCGCAGACCAGCCTGATGACCGTGCTCAAGGCCAACCCGGACTGTCCGCCCGCCGAGGCCCTCAAGACCATCAACAGCGCCCTGCGCGAGAACGTCGGGCGTCTGGGCTCGCACCACTACATGACCATGACCATCCTGCGGCTGGGCGACGATCACATCGAGTTCGCCGGCCACCATCAGGACATCCTCATCCACAAGGCCGACAGCGGATCGGTAACGGTGCAGCCCACATCCGGCACGTGGCTCGGCATCGTCGACAACCTGGACGGCTTCGTCGAGACCACGCGCGTGCCCATCACTGAGAACGACGTGATCATGCTCTACACCGACGGGCTCACCGAGGCGTCGTCGGATTCGGGCGAGATGTTCGGCGACGGCCGTCTGGAGCGGCTGTTCGCCCGCTACGCCAAGACGCCGCCGGACAACGCCACCACCACCATTCTCGACGAAATCCGCACCTTCCAGGCGGCGCAGAACGACGACATGACCGTCCTGCTGCTGCGCAAGACCGCCGAGGTGGTGGACGACGCAGCCGTGTGGACCGTGGTGGAACACAAGCCCCGGGAAGCGTAACCGGCTCACTGGACACAACGGCTTTGAAGTGTATATTTATAGTCAGCAAATGGCTAAATATGCACACGGAGCCGCCATGGAGAACGCCGCACAGGAGCTGCCACCGGTCGCCTACGAGAGCCCGGACACCCGGCGCGACCTCGCGCGGGTGATCATGCGGCTGTTCGATCACTGGCAGCTCGACTCCCGCACCAAGCTGGAACTGCTCGGTCTCAGCCCCAACAGCCGCAGCAAACTGGCGGACTTCGCCAGCGGCAAGACCGGGCTGCCCAAGGGCCGCGACGCCCGCGACCGCGTGGCCTATCTGCTCGCCATCCACAAGGCGCTGCGCCTGCTCTACCCGGAGAACCCGGAGCTGCGCTACAGCTGGGTGCACCGGCGCAACGACCTGCTGAACAACGTCGCCCCCATCGACATCATGCGCGAGCAGGGGCTGATCGGCATCGCCCGGGTGGCCCGCTTCCTGGATCAGCTGCGCAGCCAGTGATGGACGAGCTGCTCACGCGCATCACCGACTTCGACCGTCGGGTGAGCCGTAACGTGGTGGGCCTGCGCACCAGCCAGGATCTGTTCGACGACCTCACCGACGGCGACGCCGGGCTGAGCTATACGGCCGCGGCGCTGGAAGCGCAGGTGAAGGGCGAGCTGGCCCCGCCGGACCAGCTCTCCCGCGCGTTTCTCTACGCCACGGCCGTGGAGTACCCCTTCCGCACCGAACCGTGGCACCAGAGCCGCTACAGCGACGGCACCTTTCCCGTGTGGTACGCCTCCCTGGACAAGGACACCACCATCGCCGAGACGGGCTACCACATGGCGCGCCACGAGCTGGCGGTGGAAGGCGTCAACGAGGTGGTGGTGCGGGAGCGGGCGGTGTACACCGTGCATTGCCGCGCCCTGCTCATCGACCTGAGCGACGCGGGCGAGCGACACCCGGAGCTGGTGCACGATCACGACTACGGCTACACCCAGGCGCTGGGCCGGCGCATCAGCCACGAGGGCCACCCCGGCCTGCTGGCCCCCTCCGCCCGCCACCGGGGCGGCATCAACACCGTGATCTTCCGCCAGGCCGTGCTGTCGGCACCGAAGCTCGCCTGTTACCTGCGCTACCTGTTCGACCCGCGCACGGGGGAGCTGGTGGTGGAGCGCAGCCCGGGGAAGGTGTATCAGAGGCTGTGGTTTGAGGGGTTGTGAGTTTCGACGGTGGACGTGAACGTCCACCCTACGGCTCCGGGCTTGCGGCATCCGTAGGGTGGACCTTCAGGTCCACCATGTCGTGCATGTCGTGCGAACCCCGATCACCACTCCAGAACTACCCCCGCACTCACCGCATCCACCCGCGCCCCGGTGCCGAGGCGGTCGTGCTGGTATCCCACCGCGAGCCGTCCCTGCACTGCGCTGCCGGTCAATGGGCGGGTGTATGTCGCGTGCCAGCGGGCGGGATTCCGGGGTGACGCGAGCGTCGCGGTGTCGGTGGCGTAACTCAGCGCACCGTCCGCATCCCGGCCGATGACCGAGCGCAGCGACAGCCTGCCGCCGTCCACGTGCACGGGCCGCTGGAAGCCGAACTGCACGGTGTCCGTGGCCGTGACCCCGGGCAGGGTCAGCGCCGCGCCCCAGCCGTGGGCGGTGACGTCGTCCAGGGCGACAACGCCGGCGCGGCCCACGTCCACCTCCACGCGCTCGTAGGTGAAATGCGCCGTGGCTGCGCCGGCGGGCAGCAGCAGCTCGCCGCCGAGCACCCGGTGGCGGCTGTCGTCCACGGCGAGCCCGCCGGCCCCGCGCAACCCCAGGGCGCCGTCGCGCTCGTCCAGCCGCGCCCAGTGGAGCCCCAGCCGTGGACCGTGCGGGTGCGCCGCCGACACCGGGGCCGACAGCCCCAGCACGGGGCCGCGAACGACGCTGTCGGCCCAGAGACCCTGGGTGCGCGGTGCGGCCGCGGTCAGCGCCCCGTCCGGGTCGTGGCTGGCATAGCCCACGGTCAGGTCGATGCGATCGTGCACCAGCCCATAGTAGACGCCGTGATCCGCCAGGGCATCCAGGGCCAGCCCCTCTGGTCCGGCAGGCAGCCCTGCGGTCGCCGCATCCATCGCGGGCGGGCGGGCATTGAGGCGGACACCGGACGCGGCCGCCGGTGTTGGCGGCCGCTGCAGATGCCGCCGCATCCAGCCGTCCAGATCGTGACGGTACGGCTGCTCGCGCACGCCGGCGTCCAGGGCCACTTCGAAGCCGCCGCCGTAGCGGTCGAAGGCCAGAGTGCGCACCTGCCCCAGGCCGGCCGCAACGGCCCCGCCCCACGCCTGGCTGCTGGTCATGGCCGAATGCTCCAGCGCCACCTCCTCTTCATAGAGGGTGCCGCCGGTCTGCAGCGCCAGCCCGCCGATAGGCTCCAGCGCCGCCGCCAGATCCAGCAGCCCGCGGCCATAAACGCTCTCGTCACCGTAGCGCCCGGTACTGTCGGCGGATTCCAGCAGCCGCACCCGCGCCTCCCGGGCCGTCAGCCCGGGGAACCGGCTCATGGTCACCGCCATGGCGCCGGCCGCCATGGGCGCGGAGAACGACGTGCCGCTGACCGTGGCACTGCCGTCGTCCAGCGTGGTGGTACGCACCCCCTCCCCCGGCGCCGCCAGGCACCAGGCGTGGCCGTCGCAGCGGTTGGAGAAACCGCTGATCCGGCCGTCACGATCCACGGCGGTGACCGTGAGGAAATGCGACTCGAAGTCGTCGTTCAGTGCGGGCAGGCCGGCGTCGGCGGCCAGGCCCTCCAGGCCGCTGTTGCCGGCTGCGTGCACGATGACACTGTCCTCGCCGAGCACCGCGCCATAGGCGGACTCCATGGCGCGCTGCAAAGAGGGCGAAACCGAGTCGCGACCGACCAGAGCCTGCTGTCCGGTCAGACCCAGCGAGACATTGATGATCGGCACATCACGCGCGACCATGCGCTCCACGCCACTCCGCAGGGCGTTCTGGGAGATCGTGTCCGCCTCATCGACCACGCCCACACCGAAGACCTTTGCCTGAGGCGCCACACCATGCACCGGGCGGGTCTGATCGTGATCCACCGGATTGGCCGCCGCCACGCCCGCCACTTCGGTACCGTGACTCTCGTCGTCGGACCCGCCAACAATGGACTCCACCTGGATGCGGTTGCGAAACGCCGTATGGGACGCCTCCGGCAGCGAGTCCACCACGCCAATGGTCACCTCTTCGCCGAAATAGCCCCACTGGTAGGCCTCGGCCAGGCCGATGCGCTCCAGGTGCGGGTGATCGGTGTACACCGCCGTGCGGAAGTCTTCGGGGTCGTGCCGGGGCGCGCACAGCCACGCGCTGGTCGGCCGCGGCGCGGGCCGTGTGCTGTTGAAATCCTGCCCGGACGGAGCGGGCTCGATGGCGCCGGGCGTAAGGGCGTCCGGCTCCCGGTCGTCGGCAGTGCAGGACTGGCTCGGCAGACCGGAGCCGGCGCCGCCGCTGCTGCCGCTACGGGCCAGGGTGAGCAGCGCCACTCCGGCGATAGCACCAACGCCGGCGGCCACCACGGGGCTGAACGCCGGCGCGGCGGCCTCCGCAGCCGCGGCGGGCGGTTGGGGTGGTCGGGCCTCGGTGCCGGGCGCGGCGGCGCCCAATGCGGCCAGGAGTGCCGTCATTGCCGCGGTGCCGCGTTGTTGTCGCGCTGGGGGCACGGACAGGGGTCTCCGATTTTCTTTGGTGGACCTGAAGGTCCACCCTACGTCTACGCCTTCGCCCTGCGTGCGTATCGAGGCCTTTCCGGTGGACCTGAAGGTCCACCCTACGGGCACCGTCAGTCCGTAGGGTAGACCTTCAGGTCTACCAGAACGAGGTCCACCGCACGGGTACCCTCAGGCCGTAGGGTAGACCTTCAGGTCTACCGGAACGAGGTCCACCCTACGGGCACCGTCAGTCCGTAGGGTAGACCTTCAGGTCTACCGGAACGAGGTCCACCGCACGGGTACCCTCAGGCGGTCAGGGCTTCCTCGCGGGCGTTCTTTTCGGGGCCGCCGGGCACAGTGATGTCCGGCATGGCATGGGCGTCCACTGCGGGGAGGTGCTCCTCCCGTGCGCGCTTGCCCTCGCTGGCGAACACCACGCCACGGATGTCGTGCAGCGCGCCGTCGGCGGCCTCACCGATGAGTTTGACATGGGCGAAGGCGTTGCGCTCCTCGCTGGCGGGAAACCGCACGCAGCGATCCGGCACGTCGCCGGCCTCAAACGGCACCCGGCGCACGGTGTTGAGCTCGTTCTCCCAGAGGGCGTCCAGGTAGTCCGGATTGAAGAGGTCGTCGGCCGGGTCGATGACGCGGTCCGGCCACCCCTTCCAGCCCACCACCACGTGGTAGCGCACGAAGCCGATATCCTGCGGTTCCCAGCTCAGGTACAGGTCCACGAACTCCTCCGTGAGCCCGTGCTGCTCGTTGTTCAGCACGCGGCCATCGCCGCGGTCGTGATAGCGGCTGGCGTCGGACCATTTCAGGTTCAGCTGCGACAGCGCCCGCGCCGTCTGCGACGTGGTCACCGCAGACACGCTGCGCTCCAGCGCCTCTTTCGCCGTCACGCCGGCCGTGGAACGGCGCGCTCTGTCCACCTGGCGCGCCGCCTGCCGTGCAACGTTGGAATTCTTCTTCAACAGCCCAAGCACCTGACTCACAATCGACATACACGCACCTTTTTTACTTGTTGCCCTGCATTGCCGATCGACGCTAGCACGCCCCCCGGCCGCCGGGGACCGCGGAATAGCGAGACTGTGAAGCAGTCCCGATTGCAGCGGGTACTGTATAGTGCGGTCGGTATCCCATTCCCGCAGAATCGAAGGTCGCAATGGAATCCGTCACACTTGGGCCACTGGTCATCTCGCTGCCGCGTCTGTTCCTGATCCTCTCCGTTGTCGCCGCGTTCGTGGTTGCCTCCTGGTGGGAGCGGCGCCGTGACGTGGCCCTGACCGCGCCGCTGACGGCCGCCGTGGTGGCAGGCTTTCTGGGCGGCCGCGCCGTTTACGTGGTGCAGCACTGGAGCTACTACCGCGATGCGCCCGTGGAGATGCTCTACCTGTGGCAGGAGGGCTACTCGGCCGCCGCAGGCATCGCAATAGCCCTGGTGGCCGCCGTGCTGCTGGGCGTATGGCGCCGGGCACCGCAGCGCCACCTGCTGGCGCCGCTGCTCACCGGCGCGGTGCTGTGGTTCGGCCTCAATCTGGGCGCGGCGCAGTTCAGCGACACGTCCGAGCACCCCATTCCGGATATCGTGGTCTACGATCTGGACGACCAGCCACTGGCGCTGAACAGCTTCACCGGCAAGCCGGTGGTGGTGAACCTCTGGGCTACCTGGTGCCCGCCCTGCCGCCGGGAGATGCCGGTGCTGGAGTCGGCCCAGTCCCAGCGAGACGACATCCACTTCGTGTTTGCCAACCAGGGTGAGTCGCCGGACGACGTGGCCGCCTATCTGGACGAGGAAGGCCTGGGCCTGGAGAACGTAGTGCTGGATCAGGCCAGCCGGGTCGCGGATCACTTCGGCGCCCACGGCATGCCGGTGACGCTGTTCTTCAACAGCCAGGGCCAGCTCGTGGACGCGCACATGGGCGAGGTCTCGGGCGCCCGGCTGCACCAGTACCTGCAGGACATCGACGGCTGAGAACAACAATGACGACAGAGCAGATGCGCATGGACCGGGTCCTGGCCGGCTCGGTGGCCATTCTTGTGGGACTGGGGCTGGCACGCTTCGGCTATCCGCCGCTGGTGCCGGGCATGGTGGATGCCGACTGGTTCACCGCCGCCGCGGCGGGGTATCTGGGCGCCGCCAACCTGCTGGGTTACCTGCTCGGCGCACTCACCGCGTCCCGTTTCGCCGGCCGGGTCGGTGCCGCGGCGGCCATCCGCCTGGGGCTGCTGCTGATCGCCGTGAGCTTTCTGGTGCTGAGTTGGGCGGCGCCCTTCGCGTGGTTTTTCATCTGGCGGTTCATCTCCGGCTGGGCGGGCGGCGTGTTGATGGTGGTGGCCGCCTCCACGGTGCTGACCACCACGCCGCCGTCGAAACGGCCGCTGGCGGGAGCCATCGTGTTCAGCGGCGTGGGCGTGGGCATTCTCTTCTCCGCCAACGTGGTGCCCTGGCTGACCACGGTCTCGATCAGCTGGGCGTGGGTCTCGCTGGGGGTGCTGTGCCTTCTGCTCACGGCGGCCACCTGGGGCGCGTGGCGCGGCGTGAGCACGGCCGCCGGCGCATCTCCGGCGCAGGCCACCCAGGCCGCGTCATCGGCAAGCGCCGCACTGCCCCTGGCGGTGATGCTGGTGGTGGTGGGCTACGGGCTGCAGTCCGTGGGCTACGTGCCCCATACGCTGTTCTGGGTGGATTTTCTCGCCCGCGAGCAGGACCTGGGCATGGGCTTCGCCTCGGTGCAGTGGAGTATCTTCGCCCTGGGCGCCATCGCCGGGCCGTTTCTCGCCGGCTGGGTGGCCGCACGTCTGGGCTGGTACAGTGCGCTGCTGCTATCGGTGGCGTTCATGGCGGCCGCGGTGCTCGGCTCCAGTGTCGCCGACACCCTGTGGCTGGCCTCTCTCTGCTCGTTTGTGGTCGGCGCCATGGTGCCGGGGCTGGTGTCGATGACCTCCGGCTACCTGTCGCAACTGGTGCCGCTGGAGGAGCACCGCCGCGCCTGGGGCTGGGCTACCACGTCGTTCGCCCTGGCCCAGGCCGTGGGCGGCTACGCCCTGGCGGCGGTGTTCGGCTACGTGGGCAGCTACCCGCCGGTGTTCATCATCGGCGGGGCATCGCTGGTGCTGGGGCTGGTGGTCACACTGGTGGCACGCAAACCGAAGGAGGCTCACTGATGGACGCGCGCATTCCGCCGCCCGTGGTCATGGTGCTCGTCGGCGCCGCCATGTGGCTTGTGGCACGCTGGACCCCGGCGCTCACGCTGAGCTTGCCCGGCATGGGCTGGCTGGCCATGGGCATGGCCACCGCCGGCATCGCCCTCGCCGTGGCGGCCGCCTGGGCCCTTCACCGCCACCGCACCACCATCAACCCCATGCGCCCCGCGGACAGCAGCCACCTGGTGAACACGGGGCCATTCGCCTGGAGCCGCAACCCCATCTATCTTGCGGACCTTGTCCTGCTGGCGGCGTGGGCCGTGTACCTGGGCAACCCGCTGACGCTCGCGCTATTGCCGGTGTTCGTGCTCTACATCAACCACTTCCAGATCCGGCCGGAAGAAGCGGCACTGGAGCAGCACTTCGGCGACGCGTTCCGGGACTACCGCCGGCGGGTCCGGCGGTGGCTTTAGGCGTTATCCGCCGGGCGCCTCACTTGGTGCCGTAGATGCGATCGCCCGCATCGCCCAGACCGGGGACGATGTAGGCCTTTTCGTTCAGCCCCTCATCCACGGCGGCGGTGTAGATGTCCACGTCCGGGTGGGTCTCGTGGAGCACCGCAATGCCCTCCGGCGCTGCCAGCAGGCAGACGAACCGGATGTGCTTTGCACCGGCCTGCTTCAGGCCCGTGATCGCGGCGACGGCGGAGTGGCCGGTGGCGAGCATCGGGTCCACCACGATCACCTCGCGCTCGTCCAGATGCGAGGGCATCTTGAAGTAATACTCCACCGCTTCCAGGGTCTTCGGATCACGGTACAGGCCCACGTGCCCGACCCGCGCCGATGGCACCAGATCGAGCATGCCCTCCAGCAGCCCCTCGCCCGCACGCAGGATCGACACGAAGCACAGCTTCTTGCCGTCCAGCATGGGCGCGTCCATGGACTGCAGGGGGGTATTGATGCGCACGGTGGTCAGTCGCAGGTCGCGGGTGACCTCGTAGCCGAGCAGCAGCGACGTCTCGCGCAGAATCTCGCGGAACTTGGAGGTTGAGGTCTCCTTCATGCGCAGCACGCTCAGTTTGTGCTGCACCAGCGGATGGTCGATCACATGGGTGGTTGCGGTCATGGCTCGGCCTTGTTGTTGGTTGATTGCAGGGTCTGGTTCATACCGTCAGGTGGCCGGCAAGGAGCAGGTTCACCAGCCGCGGGCGTTCCACTACCAGCGCATGCCCGGCACCAGGGACAGTCACGAACTGGCTATCGCGGATGGCGTCGGCCACGGCCCGGTTGTCCTCCGGCGGGTAGAGCCGGTCCGCCTCGGCGGCCACCACCAGGGTGGGGCACTGGATCCGCCCCAGGGCGTCAAACGCATCGCCGTCCACCAGCTCCCGGAAGCTGGTGTCGTGCAGCGCCACCTGCCCTTCGCAGAAATCCGCCAGGCCCTCCGCGCCCTCGCGTGTGGCCTCCATCCCTGCGTTGATCCGCTCGCCGAAGCGGGCCAGAAAGCCCTCGGAGTAGAGATCCGGGATCATGCCATGGAACTTGGCGTGGAGATCGCCCGCCTCCGCCCAGGCGCGCCAGTTGGTCACGATCCGCTGCGGCAGCGGGCGGATACGGGCGGCGGTGGTCAGCACCATCAGGCTCTCGGTGCGGGCAGCGTGGCGCGCGGCAAACCGCATGGCCACGAAACCGCCGTAACTGGTGCCCACCACGTGACAGGCGCCGCGGATATCCAGGGCGTCCAGCAGCGCGAGCAGATCGTCGGCATGGGTGTCGAACGTCCACGGCCACGGCCGCGTCAACTCGGAGCGCCACTGCCCGCGATACTCGAACCGCAGCGCGTTGTAACCCAGCCGATCCGTGACTTCAAGCTGCCGGTCCCAGCCCTCCAGCGTGCTCATGATGCCGTTGCAGAACACCACCGTCGGCGCAGCGGTGTCCACCACGCGGTGGTCGTACCAGCACTGGAAGCCGTTGGTGGTGAGGTACGGCATGGGCGAGGCTCCGGGATCGTGGGATCAGGGGGATTGTAGGGGGTTGGTGGCGGGAGAAGAAGGGGGATGGGGAATTGATGGGATTGGGTGGTAGACCTGAAGGTCTACCCTACGAATGCGGCATGGAACGCGGTGCATCCGGAATGCAACCCCGTTGTCGCGGTTGTGAGAGAGCATTCACAACCCGGGATCGGGCGAATTGACAGTGAATAGCCGCTAAAAGAACATTCAGTAGCGCGGGAAGTGGCACAACACACCTACACGCACAGATCGCGTTCTTCAATGGAAAACGCCGGTAATTGCGAATCCGGAATCACCCCAAAGATTTCGGAAAGGGGGGAAGTTGTGCCTGTTTATCTTAACTAGAAAAGGGCATACACCCATGATGAAAATGAAAAAGCACATCACCACGCTGTTTGTGGCCAGCGCCCTGGCCCTGCCCGGTGCAACGCTCGCCCAGGAGATCGACCTGGACTCCCTGGCCGGCACGGACGACGGGGACCCAGGCTGGCTCAACCTGAGCGACCGGGCCATGGGTGCGGATAACTTCGTCTCCGCCGGCTTCGCCATCGTCGACCTAGAGGACGCATCCGGCACCGCGCCGCAACTGGATAACGACGGTGAGCTCACGGCGTGGGCGCATGGTGGCCAGCGGCTCAATAATTTCTTCAGCCTCAAGGCGGGTCTCGACATGCTCGGTGAGTCCGATCAGACGTCGGACAGCTTCGGTGGCGCGAACCTGGCCGCGCGGCTACACGTGCCGTTTGACTTGATCCAGCTACCACTGCGTGGCGGCAGCATCTACGGCTCCCTGGGTGTCAGTCTCGTGCGGGCCAGCGCCGACAACTCGGCGCGTTCGGCCACTGAATTCGGTTCCTACTTCGATGTGGGCGTGGAGATTCCCGTTCGCGGCCGGTTTTACGCCGATTTCGGCTACCGCCACTACGCTGCAGACTTCGACCTCGTCGGCGGCGGCGAAGCCGAAATGGAGTTCGACGTGATGTACTTCGGCGCCGGCTTCCGGTACTGATCAAATCCGACCCGGGGTGCTCGGGGCCTGCCAGCCCCGGGCCGGATTCCTGCCTGAGGTGGCCTGGTAGACCTGAAGGTCTACCCTACGGGCTTGGGGCTACGGCTCTCAACTTGCCTGGGATCGGATCGCATGGACGAAAGCGATTAAATCGTCGAGGTGATTCTCAAGGATATCGATCACGACCCTCGTGTCGACCTCCTGGTAACCGTGAACCACAATGTTCCTGAATCCAGCCATGGCGCTCAGCGAACGAGCGAGATCGGCACCGATCACGCCATGACGCTGCAAGAGCGAGAACAATGCGCGATTCGTTTCCGGCTCCCCTAGCCTTCTGGATGAAACGACGTGGGACGCGGCATCCAGGGCCGCCTGGATCGCCAGTTGCAGCGTGTGTTCAACAAAACGGGTTTCGCGCAGATCCGCACCCACAAGCTCCGGCCGGGCGATTTCTCTGAGCTCGCGGACACAGGTCTCGATGAACGCGAGTTTTTCTGCAGAAGGGCCGTATCAGTCACGCAGCAGTTCCTTTGCGGTATTCCTGAAGGTAGGGCAACAGGTCGAAGTACTGGTTGCGGGCGTTAACCTCGAACGCAATCCGGCGTGCGGGGGCGTAGTCTGCGATGAGGTGGCCATCCCTGAGGATTCGGTGGATCAGGTCGACTGGCGCGTGCTCCATATCGATAACATCCGCCGTCAAACCGGTCGCCCGCTCGACACTCTCCGCCAACCCGCTCAGAGGACTTACCAGGCGAGCTGGCTGTACGTCACGGAACAGCACTGCCAGGTCTATGTCGCTATCAGACCGCTCGTTTCCTCTGGCCCTGCTTCCGTAAAGGTACACGCAGGCCACATCCAGGTCGCTCCCGGCTATTGCCCTGCTCAGGCGCGCAATCAATGCATCGTCCCGTGTCACTCTCACCATTCCCTGCCGTCGCTCATCATATGTAGATCCTACAGTAAGGGTGAGTGTCGACCCCGGCAAGCGCCAGCGCTTGACTCAGTAGGCCGCTTGGTGGACCTGAAGGTCCACCCTACTGTCTGAAGGTCTACCCTACGGATGGGAGGGCGGTGGCGAGTAGTCGTAGGGTGGACCTTCAGGTCCACCACCACACGGCCGCTGGACTCTCCAGCTCGCCACGCTTGACATTGTCGTGCTTCTCAGTAGCTTGATAACGGCGTTTTTCTTACGCTCAATAGAACCAAGCCTGCCTTCGCAGGCCGGAGGAGAAGCCGTAATGACACAAGACAAATCCATGTCGCGCCGTAATTTTCTCAAGACCAGTGCCGCCGCCACGGCGGGTGCCACGGCCGCCATTGGCGCGCCGGCGGTGATCGCCTCGAACAACAGCTTCAAATGGCGGATGCAGACTCACTGGCCCACGGGGACCTGGTACTACGAAGCGGTTTTCCAGGAGCTGGCCAACCGCGTCTATGAAGCCACGGACGGCGAACTGGAGATCGAGACCCATCGCCCGGGCTCGGTCGTGTCCACCGGCGACACCCTGCGCGCGGTGCGCCGCGGCACGCTGGACAGCGCCTTCACCTGGCCGTCGTATTGGATCGGCGAGATCCCGGTGGCCGGGCACCTCAACGGCAACCTCGCCACGTTCGAGAGCCACGAGGAGATGCACTTCTTCTTCTACGAGATGGGTGCGCTGGACGTGATCCGTGAAGCCTACGCCAACCATGGCGTCTACCAGGTGGGCCCGTGGTCGTCCGGCGGCATCGCCATTTACGCACGCGAGCCGATCCAGAGCGTGTCCGACTTCGAAGGCTTCAACATCCGCTCCACCGGCACGGCGGCACGGGTGTTCCAGCGCATGGGCGCCGCGCCCGTGGCCATCGACGGCGGCGAGCTCTACCAGGCCCTGCAGACCGGCGTCGCCGACGGCGTGCACTGGGGCGGCGTGGCAGCCGGCTGGGGCATGAACCTGCAGGAAGTGAACAGCTACATCATGCAGCCGGACCTGGTGAGCCACACCAACGGCGAAGTGATCGTCAACATGAACAAGTGGAACGAGCTGGGCGAAGACCACAAGCGCGTCATGCACGATGCCATTCGCGCCACCAGCGCCGATTCCAGCGCCAAGTTCCGCCACCAGGACTTCCAGCTCATGCAGGAGTTCGTGGACGAGTACGACGGCGAGATCATCCACATGGACGACGAAGTCATCAGCGAGATGCGCCGACACACCATGGACGTCGTGGACGAAGTCTCCGAGGACGATCCGGAATACTCCGGCCGCGTCGGCGACATCCTCCACGAGTTCATGGAGCTCACCGGGAAGCTTTAAGGCGTTACCGGAAAGGCGACACGAGAGAGCGGCGGGCCGGGTGGCCCGCCGTTTTTTTTGGCTGCGAGGTGTTTGCGGGTGTGATGGTGGACGTGAACGTCCACCCTACGGGTCGGTGTATGGATGCGCCGCGGGCGGATGATGTACTACCCGGCCCGACACGTGATCCTGCACGGTTACCTTCGGCTCCTGAGGACGCGGCGGCCGCCCGGCTGCATCAGGGTTCAGCAAGGTTTCCTCAGTCACCTGCTCGTGCAGCTCAAGCAAACGGGCGGTGGAGCGGCGCGGACGCCCGCCACCCTGTTGCAACCCATGAGGGTTCACCCTACCGTACACCACGAACCCGAAGCCGCGTGAGCCGTCACATCTTGGACTACGCGTACCTTGAAACCCTGCGCCGCAAACACCCCGCCTGGCGACTGCTACTGGCCGACCACGCGCCGCTGATCATCGGTTTCCTCTATCAGAGCTTCATCGTGCCCAACGTGCGCAGCCTGCCGGAGCAGGACGTGGCTACACGGCTCGACGACACCCTGTTCCGGCTTCGCGACGAACTGGGCGAGGACGCGTTCCCCAAACCCGCGCTGGAGTACCTTAGCGACTGGTCCGGCGACGACCGCGCCTGGCTGCGGAAATACTTCCCGGCCAACAGCGATGAACCCCACTACGACCTCACCCCAGCCACGGAACGCGCCATCCAGTGGATCGCCGGGCTGGAGCAGCAAGCGTTCATCGGTGCCGAATCACGGCTCAAACTGGTCTTCGACCTTCTGCACCAGATCGTCCAGGGTGCCGAAACCGACCCGGAGGCCCGCATCCGGGATCTGGAGACAAAGCGCGACGCCATCGACGCGGAGATCGACGAGATCCGCGCCGGGCACATGGCCTTCATGGACGACACTCAGCTCCGGGAGCGCTTCCTGCAAATGGAATCCACCGCCCGCGGCCTGCTGGGCGACTTCCGCCAGGTGGAGCAGAATTTCCGCGAGCTGGACCGCCAGGTGCGCGAGCGCATAACCACCTGGGAGGGCAACAAGGGCGACATCCTCGCGGAGGTGCTCGGCGAGCGCGACGCCATCACCGACTCCGACCAGGGCCGCAGCTTCCGGGCCTTCTGGGATTTCCTCATGTCCCCGGCGCAGCAGGAGGAGTTCACCGAGCTGCTGGAACGCTCCCTCGGGCTGGAGCCCGTTGCCGAACTGGAACCGGACGCGCGCCTGCGCCGCATACACTACGACTGGCTTGCCGCCGGCGAAAGCACCCAGCGCACCGTGGCGCGGCTGTCCGAGCAGTTGCGCCGCTACCTGGACGACCAGGCGTGGCTGGAGGATCGTCGCATCATGACGCTCATCCGCGAGGTGGAACAGCACGCCCTGGCCGTGCGCGAGGACATGCCGGACCTCACCATGCCCGTCGACGAACCTGCACCGCAGGCGGAGCTGGCCATGGAGCGACGGCTGTTCACCCCGCCGATCAAGCCGGTGATCCAGTCTGAAACGCTGCTGGCCGGCGAAGAGACGGTGGCCACCGACGCCCTGTTCGAGCAGGCCTACGTGGACCGAGACCGCCTGCGCGGCCAAATCCGCCACGCCCTACAGACTCAGGACCAGATCAGCCTGGCCGACCTGGTGGACGCTTACCCGCTCGAGCAGGGCCTGGCCGAGCTGGTCACCTACATCAGCGTCGCCACCGACGACGCCGCAGCCACCATTCAGGAAGGTCGCGAACAGGCCGTGGAGTGGCTGGACAGCGAAGGCACCCTGCGCCGCGCCCGGGTGCCCCTGGTGATCTTCACACGGAGTGCAGTACCATGACGGAGACCGCAGCAGACAACCGCTTCTCGCCCATGCTCATCACGCTGTTCAAGGGCGTGCTCTACCAGGACCAGCACCCGCAATACTGGCAGGCCATGCTAGATCACCAGGCGCGCGTGCGCGACCACGTGAGCGTGTTGGGGCTTGAGCTCATGCTCGACGAAGCTGAGGGCTACGCCTTCCTGCGCCACCGCGAGCCCCGGGAGGACGAGCCCGAACTCCCCCGCCTGGTCCCGCGGCGGCAACTGAGCTACCCGGTCAGCCTGCTGCTGGCGCTGTTGCGCAAAAAGCTCGCCGAACACGACGCCACCGGCGGCGACCCCAGGCTCATCCTCCACCGCGACGCCATCGTGGACCTGGTGCGCGTGTTCCTGCCGGATACGGCCAACGAAGTGAAGCTCACCAATCGCATCGACAGCGACATCAATCGCGTGGTGGAACTCGGCTTTCTCCGCCGCCTGCGTGGCCAGGAGGGGCAGTTCGAGGTGCGGCGGATTCTGAAGTCGTTCGTGGACGCCCAGTGGCTGTCGGAACTGGATGCGCGGCTGGGTGAGTATCGTGGGCATGCGGAAGAAAGGGATAACCACTGATGACCGGCCTACACGGCCCGTTGTACTCTGACCACATCCAATCTGCGCCCGTCATCCTCAGAGACCCGGTGCACGCGGTAAAACGGGACACGTAATGGAACTCCAATCCCTCGACTTCGCCACCGACACCGCCCGCACCGGGTTCCGGCTGCAGCGCATGGAGGTCTACAACTGGGGCACGTTCCACGACCGGGTGTGGAGCATCCAGCCCGAGGGCGAGAACAGCCTGCTCACCGGCGACATCGGCTCCGGTAAATCCACCCTGGTGGACGCCATCACCACCCTGCTGGTGCCCGCCCAGCGCATCACCTACAACAAGGCCGCCGGTGCCGAGGCGAAGGAGCGCAGCCTGCGCTCGTACGTGCTGGGCCACTACAAGTCCCAACGCGGTGAAGACTCCGCCGCCAGCCGCTCCGTCGCCTTGCGCGACCACAACAGCTACTCGGTGATCCTGGCGCACTTCTACAATGAGGGCTTCGATCTCAACGTCACTCTGGCCCAGGTGTTCCATTTCCGGGACACGCAGGGTCAGCCAGAGCGCTTCTATGTGGTCGCCGACCAACCGCTCGCCATCACCGAGCACTTCGCCGGCTTCGGCAGCGATCTCGCCAACCTGCGCAAGCGGTTGCGGCAGATGCCCAACGTGGAGCTGTTCGACACGTTCCCACCCTACGGCGGCGCCTTCCGTCGGCGCTTCGGCATCGACTCCGAGCAGGCCCTGGAGCTGTTCAACCAGACCGTGTCCATGAAGTCCGTGGGCAACCTCACCGAGTTCGTGCGCAGCCACATGCTCGAGGCCTTTCCAGTGGCCGAACGCATCCGCGCCCTCATCGACCATTTCGATGACCTCAATCGCGCCCACGAGGCCGTGCTCAAGGCCAAGGCGCAGATCCAGGCCCTGCAGCCGCTGGTCGCGGACACCGACGAGCACGCCACCGTGGCCGCCGACATCGACGCACTCAAGGGCTGCCGCGAGGCCCTGCGCCCCTGGTTCGCCAGCCTCAAGCGCGAACTGCTGGACAAGCGTCTGGAGAACCTGCAGCAGACCCTCGCCCGGCTGAATCACCGCATCGACAGCCTCGACGAACAACGCCGGGAGCAGCGCGCCCGGCGAGATGAACTCAAGCAGGCCATCGCCGACAACGGCGGCGACCGGCTCGAGCGCATCAAGGCAGAGCTCGAACGCAAACGCGGCGAGCGGGACGACCGCCAGCGCCAAGCCGAGCGCTACCGGGAGCTGGCCCACGCCCTGGAGCTGCCAGACGCCACCGACAGCGGTACCTTCGCGGCCAACCGCCAAGCGCTGGATACTGCCCTGGAGCGCACTGAGTCCCGTCGAACCGAGCTGCAGAACGCCATCACCGAGGCCAGCGTCGACCTGCGCACCCTGAAAACCCAGCACGAGGAGATCGACACCGAGCTGGCCTCCCTGCGCCAGCGCCGCTCCAACATCCCGGCCAACATGCTCACTATTCGCGAGCGCCTGTGCGAGGCCCTGGAGCTGGGCGCCGACGACATCCCCTTCGTCGGCGAACTCATCCAAGTCCGCGACGACGAACGCGACTGGGAAGGCGCCATCGAACGGGTGCTGCACAACTTCGGCCTGTCGCTGCTGGTGCCCGACAGCCAGTACCGCAACGTGGCCGACTGGGTGGAGCGCACCCACCTGCGCGGGCGCCTGGTGTACTTCCGCGTGCGTGAGCCGAAGCAGTCGGCCGCACCGGACCTGCGGCCGGACTCGCTGGTGCGCAAGCTGGCCATCCGGCCGGAGTCCGCCTACTACGGCTGGCTGGAGCGGGAACTGGCGCGCCGGTTCGACTATGCCTGCTGCACCGACCTGCAGCAGTTCCGGCGCGAGACCCACGCCCTGACCCGGGCCGGGCAGATCAAGGCCGGCGGCGAGCGCCACGAAAAGGACGACCGCCACCGCATCGACGACCGCTCCCGCTTCGTGCTCGGCTGGAGCAACGAGGCCAAGATCGCCGCCCTGGAGCACGAGGCCGAGGGCCTGGCCCGACGCATGCAGGAAGCCGGAGAGCGCATCGCCACCCTGCAGCAGGAGGAAGACTCCCTGCAGGAGCAACGCGACCGCATCAACGCGCTGGCCCACTACACGGACTTCCGCCAGATCGACTGGCAGCCCTCGGCCGAGGAGATCCACCGGCTGGACGCCGAATACCGCAGCCTCCAGGAACAGTCCGACATCCTGCGCACCCTGGAGCAGCAGCTCGCGGAACTGGAGAAGGAGCAGACCACTACCGACGAAGCCATTACCGAGGCTAACCGCGAGCACAGCAAGGCCGAGCACCGGCGCGAGGAAGCCGAGCAGCAGCGCACCGAGTGCAACACCCTGCTCGCCGCCACCCCGGAGGACGCCCAGTCCCACTACTTCCCGAAGCTCGCGGCGATGCGCTACGAGGCTCTGGGCGAGCACACCCTCACCGTGGAGTCCTGCGACAACCGCGAGCGGGAGATGCGCGAGTGGTTGCAGAAGCGCATTGACACCCGCGAGTCACGCCTCAAGACCCTGCGTGATCGCATCATCGACGCCATGCGCGGCTTCCAGAACGCCTGGCCGCTGGAGACCCGCGAGGTGGACGTGAGCGTGGACGCCGCCGGCGACTACCGGGCCATGCTGGAGCAGCTCCAGGGCGACGACCTGCCCCGCTTCGAAGCGCGCTTCAAGGACCTGCTGAACGAGAACACCATCCGCGAGGTGGCCGCTTTTCAGAGCGAGCTGCACCGCCAGCGCCAGGCGATCCGCGAGCGCATCGACACCATCAACCGCTCCCTGCACGAGATCGAGTACAACCGCGGCCGCTACATCAAACTGCTGGCCGAGCCGGCCACCGACGCCGACATCCGCGATTTCCAGCAGGAGCTCCGCGCCTGCACGGAGGGCGCCATCACCGGCTCCGATGACGAACAGTACTCCGAGGCGAAGTTCCTGCAGGTGAAAGCCATCATCGAGCGCTTCCGCGGTCGTGAAGGCACCACCGATGCCGACCAGCGCTGGACGCGCAAGGTTACCGACGTGCGCAACTGGTTCGCCTTCTCCGCTTCCGAGCGCTGGCGCGAGGACGACAGCGAATACGAACACTACGCCGACTCCGGCGGCAAGTCCGGCGGGCAGAAGGAGAAGCTCGCCTACACCGTCCTCGCCGCCAGCCTCGCCTACCAGTTTGGCCTGGAGTGGGGGGAAGAGCGTTCACGTTCGTTTCGCTTCGTGGTCATCGACGAAGCCTTCGGCCGCGGCTCCGACGACTCCGCCCGCTACGGACTGGAGCTGTTCAAGCGGCTCAACCTCCAGCTCCTCATCGTCACCCCACTGCAGAAGATCCACATCATCGAGCCGTTTGTGGCAAGCGTCGGCTTCGTGCACAGCAACGACAACAGTGAATCGCTGCTGCGCAATCTCACCATCGAGGAATATCACGCGGAGAAAGACGCCTGGCGTCGGCTCGCAGGTAACACGTAAACCAGGGTGGCCGGAGTTACCCTCGGCGCGGTGGACCTGAAGGTCCACCCTACGGGTGCCTGTGCCGGCTTTACTTGCACAGGCGCCTAACACATGATGTCATCATCTGACATCATGTGTAGGGCGAAGCTATGCGAACGGTTATCGATATTCCGGACAAAGATCTCGGAGCAATCAAGGCCATGGCCAAGCGTGAGCGCATATCCCAGGCCGAGGCCATTCGCCGCGCCGTTCGGTCCTACCTCGAGGCACAATCAAAGGGGCCCATCGACACCACGGCGTTTGGTATCTGGAGCGACCGGGCAGATGGGCTGGCGTATCAAGACGCACTCAGGGACGAGTGGGAACGATGAAGGCTTTATTCGATACCAATATACTCATTGATTACCTCAACGGCATCGACGAAGCGCGCATCGAACTCGGGCGTCACCAGAGCCGTGCCATCAGTATTGTCACTTGGATGGAAGTGCTCGTCGGCGCCAAGGATGAAAACGAGGAACACGTGATTCGTGGTTTCCTCGCCGGGTTCCAGGTCATCGAGCTCGACGGCAGCATCGCTGAAAAGGCCATCACCCTTCGACAACAGCAGAACCGCATCCGCCTCCCCGATGCCATCATTCAGGCGAGCGCGGAAACACAGAATGCCTTGCTGGTGACGCGCAACACCAAGGACTTCGAGGCAACGCATCCAGGCATTCGTATTCCTTACACGCTCTGAGCCATGCAGCCATCCTGGACGACACCTGACGCCATCCGCCAACAACTCCAGCGGCTGTGGGACAAGGGCGACTGGCTGGCCTCTCACGTCACCGGCGAGCCGCTATTCCCGCGGGAACTCCGCCTGAAGCGCCCCGGTGCCAAGGACATTGCTGATCGCTTCATGGAGGTCCGCGACTGGGTGCGCACCCTGCGCGACGGCAGCCGCGAGCAACGGGGACTTGGCTACGACATCACCTGGGAGCGCGTGAACCACCGCGTGCACGGCAGCAACGACCTGCCCGCTGGCATCACCGTGCCCACCGAGGCCGACGGCCTGCGGCTGATCGGCCGCACCCGGGAGCTAGCGCGGTTCCAGGAACTCGCCCGCGAGACGCTCCGGCGACACCCCGCACTGAAGGACTGGCTCGCGCGCCGACCACTGACTGCGCTGGAGCGCGCCGACGAGTGGCCGGGCATCCTCGCCATCCTGGACCACTTCACCGCCCATCCACGCCCGGGCGTCTACCTCCGCCAGCTCGACATCCCCGGTGTGGACACCAAGTTCATCGGCAATCGCCGCAAGCTCCTGGGCGAACTGCTGGATCAGGTACTGCCGGAGGCGGCCATCGACGCGACGGCCACCGGCGCGGCACGGTTCGAGCAGCGGTACGGCCTGCGCGACAAGCCCGTTCTGGTGCGCTTCCGGGCGCTGGATGCGGCACTGAACGTCGGGCCGTTCAGCGACCTCACCGTCCCCGTGGAGGAGCTGGCGGCCTGGCGGCCGCCGGTCCGGCACGTCTTCATCACGGAAAACGAGATCAACGGCCTCGCCTTTCCCGATTGCCCCGGCGGCCTGGTGATTTTCGGCCTGGGCTACGGTCTGGATCGGCTCGCGGACATTCCCTGGCTCCACGAGGCTGCCGTTCACTACTGGGGTGATATCGACACCCATGGCTTCGCCATGCTCAGCCGCCTGCGCCAGCACGTAACGCACACCCGCTCCCTGCTCATGGACCGGGAGACCCTCGACACCCACCACGGACTCTGGGGCGAGGAAGCCACCCATCAACGATTCACCGGGGAGCTCCTTCACCTCACGCCGGAGGAACACACCCTGTTCACCGCCCTGCGGGAAAACACAATCGGCGAGCGAATCCGTCTCGAGCAGGAGCGCATCGGGTATACGCACGTCTGCGAGGCAGTCACCGGGCGTACGCTCTGAGTTCCTTGGACGCCCCTTAACCCCCAATCACGCCTAACCCTTGCAGACACGAATGTTTCTCATAATAGACAAAAAACAACCTAATGTTTATTATGCGAAACACATTCAATGGGCAACCATCCCATGCCAAGCAAACCACCAGTCATGTTTCCGTCGGACCAACGCATCCTTGAGCGTCTGGGCGAGCGACTACGTCTGGCACGGCAACGGCGTCGTTTCTCGACGGAACTCGTCGCGGCCCGCGCAAGAATCTCGCGCACTACGCTCTACCGTGCGGAAAAAGGCAGCGCCGCGATTAGCATGGGTGTGTACCTGCGCATCCTCGCGGTTTACGGCCTTGAAGGTGACCTCGATCTGATCGCGTCCGATGACAGGCTCGGACGAGACCTTCAGGACGCGGGCATGAAATCCAGGGGGCGGTCATCATGAGCGAAGCCGATCAACTGGACGTCGTCCTCAACGCGGCACGCGTCGGCACGCTGCGCGAAACACGGGGCAGGCTCGGCTTCGCGTACTCGCCCGAGCACCTCGCCCAGCATGACGCATTCCCCATCGACCCACAGCTCCCGCTCGTCGATGGGATGCAGTACCCCCGCGGACGACGCCAAACCTTTGGCGTGTTCGAGGACATGGCACCGGACCGCTGGGGCCGCACACTCATCAAACGCCGGGAAGCGCTACGGGCGCGTGATGAGGGGCGGAAACCACGGCGACTCAGTGAGCTGGATATTCTCGCAAGCGTGCAGGACGAAACCCGTCAGGGTGCCCTGCGCCTGTCTGATGGCCACCAGTTCGTCGCCAACGACCCTCTACCAGTGCCGCCGATCACTGAACTCAGAGAATTGGCCAGCATCGCCTACGCAGCGTCTGACGACTCGGTAGACGATCTCGACGCGCTCCGGCGCTGGCTCGCGGTCCTGGTCGCACCGGGCGCTTCACTGGGCGGCGCTCGCCCGAAAGCCAACTTCCGGGCAGACAACGGCGCCTACTGGATCGCCAAGTTCCCCTCAAAATCCGATGCAGCAGACATGGGCGGCTGGGAATATCTCGCACACGAACTCGCGGTGACGGCCGGCATCACCGTACCGCACGCGACCCTGCAGGACGTCCCCGGGCACCGCTTTCGTACGTTTTGCGTTGAGCGGTTTGATCGCAACGCCGCCGAGCGAATCCCCTATGCATCGGCAATGACGCTGCTGGAGCGGCAAGATAACGATCCAGAACCCGCGTCATATGCGGAAATCGCACAAATTATCCAGACACAGGGTGCGCCTCAGCGCATCGAATCCGACCTGCATGAACTCTTTCGCAGAGCCGCATTCAACGTGCTCATCAGCAACACCGACGACCATCTGCGCAACCACGGATTCCTGGTTACCCCTAACGGTCTCGCGCTTGCTCCTGCATTCGACGTCAACCCGAACCCGGACGCACCGGAGCACGCCCTGGCACTCGACGAGATCAGCACGGCGCCGAGCCTTCATGCCTTGCGCCAAACCAGTGAGTACTACGCCCTCACCGCGCGCGCCGCAGACGCAATCATCGACACCGTCGCGGAAACCGTCAGCGGCTGGGAATCCAGGGCGCGCGCGCTGGGATTTTCCCGCACCGACATACTCACAATGGAAACGTGCTTTCGCCTGGACCTGGCGCAGGCATGATGGTGGACGTGAACGTCCACCCTACGGCTCGGCGTATGATCCGTGCGGGAGGGAGACGTAGGAGGCGTAGGGTGGACCTTCAGGTCCACCAAAACCCACGCGCCGGTCCGCACGCCCCATTCAATCATTCATCCCGCCGCGCGCGCTCCGGGTCGGATGCGGGGCTGCCGGTGGCGAACCCGGAGGGCTCCTCGAAGCTGATCCGCGCATCGCCATGGGCTAACAGGTCGCGCAGCAGAATCACGATCCCACCCACGCACAGGAACAGCCCGAACGTCAGCGCCACGGTCTGGAAGTGCCGCAGCGTGAACAGGCCCGTGGCCGACCCCTCCGGTATCCAGATGATCGGTGCCATCAGGCCAAGCAGTGCCACGAACGAATAAACCATGAAGCGAATGAAATCCACCGGCACTTTGCGGATGGTTAGCCCGTAGACCAAGGTGGCGACAATCAGCACCGACGCCGTCGCCTGCACCGCAATCATTGCCCGCTCACCGATGAACTGGAACCGACTTTCCTCGTATTCCGCCGATCCGGTATCTGCGCCAAACACCAGCACCATGACCAGATTGCCCACCAGATAGAACACACCGAATCCGAACGGCAGCCACAACAGCGGAGCGCGCCGGAACAGCGCATAGCCGTCCACGGCCCACCACACCAATAGCCATAGTGGCAGCGAAGCACTATAGATAGTTACCACGATGGCCAGATGCATACCGTTACTCCGAGAGGACCCTGAAAGGCGTTAACGTAACGGTTATCGGCGGAGGGAGTCGGACCTGTATCGCAAAGCGTCGTGGTGGTCGATCCAATACCGCTGATGCCGTACATTTTCACTCAATTAGCCGTATTAACGAGGGCTGCCATGGACAACGAGACCACCAAATTGACCGTTCGCTTGCCACGGCGGGACGTCGAGTTCGCGAAGACGTACGCCAAGGCCCACGGGCTGACAGTCACCGAGGTGATTGATCGCTATCTACGCCGTATGCGGGCGCTGGAAGAAAGCGCACCCTCCCCGGAGCTGGAGTTCATCACCGGCCTCGTCCCCCCAGATGTAGACGCCGAGGCAGCGCATCGCGATCACCTGGACCGTAAGCATCGATGATACTGATCGATACCAACGTCATTCTGGACGTCATCCAGCAGCGGGAACCTCACTACCGGGCATCGGCAGCCGTGATTGACCGGGTCGTCCGGAAGCGCACTCTGGCGGCTCTTCCCGCACACGCAATTACCACGATTCACTTCCTTGTCCAGCGGTATCAGAACCAGACAACGGCATCCCAGGTCGTCGACTGGATACTGGCGCGTTTCGACGTCGCCTCGGTGGGCCGCACAGAACAGATTCGCGCACGGTCGCTTGCATGGGAGGATTTCGAGGACGCCGTTGTCGCTGCTGCGGCGAAGACGGTGCAATGCGAAGCGATCGTCACACGGAACGTACGGGATTTCTCCGGCTCGCCAGTGCCCGCCTTCACGCCCGAAGAGTACCTGCTCGACGGAACCGATCGCGGCTGAAGCCGCTCCTCCGTAGTACCGACACAACCTGTGGTGGACGTGAACGTCCACCCTTGTATCTTATCGGTTGTGTGGAAGAGGACGACCACACAAGGGCCGGGTGAGCTCGAGTCCACCCGAAGAGCGTTGACTCTGTGACGTAGATTCAGCCCCCGGCCCTCTCTTTGACCTG